>CAWEOF010000030.1:0-130421 GCA_963810605.1 uncultured Actinomycetes bacterium
GCCCCGCATCGCTACGCCGAGATTCGGTGTGTTGCAGTTAACGTGATCGGTCGCTCCCCCGGGGGCTTTGTCATCTTCACAGCGGATCGTGCACGCTGCGCGATGCGGGCTGGGGAGCGCGGCGGCAATTACGTCGTACGGCTCGTCGTTGGAGACGCTACTTCCGCGCCGGACAGCACTGCTCGGTGCACGCCGGGATCCGTCACGAGCAAGGACGTAGGACGGTCCGCTTCCAGGTCCCGAGTGCGAGCCCTGGCGGAGGGGAAGTCCATGACGACCAAGCGTCGTGGCAAGCGGTGGAGCGTCGACGTTACGACCCGTCGAGGGCGAGCCGCAAGCGGTACGTCGGCACGTTCGACACGCAGCAGGAGGCGCGCGCCGCTGGTCGGCTCGCGGAGTCGCAGATCGCCACGCGACGGGGACGGAGCACTGACACCCATCGTCGTCTCCGTCCGCACCCTCAATGCGGGCATATCCAGATGGCTGTACGGCTGGCGTCGGACGGGACCCGTGCCGACGCTTCCCACGAGGACGCCAGCCGCGAGCAGCACCGACGGGAAGTTGCGGGAGCGGCAAGCGTATGCTGGCCCGATGGCCGAACGCGCGTCAGCTGGGAGCAGTGAGCCGGACGAACGAGCGATGCAGTTCGCCGTGGGCGTAGGGCGCGGTCCAGTGCGCGTCTGCGGAGTCGGCGCGACAAACTTTCGGGCATTTCGCGAGGTCACGTTTCAGCCGCATCCGCTTACCGCGATCGTGGGCGCTAATGCTGCCGGCAAGAGCAGCGTCCTCGATCTCTTCCGATTCGTGTCCGACAGCCTCCGGCTTAGCCTCTACACCGCCCTGGAAAGACGCGGCGGTATCCGAGCGGTGCGTCATACCTCTCCCACCCGCCCGCGCAACTGCAAGCTCTGGATCGAGCTGGAGTATCCAGAGCAGTTCAGAGCGATGTACTCGTTCAGGATCAAATCCGGTCCCGAGGGGAGCTACAGCGTCGCGGAGGAGGAGTGCCGGCTGACACAGAACCATGAGTTGGTCGCGCGCTTGGCTTTGCGGGACGGCCGCGTTACCGATCTCCTTTCGGCCATGCACATCGGCAGGTCGCGCGGCGACAACAGCCTAAGGGTCGAGCCCGGCGCGCTGGGGCTACCGCTTTTCGGCGTATTCGAGCTATCGCCCGTGTTGGCCACGCTTCGGAACCTGCGCGTCTACTCAGTCGTTCCGGACAAGCTGCGAGAACTCCAGGATCCCGACGAAGGGGTGGAGCTTCTGCCGGACGGCAGTAACGCCGCGAGCGTGCTCCGTCACCTGGATCCGCAGGACAGAACGGATCTCGTCGAAATGCTCGGCCACGTCGTACCCGGGATCGATGACGTACGCGTGGTTAGCCATGGGAACAAGCTGACGCTTGAGTTCAAGCAGCGCGCCGGCCGCAGTCGTAACACGTTCGAAGCCCTTCAGATGTCGGATGGCACGCTGCGACTCCTCGGAATCCTGCTCGCCCTGTACCAGCGCGATACACCTGGGTTTCTCGCCATCGAGGAACCTGAGGCGACAATCCACGTCGCGGCGCAACAGGCGCTGATGGACGTCTTCGAAGCGCGATCCGACATGAGCCAAATCGTGCTGACGACACACAGCTCCGAGATCCTGGATTCGATTGACCCCGACTCCATCTACCTAGTCACCGCCGCGGATGGCCACTCGAAGCTCTCGACACTTGCTCAGTCCTCGAAGCTCGCGGTCCAAGACGCGCTCTTCTCTCCTGGAGAGTTGCTACGCAGCGGCGCCCTTGAGCCTCAGGTTTAGCAGGTGAGGGCGATCAGTCTCGTCGTCGAGGGAGACGGCGACCAGGCGGCGATGCCAATCCTGGTGCGCGCTCACCTGCAAAGGCGCGCCGTCCACGACATCGCAGTGAAGCGAGCGATCAACGCGAAGGGTCGCGGCAAGCTACTGCGAGTAGGTGAGCTGGAGCGCTTTGCGACGCTCGCGTCGTTGCAGACCGACGTTGCCGCCGTGCTGATCACCTGCGACGCCGACGACGATCTGATCTGCGAACTGGGGCCGGAGGTCACGGCGCGTTGCCTCGACGCAGTCCCTCATCTACCGATAAGAGCCTGCTTGGCCAGCCGCGAGTTTGAGAACTGGCTCCTCGCCTCGCCGGAGACCTTGGCCCCCAGCCAACTAGCAGTCCCGCCGCTCGACGATTACGAAGGGGTGTCGGCCGTACCGCGGGTCGCAGCGTGGCAGGCACCACGCAAGTACGTGAAGCCAATTCATCAACCCGCCTTGGCGGCTCGCATGGATCATGACCTGGTGGCGACCCGATGCCGGTCGTTTGCTCGGCTGCTGCGTTGTATCGATGAACTCGTGGCAGCGATCGGATGAGATCGACACGGCGTACCTCGAGTGTCGTGCAGGATCAATCCGCCTGCGGCGGAGCGCCGGGCGGTCCTTCCCGGCGGGACGCGCGAGCGGGCGCGCGGCGGCCGGCCGGCCGGGCGCCCGACGGCGTGTCCGGTCCCCCGCGCGCGCTTGCGGCTCTCGGCGGGCAGGGGCGGGCCGCCGTTCCATCGCCGCCGTGGAACGCCTGGCCGGCGCTGAGCATCTCGACACGGGGTCAGTCGTCGTCGGCGACGAGCTGCGGCCACAGCGTGCTCGGGTGGCGCTGGCGGTAGCACCGCATGCAGCGCAGCCGATTAGTCCCGTAGCCAGGACTACCGGGCTGGCATGGGCAGCCGCACCCGGTCGATCATGAAGGCGTAGCGCCGGGTCCGCGGGTTGCGCATCGTGCAGCGCGTACGCATCGTCAGGCGCGGCGCCACATAAAGAGCTCGCTTCGGCGCCTGGCCGCTGACGACGACCTCGCGCACGTCGGACCTCAACTCGGCGCTGAGGTACTTGCTCAGGCAGCACGCCGCCCGGCCCGCTTCGTAGAGCGCGAGGCCGCGGGCGGCTCGGCCGCCGAGCCGCTTGCCCGCCTCGTCGGCGTCGGGGAGGTGGACGCGACGCCACCCGTAGCCGGCGCCGAACGTCGCGCGCGACGTCATCGAGCTCGCCACGTCCGCGCGGGCTGACGGCGACGAAGACGATGTGGAAGTTGATCGCGCCGCGCTGCTGCGGCTCAGTGCGTAAGCGAGTAGGGGATGCGGCGAGGGTCATGTGGTCGCGGTTAGCGCGGTCGCGCACTACATTCCAGAGCGCCGACCACGCGCGCATCGAAACCTCGTTGAATCGACGCAGCGCCGTCGCCTCGACGCGGCACCCGCGCGTGCCCGAGTGACGGTGCGGCCCCCAGGTGCGCGCATGCCCGCTCCTCCCACGGCAGCGCGTCGACACCGGGCGCGGTCAGCGTCAGCCTGCGCGTCAGTCCGCCATACGCGACGGGGGTTCTCGCGCAACCCGCGCTGATGCCCATCCAGACACCGACGTAGCCGGGACAGTCGCGCCGCTTGCACGACCTCGCGGCCGAACCCGAGTACAGCGAGGCCCCGCACTTCGGGCGCGTCGACTGCGGCCGGCGCAGGTAGCTGATCGGCAGCCGGCCACGACCGGCGCCGGGCCATCCTGCGCCACGACGTCTCTCTCGACCGGAGCCGACTCGGTTTCCTGGATGAAGTCGCCCGCGTCGCCGGCTGCAACCGTGGCGCGCTTATTCTTGCGGGACAGAGCCCTGCCGTCCGACGCGACCCGAGCCGACGGGGGCTCCGTCAGCCCTCCCTCCGTCGGTCATCGCCGCTGCCTCCCAATTGCCTCGGAGAGCCACCAGTCGGCGTCCAGACGGCCCAAGGAACCGGGGTCTTCCCCAGTCGGCCCGAGTCCGGCGCCATCAGGGCGAGTGTCGAGCGCCGACGTGACATTTCGCCCGTGTCTTGCGAGTCGGCTACATGGGCCGGGAAGGACTCGAACCTTCGTCTGACGGATTATGAGTCCGCTGCTCTAACCGCTGAGCTACCGGCCCCCGCGCCCCGCTCGGGACGACACGCGCAACGTACCTCAGTCCGGCGCGAGTGCCCGGCGTGAGGTATCCACTCGATCCGATGTCGAGCGTGGAGTAGACGTCGCCGAGATCGTCGGACCGGTCTGCCGCCCTCGGCTCGCGACCGTCTCCGCGGCTACTTCACGCGATCGACGGCGCGCGCGAGCTCGCCCGTCGAGAAGACGCCTTCGAAGCGCGCCGCGACGATGCCCTTGCGGTCGATGACGAAGGCCCAAGGCTCGGTCGGCAGGCGCCATTTCGCGACCTGCGACACGACCGGCTTGTTCGCGTCGTTGTCCTGGTAGATCTCCTGCTGGATGAACGTCACGCCCTTGCCGTTCTCGGCGCGGACCTGCTCGGCGATGTCGACGACGGGCCCGCATGTGCGCGACTGGCACAGCGCGGGCGTCGCGAACAGCAGCACGACCGGCTGCTTGCCCAGCACGTCGGCGAAGTCGGTGTCGAGCAGCTCGGGCGCCGGCGGGACCCGGGTGGTGAGCTTCTTGAGGTTGCCGCCGACGTCGGCGCCCGTCCGCGTGTGGACCTTGATCGCCTTGTCGCCGACGTCGGGCGGGCCGGTCTTCGCGCCGATCTCAAGCGCCGCCGGCGCGTCGGCGACCATGAGCCGGCCGTCCAGCCGGACGATCCCGACCGCGACGTGCGCGCCCGACGACGCGAACTCCGGCTTGGCGACGTAGAACATCTTGCCGTTGGCGAGGTCTGAATCGGTCAGCGCGCTGCGGTACGGGCCGGCGACGTCGAGTGACTCCTTGCGCGCGACGAACGGGCCGCGCAGCTCCGTGCCGTCCGCCTTGGCCGTGTAGACGGCCACCTCGCTCACGTCGATCTGCTTGTTCGCCGTGTCGACGATCGCGAAGCCGAGGCGGTTGTCCGAGCCGACCTTCTGCGAGGAGGCGCTGCTCGGCGTGAGGATCGCCCCCTGCTTCAGCCCCGTGGTGAGCTGCGCGAGCGTCTTGCCGTCCGCCGCCGGGAAGTCGGCGGGGCTCGCGGCCGTCGGCTCGGCGGGCGCGGTCGCGGAGCCGCCCTCGTCCGAACCACACGAAGACAGCGCCAGCGCGGCCAGCAGGATCGCGATCACACGGGGCATCGACGCTGGAATCTACGCGGTCGCGTGATTGGATAGCGCCGCACCCATCGGCAACCAAGGAGTGGACCGCATGACCGACCGTGCTGCGATCGTGACGGGCGCCTCGAGCGGCATCGGCCTCGCCGTCGCCCGGATGCTCGGCGAGGAGGGCCATGCCGTGACGCTCGCCGCGCGCCGCCCCGGGAAGCTCGAAGCGGCGTACGACCAGCTGCGCTCCGAGGGGCTCGAGGTCCAGCGCATTGCCGCGAACGTCGGCGACGAGGCAGACGTCCGGCGCATCGCCGACGCGCACCGCGACGCCTACGGGCGCCTGGACGTGCTCATGAACAACGCCGGCCTGGGCATCGGCGCGCCGATCGGCGAGCTGAACACGAAGCGACTGGACCTCCAGCTCGCGACGAACCTGCGCGCGATCCCGCTCATGTACCGCGAGACGCTCGACATGCTCAAGGCGGCGGGAGCCGAGCACGGCAACGCGCTCGCGATCAACACCGCCTCGATCGCCGGCAAGCAGGGCGAGGCGTGGCTGAGCGTCTACTCGGCGACGAAGTTCGGCGTCGTCGGCTTCACGCAGTCGATGAACCGCGAGCTCAACGCGCTCGGGATCAAGTCGACGGCGCTGTGCCCCGCGTTCGTCGATACGGCGATGACCGAGTTCGTCCGCGAGCACGTCGCGCCCGAGGCGATGATCCAGACGGCGGACATCGTCGCCGCCGTGCGGATGCTGCTCGCGCTGAGCCCCGGCTGCGTCGTGCCGGAGATCGTCTTCCAGCTGCCCGGCGGCGGGCAGCTGGACGACGTCAGATAACCCCTACTTCAGGACCGGCCGGGCGCGATGCCCGGCGTCCATGACCGCCGGCTCGCGCGAGAAGTCGAAGTCCTCGACCTCCTCGGGCTCCGTGGCGGGCGCCGCGCCGAAGTCGTCCGGCAGCACGAGGGTCTCCTCGAACAGCCAGTCCAGCCCGACCTGGGTGGCCTCGCGCTCGCGCCGGGTGCGAGCGGCAGAGCGGTGCTCCTCGACGGCGCTCGTGAGGTCGACGCGGAAGCCGCCGCTCGCGTTGCGGCTGCGACTGCGGCGCGCCTCGACGGTGGCGTGGTGCTCGGCGATCGCCTCGGCGAAGCCGTTCGTGTCCGCCATCTCGGCGCGCGCCGTGAGGCTCTCCTCGAGCTGCATGCGCAGCTGGAGCACCTCGTAGTCGGTGGCGGCGCGCGTGATGTAGCGGCCGTGGACGCCGGTGAAGCGGTCCCACGCCTCCGGGAAGCCCATGCACCTCGACCCCGCGCTCGCGCGATCCGCGGCGACCATCGGACAGACGCCGCTTGCGTCGGCGAACGCACCGGTGATCACGGTGTTGCTGCCGATCCCCGCCAGCATCCCGCGGCGCGTACGCTCGGGCAACGTGTCGATCGACTGGCGAAGGTCGGCCAGGGCTTGCTCGCGAGGCGTTGTCATAGGGTGCTCTCTCCGTTCGTCGGGGCTCGGCCACCGTATGGGAGGTCGTCGCCCGGCACAACTGAAGTCCTGGTAATGAAAGGTATCTTGCAAGATGAAGCTCGGATGAAGCTCGGAGTGCATATCGGGTACTGGGGTCTCGGGCTCTCGTCCGCCGATCAGCGCGCGATCGTCCAGGAGGCCGAACGCCTCGGGTACGACTCCGTCTGGGCCGCGGAGGCCTACGGCTCGGACGCCGCGACCGTGCTCGGCTGGCTGGCCGGGCTGACGTCGACGATCAAGCTCGGCTCGGCGATCTTCCAGATGCCCGGCCGCTCCCCCGCGATGACCGCGATGACGGCCGCGACGATCGATCAGCTCTCCGGCGGGCGCATGCTGCTGGGGATCGGCTCGAGCGGCCCGCAGGTCGCCGAGGGATGGCACGGCCAGCGCTTCGCCAAGCAGATGCAGCGCACGCGCGAGTACGTCGCGGTCGTCCGCAAGGCGCTCGCCCGCGAGCGCCTTGCGTTCGACGGCGAGACGCTGACGCTGCCTTTGCCCGACGGGCCCGGCAAGGCGCTGAAGCTCACGATCTCACCGGTGCAGGAGCGCATCCCGATCTACCTCGCGGCGATCGGCCCGAACAACACGCGCCTGGCCGGGGAGATCGCCGACGGCTGGATCCCGACGCTGTTCTCCCCCGAGCACGTCGCAGAGTCGCGGACGCTGCTGCAGGAGGGCGCGGCGCGCAGCGGCCGATCGCTCGAGCACTTCGACATCGCGCCCACGGTCTACGTCGCGATCACCGACGACATCGCCGCGGGCCGCGACCTCGTCCGCCCGCTCGTCGCGCTGTACGTCGGCGGCATGGGCTCGCGCGCGCAGAACTTCTACAACGCGCTCGTCTGTCGCTACGGCTTCGAGGACGAGGCGCGCGACGTGCAGGACCTCTACCTCGACGGCAAGCGCGACGAGGCTGCGGCCCGCCTGTCTGACGAGCTCATCGACACCGTCGCGCTGTGCGGCCCGGCCGAGCACGTCCGCGACCGGCTCGCGGTCTACCGCGAGGCGGGCGTCGGGACGCTCGGCGTCAGCCCGCTGGCGTACACGCGCGACGAGCGCCTCGCCCAGCTGCGCCAGCTCGCGGAGCTTGCCGGCTAACCCGGGCCAGCCCGGGTCCGCGAGATCGGGGTGCAAGCTCCTGCTCGGCGCCTTCGGCGATCCCGGACACGCCTTCCCGATGATCGCCCTCGGCCGCGCGCTCGCCGCGCGCGGCCACGACGTCACCCTGCAGACCTGGACGCGCTGGCGCGCCGACGTCGAGGCGCAGGGCATGACGTTCGCGGCGGCGCCCGAGTACCCCGTGTTCCCGACGCGCGAGCGCCCGTTGACCCCGTATCAGGCGGTCGTGCGCGCGACACGCGACACGCTCCCGCTCGTCGAGCAGCTCGCGCCCGACGCGATCGTCGCGGACATCCTGACGCTCGCGCCCGCCCTCGCCGGGGAGCTGTGCGGCGTGCCGGTTGCGACGCTGATCCCCCACGTCGACCCGCGCACGCCAGCCGGCAGCGCGCCGTACTCCAGCGGCGCGCGGCTGCCGCGCACCGCGCTCGGCCGGATGCTGTGGCGCGGCGCCGACCCGCTCCTGCGCCGCGGCCTCGAGCTCGGCCGGTCGCAGCTCAACGAGACGCGCCTGCGGATCGGACTCCCCGCCCAGACGCGCGTGCACGGCGGGATCAGCGAAGCCCTCTGCCTCGTCGCCACCTTCCCGCAGCTCGAGTACCCGCGCCCCGCGCCACCGGGCACGCACACGGTCGGCCCGCTGCTCTGGGAGCCCCCGAGCGACGACACCGCGCTCCCGCCGGGAGACGAGCCCCTCGTCCTGCTCGCGCCCTCGACCTCGCAGGACACCGAGCAGCGCCTGCTGCGCGCCGCGATCGAAGGGCTCGCGAGCGCGCCGGTCCGCGTCCTGGCCTCGTCGAACCGGACCCTCCCGGACCCGCCGCTGCGCATCCCGCCCAACGCGACCCTCGTCGAGTGGCTGTCCTACGCGCGCACGATGCCCTGCTGCGATCTCGTCGTCTGTCACGGCGGGCACGGCACGGTCGCGCGCGCGCTCGCGAGCGGCTGCGCCGTGGTCGTCGTGCCAGCCGCCGGCGACATGAACGAGAACGGTGCGCGCGTCGACTGGGCGGGCGTCGGCGTGCGGCTGCCGCGGCGGATGGTCGGCGCGCGAGGCCTGCGACTCGCGGTGGGACGAGCGCTCGCACGCCCGCGGCTGCAAGCTCGCGCGCGCGAGCTCGCGCTGTGGGCCGCCGAGCACGACGGCCCGACCCGCGCCGCGGAGCTCGTCGAGGACCTCGCACAGCCGTCGCGGCGAGCGCGGCCGGCCCCCGCGGGCGACGCGCGCCCGACCGCCGAACCCGGCTGACCCGTCGCGCGCGCCCGCTGTCCACTGATGCCCGAACCCGGCGCAGCCGCCTGCGCCCGAGCGAGCCCGTCCTGTGCCGCCGAACCGCGCGGACTGGCGCCCCCGGCGCAGCCGCCTGCGCCCGCGCGAGCCCGTCCCGTGCCGCCGAACCGCGCGGACTGGCGCCCCCGGCGCAGCCGCCTGCGACCGCGCGAGCCCGTCCCGTGCCGCCGAACCGCGCGGACTGCCGCCCCGGCGGCGAGTGCCCTACTTGCTGCTCGGGCTCGAGTGCGCGGTTCGCGCGATGAGGGTGCCGCCGACCGAGCGCACGCCCATGCGGCCGGCGCCGTCCTGCGTGATGGCGTACGCGCGCACCTTCATCCGACCGGTGCGCCGCAGGAGGGCGCGGTCCGTGCGCCCGAGCGCCATCGAGAGCGTCCGCGAGCGGCCGCCCTGCACGGAGAACGCGGCACGGCCGAGCTTTCGCTCCTTGCGCAGCGCCTTCACGCGCGAGCGCCGGCTCGCGATGCTGAACAGCGTCACGCGGCCGCTACAGCGGCCCGCGGTCTGCGGGCAGGAGATCGTCACCAGCACGGTCGACGGGCGTCGAAGGCGCGGGCTCGAGACGCCCAGCGCCGTGCGCCCGGTCGTGCCGCCCGCTGTCGGTGCGCTCGGCGGGCCGGCCGGCGGAGGGACCGTGCTCGGCGGCAGCCCGCTGCCGGTCGTCGTCGGCGGCGGCCCGGGCTCGGCGACGGGCGCGGCGGGCGGCTCGTCGTCGTCGACGATCGTCGCGACCGCCGTGGCGGCGCCGGCGGTCGCGGCCTGCGGCGCGGCGAGCTGTAGCTGGAAGGTCTCGGCGGGCTCGTCGATCGCGTCGTCGAGGATGGCGACGTCGACCGGCGCCTGCGTGGCGCCGGCAGGCAGCACGAGCGTGCCGGACTTCGCGACGTAGTCCTGCCCGGCCGTGGCGCTCGCGTCGGCCGTCTTGAACGCCACGGAGACCGCGCGGCCGCTTTGCACCGAGAGCGCGACGACGAACCGCGCCTTCGCTCCCGGGCCCTCCTGCACGGGCGCGGCGTCGAGGACAGACAGCGCCGGCGGCGGGTCGTCGTCGACGATCGTCGCGGTCGCGGACCCGTCGACGACCTCGGAGCCCGAGATCACGAGGCGAAACGTCTCGCTCTCCTCGTCCAGGGCGTCCTGCGTGATGGCGACCTGCAGCTGCTGGGTCTGGGTCCCGCCGAACGGCGCCGAGCCGAAGGTCAGCGACCCGCTGCGGGCGGTGTAGTCGCCAGCTCCGGCCGAGCCATCCACGGTCTGAAACGAGACCGACGCCGACCCCGACAGAAACCCTGCGCTGCGCGTGATCGTGAAGGTCGCGGTGTCGGACTCCGCGACCTGCACGTCGTCGACCGCGATGCGCGCGCTCGCCGGCGCCGCCTGGATGAGAGCGCACACGAGCAGCGCGCCGAGCACGCACAACGTCCCCCGCCCTCCCTGGCAGCCCATGGGCGCCAATCTAGCGGCTGCGCGACGCGCGGACAAGACTGCCGCACAGGGCTTCGCGCGGCCCGGGCGCGGAACCGCTGTCACTCCCCCGGGTGGATTCGAACCACCACGCCTTGATTAACAGTCAAGTATGCTGCCGTTACATCACAGGGGATCGCGCACCCGTCAGACGGTGCCTCTCGGGGCGCCGCCTTGCCAGTGTAGAGCCCATGGCCGCGCCGCGGCGCCGCGGGCGCGTCAGACGATCTTGATCGGCGTGCCGATCGGCATGAGCTTCGCGAGCTGCTTGATCTTGTTGTTGCGCACGCGGACGCAGCCGTGCGACGGAGCGCCGGGGACGAGCTGCGGCTGGTTCGTACCGTGGATGCCGACGACGGGGGCCCCGCGCCACTCGCGGATGTTCGAGTACGCGCTCGTGCCGAACGCCCACGGCCCGTAGGCGCCGTTGCCGCCGCGCAAGAGCTCGCGGACCCAGAAGTCGCCCGCGGGCGTCGGCGTGCCGGCCTTGCCGATCCCGACCGGCGCCCGCCAGATGGCGCGGCCGTTCTTGTACAAGACCGCCTTCTTGGTGCGGCGCGTGATCGTCAGCTGCGTGCGCACGACGTAGAGCTGGCTGAGCATGTCGGCCGGCACCCAGCCCGTGCTCCCGCTGCGCTTCACCGGCAGGCGGATGTGCAGCCACTGGTCACCCGCGCCGTCGACCTTGCCGTCGAGCACGAGGTAGACCTCCGGCTCCTTGTCCTCGGTGGCAAAACGCAAGCTGGTGATGACAGGCGAGCTGTTGTCGGCGGCCACGCGGACCGGGTGCTTCTCCGTCGCGTGCGCCCAGCGCGTGATCTTCTTCTCGTCCGACAGCGTCACCGCCGAGCCGGGCTCGACGAGGTTCTCCATCGGGTCGGGCCCGATCGGCGCGACGGCGGCCTGCGCGCCTGCCGCGAGCGACATCACCGTCAAGGCCGCCGCCACCAAGGCCAGTACTGCATCTCGCACGCGAGCTCTCGTCAGCATCGTCCCCTCCACTTCGGCAATCCGTTACCTACGTCAGCGCATGATGCTAGCGATCGGATCGGTGCTACGCGCGGATTGCTCAGCGCCGATCAGACGCCCAAACCTATCTATTCGTCCATCGCGAGCTCGACGGCCCGCGACAGGCGCGCCTGCGCCTCCCAGCGTCGGCGAGCGAGATCGGAGATATCGCCGCTCGCCGCGACGCGCGCGGCCGCGATCTCGCGGTCCAGGCGCGCGAGCGTCAGCTGCAGGCGCTCGATCTCAAACGCCGCCGGCGTCGGGGAAGCGGCGCGCGCGTCGCCGACGGCGAGCTCGCGCATGAACGCGAGCAGCGGGTCGTCTTCGTCGAGGCCGGCTGGTCGGCGCGTCGAGGTGCGCGCGCAGCTGCTCGGCCGCGCGACGGGTGAACGCGCTCGTGAGGTCCGCGTCGAGATCGAGCTCGGCGAGCGCGGGCGCCCCGAGCGATGGCAGCGCGATGCACAGCGCCAAGAACGACCGCTCCGTCGGCTCGCGGCGGCCGAGCGCGGCCGCGCCGTCATCGCCCGCGGGAGGGCGGCCCGACCGCGCCGAGGTCGTGGCGCCGCGGTCGCTCGCGGCGCCACCCCCGGGCCGGACGGTTCCGCTGCCCTGCGGCAGCACACGCGCGAGCAGCTCCGGCGAAAGGTCGAGCCGATCGGCGGCGATCCGCCGCAGCTCCTCGCGCTCGGCGCTCGGACCCAGCAGCGAGAAGACCTCGGTCAGCTCGCGGCTCACGCGATCGCGGCCCTCCGCATCGCTGAGGTCGCCCGTGTCGAGCGCCTGCAGCACGCGGAAGCGCACGAACGGCACCGACGCCTGCACGCCCTGGCGGATCTCCTCCTCGCCGCCGCGACGCACGACGTCCGCCGGGTCCTCGCCCGCCGGCAGCGCGACGACGCGCAGGCGCAGCGGCACGGAGCGCGCCAGCGCGACGCGAGCGGCGCGCAGCATCGCCTCCTTGCCGGCGCTGTCGGCGTCGAGCGCAAGCCGCACCTCCGGAGCGAGGCGCGCGAGCCCGTCGATCTGGTCGTCGGTCAGGGCGGTGCCCATGATGCCGACGCAGTTGCGCAGCCCGATCTGATGCATCGCGATGACGTCCGTGTAGCCCTCCGCGGCGACGACGAAGCCGGCCTTGGCCGTGGCCGAGCGCGCGAGATCCGCGCCGAACAGCTGGCTGCGCTTGTGGAAGAGGTCGCTCTCGGGGCTGTTGACGTACTTGGGCCGCCGGTCCTCCGCGTCGCCGAGCGTGCGGCCCGCGAAGCCACGCACCCGTCCGCGCGGATCGGCCAGCGGGAACATGATCTGCGAGCGGAAGCGGTCGTAGATCTTCTTGGTCTTCTGCGACTGCTGGGCGAGCCCGGCCTCATGCAGCTCGCGGTTGCCGAAGCCGGCGCGCCGCGAGCCGTTGAGCACGGTGTCCCACGCGCTCGGCGCGTAGCCGACGCGAAACTCGCGCAGCGTACCCTCGTCGAGCCCGCGCTCGGCGAGGTAGGAACGCGCGCGCTCGGCCTCGCGCGACTCCCAGAGCTGGCGCACGTAGAACGTCGCGGTGCGCTCGAGCAGCTCGAGCAGCCGCTCGCGCTTCTTGCGCTGCTCGGCCGCGCGCGGGTCCTCCTCCTCGAGCTCGAGCGAGACGTTGAAGCGGTCGGCCAGCAGCTCGAGCGCGCCCTTGAAGTCGACGCCCTCCGTCTCCATGACGAACGTGAACGCGTCGCCGGACGCCTGGCAGCCGAAGCAGTAGTAGACCTTCTCGACGGGATTGATGCCGAACGACGGCGTGCGCTCGTCGTGAAACGGGCACAGACCCGTCATGCGCGTGGGTCCGGCGCGGCGCAGCTCCGTGCGCGACGAGACGAGGTCGACCATGTCGACGGCGTCGCGGACGCGCTCCTTCGAGTCGCTCGTGTAGAGAGCCATCAGCGCGGGACCATCACAGCGCGAACGACGCCGGCACGCTCAGGGCGCTGAAGGCGCGCACCGCGTAGCGGTCGGTCATCCCCGCCAGGTAGTCGGTGATGCGCTGCGCGTGATCGGCGCCCGGCGCGCCGCCGCCGTCGGGCAGCCGCGCCGGATCGCCGGCGTAGTGCTCGAACAGCGTGTGCAGGACGCGCTCGATCCGCGAGTGCTCCTGGCGCGCGGCGTCGCCGAGGTAGACGTTGTCGAACATGAACGCGCGCAGCTGCGCCATCGCGGCGCCTGCTTGCTCGCCCTGCGCGATGTCCCCGCCGCGCTCGGAGGTCTCGACGAGGTCGTGGACGAGCGCGTCGATGCGCTCGGATCCTGTCGCCCCGAGCACGCGGATCGGCTCGCGGGGCAGCGCGGCGGTGTCGAGCACGCCGGCGCGCAGCGCGTCGTCGATGTCGTGGTTGATGTAGGCGATCCGGTCGACGACCCGAACGATCTTCCCCTCGAGCGTCGCGGGCTGCGGCGCGCGCCCGGAGTGGCAGAGGATCCCGTCGCGAACGCTCTCGCAGAGGTTGAGACCCGCGCCGGCGCGCTCGAGGACGTCGACGATCCGCAGCGAGTGCTCGTAATGGCGAAACCCCGTCCCGAAGCGATCTCGCAGGCACGCGTCGATGACGGCCTCGCCGATGTGGCCGAACGGCGGATGGCCGAGGTCGTGGCCGAGTCCGACCGCCTCCGCGAGATCCTCGTTGAGCGCGAGCGCGCGGGCGACCGTCCGCGCGATCTGCGTGACCTCGAGCGTGTGCGTCATGCGCGTGCGGTAGTGGTCGCCCTCGGGCGCGACGAAGACCTGCGTCTTGTGCTTCAGGCGCCGGAAGGCCTTGCAGTGCACGATCCGATCGCGGTCACGCTGCAGCGGCGTGCGCAGCGCGCAGTCGGGCTCCTCGACAGCGCGCCGGGCGGGGTAGGAGCGCGCCGCCGACGGCGCCAGCTGCTCCTCCTCCCATGCCTGCCGGCGCGCCGCGAAGCGCGTCGCGACGGTGCCCGGTGCGCTGACGGCATCCATGCCGACGATTCTCGCAGCCGCGTCCCCCGGGTTTCTTCCGGCCGGGTGCGGGCACACTGGTGCAGGCATGTCGACGCCTCCACCTCCCGACCGCCCGACCGAGCCGCTGGGCCGGGCGCGCCCCGCGCCGGTCGTCGACGAGCGCGTCGCCGCGCCGCAGCCGCGCGTCGTCGAGGAGCGCGTCGCGGCCCCGCCCGTCGACCCGAACGCCATCCTGCTGCGCCTCGAAGCGACGATCGACGCACTGCGCACATGGATCGTCGTCGTGGGCGTCCTCGCGCTCGTCGCGCTCGGCGTCGCCCTCTACGCCGCGATCGACGACGACACCGCGCGCGGCGGCGGCTCGACAAGCGGCCTCGCGAGCGATGAGCGCGTCTCGCAGATCGACGACCGCGTCGACCGCCTGAGCCGCCAGATTCAAGCGCTGCGCGCCGACAGCTCAGGAGGCGGCGACAGCGCCGCGCTCGCGAACCGCATCGGCGAGCTCGAGAGCACGGTCAAGTCGCTTCCCTCCTCGGGCGGGTCCGCCGCGAGCGGGACGCAGGATGCGATCGACGAGCTGTCAAGCCGCATCGACGACCTCGCAAGCGACGTCGAGGCGCTCAAGCAAGCCCAGCCCTAGGCACTGGACGGCCACCGGCCTCGCTTCCCTCCGAGAGAGCCGGCGCACTACGATCCGGGCGCAACCACCACCGCTGATGCTCGCGCTCGCCGCCACCGAAGATCCGCCGCACGTCGCGCTCACCGAGGTCGACGACCCGCAGCCGCTGCCGTTCGAGGCGCTCGTCGCGGTGCGTGCGTTCTCGCTGAACCGCGGCGAGACACGCCGGCTAGGGGAGCAGCCCGAGGGCACCATTCCCGGGTGGGACGTCGCCGGCGTCGTCGAGCGCGCCGCCGCGGACGCCAGCGGCCCGCCGGAAGGCGCGCGCGTGGTCGGCATCACGCGCTCCGGCGCGTGGGCGCAGCGGATCGCGCTGCGCACCGACCATCTCGCCGAGCTCCCCGATGGCGTGAGCTTCGCGCAGGCGGCGACGCTGCCGGTCGCAGGCCTGACCGCCCTGCGCGCGCTCGAGATCGCCGGCTTCGTGCTCGGCAAGCGCGTCCTCGTCACGGGCGCGAGCGGCGGCGTCGGGCGCTTCGCCGTCCAGCTCGCGGCGCAGGCCGGTGCGCACGTCACCGGCGTTTCGCGCGATGCGGACCGCGCCCGCGGGCTTCGCGAGCTCGGCGCGAGCGACGTCGTGTACGACCTCGACGGCGACGTCACGTACGACGCGATCCTCGAGGGCGTTGGGGGAGCGAGCCTATCGGCGGCCATCGGGCGCGTGGCCGGGCGCGGAACGATCGTGTCCTACGCCTCCAGCGACCCGTCCCCCGTGTCCTTCGGCGCCCGGACATTGTTCGGCCGAGCACCGGGTGCGGTCCTGCGCGGCCTCTTCGTCTTCGAGGAGATCGAGCGGACCGGCACGGCGACCGCGGACCTCGGCCGGCTGGCCGGGCTCGTCGCGGCCGGCCGCTTGGACTGCCAGATCGACCTCCAGGCGTCCTGGCGCGACCCGGCCCCGGCGATCAAGGCGCTGCTCGATCGCCGGATCGCCGGCAAGGCCGTGCTGCTCGTCGACTGATTCCGACGGTCCGCGGCGATCGCCGCGGCAGCGGCGCACGCCGGGTGCGCCCGGGGCCAGTGGCCCGGACACACCCGGCGGTGCGGTGCTAGCCGGTGAACGCCGGCGACGCCGCTCTGCGTCCGCAGCGGCTGAACGTCACGCGCAGCGTCCTTGACCGCGTCCCGCTCTGGGTGCGGAAGATCACCCGCGCCAGCACGCGGTGGACGCCGATCTTCAGTGCCCGCGGATTCACCGGCAGCACCCAGCGGATGCCCGAGTTGGGCCGCGTCAGCACGCGGATGACCTTGCCGTCGCGCGAGAAGATCACCTGCTCGATCTGGCGCCCGGAGACGACCACGTTGAACGGTATGCCCTGACAGCCCGACTTGCCTCTGACCGCCGCGGTACCGCGGGCACACAACTCCCCGCCTGCCGGAGCCGGCCCCGGCGGAGGTGTGCACACGACCGGCGGAGGCACGACCGGCGGAGGCACGACCGGCGGAGGCACGACCGGCGGAGGCACGACCGGCGGAGGCACGACCGGCGGAGGCAAGCTCACCGTCGTGAGCTCGTTCGCATCGTTGCACGCTCCGGCGACGGGCAGGTTGTTCGCGTCGCCGCTGTACAACGCACGCCAGCGATAGTCCCCCGCCGCCGACGGCGTGAACGTCTCCGACACCGCCGTCGCCGACGTCCCCGCTGCGTTGTATGTCAACGGGCGGTTCGCCGACGTGCGGATCACCGTCGTGCACGTCGCGTCGTTCGGTCCGTACAGCCGGAACTCGACCGTCCCCGCGCCCGCGCCCGTGGTGACCGGACTCACGAGCCCGCTGACCACGGCGTTGTCGCTCAGCTCTCCCGCGCCCAGGACCATCGCCGCCGAGGCATTCGTCGTGATCGTGGGCTGCGCCCGCGTCACGTCCGTGTTCTCGTCGTCAAGGGGCGGGTTGCACGGCTCGCTGACCGCGATGTTGTTCGCATCGCCCTTGTAGAACGCACGCCAGCGATAGGTGCCCGGGGCCGTCGGCGTGAACGACGCCGTTGCGGTGCCGCCCGTCGCGGGAGGCCCGCCGGTGAGCGTCAGGTCGATGTTCCCCGAGTCGAACACCGGTGTCCCGGTGCAGTTCGCGTCGTCGGGCCCGTAGGCGACGAGCTGGATCTTCGCGACACCCGTCACCGGGTTACGAAGGCCCGTCACCGTCGCGACATCGCTCAACACACCACTTCCGAGCGCCATGTCGGCCGACGCCGCCGTGTTGATGTTCGGCGTCGCGGGCGTGACGTCCGCGCTCTCATCATCGACAGGCGGGTTGCACGGACCGCTGACCGCGTTGTTGTTCGCATCCCCGATGTAGAACGCACGCCAGCGGTAGGTGCCCACAGCCGTCGGCGTAAACGACGCCGTAGCGGTGCCGCCCGTCGCCGGCGGACCGCCGGTCAGCGTCAGGTTGATGTTCCCGGAGTCAAACGCCGGTGCCGCCGAGCAGTTCGCATCGTTCGGCCCGTAGGCGATGAACCGGATCTTGGCCGTACCCGTCACCGGGTTGCGAAGACCCGCCACCGTCGCGGTATCGCTCAACGTCCCGCCGAGCACGATGTCCGCAGACGCCGCCGTGTTGATCGTCGGCGTCGCAGGCGCGACATCCGAGCTCTCATCATCCACAGGCGGGTTGCATGGACCGCTCACCGCGTTGTTGTTCGCATCCCCGATGTAAAACGCACGCCAGCGATACGTACCCGCAGCCGTCGGCGTAAACGACGCCGAAGCGGTGCCGCCCGTCGCCGGCGGACCACCGGTCAACGTCAGGTTGATGTTCCCGGAGTCAAACGCCGGTGCCGCCGAGCAGTTCGCATCGTTCGGCCCGTAGGCGATGAACCGGATCTTGGCCGTACCCGTCACCGGGTTGCGAAGACCCGCCACCGTCGCGGTATCGCTCAACGTCCCGCCAAGCACGATGTCCGCAGACGCCGCCGTGTTGATCGTCGGCGTCGCAGGTGCGACATCCGAGCTCTCATCATCCACAGGCGGGTTACACGGACCGCTCACCGCGTTGTTGTTCGCATCCCCGTTGTAAAACGCGCGCCAGCGGTACGTGCCCGCAGCCGTCGGCGTAAACGACGCCGAAGCGGTGCCGCCCGTCGCCGGCGGACCACCGGTCAACGTCAGGTTGATGTTGCCCGAGTCAAACGCCGGTGCCGCCGAGCAGTTCGTATCGTTCGGCCCGTAGGCGATGAACTGGATCTTCGCCGTACCCGTCACCGGGTTCACGAGCCCCGTCACCGTCGCGGTATCGCTCAACGTCCCACCGAGCACGATGTCCGCGGACGCCGCCGTGTTGATCGTCGGCGTGTTCAACGCGATCGTCGTCGCCGACGTGCCCGTGCCCGACGCGTTCTGGTTTTGATTGGGCGGCGCGGGGTTGAGATCGAAGATCTGCGCGCCCGCCTTCATCACCGTCTGCAACCCCGGCGTCGGATCGACGTCGAGCGTCGGCGCCTTGCGAACATCGACGAAGAAATCGATGATGCACACCGACGGACTCCCCGACAGATCCGACGGACCAAGCGTGATGTTCGCATCCGGCGTGAAGCTGTAACGACCCACCAGCGGATCGACCTCCAGCACCGTGAACGTCCTGCCCGCACACGCCGAACCCACACGACCGCTCGCCGTCACCGAATCCGGCACCAGCACACCCGGATCCCGCGTCCCGACGTTGCAATCGTTGCTCGCCGGAGCCGGCGTCGCACACGTCAAGATCGCACTGATATTCGTCAAATCAAAACTATCGGTCTCAAACCCCGCCTGGCCCACACCCGAGAAGGAGTTGTTGATAAACCGAATCTGCGCCGGCTGATGCACATCACCAACCGTCATAAACGGCAGGATGCTCACCCCGACGCCCAACACAGGACCCGCCGACGCCACCGACGGCATCCCGAACGCGACCGCACACACCGCAACCGCACCCAACACGCCACGACGCAGCACGCCGCCACGCCCAACCACCGATCGACCCCAAGCCCCAGCAACCGTGCCAGCCATCATCGAAACATTCTCCCCTCGGGCGGCGCTTTGCATAGACATCTGTGGCCGCGAGGACGGAATGCTAACCACGTCCCTGGACGGATGCAAGCGCTTACCTTCGCCCTGTCGCTCGCTTCGCCGCTGACGACCGCTCGAGCGCCGTGAGCAGGCGATTCATGGACGAGGGCGCCTGCTGATCGCAGGCTGCCCTCGGCCATGCCGCGCAAACCCGAAAGCGCGACGGCGGAAGGTGGCCGCTAGCCGGTGAAGGCCGGCGATGCGGCGCGGCGCGCACAGCGGCTGAACGTCACGCGCAAGGTCCGGTTCTTCGTGCCGCTCTGCTTGGTGAAGATGATCCGCGCAAGCACGCGATGGATCCCGAACCGCTCCGCGCGCGGGTTCACCTTGTACACCCACCGAATGCCCGAGTTCGGCTTCGACAGGGTACGGACGATCTTGCCGTCCTTGGTGAACACGACCTGCTCGATCTGACGTCCGCTCACGACGACGTTGAACGGCGTGCCCTGACACCCCGACTTGCCCCGGATCGCAGCGGCACCGCGAGCACACAGCTCCCCGCCGGCCGGAGCCGGCCCGGGCGGAGGCGTGCACACCACCGCAGCCACAGCGGCTGGTGGTGGTGGTGGCGGTGGTGGTGGCGGCGGCGGCGGTGGCGCCGGCGGGAGTGCGGGTGGCGGAGGCGGCGTCACAGACGTCTGCTCGTTCGCGTCAGTGCACGCTCCAGCAACCGGAAGGTTGTTCCGGTCGCCGCTGTAGAACGCGCGCCAGTAGTAGGTGCCGGCGGCGAGTGGCGTGTACTGCTCGGAGGTCGCCGAGCCCTCCGTCCGGGCGCCGTTGAGCGTCAGAGGCCTGGTCGGCGAAGTGAAGGTCACGGTCGAGCAGGTGGCGTCGTTCGGACCGTAGAGACGGAACTCCACGGTGCCCGCGTCCGCACCCGAGATCGGCTGCACGAGCCCGACCACGGTCGCGTTGTCGATGAGCGTGCCGGCACCCAGCTGGATGCTCGCCGAGGCTTGCGTGAGGATCCTCGGCGCGCTGAGAGCCACCTCCGTCGTCTCGTTTGCCGCGTTGCAGAGCCCCGAGACCGCGGCGTTGTTGCGGTCACCGCTGTAGAACGCCCGCCATCTGTACGTGCCGACGACCGAGGGCGTGAACGTCTCCGACACCGCCGTCGCCGACGTGTTCGAAGCATTGAACGTGAGGGGGCGACTCGCCGACGTGAAGATCGCCGTCGCGCAGACGGCGTCGTCGGGGCCGTACAGCCGGAACTCGACCGTGGCCAGGCCCGGACCGGACGTGACCGGGTTCGACAGCCCGCTCACGACGGCGTTGTCGCCCACCGCGCCGTTGCCGAGAACTATCGGCGCCGATGCGTTCGTCGTGATGACCGGCGTCGACGGCGTCACGACCGTCGTCTCGTTTGCCGCGTTGCACAGCCCCGAGACCGCGGCGTTGTTGCGGTCACCGCTGTAGAACGCCCGCCATCTGTACGTGCCGACGACCGAGGGCGTGAACGTCTCCGACACCGCCGTCGCCGACGTGTTCGAAGCATTGAACGTGAGGGGACGACTCGCCGACGTGAAGATCGCCGTCGCGCAGACAGCGTCGTCAGGGCCGTACAGCCGGAACTCGACCGTGGCCAACCCCGGACCGGACGTGACCGGGTTCGACAGCCCGCTCACGACGGCGTTGTCGCCCACCGTGCCGCTGCCGAGAACTATCGGCGCCGATGCGTTCGTCGTGATGACCGGCGTCGACGGCGTCACGACCGTCGTCTCGTCGTCGACGGGCGGGTTGCACGGCCCGCTGACGGCGTTGTTGTTCGCGTCGCCCTTGTAGAACGCACGCCAGCGATAGGTGCCCGCAGCCGTCGGCGTGAACGACGCCGACGCGTTGCCGCCCGTCGCCGGTGGACCACCGGTCAAGGTGAGGTTGATGTTCCCCGAGTCAAACGCGGGCGGACCCGTGCAGTTCGCGTCGTCGGGTCCGTAGGCGACGAACTGGATCTTCGCCACACCCGTCACCGGGTTCCTCAACCCGGTCACCCGCGCGACGTCGCTGATCGCCCCGGCACCGAGCGCGATGTCCGCGGAGGCGGTCGTCGAGATGTCCGGCGTCGACGGTGTCACGACCGTCATCTCGTCGTCCAGCGGCGGGTTGCACGGCCCGCTGACGGCGTTGTTGTTCGCATCGCCCTTGTAGAACGCACGCCAGCGATAGGTGCCCGCGGCCGTCGGCGTAAACGACGCCGACGCGTTGCCACCCGTCGCCGGCGGACCACCGGTGAGCGTCAGGTTGATGTTCCCGGAGTCGAACACCGGTGTCCCGGTGCAGTTCGCGTCGTCGGGCCCGTAGGCGACGAACTGGATCTTCGCCACACCCGTCACGGGGTTGCGAAGCCCCGTCACCCGCGCGACGTCGCTGATCGCCCCGGCACCGAGCGCGATGTCCGCGGAGGCGGTCGTCGAGATGTCCGGCGTCGCCGGTGTCACGACGGTCGTCTCGTCGTCGACGGGCGGGTTGCACGGCCCGCTGACCGCGTTGTTGTTCGCATCGCCCTTGTAGAACGCACGCCAGCGATAGGTGCCCGCGGCCGTCGGCGTGAACGACGCCGACGCGGTGCCGCCCGTCGCCGGCGGACCACCGGTGAGGTTCAGGTTGATGTTCCCGGAGTCGAACGCGGGCGGACCGGTGCAGTTCGCGTCGTCGGGTCCGTAGGCGACGAACTGGATCTTCGCCACGCCCGTCACCGGGTTGCGAAGCCCCGTGACCGTCGCCGTGTCGCTCACCGGTCCGGTGCCGAACTCGATGTCCGCCGAGGCCGCCGTCGAGATGTCCGGCGTCGCGGGCGCGACGACGCTCATCTCGTCATCCACAGGCGGGTTGCACGGCCCGCTGACCGCGTTGTTGTTCGCGTCGCCCTTGTAGAACGCACGCCAGCGATAGGTGCCCGCCGCCGTCGGCGTGAACGACGCCGACGCGTTGCCGCCCGTCGCCGGCGGACCGCCGGTCAGGGTGAGATTGACGTTCCCGGAGTCAAACGCCGGTGCCGCCGAGCAGTTCGCGTCGTCCGGCCCGTACGCGACGAATTGGATCTTCGCCACGCCCGTCACCGGGTTGCGAAGCCCCGTGACCGTCGCCGTGTCGCTCAACAGACCGGCGCCGAGCACGATGTCAGCCGACGCCGCCGTCGAGATGTCCGGCGTCGCCGGCGCGACGACGCTCATCTCGTCATCGAACGGCGGGTTGCACGGCTCATTCACGGCGTTGTTGTTCGCGTCGCCCTTGTAGAACGCGCGCCAGCGATAGGTTCCCGCGGCCGTCGGCGTGAACGACGCCGAAGCGGTGCCGCCCGTCGCCGGCGGACCGCCGGTCAAGGTGAGATTGACGTTCCCGGAGTCAAACGCCGGCGGCCCTGAGCAGTTCGCATCGTCGGGCCCGTACGCGACGAATTGGATCTTCGCCACGCCCGTCACCGGGTTGCGAAGCCCCGTGACCGTCGCCGTGTCGCTCAGCATCCCGGCCCCCAGGACGATGTCCAGCGACGCCAGCGTCGAGATGTCCGGCGTCGCCGGCGTCACGACCGTCGTCTCGTCGTCGACGGGCGGGTTGCACGGCCCGCTGACGGCATTGTTGTTCGAGTCGCCCTTGTAGAACGCACGCCAGCGATAGGTGCCCGCGGCCGTCGGCGTAAACGACGCCGACGCGTTGCCGCCCGTCGCGGGCGGCCCGCCGGTGAGCGTCAGGTCGATGTTGCCGGAGTCGAACGCCGGTGTTCCGGTGCAGTTCGCGTCGTCGGGCCCGTAGGCGACGAACTGGATCTTCGCCACACCCGTCACCGGGTTCCTCAACCCGGTCACCCGCGCGACGTCGCTGATCGCCCCGGCACCGAGCGCGATGTCCGCGGAGGCGGTCGTCGAGATGTCCGGCGTCGCCGGCGTCACGACCGTCGTCTCGTCGTCGACGGGCGGGTTGCACGGCCCGCTGACCGCATTGTTGTTCGCATCGCCCTTGTAGAACGCACGCCAGCGATAGGTGCCCGCGGCCGTCGGCGTGAACGATGCCGTTGCGGTGCCGCCCGTCGCAGGCGGACCGCCCGTGAGCGTCAAGTTGATGTTGCCCGAGTCAAACACCGGGGGATTGCTGCAGTTCGCATCGTCGGGTCCGTAGGCGATGAACTGGATCTTCGCCACACCCGTGACCGGGTTCGAGAGCCCGCTGACCGTCGCGACATCGCTCAACACACCACTGCCGAGCGCCATGTCCGCCGACGCCGCGGTCGAGATCGTCGGCGTCGCAGGCGCGACGTCCGCGCTCTCATCGTCCACAGGCGGGTTGCACGGACCGCTCACCGCGTTGTTGTTCGCATCCCCGATGTAAAACGCACGCCAGCGATACGTGCCCGCAGCCGTCGGCGTAAACGACGCCGAAGCGGTGCCGCCCGTCGCCGGCGGACCGCCGGTCAACGTCAGGTTGACGTTGCCCGAGTCAAACGCCGGTGCCGCCGAGCAGTTCGCGTCGTTCGGCCCGTACGCGATGAACCGGATCTTCGCGACACCCGTCACCGGGCTACGAAGGCCCGCCACCGTCGCGGTATCGCTCAACACACCACTGCCGAGCACGATGTCCGCAGACGCCGCCGTGTTGATCGTCGGCGTCGCGGGCGCGACATCCGAGCTCTCATCGTCCACGGGCGGGTTGCACGGACCGCTCACCGCGTTGTTGTTCGCATCCCCGATGTAAAACGCGCGCCAGCGATAGGTGCCCGCAGCCGTCGGCGTAAACGACGCCGAAGCGGTGCCACCCGTCGCCGGCGGACCACCGGTCAACGTCAGGTTGATGTTCCCGGAGTCAAACGCCGGTGCCGCCGAGCAGTTCGCGTCGTTCGGCCCGTACGCGATGAACCGGATCTTCGCGACACCCGTCACCGGGTTGCGAAGACCCGCCACCGTCGCGGTATCGCTCAACACACCACTGCCGAGCACGATGTCCGCAGACGCCGCCGTGTTGATCGTCGGCGTCGCGGGCGCGACGTCCGAGCTCTCATCGTCCACGGGCGGGTTGCATGGCCCGCTCACCGCGTTGTTGTTCGCATCGCCCTTGTAGAACGCACGCCAGCGATACGTGCCCGCAGCCGTCGGCGTAAACGACGCCGACGCCGTGCCGCCCGTCGCCGGCGGACCGCCGGTCAACGCCAGGTCGATGTTGCCGGAGTCAAACGCCGGTGCCGCCGAGCAGTTCGCGTCGTTCGGCCCGTAGGCGATGAACTGGATCTTCGCGACGCCCGTCACCGGGTTCACGAGCCCTGTCACCGTCGCGGTATCGCTCAACGTCCCCGCGCCGAGCACGATGTCCGCAGACGCCGCCGTGTTGATCGTCGGCGTCTTCAACGCGATCGTCGTCGCCGACGTGCCCGTGCCCGACGCGTTCTGGTTTTGATTGGGCGGCGCGGGGTTGAGATCGAAGATCTGCGCGCCCGCCTTCATCACCGTCTGCAACCCCGGCGTCGGATCGACGTCGAGCGTCGGCGCCTTGCGAACATCGACGAAGAAATCGATGATGCACACCGACGGGCTACCCGACAGATCCGACGGACCAAGCGTGATGTTCGCGTCCGGCGTGAAGCTGTAACGACCCACCAGCGGATCGACCTCCAGCACCGTGAACGTCCTGCCCGCACACGCCGAACCCACACGACCGCTCGCCGTCACCGAATCCGGCACCAGCACACCCGGATCCCGCGTCCCGACGTTGCAATCGTTGCTCGCCGGAGCCGGCGTCGCACACGTCAAGATCGCACTGATATTCGTCAAATCAAAACTATCGGTCTCAAACCCCGCCTGGCCCACACCCGAGAAGGAGTTGTTGATAAACCGAATCTGCGCCGGCTGATGCACATCACCAACCGTCATAAACGGCAGGATGCTCACCCCGACGCCCAACACAGGACCCGCCGACGCCACCGACGGCATCCCGAAGACGACCGCACACACGGCCAGCGCACCGACCACGCCACGACGCCGCACGCCGCCACGCCTAGTCGACCGACGAACCATCAATGCGCTCCGTGCCACTCCGAGCCCAGCAACCTTGCCAGCCATCATCGAAACCATTCTCCCCTCGGGGCGGCGCAAGAACCGTCTCTCCCAGAGACATGAGCTACCGCAGTACTCCGGATACTAGCCGGACGCCTACGCGGAAATCAAGCGCTGCGATCCCAGGGCCGCCACCCGGCGCAGAACGACCTCGCGCGAGCCGAAGCTCGCGCGAGGTCCTACTCGAATCTTGCGCCGTCCTACCCGGTGAACGCGGGTGAGGCCGCCCTCCGCGCGCAGCGGCTGAACGTCACGCGCAGCGTCCGCGCCCGTGTGCCGCTCTGCTTGCGGAAGGACGTCCGCGCGACCACCCGGTGCACGCCGACGCGAAGCGTCCGCGGATTCACCGGCAGCACGTAGAGCGAGCCGCGGTTGGCCCTCGTCAGAATGCGGATGACCTTGCCGTCGAGCGCGAAGATGACACGCTCGATCTGCCTGCCCCGTACGACGACCCGGAACGGCGTGCCGGCGCAACCGGTCGTCCCGCGAATCGCAGCAGTGCCGCGAGCGCAGAGCTTGCCGCCGGTCGGTGCGGGACCGGGCGGCGGTGTGCACGGTGGCGTCGGCGGTGTCAGCGGTGTCGGTGGTGTCGGCGGTGTCGGCGGTGTCGGCGGTGTCGGCGGTGTCGGCGGTGTCGGCGGTGTCGGCGGAGGCGACACGGGCGTCGACTCGTTCGCCGCGCCGCACGCACCGCTGATAGCCAGGTTGTTCGCGTCGCCGCTGTAGAAGGCCCGCCAGTAGTACGTCCCGGCCACGGTCGGCGTGAACTCTGCCGAGTTCACCGTCCCGACGGTCCGAGCAGCGTTGTACGTCAGCGGCAGCGCCCTCGACGCGAACACCATCGTGGTGCACGTGGCATCGGAGTAGAGCTCGAAGTCGATGGTTCCCGCCACCGGGTTGACGAGGCCGCTCACGGTCGCGTTGTCCGACAGCCTGCCGCCGACGGAGATGGGGCCCGACGCCATGGTCGTGATCGCCGGTTGGGCGCGCGTGATCGTCGTCTCCGAGGTGCCCGTGCCGGAGGCGTTCTGGTTCTGGTTCGGCGGCGTGGGGTTGAGGTCGAAGATCTGCGCGCCGGCCTTCATCACCGTCTGCAGGCCCGCCGCCGGGTTCACGTCCAGCGTCGGCGCCTTCTTCACGTCGACGGTGAAGTCGATGATGCACTGCGGCGAGGCGCCCGACAGGTCCGAAGGTCCGAGCGTGATCGCTGCGTTTGGCGTGAAGGAGTACCGCCCGACGGCCGGGTCGACCTCCGCCAGCGCGAACGTCCGGCCGGCGCATGCGGAGCCCGGACGCCCCTGCGCCGTCAGCGTCGTCGGCACCAGCACCCCCGGGTCACGCGTCCCGACGTTGCAGTCGTTGCTCGCCGGAGCCGGAGTCGCGCAGGTCAGGATCGCGCTGATGTTCTGAAGGTCGAAGCTGTCGGTCTCGAACCCTGCCTGCCCCACGCCCGAGAACGAGATGTTGGTGAGCCGGATCTGCGCGGGCTGATTGACGTCTCCGACGTTGACGGCCGGCGGAATGCTCACGCCGACGCCCAACACCGGTCCCGCCCACGCTGCGGACGCCGTGCCGAACAGCGCCGCGCACGCCGTCAGCGCGCCGACGAACAGGCCGCGTCGCCGCCTTCGTCCGACCGCCGGTGGTTCGAGCCGGACCCTGCGTGTACGTGAACTCATGATTCTCCCCCTTGGGCGGCTAGGCGCCGGCAGCTCGCAGCCGCCTTTTCTCGGATCGTAGACCGGAAGATCGCGATACTGGACGAATGTTCGACGCTCACGCCGAGATCCCCTCCGTGTTTGTCCGCCAGCTCGGCCGCGGGATCTCTACCGCGCGGTACCGTCGCGGATCGCTGCCTGCGCTGCGGCGACGCGGGCGACAGGGACCCTGAACGGCGAGCAGGACACGTAGTCGATCCCGGAGTGATGAAAGAAGTCGATCGAGTCCGGGTCGCCGCCGTGCTCGCCGCACACCCCCAGCTTCAGGCCCTGCTTCGTCTTGCGTCCCAGCCACGCGCCCATTCGTAGCAGTTGACCCACACCCGGCGTGTCGATCGTCTCGAACGGCGAACGATCGAAGATCTTCATCTCGATGTAGCGGGCCAGGATCTTCCCCTCGATGTCGTCGCGGCTGAAGCCCAGCGCGGTCTGCGTGAGGTCGTTCGTGCCGAAGGAGAAGAAGTCGGCATGCTCGGCGATCGTGTCTGCAAGAAAGCATGCACGCGGCAGCTCGATCATCGTCCCGCAGAGGTAGTCCTCGCGCTTGACGCCCTCCTCGTTGGCGATGCGGAAGATGACCTCCTCGATGATCTCGAGCTCGCGCTCGTAGTCGATGAGCGGCACCATGACCTCTAGGCGGGGTGGATGACCGAGGCGCTCGGTCACGGCGCACTGCGCGCGCATGATCGCTCGCACCTGCATCTCGTAGATCTCCGGGTGCAAGATCGCGAGCCGGCATCCGCGGGTTCCGAGCATCGGGTTGACCTCACGGAGAGCGTGAGCCCTGGGGTCGTCCTCGTCCGGCGGCAGGAACTCGTGCAGCGGCGGGTCGAGCAGCCGGATCGTCACCGGGAGCCCGTCCATCGCCTCGAGGATGTCTTCGAAGTCCTGCTGCTGGAGGGGCAGCAGCTCGTCGAGTGCCGCGCGACGCTCCTCGAGCGTGTCCGCGAGGATCATCTCGCGCATCTTCGGCTGGCGGTCGGCAGCCATGAACATGTGCTCGGTGCGGCAGAGCCCGATGCCCTCGGCTCCGAACGCGCGCGCCTTGGCCGCGTCCTCGGGGGTGTCGGCATTCGCGCGAATGCCCAGCAGGCGCAGCCCGTCGCTCCACGCCAGCACCTGCTCGAAGTGCTCGTCCATCTGCGGCTCCACGAGCGGCACGTCGTCGACGGTGATCTGCCCGGTCGTGCCGTCGATTGCGATGCGGTCGCCCTCGCGCAGGAGCGTCTTCCCCACGCGCAGCTCGCGCTTGGCGAGATCGATGTCAAGCGCGCTCGCGCCGGTCACCGCCGGGCGTCCCATCCCGCGCGCGACGAGCGCCGCGTGGCTCGCCTTGCCGCCTTCGGCCGTGAGGATGCCCCGGGCCGCGAAGAACCCGGCGACGTCCTCGGCCTCGGTGAATGGGCGCACGAGGATGACGTGGCGGCCGTCCGCCGCGGCCTCGACGGCATCGGGCGCCGTGAAGACGATCTCGCCCTTCGCGGCGCCTGGCGACGCTGCGACGCCGTGCGCGAGCACGGCGTAGTCGACGGACGGGTCGAACGTGGGGTGCAGGAGGGCATCGAGCTTCTCGGTGTCGATCGTGTCGATCGCCTCGGCCTCGGTCAGCAGGCCTTCGGCCACGGCATCGCAGGCGAAGCGCACCCCGGCCTGGGCGGGTCGCTTGGCGCTGCGCGTCTGCAGCATGTACAGACGCCCCTCCTCGATCGTGAACTCCGTGTCCTGCATGTCCTTGTAGTGCGCCTCGAGCGCGCGCAGGATCTCCATGAGCAGCGCGTGGGCCTCGGGCATGACGTCTCGCAGCTCCGCGATGTCCTGGGTGTTGCGCACGCCCGATACGACGTCCTCGCCCTGAGCGTTGACGAGGAAGTCCCCCGACGGCTCGGGCGCTCCGGTGACCTCGTCGCGGCTGAACGCGACGCCCGAGCCCGACGTGTCGCCCTTGTTGCCGAAGACCATCTGCTGCACGTTGACCGCGGTGCCCCAGTCGTCCGGGATCCGCGAGATGCGCCGGTACTCGACAGCGCGCTTGCCGGTCCACGAGTCGAACACTGCGCGGATCGCCTGCGCAAGCTGGTCGCGCGGGGCTTGCGGGAACTCCTCGCCGGTCTCGGCCGCGAACAGCGCGGCGAACGCGGCCTGCAGTTCGCGCAGCTGCCCGACGTCGAGCTCGGTGTCGAGCTTGACGCCCGCGCGCTGCTTGGCCGCGGCGATCTCGGCTTCGAAGCGCTCGCCGGGGATGGAGCGCACGACATTGCCGAACATCTGCACGAACCGCCTGTAGGAGTCCCACGCGAAGCGCTCGTTGCCCGTGCGGGCGCAGAGGCCCTCGACCGAGCGGTCGTTGAGGCCGAGGTTGAGCACGGTGTCGAGCATGCCCGGCATGGACTCGCGCGCGCCCGAGCGCACCGAGACGAGCAGCGGGTCGTCCGGATCGCCGAGCTTCTTGCCGGCGGTGGACTCCAAGCGCGCGAGCGCGTCGTCGACCTGCTTGTCGAGCCCGTCGGGCAGCTCGCGGCCCGCGTTCATGTACGTCACGCAGGCTTCGGTCGTGATCGTGAAGCCCGCCGGTACCCGGTCCGCACCGAGGATGCGGGTCATCTCCGCGACGTTCGCGCCCTTGCCGCCGAGCAGGTCGCGCATGTCACGCGATCCCTCCGCGAACTCATAGACCCACTTGACCCTGACCTCGGTGGCACCCACGAGCGGATCCTATCCAGGAAGGGCCGGTCGAAGTCGAATGTTGGCGTGGTGCTCGAGCGTTTCGGAGATCGCGCGATCGGCCTGGCGCAGCGCGAGCTCGCTCGGGTGCGGCGCGTCGGCGAGCGGCGAGCCGAGCGCGCCGGTGAGAAACTCGTGCGCCTCCTGGCCCAGCGGGAAGCCCGACGCCTCGCACGCGCCGCACACGACGCCGCCCGCCGCGCCCGAGAACGAGGTCAGGTGATCGGCCTCGCCGCACGCGGCGCACGCGGCGAGGTGCGGCGCAAGCCCCGCGGCGAGCAGCAGCTTGAGGCGAAAGGCGAGCTGGTTCTCGTGCGTCGCGTGAGACCGACCCCCGGCGGGCCCCGCATCCAGCAGCGCGAGCTCGTTGCAGAGGAGCGCGAACACGCCGGGATGCGGCTCGGGCGTGGCGAACAGGCGCGACACGGCGTCGCACGCGCGAGCCGCCGAATCGAGCGCGGCGGCGTGCTCGCGCAGCCGCGGATGTCCGCTGATCGTCTCGGCGCTCGTGACGGTCAGGAGGTCGCTCTTGCCGTCGTAGAGGACCAATTGCAGGCGAAAGTAGGGCTCCAGCCGTCCGCCGAAGCGGCTGCGCGCCCGTCGCACGCCCTTCGCGATCGCGCCCAAGCGGCCACGGTGCGGCGTGTAGAGATGGAGGATGCGATCGGCCTCGCCGAAGCGCATCGAGCGCAGGATCACGGCCTCCGTCTTGATCGAGCCCGACACGCCGGATAACTAGACTTTCGAGGCCATGAGAACGGTACAGGTGTACACCAAAGAAGGCTGCCAGTTCAGCGCGACGCTGAAAGCGATCCTCGAGTCCCGAGAGATCCCCTACGAGGAGACGGTGATCAGCCCCGACTCCCCGGAGCATCATGAGGTCGGCGAGCGCGCCGGCGACATGAAGCTGCCGCAGGCGTTCGTCGGCTACATCTACCTCGGCAGCACGCAGGCGGTCCAGAACGCGAGCGCCAACGGCATGCTCATGGACCTGGTCGCGGACTGACCGTGCGCAAGGTCACCGTCTACAGCATGGAGGCCTGCGTCACGTGCGACCAGGTCAAGGGCATGCTCGCCGCGCGCGAGATCCCGTACGAGGAGGTCGTGCTCGTGGCGGACACGCCGGCGGTCGACGAGCTCGCCGCGCGCAGTGGCATGCGGACGCTCCCGCAGGTCTACGTCGGCTCGATCCTCGTCGGCGGCGGCAGCGAGACGCTGGCGGCCGCGAGCTCGGGGATGCTGGCGGACCTGCTGGTGGACTGATGCCCCGCAGGAACCGCTGATGCGCAAGGTCACGATCTACGACACAGAGCTGTGCACGACGTGCTGGTCGGTGCAGAGCCTGCTCGACAAGCGCGAGATCCCGTACGAGCACGTCGTCGTGCCCGAGGACTCCGACGAGCACCGCGCGCTCGCGGAGCGGACCGGGATGCAGACGCTGCCGCAGGTGTTCATCGGCAGCATCCTCATCGGCGGCTACGAGGAGATCGCCGTCGCGGCCGAGGCCGGGATGCTCGCCGACCTGCTCGTGGACTAGGTCAGCGTCAAGGAACAAGCTGCGGGCTCGGAGTACCGCCTCGCGGCGCCAGACGCCACCCGCGATGCTCAACGGGCTGGCGCCCGGCTGGGCGCGCCGGCCCACTACCCTTCCTGCGTCATGAGCGAGGTTCTCGTCTACACCACGAACGCGTGCGGATATTGCGTCCGGGTGAAGATGCTGCTGAAGGCCCGCGACATCGCCTATCGCGAGATCAACATCGCGGGCGACCCCGACGCGTTCGTCGAGCTCGCCAAGAGCTCGGGGATGCTGACCCTCCCCCAGGTCTTCGTCGGCGACGTGCTGGTCGGCGGCTACAACGAGACCGCCGCGGCCGACCAGTCCGGCCGCCTGCGCGAGCTGCTCGCGGCGTAGCGCCGACATCCTGACGACGACGCCGCGCGCGAGCTGCTCATGAGCCCGCGTGTCTGACCGGCGCGGACCCGCGCCGACGCGGGCGCGGGCGCGGGCGCGGCTGGCAGGTCTCGCACGCGTAGGTCCCGCGCCCCGCGGCGACGAACTTGCGGATCGTCGCGCCGCAGACGAAGCAGGGCTCCCCGTCGCGGCCGTGCACGAGGAACTCGTGCTGAAAGGCGCCCTTGACGCCGTCCGGATGGCGGAAGTCGTCGATCGTCGCGCCGCCCGCGTCCAGGCCGGCGTGCAGGGAGGCGACGATCGCGTCGTGCAGCGCCGCCACCTGGGCGCGCTTGAGCCGGCCAGCCTCGCGCAGCGGATGGATCGCCGAGCGAAACAGCGCCTCGTTGGCGTAGATGTTCCCGACGCCGGCGATCCGGCGCTGGTCGAGCAGGACCGCCTTGATCGGCGCGCGCCTGGTGCGGGTCTGCACGTACAGCTGCTCGGGCGTGAAGTCCTCGCCGAGCGGCTCGACGCCCAGGCGCGCGCCGAAGAAGGCGTCGAGCGCGGGGCGGCCGAGCGCGAGCTGGCCCGTGCCGAAGCGCCGCGGGTCGCAGAAGGAGACGGTGTGGCCATCGCCGAGCTCTACGCGCACGCGCACGTAGCGGGCGTCGGGCGGGGCGTCGTAGAGCAGCGTCCCGGTCATGCGCAGGTGCATGAGCAGGTAGATCTCGTCCTCCGCCTCGCAGACGAGGTACTTGCCGCGGCGGCCGAGCCGCTCGATCGTCCGGCCCTCGAGCACGTCGCGCAACGCGTGCGGGTGAAGCGGCTCGCACCAGCGCGGGTCGAGGATGTCGAGCGCTCGCAGCGTGCGGCCTTCGACGAGCGGGGCCAGCCGCCGGCGGATCGTCTCGACCTCTGGCAGCTCGGGCAAGGCTATTTCGGCTCCAGCAGCCGCAACGAGCGCGCGACGGGCGCGAACGTCTGCTCGTCGACGCGCGCGAAGTCCTTCGCCGGCGCGAACGCGTCGAGCACGACCTCGGCGCCGCGGCCGTAGGCGTGCAGCGACCGGACGGAACGGCGCTCGCCGTGGTTCGTAGCCTGCCCGATGATCTCGACCGCGCGCAGGCCGGGCTTGATGACGAGCCGCGACGTCGTCAGCTCGAACGTCGAGTCCCGGCTCTGGATTTGCGCGACGAGCGCCTGGCGCGCGGCGTGCAGCTGCGAGCGGGTCTGCGGCAGCGGCTCGGTGCGCGGGTAGCGCCAGAGGGCGATCTGGGCATCGCCGATCGCGATCGTCGCGAGCTGCGGATCGGTGCCGCGGACCTCGCGCCAGTTGGCGGGCGCCTTGAGCGCGACTCCCGCCGCGGGGTACGTCAGCTCGCGAAAGACGTTCGGGGCCGGGATGAGTCCGGTCGGGGGCGCCGGCGTGCGGCTGTTGCCGCAGCCGCCAAGCACGATGGCCGCGACGACGCTGAGCAGGGCGAAGCGCACGCGCCCATTGTCTCAGTCCGGATCGGCCGGGCGCGGAGCCAGGGTCACGGCCGCGGTGGACCGGACCCGCTGTGAGCCCGCGGGTGCGCCTTGAAGTAGACGTCCTTGAGGCGATCTGCCGAGAGGTGCGTATAGATCTGGGTGGTCGCGACGTCGGCGTGGCCGAGCATCTCCTGCAGCGAGCGCAGGTCGCAGCCGCCGGCGAGCAGGTGGGTCGCGAACGTGTGGCGCAGCGTGTGCGGGCTCATCTTGCCCTCCAGGCCGGCGGCGCGCGCGTGGCGCTGGACGATCTTGTAGAGCCCCTGGCGCGTGAGCCCCGCGCCGCGGTGGTTGACGAAGAGATGGCGCTCGTCGCTCAGGCCGACGAGCTTCGGGCGTCCGCGCTCGAGGTAGGCGCGCGCGGCCGCGACCGCCTCGCGGCCGACCGGGATGAGCCGCTCCTTCGAGCCCTTGCCGCGCGCGCGCAGCACGCCGGCCCGCAGGTCGACGGCGCCGACGGTGAGGTCGACGGCCTCGCTGGCGCGCAGACCGCAGGCGTACATGAGCTCGAGCATCGCGCGGTCGCGCAGCGCGGCGGGGTCCGCGCCGTGCGGGGCCGCGAGCAGGCGCGCGACCTCGTCGCGGCTGAGGACCTGCGGCAGCTTGAGGTTCTTGCGCGGCGAGCGCAGCTCCGCGGTCGGGTCGTGGGTGATGACCTCCTCGCGGCGCAGGTGGCGATAGAACGAGCGCAGGCACGCGGCCTTGCGCTGGATCGTCGCCGGTGCGACCGGCGGGCGCTGGGGCCCTCCCATGGCGAGCTCGGAGAGAAATCCGGCGAGTTCGGCGTGGCCGAGCGTCGTCGCGTCGTGGCCGTGGCGCACGAGAAAGTGGCCGAACTGCAGGAGGTCCGAGCGATAGGCCTCGAGCGTGTTGCGCGACAGTCCGCGCTCGAACTCGAGGTAGGCGAGGAAGTCGAGGACGTGATGCTCGAAGCGCTGCGCGGTGGAGACTGCGGTGGCGACGGCCATGCCCTGCTGTTCGCCGCCTGGTTGGGCCGCACCTTTGCGGTGCAAGGCCGCGTGCGTTCGCCCGTCAGCCCGCCAGCCGGTCGCGCAGCCAGACCAGGCCGATCAGCGTCTTGGCATCGGTCGTGGCCGCGATCGCGCCGTCGAGGTCCGACAGCGGCCAGCGGACGATCTCGATCCGCTCGCTCAGATCGGCCTCGACGTCGGACTCGCGCAGGCCGGTCGCGGCGAAGAGGTGCACGCGCTCGTCGGTGTAGCCGGTCGACGGGTGAAACGACGTGATCGGCTCCCACGCGTCCGCTTCGCGGCCGATCTCCTCGGCAAGCTCGCGCTGGGCGGTCTGAAGCGGCGACTCTCCTTCGACGTCGAGCTTGCCCGCCGGCAGCTCGAGCGTGTACTCGAGGATCGCCTCGCGCGGCTGGCGCACAAGCCAGACGTGCTCGTCGTCGTACGCGACGACCCCGGCGGCGTCCGTGCGGCGCACGAGCTCGCGCTCGACGACCTCCCCGTCGGCGTGGCGGAAGCGCTCGACGCGGACGCTGAACTGCGAGCCCTCGAAGACCGTCTCGCCGCCGAGTGGCTCGATCCGCTTCGGGCTCATGGCGCAGCCAGCTCCGCGAGCGCCGTGCCGGCGGCCAGGGCGGCGGCGAAGAAGAGCGGGTCCTCGCGGCCCATCGAGCGCGACGGCAGGCTCGTCGCGAGATAGCCGTCGAGATCCACGGGGCGCGCGAGCCACTCGTGGCGGTCAAGGCCGCCGGCAGCCGGGCCGCCGGGCGTCGGGCCGCGAGCCGCCGGGCCGGCGGCCGCCGCGCCGCGAGGCGCCGGGCCGCCGGCGGCGGCGCCACCAGCCTCCGGGCCTGCGGCGGCCGGGCCGTTGGCTTCGCCGCCCGCCGAGAGGCCCTCGCGCGCGGGGCGAGGCACGCCCTCGATCCGCTCGCCCGCCGGCACCGCGACCGCAACCGCGGCGAGCAGCAGCTCGAGCACCGTGTGCGTGTGATGGCTCAGCCCGCGGTGGCGCGCGCGCAGGTCGGTCGAGGACATGCGTGCGACGAGCAGCGTCGGGCAGCCGAGCGCGAGCGCCGTGTGCGCGGAGTCAAGCGCCTGCAGGCCGCCGTGGCCGAGCGCCGAGCCCGACCCGAGGATGCCGGGACCCGGGCCGGCGACGGCGGCCTCCCAGCCCAGCGCGACGAGTCCGTGGTGCAGCGCGGCGGCGGTCGTGATCGCCTCGCCGTCGGCACCGCCGAACGCCGGGCCGGCGGTGAGGTGGCCGGCGAGCAGGCCGTCCTCGCGCAGGTCGCGCACGGTGCACGAGTGCCCGCCCGGCAGCGCGCCGCCGGCGGTCTGGACGTAGCCGAGCCTGGCGCCGGGGCGCGCCTGCGCGAACGCCCACGCCAGCGGGGCGAGCTGGCCGTGGAGCGCGAGCACCCCGACAGGGCGGCCGATCGGCAGGCTCGGCGGATCGGGCGTCGCGTCGGCGTCGCCCTCCTCGACGGGGGCTACCGCGTGCTGGAGGCTCGTGTAGTTGAGCTTCATGACGTGCGCGCGCGGCGTCCCCTCGCCGTCCAGGCCGCGGCTCAGGTTGACGTGGACGATGTCCGAGCCGCCCGAGCCAAGCCCCAGCTCGACAGCCTCGACGTTCACGATGACCTCGTCGCCGGCCTGCGAGGAGCCGACGAGGCCGATGTCGGCGATCGCCGTGCGGCGCTCGCCGTCCACCTGGATCGCGAGGCGCTGCTCCATCGCCCCCGGAGGTCCGGCGTTGAGCACCGTCGCGCGCTTCAGTCGGAGCATGCGTCCAGCAGTTCATAGGTCACGTCGAGCATGGCCTCGAGCGCGGCGACGCTGACGCGTTCGCGGTGCTCGTGGTTGTACTCGGTGCCGTTGGCGAGGTTCGTGCAGGCAAAGCCCTTGGCCTCGAGCGCGTTGGCGTCCGAGCCGCCGCCGGTCGAGCGCCGGCGGGGCTCGTACCCGCGCGCGCGCAGGGCGCGCTCGGCGGCGAGCACGGCGGGCGCGTTCTGCGTATGGCGGTAGCCGTGAAAGAGGCGCGACGTCGTGACGTCCGCGTCGCAGGTGCAGTGCGGCGTGTTCGCCGCGTCGTGGACGTGGTCGATGAGCTCGGCGAGGACGGCCTCGGCCTTCAGCGGATCGAGCGAGCGGACCTCCCCCACGATCCGGCAGCGCTCCGGGACGATGTTCGTCCCGCCGGCGCCGCCGGTGATCGAGGCGACGTTCGCGGTCGTCTCGTGGTCGATGCGGCCGAGGCGCATCGCGGCGATCGCGCGGGCGGCGGCCTCGATCGCCGAGCGCCCGTCCTCCGGGCGGATGCCCGCGTGCGCGGCGGCGCCGCGGAAGCTCGCCTCGAAGCGGTAGTAGGTGGGTGACGCGACGACGATCTCGCCGATCGGCGAGGCATGGTCGAAGACGTAGCCCCAGTCGCTCTTGAGGCTCGCGACGTCGAACGCGAGCGCCCCCGCGAGCCCCTTCTCCTCGCCCACCGTGAAGAGGAGCTCGAGGCCGACTGGCGCGCCCTCGACGCTGCAGCGCCGCGCGACCTCGAGGATGACCGCGACGGCCGCCTTGTTGTCCGCGCCGAGGATCGTCTCGCCTGCGCTGACCCACGCGCCGTCGTCGAGGATGGGCTCGATGGCCCCGTCCTCGGACACGGTGTCGAGGTGCGCGCAGAGCAGGATCGTGCGGTCGCCCCGACCGGGGATGCGCGCGAGCAGGTTGCCGCACTCCGCGCCGGCCTCGGCGGCGGCGCCATCCTCCTCGACGTCGACGCCCATGCGGCCGAGCTCGCGCGCGACGGCCTCGGCGCAGGCGCGCTCGGAGCCGAACGGGCTCGGGATCGCGCACAGCCGCGCAAACGTCTCGTTCAGGCGGCGGCGCTCGACGTCGGAGGCGGGGCGCATGTCGTTGCAGTCTGACGGGCCGCGCAGGGGGGCGAACTTCTCGCGCCCGAGCGTCTCTCGGGTATGCCCATCGGTCGAGCAGCGCGGCGGCGCCGCGGCCGCTCATCGACGTTCCGCCCGTCGACGTCGCCGCGCTGCTGACGCGCTGACGCCTACGCGCGGGAGGCGCGGTACTCGGGCGCGCCCGCTTCATCGCGCGTGCCGTGCAGGGCCGCGCCGACGAAGTCGCGAAACAGCGGTGCCGGGCGCTCCGGGCGCGACTTGAACTCCGGATGAAACTGCGAGGCGACGAAGAAGGGGTGGTCGTCGAGCTCGATCATCTCGACGAGCCGCTCGTCGGGTGACGTGCCGCTGACGACGAGGCCCGCCGCCTCCAGGCGCTTGCGCAGGAAGAGGTTGACCTCGTAACGGTGGCGGTGGCGCTCGTAGATGACCGCCTCGCCGTAGAGGTCGCGGGCGCGGGTGCCGGCGTGGATCTTCACGGGGTCGGCGCCGAGGCGCATCGTCCCGCCGAGGTCGGTGACCTCCTTCTGCTCGGGCAGCAGGTCGATGACGGGGTGCGGCGTCTCGGGGTCGAACTCGGTGGAGTTCGCGCCGTCCATGCCGGCGACGTGGCGCGCGAACTCCGCGACCGCGATCTGCATGCCCAGGCAGATGCCGAGGTACGGGATGCGACGCTCGCGCGCGACCCGCGCCGCGCAGATCTTGCCCTCGATGCCGCGACCGCCGAAGCCGCCGGGGATGAGGATGCCGTCCGCGCCGGCCAACCGCTGGCGGGCGACCGCGTCGTTCTCGAGCGACTCGGAGTCGACCCAGTCGATCTCCACGGCGCAGTCGTGGTGAAAGCCCGCGTGGCGCAGCGCCTCGGAGACCGACAGGTAGGCGTCCTGCAACGCGACGTACTTGCCGACGAGCGCGATCTTCACGGTTTCGTCGGTCTCCGACGCGCGCCGCGTGATCTCCGCCCATTCGCTGAGATCCGGAGCCGGGGCGTCGAAGCCGAAGTGCTCGCAGATGAGGTCGTCGACGCCCTCGGCCTCGAACCACAGCGGCACCTTGTAGATGTTGTCGACGTCCTTCGCGCTGATGACGGCCTCGACGGGCAGCGAGGCGAACAGCGCGATCTTCTTGCGGATGTCCGAGCCGAGCTCGGACTCCGAGCGCGCCAGCAGCATGTCGGGCTGGATGCCGATGCGCCGCAGTTCGTTGACGGAGTGCTGCGTGGGCTTCGTCTTCAGCTCGCCGGCGTGGCCGATGTAGGGCACGAGCGTCAGGTGGATGAACATGCAGGCGCGGCGCCCGACGTCGACCGGGAACTGGCGGATCGCCTCGAGGAACGGCAGCGACTCGATGTCGCCGACCGTGCCGCCGATCTCGGTGATGACGACGTCGCAGTCCTGCGTTTCGGCGAGCAGCTTCACGCGCGACTTGATCTCGTCGGTGATGTGCGGAACGACCTGGACGGTTCCGCCGAGGTAGTCCCCGCGGCGCTCGCGCCGGATCACGGAGTTGTAGATCCCGCCCGCGGTGACGTTCGACGCGCGCGACGTGTTGGAGTCCGTGTAGCGCTCGTAGTGGCCGAGGTCGAGGTCGGTCTCGGCCCCGTCCTCGGTCACGAAGACCTCGCCGTGCTGGTATGGCGACATCGTGCCGGGGTCGACGTTGATGTACGGGTCGAACTTCTGCAGGCCGACCGTCAGGCCGCGGGCGACGAGCAATCGCCCGATCGACGCGGCGGCGATGCCCTTCCCGAGCGAGGAGACGACGCCGCCCGTGATGAAGATGAAGCGGGTCTTGGGGCGACTCTGCGTCATGAAGGCCTCCCGAATGAGTCTAGGTGACGGATGACCGGGACCTTCTCGATGACCTTCGAGAGGGAGCGGAACTCGCCGTAGAGGTTGACGAGGACGAGGATCGCGAGCGCAACGAGCTGCTCGCTCGTGTCGAGGGTGAGCACGATCCAGATGCCGGCCATCGCACCGATGACGTTCGAGCCCGCGTCGCCGAGCATCGCCTTCTCACGCAGGTCGAAGAAGCCCGCGACCAGCACCGGTCCGATGAAGATGCCGAGCGCGGCGGCGGGCTCGGTGATCTGCGTGGAGACCGTCAGGCCGAGACCGAGCAGCAGGAACGCCTTGACCGAGCGACCCGGGCGCAGGTCGAGCAGGTTGAACGCGTTGGTCGCGAGCACGAGCACGGCGGTCGCGAGCAGGAACTCGGTGTTCGTGCCGGGCAGCGACGACGCGACGAGCAGCGCGAGCCCGAGCGTGCCGGCGGCCTTGAGCAGGCCGCTCGAGAAGCCGCCGCCGAGCGCCGTCGCCGCATGCCCGCGCCAGCCGCGCGAGTCGCCGGAGAGGATGTCGTCGACGAGCCCGAGCAGCGCGACGCCCGGGATGAACGTCAGCACGAGCGGCAGGTCGCCGGGGAAGACGTCCGCGTCCGTCAGGCGCGCGATGAGCGTGATCGGGATGAGCGCGATGAGCGCCGCGGGAACGATCGCGACGCCGATCGGGACCGGGAGCCGGATGCCGCGGTAGTTCTCTCGCTGCATGCCGGCGTCGGCGAGACGGGTGCGAACCAGCGGCACGAGGACGACGGCGACGACCAGCGAGAAGAGAAACGGAAGGGCTTGCACCCCGAGCAACCTAGCGAGGCGAGCGGACCGAACCGCTCGCAACGCGATCTACAGGCCGCAATCTGCGGACGCGCGCTGGGGTCGCGGCGCCGGGGAGCGGTCGCCGGTGGGTCGCGGCGAGGCCCATCGGCCTCACGGGCCGCGGGGCGCGGTCGCGACGACGGGCGGCAGCAAGTCCTGCGCGCCGTCGCGGCGACCGAACGCGCCATCGGCTCCCGCGAGGACGAAGACGAGGGCCGCGTGCCCCGCCGTCTCGTCGATGTTGTCGACGGTCGACAGATCGCGGTCGCGGTACCAGCCGATCTGCGACGGGTCGGCGTCGCTCGCCTCGATCCCGACGACCTTGACGCCGGTCTGGGCCAGCCCGCGCACGATGCCGTCCTGCAGCGCCGCAAGCCGGTCGGCGTCGCGCTTGTCCTTCGGCGCCTTCGACGGCCGCGCGACGATGACGGCGTCCAAGCCGCCGAACTCGCCGCTCGTGGATTGCAGCAGCGCGCTGCGCAGCTTTCCGACGAGCCGGCCGCCCTGCACCATCTGAATCCCGGCGCGCACGCCGAGCTCGCCGACGAGGTCGGGCTCTGCGTCGATGCTCGCGTAGCGCGTCCCGCGCGCTCGCTCGGCGAGCGCGGACGTGTCGACGTCGTCGTTGAGCTCGGCGACGAGCGAGAGCGACGCGCCAGACGGGTCGAGCCACTCGCGCACGTCGTCGGGCGAGATGTCGCTCGGCCCAAGCGTGACGAGCCCGATCTTGCGCCCGCGCAGGCGACCGTCCGTGAGGATCGGATAGGCCTTGTTGCCGTAGGAGCGCTCGGCGGCGAGCTTCGCGTTCGCCGCGTCGCGCGCGGTGTAGGCGCGGCGCACGTCGTTGCGCAGCGAGTCGCGGATGTCCTCGCGCGCCGACGAGACGAGCTCCTTGTCGCCGATCGCGACGCCGAGCAGCAGCCCCACGAGGAGCGCGAGGAAGACGCCGGCCAGAGACAGGGCGTGGTAGCGGAAGTCGAACACGTCTACTCGAGCCCGAGGAGCACTTCGAGCTTGAGCCACAGCAGATCTGCCACGTCGCGCAGCGCCGGCGTCAGCAGCACGATCGCGACGAGGCACACGAGGCCGGCAAGGACCACGCCGACCATCGGCGCGGCACCGGCCCGCGGGCTGTACAGCCGGCTGACGCCCTTGGCGTCGACGAGGATCTCGCCGAGCCGCAGTCGCGTGAGGAACGTGGACGCCATGCCGCGCCGGTTCTTGTCGAGGAACTCGACGAGGTTGAACTGCGAGCCGACCGAGACGATGAGCTCGGCGCCCTTCTCGGCGGCGATGAGCATCGCGACGTCCTGGCTCGTGCCGGGGGCGGGGACGAGCTTGTAGGGCAGGCCGAGGTCCTCGAGATGCTCGCGACCGGGCGCGCGGCCGTCCGGGTAGGCGTGCACGACGAGCTCGGCGCCGCAGCGCAGCGCCTCCTCGGTCGCGGAGTCCATGTCGCCGACGATCATGTCCGGCTTGAAGCCCTCCGCGAGCAGCGCGTTGGCGCCCCCGTCGACGGCGAGGATCGCGGGCTTCATGTCGCGGATGTAGGGCCTCAGGGCGCGCAGGTCCTGCTGGTGGTCGACGCCGCGGACGACGATGAGCGCCGGCCGGTAGCGGAAGTCCGTGTCGAAGCGCGGCAGCTCGATGCGCCCCGAGAGCAGCTCGCGCTCCTCGAGCATGTGCTCGATCGTGTTCTGCGCGAACGCCTCGAGCGCGTCGCCGATCTCGCGGCGGCGCTCGTCGGTTGCGGCGCGGACGGCCTCGGGCTCCTGCACGACGCCGCTCGCCAGCAGCTTGCCGTTGCGCCGCACCTCGCCGCCGGAGACGACGATCGGATCGCCGTCGGTGAGGCCGCCGAAGAGGTCGTCGTCGGGGAGGTCCACGAGGTGGATGCCCGCCTGGACGAGCAGCAGCGGCCCCATGTTCGGATAGGCGCCCGTCGACGACGGGCTGCAGTTGAGCACCGCGAGGACCCCCGCCGCGATGAGATCCTCGGCGGAGACCCGATCGAGGTCCTTGTGGTCGAGCACAGCCACGGCGCCGGGACGCAGCTCCTTGACGAGGCGCTTCGTCCGGCGGCCTATCCGCGCCGGACCAGCGACCTCTCTGCCGACGGCGATGGCCATCGCGCCAGTCTAGATGGGCGTGTTAAGAGCTTGCGAAGGGTGCCGGCGCGCCAACGGCGTGCCGTCGTGCCCTGGCGTCGCTCACGGGAGCGCTGCTGCTAGCGTCGGGAGCCGTGCTCTTCGTGCTCGCAGATGTCTCTGCGCCCGAGCTGCGGGAGGCGTGCGGCACGGACCCCAGCGCCGTGTGCCGGTGGACGCTCGAGCGCTCGGAGAGCCGCGCGCTGGCCGACGCGGCCGACTTCATCATCGGGACCCCGTTGACGATCATCCTGATCGCGATCGGCGCGCTGATCGTCAACAGGCTTCTCGGGCGCGTCATCGAGCGCGCGATGCACAGCGTGTCCAACGGGATCGTGCGCGAGCGGCTTGGCGCTGTGCGACGGCGCGCGCCGGGCGCGCTGCTCGAGTCGGCCACGGCGACGAGCCTGCGCGCGGAGCAGCGCATGAGCGCGCTGACGAGCATCCTGCGCAGCGTCGCCGGCTTCGTCGTCTTGCTGTTCGCGTGCTTCATGGTGCTGAGCGAGGTTGGTGTCGATGTCGCGCCGCTGCTGGCGGGAGCGGGCGTCGTCGGCGTGGCGCTCGGCTTCGGGTCGCAGTCGCTCGTCAAGGACTTCCTGTCGGGCATGTTCATCCTCGCCGAGGATCAGTTCGGCGTCGGCGACGTCGTCGACCTCGACGGGCAGGTCACGGGCGCGGTCGAGGCGGTCTCGCTGCGCACGACCCGGCTGCGGGCGACGGACGGGACGGTCTGGCACGTGCCCAACGGCGCGATCATCCGGGTCGGCAACAAGAGCCAGCACTGGGCGCGTGCGCTGCTCGACATCGAGGTCGCAGGCGAGACGGACATCGACCACGCCGAGCACGTCGTCAACCGCGTCGCCAAGGAGCTCGGCGGTGCGCGCGACGACCTCCTCGAGCAGCCCGAGGTGCGCGGCATCGAGAAGCGCGAGGACGGCACGCTCGTGTTCCGCCTGCTCGTCAAGTCGCTCCCCGCAGACCGCGAGGACGTGGAACGCGAGCTGCGCCGGCGCCTCGCCGCGCAGTTCGCCCGCGAGGGGATCAAGCACGCCGGCGCGCCCGCGTTCGCGGAATCTGAGCCCGCCACGGCGCCCGCGGCCGAACCCGACCGCAAGCGCGGCGACCCGCCGGAGCCTTCGCGCCCGCGCTGAGCGGACCTCACGCGGCTCGCAGCAGCTCCTCGGCGTGGCGGCGAGCGGCGCCGTCGCTCGCGTCGTCGGCGCCCAGCATCCGCACGAGCTCGGAGACGACGTCGTCGTCGGCCAGCTGGGTCACGGTCGTGCGCGCGGGGTTGGCCGAGGCGTCCTTGGCGATGGAGAAGTGGCGCGTCGCGAGCGAGGCGATCTGCGGCAGGTGGGTGATGCAGAGGACCTGCCGGCCGGCGGCGAGGTCGCGTAGCTGATCGCCCACCGCCCGCGCCGTCTGGCCGCCGATCCCGGCGTCGACCTCGTCGAAGACGAGCGTCGCGCGGCTCGTACCGGCCGCGACGCCCATGAGCGCGAGCATGACGCGCGACAGCTCGCCACCCGAGGCCGTCTCGCGCAGCGGTCCCGCCGGGACGCCCGGGTTGGGCGCGATGAGGAACTCGACCGCATCCGCGCCGTTGGCTCCCGGCTCGCGCTCGGTCAGGACGATCTCGAACGCGGCGCCCTTCATCGCAAGCTCGGCGAGGCGCGCCCGCACCGCCGCCGCGAGCCTCGGCGCCGCCGCGGCGCGCGCCTTGCGCAGCGCGGCGCACGCGCCGGTGAGCGTGGACTCGGCGGCGGTCAGCCGCGCGGCCGCGGCCGCAAGCGCGGCTTCGGCCCCGTCGAGCTCATCGCGCCGCGAGCGGCACGTCTCGGCGTGCGCGAGGACGGACGCGATCGTCCCACCGTGCTTTCGCTCCAAGCGCTCGAGCACCGCGAGCCGCTCCTCGACGACCTCCAGCCGGCCCGGCTCGCCGTCGAGCTGCTCGGCATAGACGCGCAGCTCACCGGCCACGTCGTCGGCCTCGATCGCAAGCGCCTGCCAGCGCTCGGACACCGCGTCCAGCCTGCCGTCGATGCCCTGCACCGACTCGAGCGCGCGCCCGGCCGCGGCGAGCAGCGCGCCCACGCCGGCCTCGTCGGCGGCGATCGCCTCGGCGGCACCGAGCGACGCGGCGCGCAGCGCTTCGAGATGGCGCAGGCGCTCGCGCTCGGAGCGCAGGGCGAGGGCCTCGTCCTCCGTCGGGCCGGCGGACTCGATCTCGGCGAGCTCGTAGCTCAGCAGGTCGAGCTCGCGCTCGCGGGCGCCGGCCAGCTCGCGTAGCTGCGCGAGCGCTTGGCGCTCGTCGCGCGCGCTGACGTACGCCGCCGCGGCCTTCGCGCGCCGCGCGAGGTGCGCGTCGCCGCAGAAGCCGTCGAGAATCTCGAGCTGCGCGGCCGCGAGCGTCAGGCGGCGATGCTCGTGCTGGCCGTAGAACGTGATGAGCGGCTCGGCCAGCTCGCGCAGGTCGGTCAGCGTCGCCGAGCGGCCGTTGACCAGCGCGCGCGTGCGCCCGTCGGCGCCGATCCGCCGCGCGAGAACGACCTCCTCGGCGCCCGCCGGCAACCGCTCGCCAAGCTCGTCGCGCAGCTCGGGTGCGAGCTCGAAGACCCCTTCCACATACGCCTCCGCCGCGCCCGGCCGCACGATGCCGGGCTTCGCGCGCCCGCCGAGCAGGAGATCGAGCGCGTGCGCGAGCACGGTCTTGCCCGCACCGGTCTCGCCCGTGAGGACGTTGAGCCCGCTCGCCAGGCGCAGCTCGGCCCGCTCGATGAGCAGGAGGTTCTCGACGCGCAGTTCGGTGAGCACGACCCACGGTCTACCAGCGCGACCCGACGGAACCGGCGTTTCGCGCGTGTCTTGTGACAGTTGGGAAGTGTCAAGGAACAAGCTGTGGTGATCGGGGGCCGGATCGTGGATGCCAGGCGTCGCGCGCGCGCAGGCGAGCGCCAGCCCGTCGAGCATCGCGGGTGGCGCCTGGCGCCGCGGCGAGGCGGTGCTCCGAGCCCGCAGCCTGTTCGGTGACGCTGACTTACGAGGACAGCCGGCCGAACTTCGTGCGCAGGCGGCGGTAGAACGACCAGCCCGGCAGCTGCGCGAGCCGCCCCGCGGCCGGCTCATAGCGCGCGACGAGCGCGTCGCCGGGGGCGATCTGGCACGCCGGCCGACCGTCGACGCTGACGTCGACGGCCTCGCGGCCCCTGTTGGAGACGCGCATGGCGTCGTCCGGCGCGACGACGAGCCCGCGTGCCGTGAGCGAATGCGGCGCGATGAACGACACGCCGAAGCCCTGCACGCCCCACGCCATGACGGGACCGCCGTTGGCGAGGTTGTAGCCCGTCGAGCCGGCCGCCGTGCAGACGACGAGCCCGTCGCAGCGCACCGACCCCACCTCCTCCCCCTCGACGCCGTACGCGAGCTGCGCGACCCGCCCGCCGACGAGCCGGTGAAACGAGATGTCGTTGAACGCCGTGTGCAGCCGGCGCTGCGTCTGGATGGCGATCGCGGGCAGCGCGAGCTCCTCGAAGTCGCGCTCGAACGCGCGGGCGAAGCCGTAGTCGTCGAGGTCCTCCGGCTCGATCGTCGCGAGAAACCCGACCTCGCCGAAGTTCACCGCGAACACCGGCACCCTCGTCCGCGCGTAGGCGCGCAGGCCCTTGAGGATCGTGCCGTCGCCGCCGAGCACGACGCACAGGTCGACGTCGTGGCGGACGTCGGCGTCGCAGACGATCCCGTCCGCGGGACGCAGGCCGAGCTTGCTCGTCTCGTCGGAGTCGAAGCGCAGCACCACGCCGCAGGCGCGCGACTCGGCGATGAGCCGTTCGAGCGTCCGCGCGACCTCCTGCGGGCGGCTGTGCGTCAGGACGGTGACGGACTGCACGGGAGCGGTCATGGCGCGGCGGCCCGTCGCGGGCGCGTCATGGCTCGACCGCCCGCGCGGCCGCGTCGAGGTCGCCGACGTCGCCGTTGCGCCCCGCCTCGGCCAGCCAGACGAAGCTCTCGAGGTTGCCCTTGGGCCCCGGCAGGCCCGACGAGGCGAAGCCCAGCACGGCCGCGCCCCGCGAGCGCGCCGCCTCCGCCACCGCGACGAGCGCTCCCCGCCGCGCGGCGGGCTCCCGGACGACCCCGCCCTTGCCGACGTTCCCGCGCCCGACCTCGAACTGGGGCTTGATCATCGCGAGCACATCGTGGCGCTCGGCAAGGCACGCGACGACGGCCGGCAGGACCTTCGTCAGCGAGATGAACGAGACGTCGACGACGACGAGGTCCGGTGCGTACGGCAGCGACGACGGCGTGATCGCGCGAGCGTTGCGACGCTCGAGCACGGTCACGCGCTCGTCGTTGCGCAGCCGCCATTCAAGCTCCCCGTAGGCGACGTCGAGCGCGACGACGTGCCGCGCGCCCGCCTGCAGCAGGCAGTCGGTGAAGCCGCCCGTCGACGCGCCGACGTCGAGGCAGTCGCGGCCGGCCGGATCGACGCCGAAGGTCCGCAGCGCGTTGGCGAGCTTCACCCCGCCGCGCGAGACGAAGCGCGGGCGCTCGTCGACGGCGACCTCGATCTCCGGATCGACGAGCTGGCCGGGCTTCTGGGCGCGCTCGCCGCTGCCGCCGAGCCGCACCTCGCCGGCCATGACCGACGCGGCCGCGCGCGTGCGCGACGCGAAGAGGCCGCGTTCGGCGAGCAGGGTGTCGAGGCGAACGCGCGGCACTGGCTGCGAACGGTACCCCGCGCGGGCTGTGTGACGTGCCTCACACCTGATTGGCCAGTCAGCCAGGAGACTGTCTCTCACGCGGTGGGCACATGACCTTTCCCCGAGGTCCCTTCCGAGATCGGCCGCCCATCGCGGTGACGGACCCACAATCACATAGCAGTGTCTCTCCTCCCTGAAGCGGCCCGTCCTCCCTGGCGGGCCGTTTCGCTTGCTCACGGCGCGGTCAGCGGCGGGGCTGGCGATCGACGCCGAGGTCCCGGCGTGCGTCGTGGGCCGACCCGCCGTGGTCCGAGCGCCCGGCGGAGCGCTACCGGCCGACGGTCGTGGGCTCGCCGACAGCCGACAGGATGCGCTCGGCGATGCGGCGGCCGGTGAACCCGACCTCCTCGTAGAGCTTCGCCGGCGTGCCGTGCGTGACGTAGCGGTCGGGCAGACCGATGCGCATGATCCGCGCATCCACCATGTCGAGGTCGTTGAGCGTCTCCCACACGGCGCTGCCGAAGCCGCCCGCGAGCACGCCCTCCTCGACGGTGACGAGCAGCTCGTGGTCTGCCGCGAGCCGCGCCATGAGCGCGGCGTCGATCGGCTTGGCAAAGCGCGCGTCCGCGACCGTGGCTTCGATGCCGTGCTCGGCGAGCAGGTCCGCGGCGTCCAAGCCCCGCCCCACCCCGCTGCCGTAGCCGACGATCGCGACCTTGCCGTCGCCGTCGCGCAGGATCTCGCCGGTGCCGATCTCGATCGGCACCGGGACCGCCGGCAGCGCCACGCCGACGCCGGCGCCGCGCGGGTAGCGCAACGCGACGGGCCCGTCGTCGTGCAACAGCGCCGTGCGCAGCATGTGCACGAGCATCGCCTCGTCGCGCGGCGCCATGAGGACGATGTTGGGCAGCGGGCGCAGGTAGGCGATGTCGAAGACCCCGTGGTGCGTCGGGCCGTCGTCGCCGACCAGGCCCGCGCGGTCGAGCGCGAACACGACGTTGAGCTTCTGCAGGCACACGTCGTGGACGATCTGGTCGAAGGCGCGCTGCAAAAACGTCGAGTAGATCGCGGCCACGGGCTTGACGCCCTCGAGCGCGAGACCGGACGCGAACAGGACGGCCTGCTGCTCGGCGATGCCGACGTCGAAGTAGCGCTCGGGCAGCGCCTTCTGGAGGATGTTCAGGCCCGTGCCGGAGTTCATCGCCGCGGTGATGCCGACGACGCGCTGGTCGCGCCGGCACTCGTCGACGAGCGCGTTGCCGAACACCGCCGTGTACTGCGGCGGCGGCACCGGCAGGATCGCGGCCGGCGCGGGCGCGGCGATCCCGTTGGAGATCGAGTTGGGCTTGGCGGCGTGCCAGTGCTCCATACCCTCCAGGCCGCCGTCCTCGGCGGGCGCGAAGCCCTTGCCCTTCACGGTCTTCACATGCACGACGACGGGGCGATCGGCGGCGAACGCGCTGCTCAGCGCGCGACGCAAGGCGCGGACGTCATGACCGTCGACGACGCCGACGTACGCCCAGTCGAGCTCCTCCCAGAACAGGCCCGGTGCCCAGAACGCCTTGATCGACTCCTTGATCTGCGGGCCGAGACGTTCGAACGCGGGGCCGAGCCGGCCGGGCAGCTCGGTGAGGCGATCCTCGACGGACTCGCGCGTGTGCCAGAGCTTCGGGTTCAGCCGCACGCGGTTGAAGTAGCGCGACATCGCGCCGACGTTCGGCGAGATCGACATGCCGTTGTCGTTGAGCACGACGACGATCGGCGTGCCCTGCCCGCCGGCCTGGTGGATCGCCTCGAAGGCGACGCCGCCGGTCATCGAGCCGTCGCCGATGACCGCCACGACCTTGCCCTGCTCGGGGCGGGCGAGGTGCTTCATGCCCTCCTTCAGGCCGACCGCGTAGCCGATCGAGGTCGACGCGTGGCCGGCGCCCATGATGTCGTGCTCGGACTCGCCGATCGAGCAGAACGGCGCGAGGCCGCCGTACTTGCGGATCGTCGCGAGCTGGTCGCGGCGGCCGGTGAGGATCTTGTGCGGGTAGGCCTGGTGGCCGACGTCCCAGAGGATCTTGTCCTTCGGCGAGTCCAGCAGCGAGTGCAGCGCCACCGCCAGCTCGCAGGTCCCGAGGTTGGCGCCGAAGTGCCCGCCGATCTCGCCGACCGTGTCGATGATGTGCTCGCGCACCTCCTGCGCGACCCGGCGCAGCTCGTCCTCGGAGAGCGCGTGGAGATCCTGCGGGCGGTTGATCTGCTCGAGCAGGGTCATGACGTGCGGGTCGCGATGAAGTCGGTGATCTGCTCGAGCTCGGGCGCCCCTCGGGGCGCCGCGGCGGCGAGCGAAGCGCGAGCCTGCGCATGCGAGCGTGTCGCCATGTCGCGCGCGCCCTCCAGCCCAAACTCGCTCACATAGGTGCGCTTGCCGTGGCGTGCGTCCGAGCCGCTCGGCTTGCCGAGGGCGTCGTCGGTGCCCGTCGTGTCGAGAATGTCATCCACGATCTGAAACAGCACCCCGAGCTCCGAGGAGAAGTTACGAAAGTCGGTTGTCGTATCGGTGCTCATGCCGGCTATCAGCAATACGCACTCTACCGACGCGCCGATCAGCCTCCCCGTCTTTAGCTCGTGGGTTCGGCGCAGCGCGTGGGCGGGGTCCGCGTGGCCATCGGCGACGCGGGCGACGTCGAGATACTGACCGCCCACCATCCCGTCCACGCCCGTCGCGGCGGCCAACTCGCAGACGGCCGCGAGGATGTGCGCCGGCTCGCCGCGCTGCTGGCTGAGCACGAGCCGAAACGCCTCGGCGTAGAGGCCGTCGCCGGCGAGGATGGCGGTGTCCTCGCCGTAGGCGATGTGGTTCGTCGGGCGACCGCGGCGCAGCGCGTCGTCGTCCATCGCCGGCAGGTCGTCGTGGATGAGCGAGTACGTGTGGATGAGCTCGATCGCGGCGGCGAGCGGGAGCAGCTCGCGCTCGTCGCGGCCGATCGCGCGGGCGGTCGCGAGCGCGAGCACCGGTCGGATGCGCTTGCCGCCGGCGAGCAGGCTGTAGCGCATGGCCTCGACGAGCCGCGAGCTGAGCGACTCGTCCGAGAAGCGCAGCTGCTCGAGATAGGCCTCGATCTGCGTTCGCAGCCCGTCTGGGTACGGCACTACAACAGTGAGTCCTGGCCGGGGCGTGGCTCGCGCTCGGCCTCGCGCGCACGGCGCTCGAGCTCGGCGGAGGCCTGCGACGCCAGCGACGCGCAGTCCTCGACGACCGTCGCCGCCGCGTCGGCGCTGAGATCCCCGGAGCGCAGCTGCTCGGCGGCGCGCTCCAGCCGGCCGACGAGCTCGTCCAGCGTGGCGTCGGCTGGCGTGTCGGCGGCAGTCATGGGGTGGCGGGATTGTGGCCGATCTCGCGGTGCACGGCAGCCAGGATGCCGTTCACGAAGCCGGGCGCGTCGGCGCCGGAGAACGTCTTCGCCAGCTCCACCGCCTCGTCGATCGCGCCCTCAGGCGGGATCGGCGTGTCGGCGGGCGCGGCATCGGGGTGCAGCATCTCCAGCAGTGCGACGCGCATGATGGCGCGTTCGAGCGGTGCGATGCGGTCCAGCGACCAGCCCTTGGCGTGACGCGCGATGAGGACGTCGAGCTCCTCGGCGCGGTCATGGGTGGCGTATGCGAGGGCGCGGGTGAACATGCTGGCGTTACGTTCGAAGACATCCTCGAGCTCACGGCTCGTGAGTTCGGACTGATAGAGCGCGAAGACCGCGGCGCGGCGCTGGTCGGAGCGGCGGGACACGTCAGCCGGCGTGGTGGCACTCGAAGGTCATCGGCGCGCAGAAGCGTAGAGGGTGCGCGTCCAGATCTCGTGCAGATCTCCTTGACGCGGCTTGGACTAGCCGCGTAGGTTGGCAAGTCGGGTCAACTGTCTCGGGGGGTGGGTCGTCCATGGTCAAGGTCGGTGGCGTCGTTGTCGTGCTCGCGATCGTGTCGGTGCTGCTGACATGGGTGTTGCTGGACGTCTTCCACGCGCCGGAGCCGCACGGCGTACCGATCGCGCTCGTCGGCGAGGGCCCGCCCGTCGCTGGGATCGTCGGCGCGCTCGAGAAGGACGGGGTCTTCGAGGTCAAGCGCGCGAAGAGCGGCGCGGAGGCGCGCAAGCTCATCGCCGAGCGCGAGGTCTACGGGGCGTACGCGCCGCGGGCCGGGAGTGGGCGACTGCTCGTCGCGGGCGCCGCGAGCCCTGCCGTGGCCGATCTCCTGCGCACGTCGGCGCGGGCGATCGACGCGAAGCGGGACGTCAAGACGGTGCCGACCGACATCAGGCCGCTGCCGAAGGAGGATCGCGCCGGCATCTCGGGCTACTGGCTGGCGTTCGTCGCCGCGCTCGGAGGCGTGCTGGCGGGCTGGCTGCTCGAGCTCCTCGTGCCGAGCGTGCGGCGCGGCCCGAAGCTCGCGCTCGTGCGCGTCGCCGTGCTGCTCGTCTTCTCGCTCGGCGCCGGAGCGCTCATGTCGCTCGTCGCAACGCAGGTCGACATCTACCCCGACGACTTCCTCAAGGTCGCCGGTGCGCTCGCGCTCGCGACGTTCGGAGCGGCGACCGTCAGCGCGTTCGCTACCAGCGCGCTCGGCGCCGTGGCCGGGGCCATCGTCGGGTTGCTCGTGTTTCCGGTGCTCGGCGTCCTCGTGACGTCCGGCGGGCTGTCGGCCCCGGAGCTTCTGCCCGAGCTGTGGACGACAGTCGGCAGCGGGCTGCCCGGGCAGTCGGCGGTCGCGCTCGTCCGCAACCTCGTGTACTTCGACGGCGAGGCGATCTCGACGCCGCTCATCGTGCTGGGCGCCTACGCGCTCGGGGGCGTCGTCCTCATGATGGCGCTGAGCCCCTTCAGGCGGCTGGGCCGTAAGACGGGCTAGGCCCGCGACATGTAGTCGCCGGTCGCCGTCTGGACCTTCACGCGGTCGCCGATGTTCACGAACAGCGGTACGCGCAGCGTCGCCCCCGTCTCGAGGGTGGCGGGCTTGTCGCCGCCGCCGGATGCCGTGTCGCCGCGCAGGCCGGGATCGGTCTGCGTCACCTCGAGCTCGACGGTCGTCGGCAGCTGGATGTCCCCCGGTGCGTCGTCGATGAAGAGGACGTCGACCTCGTCGTTGGGCTTCGTCCAGCGCAGCGCGTCGGCGACCTTCGTCTGCGCCATCGCGAGCTGCTCGAAGGTCTCCGTGTCCATGAAATGCGCGTCGGTGCCGTCGACGTAGAGGAACTGCATCTTGCGCGACTCGGTGTGGACCGAGCGGAACTTCTCGCCGGCGCGGAAGGTCTTGTCGATGACGTTGCCGTCGCTGGCGCGACGCAGCTTCGTGCGGACGAAGGCGCCGCCCTTGCCGGGCTTGACGTGCTGGAAGTCGAGAACCTTGAAGATCGTCCCGTCGACCTCGATGTGGTTGCCGTTCTTGAGCTGGTTGGTGCTGATCATCGCGGGTCAGTGTAGGGCGCGCCCGCGGCGGCCAGCCGCGCAATCGTCTGCCGCGGCTGCTCGAGCGCCTGCCGGTAGGTGACGCGCAGAACTCACGGTCCTGCGCGGAACCTCAGCCGGGGATGCCGAGCGCCTGCAGAAGCCCGGGGATCTGCGGGGCGATGCCGGCGATCGCGCCGGTGATGATGCCGATGACGGAGTCGATGAAACCCATGAGAACACAACGCTTTCTTGAGGGTGAGGATGCACGGCGGCACGGCCTCGACTCCCAGGCGACACGATGAGCGGACTCGCCTCCGAGAGTAGAGGCGTCGTCGACGCGTCTACCTTCACCTACCCGATCGCGGGCGGCCGAACCGGCGGCCTGGGCCCGGCGACGTTCGCTCGGCTTGGCGCTACCGTCCAGCGCATGGATCGCGACACGTTGCGCGCCGTGCAGGCGCCGCTGAAGGAGCGCTATCGCGAGGAGCCCGGCGCCGCGCTCGTCACGCTCAGCGCGACCGGCAGCCTCGACGACGGGATCGCCTGCAGCGTGCAGACCGGGCGTGCGCTCGCGACGGCTGGGCTGCATCCGGCGACCGGCGGCGACGGCCTGCAGCTGTGCTCGGGCGACATGCTGCTCGAGGCGCTCGTCGCGTGCGCGGGCGTGACGCTGCGCGCGGTTGCCACCTCGCTCGAGATCCCGGTGCGGGGCGCCACGATCACCGCCGAGGGCGTGCTCGACTTCCGCGGCACGCTCGGCGTCGACCGCGAGGCGCCCGTCGGGTTTCGCGAGATCGCGCTGTCGTTCGACCTCGACGCGCCGGATGCCGGCGAACAGCAGCTCGCCACGCTCGTCAAGCTCACCGAGCGCTACTGCGTGGTGCTGCAGACGCTCCGCGGCGGCGCGGAGCTGACCGTCGCGGCTACTCAGGCTTGAGCTTCGGGCGCTCCTCGCTCGTGCGCCGCCGGTGCGACTCGGCGTAGGCCTCCGAGCGGAAGTGCAGCAGCGGGTCGTCGGAGAGCTCGATCCCCGGCGGCATGCGCGTCGGGTCGAAGACGTAGGTGTCGACGAGCTCGGGGTCCTCGTGCTCGCGGTCGATGACGAGCTGGCCGGCGTCGACGAGCTTGCGGGACTCGGGCCACAGCCGCCGCAGGTCGTCGGTCGGGTCGTCGGGACCGGCGAGCTGGAAGACGAGCCGCCAGGCGACGGGCGCGCGCGCCACACGCTGCTTGATCTCGCTCACGAGGTACTGCGGCGGGATGTTGACGTCGTCCTTGGCGTCCATCGCGGCGATGCCGGCGAGCGGCATCCAGCGGAACCGAAACGCCCGGCGGCGCCCCGACGCGTCGATGAGCCAGTACGCGTGAAAGCCGTTGAAGCGCGCGGTCGCGAAGCTCTGCGGCGGCTTCAGCGTCGCCGCCGCCTGGATCCCCTTGATGGCCAGCGGGCCGCGCGGCGCGACGAACGCCAGCAGCCGCAGTGGGTTGGGCAGGCCGCCCGGCAGCTCGGCGCGCTGCGCGGACACCATCGCGTGGAAGTCGTCGGGCGTGCGCGGCGGGAACGCGTCGAGGTTCAGCGCCGTCCACGTCGTGTGATCGCCCGACGGCAACGCGAAGCGCACGCCGAGCCCGAGCGGGTTGCCGCGCTTGGGGCCCTCGCGATCGGCCAGGTACGGGCTCGAGCCGCCGTTGGACAGGCGCACGACGCACTCGATTCGCTCGCCCTGCAGGTGCTCGGCGGTCGTGAGCTCCGCCACCTCGGGCGTCGCCTCGAAGTGCCCGTGAAACGCCACCCCCCGGGCGTGGCCGCGCTTGAAGCCGGTCACGTTGTTCATGTGCTTCTCCATCGCGCCGAGCACCTTCTGCACGCGCTCCGGACCACCAAGCTCCCGCGGATCGGTCATGTCAGCTCCTTGCTCGACTGCATCAGCCGGCCACCCCGTCGGCGATCGCGCGCAGCGCCGACATCCCCGGCACGAACAGGTACTCGCCGCCGCGCGTCGTGACGAAGTGCTCCTGCGGGGCGAGGAAGAACGGCCGTGAGCCCTGGATCGTCATCTTGCCCCCTCGGCCTCCGGCGCGAGGTATCGCGCCGAGCAGGTAGTCCGTGTCGTGACCGAGGCCGAAGATGTTGCCGTCCGACAGCCACGGCCCCTGGACGCCCTCGAACTGGCGCGCGATGCTCGCCTGGAAGCTCACGAAGACGAGGCCGCGGTCCGTGCCGTCGTCCTCGTCGGTGCTCCCGGACAGCGGCGCGCCGTAGGGCATGCCGCGCCGGATCATCCGGTGGCGCATGCTCAGCGCGCCCTCGTTGCCGAGCGCGTCGCGCGGGTTGGAGCGGCGGATGTGCGCGCCGAGCGGGCAGCGCAGCCCGGCGAGGTCGTCGCCGTAGCGAAAGTCGTTGGAGCCGGGCTCGCCCGCGTCGAACTCGCCGCCGGGCGCGTTGGGACGCAGCGACAGCGGCGCGCCGTTGTGCCAGCGCCCGACGACCTTCGCCGCGAGCCGCTCCGCGTCGCCGTAGCGCTCGCCGGCCCGCGCCATCGTGCGCCGCCACAGCGCGACGTCCTGATAGAGCTTGCGCCAGACCATGTACGTCCCGTTGGCGCCGAGCGGATCGTCGGGCGCCGGCGGCAGGCGACGCGCGCGATCGACGAGCGTGTCCTCGTCCGGGTAGCCGAGCACGAACTCGCCGGGTGCGAGCGCGCGCCAGCGCCCGTCCTTCTCCGGGATCCCGCCGCCGGCGGCCTTCTCGTCCGTCGCGCCCGCGATCGCCGGCTGCGCGAAGCCGTCGGCGAAGCCGAAGTGCTCGCGAGCGCCTTCGAGCAGCTGCGCGTCCTGCTGGAAGACGACCTTGATCGAGCCGAAGCCCTTCATCGCGGCCTTCATCTTCGCGAGCGCGCGCCGGTGGTCTTTGGTCTCCTGCGCGTTGATCGTCAGCAGGACGTGCGCGTCGCCGGTGCCCAGGCCGCGCTCCCAGTGCTCCGGCGAGCTCGGCCCGCCGTCGCCGAGGACGCTCGCACGCGCGGACATCCCCGCCCGGAACTCGACGGCGAACGAGCCGACGACCTCCTCCGACACGCCGAGCGCCCGCAGCCCCGCCACCGTCAGCGCGACGTTCAGCGTCGTCAGCGGCTTGCCCGCGCGCCACGGCGCCGCGGTCGTGACGTGATCGAGCAGGCCGGCGAACCACTCGCGCGCCTCGGCGGGCTCGCCGGAGATGCGCACGAACGCGTACGAGGTGCAGTCATACGAGTTGCCGTACGCGCGCAGGATGTCGCCCTGGATCTCCGCGACGTCGAGCTCGGCGCCGTTCACGACCCGAACTCCTCGAGGAAGGCCTTGCGGCGCTGCTCGGGCGCCATGTCCTGCGCCTTGACGACGAAGTCCGCGAGCCGCGCGCGCTTGTCGAGCGCGCCGCGGATCTGCGCGACGCTCGCCTGCCCGTACGCCGCGAACACGACGCCGGAGTTCAGCTGGTTGCGCCACAGGTAGGCCTTCAGCGCCGCGCCCTCGGCGGGCTGCGGGCAGGCGATGCAGCGCCCCCAGATCTCCTGCGCCTCGGGGACCAACTGCTGCGCCAGCTCGTCGAGGTAGCTGTCGACGTCGCCGTCGAAGTTCGCCGTGAACATGAGGTACGGGCCGTCGAGCGGGTCCTGCACCCCGCTCCCGGGCGCCACCGGCATGTCGGGGACGATCATGAGGCGCGCCAGGTGCGTGCGCGGCAGCCGCGCGAGCGGGCTCTCCCCCGCCGCGGCGATGCCCTCGAGATAGGCGCGCAGCTCCGCGTCCATCCCCGGCTTGATGGGCGTCAGCACCATCAGCGCATACGTCTTGCCGGCGACGTTCGTGGATCTCACATGAGCCTCTGCGCGTCTTCGACGAAGGCGTCGTAGGCTGCGTCGAACGCCTCCTCCTGCATGAGCCCGGCGCGGTGGGCGAACATGTCCAGTCGCTCCTCGAGCTCAAGCGCCTGGCGGATCGTCGTCACCGTCGCGTCCGGATAGGCGCTGTAGTAGTGGCTGAGGTCGACCTCGTGGTCGCGGAAGAAGGCCTGGAACGGCCCCGCCGGCAGCGGCCCCGGAAACGCGCGCGACGTGCCCCAGTAGGCCTTCATGCCGGTCGTCAGGACGCGCACGGACGAGTCGATGTACTGCGCCCAGCTGCCGTTGAAGTGGACCTCGAAGAACAGGTGCGAGTAGCGCAGCCGGCGCGTGTGCTGGGGCGGCCCGTTGACCGGGATGTCGCGGACGAGCGACCAGCTCGCGAAGCTGATGAACGACAGCGCGTCCATCGGCGCAAGCGCCTGCGGGAATGCCCGGGTGATCCTGAACAGGACGGGCATCACGATCGGGCCGAACCAGCGCTGCGTCGAGAACAGCGTGATCGAGGTCCATTCGCCGCAGACGTTGGCGGGCGGGGCGTCCGGCGAGACCTCGTCGCGTCGCACGACTACTTGTTCAGCTCCCCGAGGATGATCGGGTGCCAGTCCTTCGCGGCGTTCTCGCCGACGAAGACGTCGAGGTGGCCGTAGCCGGGCACGATGTGCAGCGTGTGGCGGCCGGGGTCGCGGCGTTCGAACCAGTCGAACGTGCGCTGCTGGCTCTCGGGCGTAAAGCAGTTGTTGCGCCCGCCGGTGATGAACGAGAAGCGCGCGTCGGTCTGCGGCGCCTGCGCGACGAAGCTCTTGGGGAGCTCGGGACGGCCCTCGACGGAGATGAGATGGCCGAGCTGCACGCACTTGGAGATCTGCTTGAAGAACGTCAGCGGAGCGGGGCCGAACTCATGCTTGGTCCACTCGTGCGTCGTGGGGCTGAGCTGCTCGTGCGTCCACAGCGTCGGATCGCCGGAGCCGAACATGAAGCTCGAGACCTTGCAGACGCCGTTGTCGCACTTGCGCCGCGAGAGCTTGCAGTACGCGGTGACGGCCTTCGGCAGGATCCACGGCGGGTCGCCGATGCCCCACTGCGGGTCGAGGTAGCCGGTCAGCCGCGAGACGATCGGCACGACGTAGCGGAGCTTGAGCTTCGCGACCGGCGGGACGACGGGATGCAGCGACACGGCGCTCGCGACGATCGTCCGGACCTCCGGGACGAGCCCCGCGCAGGCGGCCATGATGAAGCTCGTCGAGCCCTGGCAGTGCGTCAGCGCCTGGATCGTGTCGGCGCCGGTCAGCTCGCAGACCTTCTTGACGGCGACCGGATGGTCGAGCACGGCGCCCTGGTCGAGCGTCCACGTGTTGTTCGGGACGTCCATGCTCGCCCGCCAGGTCTCCATCCACACGTCGAAGCCGTCGTCGACGAGCGCCTCGACGATCGTGCGCGGCGTCGGCGGGCGCCAGATCTCCGTGCGCACCCCGACCCCGTGGACGAGCAGCACCGGACCCTTCGTCGGCTTGCGCTTCCCGCGCACATGGATGAGGTTGCACGGGACGCCGTCCGCGATGTCGAGCGGGATGAGCTCGTCGGTATGCGCGATCGCGGTGGTCAATCGTCCTTCCCTGGCTTCCAGGTCTCCCACAGCGACCCGAGGAACAGACCGCCGAAGCGCCCGAGCGCGTCGAGGCGGTGCGCCGGATCGACCCGGAACGTCGTCATCTGGACGGCGAAGTCCGCGGGCAGCACATGGAGGATGCCGGTCGCGATGATCTCCTCGCCGGCGTCGCCGACCTCGTTGGCCGGGCCGGGCGCGACGTGGCCGGCGAGGACGTGCGAGAAGAGCGTCGTCGTGTCGCTCCAGACGTCGAAGCCGGGGTCGTCCTTGGCCTCCTTGTAGCCGTTGAACGTGATCGGGTGGCCCTCGCCATCCTCGAGCCAGAGCCGGTACTTCATGAGCTTGCGCTCCTCGCCGTCCTCGTCGTCGTCGACGAAGAGGTTGAACCAGCCCTGGATGACGGGCAGCTTGCCGCCGAGCGCGTCGCAGTGAAGGTAACCCGTGATCGAGCCCTCGTGGGCCGGGTCGGCGACGAAGCGCTCGATGTCCTCCATGCGAGGGGTCACGTGGAACATGCACTTGGTCTTGGACTTCTTGCCCGTTCGAAAGCCCTTGTCGTAATCGTCCTCGCCGAAGGTGATGAAGCCGCGCATCTTCTCCGTGAACTCGACCGTGGCGGGGTGCTTGGAGGCCGGCGTGCCGGCGTGGTCTTCGCTTGGCGGGGGCGGCGGGGGTGCGGTCACGGTGTTCCCTTTCATCTCTTCGAGGATCGCGTCTGCGAAGCGATCGGCGAGGCCGGCGATCGTGAGGCTCGGGTTGGGTCCGACGGGGCCGGGCATGACCGATCCGTCCGCGATGTGCAGGCCGGGGTAGTTGTAGACGCGGCCGAACGGATCGACGACGCCCTCGCGGTCGTGGCGCCCCATCGGCGCCCCGCCGAGCGCGTGCACGGTGACGACGCGAGACAGCAGCCAGATCGGGTTGTCGAGAAACGTGCCGCCGATCTCCTCCGCCACGGCCTTCGAGACGTCGCGGACGCGCTCGAAGTACTCCTTGGAGGCGCCGTTCTTCTTCCAGTCGACCTGCAGCCCGCCGTTCTCGAGGTGCATGACGCCCTCGGGGACGTCGCGGCCCATGCCGAGCAGCGGCAGGAAGCCCGCGGACTCCGCGCAGTCGCCGAGCACGTCGACGATCTGGTCGGCGATGTCGGTGTCCTTGTGGGTCAGGAAGTTGCCCACGAGCTTGGGCAGGTCGGGGATGAGCTTCAGGACCGAGCGCGGAGCGTCGACCAGCTGCAGCATCCACGAGACGAACTCCGGCTGGCCGGCGTCCTCGAGGTAGAAGCCGCGGCCGTCGCCGCCGTCGACCGCGTCGGCCACGCGGATCGCGCTCGTGATGACCGGCGCGTGCGCGGCGTCCATGACGTTGGGGACACGCTTGCCGTCCACCTCCTTGAGGCAGTGGCGCGCGAACGTCAACAGGTCGCCGTTGCCGCTGAAGCGCTGGCCGAGCATCGGGCTGAGGTGCGGGAACGCCGAGCGGTTCTTCAGCAGCAGGTAGGTCGAGCCGAGCGTTCCCGCCGAGAGGATGAGCCGATCGCAGGTGATCGCGTGCTTGTGGAGCTTGGAGGTGTCGGTCTCGACGCCCTCGGCCTCCGCCTCGTGGATGACGTAGGACAGCTCGTAGCCGCCGCCCTCGCGCGGCTGAAAGCCCCGCACCTCGTGGCGCGTGCGGATGTCGGCGCCGGCGTGCCAGGCGGCCGTGATGTACGTGTAGTCCAGCGTGTTCTTCGAGCCGTGGTTGCAGCCGAGGTCACACTCGCCGGTGAGCTTGCAGGTCAGCCGGGTGCGGCCGTGGATGTTCGGCCGGTCCTCCTTGATCGGCTCGCCGACCATCGCCGGGTCGCCGTCGTTTGCGAACGTCACCGCGAGGTTGACGAGGTCCCAGTCCAGGCCGAGGTTGTGCGCCGCGTCGCGGAAGGCGAGCGTCTTGAGCGTCTTGTCGTACGGGTCCTGGCCCAGCGGGTACTTCTGGACGTTCATCATCCGCTCGACGCGGTCGTAGTGCGGGTCGAGGTCGGCACGCGTGACGGGCCAGTACTCGTAGCCCTCCTTCCAGGACCCCTTGCCGGGCTGCTCCCTGACGAACCAGTCCTCGTCCTTGCGCAGGAGGACGTTGGCGTAGATGAGCGACCCGCCGCCGAGCCCGCTCGCGCAGATCGCGTCGATGTTGTCGAAGCTCCACATGTTGAACATGCCGTGGCCGCCGGCGCTCGGGTCCCAGAACTGCGTCTTCATCCCGAGCGGCGAGCGCGGGAACGAGTTCGGCGGAAACGCCTTGCCGCGCTCGAGCAGGCAGACGCTGTGGCCCGCTTCGGCGAGGCGGTAGGCGGTGACGGACCCTCCGAACCCGGATCCGACGACGACGGCATCGAAGTGCTCGGCGGTGGCGGTCAACGTACGCTCCTCCTGCTCCGTCGCATGACAAGCGCCACGATACCTGCGGCCCGGGGCCGCGGTGCAACATCCTCCCCGTCGGGGGAGTTCTCGTCAGCCACCGACTCGGCGTGCCTGCACGGCGGTGCTGCCGCTGCACCCGGTGGTCGCGATGCTCGCGCGCGTGTCGCGCAGCGTTCGGCCCGCCAGGCGGCCGACGAGGCGCACGGTCTGCTCCTTGAAGCGCGCCGTGAACGCGAAGCGCCCGTCGGGGGCGATCCTCACGGTCGGCAGCGTGACCGTGAGGATGTTCGGGCTCGTGCCGGTCTGCGACGTCGGGTTCGCGCAGAGCGTCGGTACGTCGACGCGAAAGCCCGTGATCCGCCGCCCGCCGCCGGCGACGCGCAGGCGCGCGGACGCGCGCTTTCGATCGCGGTAGGCGCCGTCGTCGCGGCGGCTCGTCGACCAGTTGCGCGCCCGCTTGACGTTGACGGTCTGCGTCTTGCTCGTGACCGTGTCGCTGCCGACCTGCGCGACGATCCGCAGCACCTGTCGGCCGCGGCCGAGCTTGATGATCGGCTCGGCGTCCCCGCTGAACGCGACGATCGTCTTCCACGACGAGCCGGCCTTGCGCTGCAGCCGGACGTGGCCCGCGGTGCCCGCGTAGCGCGCCTGGACGACGAACGGGAAGCCGGCGTACGCCGTGTCCGGGGCCTTCAGCGTCGCGGCTCCGGCGGCGCGGATGACGAACCGCACGACGGGACCGACCTCGAAGCCGCCGCTGCAGCTCGGGCAGTCGCGGGCGGCCTGCCAGTAGTACGTGCCGGGTGTCGACTGCGGTCGCGGGAAGCCGCCCTGGCCGAGGACGGCGTCGCACACGCCGGGCTGGCCGGTTCGCTCGTCGACGCGGCCGGCCGCGTCGGACCGCGCCAGGCGCCCGTCGGGACCGACGGCCGCCGAGCCCGAGAACCGCGCCTCGTAGTCGCCGACGAGCCCGGGCTCCGGTCCGAAGAGCTCGTTCGCCTCGCGCTTGGTGTACGCGGGACAGGTGAAGCTCACCGTGATGCCCGCGTCGTTCGCCGGCACGGATTCGCCGTTCTTCGGGCTGAGCGCAGCGATCGGCGGGTCGCCGGGCAAGGCGGTGGCGCCGGGCGCCAGGACAAGCATGAGGGTGGCTGCGACAGCGACCGCGGCTCGCACCCGGCAGATGCTACCTCGGCGCGTTCGCGCCCATGCCGTCACGCGGCAAACCGGGGCTGTCAGGCGTAGGCGGTGTCGGCAGCCCGCCTGCGCCGCGGCAGCCGCAGGGCGGGGGCAAAGAGCTCGCGGCATAGCCACGCCGCGAGCGGCAGCGACCACGCGATCGTCGCCGCGAAGAGCAGGTCGGGGGGCTGGTCGCGCAGGTACTCGAACGTGATCCACGTGGCGAGCGTCGCCGCGAGCGTCAGCACCGGCGGACGCGAGGGACGACACAGCGCCTCCCAGGCCAGCAGCGCGAGCAGGAACGGCAGCTCGTAGTAGACCGTGTTCCACGGGTCCAGCACGCAGCGCAGGAGCAGCAGGAGCGCGAGCAGCGCGAGGAGCTGCTCGCCGCCGAGCTTGCCAGCGTTGCGCCGCCAGTACAGCAGCGAGAACGGGACGACGAGGAACGCGATGAGTGGGTGCGCGAGCGGCGACAGCCACGGCGGGGCCGCGCGCGCGCCGGGGCGCAGGTCGCCGTTGAGGCCGACGTTGGTCAGCTCGCCGAGCGGCCACCAGACCTGCCAGGGGTTGAAGATCTCGCCGGTCAGGCGGGCGCCGTGGACGACCGTGGCGCCGCTGCCCGCGAGCATGAGCGGGGCGACGATCGCACCGCACACCGCCCCGGCGACCCCGAGCGCCAGCAGCCGCCGGCCGGGCAGCGCGAGCAGCACCGGCCCGATCGCGAGCACCGCCCATGCCTTCGTCGCGATCGCAAGACCCAGCAGGACGGCCGCGAGCAGGGTCCGCTCGCGAGCGGCGGCCATGACCGCGCCGACGGCGAGCGCGGCACACAGGAGCTCCTCGGGATGCCCGATCTCGAACGCCTTGATCGTGATCGGGTTCGCGGCGGCGAGGGCGACGACGAGCAGGCACGCGCCGCGGGAGCGTCCCTCGCGCGACATCCGGTCGGCGAGCACCAGCGCGACGACCGCCACCGCCAGCGCGCACGGGATCGACAGGGCGCGGAAGACCGCGAGCTCGCCGCCGCCGAGCGCGCTCGTCGCGAGCGCGAACGGGGCGCGCAGGACGAGCGACCCGCCGTACGCGGGGGCCTGCTGCAAGAAGCCGGCGACGTCGCCCCCCGTCAGCGCGTTGACGGCCGTCCGCGCCTCGGTGTCGTAGTCGCTCCAGGCGAAGTCGATGAGGCCGAGCCACGCTACCGCGGCGACGCCGCACAGCGCGACGGCGAGGTGCGTCCATTGCATGCGCAGCCGGGCGAGCACGCCCTTCTCATCGGCCCGGGGCAGCGCGCGCTTGAGCGCCCCGCGCGCCTACCAATCGACGGTCCGAAGCTCCTTCGACATGCCGTTGAGCACCTCGTGGCCGTCCTCGGTCACCACGACGAGGTCCTCGATGCGCACACCGACGGCGCCAGGGATGTAGACGCCCGGCTCGACCGTCACGACGTTGCCCGCCGCGATCGTGTCCTCGCCCTGCCGAGACAGCCGCGGGCCCTCGTGGACCTCGAGGCCGACGCCATGGCCGAGGCCGTGGCCGAAGTGCTCGCCGTGGCCGGCCTGTTCGATGATCTCGCGCGCGACGGCATCGATCTCCTTGCCCGTCGGCCCCGGCGCAACAGCGGCGAGCGCGCGCTCCTGCGCGTGGGCGACGAGGTCATAGACGGCGCGGTCGCGGGGGTCGACGTCGCCGGTGGCGAACGTGCGCGTGCAGTCCGAGGCGTAGCCGTCGAGGTGCGCGCCCCAGTCGATGACGACGAGCGTGCCGGCCGGGATCGGGACGTCGCGCGGCTCGGCGTGCGGCAGCGCGCCGTGCTCGCCGGCGGCCACCATCGGCGGAAACGACACGGCCTGCGCCCCGCGCCGGCGCATCGCGAGCTCGAGGTCGAGCGCCACCTCGAGCTCGGTGCGCCCGACGAGGCCGCCGAGGAGAACCTCTTCGAGCGCGTCGTCGGCGAGCTTGGCGGCCGCGCGGATCGCCTCGATCTCGGCTGCGTCCTTGACGGCGCGCAGCGTCTCGACGATGGCGCCGGCCGCGACGAGCTCGACGCCCTCGGGCGCGAGCTCCGTGAGCCGCGCATGCTGCTTGACGGTGAGGTGCGCGTCGTCGAACCCGAGCCGCAGCGGGCGATCGCTCGGCAACCCCTCGACGGCGCACTTGAGCAGGTCCGTCGCGATCTCGCGCTCCCAGAGGTCGTCGATCTGGTCTGCGGACTGGATGAGGTAGCGAAAGTCCGTGATGAAGCGACGCTGGTTCGTCCCGACGAGCGTCGCCGCGTTGGAGCCCGTGAAGCCGGTGAGCCAGCGCACGTTGACGACGTTCGTCACGAGCAGCAGGTCGAGCTCGCGCTCGCGCACGGCCGCCAGGACCGCATGCAGCCGCGCGGTCATCCGCCGATCTCGGACTTGAGCTTCTCGAGCGCCTCGCGGTAGCCGTCGACGCCCTTGCCCATGACCGTCGCGATGCAGTGGTCCGACAGCACCGAGACGTGGCGCCACTCCTCGCGGGCCATGACGTCGGACAGGTGGACCTCCACGGCGGGCAGGCCCGCGAACGCGAGCGCCTCGCCGATCGCGCGCGAGTAGTGCGACCACGCCCCGGCGTTGAGCAGGATGCCGTCGGCGACGTCCTCGACGCGATGCAGGTGCTCGACGAACTCCGACTCGGAGTTCGTCTGAAAGAAGCGCGCGTCGAGCCCGAGCTGGCCCGCGAAGGCATCGATCGCCTGCTCGAGCTGGCGAAACGTCATGGTGCCGTAGTGCGCGGGGTCGCGCCGGCCGATCTGGTCGAGGTTCACGCCGTGCATGATCTGGATGCGGTTGCGCATGCGGGCGCGAACTCTGTCACGTCGCGGTCGCCGTGTGCCTCCGCGACGGCCGTTACGATCCTCACACGATGGACGGCGACCCGGCCACACGCCTTCGGATCGCGCTGGAGCTGCACGACCTCGGCGTCCGGATGCAGCGCCAGCGCTTGCGCCGCGAGCACCCGGAGTGGTCCGACGCCGAGCTTGCCGACGCGATGCGCGCGTGGATGCGCGACCGCCCCGGTGCAGAGCACGGCGACGCCACCGGCACGCCGTCTCACCGCTTGCGATGACCACGGTCGAGGCCGCGCTGCGCCGGATCGTCGCGGACCTGTCCCAGACCGGCCACGCCTTCGCCTTGGTGGGTGGCCTCGCGGTATCCGCCCGAGTCGATCCGCGGTTCACGCGTGATGCCGACCTCGTCGTCTCGGTGTCCGACGACGATGCTGCCGAGCAACTGCTTCGCGACCTCATGGGACGGGAATACCGCCTGGTGGCCACGGTCGAACAGACCGTCGCCAACCGGATGGCGACCGCCAGGCTCGAGTCGCCGGTGGCACCCGACGAGGAGCTGATCGTCGACCTGCTGTTCGCATCGTCGGGCGTCGAGCCCGAGATCGCGGCCCGAGCCGAGTCGCTCGAGGTGCTCGAGGGCCTCGTCGTCCCGGTCGCGGCGCTCGGCGATCTGCTGGCGCTGAAGCTCCTCTCGCGTGACGACGAGGGGCGCCCGCAGGATGCCCTCGACATCCGCCTGCTGCGGGCGGCCGCCACCGCCGAGGATCTCGCGCTCGCCCGAGAGACGGCAGCGCGCATCATGGCTCGCGGATATGCGCGCGGGCGCGATCTCGGTGCCGCGCTGGACGCGCTGGCCTAGAGCTCACAGACGGCGGCGAGCACGTCCCCGGGAGCGACCCGCTCGCCGTGGCGCACGTCGCCGGGGGCGTGCACGAGGACGAACGGGACCTCGTCGCCGCGGCGCTTCTTGTCGAGCTTCGTCGCGGCGACGACCGCCTCGCGATCGACGCCGGCGTCAAGCGACGTCGGCAATCCCGCGGCGGCGAGCAGCGACGCGACCTCGTCGCGCAGGTCGCCGGCAGCTGACAGGCGCAGGGCGGCGAGCAGGCCGAGCGCGACGGCCTCGCCGTGGCGATAGCGCGTGTAGCCGGTCGCCGTCTCGATCGCGTGGCCGACCGTGTGGCCGAGGTTCAGGATCTGGCGCAGGCCGCCGTCGCGCTCGTCGGCGGCAACGACGGCGAGCTTCGTGCGCGCGCAGTCGAGCACGATCCGCTCGTCGACCGCCGCGCCCGAGGCGACGCGCTCCCACAGCGAGCCGCCCGCGATGAGCGCCGTCTTGACGACCTCGGCGTAGCCCGCCGCGACCTCCTCGGGCGGAAGCGTGGCGAGCGTGTCGACGTCGGCGATCACCGCCGCAGGCTGGTGGTAGGCACCGACGTAGTTCTTGGCCTCCGGCAGGTCGACGCCCGTCTTGCCGCCGTACGCCGAGTCGACCTGCGCGACGACCGTCGTCGGGACCTGCACGACCGCGACCCCGCGCTGGTAGGTCGCAGCGCAGAAGCCCGCGAGGTCGCCGACGACGCCCCCGCCGAGCGCGACGACGCGGTCGCCGTGGCCCATCCCGGCGCGCGCGAGCGATCGCCACACGGACTCCGCCGCGGCCAGCGTCTTGTGCTCCTCGCCCGCGGCGATCGTGATCGTGTGCTGTATGCCGCGCATCCGCGCGGCATACAGCGGACCCACATGCTCGTCGGTGACGAGAAAGCCGCGCCCGCCGTCGGCCCCCGGCAGCACCGAGCCCGCGATCCCGCGGCCGACATAGACCGGGTACTCGCCGCCGGCGCTGCGCGCCCAGACGAGCTTGCAGCCCGGCGGCGCGCAGGACAGCGCCCGCAGCGCCGGCAGCGCGCGGTGCACCAGCGCGCGGTCGCCCTCGGGCAGGAAGGCGTCCGCAGCCGCCGCGTAGATCGGCTCGCGCTCGGCGTGCAAGGCGAAGAACGCGTCGCGGTCGGCCGCCAGCGGGCGATCGCCGGCCGAGGTCGCGCGCCCGGGCGCGCCGCGGGCCGAGGTGTCGCGGCCCGGCGCCCCGCCGGCCGGGGTCCCGCGGCCGGGCGCGGCGTCAATCGAGCCCTCGCCGCCCGTCGCGCGCTCCCATGCCGTCTGCGCCGAGACCTGCAGCCACACGACGGTGTGCGACGCGAGGGCCGAGCGCACGGCCTCCGAGCCGAGGCTGCCGCCGCCGAGCGCCACGACCGGCGCGCCCGATCGCAGCGCGCGCAGCACGACGGACTCCTCGCGCCGGCGGAACTTCTCCTCGCCGTAGACCGCGAAGAACGACGCGATGCTCAGCTCGAGCTGGTCCTCGAGAATCGCGTCGGTGTCGAGGACGTCGGGCAGGGCCGAGGACTTCCCGGCTCCCATGAAGCCGGTGAGGACTAACGCCACCCGATCCGCTCGCGGTAGGCCGCCACGGCGGCGCGCACGTCGTCGATGTGGTCGCCGCCGAACTTCGCGCGGTAGGCGTCGGCAAGCACGTACGCGACCATCGCCTCGCCCACGACCCCCGCCGCCGGCACGGTGCACGAGTCCGTGCGCTCGCGCAGCGCCTGCGCCGGCTCCTTCGTCGCGATGTCGACCGAGCGCAGCGGCTTGGTCAGCGTCGGCAGCGGCTTCATCGCCGCGCGCGCGACCAGCGGCTCGCCGTTGGTCATCCCGCCTTCCAAGCCACCCGCGTGGTTGCTCTCGCGGTAGTAGCCGCGCGCCTCGTCGTAGAAGAGCTCGTCGTGTGCGGCCGATCCGGGGGTGCCCGCGAGGTCAAAGCCCTCCCCCAGGCCGACGCCCTTGATCGCCTGGATCGAACACAGCGCGCCCGCGAGGCGGCCGTCGAGGCGCTCCTCCCACGAGACGTGCGAGCCGAGTCCGGGCACGAGCCCGAACGCGATGACCTCGAAGACGCCGCCGAGCGACTCGTTGGCCTTGCGCTGGACGTTGATGTGGGCGACCATCGCGCGGCTGGCCTCGCGGTCCAGGCAGCGCACCGGGTCGTCGTCGACACCTTCGAAGTCGGCGACGACGAGCGCGGCCTCCCGAGCAGGAGCATGCACGCTGCCGATCTGCACGACGTGCGAGCGGACCTCGACGCCCAGCGCGCGGAGGAACGTGCGCGCCAGCGCCCCGCCCGCGACGCGCGCCGCGGTCTCGCGGGCGCTCGCGCGCTCCAGCACGTTGCGAACGTCCGCATGCTTGTACTTCTGCGTCCCGACGAGGTCGGCGTGGCCCGGTCGCGGCAGATGAACCTCGGCGATCGCAGCGTCGACGGGCCACGGGTTCATCCGCTCCTCCCAGTTGGCGTAGTCGCGGTTTTGGATCTGCAGCGCGATCGGGCCGCCCAGCGTCGTGCCGTGGCGCACGCCGGCGGTGACCTCCGCGCGATCGCGCTCGATCTTCATCCGCCCGCCGCGGCCGTGGCCGAGCTGGCGGCGGGCCATGTCGCGGTTGAGCTCGTCCTCGGCGAGCTCGAGCCCGGCGGGCAGGCCCTCGACGATGCACGTCAGGCCGGGGCCGTGCGACTCGCCGGCGGTGATGAGACGGAGCGCCATGAAGGCGCTTGAGTCTATGGAGAGCGGGCGAGAGCGACGGGGCGGGTCCCGGCGGGTCCCGGCTGGTCCGGGTTAGAACGTGTCGAGGTACGCGTCGACGAGCCCCTCGCCGACGAGCAGCGCGACGAACCCGCCCAGCGCGAGGAAGGGCCCGAACGCCACCGCGGTCTTGCGACCCTCGGCGACGCCCTTGCGCAACATGATCGCGATGCCGGCGACGACACCCGCGACGAGCCCGATCAGCAGCGCGGCCGCGACATCGCGGCCCAGGAACAGGCCGAGCACGCCCGCGAGCTTGACGTCGCCCATGCCCATCCCGCGCGGGTAGGCGAGCGCGGCGAGCAAGAAGAAGCCGCCCGCGGCCGCGCCGGCCACGAGCCGCGCGACCTCGCCGGAGGGATCGAGCAGCGTCCCGAGCACCACCGCGACGGCCGCCGCCGGCAGCGTGATCTTGTTCGGCAGCAGCCGCGTGTCGAGGTCGATGAGCGCGAGCGGGACGAGGAAGCAGACCATCGCGAGCCCCAGCCCCAGGCGCGTCGCGTCGTCGTAGTGGACCGCCACGACGAGCGCGAAGAGCGCGCCCGTGGCGGCCTCGACGGCCGGGTAGCGCCGCGAGATCGGCTCGCCGCAGTCGCGGCAGCGGCCGTGCAGCGCCAGCCAGGAGACGACCGGGATGTTGTCGCGCGGGCGGACGGGGTGCTCGCACGCGGGACAGTGCGAGCCCGGCTTGACGATCGACTCGCCGCGCGGCACCCGCCACGCGACGACGTTGAGGAACGAGCCGATGAGAAGGCCGCCGATCGCGGCGACGACGAGAACGAGGAACATGGCGGTCGGCGGAGGCTAGCGGCCTGGGGCGACGCTTGATCGCGGCTGCGAGAGCTCGACGCATGACCGCGACCCGCAACGACGAAGAGGGCGGGCCCCCAGGCCCGCCCTCCTCGGTACTTCATGCGCTTGCGTCGGGGGGGACTACCAGCTCGAGCCGGAGCAGCCGCCGCCGGTGGGCGCGCAGGTCCGGACGTTGCCGCTCGCGGTGTCGTGCGTGATCGTGAAGGTGCGGCCGTTGGTCGACTTCGCGACGACGGCGTACACGGTGGCGCTCGGGGCCGGGGAGGCGGCGACCTGCACCTGGCCGTTGCCGGCGCCGAGCGACAGGCCGGTGTTCGCGCTCGTCAGGGAGGTGTTGCAGCCGACGTAGGTCTGGTTGTCCGTGAAGCAGGACTCCATGTGGCTGACGAGGTTGCGGGCGTCCGACTTGGCGGAGCCATCCTGCGCCTTCTCGCGCTGACCCAGGAACGTCGGCAGCGCGATCGCGGCGAGGATGCCGATGATCAGGATGACGACGAGAAGCTCGATCAGGGTGAAGCCTTGCTCGTCCTGTGCGCGGTTGCGCAGTCTCTGCAGCATGTGAATCCCTCCGGGAATCCGTGTGTTCATGGATGTGCGAGCCAGCGCCGCTACGTCTTGTCAGCGTCGAACCGAAGCGACTCCGGCTGCTACACAAGCCACAGATCGACCCGACCGCTGCGGGCCAGTCGCATTCGCGGAGGTTCGTGGACAGATGGAGGACCGACGCCGCCGGGTCCAGCGGACAGCCGGCCGCGCCCGGGCCGGCGCGGGCGCAGGTCCGCAGCTCGCGTCAGGCGGGCGCGGCGCTTGCGCGCCGGGCGGACTGCGCGTCGTGGCCGGGCAGCTGCACGCCGCCGCCCTCACACCACGGGCACGTCACGGTCGACGGCTCGCCACCGAGATTCGAGATGACCGAACCGGTGCCGCGGCACGGCGCGCAGGCCTTCGGATCGGTGAGGGTTCGCTCGTCGGTGGCCGCCATCGGCGACGGACGCTAGCAGCGCGCCGTCGCCGCGCCACAATGGCGACATCGCCGCCACGGGTCGCTACGCACCATCGCCGACGGGGACGCTGCACCTCGGCAACCTCCGCACCGCGCTGCTCGCGTGGCTCTTCGCGCGCTCGCAGGACTCGGCGTTCCTCGTGCGCATCGACGACCTCGACAGCTCGCGCGCGCGGCCCGGCGTGGCCGAGGCGCAGCTCGCGGACCTCGCGGCGCTCGGCCTCGACTGGGACGGGCCCGTCGTGCGCCAGTCCGAGCGCCTGGACCTCTATCAGGCGGCCATCGCGCGCCTGGACGCAGGCGGCCTGCTGTACCCCTGCTACTGCACGCGCGCCGAGATTCGCGACGCCGCATCGGCGCCGCACGGGGCGCCGGCGGACGGGACCTACCCGGGAACCTGCCGCGAGCTGACCGCCGCGCAGCGCGCAGAACGCGAGCGTGCGGGCCGCCCGCCCGCGCTACGACTGCGCGCGGCGGGCACGGTCGTCGCGTTCTCCGACCGGCTGCTCGGCGCGCGCCAAGACGTCGTCGACGATCTCGTCGTGCGTCGCAACGATGGCGCCCCCGCATACAATCTCGCCGTGGTCGTCGATGACGCAGCCCAACGCGTGCGCGAGGTCGTGCGCGGCGCGGACCTGCTGGACACCACCGCGCGCCAGCTGCATCTCGGCGCGCTGCTCGGTCTCCCGGCGCCGTCGCACGCGCACGTCCCGCTCGTACTCGGCCCCGACGGCACCCGCCTGGCGAAGCGTCACGGCGCCGTGACGCTTGCCGATCGCGCGGCCCGGGGCGACTCGCCGCTGGACGTCCGCGCCTGGCTCGCGGCCACGGTCGGCCTCGCGGAGGCGGGCGAGCGTCCGTCGCTGCACGACCTGCTCGAGCGCTTCGATCCCTCCGACATCCCGAGCGAGCCGAGCGTGCTGACCGCATGATCGCCGGCCTCGTCTGCCTGGCGATCGTCATCGTCGCCGTGGTGGTCACCCTCTTGATCAGCCCGACGATCTACGGCGCCCTGTTCGCCGTCGTCGTGCTCGCCGGCGGCGCGTCGGTCTGGCTGCTGCGCGTCAACTACGCCGAGGTCGATCGCGACCACCAGCACGATCCGGACTGACGCGTCCGTAGCCTCGGTCTATAGGGTCGCGCCTGGACATGAGCTATCTCGCTACCTCCGACGATGTCGCGCAGCTCGCCGAGCTGACGCGCTCCAGCGGCCGGCTGTGCATCGACACGGAGTTCATGGGCGAAGGTCGCTACCGCACGCTCCTGTGCCTGGTGCAGGTCGCCGTCGAGGTCCCGGGCGAGGACGTGCGGATCGAGGTTCTCGACCCGCTCGACGAGGCGCTCGACCCCGCGCCGCTCGCAGCGGCGCTCGCCGATCCAGATGTCGAGATCGTCATGCACGCCGGGCGCCAGGACGTCGCGCTGCTGCGCCGCGTCTGGTCGACGGACATCACGAACCTCTTCGACACGCAGCTCGCCGCCGGCTTCGCGGGCCTGCGCGCCCAGCTCGGCTACGAGGCGCTGCTGCACGAGCTGCTCGGCGTGCGCCTCGCCAAGAGCGCGAGCTTCACGCGCTGGGACGCGCGCCCGCTGAGCGCCGAGCAGATCGACTACGCCCGCGACGACGTGCGCCACCTCCTGCAGGCGACGACCGCGCTCCAGGAGCGGCTGGCCACGCTCGGGCGGCTGGACTGGGCGCGCGAGGAGTGCGTCGCGCTCGCGCAAGCGACAGACGAGCGCGATCCCGACGCCATCTTCGCCCGTCTCCCCCGCGTGAACTCGCTGGACCCCAAGCTGCGCGCGATCGCCCGCGAGCTCGTCGCGTGGCGCGAGGAGACCGCACGCGCGCAGGACCGCCCGATCCCCGCGGTCCTGAGCGACGCGGCGCTCATCGAGGTCGCCAAGCGGCGGCCGAGCGCGATCGCCCAGCTCGAGCAGATACGCGGGATCAACGAGCCGACGCTGCGCCGCCGCGGCCGCCAGATCCTCGAAGCCGTCGAGCAGGGGCGCTCGCGCGCGCCGATCCCCGTGGCGGGCGAGCGTCCGGCTCAGCCGAGCGCGCTGGACGCACCGGTGATCGCCCTCGCCGAGTCGCTCGTGCGAGCGCGGGCGCTCGAATGCGGCCTCGCCTACGAGCTCATCGCCGCGCGCGCCGACCTCCAGCAGATCGTGCTCGCGATGCGCGACGGCGCGCCGGTCCCCGACGTCCGGACGCTGCGCGGCTGGCGCCGCGAGGTCGTGGGCGACGAGTTGCTCGAGCTGCTCGACGGCCGCCGCTCGCTGACCGTCGGCCCGGACCGCCACGTCGCGGTCAGCGAACGCTGAGCGCCGCGCGAGCGCGCCCCTCCGCCGCTCGCGCGTCCGTCCGCCCTGCCGGCGATCCTCACCGAGTGCCAACGATCAGCCGCTTCTACGGGATCGTGGTCACGCTGTACTTCGGCAATCACCCACCTCCGCACATCCACGTCGAGTACAGCGGGCACGAGGGACGGATCGCATTCCTCACGGGCGACGTGATGACCGGTGATGTGCCTGGCCGAGTGGTGAGGATGGTCGACATGGAGCCGATGCTCGACGGACCGGTCTTCGGCCCGTTGCGCGACCCCGAGCAGTTCCGCGCCGTGACCGTCGATGCAGAGTTGCGCACGATCTCCTGGCCGGGTGGAGCAGACCTCGACCCCGATGTCATCTACGCGCCAGCGCTGCGCACCCAGCCGGGCGGCGCTCGCATCACCACGCCGACGGTGGCCGCCTGAGAGCTTCGCGGCCGTCGAGCGCCACCGCTCCAAGATCCAAACGGGTCGAGGTTCAGCGCGGGAGCACGGTGACGCGGCGGATGTTGTCGCAGCGGCGCTGTCTGTCTCGGGCGTCCAGGAGTGCGAAGTCGCGGCCCCGGCCGCAGTCGACGAGGTCTTTCGTGACGCCCTGTGCGTGGACGCGGTCGTTGCCTCCCGCCGGGCGCACGAACACATACGCCGATCCCTGATCGCTGTTGTCGCCGAACTCGTCGAAGGTGCGCGGGCGGCGACGGTGTCCCCCGACGCCGCCACCGAAGCGCCCAGCTCGTCGCCGATGTCGCCGTCGCGAGTCTACGGTCGCCGGGCCGCCGTCGCTCCGGGTACCGGGCGGAACTTCGGGTGATTCGCGGCGACTCCGGCTGCGCGACGACGGACTGCGCGATGCCGAGGCGACGCTCAAGCCGTCAGCTGACGAGCAGCGCCTCGACGTCGCTGCTCGCGGCGATCGCACTCGCGAACCGGGCGTCGGTGGTGAGGAGCGTCCCGGGGGCGTCGCTCAGCGCCTCCGCAAGCGCGAGATATGTCGCGTCGTAGGCCGTCAGCCTTTCGCGCAGCTCCCAGACCCGCGGCATGAGCGGTCCGTGTGCGTGGCGCGTGATCGGCAGCGCGAGCAGATCGTCGATCGCTTCGGCCGCGCGGATCGCCGGTGCGTCGCCCGAGCTCACGACGCGCCGCAGCGCGCTGACGACCTCGATGTCGAGCAGCTGCGGCGCGTGCAGCTCCGAGGCGTGAGCGGCGATGTGACGCTCGATGCCGGCCGCGCGCGGCCGGACGAGCAGCAGGTCGACGAGCGCGCTCGCATCGAGCACGAGCATCAGCGCGCCTCAGGCACGAGCGTCAGCGCCTCGAGCCCGAGCGTCAGCGCGCGTTGCGGTCCGCGCGAACGAGGTCGGCCCCGGCCGGCCCGCTGACCGCCGTGCGGGCCCGGATCCGCGCCAGCACCTGCTCCGCCGATGGCTCCCGCGCGATCCGTGGCAGCTCGCGCAGGATGAGATGCGACATCGTCGTCGCATCCCGCGCCGCGCGCTCCTTGAGCGAGCGGTGCAGGTCATCGGGAACGTTGCGGACCTGGATCATCTTCATGTTTGGCACAAACTACCATGTGCAGAACGTGTTCCTGCGTCGCCCGGATACACTCGCGGGCCCATGGACCTTGGCGAGCTCACCCTCGAGACGTTCGAGCCGTATGTCGGCGACGCCTTCACCATTGCCGCCGAGCCCGCGAGCATCGATCTCGTGCTCGACGCCGCGGCGGCGCTCGGCGAGTGGCCGGGCGGCCGCCAGCCGTTCGACCTGCGGTTCCGTGGGCCGCACGAGCCCATGCTCGCGCAGGCGATCTACCGCCTCGAGCATGCGTCGCTCGGAGCCCTTGAGATCTTCATCGTCCCGATCGGCCGGGACGCCGAGTCCACGACGTACCAGGCGATCTTCACCTGACTACGGGTAGCCGGAGCCGGTGAAGCCGCCGCCGGGCGGTGACTCGACGCTCGCGATCACGCTCGGGCCACCGCTCGGGTTGCGCCCCGCGACGAACGTCTGCACCGCCCGCCGTGTTGGTCGCCGCGCCCGCGAAGCCGGGCAGGCGGATCGTCGTGCTCTGGCTCTGGCGCAGCCGGATGTCCTCGCCGCCGATCGGTGGGTTGGGCGGGTCGAGGCCGGGTGCGCCCGCGGAGGCGAGCTTGCTCGCCAGCGCGCCGGCGCCGCCGATGACGGCGCACGCGGCGCAGGTGTCGCCGAGCAGCGTGCCGGTGTTCAGGTCGATGCCGCTCTTCGGCAGGGTCAGCGTGCCCGCGGTGTTGCCCGGCTGGTCGATCGTGTTGGTGGTGACCGTCGCGTTGAGCGCGCCCCCCTGCGCGGTCGCCGAGCCACCGGCCTGCAGCTCGACGCCTGAGTCGTTGTAGCCATGGATGACGTTGTTCGTGACGCTCCACGTCGACCTGCCCTGGCCGAGCGTCTGCAGCATCAGCCCGTCGCCCTCCGCGGACCCCGAGTTCGGGACGCCGTCGACGCCGATCGTGTTGCCCGAGAACGTGCCCGTCTGCGTCGACGCACCCGTCGCCTTCGCGATCGTCAGCGCGTTGCCGACCACGTCGCGGAACGTGCTCCCGGCGCTGATGCTCATCGTCGTCGCGCCGCTCGTGCCGCCGTTGGTCAGCGTCAGGCCGCCGCTGCTGGCCGCGATCCCCGGATGGCTGTTGGAGAAGGCGTTGCCCGTCAGCACGAGATCGCCGGTGCCGCTGCCCTTGTGGTCGTAGCGCAGCAGGTGGCGGCCGGCGCCCGTGAACGTGCTCGACTGGACGGTCGCGGCCAACTGCCCAGCCGTCGTCGCGCTCTTCAGCGACACCCCGTCGTCGCCGGTGGCGGCGCCGTTGTCGCCGACCGTGTCCGACGACGAGCATCGTGGCCGGGTGGTACTGGTCGCTGCGCATTCCGGACGGGTGCTGCGCAGCCGCACGATCCGCTTCGCGCCCGCGATCGATGGGCGCCTGCCGAAAGTTCCTGCGCAGTCGCGAGGGCTATGACCGGTCGCGCTACGCCTGAGGCGCCGCGATCCAGATAGAAGAAGAACGCGCCCTCCCGGCCGACCCGCGCGATCAGGCGCATCCCGCGAACGCTCGCCCCCGACCGTGGCTGCCGGCGGCCGGACTCGCGGATCGACGTGCCGGCACGGAGCGCCTTCGGCAGTCCAAACAGGATCGTCCCGTCCTGCGCACGCTCGCGCTTGGTCGCCTGCCGCGCCTTCTCGCGCGCGCCGCTCAGGACACCGCGCCCGCCGGCGGCGCCACGACGGCGAGCGTTCCCGCGAGCACGAGCACGCCGAAGGCCGCGCGAGCGGCGGCGCCCGCGCCCCGCCCCGGGACTCGGGGGCTGCGCCTCACGCGTCGCACGCTATCCGCGGTCACGGAGTCGACGCACCCGAGCAGAGTGCGCAGCGCACGAGCGCAGCTGGCGGAGGTCCGGCGCGATGCCGGCGGCATGAGCGACGAGTCGAGCTTCACGTCATCGCGGTCCCCCGGCGACCGCCGGGTCCCACTCCATGCGCAGGTAGATGCCGGTCTCGCCGACCGGCTTGAAGCCGAGCCGCTCGTAGAGCCCCAGCGCGCGGTTGGTGCGCTCGACGTGGATGCCAACCCGCTTGCCCATCTCGATCGCCTCGTCCATGAGCTCGGCAAGCAGCTCGCTTCCCGCGCCGCGTCCGCGGAAGGCAGGCAGCAGCGTGATGTCGACGATCCGGATCTCCGCGCGCAAGCGCGCGACCAGCAGCCGGCCCGCGGGCTCGCCGCCGACGAGGATGACGTCGGACGACAGGCCGTCGTAGTGCTGCGCGTAGTGGGCGCTCTGCGCCGCGAACTGCATCGCGACGAACGCCACCTTCTGCTCGTCGCTCCAGGGCACGGGTGCGAGCTCCTCCGCGCGCGTCGATGCGTAGACCGACAGCGCGAACGGCTCGTCGGCGGCGGTCAGCGGCCGCAGCGCGACCTGGCCGCCCGGGGCGCGCACTACGTGCGCGGCGGGAAGACGCCCTGCAACGCGATGTTGAAGTAGAGCGTCAGGTACGGCTGGAGGTTGTTGTGCGGCTGGCTTCCGCCCGTAGGTGAGAGCGCGTTGGGGGCGAGCTGGGTGTTCTGGGTCGTCTGGTACAGCGTGCCGCTCGAAGACTGCGCGTAGGCGGCGTTCGGACTCGGGGTGTTCGTGTCGCCGAGGTCGATCGTGTTCCCCCGCAGCCCGTGAGGGTGCGCCGGGATCTCCGACTCGAGCAGCGTCACCGTCTCGGAGCCGCCGGTCTCACCCAGGGAGTGGAGGCTGAGTCCCGGTCCCTGCCCGGGATGCATCGGCGCGGAACCTTGGAGCTCGGGCAGCGCGAAGTTCGACTTCCCGTCACCTCCGTACGTGGTTCCGAGGAGCGAGAACAGCGCGGTGTTCTGGGAGAGCGGCAGCAGCTGGCCGTCGCACCACGCCCAGCCCCTGGGCGCGAAGTTGAACGGGAAGATCCGGATCTCGGCTACGAACGGGTCCATGCCAGGTTCCTCACGAGAATCGGGGGAAGATGCCGAACAACGAGATGATGAAGTTGACGCAGAGGTACGGCTGGAAGTTCGTGTGCGGCTGGCTGCCGCCGACGGGCCCGATCGCGCCGGGGTTGAACGTTCCCGTCGTCGCGTCGTTGATGAAGGGCACGACATTGAACGACCCCGCGGCGAGGTTGCCGGCCGGGCTGATCTGATCGCCGCGGTCGCTCGTGGCGATGAACGTGTGGCTGTGCGCGGCGATCTGATTGACGGTCAGCGTGACCTGCTCGGCGCCGCCTGTCTCGGCGAGGATGAAGCCGTTGCCGTTGTGGATCGGGATCCGGCCGCGCAGGTCGGGCAGCGCGAACGTGTTCTGGCCGTCGCCGCCGTAGGTCGTGCCGATGAGGGTGAAGAGCACGTCGTTCTCGGAGATCGGCAGGAGGCGTCCGTCGCAGAACGCCCAGCCGGCGATCTCGAAGTTGCCGGCGAACATCCTGATCTCCCCCACGTATGGCTGTGCCATGTCCGGGCTCCTCTCTAGTTCGGGCTCGGGAAGATGCCGATGAGCGCGATGCCGAAATTCAGCGTCAGGAACGGCTGCATGTTGAGGTGCGCCTGGCTTCCGCCGACGTTCGCGACGGTGTCTGGACGCAGGTTCGTCAGCGTCCCACTCGACTTGTAGACGTTGTTGCCGCCACCGAGGTACGCGTTGTTCGGCGTCGCCTGGCCGCCGCTCGACGTCGTCGACGCCCGGACGACGTGCGTGTGCTGGGGAAGCTCGGAGACGCTCAACGTATGCGCCTGCTCACCGCCGCGCTCGCCGAGCGTGTGCCCGGAGCCGACGTGGATCGGCGTCCGCGCCCGCAGGTCCGGCAGCCCGAAGTTCACCCTCCCGTCGCCGCCGAACGTCGTGCCCAGCAGCGAGAACAGCGCCTGCTGCTGGTTGATCGGCAAGAGCTGGCCGTTGCACTGCGCCCAGCCATCCCCCGTCGGCACCTGGCTGTAGGAGAAGATCCTGATCTCGGAGAGAAATGGTTCGGCCATCGCGTCGTCCTTGGTCTCGGGTCAGGGGCAGGTGGCGGGCGCGCCGCCGGTGAAGCCGCCGCCGGGCGGCGAGTTGACTTGTGCGAGGACCGCGGTCCCGCCAGGGTTGTTGGCTGCGACGAAGGCCTGGACGGCCGCGGTGTCGGTCGGCGATCCGGCGTAGCCGGGCAGGCGGATCGTCGTCGACTGGCGCTGGCGCAGGCGGACGTCGACGTCGACGCCCGTGGCGGGGACGCCGTCGGCGCCGCCCGTGGCGATCGAGTTGCCGCTGATGACCGCGCACGCCGCGTACGTGTCACCCGGCACGGTGCCGATGTTCAGGTGCACGGCCTGCTTCGGGATCGTGATCGTCCCCGCGGTGTTGCCCGGCGCGGTGATCGTGTTGCCGGTGATCGTCGCGTTGATCGCGCCGCCGCTCGCCGACGCGCCGCCGCCCGCCAGGACCTCGACGCCGAAGTTGTTGTAGCCACGGATCTGGTTGCCCGTGACGGTCCAGTTCGCGCTGCCCTGACCGACCGTCTGCAGCTTCAGCGCCGAGCCCTCGGCGGAGCCCGAGTTCGTCGCCGCGGCGACGCCGATGTCGTTGTTCGTGAACGTGCCCGTCTGGACCGACGCGCCGGTCGTCTTGATGACGAGCACGCCCGGGCCGACCGCGTCACGGAACGTGTTGTCGTCGATCGTCATCGTCGTGTTGCCGCTCGTGCCGCTGTTGGACAGCGTCAGGCCGCCGCCGCCGGTCGCGATCGCCGGGTGGTTGTTCGAGAGCGCGTTGGTCGTCAGCACGAGGTCGCCCGTGCCCGTGCCGTTGTGGTTGTAGTCGATGAGATCGCCCGCGGCGCCGGTGAACGTGCTGCTCTGGACCGTCGCCTGCAGCGCCCCCGCGGTGGCGGACGACTGCAGCGACACGCCGTCGTTGCCCTCGGCGGTGCTGTTGAGGCCGACGGTGTCACCCGTGAACGTGATCCGGTTCAGCGAGCCGGAGGTGTTGGAGACCTTGAAGTTGTCCTCGCGACCGCCGCTGATGTGCGTGGCGCTGACGGTCGCCGAACCGCTGAGGTTGTCGAAGCGCACGCTCGAGTCGTCGAACGGGGTGGCGCCGTTCGTGCCGTTCGTGCCGTTGATGACGCTGTTGGCCAGTGTGAAGCCGGCGACGCTCGTGCCGCGGATCGCGTAGTTGGTGTGATCGTGGATCCACATCCGCGTGAGCGACGGGTTGAGCGTGTCGTTGAGGACGACGCCGGTGCCGGTGGGGAGCGTGCCGGAGTTGTCGCCGCCGATGCCGTTGCGGATCTCGCCGCCCGTGCAGCCGCTGGTGACGGCGTTCGTGCAGGTGCCGCCGGTGCCCGTGACGATGAGGCGACCCGTCGTGCCGGTCGAGTTGAGGCGGATGCCGTTGGCGGCGCCGTTGGACGACACCGAGTCGAAGTTGAGGTTGCCGCTGGTGATCCCCGCCGTGTCGACGGCGAGGCCCGTGCCGGTGACGGTGGTGATCGAGTTGCCGGTGCCGCCGACCGTCAGCGTTCCGTTGGTCGCGGTGAGCCCCGTGCCGCTCGTGGTGTCGATGTCCAGGCCGCCGTTCGTGAACGAGACGAGGTGTCCGCCCGCGGGATTGCCGTTCGCGGTGAGCACGACGGCGTTGGCGGCTCCCGTGTTGAGGACCTTCGACGCGCCGGAGAAGCTCGTCGAGCCCTGGCTGTTGCTGGCCACGACGATGCCGCCGCCCGCGTCGGCGGAGTCGGCGATGTTGCCGGAGAACGTGACCCCGCCGCCGTCGCGGCCGGTGACCTCGACCGACTGGCCGGGGCCGTCGTTGATCGCGCCGTCGTAGACAACGCCGCCGCCGCCGACCCCGCCGCCGTTGACGTCGAAGGCGATCCCGGTGGCACCGGCGATCGTGCCGCCGTTGATGACGACGGGCGCCGTGAGGTTCGTGTCGAGGTTGACGCCGTCGCCCGCGCTGTTCGTCGAACTGGCGGAGTCGAAGAAGAACTGCGAGCCGTTGGAGTTGCGGATGTCCGCCGCGGGGCCGCCGGTCGCTGAGATCGTGTCGGTTCCTGCGGAGTCGACCGTGACGGTGTTGGAGCTCGCGACGTCCAGGGCCGCCGTCGCGCCCGACGTCGTCTGCAGCGAGAGGTCCGTGCCGGAGCCGTCGCCGAGCACCGGCTGGCCGGTCGTGCTGCTGAGCCTGATCGCGCCCGTACCGGAGCCCGTCACCGTGATGTCGTTCCAGCGGCTCGTCAGCAGGCTCGTGCTCGCCGCGTCGAGCGCCTTCGCGCCGGTCGTCGCGATCGTGTTCGTGGCGGTGTTCGCGAACAGCACCCGGTCGGCGTTGTTGATCCGCACGCCGATCGCGGTCGCTGAGCCGCCGTTGGTCACCGTCACGCCCGTGAAGCGGTTGACGCCGGTCGTGCCGTCCATCTCGATGCCGGGCTGCGTGCCGGCCGTGCCGGTGTCGGTCACGTTGACGTTCTGCACGGTCACGGAGTCGACGCCCGCGCCGCCGCTGATGCCGCCGCCGGTGCCGGACGGGTCGACATCGACGCCGTCGACGAGCACGTTGCTGGCGAGCACGACGACGTCCTCGTTGGATGCGGTGAGCGTCGGCTGCGCAGGTGGCGGACCCGAGGTGCCCGGGTGCAGCGGCGACGTCGGCAGCGGTCCGCCCCCGTCGGGATCGAGCGACAGCGGCCGGCTCTCGCCGATGAGCCGCTCGTTCGCGTTCATCGCGTACCCCGTGTCGAGGTTCGTCGTCGTGTTGCTGCCGTCGAAGACGAAGACGGTGTCGCCGGTACCGCTCGCGGCCTCGGCCTCGGCGAGCGTGTCAAACGGCGTGTCGGACGTGCCGTCGCCGCCGGCGGGCTCGTTGTTGCGCACGTACCAGACCTGGCCGGCGATCGGCAGGCTCAGCGTGCCGGTCGCGTTCGCGACCGTGCCGGCGTTGCACGGCGAGGCGTCGCAGACGCGGTAGGTGAACGTGTCGGTCACGCCGGTGTCGACGTCGTCGGGGTGGTAGGTGAAGTTGCCGTCGGACTCGATCGTGATCGTGCCGCCCAGCGTCGTCGGCGCGTTCGTCACGGGCTCGGCGACGAGGCTGGCCTGCGGCGTGTCGGGGTCGGTGTCGTTGGCGAGCAGCGAGCCGGTGATCTCCTTGCCCGCCTGGGTCGCCGGCCGCGTCGTGCCGACGAACAGGCCGGTGTTGCCGATCGCGTCGAAGCTGTCGGCGACCGCTGTGGGCGCGTCGGAGATGCCGTTGATCGTGATGTTCACCGTCGCCGTGTCCTGCGCGCCGGCGCCGTCCTGCATCGTGTACGTAAACGAGTCCGACGCGGTCTGGCCGGTCGACAGGCCCTGGAACGCCGTCAGCGGGTTGTACGTGTAGGAGCCGTTGGCGGCGATCGTCACCGATGCGCCGCTCGGCAGGGTCTGCGTCAGGGTGCCGGTGCCGTTGAGCGCGACGACGGTCTTCGTGTCGCCCGGGTCGACGTCGGTGTCGTTGGCGAGGACCCCCGGCGCGGCGACGCTCAGCGGCGTGTCCTCGTCGGTCGTGCCGGTGTCGTCGACGGCGTTCGGCGGGTCGTTGACCGCGGCGACGGTGATGCCGCGGGTCGCGGAATCCGACAGCGCCGTGTCGTCGGTGACGGTGAACGTCACGGTCCGGGCGAGCGTCGACGGCCCTTCGGAGGTGTTGACGTATGTCACATCGCGCAGCGCGGACTGGTAGGCGGCCGGCGTCGCGGTGCCCGTGAGCGTGAGCGTGTTGCCGATCTGCGGCCCGGCGGTGATCCCCGGATGGATGCCGGCGAGCGCGAGCACGTCCTGGGCGCCTGCGAAGTTCGACGTGATCGCGACGGTCGCGCCCGTGATCATCGCGCCGGCGTCCGGGTCGGTGACCGTGAGGCCGGCGTCGATCGGCGTCGCCGGGTCGTTCTCGGTGTAGGCGAGCGCGCCAGCGGAGGTCGTGATGTTCGGCGGGTCGGCGGCGCAGGTCACGGTCACGGAGACCGTCGCCGTCGAGCCGCCCGGCGTGAGCGTGTAGGTGAACGTGTCGGGCGACGTCCCCGGCGGGTTGTTGCAGTAGTTCGCGTTTGGCGTGTAGCTGACGTCGGTGCCGTTGTTCGAGACCGTGCCGTTGGCCGGCTGCGTGACCGAGGAGACGGCGATCGGGCCGCCGTCGACATCGGTGTCGTTCGTGAGCACGAAGATCAGCGTCACGCCGGAGTCCTCGCCGACGGTCGTCGCGTCGTTCACCGCGACGGGGTTGTCGTTAACGGCGGTGACCTGGAGGCTCTTCGTGTCCGAGCCGGTCAGCGCGGTGTCGTCGGTGACCGTGAACGTCACCGTCCGCAGCAGGGTCGACGGGCTGTCGGAGCTGTTGGCGTACGTCACGTCGCGCAGCGCGGCCTGGTACGCGGCGGTGCTCGCCGTGCCGCTCAAGGTCAGCGTGTCGCCGATCTGGATCGCGGTGATGCCCGGGTGCACGCCGCCGAGCGCGAGCACGTCTTGGGCGCCAGCGAAGTTCGCGCTGATCTGCACGGTCGCGCCGGTGATCGAGCTGGCGTCGGGATCGGTCACCGTCACCGCGGAGTCGATCGGCGTCGGAGCCGCGTTCTCGGTGTAGGCGGTCGTGCCGGCCGAGGTGTCGACGACGGGGGCGTCGGTGGCGCAGGTCACCGTCACGGAGACCGTCGCGATCGAGGTGCCGGGCGTCAGGGTGTAGGTGAACGTGTCCGGCGTCCCCGGCGGGCTGTTGCAGTAGTTCGCGTTCGGCGTGTACGTCACGTCGGTGCCGTTGTTGACGACGGTGCCGTTCGCCGGCTGCGTCACCGACGCGACCGCGATCGGGCCACCGTCGATGTCCGTGTCGTTCGCCAGCACGCCGATCGTGCCGGCGCCCGAGTCCTCGGCGACCGTCTGGCTGTCGTTGACCGCGACCGGCGGGTCGTCGCTGCAGGTCACGAGCACGGACACCGTCGCGGTCGAGGTGCCGGGCGTCAGGGTGTAGGTGAACGTGTCCGGCGTCCCCGGCGGGCTGTTGCAGTAGTTCGCGTTCGGCGTGTACGTCACGTCGGTGCCGTTGTTGACGACGGTGCCGTTCGCCGGCTGCGTCACCGACGCGACCGCGATCGGGCCACCGTCGATGTCCGTGTCGTTCGCCAGCACGCCGATCGTGCTGGCGCCCGAGTCCTCGGCGACCGTCTGGCTGTCGTTGACGGCGACCGGCGCGTCGTCGACGCATGTCACCGTCATCGAGACCGTCGCGGAGGAGACGCCCGGCGTCAGCGTGTACGTGAATGTGTCGGGCGTCGTGCCCGGCGGGCTGTTGCAGTAGTTCGCGTTCGGCGCGTAGGTCAGGCCGGTGCCGCCGCCGGTGATGACGACGGTGCCGTTGGCCGGTTGCGTGACGGATCCGATCGAGATCGGCCCGGCATCGACATCCGTGTCGTTTGTCAGCACCGGGACGGCTGTCGCGCCCGAGTCCTCCGCGACCGTCGCGCTGTCGTTCACCGCGACCGGCGGGTCGTCGACCGCCGCGATCGTGATGCCGTGCGTGTCGGGCGCGCCAAAGCCGCCGGCGTCGCGCGCCTGGTAGGTCGCGGTGCGCGTGGCGGTGCTCGGGGTGTCGCTCGTGTTGCGGTAGCGGACCAGCTCGAGCGCCGACTCGTAGTTCGCGACGGAGGCCGTCCCGCTCAGCGTCATCCGGCCCGTCGGCGGGTCGAACGACGAGGTGATGCCGCCGGGGAGCGCCGGGGCGTCGAGGATGTCCTCGCCCTGGACGTAGCTGCCGGTGATCTGGACCGTCGCGCCCGTGAGGTTCGCCGAGTCGACGTCCGTGACCGTGATCGTCGTGTCGATCGTCGTGGCGGGGTCGTTCTCGGTGTACGCGAGCGCGCCTGCGGAGTTGTCGACGTCCGGCGCGTTGTCGGTCGCGTCGACGTTGATGTTGCGCGTAGCCGGTGCCGACGTGCTCGAGGCGTCGCTCGCGAGGAACGTCAGGGTTCGCGCGGCGGTGCTCGGGTTCGACGACGTGTTGCGGTACGTCACCGCCTGCAGCGCGGACTGGTAGGCCGCGACGGAGGCAGTGCCGGACAGCGTCAGCAGGCCCGTCCCCGGAGCGTAGATCGCGGTGATGCCCGCCGGCGGCGACGCCAGCGCGAGCACATCCTCGGCAGCCGCGAGGTTGCCCGTGATCTGCACCGTCGCGCCCGTGATCTGGCTGTCGGGGTCGGCCAGGACGAGCCCGGCGTCGACCGGCGTCGCCGGGTCGTTCTCGGTGTAGCTCAGCGGGCCGGCGCTCGTCGTGATCGCAGGCGGGTCGTTGACCGGCGTGATCGTGATCGTCCGCATCGCGGACGGGCCGAAGCCGCCGGCGTCGCGCGCCTTGAAGGTCACGGTGCGCGGTGCGCTGCCGGGGTCCTCACTGGAGTTCGCGTACGTGACGGCGCGCAGCGCGGCCTGGTAGGCGGCAACCGTCGCGGTGCCCGACAGCGTCAGCGTGCCGGTCGGCGCGTCGAAGACCGCCGTGATGCCAGGCTGTGCCGGCAGCGCGAGGAGGTCGTCCGCAGCGACGTGGCCGGCCGTGATCTGCACCATGGCGCCGGTGAGGTTGGTCGAGTCGACATCGGTCACCGTCAGCGCGGGCGCGATACCCGCCGGCGGGCCGTTCTCCGTGTAGGCGAGCGTGCCCGACGCCGTGGTCACGGGCGGGTCGTCGACCGATGTCACCGTGATCGATACCGTTGCCGTCGCGGAGATGAGCGTCCCGTCGGAGACCGTGAACGTGAAGGAGTCGGGCCCGTTGTAGTTGGCGGCGGGCGTGTACGTGAGGTTGGGCGCCGTGCCGGCCAGCGTCCCATGGGCGGGGGTGCCGACCGTGTACGTCAGCGCGTCGCCGTCGGGATCTGAGGCCGTGAGCACGATCGGCTTCGCGGTGTCTTCGGCCGTGGTCACCGATTGCGCGTTGGCGACCGGCTGGCGGTTCAGCGGGCCGGGCGGCGTCACCGCGAACGTCGTGTACAGGCGCTGCGTCGCGCCGAGGTCGGCGGTGAAGTCAAACGGCCTGCTGAGCTGGAACGCGCGGGCGATCATGTAGGCGAGAAACGACGGCGCGCGGCCGGCCGCGACCTCGGCGGCGGCGTGCACGACCTCGGCGTCGGACGCCGAGAACGCCGCCCCGCCGAAGAGCAGCGTCGTGAAGAAGCTCGAATCCGAGCGCATCCGCAGCGGGTTGCGGCGCAGGTCGCCGGCGATCTCCTTCTCGGGGAGGTAGCGGAAGGCGGTCTGCCTCGCCGTGGACGACGTCGCGATGACCAGCACGTTCGACAGCGAGCGCAGCGCCTCGATGAACGCGCCCGAGCCGGGACCGTCGATCATGAGCTTGAACGTCACCGACGGGTTCGACGCGATCGCCGAGCGCAGGCTCGCGAGCGCGAGATGGTGCTCGCGCATGCGCGAGCCCGAGGTCGAGAGGCTCGTCCGCACCGTGGGCGGCGACAGCGATCGGTAGCCGTCACCGGTCACGGCGATCGCGATGTCGCGACAGCCCCGTCGCGCCACCGCTTGCGTGGCGATGAACGACGACAGGGAGCGGCCGCGGGCTGGGGTGTAGGCGAGCAGCGGCGCCACCGGCGTTCCCGAGGGCGATCCGATCGAACCCGGGCTGAGAGAGCGCCCGCCGATGACGATCGTGCACGAGCGCTCGGCGGCCAGCCGCGCCACGACGAGAGCTTCGGAGGCCGCGCTGCGCAGCCCGGCGCTGGGCTCGCCGCCGAACGCACCCAGGCCGGCGGCGGCGGCACGGGCACGGGTGGCCCCCGCGACCGCGTACGGCCGCGTCGACACCCGATACGCGGGCAGGTTGTAGGCCTCGCGGCTGCGCAGGAAGATGGGCAACCGGCCCTTGATCACCGGCGCGAAGCGCAACGTCCGGCTGCGGATGACGCGGCCCGACCGCGCGCCGACGAGCACGACGCGACCCGGGTGCTCGTAGCGCTGGTAGGCGCCGCGGTCGAGGTAGAAGAAGTACGCGCGCTCGCCGCGAACCGTGAGGACGGAGCGCATCGTGCGGGTGCTGCTCCCCGATGGCGGCGGACGGCGGCCGGCCTCTCGGATCGCAGTGCCGGGGCGCAGCGAGGTCGACAGGCGAAAGAGGATGGTTCCCGGCCGCGAGCGCTCGGCCTTCGTGGCCTTCAGCGCCTTCGCGCGGGCGCCGTCGCGCGTCACCGCGCCGGCCGCGGGCGCGGTCGTGGTGAGGCACGCGAGCGCAAGGAGTCCGACCACCGCACGTCCCCCCGGGTGGCTGCCGATCCGTCGGCGTGTCGCGCTCCCGCTCACTCCGCCGAACGCTACCTCGCGCCCGACCCGAACGGAAGGCATAACCCGCACGACGTGCGTCGGAGTCATACGAATGTCATACGGAGCGGCCGCTCGCGTGTCTGACTGGCGCTCGAACCGGTGTTCGGGGATGCTGCGGTCGATGAGCTCCGTGACGCCGCCGCGCTCTGCTCGTGCCCGCCGCGCGGGCCTCGTCGTCGTGCTGGCGCTCGAAACGACGCTCGCGATCGCCGACGCGCGAACGCGTCACGACATCAGCCTCACGGGCGCCTACATCATCGCGCCCCTCGTGCTCGCCCTGTTCGCGGCGCCCCGCGCGGTGGCCGCCACGGCGGCGCTCGCGACCGCCCTGGCGCTCGCAAGCGGCGTGTGGAACGACTCCGCCTTCGACGCCAACCACGTCGTCCTCGTCGGCGTCGTCGGCCTCGCCTCCCTCCTCGCCGTGCTGAGCGCCAGAGCGCGCCGCAGCGCCCTCCAAGCCCGCGCGCAGACCGACGACGCGGCCCGCGCCGCCGGCGCGGCCCGCGAGCGGCTCGACGTCGTGCTCGGCGCGCTCGCGGAGGCGGTGACGGTCCACGACCAGCGCGGCAAGACGATCTACGCCAACGACGCGGCGGTGCGCCTGCTCGGTGCGAGCTCGGTCGACGAGCTGGTGGCGGCGGAGCCCGGCACCATCGCGGGGCGCTTTCGGATGACCCGCGAGGACGGAGCGACGGTCGCCGTCGACGAGCTTCCCGGTCGCCGCGCCGTCCTCGGCGAGCCCCCCGAGCCGACGCTCACGCGCAGCGTCAACGTCGAGACCGGCGACATCTACTGGCTGCTGACGAAGGCAACGGTCGTCCACGACGAGGCAGGCCAGCCGCTGGCCGTCAACATCATCCAGGACGTCACCGCGGCCAAGGAGACCGAGCGCCGCCAGCGGTTTCTCGCCGAGACGGGCCGGCTGCTGGCGTCGTCGCTGCACTGCGAGCGCACGCTCGCGCATGTGGCGCGGCTTGCGGTCCCGGTGCTCGGCGACTGGTGCACGATCGACCTCGCGGACGAAGACGGCGAGCTCGACCGCGTCGCGGCTTCGCACGCCGACCCCGCGCAGATCGCGCTCGTCGAGCGGCTGCGCCCGCGGCTGGCCGCCGGCGCCACGGCCGGCGAGGCCGGCGCGTCCGGCGACGCCATCGCCCGCGTGGCGCGCAGCGGACGAGCGGAGCTGCATCCGCGGATCGACGGCGACCCCGCCATGCGCTCGGCGATCATCGCCCCGATGCGCTCGGGCGAGCGCGTCCACGGGGTCATCTCGCTCGGGACGACGGCCGGCCGGCGTGAGCTGAACGCGGGCGACCTCGCCTTCGTGGAGGACCTGGCGCTGCGGGCCGGCGCGGCGGTCGAGAACGCGAGCCTCTTCGGCGAGCAGGCCCGCGCCGCCCAGACGCTGCAAGACAGCCTGCTGCCGAGTCGCCTCCCCGAGCTCGCGCGCTTTCGCGCGGCCTCCTCGTACCGCGCGTCGGGTGCCGGCACCGTCGGCGGCGACTTCTACGACCTCTTCGAGGTCGGCGACGGCGCGATGGTGCTGCTCGGCGACGTCGCCGGCAAGGGCGTGGATGCAGCCGCGCTCACGGCGCTCGTACGCCATACGGCGAAGACCGCGGCGCGCTTCGACGGTCGCCCCTCGGCGGTCCTGCGGGTCGTCGACGAGATCCTCCGCGAGCAGTCGTCCTCGCTCGTGACGCTCATCTGCGCGCGGGTGACGGAGCGCGAACCTGGGAGCGAACCTGGGAGCGAACCTGAGAGCGAACCTGGGAGCGAACCTGAGAGCGACGCCGCGAGCGGTGCGAGCGTCGAGCTCGCCTGCGGCGGCCACCCCCTGCCCCTCCTCGTCGATCGCGACGGCGCGGTGCGCCGCGTCGGGACCGAGGGCCTCGTGCTCGGCGCGATCGAGAACGGGAGCTGGTCAGACCACCGCTTCGTGCTCGCCCCCGGCGAGACGCTGCTGTTCTACACCGACGGCGCCACGGACGCACCGGGCGACGGCGAGCGCTTCGGCGAGCCGCGCCTCGAGCGCGCCGCAGCCGGGCCGGGCGATCCCGAGGCGCTCGTCGCGCGGGTCGACGCTGCGATCGACGGCTTCCAAGGCGGACGCGACGGCGACGACCGCGCGCTGCTCGCGATCCAGTACGCCGGCAGCGCGGTCGGCGCGCGGCGGTCGGGCTAAAACGCGCGGGACACGGCCCCGGCGCGCCCGCCGCGGGCGCGCTACGCCCGCGCGGCGACGATCTCGCGGACCGACCGGCGCAGCTGCTCGGGCTTGTGCGCCTTCGCCGTCCAGCCGTCGGTGCCCAGCCGCTCGGCCTCCTTCTCGAGCTGCGACGGCGACAGGTTCGACATGAGCAGGATCGCGGTCGACGGCCAGCGCTCGCGGATCTCGCGGACGAGGTCGGCCGGCTCGGGCACGTCGGGCAGCAGGAGGTCCAGCAGGAGGATGTCGGCCTCGCACTCGGCGAGCTCGCGCAGCGCCTCCTGACCGCCGCTTGACGTCGAGACGACCTCCATGTCGCCTTCCTCCTCGAGCACGGTGCGCAGGAAGAACTTCACCGCCCGCGCGTCGTCGCAGACCGCGACCCGGATCGGGGCACTCACCCGGCCCCCTTCAGGCGATTGGCTCGCAGGAACGCGTCGGCGACGGCCTTCGGCGTCTGCTTGGCGGCCATGGCGTTGAGCTCCTGCATCACGGGGGTCGTGAGCAGTGCGCTCACCGCGTCGAGCGTCTCGGCGAGCTGCGGCCCATGCGCGTCGAGGATCTTGCGACTGATGAGCGGTGCGACGTGGTTCGTCGCGAAGACGCCCTTCGGATCGGCGAGCAGCGTGTAGCGGCCCCCGGCGAGCTGGGAGTCGGTCGTGAAGACGGACGCGGCAACGACGCGGCGCTCGTCGAGCTCCGGATACTGGGCGCCGTTGGGAACGTCGACGATCTTCGTCTGCGGCGTCAGGCCATACAGCTTGCTCAGCCCCCTGAGCCCCTCGAAGCGCGTGGGGAACTCTGGTGCGACGGCCACGCGCTCACCGCGCCGCAGCCGCTTGAGGTCGTCGATGCTGTCGATGCGACGGCTCAAGCCGACGGACTTCAGCACCGCGAGCGCGTTGTCGTTGGACAGCTTCGTCTGCGCCAGCAGGGTGAAGCCCTCGGGCTGCTCGAGCCGCTTGGCCAGCTCGTACGCGGCCTGCGGGCTCTTGGGACGGTCGACGATCTTGTGAATCTCCGACAGCAGCACGCCGACGTACTCGGGGTACATGTCGATGAACCCGCCTCGCAGCGCGAGGATCGTCTGCTCGCGCGGGCCGATCGCCGTCTGCAGCTCGACCTCCAAGCCCTTGGCCTCGAGCGCCTGCTTGTAGAGCTCGCCGAGGATCTCGTTCTCGGGGAAGTTCGTCGTGCCGATCCGCACCGGCGTCGAGTCTTGCTTGCGCTCCTCGCCCGAGCCGCCGCACGACGCCAGCGCGAGCGCCACCAGCAACACGATGGCGCGCATGGTCAGGCGCATCCGCTCACGTCGCCGCTGCGACCGGCGTGCGGTCGAGGGCCTGTTCGTGAAGCCGCGCCGACGGCATCGTGAAGGAGAAGACGCTGCCCTCGCCGGGCGTGCTGGTGACCCAGATCCGGCCGCCGTGCTGTTCGACGATCCGCTCGCAGACAGCGAGGCCGATGCCCGTGCCCGGGTAGTCCTCCTCGCCGTGCAGGCGGCGAAACGGCTCGAAGATGCGCTCCGCGCTTGTGGCGTCCATGCCGATGCCGTTGTCGCGCACCGAGATCCGCCACATCGAGCCCTCCGCATCGGCCTCGATGGTCACACGGGGGTCGTCGCCGCGCGTGAACTTCACGGCGTTGCCGATCAGGTTCTGAAAGACGCGACACAGGTTGGAGCGATCGGCGAGCACGACAGGCAGCGAGCCTACCTCCACGCGCGCGCCCGTGGTCTCGATCGCGCCGGCGAGCGCCTCCAGCGCGTCGGTGACGACGAGCTCGACCGGCAGCGGCTCCACGGTGATCTCGCCGCGGCCGGCGCGCGAGTACTCCAGCAGGTCGCGGATCAGCGTCCGCGCCTGGGTGGTCGCGCCGCGAATGCCGTTGATGAGGTCGGCCGCCATCTCCGGGCGGCGCTCGAGCAGCTCGGTGTACATCGAGATCGTCGTCAGCGGCGCCTGCAGGTCGTGTGACGTCACCGACGCGAACTGCTCGAGCTCGGCGTTTGAGCGCAGGAGCTCCGCGTTGGACTGCTCGAGCTCCGCCTGGCCGCGCTCGAGCGAGTCGGCCATCGAGTTAAAGCCGCGCGCCAGGTCGCCGATCTCGTCCTCGCGATGCTCGGGCACCCGCGTCGACAGGTCGCCCGCGGCGAGCTGTCCGGTGGCCTGCGCGACCTTGACGATCGGCCGCACGACGCCGCGACGCAGGTACCACGTCCCGGCGACGACGACGACGATGACGAGGACGAGCCCGCCGATCCCAAAGCCGATCGCGAGCCTTGACTGCCGCTCGGCATCCTCTTGGCGCTCGCGCGCGAGGACCCCCGCGCGCCGTGTCACCTGCATCGACAGGGCGCGCAGGTCGCGGCCCAGGGCAGCGACCCCGCCGGGCGTCGGGCGGTAGAAGAGCAGGCTGCGAGCCGCCTCCTGGTTCTCTTGGGCGAGCTCTATCAGCGTGTGGGCCCGGAGTGCGTAAGTGTCGATCTTGGGTTCGATCTCACGTACCCGCGCGAGCTGGCCGCGATCGTCGGAGACGAGGTCCGCGAGCGCGTCCACCTGCTCTGGATACGCGCGCAGTCGCTCGTAGATCGGCTCTGGCGAGCTCGCGACCTCCGCCCTGACGTATGAGCGAATGCTGCGCTCCATGGCGACGAGCGACGTCAGCAGGCGACTGGTGAGCGTCAGCGCCTCCTGCGAGCGATAGGCGACCCGGCCCGCGTCGCGCTGGCCGGTCGCGGCGACGATCAGCACGATGAGCGTCGCGCCGAGCAGCACGGCGACCGTGGCGCTGAGCACCAGCACCCGCGTCGTGATCCGTGTCCTGAGGCTCCGTCGCAGCACGTCGGTCGTTCCCCTTCCGGCCCCTGCCACTCTACTCGCGGCTACGCGGGCGGTGAGCGGGCTCAGTCGAGGTTCGGTTGTCCACCGCGAGGGTACGGCCTGCCGTATTGAGCTTGGAGCGAGGTGTGCCGAGAATCACAGTGTGTCCCGCAGAATCCTGATCGTCGACGACCACACCACGTTCCGGACGATCGTGCGGGCCGTGCTCGAGGCGGACGGCTACGACGTGGTGGGAGAGGCGCGCGACGGGCGGGCCGGTCTCAGCGCGGCGCTGGCGCTCAAGCCGGACGTCGTGCTGCTCGACGTGCGGCTCCCCGACATGGACGGCTTCGCGGTCGCGCTGTCGCTGGCCGAGAACGGGGCCGGTCCGGCGGTGATCGTGACGTCGAGCTCCGACGATCCGCTCTACCCGGCGCGAGCGGCGCGATCCGGCGCCCGCGGCTTCGTCGCGAAGCACGACGTCTGCGGCGCCGCGCTCGATCGCATCCTCGCCGCGTAGAGCCAGCCGACGTCGGCTCGACCTGCGAACCTGTGCGCCATGAAGATCGTGCTCGCCGATGACTCGGTCCTGCTGCGAGCCGGTCTCGCGCGACTGCTCGAAGACGCCGGCTTCGAGGTCGCCGCGCAGGCGTCCGACGCCGAGGATCTGCTGCGCAAGGTGCGCGCCCACAAGCCCGCCGTCGCGGTGACCGACATCCGCATGCCGCCGACGCAGACCGACGAGGGCCTGCGCGCCGCCCAGCAGATCCGCCGCGAGATGCCCGAGGTCGGCGTCATGGTGCTGTCGCAGTACATCGACGAGGGCTACGCCGTCGAGCTCTTGCAGGGCAGCGCGGCGGGGGTCGGCTACCTGCTCAAGGATCGCGTCGCCGACATCGACGCGTTCACCGACGCGCTGCGCCGCGTCGGCGACGGCGGCTCGGTGCTCGATCCCGAGGTCGTCGCGCAGCTGCTCGGCCGCCGCCGGGCCGACGATCCGCTGGACCGCCTGACGCCGCGCGAGCGCGAGGTCCTCGGCCAGATGGCCCAGGGTCGCTCCAACGGTGCGATCGCCCGCGAGCTCGTCGTCACCGAGCGTGCGATCGAGAAGCACGTCACGAGCATCTTCGCCAAGCTCGGCCTGTCTGCCGCCGAGGACGGCCACCGCCGCGTGCTCGCAGTGCTGACGTACCTCGACGGCAGCTGAGCGCATTTGCGCGGGCGGGGCCGCGTCGCTCGCCACGCTGCGTTGCTGGAGCACGAGTCGGTACCCACGACGACGACGCCTGGCCTGCAGTCGGCGGGCAGCTCCTGCCCGCTCCGCCGAGCCCGACGACACGAGTGACGTCCAGGGGGTGGATCCATCTACGCCCCGCTACGGACTGTAGATGGATCCACCCCCCTCCGATCCCGGGGTCGCGGAGGTGTGGATAACCGCACCCCTACATGCCAGGTGCCCCCATCGCGGCCATGCCCGCGCGCTGAGAACCTGCGTCGCATGCGGAGTGCTCCCACCACCACTCCGCTCGGCGTCGGCGGACTCCCCTCCTCTGAGTCCGTCGCATCGCGCTCGCATGACGCCCCGGCGGCGGTCGCCCTCCTCCCCGACCGCCGCCGGCTGGCACTTCGCGTCGCGCTCGCGGCCGGCGTGCTCGCCGCCGCCGCGCTTGCCGTGACCTCGCTGCCCGGCCTCGGCGACGTCCGCGCGCGGCTGGCCGAGGCTTCTTTAGGCTGGCTCGTCCTCGCGCTGGTGCTCGAGATCGCCTCGGTCCTGGCCTGCGTCGTCGTCTTCCGTGGCGTCTTCTGCCGCCGGCTGCCGTGGCGGCTGAGCTACGACGTCGCGCTCGCCGCGCAGGGAACCAACGTCCTGCTGCCGTCCGGCGGCGCGGGCGGGCTCGCCGTCGCCGCGTGGGCGCTGCGGCGCACCGGCATGCCGGCGGAGCGCATCGGCCGGCGCACGGTCGCCTTCTACCTCTTGACGAGCGTCGTGAACTTCGCGACCGCCGCGGTGGCGGGCGCGCTGCTCGCAGTCGGGATCCTCGCCGGCGGCGGCTCGCTCGCGTTCACCGCCGGTCCCGCGCTCGCCGCGGCCCTCGTGATCGCGTTCGTCCTCGCCCTCCCGCGCCTGCTTGGCAACGGCGCTGGAGCCCGCGAGCGCACGGGCCGCATCGGCCGCGCGCTGACCTGGATGCGCGGCGCGCTGTCAGGCGGCGTCCACGACGCCCGGCTGCTCGTGCGCTCCGGCAACCCGCAGATCATCGGCGGAGCGATCGGCTACATGGCCTTCGACGTCGCCGCGCTCGCGGCCGCGTTCGCCGCCATCGGTGAGGTGCCGCCGATCGGCGTCCTGCTGCTCGCCTACGTCGTCGGCCAGCTCGGCAACCTCATCCCGCTGCCCGGCGGGGTCGGCGGCGCCGACGGCGGGCTCATCGCCGCGCTCGTCCTGTACGGGACGCCGCTTGCCGGCGCGGCGGCCGCCGTGCTCGCCTACCGCGCGTTCCAGCTCGGCCTGCCCGCGCTGCTCGGCGGGCTCGCGGTCCTGCGGCTGCCGAGCGTCGTCGAGCGCGCGCCCGACACCGGGCAGCTGTGCTCGCCGCCGCGCGCTCGCCGCAACTCGGGCCTGGCCGGTGGCGCTCCGCGCGTCACGGTCGCCGCGGGCCAGGGCGCCTAGCGCGTCAGACGCGTGCCGGCCGGCGCGCGGCCGGCGCGGGCCGGCGAGCGAGGTAGTACGCCGCGATCACGCCGCCGATCGCCCCGAACAGATGCGCCTGCCAGGAGATCCGCTCCTGCGGCAGCAAGCCCTGGAGCAGGCCGATGCCCCAGACGCCGGCGACGACGACGCCGATGGCGAGCTCGACGAGCCGGCGGCTGAGGATGCCGCGGGTCACGAGGTAGGAGGCGTAGCCGAAGACGAGCCCGCTCGCGCCGAGGTGCACCTCGTTGGACGGCGCGATGAGCCAGACGCCGAGGCCGCTCACGACGGCCACGACGAGCGTCACGAGCGCGACCCGAGCCAGCCCGCCGAGCGCGATCGCCGCTCCCATGACCGCGAACGGGACGGTGTTCGAGATGAGGTGCCCGAAGCCGACATGCAAGAAGGGCGCGGAGAAGACCTCGAGCAGCCCCCCGGGGTCGCGCGGGTGGATGCCGTAGTTGTCAAGCGGCGCGCCCGGCGCCACGGCGTCGATGACTTCGAGCGCCCACATGAACACGATCATCGCGCCGACGAGCTGCAGGGCGGTGGTGCGGTCGGAGTCCAATCGCTGCTTCACGCAATGCACGCTACCGGGCCGCCGGCGCGGACCCTCGCGCCGCGGCCCGCACGTCGCCCCAAGCGGCGCTGCGCATAGCGTGTCGGTTCGTGGCCTCGCTCTCGACCTCCGATCCGCGCGCGGCCGTCTGGGAGGCGCGCTTCCGCGTGCCGATCATCGTCGCCGCGCTCGCGGTGCTGCCGCTGGTCGCGCTCTCGTTGAGCCATCCGCACGGGCTGTGGCACACGATCGAGGTCGCCGGCCACTGGGCCGTGTGGCTGACGTTCTTCGCGGAGGTCGTCGTGATGCTGAGCATCGTCGCGGACCGGCGGGCGTGGATCGCGGGCCACCGCCTCGAGCTGCTCGTCGTCGCCGTCTCGTCGCCCCTCGTCCCGCTGGCGCTGGCCGCCGCCCCCGCGCTGCGCCTGCTCATCGTGGCCAAGGCATTCAAGACGCTGAAGCTCGCGAAGGCGATCAAGCTCGCGAAGCTCGGCAAGAGCGTGCGGGTCGTGCGGCGCAAGGTCGCGCTGCGCGCCGGGGCGTCGCTCGCACTCGGCATCGTCGCGCTGGCGCTGGCGGGCGCGACCGTCGTCTACATCCTCACGGGCGAGTCCCCGTGGGAGCGCGAGGTGCACACGGTCGCCTTCGTCGTCGCCGGCGCGCTCGCCACGTACGGCGTCAACCACCTGCGCCGCCGGCGCGCGGCATAGCGCGTAACGCGCAGCGCTCCCCCGGCGCGATGGTCGCCGGCCTCGGCGGACGACAAGGTAGAACTCCGTGGTATGTCCTCGTCCGAGGCGACGATCGTCGCAGCCGGTGAGCGGGATGTGCGCGTGTCGAGCCCCGACCGCGTGATCTTCCCGAGCACGGAGCGCACGCCCGCGATCACCAAGCTCGACGTCGTGCGGTACTACCTCTCGGTGGACGACGGGATCATGCGCGCGCTCGCGCGGCGGCCGACGACGCTCGAGCGCTGGCCGAAGGGCGTCCATCCCGGCATCGTCCTGTCGACGCGCGAGAAGGGCGGCGGTGACGCCTTCTTTCAGAAGCGGATCCCGCGCGGGGCGCCGGAGTACGCGCAGACCGCGCGGATCGAGTTCCCCTCGGGCCGCCACGCGGATGAGATCTGCCCCACGGAGCTCGCCGTCGTCGCCTGGGCCGCGCAGATGGGCACGATCACCTTCCACCCGTGGCCGGTCCGCGGCGACGACGTCGATCATCCGGACGAGCTGCGACTCGACCTCGACCCGCAGCCCGGCACGGACTTCGCCGACGCGCAGCGCGTCGCCGCGCAGGCGCGCGTGCTGCTCGCCGACCTGGGCTACGTCGGGTTCCCCAAGACCTCCGGAGGCCGAGGGATCCACATCTATGTCCGGATCGCGCCGCGCTGGTCGTTCACGGACGTCCGCCACGCCGCGATCGCCTTCGGCCGTGAGCTCGAGCGGCGCCTGCCCGGCGAGGTGACGACGAACTGGTGGAAGGAGGAGCGCGGCGAGCGGATCTTCGTCGACTACAACCAGAACGCACGCGACCGCACGATCGCCTCCGCCTACAGCATCCGCCCGCGGCCGGGAGCGCCCGTCTCCGCGCCCGTGACGTGGGATGAGCTCGCGGACGCGACCCCCGACGACTTCACGGTCGCGACGATGCCCGCGCGCTTCGCGGAGATCGGTGATCGCCACGCCGCGATCGACGACGTCGCTCATTCACTGCAGCCGCTGCTGGACCTCTACGAGCGCGACGAGACGGAGGGCCGGGGCGATATGCCCTATCCGCCCGACTATCCGAAGATGCCGGGCGAGCCCAAGCGCGTGCAGCCCTCGCGCGATCGCGATCGCGATCGCGATCGCGAGTAACCCGCGCCCGGCCTCACGGAGCCTGCGGCAGGCGCTTCCCGCCGCGCCTGGGTCGCGGCGCGGAAGGCGGCGGCACGACCGGCCCGATGTCCCCGTCGGGGGCCTCGTCGAGATCGACGATCACCGGCGCGTGATCGCTGGGTCCGGTGCCCTTGCGGGCGTGCCGGTCAACCCACGCGGCCCGCACGCGCTCCGCGATCGGCCCGCCCGCCAGGACGAGGTCGATCCGCATCCCGAGGTCCTGGTGGAACATGCCGGCGCGGTAGTCCCAGTAGGTGAACAGCCGCTTGTGGTCCGGCCAGCGGTCGCGCACGAGGTCGCGCAGGCCGACCGCCTGCAGCTCGGCGAGCGCGGCGCGCTCGGGTGGCGTGACGTGGGTCTGGCCCACGTAGGCGTCGGGATCGAAGACGTCGTCGTCGGTCGGCGCGATGTTCACGTCGCCGCAGACGACGGACCCCGCCGGGTCAGCGGCGACCATCTCCCGCAGCGAAGCGAGCCACGCGAGCTTGTAGCGGTAGTGCTCGGAGTCGGGCTCACGGCCGTTGGGCACGTAGACCGATGTCACCCGGATCGCGCCACAGGTGGCGGACACCGCGCGCGCCTCCTGGTGCGGGAACCCCGGCCCGCCGGGGATGCCCGCGACGACGTCCTCCAGCCCGACGCGCGAGAGGATCGCCACGCCGTTCCATTGCACCTCCCCGTGCGCCGCCACCTCATAGCCGCGACCTGCCAGCTCCACGCCGAGCAACGCGGCGAACGCGTCGTCGGCGAGCTTGGTCTCCTGCAGGCACACGACGTCCGGCTGGCGCTGGTCCAGCCATGCGAGCAGCCGCGGCATGCGCTGCTTGGCCGAGTTGACGTTCCACGTCGCGATGCGCACTGAAGCGAAACGGTACCGGCGCCGACTCGGTCGCCGTCCTATCGCGTCGCCGCGGCGCTGATCGCTCCGCCGCCTGGCGCTCGCGAACGGGCTCGTCGCGCACGCCTGGGTCGTGGCCGCCTGCGGCTCCTCGGCGGCCTCCGTGGCCGCCGCTGTCGAGGGGGGTGGATCCATTCAGTCCACGCTACGGGGAGCGAACGGATCCACCCCCTGCTGCGCGTCGTCGATGCGCCTGCGTCGTCGTGCGTGTGGCCAGCGCCACCCGGCGCCGGCTCGCTACTTGATCTGGTCGTACACGCTGACGAGCGGCAGGTACATCGAGATGCGACGCCGCCGACGAGGACGACTCGCGAACGGCACCGTTCGAAAGACGCTTGACTTCGCTGACGGGCACCGAGCCCGAAACTGTCCAGCTGGGGCGCCCGAAACTGCTCAGTAAACGTTCCCGGAATGGTACAGTAGCCCAGTGCTCGCCGATGGCTACCAACGCCGGATCCTTGACGACGAACTGGACGAACTCGTTACCGCACTGCCGGCAATTGCCGTACAGGGCGCCAAAGCGGTCGGGAAGACCGCCACGGCGTCGCAGCGCGCCATCACGATCCACGAACTCGATGACCCGGATCAACGAGCGCTCGCCGAGGCCGACCTGGATCGCCTTCTTGCTTCCCCGGGGCCCGTGCTCATCGATGAGTGGCAGTACCTGCCCGCCATGTGGGACAAGGTTCGGCGTGCCGTCGATGCCGGCGCTCCGCCGGGCCAGATCTTGCTGACGGGTTCTGCTTCCCCGAAGGACACCGGGACCCATTCCGGCGGCGGGCGCATCGTCAACCTGAGGATGCGCCCACTCTCGCTGGCGGAGCGACTGGACGCTCCTCCCACGGTGAGCCTGGCGGCGCTGCTGTCAGGCGACCGGCTTGTCATCGACGGTCAGACCGACATGGACCTGGAGGGTTACACGGACGAGATTCTTCGGTCTGGCTTCCCCGGTCTGCGCCACCTCTCGGGCCGCCCGCTACGCATGCAGCTCGATAGCTACATCCAGCGCGTCGTCGACCGCGACTTCCGCGAGCTCGGCCACCCCGTTCGGAACCCGGACGCGTTGCGCCGCTGGATGGCCGCGTACGCCGCGGCCACCGCCACCACCGCATCCTTCGAGAAGATCCGCAACGCGTCGACCAGCGGCGAGGACGACAAGCCGGCTCGCGGGACCGTCGTCCCATACCGCGACGTGCTGGGACGGCTGTTCATTCTGGACCCCGTCCCTGCATGGCAGCCCACGCGCCGTCACATCCGCGAGCTCGCATCCCCGCCAAAGCACCACCTGGCGGATCCGGCGCTCGCCGCACGATTGCTCGGCGCCACCGCAAGCTCCTTGCTTGCCGGCGAGTCCTCGGGTCCCATCGTTCCGCGAGACGGACCGCTGCTCGGCGCGCTGCTCGAATCCTTGGTCACGCTATCGGCCCGCGTCTACGCCCAAGCAAACGAGGCGTCGGTCGGGCATTTTCGAACGCACCGCGGCGAGCACGAAGTCGACCTCATCGTCCGACGGGCCGACGGTCGGATCGTCGCACTTGAGATCAAGACGACGGCGACTCCCAAGGACGCCGACGTACGGCATCTTCGCTGGCTCTCGGAGCAGATCGGTGACGAGCTTCTGGATGGCGCCGTCATCACAACGGGCAAGCACGCCTACCGCCGCGAGGACGGCATCGCTGTCATTCCCGCGGCGTTACTTGGCCCGTAGGCTCCCGAGGCCCGCGGCTACTCGACGGCGCGACTCGTAGTGGTAGAGCTCGGAGTCGGGCGTGCGCCCGTTGGGCGCGTAGACCGAGGTCACCCGGATCCCGTCGCTCGTGGCCGACACGCGCGCGCCTCCCTCATGCGGGAACCCCGACCCGCCGGCGACCGGCGACGACCTCGTCCAGCCCGGCGCGCGAGATGCCTCAGGAGGTCGCCGCGTTCACGCTGACTGGCCCACGAGCATCGGCCGCCGAGACCATCAGGCCGCCACGTCCTCTTGGCACCTCGTGCGCCCCAATGCGAACGGGTCCGGAGATTGCCGGGCCTGCTCGAATCGAATCCTGCTAGCGGCTATTTGATCTGGTCGTAGACGCTGAAGAGCGGCAGGTACATCGAGATGACGATGAAGCCGACGATCCCGCCGACGAAGACGATCATGACCGGCTCGAGGATCGAGGTCAGGGCCTTGACCGCCGCCTCGACCTGGTCCTCGTAGAAGTCGCCGATCTTCGAGAGCATCGTCGTCAGGGCGCCCGTCTCCTCGCCGACCTTGACCATGTGGCCGACCATCGACGGGAACACCGGCGAGTCCATGAGCGGCTGGGCGATCGTGCCACCGGCCTTGACCGACGTCGTGACGTTGGCCATCGCCTCCTCGACGACGATGTTGCCCGCCGTCTGCGACGTGATGTCGATCGCCTGCAGGAGCGGCACGCCCGCGCCCATGAGCGCCGAGAACGTGCGCGACCAGCGGGCCAGCGCGACCTTCTGGAAGATGTCGCCGATCTTGAACGGGATGCGCAGCAAGAAGCGCTGCCACAGGCCGCGGCCGCGGGCGGTCTTCTTCCACTTGATGAAGGCGACCGTGGCGCCGATGGTGCCGGCGATCAGCAGGTACCAGTAGCCGGTGACGACGTTCGAGATCGCCATCGTGAACTGCGTCATCTTCGGCAGCTCGGCATCGCCGAGCTCCTCGAAGACGCCCGCGAACACGGGGACGATGAAGGCGACCATGCCGAGCATGACGGAGGCCGCGAAGACGAAGATGACGATCGGGTAGGCCATCGCCGACTTGACCTGGCGGCGCAGCGACTCCTCCTTCTCGAGCTGATCGGCGATGCGGATCAAGGAGTCCTCGAGCACACCGCCCGTCTCGCCCGCTCGCGTCATCGCGATGAACAGCGGGTTGAAGACCTTCGGGTGGCGCGCGAGCGCATCCGACAGCGGCAGGCCGGCCTCGACGTCCTTGCGCACGTCGACGAGCACGGCGGCGAGCTTCTGGTTCTCGGTCTGCGCCTCGAGCACGTACAGGGACCGCAGGATCGTCATGCCGCTGGAGACCATCGTCGACAGCTGGCGCGTGAGGATCGCGAGGTCGCCGAGCTTGATGCGGTTGAGGAACGGCAGCTCGATGTCCTTCGACGCCCGTCCCTTCTCGGCGATGTCGAGGACGATCAGGCCCTTGGCCTTGAGCTGATCGGAGACGGACTGCTTGGATTCGGCGTCGACCTCGCCCTTGGCCTTCTGGCCGAGGACGTCGATCGCCTGGAAGACGTACGTGCTCATCACATGGAGAAGGAGCCGGCGCCAAGCAGGCGGCGGAGCTCCTCCGGGGTCGAGGATCGAGACTCAGCCATATGCTGGGTGATCTTGCCCGCGCGCACGAGCGTCGCCAGCGCGGCGTCCATGGTCTGCATGCCGATATTGCCTCCGGTCTGCAATGAGGAATAGATCTGGTGGGTCTTGCCTTCGCGGATGAGGTTGCGGATCGCGGGGGTCGCGAGCAGGACCTCGCAGGCCGCCGTGCGTCCTGCACCGTCGGCCGTCGGGATGAGCTGCTGCGTCACGATGCCCTGCAGCGCGACCGACAGCTGCACCCGCACCTGCTGCTGCTGCTGCGCCGGGAACACGTCGATGATGCGGTCGATCGTCTGCGGCGTGTCCTGCGTGTGCAAGGTGGCGAAGACGAGGTGTCCGGTCTCCGCGGCCGTCAGCGCGGTGTGGATCGTGTCCAGGTCGCGCATCTCGCCGACGAGGATCACGTCCGGGTCCTGGCGCAGCGCGGCCTTCAGGCCCATCCCGAAGGACTGCGCGTCCGAGCCGATCTCGCGCTGGTTGACGATGCACTTCTTGTGGCCATGGAGGAACTCGATCGGGTCCTCGATGGTCATGATGTGCTCTTCGCGCGTCGTGTTGATCTGGTCGATGACCGCCGCGAGCGTCGTCGACTTGCCGGAGCCGGTCGGGCCGGTGACGAGCACGAAGCCGCGCGGCTTCTTCGTCATCTCGTGCAGCGCCGCCGGCATCTCGAGCTCGTCGAGCGACTTGATCACCGCCGGGATCAGGCGAAACGCCGCCCCGATCGCCGAGCGCTGGTAGTAGGCGTTGACGCGAAACCGCGCACGACCGGGGATCGAGTAGGCGAAGTCCAGCTGCCACTCGGTCTCCAGGCGCTGACGCTGGTCGTTGGAGAGGATGGAGTAGACGATTTCGCGCGTCATCTCGGTCGTCATGACCGGATAGTCCTCGAGCGGCGTGAGCCGCCCGCGCACCCGGACAGTCGGCCGTGCACCAGCCGTGAGGTGCAGGTCGGAGGCGTTCCGCTCGATGACCTCGAGCAGCAGGTCTGCGAAGTCAAGGTCCATTGCGGCGGTCATCGGCCGTGCTCGGCCGATGTCCCGCCTTATGGCAGCGGAATGGACGACCGTATGATCCGAGGGCGGTGGCCGACTCCAAGACGCGCACACGACCGGACAACAAGGCCGACCGCCAGCCGTGGCGCGTCGAAGGCGGCCGCGAGCCCGCGGGCAAGTCTCCAGCGACGAAGTCGCGCATGCCGCGGCCGCCCGGGAGCCGCCGCTTCTGGTGGTTCTTGCTCGCGCTGCTCGTGCTGAACGTCGCGCTCGGCCAGCTCATCCCGTCGGACAAAGACAAGCTCATCGACGTCCCCTACACGTTCTTCCGCGCGCAGGTGCAGGCCGGCAACGTCAAGGAGGTCAACGCCAAGGGCGACGTCATCCAGGGCGCGTTTCGCAAGGAGACGAAGTTCGAGAAGAAGTCCGCCAAGGACTTCGAGACCGTGCGCCCGACGTTCGCCCAGGACGACGAGCTGCTCAAGCTCCTGCTCGCCAAGAAGGTCGAGGTCAACGCGCGCCCGATCGACGAGGGCCGCTCGTTCATCGCGACGCTGCTGATCTCCTTCGGCCCGACGCTGCTCATCATCGGGCTGCTCGTCTACTTCTTGCGGCGCAGCGCGAGCATGGCCGGCGGCGGCGCGCTCGCGCTCGGGCGCTCGAAGGCCAAGCGCTACGACGCGTCGGCCACCCGGGTCTCGTTCACCGACGTCGCGGGCATCGACGAGGTCGAGGACGAGCTCAAGGAGATCGTCGACTTCCTCAAGAACCCCGACCGCTACAGCAAGCTCGGGGCGGCGATCCCGAAGGGGGTGCTGCTCTCCGGCTCGCCCGGCACGGGCAAGACGCTGCTCGCACGGGCCGTCGCGGGCGAGGCCGACGTGCCGTTCTTCAGCCTCAGCGCGTCGGAGTTCGTCGAGATGGTCGTCGGCGTCGGCGCATCGCGCGTGCGCGACCTCTTCGAGCAGGCCAAGAAGGAAGCGCCCGCGATCATCTTCATCGACGAGCTCGACGCTATCGGCCGGGCGCGCGGCGGCGGTGGCGGCGGCTTCGGCGGCCACGACGAGCGCGAGCAGACGCTCAACCAGATCCTCACCGAGATGGACGGCTTCACCGGCTCGGAGGGCGTCATCGTGCTCGCGGCGACCAACCGCCCGGAGGTCCTCGACGCGGCGCTGCTGCGGCCCGGCCGCTTCGACCGCCGGCTGACGGTCAACTCGCCCGACAAGGACGGGCGGCGCGAGATCCTCAAGATCCACACGCGCTCGGTCCCGCTCGCCGATGACGTCCTGCTCGACCGCGTCGCCGCCTCGACGCCCGGCATGGTCGGCGCGGACCTGCGCAACCTCATCAACGAGGCGGCGCTCATCGCCGCCCGGCGCGACCACACCGCTGTCCACGCCGCGGACCTCGCCGACGCGCTCGAACGCATCATCCTCGGTGCCGAGCGCAGGATCACGCTGTCGGACGAGGAGCGCGAACGCACCGCCTACCACGAGTCCGGCCACGCGGTGCTCGGGATGCTCGAGCCCGGTGCCGACCCGGTGCGCAAGGTCTCGATCATCCCGCGCGGGCGCGCGCTCGGCGTGACGTTCCAGTCGCCGTCGACGGACCGCTACGGCTACGACGCGCGCTACCTCGAGGGCCGGATCGTCGGCGCGCTCGGCGGGCGGGCGGCCGAGGAGCTCGTCTACGGCAACGTCACGACGGGCGCTGAGTCCGACCTCGAGCAGGTCACGAGCATCGCGCGCCAGATGGTCGGGCGCTGGGGCATGTCCGACGTCATCGGCCTCGTCTCCGTCCTCCCGGCGCCCGGCGAGGAGCAGTTCTACGGCCCCGGCGGCCCAGTCCAGGTCTCCGACGACACGCGCGAGCTCGTCGACCGCGAGGTGCGCCGGATCGTCGAGGCGTGCTACGAGCGCGCACGGCGCACGCTGGCCGCCAACCGCGACAAGCTCGAGTCGCTGACGCGGGCGCTGCTCGAGAAGGAGACGCTCGACGAGGACGACGCCTACCGCGCCGCCGGCTTCGACCGCGATCCCGTCGACGTCGGCGACGTGACCGACGCGAAGCCGCCTGCGCTGCTCGACGCCGGGAAGGCGTCGGCACCGACCGCCGACGCCGTCCGCGACTGACGCGAAGCGCGGACTTGAGGAGCGGCAACCCGCCAGGTGGCGCGTTCGCGGCATCCGGCGCGCGCCGGGTCGCGCATAGGATGATCGTGATGACCACCGAAGACGACCGGCTGACAGCGGTCAGCAGCTGGACCGACGACGAGATCCGCGCCGACAACGTCCGCGCCGCCGGCGTGCTGTACGCCGCCGCGACGTACGAGGAGCTCAAGCTCATCGAGCTCGCCGAGCACCTCAACGAGCTCAACCAGCAGAAGCTCCTGAACATCGGCGCTGGTGAGGCCTCGAACCTCCTGCACGTCTTCTGGGACAAGGGCTACAAGCGCATGCCTGCCAAGCGTCGCGCCGCCGTGCTCGCCCGCGTCATCGGCACGCCCGGCGCCACCGACGACGCCGAGGTCAACGACGCGTTCGCCGGCCTCTTCGAGGACCTCGCGTCGGCGATCGCCGGCGGTTCGATCCGAGGCCGTCGCCGCCGCGGCCTGCCGCGCTGCACGCGAACCTCGCCGAGCACACCGACGAGGCGACGACGAAGGCCGCCGTCGAGCTGCGCGACACGATCACCGAGCTCGGCAACGTGCTGTCGGACCTCGAGCTGCGCACCGCCTTCAAGGTCGCCGAGGACATGTGGCAGGTCGTCGAGCGCTTCCAGGAGGACAACGGCGGCGGCCCGGACGTCCAGCGTGCCCGCACGCTGGCAGCCAGCGGCGCCGAGATCCTGCGCGCCCTGCCCGCGCTGTGCGACGACCCCGCCGCATCGGACGAGCTCGTCGCGGCCGCGAAGCAGTGGCTGCCCGCGAACTCCACGGCGTAGCGCCGGCGTCGTCCGCCACGCAGCCGCAGCCATCCGCCGCCGCGCGGCGAGCGGCCGTCAGTCGACGATCGCGGCGCCCGTGCCCGTCACGCGCGTGACCTCGGCGATCGAGGTCATGCCGAGACGGACCTTCTCGAGGCCGTCGTCGCGCAGCAGGCGCATCCCCTGGCGCACCGCGACCTCGGCGATCTCCGACGAGGGGGCTCGCGCGAGCGTGAGCTTGCGGACCTCCTCGGTCACCGTCAGCACCTCGTAGAGGCCGATCCGGCCCTTGTAGCCGGAGAAGCCGCAGCGCGTGCAGCCCTGGGCGTTGTAGGCCTCCATGTCGAACTGGCTGCGGATCCCGTTCGCTCGCAGCACGTCGGACGAGATGATCTGGCGCTCCTTGCAGAACTGGCAGAGCTTGCGGGCGAGGCGCTGGGCGACGACGCAGTCGATCGCCGACGCGACGAGGAACGGCTCGATCCCCATCTCGACGAGTCGCGTGACCGCGCTTGCGCGCGTCGTTCGTGTGCAGCGTGGACAGCACGAGGTGGCCCGTCAGCGCGGACTCGACCGCGATCTGCGCCGTCTCGCGGTCGCGGATCTCGCCGACCATGATGATGTCGGGGTCGGCGCGCATCATCGACCGCAGGCCGGTCGAGAAGTGCAGCCCCGCCTTCGCGTTGACCTGCACCTGCGTGATGCCGTCGAGCTGGTACTCGACCGGGTCCTCGATCGTGATGATGTTCTTCTCGATCGTGTTCAGCGCGCCGAGCGCGGCGTAGAGCGTCGTCGACTTGCCCGAGCCCGTCGGGCCGGTGACGAGGACCGCGCCGTAGGCCTGGTGGAAGGCGCGCTCGAAGCGGTCGCTTCTCGGCCGGCGCCATGCCGAGCTTCTCGAGCGACATGACGACGTTGTCCTTGTCGAGGATGCGCATGACGACCGACTCGCCGTGGACGCTCGGCAGCGTCACGACGCGCAGGTCGATGTGGTGGCCGTCGATCGTCAGCCCGACGCGGCCGTCCTGCGGGACGCGCCGCTCGGAGATGTCGAGGTCGCTCATGATCTTCACGCGGCTGATGACGCCGAGCACCATCCGCCGCGGCACCTGGCGGCCTCGACGAGCACGCCGTCGATGCGGAAGCGCACGCGCAGCTCGCGTGCCGTTGGGCTCGAGGTGGATGTCCGAGGCGCCCTGCTCGACGGCCTGGGCGATGATCTGGTTGACGAGCTGGATGACCGGCGCGTCGTCGGCGGACTCGCGCAGGTCGACGATCTCCGCAGGCGCGTCGTCGGGCTCGTCGTCGAAGAGATCGGGGCTGACGTCGTCGAGGCGCGAGAGGCGCGAGATGAGGCCGCCGATGTCCTCGCGGCTCGTGACGGCCGGGCGGATCTCGTTGCCGGTCATCAGCGCGATGTCGTCGACCGCGAGGACGTTCGCCGGGTCGGCCATCGCGACGAGCAGCGTGCGGTCGTCGATGAAGGCGACCGGCACCGCCTCGTAGCGCTTGGCCGCCGCGATCGAGATGAGGTTGGCCGCCGCCATGTCGGGCTGGAAGATCGTGCAGGTCGAGGTGCTCGAGGCCGTGGCGCTCGGCGACGGCGCGCGCGAGGCCCTCGGCGGTGAGGTTGCCCGACTCCAGCAGGACGTGCTCGGGCGTCTTGCCCGTGCGGCGCGCCTCCTCGATCGCCTGCGTCACGCGGTCGCGGTCGGCGAGCCCGAGGTCGACGATGACGTCGGTGAGAAAGCGCGCGGCGCCCCCGGCCCGGCGCGGCTTCGTGATGCCGGTCGGGCTCGGCTCGGGCGGCACGGCCTTGAGGGGTGATGGTTCGGGGAACACGGGTCTTTGGTTAGGCGCGCACGGCGGCGCGCATCGTCTGCAGCGGCGCCGGCCGTCCGGTCCAGAGGGTGAAGCTCAGCGCGCCCTGGCGCACCAGGATCTCCAGTCCGTCGACGACGCTCGCGCCCCGCTTCTGAGCCTCTGCGATCAACACCGTTCCTCCTGCCCTGTAGACCAAGTCGACGACGGTCTCGTACTCCCCGAGCACATCGGCCAGACGGGCAGTTCCTTGAATGGGTTGGACGAAGCGTCCAGGCCGACGCTCGTGCAGTTGACGAGGATCTCGGCGGCGACGGGCGCTGCGACGACGCGCGCGCCGAGCTTGCGAGCGCGCTCCGGGGTGCGGTTGCAGACCGAGACGTCGGTCCCGGCCTGCGTCAGCGCCCAGACGACCGCGCGGGCGCTGCCGCCCGCGCCGAGCACGCACGCCGAGCGCGGCGTGCGGCCGTCGAGCGCGGCGAGGAGCCCGGGCGCGTCGGTGTTCTCGGCGGCGATCTCGCCGCCGTCGCCGAAGGTCAGCGTGTTCGCGGCGCCGATCGCGCGCGCGGCTTCGCTGGCGCTCGTCGGCGAGCGCGAGCGCCGCCTCCTTGTGCGGGATCGTGACGTTCGCCCCGCGAAGCCGGACGCGCCGAGCGCGCGGACGGTGTCGTCGAAGGCGGCGCGGCGCGACCGGCAGGCGCTGGTAGCGCTCGAGGCCGGCGGCTTGCATCATCGCCGGCGAGCGGCTGTGGCCGACCGGCCAGCCGAGGACGCCGTAGCGATCGCGTCAGCACGTGGTCGGCGACTTGCCGCCGGCCGCGTTGCGCGCGGTGTTGTAGGCGGCACGTCGCGCTGGAACTGCGCGTAGGTCGACGAGAACGCGTGCGCGCCGCTGCCGCCGGGCTTGACGACGTAGTAGAGGTAGCTCACGCTCGCCGGCGTCGCGGCGGCCTGGATCGAGGCGAGCCCGGGGTTGCCGATCGGCGTCGGCGGCAGGCCCGGTGCGCTTGCGCGTGTTGTACGGCGAGTCGCGCTCCAGCTCGGACTGCTTGCAGCGGCCGCGTCCAGTTGTTCGGCGCGTAGCGGATCGTCGCGTCGATGCCGAGCGGGATGCCCTGCTTCAGGCGGTTGTAGATGACCGCCGCGATGAGCTTGCGCTCGCTTCGCGAGCTGCGCCTCGCGCTCGACCATCGAGGCGATGATCAGCACGTCGTAGGCGGTGAGGTTCTTGCGCTTGCGCGCGCTTGCAGGTCGACGCTCGCGAAGTTGTCGCTTGAACGCCTCGAGCTGGCGGTCGACGAGCTCGCTCGCGGGCGCGCGCGGCCTTCAGCTCGTAGGTCGCCGGGAAGAGGAAGCCCTCGGTCGAGCGCGTCGCCCTTCGGCGCGCCGTAGCGGAACGGGTTCAGCCGGCCGCTGAAGCGCTTGGACGCCGTCAGGTAGCTCGCCGCGCACGTCCTTCTTGGCGACGAGCTCGCGATCTCCGCGCGCGACCGGCCCTCGGGGATCGTGACGTCGATCGTCGCCTGGCGTCGACCGTCGGGCGCTCGCTCAGCGCGTCGATCGCGGCGCCGTACGTCATGTCCTTGTGCAGCGTGTGCGGCCCCGAGCGCAGGTCGGCGCGCTTGCCCGCGAGCGTCGCGCGCAGCGAGAAGAGCGCGCCCGAGGCGACGACGCCGGCGTCGGCGAGCTGGTCGCCGATCTGGCGCGCGCTCGAGCCCTGCGGGATCGTGACCTTGACCGCGATCGCCCTGCGCGCTGCCGAACGGCTGGAAGACCATGAGCACGACGACGATCACGGCGGCGAGGAGCAGCAGCGCGATGAGCACGCCGACGCGGGCGCCGACCGAGCGGCGGGCGCGGGCGGGGCCCGCCGGCACGTCTCCGGGCGGGGTCACGATCGTCCTCGGCGAGCGCGGGGCGACGACGCGGCGCACGCGCCTGATGCCGATCGGGCGGTCGAGGTCGTCGTCGAGTGCGCCGGCCGGCGCGGCGGGCGGCGCCGGCGGCTCGGGCTGGATGCGCAGCACGCGCGCGCGGCTCGGGTTCGCCGCGCTGACGGCGACGGGCCGCGCGGCGCTCGGCCGCGCGCTCGGCGCCGGGCGGCGCTCGGACGGTCGGGCGGCGCGTCCGGCGCCGCGCGCGGCGCCGCTGCGGCCGGGCAGCGCGGGCGGCGCGGCGGCGGCTCGTCGCGCGCGGTCGGGCGCGGGCCGCGGCCGCCGGGCTGCGGGCGGCGCGGGGCTGGGCGGTCGGTGGCGGGCTCGGGCTCATGGCGATCGTCGGGCGGCGGCGACGGACTCGACGGTCGTCGCTGGCGGCGGGCGGCGCGGTCGGGCCCTGCGCGCCGCCCGACCGCCGAGCCTCGCGCTCGACGCGGTCGCGCTCGCGTTGCTCGGGCGTGCGGCTCGCGCTCGGCCTGGTCGTCTCGGCGGTTGCGGCTCATGCGGCCATGGGATTCGCCGTCAACGCTACCCGTCCTGTCGGCGTCTGGCGCGCCGCGAGCCAGTCCTCGAGCAGGTGCGCCGCGGCGCGCGAGTCCTCCGACGTGCGCGGTCGCCGGGGTCGCGGCTGGCGAGCGCGTCGTGAAGCGCTCGTCGTAGAGCTCGACCGGGACGGTCGACGCGCTCGGCGAGCCGCTGCGCGAACGCGCGCGCCTCGCGCGTCTGGGCGGTGTCCGCGCCCGACAGCGACAGCGGCAGCCCGACGACGACGCGCTCGACCTCGCGCTCGCGCACGAGGTCGCCGACGCGCGCGAAGCCCTTGCGCGTCGCCGGGCCGCAGCACGGGCTCGATCGGCGTCGCGAGCGTGCCGGTCGGGTCGCTGAGCGCGCAGCCGCAGCGCGCGCTGCCGTAGTCGAGCGCCAGCACGCGCACGAGCCCGCGTCGCCGTACCGCATCAGGCGACTACGACGCCGCGAGCGCGGCGTCGCGGCGACCGCGCGCGCGGCGGCGAGCGCCTCGCGCGCAGCTTCTCGCGGGTCGCGTCGCCGCCGGCCTGGGCCATCGTGTCGCGTCCGCCGCCGCCGCCGCCGGCGACCTGCGCGGCGACCTTGACGATCGCGCCCGCCTTGACGCCGCGCGCGACGAGCGCCGGGCGTCACGGCCGCGACGAGGTGCACGCGTGCCGTCGACGACCGTGCCGAGCACGGTCGCCGACTGCGTCGCCGAGCTTGCCCTTGACGCGGTCGGCGACGTCCGGGAGCTCCTTGGCGTCCGACGCCCTCGACGACCGCGGCCACGACGTCCGCGCCGTCGATCTGCGTCGGCGCGGCCGCGAGCGCATCGGCGTCGATCGTCGCCGGCGCCGTTGGACGACGCCGGCCTTCGCGGCCTGCCTTGACCTGGCCCGCAGCGCGGCGACGGCCTCGGGCAGCTCGGTCGGGCGTCGGTGCTGCAGCAGCGTCGGCCGCCTCGCGCAGCAGCGCGTCGCTGCGCCGCGCAGCGCGCGACGGCCGCCGGGCCCGGTGATCGCCTCGATGCGCCGCACGTTGGCGGCGCTGGAGCCCTCGCGAGGTGATCTTGAAGACGCCGATCTCGGCGGTCGAGCGCACGTGCGTGCCGCCGCACAGCTCGCGCGAGTAGCGAGCCGTCGCCGATCTCGACCATCCGCACGACGTCGCCGTACTTCTCGCCGAACAGCGCCATCGCGCCGAGCGCGCGCGCCTCGTCGAGCGTCGTGGTGATCGGCGCGCACGGGGTCGTTGCGCAGGATCCACTCGTTGACCCGGTCCTCGACGCCGCGCAGGTCCTCGGCGCTGAGCCGCTCGCCGTGGGTGAAGTCGAAGCGCAGCTTGTCGGGCCCGACGTAGGAGCCGGCCTGGCGCACGTGCGTCGCCGAGGCGCTCGCGCAGCGCGGCGTGCAGCAGGTGCGTCGCGGTGTGGTTGGCCTGCGGTCGCGTGGCGCGCGGCGCGGTCGACGCGCGCGACGACGCGCTCGCCGGGCTCGCAGCTCGCCGCGCGTCGAGCTCGACGACGACGCGCCTGGTCGTCGCCGACGCGCACGACGTCGGCGACGCGCGCGCGCGCAGTCGCCGCTCGGCACTCGATCGTGCCGGCGTCGGAGACCTGGCCGCCGCCTGCGCGTAGAACGGCGACTCGGCGAGCTTGACGAGCGACGCGGCCGCCCGTCGGCTCGGCGACGCCGCCGACGGTCGTGTGCTGCTCGAGCGTGCTCGTAGCCGGTGAAGTCGGTCGGAGCCGGCCTCGCGCGAGCGCGCGGCCGCGTCGCGCCGCCGCGCCGCGGCGCGCCGCCGCGCCCGCCCGCGCGCGCGCGCGCGCGCTGCTCGCTCCATGAGCGCGTCGAAGCCCGCCGTGGTCGACCGCCAGGCCGTGCTCGGCGGCGAGCTCGCGCGTCAGCTCGATCGGGAAGCCGAACGTGTCGTGCAGCTGGAAGGCGTCGTCGGCGCCGATGCCATCGTCGCCGCGCCTTGCGCGCGCGCGATGAGCTCGTCGAGCAGCTTCGTGCCCTGCTCGAGCGTGCGGCCGAAGCCCTCCTCCTCCGCGCGCGACCCACTGCAGGATCGTCTCGCGCTCGCGCGCGAGCTCGGGGTAGGCGGCGCCCATCGATCTCGATGACGCGCTCGACGAACGCGGCAGGAAGCCCGGCTCGATGCCGATGCGGTGGCCCTGCTGGATCGCGCGGCGCATGAGCCGGCGCAGGACGTAGCCGCGGTCCTCGTTGGACGGCACGACGCCGTCGGCGATCAGGAACGTCATCGCCGCGCGAGTGGTCGGCGAGGATCCGCAGCGCGCGCTCGTCGGGCTCGCGCGGTCGCCAGCTCGCGGCCCGAGCGCCATCAGCGGCACGAACTGGTCGGTCTCGAAGATCGTGTCGACGCCCTGCTGGATCAGCGCCATGCGGTTGAGGCCCAGGCCGGTGTCGATGTTCTGCGCCGGCAGCGGCGTCGAGCGTCGCCGTCGCGCGTCCTGGTCGAACTGCATGAAGACGAGGTTCCAGTACTCCAGGAAGCGCTCGTTCTCGCCGCCGGGCAGGTCGTCCTCGGTGCCCCACTCCAGGCCGCGGTCGAGGTAGAGCTCGCTGCACGGGCCGCACGGGCCCGGTCGGGCCGGCCTGCCAGAAGTTCTCCGAGCGCGGGCACAGGACGATCCGCTCGCGCGGCACGCCGACCGACTCCCAGGCCGCGATCGCCTCCTCGTCGGGGCCGAGGCCGAGCTCCTCGTCGCCCTCGAAGACCGTGATCCAGATGTCCTCGGGGTTGAAGCCGAAGCCCTCCAGCGAGAGCTCCCAGGCGAACTCGACCGCGCCCTGCTTGAAGTAGTCGCCGATCGAGAAGTTGCCGAGCATCTCGAAGAACGTGAGGTGCCGCGTGGTGATGCCGACGTTCTCGATGTCGGGCGTGCGGAAGCACTTCTGGCAGGTCGTCAGGCGCGGGTGCGGCGGCTGCTCCTGGCCGAGGAAGTACGGCTTGAGCGGGTGCATGCCCGCGGTCGTGAGCAGCACCGACGGGTCGTAGCGCGGCCGGCACGAGCGACGCCGAGGGCAGGCGCAGGTGGCCGCGCTCCTCGAAGAACGCAGGAACGTCTCGCGGATCTCGTCGGTCGTCGTCACCGCGGCGATTGTCGCGCATCCGACGACGACGTCCCCCGCAGGAAGACCGCGGTCTGCCCGGGCGCGGCGCCGTCGAACGGGCTCGTCGAGGCGCGATCTCGCTCGCCGTCCAGCCGGCAGCGCAGCGGCCGGCGAGCGGTAGCGCAGCCGCACCGCGTCGGCGCTGCGGCGCCGTGCAGGCGCAGCGCCGCGCACGCGCGACGCGTCGCGGTCGGCAGCTCCTCGCGCGGGCCGACGGTGACGGTGTTGGCGCGGGCGTCGGTGCGCGAGGACGTAGAGCGGCTCGCGCGGCCGCCGACGCCGAGGCCGCGGCGCTGGCCGACGGTGAAGCCGTGGTGGCCGCGGTGGCGGCCGAGCGACGCGCGCCGCGCGCGGTCGACGATGTCGCCCGGGCGCTCGGCGCAGCCCGCCGTGGCGGGCGAGGAACGCGCGCGCGGCCGGTGCCGGCGAGGAAGCAGAGGTCCTGCGAGTCGGGCTTGCGCGCGACCGGCGAGGCCGGCCTCGCGCGGCGAGCGCGCGGACCTCGGGCTTGGTCAGCTCGCCGAGCGGGAAGCGCAGCCGCGCGAGCGTCGCCGGCGGCCAGCGCGGCGAGCATGTAGCGTCTGGTCCTTGGCCGGGTCGGCGGCGAGCGCGCAGCAGGCCCGTCGGCGGTGCGCGCGCGCGTAGTGGCCGGTGGCCAGCGTCGGCGGCGCCGAGCCGGTCGGCGAAGTCGAGCATCGCGTCGAGGCGGACGTGGCCGTTGCAGCGCACGCACGGGTTCGGCGTCAGCCCGGCGGCGTGCTCGGCGAGCCACGGCTCGACGACGCCCGCGCGGAACTCGTCGCGCAGGTCGAGCGTGAAGTGCGGGAGGCCCAGGCCGTGGGCGACGCGCGCGCGCGCCGCGCACCGCGCGCCGCCGAGCAGCACGAGCGCTCGCCGTCGTTCTCGGGGTCGCGCCCACAGCTCGAGCGTGACCGCGGCGACGTCGCCGCCGTCGCGGGCGCACAGCAGCGCGGCGACCGCGGAGTCGACGCCGCCGGACATCGCGACGAGCGTGCGGCCGGGCCGCGCGGCGAGCGCGGCGTCGGCGCGCGACGGCGGCGCCGAGCGCGCGGTGCAGCGCGTCGGAGGCGAGGTCGGCGGCGTGCAGCTTGCCGGCGCTCAGGCCGCCGAGCTCGGCGGCGATCTCGCGGCGAGCCGATCCGCGCGGCCTCGAGCAGCGCGCGCGCCCTCGACGAGCTCGACCGCCGCGCTCGCCGGCGGCGATCGTCGCGCCGCAGCCCGAGGCCTCGAAGCCGGCGTCGACGACGCGGTCGCCCTCGACGGCGACGCGAGATGCGCACGAGGTCGCCGCAGGCGGCGCCGCCGGCGGCGCCGTCGTAGCGCGCCGGCGGCCGCGCGGCCGCGGCCGCGCGGGTGGCGCAGGTGGTCCTCGAAGCGCTCGTCGGGCACGGCGTCGAGTCTAGATCGGCGCGCGGGATCTCCGACGAGCGCGGGTCCCGATCGCGTCGCCGCGATCCGATCGCCGGCGGTTGGCGCCGCACGTCCCGTGGCACGCGTTGCGAACGCGCCGAGCGGCGCCTATCGTGGACTGCGCACGATGCACCGGCTGACCGTTCGAGGGAGCTGACGACGTGTCCGAAGGCAGCTCTGAGGATCAGCGCCGCGCGCGCCGCGCCGCGCGCGACCGCGCCGACCGCCGGCGCCGTCGCGATCGCGCGCTGTGCGCGTCGTCGCCGTCATCGACGGTCGTCGTCGCTGAGCGCTCAACCGCGGCTCCGGCCCCGCGGCCGCGCCATCCGAGCCGCCCGCGGCGTGACCGCGCCGGCGCCACGCGCCGCAGCGCCGAGCGATGCCCGCGCCGCCCGCCTGCTGCGCGACGACGCGGCGATCGACGAGCGTCCTCGCCTACACGCCGTACATCGTCCGCGGCAGCCGGCGCAGCAAGGAGGTCGCGCTGACGTTCGACGACGGCCCCGGGCCCGACGACGCCGGCGCTCGTGCGCTACCTGGTGGCCAACGGCGTGCCGGCGACGTTCTTCCTCGTCGGCAAGGCGATCGCCGAGCGCCCGCGGGATCGTGCGCAAGCAGCACGAGGCGGGCTTCGCGCTCGGCACGCACACGCAGAACCACGCCCGGCTGGGGTCGCAGTCCGCGCGCCGCGCAGTCGCAGGAGATCCTGGCGGCGGCCGATCGCATCACCGCGGATCACCGGGCACGCGGTCAAGCTCTTCCGCCCGCCGTACGGGTCGTTCGACGACAACACGCTCGAGATCCTGCGCGCGGAGCGCATGCTCATGGTGCTGTGGAACATCGACACGAAGGACTACTCGGCGCGCAGCTCCAAGCCGATCGTCTACACGGCGCTCAGCGGCGCGCGCGCGGGCTCGGTCGTGCTCATGCACGACGGGCCGGGCGCGCGCCCGAACACGCTCGCCGCGGTGCGCAAGATCGTGCCGGCGCTGCGCCGCAAGGGCTACCGGCTCGTCAGCCTGCCGGAGCTCCTGCGCGACGATCCGCCGCCGCGCAACCAGCCCGCGCCGCACAGCCTCGCCGGCTGACGCCGACCGTACGCGTGCGCGGGCTCGCCAGGCCGACGCGGACTCAGCGACCGGCGAGCGCGTCGCCGACGGCCTGCGACAGCTCGCGCGGCTCGGTGAGGCCGGCGATGACGCGCGTGCGCGCCCTTGCGGCCGATGACGACGGTCGTCGGCGAGCCGGCGATCTTCACGCCGCGCGTGACCGACGTGTAGCGGGCGACGTCGGCGATCGGGACGACGCGCACGACGACCTTGCCGCCGCGGCGATCGAGGTCGCGCAGCGCGCCGCGGGTCGCGACGTCGTCGGCGGCCGCTGGAGTTCCAGAAGAGCATGACGACGACCTTGCCCCGCGCGATGGCGCGCTCGATCTGCGCGTTCGGCGCCTGCGCCGGCGGCCGTGCGATCGGCCTTGCGGCGCCGGCGCGGCGGGCGCCGGCGTCGCTGCCCGCTGCGGCGGCGCGGTGGCGCCGCGGCGCGGCCGCGGACGCGCGGCGCGGCGCGCTGCCGTCGGCGGCGGCCGCCGCGGCCTGCAGCTTCGCGTTCGCGGCGTCGGAGATCGCCGCGGCCTGGTCGGCCTGCGGGATCGCCTGCGTCGGAGCGAGCGGGGTGTTCTCGATGGCGACGGGCTTGGGTCGCAGCGCGACGAGCCAGACCGCGATGAGGGCGGCGGTCGCGGCAAGCACGATCGAGCAACGGGCGCGAGACATGGGCCATGGCCCCCGTGTCGGCATCGGCGGCCCGTCCGCGGCGAGCCGGTGCGCCGCGCCTCGTACAGGCGTCCGCGCGCTGCGGTCGCCGGTCGGTCTGATCGGCCGAGCGCTCGACGCGGGTCGCGATCGGTCCCGGCGTCGGGCGTCACGCGGTCTTCGCGGGGGTCGCGAGCGGGCGCAGGCCGAGCTCGCGCAGCTGGCGCGTCGTCGACCGGCGCCGGCGCGCCGGTCAGCGGGTCGACGCCGCTGGCGGTCTTCGGGAACGCGATGACGTCGCGGATCGAGTCGCGGCCGGCGAGCAGCGCGACGATGCGGTCGATGCCGAACGCGATGCCGCCGTGCGGCGGCGCGCCGTAGCGCAGCGCCTCGAGCAGGAAGCCGAAGCGCTCCTCGCGCCTCCTCGTCGTCGATGCCGAGCGCCTCGAAGACCTGCTGCTGCACGCTCGGGTCGTGGATGCGGATCGAGCCGCCGCCGAGCTCCGAGCCGTCGACGACGAGGTCGTAGGCGCGCGAGCGCAGCGTGCCCGGGATCGCGTCGAGGTCGCCGGTCGGCGCGGTGAACGGGTGGTGCAGCGCGTCCCAGCGGTCCTCGTCCTCGTTGTAGCTCGAACATCGGGAAGTCGACGATCCACAGCGACGTCGTGGCGGCCGTCGGGCATGAGGTCCGAAGCGCTCGCGCGAGCTCGAGGCGCAGGGCGCCGAGCGCGCGGCCGCGACCGGCTGCCGTGTCGGCGACGAAGAGCAGCAGGTCGCCCGGCTGCGCGCTCGAGCGCCGCGGTCGACCGCGGCGATCTCCTCGGCGGTGAGGAACTTCGCGATCGGCGAGCGCCAGCCGCCGTCCTCCTCGACGAACGCCCAGACGAGGCCGCCTGGCGCCGTGGCGCTTGGCGACCTCGGTGAGCTCGTCGAGCTCCGAGCGCGGCACCTCGCGCGCGCCGGCGTTGATCGCGCGCACGACGCCGCCGCCGCCGAGCACGCGACTCGAAGACCTTGAACTCCGACGCCGCGCAGGTCGCTCGGAGACGTCGCGTGATCTCCAGGCCGAAGCGCGTGTCGGGGCGGTCGGTGCCGAAGCGCAGCATCGCCTCGTCGTAGGCCATCCGCGGCCACGGCGGCGGCTGCGACGTCGAGGCCGCCGACCGCGAAGACCGTCGCCATGAGCCGCTCGATCGACGTCGATGACGTCGTCCTCGTCGACGAACGACATCTCGAGGTCGAGCTGGGTGAACTCGGGCTGGCGGTCGGCGCGCAGGTCCTCGTCGCGGAAGCAGCGCGCGATCTGGAAGTAGCGCTCGTAGCCGGCCGATCATCAGCAGCTGCTTGAAGAGCTGCGGCGACTGCGGCAGCGCGTAGAACGCGCCGGGCTGCAGGCGCGACGGGCACGAGGAAGTCGCGCGCGCCCTCGGGCGTCGAGCGCGTGAGGATCGGCGTCTCGATCTCGAGGAAGTCGCGCTCGTCGAGAGCGCTCGCGCATCGTCGCGACGACCGTCGTGGCGCAGGATCGAGCGCGTCGCGCATCGCGCTCGCGGCGCAGGTCGAGCGTGCGGTGGCGCAGGCGCAGCATCTCGTCGACGCTCGACGTCGTCGTCGAGCGGGAACGGCGGCGTCTCGCGACTCGGCGAGCACGTCGAGCTCGGCGACCGCGATCTCGATCTCGCCGGTCGGCAGGTTCGGGTTGACCTTGCCCGCCTCGCGCCGGACGACCTCGCCCGCGACGCTGATGACGTGCTCGGAGCGCAGCCGCTCGGCGGCGGCGAACAGCTCGGCCGCCGTTCTCCGGGTGGAAGACGAGCTGCACGATGCCCGGAGCGGTCGCGCAGGTCGATGAAGATCAGGCCGCCGTGGTCGCGGCGGCGGTGCGACCCAGCCGGCGACGCGCGCCGGCGCGCCGGCGCGCGCGGCGTCGAGGTCGCCGGCCCAGGCGTCGCGGTAGGGGTTGGCGCGCGGCGCGCGCCTCACCGCATGCCCCGCTCGCGCAGGATCCGCGCGACGACCGTCGTCCGCGCGCGACGTCGCGCTGCTCGCCCGCCTGCATGTCCTTCAAGCACCGTCGCCTCGTCGCCCACGATCGCAACGTAGCGGGCGCCGAGCCGGTCGGCCTGCTTGAGCTGGCCCTTGAGCGAGCGGCCGGCGAGCTCGATCTGCGCGTGCAGGCCGCGCGCGGCGCGCCTCGGCGGCGAGCGCGAACGCCGCGGCGCGCTGCGCCGGCGCCGTCGAACGCGACGTAGAGGTCGACCGGCGGCGGCGCCGACCGGCAGCCGCGCCGGCGGCGAGCAGCATCCGCTCGATGCCCGGCCGCCCAGCCGCAGCCGGGCGTCGGCGGGCCGCCGAGCTGCTCGACGAGCCCGTCGTAGCGCCCGCCGCCGCCGACGCCGCTCTGGGCGCCGAGCGCGTCGGAGGTGAACTCGAAGACCGTGCGCGTGTAGTAGTCCAGGCCGCGCACGAGCGTCGGGTCGACCTCGTAGGCGACGCCGGCGGCGTCGAGCAGCGCGCGGACCGCGGCGAAGTGCTCGGCGTCGTCGGCGTCGAGGCTGGTCGAGCAGCAGCGGCGCGCCGGCCATGACCTCGCGCGTGCCCGGGTGGTCGGAGTCGAAGGCGCGCAGCGGGTTGAGGTCGATGCGCGCGCGCACGTCGTCGGACGAGCTCGTCCTCGTGCGCGCGCAGGTGCGCCTGCAGCTCGCTCGCGGTAGGCGGCGCGCGTCTGCGGGCGTGCCGAGGCGAGCCGAGGCGCAGGCGCAGGCCGCGCGACCCGAGCTCGTCGAGCAGCGTCGTGAGCAGCACGATCGAGCTCGGCGTCGACCGCCGGGTCGTCGGAGCCGAGCGCCTCGGCGCCGACCTGCCAGAACTGGCGGTAGCGGCCGGCCTGCGGCGCTCGTAGCGGAAGAACGGCTCGACAGGTACCAGAGCTTCACCGGCTGCGGGCAGCTTGTGCATCCCGTGCTCGACGTAGGCGCGGCAGACCGGCGCGGTGCCCTCGGGGCGCAGCGTCAGCGAGCGCCCGCCGCCGTCCGTCGAAGGTGTACATCTCCTTCTGGACGATGTCGGTCGACTCGCCGACGCCGCGCGCGAACAGCTCGGTGTCCTCGAAGGTCGGCGTCTCGATGCGCGCGGTAGCCGGCGCCGCTCGAGGATCCGGCGCGCGGCGCTGCTCGAGCGCGCGCGCGCGCGCGGCGTCCGTCGGGCAGCACGTCGAACGTGCCGCGCGGCGCCTGCAGGCTGCTCGCTCACCGCCGGTCGGCGAGCTCGCGCGAGGAACGGGTTCGTCGCGCGCTCGCGCGCCGAGCGTCGTGACGCCCATGTGGCCCGGGTAGACGACCGTGTCGTCGTCGAAGCGCGTCGAGCAGCGTCGCGATCGAGCGCATGCAGCGTCGGCCCGTCGCCGCCGGGCAGGTCGATGCGGCCGACCGAGCCCTCGAAGAGCACGTCGCCGGAGAACAGCGCCGCCTCGCCGCGGACGGCGTACGTGACGTGGCCGGGGCTGTGGCCGGGCGTGAAGATGACGTCGAACTCGAGGCCGGCGAGCTCGAGCGTCTCGCCGCCCGCGACGGTGTGCTCGGGATCCCAGGACTCGAACGGGCCGAAGCCCGGCCACGGGACGAAGGCCATGATGTCCTGCAGGACCGGCACCTCGAGCTGCGGGCAGTAGACGGCGCGCCGGTCGCCCGCGCGACCGGCGCGACCGCGCCGACGTGGTCGAAGTGCGTGTGCGTGAGCAGGATCGCCTCGAGCGTCGACGCCGAGCGCCTCGATCGCGCCGCAGCAGCGCGGCGCCTCCTCGCCCGGGATCGACGATGAGCGCCTGGTCGGCGCCGTCCGGCGCGAACGAGGAAGCAGTTCTCCTGCACCGGCCCGACCGTGAACATGCGGACGTCCATCACGACGCTTCGCCTCTTCGGCTTCCGCCTGCTGCCGGCGGTGGTAGATGAACTGGTCGGTGTAGTAGCCGAGCGGGATGTAGAAGAGGAAGCACGAACGCCGTCAGCGGGATCGCCGCGCACGACCGGCGTGCTCGAACGGCGAGCGACGAGCAGCGACGCCGAAGACGATCGCCGCGAGCGCGGCGCGCTGTGCGACGCCGCTGTCCAGGTCGGCGTCGCGCGTCATGCGCGCTCGCTGCGGCGCTGCGCGGCGCGCCTCGCTTCGTCGCGTGACGCTTGCGCTCCTCGGCGCGTCGGCTTGGCGGCCCGGTGCGGCCGCGCGACTCGATCACGCCCGCGGCGTTGCCGCGGTGCTTGCTGCGGCGCTTCTTGCTTGCGTCTGGGCCATCGGGCCACGAGCTTAGAGGCGTGGCTCGCCGCTCAGCGGCGTCCTCGAGCGTGCGGCGGTTGCGCACCGGCGACGCTCGTCGGGGAAGCCGTCGAACGCCGCCTGCGGCGCGAGGCCGACGAGCTCGCAGCCGCGCGACGTCGGCGTGGCGCGCGACCGCGGCGACGACGTCGGCCAGCGGCGACCGCGCGGTGGTCCTCGACGTTCGTCGAGACCTGGGCGACGCCGCCGCGGGCGGGCAGCTCGCAGCCCGAGTCGCGCGCACGCCGGGCAGCCCCTGCGGCCCGCCCTCGCGGATCGGCGCGGCGATCGCGCGCGCGTCGTCGAGCGTCGCGGGCGGCGCGAGCTCGACGTTGAAGGCGACGAGCGGCGGGCGCGCGGCGACGAGCGACCGCGCCGCGGCGCGGGTCGAGCGCGCCGCGGCCCGAAGTCGGGCGCGAGCTCGCCGGCCGCGACGCGCTGCGCGAGCGCCGCGACGCCGCCGCGGCGCAGCTGCGCGCGCGATGCGCCCGCCGGCGAGCACGCCGTAGAGGAAGACCGGCAGCCCGAGCGCGCCCGAGCTCCTCGCCGGCGACGAGCGCCTCGGCGCAGGCCGCGCCGCGCCGCGCGTCGTCGAGGTAGACGACGGGCGCGACGTCGAGCGCGCCGACGTGCGGGTGGCTGCCGCGCGCGCTCGCGCAGGTCGATGCGCTCGACGGCACGCGCGCGCGCCCGCGACGAGCGCCGGCGACGAGCTCGCCCGCGCGTCGCCGGCGAGCGTGTACGACGCGAGCGGTGGTGGTCGGGGTCGGCGTGCGACGTCGAGCAGGCGCGCGCCCGCCGAGCCGAAGGCCGCGCCGATCGCGTCGATCGCCGCCGCGTCGCGGCCCTCGGAGACGTTGGGGACCGCCAGCAGCAGCGTCGGCGTCGACGCTCAGCCACGAGCAGCCAGCGCGCCGCGCGTCGAGCACCTGCGTGGCGCCGATCTCGAGGCGTCGGCTCGAGCACGACGACGTCGAGGTGGACCGGCACGGTGACCGTGCCGCCGATCCCCGCGCTGGCGCCGAAGGCGACGTGGGCGGTGCCGAGGATCTTCTCGTCCTCGAGGACGTTGCCGGTCAGCGTCGCGCGGTCGTTGGTGCCGACGCCGAGCTCGGCGAGGTTGCGCCCGAGCGGGCCGTGCGCGTCGAGCATGCGCGAGGAAGCGCGGCCGCGCCGTCGGGCCGCGTCGGCGTCGACGAGCCGGCCGTCGCGGACGGTCAGCAGCGACCGGCTCGTCGGCCAGGCCGACGAGGCCAGCGACGTCGGCGACGATCGTGCCCTCGCCGCCGGCGGGCGAGACGAAGCCCTCGCCGCACGGGCAGGTTGCCGAAGGCGCCGCGGCGCGCTGAGGTCGCCGTCGTCGGAGATGCCGGCGCGGCCGCGCAGGTCGAAGCGCATGTCGGTGCCGCGCGGGCAGGTGAGGTGCGCCTCGTCGGCCTCGCGTCAGCAGCGCGCGCGACGGCTCGGCAGCGCGCGGCGCAGCGCGTCGAAGTCGCGCGCTCATCAGCCGCGCGAGCATGTCCGCGGTGACGCCGGGCAGCGTCGCGCCGCGTGCGCCGCGCCTCGCTCGCGCGCTTGCGCGCGCGTCGTGTGCGACAGCGACGGCAGGCACGGCGCGATGAAGACGTCGGCGGCGGCGAGCGCCGCGGCGACCGGCGCCGGCGGCTCGGTCCCGCGCTCGGGCGTTGGGCGGCAGGATCGTGAGCACGGCGTCGCCGCCGGCCGCGCGCGCGGCGGCAGCAGCGCCTCGCCGATCGCGGCGCTGTCGGGATCGGCGACGACGAGCACGTCCTCGCCCGCGCGCACGCGCCAGGCAGCGCTCGACGACGGTGCCGCACCGCCCGCTCGAGCTCGCTCCACGTCAGGCCGCCGGCGCGGGCTAGCCGGAGACGATCGAGACCTTGATGCGGCCGGGCTCGGGCTCGTGAGCTGCCCGCCGACCGTCGCCATGCACTCTCTGGCTGCGGACATCGGCAGAGGCTGATGTGCGGACGTCGGGCGGGCGCGGCGTGTAGGTGCCCTTGCCGATCTTCGCGCCGGCGCCTCGCGGTAGCACGCGAGCTGGTAGTTGACGCGTCACCTTCTGCTTCGGCGCGGCGCTCACGCGCACCGAGATGCTCGACGGGTTCTTGATCGGCCCGCGGCCTTGCGCGACCGCGAGGCGTGCCGACGCTGCGGGCGTCGTCGAGCGTGCCGGGGCTGCTGCGAACCGGCGCGTGCTTGACCTTGCGCTTGCGGGCCTTCTCGCTGCGCCGGGTCCTCCTCGGCGGACTCCGACTTCTCGAGCCTTCGACCCGCCGTCATCGGCGTTGTCGCCGTCGCCGCCGCCGCCGCCGAACACCGCGAAGCGATCCCCGCCCCGACGATCAGCCCCGCGACGACCGCGACCGCGATCCGACGAACGGGTTCGCCTTGGCCTGCTTGAGAGCTTCTTGATCGTCCAAGACCTTCGACACGCGGTTCCCTCCTTTGACCTGGACACCGGCGGCCCGGCATTCTGTCGCCATCGGGCGACGCGCGCCAGTTCCTACCCCGCCACGCCCAACCACGGCTACACTTCGCCGCCCCGCCGGAGTAGCTCAGTCGGTTAGAGCAGCGGAATCATAATCCGCGTGTCGGGGGTTCGAGTCCCTCCTCCGGCATCGCGAAAGCCCTTGGAAATCCAGGGTTTTCGTGGTTCTAGGCTCGGTTGTGAGATCGAATTGTGTGCCAATTGTGTTCCAAACCGTGTGCCAGAACGCGTACGATTTGGGCCTGATGAGGGTCGCTGCGCCGTCCGGACACGTCTATCGGCACGAGGGTCGAAGGGGTCCCGTGTGGCGCGCGCTGTACCGCCTGCCCGACGGCCGGCGGGTCCACAAGACGATCGGCCCGGCGTGGACGCAGCGCGGCCGGCCCGCCGCCGGGACGTTCACGAAGCGCACCGCCGAGATCTGGCTGCGCGATGTCCTCGGCGAAGCGCGGCGCGGCACGCTGCCCGGCCTGACGAAGACCGGCGTGACGTTCGCCGCAGCCTGCGACGACTACCTCGCCCACAAGGAGGCCGACCGGCGCCTGAAGCCCACGACGCTGCGCGACTACGCCTCGATCATCAAGGCGCACCTCGTGCCGGCATTCGGCGACCTGCAGATCGAGGACCTCACGACCGACATGGTCGAGGACTGGAAGCTCACGCTGGACATGAGCAACACGACGAAGATCAAGATCCTGACCGTGCTGTTCGGCATTATGGAGCGCGCCCGCAAGCGCCACCGCCTGCCCGTCAACCCGATCCGCGACGTCGAGAAGCCGCGCCAGGACCACTCCCCCGGCGGCGAGCTGCAGTTCTACTCGCCCGAGGAGGTGCTCGCCCTGGTGCGCGCCGCGGCCGACGAGCAGGACGCGGCGATCTTCCTCACGGCGGCGTTCACGGGCCTGCGCCGCGGCGAGCTCGTCGCTTTGCGCTGGCGCGACGTCGATTTCGGTAACGCGACGATCCGCGTGTCGGCGAGCTTCAGCGAGGGTCACCTCACGCGGCCGAAGAGCGGCAAGGTGCGCGCCGTCCCGATGGCGCCCGACGTCGCGACCGCTCTGGCACGCCTGGGCCAGCGCGAGCGCTGGACGACCGACGACGACCTCGTCTTCCCCGGAGCGACCGGCACGTTCATGGACGCATCCGCGATGTACCGCCGCTTCGTCGCCGCCGCCGCACGCGCGGGCCTCGGCCGGCTGCGCTTCCACGACCTCCGCCACACGTTCGGCACGACGATGGCGGCGAACCCACGCGTCGACCTGCGCCGCCTGCAGGAGTGGATGGGCCACGCCGACATGACGACGACCCAGCGCTACTCGCACTTCACCCCGCGCCACGACGACGCCGGGCTCGTGGCGGAGGCGTTCGCGATCAACGCCGCGGGCGGACGGTCTGCTGCGCGATCCGCTGCCTGAGCAGCTCCCGGTCGAAGAGCGTTCGGCGGCCGACCTTCAGGAACGGGATCCGCCGATTGCGCGCGAGCTCGTAGACCGTCGAGCGCGGCACGCGCAGGATCCGCGAGACCGCGTCAGCGGTCAGCAGGCGATCGGCCGGCGCGGTGTCGAGGTCGATCGTCACCGCTGGCCTCGCATCCCGGATCGCGGCAACGTGCGCATGCCACATTGACGGACGCCGAGCGCGCCGCGGCTGGGATCTCTCGCCGATTATCAGGCCGGCTGAATGACTCGGCGCGGAATCGCTGCGCCCGATGCCGGGAGCTCGTCGCCGCGCAGGACGTCGGGGTCGAGATCGACGTCCCCCGGCCACACGACCGTTCCGAACTCACGATCCACGGTGACGGACTCGAAGACGGCGCGGTCATCGCGGATCTGCGCGAACACGCAACCGGCCTGCTGCACACCGGCGAGGTCGACCTCATGCACGGCGCCATCGGCGAAGGTCAGCCGCAGCCAGCGCTCCGCGAGCGGCTCGACCTCGGTGACAGTGGTGCGCGACGCGTTCATGGCAGCGGTGGGAATCGCGCCGATTCTCGCACGATGCGCAGGTGACTCGTGACACGCGCTTAGAGGCTGCGCCCGCTGTCACGGGCGGCCGACCGAACCGTGCGGGGATCGTCCAGCTCCCGGCAGGCCTTATCCAGCCCCCGGCTCGCCCTGCGCCACGCCACCCGTCCGAGCAGATCGCCGGGCGACGGCCCGAGGGCGCTCGCAGTGTCCTCGACGCCATGCGCGGTCCGATAGCGCTCCACGAGCTGCGCGGCGCGGTCCCACACCGCAGCCCGCGCCGGCTGGGCGGGGCGCTCGCCGAGCGCTCCGACGATGTGAGCCGGCGGGTCGCGGCGCACGACGTGCGCGGCACCGACGTCGAGCGCAGCACGCTGACCACGGCTGCGCTCCATCGCACGGACCACGTCGTCGACCGAGTTGCGGTCGCCGCCGGTCGTCGCGTGGTGCTCGTCGACGGCGTCGGGCTCGCAGATGTAGAAGCGGCTCTGCAGCCGGGCGCGCGACCACGCGACGTAGCCCCACTCGCGGTAAGCGGCGTCCGAGCCGAGGATGAACGCGCGGTCGGTGGTGCTGCCCTGCGCGACGTGCGCCGTGCCGGCGTAGCCGTGGACGAGCGCCGGCTCGCCTCCGGCTGTCCGGCGCTCGAGGTAGGAGCGCGGAAGCTTCACCGTCCGGTCGCCGGACATTTCGACGCTGACCGTCCGGGCGTCTCCGTCGACCACGACGAGTCGGCCGCGGTTGCCGTTCTCGACCTCAAAGCGCGGGTCGTTGCGTTTGAGCACGACGAGGTCCCCCGCCGCGAACTCGCCTCCCGGAAGCTCGATGCGCTCGGGCCCGAGCCGGCCGCGGGCGTCGAGGCGGCCGCGTGCACGGGCATTCAGCTCGCGGGCGTCGACTCGCCTCTGCGTGATCATCACGGCGCGTCCAGCGCACCCTGACGCGCAACCGACCGCAACTTCATCACCGTCGAGCGATCCACCCCGACACGGTCGGCCGCCTCGCTGATCGTGTACTCGCCACGGACAAGCGAGAGCCACAACTCGTACTTCTCGCTCGGCGACAGAAACCGCTTCGCTCGACGGCCCGAAGGCCCGGTACCGTTGGACTGGCCGGTCATCATCGACTCCTTCTGGACAGGCCCGAAAGGCTGCCAGATGCGGACTGATCAGATCGCCGGAGTGTGGCGCGAGCTCAGACGCAAACCACCCCCAGCGAGTACGAGCGGCGGACGCGGATCAAGCGCTTGGCGAAGTCGACGTCGCGCCAGCGCAGCGCGCGCAGCTCGCCGAGACGCAGCCCGGTGTAGGCGGCGACGACGAAGATCGCGCCGTCCCGGGCATGCCGGGCGCGCTGGGCGGCCTGGATCTGCGCAGACAGCGGCGCGGGCGGCGGGGTGCGGTGCGCGCCGGCGCGCGCGGCGCGAGCGCCTCGACCTCCTCGGGCGTCAGGTCGCCCCTGCCGTCCACGTGGAATCGAAAGTAGGCAGTCGACGGCCTGGTCGCGTGCCGACCCGGTTGGGGTCATGCCCGCATGCGGCGGGAGATCGAGACCCACGCTTGAACAGCAGGCCGCGGCCTGCGGGCTCGTCAGCCGTCAACCGACCGGTCTGGCGCGGCACCCCACGGGGCCGCTCGGGGCTGGTGACGTCGGCGCGGTCGGCAGCACGATCTCGGCGTCGAGGAGGTCCTCGGCCGCAGCGTGCGAGCGCGTCGCCACGACGTCGAGGATGTGCTCGAGGTTCCGTCGCAGCCAACGTCGCCCACCGAGCATCAGCGCCAGTCGTGCCAGCAGCGAGCGCGATCTCAGCTCGGCGGACAGGGTGGCGTCGGTCGTGCCGCCTCGGGGAGACAGCATCCAGGTGATCAAGAGGATGTCGCGGCGGCCGAAGTGCACGCTCACGAACACCAGACGCCTGGAGTGACATGGTTGCACGGTGGCGCGCGGTCGCAGCCGCCGACTGATGCCGTCGATGATGCGCCATTGGTTCGCGGGATCGGAAGCGAGCATGAACAGCGTCGACACATCGGCAGCGACGCCGCGGCTTGCCACGACGGGCGCGCGGCCGACGTTCGTCAGGCGTTTCATCAAGATGAGGAATGTAAGTTCAACCATATTGTGTTAGCTCGCTGCGGGGCTCCCGTCTTACACGCGCGGCCGGCCGGTGTCCTCGTCGCGATTCGCGGCGCGACGGCCGGCCTTCGGCGGTGTCCACGGGAGCCGCAACGACGCAGCGCTTTCGCTGGCGCGTACGCTCTCCAGCGGCGGGCGCTCGAGAAGTCGGTGTCCGGAGTCGCAGCCTCCGACGAGGCGGCCTTTCGCGGCGCTGCCGGCGCGTCACAACAGCCGGAACCGCCGCGGCCCGGGGCCGTGCTCGAACAGTCGCCGATAGAACCCTGGAAGCTGCGCGCGTTGTTCACGTCCCGCGCGCCGATGCCGGGATGAGGTCGCCGAGCGGCACGGCCGTGTCAGCCAACCTGCGGCGGTCCACCGGCTCGCCGGCCTGGATGATCGCCTCGATCTCCTGCGTCCTGCCCCGAACGTTGACGTTCATGGCAGCCCGCACTCGACCAGCGCGCAGCCAGAACGCGATGAACTCGCGAGCGGCGAGATCGCCGCGGATGACGACGTCGTCCCATTCGGCGGCGTGCCCGGTGTACTCCATCTCGACGTCGTACTGGTCGGAGTAGAAGTACGGCAGTCGCTGGTAGGCCTCGTGCGCCCCGAGCATGTTGCGCGCCGCGGCCGGCCCCTGGTGCAGCGCGTTGGCCCAGTGCTCGGCGCGCAGGCTGCGCTGCAGCAGCGGATGGTAGGCCCGCGCCACGTCGCCGGCAGCGAACACGTTGGCGGTGCTTGCCTGAAGGTGCTCGTCGACGAGGATGCCGTCGGCGGTCTCGATGCCGGACCGCCGGGCGAGCTCGTCGCGGGGCATGACGCCCACGCCGACGACCGCGAAGTCGCAGGCCACGCGCGTCCCGTCGTCGAGGCGTACGGTGTGGATGGCGCCGCCGAGCTTGCCCTCGAACCCTGCGACACCGTGCCCGAGGAGCATCCGCACGCCGTGCTCGGCGTGCAGGTCGCGGTAGAACTCGCCGAGTCGCGGCCCGAGCGCGCGCTGCAATGGCAGCCACGCCGGTTCGATCAGCGTCACCTCGAGGCCCATGCGGCGCGCGGACGCCGCAACCTCGCAGCCGATCCAACCGGCGCCCACGATCGCGACGCGGCGAGCGCCGTTCAAGCGCTCTCGCAAGGCGTCGCTGTCGGCGAGCGTACGCAGCTCACACACGCCGTCGAGCTCGGCGCCGGGCAGCGTGAGCCGTCGCGGCCGCGCGCCCGTCGCCAGCAACAGCCGGTCGTAGACGAGGCGCTCCCGCGCGCCGAGGAGAACCGCCGATCCGGCACGGTCGATCGCCAGGACGGTCTCGCCGGTCCGCAGCTCGATCCCGTGCTCGTCGTAGAAGTCCTCGTCGTGGACGAAGACCGTCTCGTGATCCGCCGCTCCCCGCAGGTAGTCCTTCGACAGGGGCGGGCGATCGTACGGACGCTCGCGCTCGGCGCCGAGCAGGACGACGCGTCCGGCGAAGCCCTCGTCGCGCAGGGTCTCGGCCGCCTTCGCGCCGGCCAGCCCGGCGCCGACGATGACAACGGTCTTCGGTGTGCTCGTGGGGTCTCGTCGTCTCACCGCTGACGGACTCCCACACGGCTCGTTCTGTGGGCCGTCCGCGGCTTCCGCGCTCGCCCGGCGCAGTCCGTCGATGGCGCGGGGGAAACGACGTCGCCGGCCGCGCGTGCGCAGGCGAGCGCGAGGCGACGGAGCGCGTCGTCGGCCCTGCGCGCGAGCCACCGCCTGCCGCCGAGCACGAGCACGAGCCGGGTGGCGAGACCGCGGGTCTCGAACTGGATCGCAAGGTCGACCTCGGTCGTCCCGCGGCCGGCCGAGAGGATCCAGGTCACCCATAGCACCGTGCGCGGTCCGCGCGTGACCTCGACGGCGAGCACGCGCCCGGAAGCCCTCTGCGTGACGTACGCCGCTACGTCGCGCGGGGCGTTGGGGACGAGCTGCAGCTGGTTGGCCGGGTCGCAGATGAAGCGATGCAGCGCGGCGGCGTCGGCCGCCACCGTGCGCGTCGTGATGAGCGGGCGGACGCCCCAACTCGTCAAGTGGTGCAGCAGCGTGTCGAGCGTCATCCTGATCATGTCTGGTTGGCGGCCGATCGCCACGGCGTCTTACGCGCCTCGCCTGGATCGCCGGACGCGTGGTCGCGCGATATCCATCGGCGATCTCGGCCCATCCGTAGGATGCACGCGCGCTTCAGGCCTGCGGCGGAGCACTGCTGTTCGCAGGCTTCACGTACTCGAGCAGGCTGTCGTGATCCTCTCGGCAGGCCGGGCAACCGAGCAGGTGCGCGCGCATCCCGGGGACGGCCAGGTCGGGCTCGTCGCCCGCAGCCGCCGCATCGACGTAGCGGTCGAGGTGCTCGAAGCACTCCTCGCAGGTCAGCTCGGGCTCACCGGGCCCGAGCAGCGCCGCGATCAGCCGTCGGTGCTCGGCGGTGCGCTGGTCGGTCATCGGTGGTGCTCGCGTTCGCCGTCGGCGATGTCGAAGCCGTCCGCGGCCAGGTGGGTGCGCAGCTTCCTGCGCGCGTCGTGCAGGGTCTTGTAGAGGGCGCCGCGCGTCGTGTTCAGCCGCTCGGCAAGGACGTCGATCGGGATTCCGTTGAGCGTGACCGCGACGAGCACCTCGCGCTGATGGGCGCTGAGGTGCTCGGTGATCGCCACGCGCAGCGCGCCCAGCAGCTCGCTCTCGGCGAGGTGCTCGCCGGGCGACAGGGCGCTGCGACGCGAACGCCGGCCACGCGTCGGGCTCGAGCGGCAGCTCGCGCTCCTGCCACGCGCGGCGGCGCAGCTTCACCGCCGCTTCGTAGAGCGCGAACTTGTACGCCCACGTCGTGAAGCGGCTGTCGCCGCGAAATGTCCCGAGCTTGCGGAGCACCGCGACGAGCGCGTCGTCGGCGGACTGCTGGGCGAGGTCGTCGTGGTCGCCGCCGCGTAGGTGGGCAGAGCGTGGCGCCGCCGCGAGACCTCGAAGCGGGCGGCGCGAAGCAGCAGCTCGTGTAGCCGGCGCACGGCATCGTCGTGCGCGTGCCCGGTTGCGGCCAAGTCGTGCAGCCAGCGCCGCGACTCTTCGTCGAGGTGTCGGGATGGCGACGATGGCGTTGCGTCTGCGGGGTGCGGCAGCGTGCCCTCCGTCGCCACGCCGCGGACGGTATCAGCGACCGGATGGCGTGGTCTCACAGCGCGCGGGGGTCATGCAGCGGGGCAAGGATCCGTGCGGCCAGCGCCGGCGGGCAGCCGCGATCGAGCAGGACGAGCAGCTCGTGCAGATCGACGCCGGCGCCATCATCTGCAAGCTGCCCCGCCAACTGCTCGTCAAAGCCGGCCGCCAGCAGCCGGCGCCGGCGCCATTCGCCGAGACTGTCGCCCCGGTGGGCTGCGTCTGTCCGTGTCGGCTTCATCAGCGCGTGAGCGTCACGTCATGCGCGCTTCTTACGCGCGATCCGCGAACCCCCGGGCGAGTTGCCCGCCGGCGCCGACGACACCCGGTGGCGGCGGTTGCGGCCGATCGCCCGTACGCGGAGCGCGGCCGATCGCATCTGAGTCGGCCGCAAGCACGATGTCGCGATCCAGCGCACGGCGACCGCATGCAGCATCGGGATTCAGCTCGTCACGAGCGAGAGGAACTCGCCGCGCGTGCGCCCGTCGTTGCGCAACAGGCCGCGCAGCGTCGAGGTCGTCGTGCGGGCGCCGGGCTTCTGCACTCCGCGCAGCGACATGCACATGTGCTCGGCCTCGAGCACGACGCCGACGCCCTTGGGATGCAGGTGGCGCTCCAGGCAGTCGGCGATCTGCATCGTCAGGCGCTCCTGCAGCTGCAGGTCGCGGGCGAACACCTCGACGACCCGCGCGAGCTTCGACAGCCCGACGATCCGCTCACCCGGCAGATACGCGACGTGTGCGACGCCGTGAAAGGGCAGCAGATGATGCATGCACAGCGATGCAAACGGGATCGACTTGACGACGACCAGCTCGTCGTAGCGGGCCTCGTTGCGGAACGTCGTCAACGACACCGGCTGCGGGGTGAGCAGTTCCGCGAACGCGCGCGGCCACGCGGCGCGGCGTATCACGCAGCCCCTCCTCACCGACATCGCGCCCCAGCGCGACCAGCAACGCGCGGACCGCCTGCTCGGCGCGCGGCAGGTCGATCTCGCTCGCTGCGTCGGGCTCCAGCAACCCGTCGACGTGCAACGCCGTCATGCTCGCAAGGTGCGCCGCGCTCATGTGCATCCCCCTCCCTCCGACGCCCGCCCCCGCGGGCGCCGCCGATCGTCGGCTGTGTCTATCCATCGGGCCTGAGCGTCAGACGGCGTGGCGTTCTTACCTGCGCTCCAGCGAACGTCAAGCAGCGCATCGACTCCGCGGCGGCGGCGGCGAACGTCACGCAGCCGCGATCCCGCCCGTCAGCGGCGCCACTGGACCGAGACCCGCGCGGGAGAGCCGCCGCCCGACGACCTCGAGGCAGCCGTTGAGGCACAAGAGCAGTCGGTCGCCGCGACTCCAACCCGGTCGCGCCGGCTTGCGTCCGCGAGGTCGGGCAGCCGCACGGCTTCGTCGCCGAAGCGATATGCGATGGTCGGCCGGAGAACGCCTGCATGTCGAGAAGCTCCGACCGGCTCCGCTCACCAGGTAAAGGGCCGCGACCGGCGCGGCCCACGACACCGGGAGACCCGAAGAACATGACGCTCCAGCGGATGGACAACGTGCTCATCGTCGTCGAGGACCTCGAGGCCGCCAAGGCGTTCTTCGCCGAGCTCGGCATGGAGCTGGAAGGCGAGACGACGGTCGAGGGGCCGTGGGTGGACAGCACCGTCGGGCTCGACGGCGTCCGTGCCGACATCGCCATGATGCGGACCCCGGACGGCCACGGCCGGGTCGAGCTGACGAAGTTCCACACGCCGCCGGCGGTCAGAGCCGAGCCGGAGGACGCGCCGGCGAACACGCTGGGCATCCGCCGCATCATGTTCGCCGTCGACGACATCGACGACGTCGTCGCCCGCCTGCGCAGCCACGGTGCCGAGCTCGTCGGCGAGATCGCGCAGTACGAGGACATCTACCGGCTCTGCTTCATGCGCGGCCCCGAGGGCATCATCATCGGACTGGCCGAGCAGCTCAGTTGAACCTCGGTCGGGAGCGGCCCCGGGGCGGTTCGCCGCCGGCGAGATGACGGCCTCGCGTCAGGCCGGGGCGTGGGCGTCGCGGGCGAGCGCGAGC
>CAWEOF010000031.1:0-113390 GCA_963810605.1 uncultured Actinomycetes bacterium
GCGAGCGCGACCGCGTAGCCGCCGAGGACCCAGGCTGCAAGGGCCGCGCTGCCGAGCGCCGTGCCCTCGGCTCGCGTGGGTGCGCTCACGCGGTGCCAGTCCTGCGCAGGACCACCACGACGGTTGCCAGCAGGATCCCGACGTCGTCGCGCAGCGTCGCCCGGCGGAAGTAGGCGATCTCAAGCCGGCAGCGCTCAGCGAAGTCCATCGAGTTGCGGCCCCGCACCTGCCACGGGCCGGTCAGCCCCGGCCGGAACGCCAGTCGCTCGGTCTGCCACAGGTCATACGTGCTCGCGTCGAAGCTCGTCGGCCGCGGCCCGACGAGGGACATCGATCCGAGCAGCACGTTCACGAGCTGCGGAAGCTCGTCGAGGCTCGTGCGCCGTAGGAAGCGTCCGAGGCGCGTCACGCGGGGGTCGTCGTGGACGCGGAAGTCCGGCCACGGCACTTCGCTGAGGTGGCGCAGCGCCTCCTTCAGCGCCTCGGCGTCGCGGCGCATCGTGCGGAACTTGTACAGCGTGAAGGTGCGCCCGCCCCGCCCTGTGCGGCGCTGGCGGAACACGATCCCGGCGCGCGGGTCCGAGGCAAGGATCGCGACGGCGATCGCGCCCATGAGCGGGGCCAGGAGGGCGAGGGCGACGAACGCGACGACGATGTCGAGCACGCTCTTGGCGGCGTCGCGCAATTGCGACTGTGAGAATCGGGGACCCCGGGGGTGCATGTCGCGATCGTTGCGCGGGACGCGCGTGCGCAGCAGGGGAGATCCATCCCCCGGCTCGGCGATCTTCCTGCGAGGCCGGGGTGAGGCGCGGCCCCCGGGTCAGCGCGGATCCACCGTATTTCGCTGGATCCGGGTTCAGCGGTGCGGTGGTGCGACGACGCGGAAGGCGCTGAGCGGGATTGGTGATGGTGTGGCGGCGGTGATGGTGGTGTTCCAGTGTGCGGTGCCTTCGTATTCGGCCATGATCTTGGGGCGTCCGCCGCTGTCGGCGATGTACATGCCGTAGCGCTGCAGGGCTTTGGCGATCGTGTAGCAGGCGTTGGTGCAGCGCCAGGTGTGTGTGATGGTGGCGTCGGGGATGGTGGGGTCCAGTTGCAGGCGGGTGCCTTCGGCCATGCCGTTGCCGGGTTGTGATTGGCCGTCGGAGCGTGTGGCGGGGTAGACGTGTTCGGTGGTGGTCTTGGGGTAGGCGAATGCGAGGGCGTGGTCGATGTGGCCTTGCGCGATCTCGCAGGGGCGGATGAGGCCGGCGAGGTAGGGGATGCCGGGTCCGCGGAGCCAGTAGGGGTTGTTGTTGGTGTCCAGTGGTGGGACGGCGCTCCAGGCGGTGTTGTAGCGGCCGATGTTCCAGGCGTGGTAGCCGGTGTTGTCTCGGTGAAAGTGCGAGGCGTCCCAGGTGTCGCCGGTGGTGGTGTCGATGACGATGATCTGGGCGTCGTAGCCGGCGGCTGCTGTCGTGCCGGGCGGGATCGGCATCGTCGTGACGCGCTTGGCCGGATCGCGATCGCGCGAGTTCAGCAGCGCGGTTCCGATCTCGGCGATGTCCGGGGACCAGCCGGCGACCTCCGAGAACCAGCCGTCGACATGGGTGACGGGGACGCGCGGGGTGCTCGCGTCGGCGTAGTAGACGGGGAACGTGTACTGCGTCGGGTCTGAGGTGAGCTTCGCGTTGGCGGGGTCCATGGTGGCGACCTTGGCGGCGCTGGCGGGGTCCACGGCGACGTCTGCGCGCACCTCGCTGTTCCACGGGCTCGACGCGCTGTACGGGCGCGAGCAGCCCGGCTGCGCGGCGAGGTCCGGCGGCGTCGCGATCGCCTGCGCGGCGCCGGCGGCGATCACGCTCGCCGGCGCCGCCGCGATCGCGAGGGCCAGCGCGACGACGATGGCGCCGGTCGGACGCATCGCTGGATCCTCGCGCGTGCGCGCCGCTGCTCCAGGGGAGATCCTTCTGCGCGGCGGGTCACCCCGGGATCCGGGTTCAGCGGTGCGGTGGTGCGACGACGCGGAAGGCGCTGAGCGGGATTGGTGATGGTGTGGCGGCGGTGATGGTGGTGTTCCAGTGTGCGGTGCCTTCGTATTCGGCCATGATCTTGGGGCGTCCGCCGCTGTCGGCGATGTACATGCCGTAGCGCTGCAGGGCTTTGGCGATCGTGTAGCAGGCGTTGGTGCAGCGCCAGGTGTGTGTGATGGTGGCGTCGGGGATGGTGGGGTCCAGTTGCAGGCGGGTGCCTTCGGCCATGCCGTTGCCGGGTTGTGATTGGCCGTCGGAGCGTGTGGCGGGGTAGACGTGTTCGGTGGTGGTCTTGGGGTAGGCGAATGCGAGGGCGTGGTCGATGTGGCCTTGCGCGATCTCGCAGGGGCGGATGAGGCCGGCGAGGTAGGGGATGCCGGGTCCGCGGAGCCAGTAGGGGTTGTTGTTGGTGTCCAGTGGTGGGACGGCGCTCCAGGCGGTGTTGTAGCGGCCGATGTTCCAGGCGTGGTAGCCGGTGTTGTCTCGGTGAAAGTGCGAGGCGTCCCAGGTGTCGCCGGTGGTGGTGTCGATGACGATGATCTGGGCGTCGTAGCCGGCGGCTGCTGTCGTGCCGGGCGGGATCGGCATCGTCGTGACGCGCTTGGCCGGATCGCGATCGCGCGAGTTGCGCAGCAGCGTCCCACCCGCCGACACCTCCGAGAACCACCCGTCGACATGGGTGACGGGGACGCGCGGGGTGCTCGCGTCGGCGTAGTAGACGGGGAACGTGTACTGCGTCGGGTCTGAGGTGAGCTTCGCGTTGGCGGGGTCCATGGTGGCGACCTTGGCGGCGCTGGCGGGGTCCACGGCGACGTCTGCGCGCACCTCGCTGTTCCACGGGCTCGACGCGCTGTATGCACGGCTGCAGCTCGTCGTGACCCCTGCGGGCGCGGGAGGCACCGGGTCAGCCGGCGCGGGCGCCGTCTGGGGAGGTGCCGGTGGCGTGCTGGGCGGCGGCGCTGGCGCGGGGGCGGGCGCGGGCGCTGGCGCGGGGGCTGGCGCTGGCGCGGGGGCGGGCGCTGGCGCGGGGGCGGGCGCGGGCGCGGGCGCTGGCGCGGGGGCGGGCGCTGGCGCGGGTGCACGCGGTGCGACGCTGAAGCGTCGCCGGGCCGGCGTCCGGTCGGACGGGCCGGCGCGCCGTACCGCCTTCACGCGAAAGGTGTGGCGGCGCTGCGAAAGGCCGCGGTAGCGCTTGGGCGAGCGGCACGGGCGGTACCGCGCGCCGTTGAGCGAGCAGCGAAACGATGCCCGCGCGGTAGCCCTGAACGCGAACCTGACCGTGGTCGCTGTGGTCGTCGCGCGCTCGGACGGGCCGCTCGTGATCTTCGTGTTGAACGCCGTGCGGCCCGCAGCGTGTGCCGACGGTGCGACGGCGACCGTCGCGAGCACTGCCAGCGCGGCGGCTACGACGCCGCGCAGGACACGACGACGCGGAGGATGAGCCCGAACGGCAGAGGACCTGGACAGTCCCGCGTTGCAGGCGTTTTCAGCGAGCATCTCGGTCTCGCTGCGGGCGTCGGGGCGGCTCACGGAGCGCTGGGTCATATTCGAACATCGGCCGTCGCGCGGCGCAGCGCGAGTGCGCCCGCGGCCCGTGGCGGACGACCCCAGGGTGCAGATCTGAAGCGTTGGCCCAGGCGTGGCGGGCGATTTCGCGGGTGAGAGGTCTACTCGATGCCGTATGCCGGTGGGTCAGAAATTACCCCCATCGAGGTGACGGGCCTGCTCAACAACAGGCGGAATGTCGGCCCTGCGCCCGGGCGCGTGACCCGGCAGCCTCAGGTCGCGAGATGACCGACCCCGACCTGCTCCTCGTCGTGCGCCGCTGGTGGTGGGCGCTGCTGCTGGGAAGCGCGATCGCCGCGCTCGCGGGGTTCGTGGCGGCGTCCAAGGCCACGAAGACCTACGAGACGCAGGTGAGGCTCCTTGTCGGGCCGATCAACAGCAGCGTCGACCTCGACGCGTCCGGCGGGCTCGCGCGCACGTACGCCGACCTCGCCATCAGCGAGCCGGTCCTTCAACGAGCGCTGCGCGCCGCCGGCAACCCACGCACGCTGGAGACGATCAAGAAGAACGTCTCCACGAGCTCGAACACGATCACGCGGTTCATCACCGTGACGGTTCGCGATCGCGACCCCGCCGTCGCGGCGGACCTGGCCAATCACATCGGCAGCCGGTTGCGGATGCTCGCCAACACGACGCCGCCGCGGGCGATCGCGGCGCTTGACGACTTCTCGCGCCGATCGGAGCTCGCCCCGCTCTCTGGCCAGCGGCGTGATGCTGTGGTGAGGGCGGCCTCGCGCGTCTTCGGCGCGTCGCAGTCCGGCCGGATCGAAGTGGTGCAGGCCGCATCGGCTCCGTTGCGGCCCGCGGGTCCGCCCATCCCGCTGATGACGCTGCTCGCAGCGCTCGCCGGGTTCTGCGTGGCGGCGGTCATCGTCTACGCCTTGAGCGTTCGCCGCCACGGCCCCGCGAGCGTGGCGCGGGATCGCGACCTCTCCGCGCCGCCGGTGCTCCTCCCCGGCGGCGGCCACGGTGCCGGAGCCGTCGTCGGGCTCGAGGATGGGCCAGAGAGCGCCGAGGCCTATCGCATGCTCGCGTCGCGCGCGCAGCTGCTCGACACGAATGCGAAGACGCGGACGCTGATGGTGCTCGAGAGCGCCGACGGCTCGGCTGCCGCGACCGTTGCCGCGAGGCTCGCGAGCGTGGTGGCGGAGAGCGGACGCACCGTGATCATCCTCGACCTCGGTACGACGGGCTCCGGCGTCACCGATCAGCTCGGGCTCGCCGGCGAGTACGGCTACGCGAACGCCATCACGGAGCTCCGCGGGCCGTCGGGACGCAGCCGGAGCCTGCGAGGCGCACTCGTCGCGCGCGGTGAGCGGCTGTTCGTGCTCCCGCGCGGTACGGCCCAGCTGTCGCAGGCCTTCTCGGTCGCGAGGCTCACGTCCGTCCTGCGGCGGCTGGATGACCACGCCGACGTCGTCATCGTCGCGGGGCCCGCGCTCACGCGGTCGGCGGCGCTCATCGCCAGCGTCGGAGCCGTCGACAAGGTGTGCCTCGTCGTCGACAGCCAGGACGATGGCGACGAGCTTCAGCGGGTCGTCGTCCAGCTCGAGAACCTCGACGGTCACTTCGCAGGCGCCGTGCTGCGCCGCCAAGCTCCACGGCGCGGCCGCGAAGTGGTGCGCGCCTGATGTCGGCTGTCGGGAGGTACCGCTCGACTCGCCGCGCCATCATGCGCCGGCTGTTCGAGCGCGGCGAGCTCGAAGACACGTACGGGGTCATCACGCTGGACGACCTCGACGTCGCGCACCCGGACCGCAGGGACTACGAGCCGTCGGGATGGAGGTATCTCGCGCGCGCGCTGAGAGGGCGGCCGATCGGCCCCGCCGAGTCCTTCCTGGACTGCGGCTCCGGGAAGGGCCGGATCGTCTACCAGGCCGCGCAGCTGCCGTTCGGGCGCGTGCTTGGCGTCGAGATCTCCGAGGAGCTCACCGAGGTGGCGCGGCGCAACATCGCACGCAACGGCGAGCACATCAAGTGCGGCGAGGTGAAGCTGACATGCGCCGATGTCGTCGCCTACGAGGTGCCCGACGACGTCACCTACGCGTACATCTACAACTCGTTCGTCGGCCCGACGTTCGACGCGGCCCTCGACGGACTTGTGCGCTCCTACGACCGCAGGCCCCGGACGCTGAGTCTGATCTACGGCCATCCCGTGCTGGCCGACGTTCTTGCCGCGCACCCTCGCTTCGCGCTCGAGCAGATCTGCGGACGCCGGCGTCGCATCGATCACCAGCTGCACATCCACACCGTCGCCGGGCCGGACGGCGAGCGGCGCACATGAAGCTCCCCGGCGGCCACCGGCTGGAGACGGCCGGCGGCCTCGAGGAGGTGCGCAGCGCGTGGAGCGAGCTCGCCGTCGCAGCCGCCTCGCCCTTCGCGACGCCCGAGTGGGCGCAGACGTGGATCGCGCATCTGGGCACGCCCGAGCAGGTGCGGATCTTCGCGATCCGCGACGCGAGCGGCCGGATCGTCGCGATCCTGCCGCTGACGCTGCGCCCGGGGCGTCCGCGGGTCGTGCGCTTCATCGGGCACGGACCGGGCGACGAGCTCGGCCCGGTGTGCGCCCCGGCCGCCCGAGCCGTGGCCGCCGCGGGCCTGCGAGAGGCGCTGCGCACCATGCGCGCCGACCTGCTGCTGGCCGAGCACATGCCCGGCGGCGAGCGCTGGGACACCCTCCTGAGCGCGCGGCCGGTGTCGGACACGGGCTATCCGATCATGTCTCTCGACGCGGTCGCCGGCGCGGATGTGCTGCTGGAGCGGCTGGGATCGTCCGTGCGGCGCAGGTTCGGGTACGTGCGCCGCAAGCTTGAGCGCACCGGCGAGCTGTGCGTCAAGGTCGCCCCGCGCGGCGCGGGGCTCGCCGAGGCCGTCGACGCGCTGTTCGCGCTGCACCGGGCGCGCTGGGCGCCGTCTGAAACGGACTTCGCCGGCCCACACGAAGCCTTCCATCGCGCCTTCCTCGAGGTCGCGGCTGCCCGCGGCTGGCTGTACCTGCTGGTCGTCGAGCTCGACGGCGCGCCGGTGGCCGCGCTCTATGACCTGCGCTTCGCGTCGCGCCAGCACCAATACCAGTCGGGTCGAGACCCGGCCCGCGACCACCTGTCGGTCGGCTACTTCGCGTTGCTGAGCGGGATGTGCGATGCGGCCCGCGACGGGATGCAGGAGTACCGCTTCCTGCGTGGCGACGAGTCGTACAAGTACGCCTACGCGGACGCGGACCCGCGGCTTGAGACGTTCGTGATCGGCCGCGGAGCCGCCGGTCGAGTCGCGGCCCATGCCGCCCGGCATGTGCCGCCGAACGCCCATCAGCTCGCGCGCCGATGGCTTTCGGCCTGATAAGGGCCCGGTCGACCTCGCAGCTCGCGGCAGCCGCCGCCACCTACGGCACGAACGCCGCGGTGGCGGTGCTCGGGCTCGTCAACGTCGTCCTCATCTCGCGTGCGCTCGGCGTGACGGGGCGAGGGCATGTCGCGCTGCTGATCGCGATCCCGACGCTGTGCAGCTACCTCGCGACGCTCGGCGTCCAGGAGGCCAATGCGAATTTCGGGGCATCGGAGCCCCGCCGGCGCCCCGGCCTCGCGACGAACTCGCTGCTGCTGGGCGCCGGCCTCGGCGCCGCCGCGGCGCTGCTGTGCGGCGTCGCGATCGCCCTGGCGCCGGCTCTCGGCGGCGAGACGCCGCGCGACCTGCATTGGCTGGCGCTCGCATGCGTGCCGCTGATGGTCACGAAGATGTACCTCAATCCACTCCTGCAGTCCGACCGTCGCTTCGCGATCACGAACCTCGCATGGCTGTCGGGTCCCGCGGTCACGGCCTCGGGGAACGTGCTGATGGCGCTGACGGGCCATCTGACCGTCGCCAGCGCCATCGCGCTGTGGGTCGGCGGCCAGTCTCTGGGGGTCGCCCTCCTCACGTTTCACACCGGCCGCCAGTTCGGCTTCGGGGCGCCTGACCTCGGGCTCGCGCGGCGCGCTCTGGGCTTCGGCCTGCGCACGCACATCGGGCACACGATGAGGGTCGGCAACTGGCGTCTGGACCAATGGCTCGTCGGCACGCTGTCGGGCTCCAAGCAGCTTGGGTACTACAGCGTGGCGGCGGCGTGGGCGGAGCTGCTCTTCTACGTGCCGGGCGTCATCGTGCTCGTGCAGCGTCCCGAGCTCGTCCGCGCCACCCGCGCGGAAGCGGCGCGCCGTGCCGCGCTGATCATGCGACGGGCGCTCGTGCTCGCGGGCTCGGCGGGCGCGGCGCTGCTGGTCGCGGCCCCGCTGCTGTGCACGACGGTCTTCGGCGCCGAGTTCGCGGGTGCCGTGCCGCAGCTTCAGGTTCTGGCGCTGGGAGCCTTCGGGATCGTCGCGCTCGAGCTGCTGAGCAACGCGCTGATCGCGCAGGGCCGGGCGCTCCCCGCGTCCTGCGCGATCGCCGTCGCGGCCGTGACGACCATCGTGCTCGACCTGCTGCTGATCGGGCCATACGGTGGGCTGGGCGCCGCGATCGCCACGACGACTGCGTACACGGTTGGAGCGGTTGCCGTCGGCGTCGTGTTCTGCCGTCAGCTCGGGGCGCCGGCGCGCTCGCTCATCCCGCGCCCCGGCGATCTCGCGTGGTTCTGGCATCGAGCACGCCCGCTGGGTGCGGCAGCGCGCGGGCTGGGGTCCTCCCGTAGGCACGCTGGCGACGACGGCTGAGGTGCGCCGTCGCGGCGCCGAGGAACGCCACGAGGCTGCGCGCGGTCGCGATGCCCGGCGCGTCCATCCGATAGGCCCGGTCGGTGTGGACCGCGCGCCGCAACGTCAGCGTCCGAGACGGTGCGCAGCGCGCTGATCGCAGTCACGCGTCGAAGGGCAGAAGGCGGGACGCCGGCAAGCAGATTCCTGCCCCCGCGCGCGGCCGGCGCCCCCGGGGCTGGGGATCGGACTGCCTGGGACCTCGGGCGAAACCACCTCTCCACGCACCCGCCGCTCCGGTTTGCTTGCACCATGCCGATGCGCTCATCTGGACGTCGCGAACAGCATGTCCTACCTCGATCCGACGGTCCCAGCGACCTGGAGCGGCACGTTGCGCGCTGCCGGCGAAGTGGCGCGCCGGCCGCGATGCTCGTAGCACGCTTGTCGGGCGGGTCCGTCTTCCCGGCCGACATCGAGCAGCGCATGCGCGTGAGCGATAGCTGGATGCGAACCCGGCCGGACGAGCTCGTCTTGCTGTGCGACGTCGGCTCGCTGGATCGCGCGCTCGTCGAGCGACGGCTGCGTGCGCTCACCACCGACAGCCTGTTGTGCGGCTGGGCCGACTTCCCGGGCGACGGCCTCCTCGTGGAGGATCTCCTCGCCGCCGCTCGGCGTGCCGCCGTCCCCGAGGCGTCCGGCCACGCTCGGCCGCTGAGGTTGCTGGGGGCGGGCTGGTGAGCACGCGGAGCGCCACGGTGCCGGCGCTGGCGATCGTCATCGTGCTGCTCATCGCCCCCGGGGCGCACGGTCAGGCTCGACCCGGATACCAGAACGTGCCCGGTGCCCAAGGCGAGGCCGGCTTCCGCGATGACGCGCCAGCCGGCGTTGCGGGCGTGCGCGACGAGCGGACCGAGGGCCAGAGCTCGCAGGGTTCCGGGCAGGTCGCCAGCAGGGGCGACGGCGCGCTGGACCCCGGGCGCCAAGGCGCGCTGGACCCCCGGCGCAGCGGCGCGCTTGCCGGCTTCGGCGACCCCCCCGGCGACCGCGGGCTGCCGGTGACGGGCGTGAACCTGCTCGCGCTGGCGGCCTTCGGTTGCATCCTGCTCGCGTGCGGGCTCTTGCTCATGCGAGCCGCGCGGGAGCGTTGACGGTGCGGGCACTGGTCACCGGCGCCGCCGGCTTCATCGGTTCGACGTTGTGCGAGCGGCTCGTCGCCGGCGGCCATGACGTCGTGGGCGTCGACTGCTTCACCGACTACTACGACGGCTGGCGCAAGGTCCGGAACATCGAAGGGCTGCGGCAGTCCTCGGGGTTTCAGCTCGTCGCGCGCGACCTCAGCTGCGACCCGGTCGAAGATCTGCTGGCGAGCGTCGACACCGTCTTTCACCTCGCCGCCCAGCCCGGCGTGCGCTTGAGCTTCGGCGAGAGCTTCGCGGTCTACGTGCGCAATAACATCGTGGCGACGCAGCGCCTCCTCGAAGCGGCGTCGGTGCAGGAGCTCGACGCGTTCGTCTACGCGTCCTCGTCGTCCGTGTACGGCGACGCGACCATGTCGCCGACGTCCGAGACCGCGCCGCGCAATCCGATGTCCCCGTATGGCATGACGAAGGCCGCCACCGAGGACCTTGCGGCGGTGTACCACCGGGTCGCCGGTGTCCCCGTGATCGGACTGCGGTACTTCACGGTCTACGGACCCCGCCAGCGGCCGGACATGGCGTTCTCGCGCTTCATCGAGCAGGCGCTCGCCGGCCGGCCGCTGTGCATCTTCGGAGACGGCTGCCAGCTGCGCGACTTCACCTACGTCGACGATGCGGTGGCGGCGACGCTGGCCGCCGCGTCCCACGGTCGTCCCGGGTCCGTGTACAACGTCGGCGGTGGGCGCCCGGTGCAGCTGCGCGACGTGATCCCGATCATCGCCGAGCACTGCGGTGGCACGGCGGTCGAGCACCGCGCGGCCGCACGCGGCGACGTCCGCGCGACGTGCGCCGACGGATCCCGCGCGCTCCAGGAGCTCGGGGTCGCGCCGGCGGTGACGCTCGGCGAGGGCCTGCGCCGGCAGATCGCGTGGGCGACGGCGACACGCGGCGCGTCTGCGCTGGCGGCCTGATCACCGTCGCATCCGACGCGCCGCGAGGACGGCGTCGGCGCGGCTGTGGACGCCGAGCCTGCGCAGGATTCGCTTCACATGGCTGCGGACCGTGTGGATGCTGATGAACAGTCGCTCGGCGATCTGCGTCGTCGTCGCACCGCTCTCGAGCAGATCGAGAACCTCCCATTCGCGATCGCTCAGCGGGCTGTGCACGGGCCGCAGGCTCGCTGCGTGCGCAGGCACCGCGACCAGCTTGCTGAGGAGCGCCTTCGCCAGCCCGTCCGAGACCGCGAGCTCGCCGCGCTGGACGGCCGAGAGGGCGGCGACGAGGTCGCTTGGGCCATGGCGCCGATCGAGATAGCCCATGGCGCCGGCCTGCAGGACAGCGAGTGCGGCGTCGGGCGCGCGCGGCTCCGCGTCGACATGGGCCAGCACGACGACCGCGATCTCGGGGCGCCGAGCCTGAAGCGCGAGCATCGCCGGGGCCGCGCCTCGCGGCGGCAGCGCGATGTCGATCACGACGAGATCGGCCCGGGCGCGGTCGAAGGACCGCAGGAGCGCCACCTCGTTGCCGGCCGTGCCCGCAAACGTGTAGCGCCCGTCCCGGACCAGCTCGTCGGCCAGCATCTGACGCGCGAGGGAGTCGGGAGCGGCGACGAGCACGCGCGGTGCGCACAAGCTGACAGCGCGCCGGGGGCTGGCGCTTGCGGCGTGCCTGCCCGACCGCTCGGGTGTCGAACGGCTCGACGTACGTCCCAGACGCCGCTCCACATCACCATGCTCGCGCACCGTCCGCGTCGGTCGGGGGGATCTTCCCCGCGTGCGGGGGCAGGAACCTCCCGATCGGGCGAGCCCGGGCGATCCGTCCCGCCCGAAGTTTCACCGCCCGCGTCCAAACCCGGGTCAGGAGACGACCGCGAGCGCCCCGGGACGCACCCCGAAGACCGCCTCGCTGACGTCCCCGATGTGGTCGCCGTCGACGTGCAGCGGGATCGCGCGGCCGTCGGAGGAGACGCAGCGCAGGCCGTCGACGCCGGCGAACGCGTTGATCTGGGGATGACCGGCGATCGAGCGCTTCGACGACAGGACGCGGCGGGCGATGGCGGGGATGTCGCGGGCCCTGAAGCCGCGCAGCGCGAGCCCGGCGAGCGAGCCCGTCTGCAAGCCGCCGCCCGGCGCGAGCGCGAGCGGCTTGTCGCCGAGGTACGTGAACGCGTCGCCGTTCTGGACGAGGGTCGTGATCGCGCGGTCGACGGCGTCCGCGATGTGGACGTCCATCCGCGGCGGGTCGCGCACGTACTCCCGCAGCGCGGTCTCGACGGCGCAGTAGACGAAGTACAGCTCACGCAGCCGGTGCGCCTTGAGCTTGGGCTGGCGCTCGATCCGCTTGACGACGCTCGCGTCGAAGCCGAAGCCGGCGCCGTACGTGAAGCAGCGGCCGTTGGCCGTCCCGAGGTCGATCCGCCGCGGGTGCCAGACGTCGGCCATGCGCAGCAGGTGCTCGGTCGCGTCGATGATCTCGCCCGGGATGCCGAGCATCTGGCAGAAGACGTTCGTCGCGCCGCCCGGCAGGCAGGTGAGCGGCGTGTCCGAGCCGGCGAGCGCGTTGGCGATCTCGTTGACGGTGCCGTCGCCGCCAAATGACACGACGACGTCGTAGTTCTCGCCCGCGGCCTCGCGGCCGAGGTCGGTCGCGTGGTCCCGCGCGCGGGTATCGACGGCGTCGACGTCGTAGCGGCCCTGCAGCGCGGCGATGACGAGCCCCCGCAGCCGCACGGACATCGTCGACGCGCTCGGGTTGACGATGACGAGCATCCGCCGGCGCTGGACGGAGCGGTCGAGCTCGACGACCCTGGTCATCTGCTCGAGCGATTCGAAGGAGGGCACTACAGCCAGCCGCGGCTGCGGAAGAAGCCGAGCATCCCGGCCAGCAGCGCGACCATCGCCCCGACGACGACCCAGAACGCCGTGTGCGAGCCCTGGCCGGGGACCCCGACGTTCATGCCCCAGATGCTCGCGACGAGCGTCAGCGGCAGCACGACGACGCTGATCGCCGTCAGCGCCTTCAGCACGTCGGTGACCTGGTGCGAGAGGACGGACTCGTTCGTCGACTCGAGCCCCTCGACGACCTCCTTGAAGTTCTCGAGCATGTCCCAGATGCGCTCGGACGCGTCGTTGATGTCGTCGAAGTAGATGTCCAGCCCCTCGGGGATGTAGCGCTTCGTGCGCTCGAGATCGCGCAGCGCGGTGCGCTGCGGGCGGACGATCTTGCGGAAGTTGATGATCTCCTGCTTGACGTTGGAGATGTCGCGCACGATCTCGCCGGAGCGGCCCTCGAAGATGTCCTCCTCGAGGCGCTCGAGCTTGTTGCCCATCTTGCGCAGCATCGGAAACGACGCGTCGACGCAATCGTCGACGATCTTGTAGAGCAGGTAGCCGGGACCCTTGGCGAAGAGGCTGTCGCGCTGGTCCTCGCGCGTCTTGCAGCGCTCGAAGAGGTACTCCAGCGGCTGTAGCGGCTCGCTCGGCAGCGTGATGACGAAGTCCGGACCGACGAACATGTCGAGCTCGGCGGCGTTCAGGCGTCCGATCGACTTGTCAAAGCGCGGGAAGTGCAGGACGACGAAGAGGTACTCCGGGTACTCGTCGACCTTCGGGCGCTGATTGCGCGACAGGACGTCCTCGTAGTCGAGCGGGTGGAAGTCGAAGTGCTCCTCGAGCCAGGCGCGGTCGGCCGGCCGCGGCTGCTCGATGTGCAGCCAGCGCAGGCCCGCCGCCTCGACGACCTCGACGTTCGGGGTGTCGGATGCGGCCTCGACGGGACCGGAGGCCGCTCCGCGCGCACGCGCGGGACGACCGAAGCGCGGCTTCGGGAGGTTCGGCATGGCTGATATTGTGCCCTGCGATAGCTGGACACATCCAGAGGGGTGGAGGGACAGGCCCTTTGAAGCCCCGGCAACCACCCCGCGAGAGCGGGAACGGTGCCAATTCCTGTCAGATGTGGCATGGCCCCGGGCCTCGCCACAGGAGTCAAACGGCGGAGGTCCATATGGCGGCGAAGCAGCTCAAGTGCAGAGAGTGCGCGACGGAGTATCCATTGGAGGCACGGTATGTGTGCTCCCGGTGCTTCGGTCCGCTGGAGGTCAAGTACGAGCACGAGCCGATCACCGACGTCGGCTCGGTCCGGCGCCGGATCCAGGCCGGGCCGCAGAACATCTGGCGCTACCACGACTTCCTGCCGCTGGAGGGTCCGCAGCCGCAGAACCGCACCGGCCTGCCGGCGGGCTGCACGCCGCTCATCCGCGCCGACCGGCTCGCCGAGCGCCTCGGCCTCGGGGAGGTATGGGTCAAGAACGACGCCCACAACCCGACGCACTCCTTCAAGGACCGCGTCGTGTCGGTCGCGGCGACCCGCGCGCGGGAGCTCGGCTTCGACACGCTCGCGTGCGCGTCGACGGGCAACCTCGCGAACTCGGTCGCGGCGCACGCGGCCGCGCTGGGGATGGACTCCTACGTCCTGATCCCCGCCGACCTCGAGGAGCAGAAGCAGCTCGCGACGGCGATCTACGGCACGAACCTCGTCAAGGTCCGCGGCAACTACGACGACGTCAACCGCCTCTGCACCGAGCTCTCGGGCGACCGCGAGAACTGGGCGTTCGTGAACATCAACATGCGCCCGTACTACGCGGAGGGCTCGAAGACCGTGGCCTTCGAGATCGCCGAGCAGCTCGGCTGGGAGATCCCCGACCGCTGCGTCGTGCCGATTGCGTCGGGCTCGCTGTACACGAAGATCGCCAAGGGGTTCTCGGACTGGATCGAGGTCGGCCTGCTCGACGGCGAGGTCCCGGTCATGAACGGCGCCCAGGCGCTCGGCTGCTCGCCGGTCGCGAGCGCGTTCGAGCAGGGCAAGGACGTCTGTCGCCCGGTCAAGCCCGACACGATCGCCAAGTCGCTGGCGATCGGCAACCCGGCCGACGGGCCCTACGCGCTCGATCTCGCGCGGGTGACGGGCGGCTCGATCGACTCGGTCACCGATCAGGAGATCCGCGAGGGCATCCGCCTGCTGGCCGAGACGACGGGCATCTTCACCGAGACGGCGGGCGGGGTCACGACGGCGGTGCTCGCGAAGCTCGCCGCGCGCGGGGACATCGGCGAGGACGAGCGCGTCGTGCTCGTGATCACCGGCGACGGGCTGAAGACGCTCGACGCGGTGCGCGACTCCTTTACGGCGGTCGACGTCGAGCCGACCATCGAGTCCTTCGAGGCCGCGTTCGCGGAGCGGGGGGCGAGCGTCTGATGGCGGTCACGGTGAAGATCCCGACGCAGCTGCGCGATCTCGCGGGCGGCGCGGCGAGCGTGCAGGCCGACGGTCAGACGGTCGGCGAGGCGCTCGAGTCGCTGTTCGAGTCCCACGCCGAGCTGCGCGACCGTCTCTACGCCGAGAACGGCGACCTGCGGCGCTTCATCAACGTCTACCTCGGCGGCGAGGACATCCGCTTCCTGGAGGGTCTCCAGACGCCTGTGCCCGCCGGTGGCGAGCTGACGATCCTGCCGGCCGTGGCCGGCGGGTAGCAGACGCGTCGGTCGGAAGCGGCCCACGCGCCGGGACCGCTCGGCGGACGGTCCCCGGCTGGCGCGACGGGCGTCCAGACCGATACACTCGCCGCCACTTCGACTGTCGGGCTTTATCGGACTACCGTGGGAGGTATCTGGGGAGATGTCAGGGACTAGTCTTGCGCAGCGGGTCATGCCGCTGTTCGGAGCGTTGTACGTGGTAATCGGCGTGATCGGCTTCGCGGTCACGGGTTTTGGCGGCTTCCTGCAGAACACGGATGATTCGATCCTGCTGTCGGGGCTGAGCGTCAACCCGTTCCACAACCTCGTGCACCTCGCGATCGGTGGATTTCTCATCATCATGTCGCGGCAGACGCCGTCGACCGCCGAGGGCGCATGCCTCGGAGTTGGGATCTTCTACGTCGCCGCGTTCGTCATCGGTGTCATCGGGGAGAGCAACCTCACGATCATCGGGATGTTCGGTCGCGGTGACCTCGAGAACTTCAACCACCTCATCAACGGCGTGCTGCTGCTCGGTATCGGCTTGATCTCGTCCCAAGCGACGGAAGCCGACGCCAAGCGACGAGGTTTCGCTTAGCGACTGCGACGCCCGCCTGGCGGGCATACGCGCAGCGGCGGCCGCCGCGGGGACCGGGGAACCCCCGCGGCGGCGCCGCCGCCTTATAGGTGGCGCGGCATCGGCCGCGCCGCGACGGACTTGACGTCGTCGCAGCATCGGCTGCGGCGGCGTTGTTCGTTGTGCCGCGGCAGCCGCTCGCGGTGAAGCCGCCGGGTCGCCACACTGTGCGCGTGGCCGATCGGCTGAAGGACTACCGCCGCAAGCGTGACGCGCACGCAACCCCGGAGCCGCCAGGCGCGCCCGCGCCCGACGCCCATACGCCGCCCGAGGGGCGGCGCTACGTCGTTCAGGAGCACCACGCGACGCGCCTGCACTGGGACCTGCGACTCGAGCACGACGGCGTCGCCGTCTCGTGGGCGATCCCCAACGGGATCCCCGAGGACCCCAAGGACAACCGGCTCGCCGTCCACACCGAGGACCACCCGCTCGAGTACCTCGAGTTCGAGGGCGACATCCCGAAGGGCTCCTACGGCGCCGGGACGATGCGCATCTGGGACCGCGGCACGTACGAGGAGCACAAGTTCGACGGCGACAAGGTCGAGATCACGTTCCACGGCGAGCGCCTGCAGGGCCGCTACGGCCTGTTCCCGCTGAAGAAGGTCAAGGGCGAGCCGCCGGGCAAGGACTGGATGATCCACCGGATGGACCCGCCGTCGGACCCCGCGCGCCAGCCGATGCCGGCGCACCTGACGCCGATGCTCGCCCGCGCGGCGCCGCTCCCGCGCGACGACGACCGGTGGGCCTACGAGATCAAGTGGGACGGCGTGCGCGCGCTCGTCTACTCCGAGCCGGGGCGCATCCGCTTCGAGAGCCGCAACGGCAACGACATCACCGGCGGCTATCCGGAACTGCGCGCGCTCAACCGGGCGCTGAGCTCGCACAGCGCCATCCTCGACGGCGAGATCGTCGCGTTCGACGAGCACGGCCGCCCGAGCTTCGGGCGCCTGCAGCAGCGGATGCACGTGCGCGGCGAGAGCGCGGTGCGCCGGCTCGCCAAGGAGGTGCCGGTCGCGTTCATCGCCTTCGACCTCCTGTGGCTCGACGGCCACGCGCTCTTCGATCTCACCTACGCCGAGCGGCGCGAGCTGCTGTTGGACCTCCAGCTTCAGGGACCGGCCTGGCGCACGCCCGAGCACGTCGTCGGCAACGGTGCGGCGGTGCTCGCGGCAAGCCTCGAGAACGGCCTCGAGGGGGTCGTCGCGAAGAAGCTCGACAGCACCTACGAGCCGGGCCGGCGGTCGGCGTGCTGGCTGAAGATCAAGAACGTGCGCCGCGAGGACGTCGTCGTCGGCGGCTGGGTCCCGGGGACCGGCAAGCGGACCGACCGCATCGGGGCGCTGCTCGTCGGCGTCAGCGAGGACGGCGCGCTGCGCTTCGCGGGACGTGTCGGCACGGGCTTCACCGAGGCCGAGCTGCAGCGGCTGTCGAAGGTGCTCGTGCGCCGCGAGGACTCGCCGTTCGCGGACGCCGGCGACGGTCCGAAGCCGCCGCGCGAGTCGGTGTTCGTGGAGCCGACGCGGGTCGCGGAGGTCGAGTTCACCGAGTGGACGAGCGACGGCGTCATGCGCCACCCCTCCTACAAGGGGCTGCGCGAGGAGGCGCCGCAGTCCGCGTTCCTGCACGCGGGCAAGGCGGTCCGCGACGGGGTCGAGGTGCGCGTCGGCGAGCGCACGCTGAAGCTGACGAACCTCGACAAGGTCCTCTATCCCGCGGTCGGCTTCTCCAAGCGCGACATCATCGAGTACCTCGTCGGCGTCGCGCCCGCGATCCTCCCGCACCTCGAAGGGCGGCCGCTGACGCGCAAGCGCTACCCCAACGGCGTCGACGACAAGTTCTTCTTCGAGAAGCAGTGCCCGAGCCACCGGCCCGAGTGGGTCAAGGTCGCGCCGATCGAGCTGTCGAAGAAGACCGTCGAGTTCTGCGTCTGCGACGACCTGCCGACGCTCGTCTGGCTCGGCAACCTCGCGGCGCTCGAGCTGCACACGTCGCTCTCGCGCGCGGTGCCGATCGAGCGCCCGACGGCCATGGTCTTCGACCTCGACCCCGGCCCGCCGGCCACGATCGTCGAGTGCTGCCGCGTCGCGCTGATCCTGCACGGGATGTTCGAGAACCTCGGGCTCAAGGCGTTCCCGAAGACCTCCGGCAACAAGGGGATGCAGGTCTACGTCCCGCTGAACACGCCCGCCGCGACGTATGAGCGCACGAAGGGGTTCTCGCGCGCCGTCGCCGAGACGCTCGAGGCCGGCGAGCCCGATCTCGTCGTCTCGCGCATGGCGAAGGCCGTGCGCGGCGGCAAGGTCTTCATCGACTACAGCCAGAACGACGAGCACAAGACGACCGTCTGCGTCTACTCGCTGCGCGCCCGCGAGCGCCCGACGGTGTCGACGCCGATCACCTGGGACGAGGTGCGCGCGTGCCGCGACAGCGAGGATCCCGAGGATCTCGTCTTTCAAGCCGGGCAGGTCATCGAGCGCATCGCGGAGCACGGCGATCTCTTCGCGCCCGTCGCCTCGCTCGTCCAGGACGTCCCCGCGCTGAGCTGACGGACCCGGGTACTCTCGCCTCCGTGGACTTGTCAGAACCACCCGAGCTCGAGGGCGTCGAGCATCGCTACGTCGACGTTCGCGGTGCGCGCCTGCACGTCGCAGACAGCGGCGGCGACGGTCCGCCGGTCGTCCTGCTGCACGGCTGGCCGCAGCACTGGTGGACGTGGCACGGGGTCATCTCACTGCTCGCTGACGACTTCCGCGTGCTCGCGCTCGACCTGCGCGGCTTCGGCTGGAGCGAGGCGACGAAGCGCGGCTATCGCAAGGACGAGCTCGCGGAGGACGTCGTCGGCGTGCTCGACGCGCTCGGTCTGGATTCCGTGAACCTCGTCGGCCACGACTGGGGCGGGGTCATCGGGTTCATCGTCTGCGTCGAGCATCCCGACCGCGTGCGCCGCTTCGTCCCGATGAACACCGGCCACATCTGGCCGCGGACGGGCGTCGCCGGCGTGCTCAAGACGCTGCCGGGGCTCGCCTACCAGGTGCTGCTCGCGAGCCCCGGGATCGGGCACCGCATCGGGGCCTCGCCGCGCGTGCTCGGCGCGATCTCGAAGAAGATCTCGACGCGCTCGGACGTCGTCATGGACGAGATCGAGCGCTTCTCGCCGCGTTTTCGCGAGCGGCCGCGGGCGCGGGCGGCGCAGCAGGTCTATCGCACGTTTCTCCTGCACGACTACCCGTCGCAGGTGCGCGGACGCTTCGCCGGCAAGCGCCTGACGATGCCGACGCTGTGGCTCAACGGCGTGGAGGACCCGGTGTTCAAGCGCGGCGCGGTCGAGAGCGTCTCCAAGCACGCCGACGACGTGCGCTTCGAGGATCTGCCCGACTGCGGACACTTCCCGCCGCAGGAGCGCCCGGATCTCGTGGCCGAGCAGCTGCGCGCGTTCTTCGGCTTCGGCGCCTGAGGAAGGCGTCGCGCGCGGACCCGTGCCCGCCGCGCTCGCGCCGCCGCGGCGCGCTCAGCCGCCGAGCAGGCGCGGACGGGTCCCCTCGATCCGCGCCCGCAGGAGCGTCGCGCCCTCGACGCCACGGCCGGAGAGCCGCATGCGCAGGATCCCGGTCGCGCTCGTGAGGTCCGAGCTCGCCGCCCACACGAAGTTGCCGAGGCTGTAGGCGATGAGCTTGCGCCGACCCTTGCCGGCTCGGCGGATCGGCTGCAGGACATGCGGGTGCGCGCCGATGACCGCGGTCGCGCCGGCAGCGAGTGCGTCGCGGGCGAAGGCGCGCTGGCGCGCGTTCTCCGTCGTCGAGCGCTCGACGCCCCAGTGGAACGTGACGATGACGATGTCCGAAACGCGCGCCGCCGCGCGCACGCCATCGGTGATCGCGCGGGTCGTGGCGAACGAGGTCCCCGGCCGCCGCGGGCCGGCGGCGAACGACGTCGGCCCGATGTCCGAGAAGCCGGCGAACCCGACGCGTAGGCCCAAGCGGCTGACGACCTGCGGTCGTCGCGCGGCGCGCAGCGTCGCGCCCGCCCCGACCGGCAGTGCGCCGCTGCTGCGCACGGCGCGGACCGTGTCGAGCAGCGCGCCGGTCCCGTAGTCGCCGGCGTGGTTGTTGGCGAGGTTCAGGACGTCGAGACCCGCGAAGCGCACGACCTCGCGCAGGCGATCCGGGCGGCCGCGGAAGTTGAACTGCTTGGGGACCGCGACGCCGCGCTCTGAGATCGCGCACTCGAGGTTGCCGAACGCGATGTCGGCGTCGCGCAGGGTCGGCGCGACACTCCGCCACGGCCAGCGTGCGCCACGCACGTCCATGACGCTCGCGACGCCGTCGCCGAAGTTCGCGTCGCCGAACGCGGCGAGCGTGACCTCGCGTGTGCGGACCGTGAGCGGCTTGGAGGCCGCGCCGCCGACGGCGAGTCGCAGGCGGTAGCGCGGGCTGAGCTTGCGGGGGTTGTAGGGGAGCGCGATCGTTCCGTCGGCGCGCGCCGTCCTCGTCTTGATCGTGACCCAGCGCTTCCCGCCGACGAGTCGCTGCAGCTCCGCGAGCGCGCCGGGCGGGGCGCCACGGCCGGTCAGCGGGATGTCGATGCCGGCCGCGCGCACCGGCGGTCCGCTCAATGTGAGCCGCGGCGGCTCCGGCGGCAACGTCTGCGCCGCGACTGCCGGCACGCCAAGTTGCGCGCCGAACGCGCACAGGGCAGCGGCTGTCGCGCCGGAGCGTCTGCGCCGCGCGGCGACGTCGCGGCGGGCCGCGGCCGACCCGGATCGCCTCGTCGTGCGCCGCATGATTGCGAGCGTACCTCGCGCTGCGGCCGGCCCCGCGATGATGCAGGCTGCGAAGCACCCGGGGTGCTCCGAACCACCACTCGCGAGAATCCAGGAGAAACGGCCATGACCAAGCGACATCCACTCCCAGATGAGCCCGTCCAGGTCATCACGATCACGGCGACCGGCGGGACGTTCACGCTCACGTACTCCGGTCAGGAGACCGGGCCGCTCGGCTACGACGTCGCGGCCGCGGGCGTCCAGTCGGCGCTCGAAGCGCTGGGCCGGATCGGCGCCGGCAACATCGGCGCCAGCGGCCCGGAGGGCGGACCCTTCGAGCTGCGCTTCCGCGGCGAGCTGATCGGCAAGAACGTCTCCGTCGTCGAGCCCGACGGCGACCTGCTCGACGGCACCGTCGAGGTCACGACCCAGGTGCCGTCGCCCTGGGAGTGATCCTGCGCCGGGTTGTCATCGGCCCGGGAGCGGGTAGGGGTCCTCTACCCGACAACGGAGAGGTGACATGGCAGAGCAAGAGGCAGCACAGGTCGACGAGGCACCCGAGACGTCCGGTCAAGACGTGGAGGCCGCCGGCGACGGCATGGCGGACGCGGTTGACGACCGTGCAGCACAGCTCACCGGTGCGGCCGGCGCCGCGGCGACGGATTCGATCGTCGCCAGCAACGTCGACCCGGTCGCCCAAGCCGAGGCGCATCTCGAGGAGACCGACCTCGCCGAGGATCGCGACACGCTGAAGAAGATCCAGGCGCAGATGTAGGTCCTGCCGGGTGGGTCGGGAACGCGCGCCGCGCCGAGCGGCTTGCGCTTCCCGCGCCCGGGTCGCGCGCCGCGGCGCGCCGCGCTCCGTTCTCGCGGCAGCCGGCGCTCAGCGCCGCAGCCGCACCCGGTCGCCCGGTTTGAGCTCCTCGGGCTTCAACCGCTTGTTGAGCGCGATCAGCGTGTCGATGGGCTTGCCCGTGGCAGCGGCGATCGATCCGAACGACTGCCCCGCCCGGACCGTCCAGAACCTCGGTCCCAGCGGCTTGGGTGCCGGCACCGGCACGTTCTCGCGCAGCTTGATGCGCTGGCCCGGCCGGATCGTGGCCGGGTTCGTGCGCGGGTTGAACGTCTCGAGCTGATCGACGGTGAGCCCGGTCTCCGCGGCGATCTTCGAGTACGTCTGACCGGCCTTCACCGTCCAGTACGGCGGGAGCTTCGCGATCGCCGCCGCGTCCGCCGCATCGGAGGACTCGGTCCCGCTCAGCGCGGAGACGGCGATCCCCCCAACAGCGAGGACCGTGACGATGAACGCCACGGGCACGATGTACCAGAGCTCCCAGCCGCTGAACATCGATCCTGTCCCGTCGGGCACAGCCATGATCGGGTCCCCTCGTCGCGTGCCCGATGTCGCCACGGCTGGCGCGCCGCCGTCGGCATCGGGCAGGCTACGTCAACGATACGCCCCGGGCGGTCCCGCGCAAGCGAATTTCTCGCGGGAGGCGGGCGCAAACGCCTCTCGTAGACTGCCTCGCCGTGGCTCGCCGGTTCACACAGCTTCCGCCTGTCCCCGATCACCCTCGCCTCGAGGAGGCGATCCTCGACCTGTGGGAGTCCCGGGACACGTTCGAGAAGCTCCGCGCGGCCAATCGCGGCGGTCCGCGCTTCAGCTTCATCGACGGTCCCGTCACGGCGAACAAGGGCATGGGCGTCCACACCGCGTGGGGGCGCACGCTGAAGGACGTCTTCCAGCGCTACAAGGCGCTGCAGGGCTTCGACCAGCGCTACCAGAACGGCTGGGACTGCCAGGGCCTGTGGATCGAGGTCGGCGTCGAGAAGGCGCTCGGCCTGAACTCCAAGCACGAGATCGAGGAGTACGGCCTCGAGCGGTTCGCGGCCGAGTGCCGCAAGGTCGTCGAGTGGTCGTCGGGCGAGCTGACGCGCGCGTCCAAGCGCCTGGGCCAGTGGATGGACTGGGGCAACGACTACTTCACGTTCTCGGACACGAACATCGAGTACATCTGGCGCTTCCTGCAGGTCGTGCATGAGCGCGGGTGGCTGTTCCTCGGCCACCGCTCGTCGGAGTGGTGCCCGCGCTGCGGGACGTCGCTGTCGCAGCACGAGCTGACGCAGGCCGGCGTCTACCAGGAGATGACGCACCCGTCGGTGTGGGTGCGTCTCCCGCTGCTCGAGCGCCCCGGCGAGTCGCTCGTCATCTGGACGACGACGCCGTGGACGCTGCCCGCGAACGTCGCGGCCGCGGTCCATCCGGAGCTCGAGTACGGCTTGACGGCGGACGGCGACTGGGTCGGCGTCTTCACCGCGCCGGACGAGCCGTTCGCGGAGACCCGGCTTGGCAGCGAGATGGTCGGCTGGCGCTACGAGGGCCCGTTCGACGCGCTCGGCCCCGGCGGCGAGGTCGACCACCGCGTGATCCCGTGGGCCGAGGTCGCGGTGGGGGAGGGCACGGGGATCGTGCACATCGCGCCCGGGGCGGGGCGCGACGACTTCGAGCTCGGCGTCGAGCTCGACCTGCCGGTGCTGACGCCGGTCGACGAGGCGGGGCGCTTTTACCCCGAGTACGGCTGGCTCGCGGGGCTCTCCACCGACGAGTCGGCCGACCGGATCATCGCGGACCTGCGCGCGCGCGGCCCGTTGAAGGACGCCGCGACGATCACGCACGCCTACCCGCACTGCTGGCGCTGCGACACGCCGCTCATCTTCCGCGTCTCCGACGACTGGTTCATCTCCGTCGAGGGCGTGCGCCAGCGGATGCTCGACGTCAACCAGACGATCGAGTGGACGCCGCCGCAGTACGGCAAGCGCATGGACGACTGGCTGCGCAACATGGGCGACTGGAACATCTCGCGCCGGCGCTTCTACGGGCTGCCGCTGCCGTTCTATCCGTGCCCGTGCGGGCATCTCAACGTCATCGGGTCCAAGGCCGAGCTGAAGAAGCGGTCGGTCGGCGGCATCGAGGGGCTCGAGGAGCTGCACCGCCCGTGGATCGACCGCGTCACGATCTCGTGCTCGGAGTGCGGCGAGGAGGTCGCGCGGGTGCCCGAGGTCGGCGACGTCTGGCTGGACGCCGGGATCGTGCCGTTCTCGTCGCTGGGGTGGCGCAACGACACCTGGGTGCCCGAGGGCTACGCGACGGGCGCCTCCCGCGGGCTCTCGAAGGCCGACCTGCCCGACCACGAGTACTGGGAGCAGTGGTTTCCCGCCGACTGGGTCACGGAGATGCGCGAGCAGATCCGCCTGTGGTTCTACTCGCAGTTCTTCATGTCGATCGTCCTGACGGGCGACGCGCCGTACCGCAAGGTCCTGACGTACGAGAAGCTCCAGGACGCCGACGGCCGCGAGATGCACGGCTCGTGGGGCAACCTCATCTCCGCCGAGGAGGCGTTCGAGCGGATGGGCGCCGACGTCATGCGCTGGCAGTACTGCCAGCAGCCACCGACGCAGAACCTGCGCTTCGGCTACAAAGCCGCGACCGAGATCAAGCGGCGGCTGCTGACCCTGTGGAACTCGGTGCGCTTCCTCACCGACTACGGCTCGATCGAGGGCTTCTCGCCTTCCTATGCGGACATCGTCGACGGGCCTTCGCCGGATCTCTCGCTGCGCCCGCTCGACGTGTGGCTGCTCGCGCGCGTGCAGCAGCTCGTCCGCGACGCCGAGACCGCGTACGACGCGTACCTCACCGTGGACGTCGCGCGCGTCGTCGAGACGTTCGTCGAGGATCTCTCGAACTGGTACATCCGCCGCTCGCGGCGTCGCTTCTACACGTTCGACGAAGCGGCGTTTCGGACGCTGTGGACGGCGCTCGTCCAGCTCGTCCGGGTGTTTGCGCCGATCATGCCGTTCCTCGCCGAGCACCTCTGGCAGACGCTCGTCGCGTCGCCGTGCTCCGATGCGCCCGAGTCGGTACACCTCGCGGGCTGGCCGGCGGTGCAGGTGCAGTTCGTCGACGACGCGCTGCTCGCGGAGATCGCATCGACCCGCCGGGTCGCCCAGCTCGGCCGGCGCGCGCGGACGGAGGCGGGGCTGAAGCTGCGCCAGCCGCTGCGCAAGGTCTACGTGCGCGGCGCGCCGCTCGCGGCCTCGCACGCCGACGAGATCGCCGAGGAGCTACGGGTCAAGGAGGTCGCGTTCGACGAGGGCCCGGTCGCGCGCGCGGAGATCCTGCCGAACCTGCGCGTCCTCGGGCCGCGGCTCGGCAAGAAGCTCCCGGCGCTCCGGGCCGCCCTGAAGGCCGGCGCGTACGAGCAGCTCGACGACGGCGCGCTGCTGGTCGCCGGGGAGCGGCTCGGCCCCGAGGACGTCATCCGCGGCGAGAAGGTCGACCTCGACGGCTGGGCGATCGCCGAGGACGACGGCATCAGCGTCGCCTTCGACATCGAGCTCGACGACGAGCTGCGCACCGAGGGTCGCGTCCACGACCTCGTCCACGAGCTCAACGTCATGCGCAAGGAGCAGGGCTTCGAGCTCACCGACCGCATCGCCGTGACGCTCCCAGAGCGAGACGCCGACCTCCTGGACCACGGCGACTGGATCCGCGCCGAGGTCCTCGCGCTGGAGATCGGCGTCGACAGCACGGTCGACGGCGCGGTCATCGCGAAGCGCTGAGGGTCGCAAGTCAAGCGTCGGACCGAACCCGGCCGGCGTCGGCGCCGGCGCTTGCAGAGCTACCGCAGGTGTGCCGGATCCACCTCGACGGGCCGCCAGTGGCGCGGGGCCGACGTCGCGCTGCGTGCATTGCGAATCTCGCTCTCCTTGATCTGTGCCATCCGCTGGGGATCGGGCTGGGCATTGAGAAACTCGAGATCCTCCGGCGTGGCGCGGCGAATCTCTGTGGTGGTGGAGTCTGCGGCCAACGGGTGCGTAGTCATATCTTGGTCTCCAACTGGGAGTCGATGGGCAGGTCAAGTTGCTCGGGCTTGGCTCCGACGAGGTCCACGAAGGCGGTCACCAGCGCTTGCTCGAGGTCAACGGTGCGCGCGAGGGGGAAGGCGGGGCCACCGAACGCGAATGGGCCGCCGTCCTCCAGCATCCGAGGTCTTGAGTCGGCAGGCGAGGGCGATTCCTGCGCGCGACCACGCAAGTCCTTGCGGTCGATCTGATCGAAGCTGAAGTACTGCGGATAGACCCGTGGGGCAACGCCGATGTATTGCTCGAGCACGACCTTCCTAGTCTCCGCATCGGGGTTCGAAGGCTCGATCTCGACCGCATCGTCGTGCAGCGCGAGCGCGAGGCTCTTGGCATAAGGATGGATGTAGACGATCCGACGCATTCCCGCCGCGATCAAATGTCGCGTGCAGTTGTGGCACGGGAGTGTTGTGCATGCAAGCGTGGCACCTTCCACGCGCATGCCATTCCGCACCGCCGTCGTAATTGCGTCCATCTCGGCATGCACTGCACGGCCAAACTCGGTTAGTGAACGAAAACGGGTGGGCCGGACCGCCGCCAGGAACTCGTCGAGACGTTGCTCATCGATGTCGAATCCCCCATCGACATCGGTAGCTCGGTTCGGCGCAAGCCACTCCGTCTCGCGCATGCGCACGAGCAGTTCCCGAGCGACCCGACGCTGCCAGAGCGTGTTGGCGTCCAGGGCCGGCTGCCTGGCGAAATCCCGGCCGTCCGGCTCGTCCGGGGACCAATAGAGACCGCCGCCCGGACACGGGACATCGTTGGTGCCGACGGCGAGCAAATCGCCGTGCTGGTTAACGATCGCGGCGCCGACCTGTCTGCCCATCTCCGCGCTACGTAGCCCTGCCGTGAAGGCGTAGTACATCGCCTGCTCATCGCGGTGAGGCGGTTCGAACGGCTCACCGAAGATCAGGTGCACCGCACGATGTAGCGAGTCGTGGAGTGCTTGCTTTCCCCGACCGTCGACGAAGAAGTCCGCGCGGGCGAACGTATCTCGAACAGCTTGGCCATGGTCGCGCGTGCGGTCCTGCTCATCGCGACGTAGATCCTGAGTCGCCTCCTCCTCGAAGCCTGCGGAGGTCACGTTGGCCCAGCGCTGACGGCGATGAATGAGGTTCTGCCGACGGTCGGCCTCAGGCACATGCAACCCGAAGACGACGACCCGCGAGCCATAGAGCAAGCGGAGCGTGGCCACCTCTTCCGGGCGCTTGAGCGATCGCACGAGCCACACGACACGTCGACCTTCGGTACTGATACGACGACGCTCGGTTGCTATCAGGTACACGCCGAGTTGAGCGAGCGCATCCTTGGCGCCGGTGATCTCGCGCAGATTGTCGCCCATGTCCTGCAAACGACGCGTACCGTCCGGAGTGTCTCGCGTGAAATGATCCTGCCTGAGCAACGTCGGGAGATAGTCGCTCAGACGGATTGGCCGCAGCACGTATCCGTAACCTCGCAGCGCTTCGCGCAAGGTTCTCTCGAACGAATCAGCTTCCGCCCCAGCGCCGTATGCGAGCCCGAAGACGAGTTCGTCCGGGTCGATCGCCGGATACGTGAGCTCGGGTTCCTGAGGGTTCATATCGCCGAACAAACGTTCGCACCTACGGCGGACGGATCGCTCGCGCTGTTCTATCGGCTCGGTGCCCGCAGCACGCGGGCGTATCCCGCACCGTCCGCAGAATCCGCGCCCTCGAACACACGCGAAGTGTCCAAGAGGCCGCATCGACGGACATTTCCCTTCCCGTGTGCGCGCGTTGCCGACCTTGCGCCCTCGTGCGACCGCGACGCCCGGGCGCGGACTCGATGCCTGGTGGCAGCCGAGCGACGATCCTCGGAGCGCGCCGACTTCGCGCCGTGCTGGTCGCCGAGCTGTAGATCAGACGGCGTGGGCCTCGCTACGCGCCCGAGAGGATTCGAACCTCTGACTTCCGCCTCCGGAGGGCGGCGCTCTATCCACTGAGCTACGGGCGCGTGTAGGAGGGAGGCTACATGGCGACGGGGAGTCCGGTCCCGCATCGGGGGCGGTGGTGGCGGCGCACGGCGAACATGACGCGGATCCCTTCGAGGGAGATCTTGGATGTGCCGGCGACGCGCTCGGAGAAGACGAACGGGACCTCCTTCGATCCGGCTGCCGGCGAGGTGCGCGAACCGGGTCGTCTCGACCTGAAACGCGTATCCGGCGCTCAGGAGCTCGTCCATCTCGATCGCGGCGCGTGTGTCGGCGCGCCAGAGCTTGAAGAGCGCCAACCGCGACGCGTGGCAGCCGACCCGGCTCAGCGCCAGCCTCGGCCCATCTCGGCGAGCCTCGAGGCCGGTGGCGAGGGAGGGGGTGTGTAGATCTACCCCATCACAGGGGAAAGATCTACACACCTTCCGCGTGACGAGTGAGTACAACGACGCGGCCTCGGCGATCGCGACCGCCGCGAGCTCCGAGGCGAACGAGACGACCAGTCGACCGTGGCGATCGCCTCGCGGTGTTGCAGCAGCGACACCGGAGGCCGGCGCGGGTTACGCCTCGGCCACCCGCGACGTGCAGAACGCGCAGCGCGTCGCGGCGACCGGGATGTCGCTGAGGCACTCCGGGCAGGAGCGCGTCGGCTCGTCCGGCGCGGTGTCGACCTTGCGCCGCGCCATGAGCGCGTTCACCGGCCTGATGACGAGGAAGAACACGACCGCCGCGATGATGAGGAACGCGAGCACGGCGTTGATGAAGTCGCCGTAGAGGAACTTGCTGCCGTTGATGGTGAACGACAGCGCGGAGAAGTCGGGCTGGCCGCCGATGGCCGCGATGAGCGGCGTCACGAGATCTTTGACGAGCGCGGCCACGACCGCGCCGAAGGCGGTGCCGATGACGACGGCGACCGCGAGCTCGACAAGGCTCCCCCGCAGGATGAACTCCCGAAACTCCTTCAACATCGCGATCCCCTCGTCGTGACGATTGCCGCAAGAGCGCTGCAAGGGGGAACCGTAGCGCGCCGCAGTACGCTCGCCCGCACACATGGATCTCTCGCTGTTCTTCGCCGGCACCGCCGGATCCGTGCCGTCCGCGCGCCGCGGGCTGCCCGCGCTGCTCGTGCGCCGTGGCGCGGCGCGCATCCTCATCGACTGCGGCGAGGGGACCCAGCGCCAGCTCGTGCGATCGGTCGGGCTCGCAGACCTCACCGACGTCTTCCTCACGCACATGCACGCGGACCACTGGCTCGGCCTGCCGGGGATGCTGAAGTCCTTCGAGCTGCGCGACCGCGAGAAGCCGCTGACGGTTCATGGCCCGCCCGGCATGACCGCGCTCATGGAGCGCATGCGCCCGATCTACGGGCGCCCGCGCTACGGGCTGACCCTGCGCGACCTCGAGCCGGAGGAGGCTGTGCGCCGCGACGACCTCGAGATCGTCCCCTTCGCCGTGCGCCACCGGGGCGTCGCGTTCGGCTACGCCCTATGCGAGGACGTGCGGCCGGGCCGCTTCGACGCGCAACTCGCCGAGCAGCTCGGCGTCACCCCCGGCCCGGACTTCGGGCGCCTGCAGCGCGGGGAGGTCGTCGCCGGCGTGCGTCCCGAGCAGGTCGTCGGCGAGACGCGGCGCGGGCGCAAGATCGTCGTCACCGGCGACACGGCGCCGACGGACGCCGTCGTCGTCGTCGCACACCGCGCGGACGTCCTCGTGCACGAGGCCACGTTCCTGGACGAGGACGCCGACCGCGCCGCCCAGACCGGCCACAGCACCGCGCGCCAGGCCGCGCAGGTCGCCGCCGACGCCGAGGTCGGGCTGCTCGCGCTGACGCACCTCTCGTCGCGCTACGCCGGGGGCGAGATCCGCGACGAGGCACGCGCGGTGTTCGCCGGCACCGAGGTCCCGCGCGACTTCGACACGATCGAGCTGCCGCTGCCCGAGCGCGGGAGGCCCGAGCTCGTGCGCTGGGACGCGCGGCGGCCACCGCCGAGGGCTGCTACCGCCGACGCACCGCTGCCCGAGCCGGGCTGAGGCCCCGCTCAGCGGCGCCGGGGCGGCCGGGCCCGAGGCTGCGAGCCGGCGCAGGTCACGCACAGAACGCTGTCGGGCATCGCGCCGAGCCGGGCAGGCACGATCGGCTCCCCGCACGCATCGCACGTCCCGTAGGTGCCCTCGTCGAGCTTGGCCAGCGCCCGCTCCGTGCGAGCGAGCCCGGTCTCCAGCGAGCTGCCGACACCGATGTCCGTCAGGCGGCTGATCGCCTCCGTCGTCCCGTCGCCGATGCGCTTGCCGAAGCCCTGGGCCGCCCCCAGCTCGGGTCGCCGGGCCAGCGTCGCGACGCGTTCGCGGGCTTGGTCGCGACGCGCCTGCAGCTCGCGACGGATGGCCGCCAGGTCGTCGGCTGGGACGGGCATCCGACGGTGCTACCCGCGGATCGCATCACGGGCACAGGGCGCCAGACGTCGTCTGATAGTCCTTCGGCCGTGCTCGTCTTGTGGGATCGCGATTGCGGCTTCTGCGCGTGGACGCTCGCGCTCGTCCTGCGCGCCGACCGCCGCCGGGTCCTCGCGACGCGCACGATCCAGGAGGCCGACGCCGACGGTCTGCTTGACGCGCTCGAGCCCGAGCGCCGCTACGCGTCGTGGCACATCGTCGACGCGGACGGGCAGGTCACCTCGGCCGGGCGCGCCGTGACGGCGACGCTCGGACTCCTGCCCGCCGGCCGGCCGCTGGCGGCCGTCACGCGCGCGTTGCCGAAGCTCACCGACCGCGCCTACCGCTGGGTCGCCGAGCACCGCAGCGCGCTCTCACGGCCGATTTCGCAGCGCTCGAAGGATCGCGCACGGCGGCTCGTCGCCGCCAGAGCCGCACCGCCCGATCATCTGCCCGCCGGGTAACCGCGCACCGTGTCGATGAGCTCGCCTCGCGGTCCGGTGCGACGGCGAGCGCAGCCGCGCGGAGCTCGTCGCCTACCCGGGGTCCGTGACGGCGGGGCGCGCCCGGCCACCACGCCGGGCGCGCCCGCGCTGTCATCGCCCGGTGCCGGTGACCCTGGCCGCGAGGCCGAGCGTGGACTTCACCGTGGCGGCGAGCGGGCTCTGGGCGGCGCCCGCCACGACGCCGCCGTCGAGCGCGACCGTATCCGGATGAAGCGTGGCGCCCGGGACGACCGGCAGCGCGATTCGCGTCGCGTCGGCGCCCGTGAACACCGTCACCCGCGGATCGACGGCGAACAGCGGGACCTTGTCGGGGTCGCTCGTCGTGACGCGCAGGACGAGCTTGTGGCCCGCGCGCAGGTGATGGGCGATCGCGAAGCACGGCGGCGTCAGGTCGTAGCGCTGACCGGGCGCGACGAGCTGGCGCGTCGCGAGGCCCGCGCGCAACTCCGGGTTCATCGCGCACTGGCTGATCCGCCGCCGGTCCGCTGTGCCGGGCGCCTCGTCGTAGAGGTTCGCGATGAGGTGCACGCGCGGCACGGTCACGGACGCCGACAGCCGTAGCGCCGGCACGCCTGCCAGGACGACGTCCTGCACGAGCGGCGCGGTCGCGAACGTCGCGCCGCCGGTCGCCTGCGGATCCAGGACGCCGGCCGGATCGCCCGTGAACGCCACCGAGCCGGCAGCCGGCACCGCGTCTGGACAGCTCTCCGCCCGCGGCGGGACGCAACGTCAGCTCGTCGCCGCGCGCGACGCCCCAGCTCGTGGCGGTCAGCACCTCCTCGCGGTCGCCCGCCTTGGCCTCTTCGAAGGTCCCGTCGCTCATGAACACCTCGACGGCCGGCCCGGTGCTCACGTCGCGCCCCGCGAGCTGGCGATCGAACCACGCGTGCAGCGCGCCCGTCCACTGCTCGCCGCGGCGGTTCGGACAGCAGCCCGTGCCGTGATCCCACTGGCCCAGCCAGAGCTTGTCGCCGGCGCGCCCGGCGCGGTCCGTGAACCACCGCATGGCCTCGACGCGCGCGGCGTTGTCGTTGACGCCGTGGACGAGGAAGACCGGGATCTGCGCGGCGGTCGCCCCGGCGGCGTGGTCGCGCACGCGGTGCCAGTCCGAGTAGCGCCCCGACAGCTGGTCCTCGCCCGCGACGATCGCCGATTGCGGCAGCCCGCAGCCTGTGTCCTCGAGCGAGTTGCCGAAGTCGTCGCCGGTGTGCAGCAGGCCGAACGGGTCCTGGAAGGCGGGCAGCTTGCGCTCGAGCGCGATCTGCTCGTAGGCCTCGATCGGCCCGGCCCACTGCAGGTAGTACGGGACGCCGTGCTGGAACTGATGGTCGTACATCGTCGCGAGGCCGGCGCTGGGGACGATCGTCGCCAGGCCGCGCGGGTTCTGCGCCGCGGCGACCGGCGGCGTCGAGCCGACGTAGGAGTGGCCGGTCATGCCGACCTTGCCGTTGCTCCACGACTGGTCCGCGGCCCACTCGACGACCTGCTTGAGGTCGCGGGCGTCCTTCGGGCCGAGGTGATCGAGGCAGCCCTGCGAGCGGCCCGTGCCGCGCAGATCCATCATCGCGACGGCGTAGCCGCGCGGTGCGAAGTACCCGGTCAGCCCGAGCGGCTTGCCGTCGGGGCCCCTGGGTCCCGGCAGGATGCGCGTGCCGTCGCGGTCGGCGAGCGTGCCGTGGTACGGGCTTGCCTCGAGGATGACGGGAAAGCGCCCGGCCGCCGACGGGCGCACGACCTCGATGTAGAGCTGCTTGCCGTCGAAGGCGGGGAGGCGGATGACGTCGCGCCTGGTCTGGGTGTGGACGGGCGCCGAGAGGCCCGTCGTCTTGAGGTAGTCGGCGGGCTGGCCCGCCGTGGCGCCCACGCCCTGAACAGTGGCTGCGGCGGGCGCGGCGGCCGCGAGGGCGAACCCTGCGGCGGCGGCGAGTGTGGCGATCGAGCATCCGTGTCTCATGCCTGCTGGAACGCACGCCGGCGACCGAACTTGCGGTTCGAGACGCCGCCCGGCCGCGGTGAGATCAGAGGTCGTGGTAGTAGACGAGCTCGCCCGCCTCGCCGCTGCCGGCGCGGGCGGCGAAGATGAACATCGTCACGACGAGCGCGCTGCCGCCGGCCGCATGCGGCGACGGGAGGATGCTCACCGTCGGGTTCGCGAACGATCGCGACGCGCCCGGCGTGCTGATCTGCAGGCGCTTGAGGCGGCGCGCTTCGATGTCGTAGAGGAACACGCGCCACGATCCGGTGACGTTGACGAACTCCTGCGCCTCGTAGATGCGCCAGACCTTGCCGCCGGCGGGAAACCGAAACTGCCGCCGACCGCCGTGGTTGCCGTGAAAGCCCATCTGCGACAGCGCGCGGTCGACCCCGGCGTCTTTGGACACCGACCATCGGCCCCGGTCGAGCGTCGCCAGACCCTCGCGGTCGACGGGCAGCTTCGGCCCGTGGTCGAGCCAGTGAAAGCCCAGCAGGATGCGCGACGTCGACAGGCTCCCGCGCCAGGTGACGCCGCGGAAGTTCGGAGTCCCCTCGTTGGTCGGGCTGAGGCGCCGCGGCAGCGTCTTCTGCTCGCTCGCGCTTCCACGCAGCAGCGCCTCGCCGTCGCGATAGAAGCGCAGCCTGACGTTGGTCGCGACCTTGCCGTTGGGCTGCGTCGGACGCTGCGCCTCGTAGGCGAGCAGGAAGCCCCCGCCGGGTAGCGCGCGCAGCGCTCCCATCGCGCCGCCGCCCGCGTCGAGGTCGGCGATCTTCGTCCAGCGCAGCAGGTTGCGCGACGACGCGAGCCGCAGCGCGAAGCGCCCCCTCCCGAGGTTGATGTGGTAGACGCCGAGATACGAGCCCCGCGCCGCCGGGTTCGCGATGATGTCGAGGGCGTCGGCCGACGCGCCGAGGCTGTCGACGACGCGGAACGCCGATCCCGATGGCGGCGGCGAGGGCAGGCCGGACGCGGCCGCCGGCACGCGCTCGATCAGCGACTCGAGGCTGGCCGGAGCCGCTGCCGCGGCCCGCACTCGCAGCACCTCGCCGGTGCCGTCGTAGGGCTCGAAGGGCTCGGTCGTGACCGGTTCGTCGTCCGCCGTGAGCGCGACCAGCGCGTCGCCGGCGATTGACCCTGCATCGAATCCCGACGCGTCACCCTCTGCCATCGCTTCCTCCCGCCGGACGTAGACGCCAGCCCGCGCGCTTGGCGCCGGCCGCGGTAAGGATCCCCCATCGGGCGATCAGGCAACCGCCGCCGTCGCGACCTCGCCTGTCGCCTGGTTGCGCCAGCGGACGATGCCGTCGACGTAGCGCAGGTCGCGCAGGTCGCCGCACGCGAGCCGGCGCTCGGGCTCGCCCGCGGCAAGCGCGACGATCTCGGCGTCGCCGGCGCAGACGCCCGGACGGCGCAGGACGAGCGTGCCCGACGGGCCGACGGTCGGGCTGTTGCGGGCGCGAGGATCGGCGGCGGCGGGACCCGCAACCGTCGTCGCGGTGCGCAGGTCGACGACGCGGACGTCCGCGGCGCGCTGCACGACCGCGAGCGAGCCGAGCAGGCGGACGACGGTGCCGTCGACGCGACCGGTGCGACCGGTCGCCTGGAGGCAGTACCAGCCGCCCGAGGTCACGGCGTCGGCCGTCGCGAGGCGCCCGCCGGCGCCGGGCCGTGACGGGACCCCGATCGCGGGCGCGCGCGGGCAGCGGTTGGCCGGGCGTGCGGGGGAGGACCGCAGCGAGGCGCCGTGACGCCAGACCACGCGACCGCCGCGCACCGCCGGCGGTCCGAGCGCGGATGCGAGCCCCTCGTCGAGAACGGCTGCCCCGTCGGGTCCCGTGAGCACGATCGCGGCGGCGAAGTCGTTGCGCACGAGCATCACGGCGCGGCCCCGCGGCAGGGCGAGAAGGTCGGAGACGTCCGTGCGCAGGTCGTCGCCCTGGTCGCCGAGGTCCAGCGTCGCGCGGCGCGTGCGCCAGGTGTTCGTGTCGAGCGTGAGCAGCTCGGCCTGCTGGTCGTTGAAGGCGCGGTAGGAGACGACCGCGTAGGCGAAGCGGCCGCGCAGGACGACGCGCCGGATGCTCGAGGCGCAGTGCGAGCACGGCGAGCCGGCGCGCGCGAGCGTGCGCCGGGTGCCGGAGTCGCGGCGACAGACGAGGCGCACCGCGCTCGGACGAGCCGACCGCGGCGAGGGCGCGACGAGCACGAGCCGCGGGCTGCTCGCCAGCGCGCGCTCGCCGGCGCGCACGCAGCCCGCCGACGCGCTCGCCGGCGCTGCCGCGACCCAGAGGATCGCGAGGAGGACCCCGGCGGACGCGACGCGATCGGTTGCTCGGCGCATGTCTCTCCAACATCGGCATCGCGGGCTGTTCACACGAATCCCGCCACCCGCCGGCGAGTTGCGGCGCAAAGCGAGCCCGATGTCTCGCAGGCGGCCCCGCCACCCTTCCGTCCGAGGCGGCGCTCGAGCAGCACGGGGGCGTCTCGGTGCTCCGCCGGCCGCCCGCCGGACCGCCGCTCTGACAGACTCGACCCGTGGGCGGAGCCACATTCCAGGGGCGCGCGGGGGCGATCGGGGTCGCCGCCGCCGCGCTCGACGTCGAGCTCGAGCGGGCCGCGGTCGACGACCGCAGCGTGCCCATCCTGCGCGCCTGCTCGCGCGGCGGATCCGTCGCGCTACAGGCCTTCTGCACCGCCGTCGAGGATCGTTCGAAGGGTCTCGACGAACCGCCCGCGCTCGCGTTGATCGCCGCGCTCGCCGATCCCGACGCGGTCGACCGGGCGGTGCGCGCCGTCACGTGGGCGATGCTCGCGCAGCGCGCCGCGTCGGCCTGGCCGCGCACGTTCTACGAGGTGCTCGTGGCAGCCAGGGAAGCGCTGCCCCTGGACAACGCATCGTTTGAGTACATGCAGAACCTCGGCTACCTCACGGCCTGCGCGAACACGACGCCCGAGCTCGACCTGCGCGACGGCCAGCGGATGCAGTTCAGCCGCGAGTCGCTGGAGCACGTCATCGCCGCCGCCACCAACCTGCGCCCCGCGCGGCGCGACATGCTCATGGTGATCCCGCCCTGGACGGGCTGCTTCCTGCGCGGGATCAAGGTCTGCGACGAGCGGCTGCGCGAGCTCGAGCAGGCGACGCCCTGAGCCTCTCCATCACTCGGGGGGTTTGTCGGCCGGCGTCGGCAGCGAGCGCGTCGAGCGCGGCGGGTGATGCAGCCGCGCGTGCGAGGCGAGGTGTGAGGCGCGCACCCCGGGGTTGGTAGCAGTTGCCGGACGCTGGCGTACGCTGGTGGGACTGCCACTCAGGAGCGTCGCATGACCCCGATCGCATCGAAGCCGCATCCCGTCATCCGCGGCCTCAAGGCGCTGGCGGGCGCCCGGGCCGACCTGCCGGCCACGAGCACGGTCGAGCTCGCCGGGCCCGTCGAGTACGTCAAGGCCGGCGCGGGCGATCGTGGCGTCGTGCTGCTGGGCGGCGTCGGCGCGCCGGTCGAGGCGTGGGCCCTGGTGCTGACGCAGCTCGCTGAGAACGGCCCGGTCCTCGCGTACAACCCGCGCGGCGTCGGCGCCAGCGCACCGCCACGGCAGGCGCAGACCGCGATGGTCGTCGTCGACCTGCTGCGCGAGCTGCTCGCAGCCGTCGGCCTCGACCCGCCGCATGTCCTCGTGGCGCACGGGACCGGGGGACTGCATGCCAACCTGTTCGCCCGCCGCTTCCCGAGCGAGGTCGCCGGGATCGTGCTGCTCGAATCCGCGCATCCGGACGACACGATCGACGAGCGGCGCCTGCGCTTCCTGCCGAAGGCCTTCGTGTCCAAGCGCGGCGGCAAGGGCCGGCACCGCCACGGCGAGATCTTCCACCTCGCCGAAACCGCGGCGCAGATCGCGCAGGCCGGCCCGTTTCCCGACGTGCCCCTCACGGTCGTGAGCGCCACCAAGCAGCCACCCCGCTGGACGACGTCGCCCGAGCAGGTCCGCAGGCACGCCGCCCGCCAGCGCGAGCTCGTGACGCTGTCGGCGGTCGGCACGCACACGGTCGCCCCGGCGAGCGGGTACTTCCCGCACATCACCGACCCGGAGATCGTCCTGCGCGCGGTGCGCGAGCTCGCCGCCGGATAGCGCCGCGACTGCCGCGGCGCGTCGCACCCGGTGACCAGCCATGCCTCGGCTTGCCCACCGAAGCGCTACCACGAGCGAGTTCGCCGTCAGGTCGAGCGGAACCCCGACCGGCTCCCGCGACCCTACGGCGGACGCCGGGTGCGCTGCTAGGCTCGAACGACTCCAGCTCCTTAACCCGGTCCCGTGAGGCCAGGAAGGACGAACATGTCAGATCCGAAGGTCGTCCTCGACAGCGAGGACATGCGCAGGATGCTCACGCGCATCGCGCACGAGATCGTCGAGAACGGCGGTGACCCGGAGCGGCTTGCGCTCGTCGGCATCCACCGCCGCGGCGCCCTGCTCGCCGAGCGCCTGCAGCGCCTCATCGCCGACCTGCACGACGTCGACGTCCCGCTCGGAGACCTCGACATCTCCTTCTACCGCGACGACGTCACGACCCGCGGCGGCGCGCCGATCGTCCACGCGACGCACCTGGACTTCGACGTCGACGCGCGCACGGTCGTCATCATCGACGACGTCCTGTTCACCGGGCGCACGGTCCGCGCCGCGATCGAGGCGCTCTTCGACTACGGCCGCCCCGCGCGCGTCCAGCTCGCCGTCCTCGCAGACCGCGGCCACCGCGAGCTGCCGCTGCGCCCCGACTACGTCGGCAAGAACCTCCCGACCGCGCGCGAGGAGCGCGTCTTCGTGCGCGTGCAGGAGCTCGACGGCGAGGACAGCGTCACGATCGCCGCCCACGAATCGGAGCATCTCGGGCGACCGGACGCAGACGGCTTCCTTCAGGACGCGGGGCCCGATGCCCAGCGGAGGACTCCCATCGCATGAGGCACCTGCTCTCCATCGCCGACCTCACGCGCGACGACATGGAGCGGTTGCTCGACCGCGCCGCCGCGTTCGCCGAGGTCTCTGACCGCGACATCAAGAAGGTTCCCGCGCTGCGCGGGCGCACGGTCCTCAACCTCTTCTACGAGGCGAGCACCCGCACGCGCTCGTCCTTCGAGCTCGCGGCGAAGCGCCTGAGCGCGGACGTCGTGAACTTCGCGGCGAGCGGCTCGAGCGTCGAGAAGGGCGAGTCGCTCAAGGACACCGTGCTGACGCTCGCCGCCCACTCCCCCGACGCGATCGTCATCCGCACGCCGTACGCCGGCGCGGCGGCGCTCGTCGCGGGCTGGACGACCGCCGCGATCGTCAACGCCGGCGACGGCAAGCGCGAGCACCCGACCCAGGCGCTGCTCGACGTCTTCACGCTGCGCCAGAAGCTCGGCTCGCTGGAAGGCCGCTCGATCTGGATCGTCGGCGACGTGTCGCATTCGCGCGTCGCGCGCTCGAACATCCTCGCCTTCAAGATGATGGGCGCGCACGTCACCGTCTGCGGCCCGCCGACGCTCATCCCGCGCGGCATCGAGGCGCTCGGCTGCGACGTGCGCTACGACCTCGACGACCTGCGCGAGGCCGACGTCGTCTACGCCCTGCGCATGCAGAACGAGCGCATGGACGAGGCGTTCGTGCCGTCGCTGCGCGAGTACGCGGCGCAATACCAGATCAACGGCAGGCGGCTCGGACCGCGCCAGGTGCTCATGCACCCCGGTCCGGTCAACCGCGGGGTCGAGCTCTCCGGCGAGGTCGTCGACTCGCCGCAGGCCGTCATCACGATGCAGGTCAAGGCCGGCGTCGTCGTTCGGATGGCCGTCCTCTACGAGGTACTCGCCGGCGCCCGCGAGGCTCGCGCCCCCGGTGCGCCGCGCCCGACCGAGCCGCAGCTCGCATGAGCCCCGCATACCTGATGGGAGACCCCGCGCACGGCGCCGGCGCCAACCCGCGCCGGGGGAGCCGCGACGGCACCGCCGCCAAGGCCAACCCGGCGCGGCTGGTCCGCGCGCCCGCCCGACCCGCCGACCTGCTCGTTCGCGGCGCGCACGTGCTCGACCCCCGCACGGGCCTGGACGGCTTGCACGACGTCCTCGTCCGCGACGGCGAGATCGCCGAGATCGCCGCCGCCGGCGCCATCGCCGTAACCGCCGAGGTGGAGACCATCGACGGCGCCGGGCGCCACCTCTTCCCGGCCTTCGTCGATCCGCACGTGCACCTGCGCACGCCCGGTCAGGAGCACAAGGAGGACCTCGAGACCGGCACTCGCTCGGCGGCCGCCGGCGGCTACTGCGCGATCGTCGCGATGCCGAACACGTCGCCGGTCGTGGACTCCGCGCCGATCCTCGGCGCGCTGCTGGATGCCGCCGCGCGCGACGCCCGCGTGCCCGTCGGCTTCACCGCGGCGATCACCCGCGGCATGCACGGCGACGAGCTGACCGAGATGGCCGAGCTGCGCGAGCTCGGTGCCGCCGCCTTCACCGACGACGGCAAGCCGGTGGTGCACGCCGGCGTCTTTCGCCGCGCGCTGCAGTACCAGCGCCTCTGCGGCGGGGTGCTCGCGCTGCACGAGGAGGACCCGGCGCTGTCGGGCAAGGGCGCGATGCACGAGGGTGCGGTCTCCACCGAGCTCGGCGTCCTCGGGATCCCGAGCGTGAGCGAGTCGACGATGATCGCCCGCGACTGCGCGCTGGCCGAGTACGAGGGCGCGCGGATCCACATCCAGCATCTCTCCGCGCGCGAGTCGATCGACGTCGTCGCGGCCGCGAAGGCGCGCGGCGTGCAGGTCACATGCGAAGCCAGCCCGCACCACCTGACGATGACCGACGAGGACGTTCGCAGCCTCGACACGCGCCGCAAGATGAACCCGCCGCTGCGCGCGGAGTCCGACCGCCAGGCGCTCGTCGAGGGGCTGCGCAGCGGGGTCGTCGACTGCATCGCGACCGATCACGCGCCGCACGCGCGCGACGAGAAGGAGGTGCCGTTCGAGCAGGCGCCGATGGGCACCACCGGCCTGGAGACGGCGTTCGCATCCGTCTACACCGACCTCGTCGTGCCCGGCCACCTCGACCTCGCGCTCGTCGTCGAGAAGCTGACCTCGGGCCTCGGCCTGCTCGATCTGCTCGTGCCGAAGGTCGCGGTCGGCGAGCAGGCGAACCTCGTCCTCGTCGACCTCGACGCCGAATGGGTCGTCGGGGATCCCGGCTATGAGAGCCGCTCGGAGAACTGCTGCTTCGCGGGACGCAGGCTGCGGGGCAAGGTCCTGCTGACGGTCGCCGCCGGCGCAGTCGCGTGGCGCGAGCGGTCGATCATGCTGAGCGCGGCATGAGCGGCGCGGCCAGCGCCTTCGTGCTGCTCGAGGACGGCACCCGCTTCGACGGGATCGCGTGCGGCGCGCCGGAGGCGGCGACGGGCGAGGTGGTCTTCACGACGGGCATGTCGGGCTACCAGGAGTCCGTCACGGACCCGAGCTTCGCCCGCCAGATCATCACGTTCACCTACCCGCACATCGGCAACTACGGGGTAGCGCAGGAGGCGATGGAGTCCGATCGCATCCACGCCCGCGCCGTCGTCATGCGCGCGGCGATGAACACCGAGGACGCGCCCGGCGCCGAGCGCGGCTGGCTGGACTGGCTCACCGACTGCGGCGTGCCGGCGATCTCCGAGGTCGACACGCGCGCGCTCGTGCGCCACATCCGCGACGCGGGCTCGATGCGCGGCGGCGTCTTCGGTGCGTCGATGCCCGAAAGCGAGGCGATGGAGCGCGTCCAGGCCGAGCAGCCGATGGCCGGCCTGGATCTCGCCAAGGAGGTCACGCCGCGCGAGCTGACCGTCCACGGCAGCGGCGACGGCCCGCGGATCGCGGCCATCGACACCGGCATCAAGCTCTCGATCGTGCGCCAGCTCGTCGCGCGCGGCGCGATCGTCGAGCTGCATCCCTGCAGCGTCACCGCCGACGAGCTGCTGGCACGCGAGAGCGACCTCGTCTTCCTCGCCAACGGACCCGGCGACCCGGCGGTGCTCGACCACGTCGTGCAAGCGGTGCGCGGCGTCGTCGGCAAGCGGCCGGTGTGGGGGATCTGCCTGGGCCACCAGCTGCTCTGCCAGGCGGTGGGGCTTGAGACCTACAAGCTGCCCTTCGGCCATCGCGGCGCCAACCACCCCGTCAAGGACCTGACGACGCAGAAGATCGAGATCACCTCACAGAACCACGGCTTCGCGGTGCGCCCGCCCGGCGGCGCGGCGCGGATCGACACCTCGGAGCCGGTGCGCTGGGAGACGGACTTCGGCGCCGCCGAGCTGACGCACGTCAACCTCTACGACGGCACGGTCGAGGGCCTGACGCTGCTCGACGTCCCCGCGTCGACCGTCCAGTACCACCCCGAGGCGGGTCCCGGCCCGAACGACTCCCTCTACCTCTTCGACCGCTTCCTGAGCGCCGCGAAGGCCGGTGTCTGATGCCCCGCAGAGACGACCTTCACCGCATCCTCATCCTCGGGTCGGGGCCGATCGTCATCGGCCAGGCCGCCGAGTTCGACTACTCCGGGGTGCAGGCCTGCAAGGTCCTGCGCGAGGAGGGCTACGAGGTCGTGCTCGTGAACTCCAACCCGGCGACGATCATGACCGACCCGGAGTTCGCCGACGCGACGTACGTCGAGCCGCTCCTGCCGGGTCCCGTGCGCCAGGTCATCGCCCGCGAGCGCCCCGACGCGCTCCTGCCGACGCTCGGCGGCCAGACGGCGCTCAACCTCGCCAAGGCGCTGCACGAGGACGGCACGCTCGCCGAGTACGACGTCGAGCTCATCGGCGCGAACTACGAGGCGATCTGCCGCGCCGAGGACCGCGACGAGTTCCGCACGACGATGCAGCGCGCGGGCCTGAAGATGCCGCGCTCGGCGATCGCGACGACCGCGCAGGAGGCCGACGACGCGATGATCGACATCGGCCTGCCGATCATCGTGCGGCCGGCCTACACGCTGGGCGGTCGCGGCGGCGGCATCGCCCGCACGCCCGAGGAGTTCCGCCAGATCGTTCGCGGCGGCCTGGACGCGTCGCCGATCTCGCAGATCCTGCTCGACGAGTCGGTCATCGGCTGGGGCGAGTTCGAGCTCGAGGTCATGCGCGATCGCAACGACAACTGCGTCATCGTCTGCTCGATCGAGAACGTCGACCCGATGGGCGTCCACACGGGCGACAGCGTCACGGTCGCGCCGCAGCAGACGCTCACCGATCGCCTCTACCAGCGCCTGCGCGACCAGGCCTTCACGGTCATCCGCGCGGTCGGCGTGGAGACGGGCGGCTCGAACGTCCAGTTCGCGGTCAATCCCGAGACCGAGGAGATCATGGTCATCGAGATGAACCCGCGCGTCAGCCGGTCGAGCGCGCTCGCCTCGAAAGCCACGGGCTTTCCGATCGCGAAGATCGCCGCGCGGCTCGCCGTGGGCTACGCGCTCGAGGAGATCGACAACGACATCACGCGCCTGACGCCCGCGTCGTTCGAGCCGACGATCGACTACGTCGTCGTGAAGTGGCCGCGCTTCGCCTTCGAGAAGTTCGCCGGCTCAGACCAGCGGCTGAGCACCCACATGAAGTCCGTCGGCGAGGCGATGGCCATCGGCCGCACGTTCCAGCAGGCGTTCGCGAAGGCGATGCGCAGCCGCGAGCTCGACCAGGAGGCCGACGTCGAGGGCACGCGCGAGGAGCTGCTCGAGCGCCTCGAGCGGCCCAGCAGCGAGCGCTACGACGTCCTGCTCGCCGCGTTTCGCGCGGGGGCGCAGGTCGAGGAGGTCCAGCGCGCCACGCACATCGACCTCTGGTTTCTGCGGGAGCTGCGCGCGCTCGCGCTGGACCCGGACGCGCCGTTCTCAGGCACACGCAGCTACCGCGCCGTCGATACCTGCGCCGCCGAGTTCGCCGCCGAGACGCCGTACTTCTACTCCGGCTGGGAGCGCGACCCTCAGCCACGCCACGAGGTCCGCCGCGGCGACAAGCCGAGCGTCGTCATCCTCGGCGCCGGACCCAATCGCATCGGCCAGGGGATCGAGTTCGACTACTGCTGCGTGCACGCCGCGATGACCGTCCGCGCGTCGGGGCGCGACGCGGTGATGATCAACTGCAACCCCGAGACCGTCTCGACGGACTACGACACGTCCGACCGCCTGTACTTCGAGCCGCTGACCCTCGACCACGTGCTCGGCGTCGTGGAGATCGAGCAGCCCGAAGGGGTCATCGTGCAGTTCGGCGGCCAGACGCCGCTGAAGCTCGCCGCCGCGCTGCAGGAGCGCGGCGTCCCGATCCTCGGCACGAGCGTCGACGCCATCGACCTCGCCGAGGACCGCGGGCGCTTCGGCGAGCTGCTGCACCGGCTCGGGTACAAGGCGCCGCCGTACGCGACGGCGCTCGGCAGCGAGCAGGCGCTCGAAGCGAGCGCGAGCGTCGGCTTCCCGCTGCTCGTCCGGCCCAGCTACGTGCTGGGCGGGCGCGCGATGGAGATCGTCTACGACACGGACGGCCTCGCGGACTACCTGCGCCGCACGGCACCTCCGGGTCCACTGGCGCAGGGATCGCGCGAGATCTTCCTCGACCGCTTCCTCGAGAACGCCATCGAGCTCGACGTCGACGCGCTGTGCGACGGCGAGGACGTCTGGATCGGCGGGATCATGCAGCACGTCGAGGAGGCCGGGATCCACTCCGGCGACAGCGCCTGCGTCCTGCCGCCGCACTCGCTGGGCCCCGAGATGCTCGAGGAGATCCGCGCGACGACCCGCGGCATCGCGCTCGCGCTCGGGACGATCGGCCTCATCAACATCCAGTTCGCCGTCCTTCAGGGCAGCCTCTACATCATCGAGGCGAACCCGCGGGCGTCGCGGACGGTCCCGTTCGTGTCCAAGGCGATCGGCGTGCCGCTCGCGAAGATGGCCTGCCGGATCATGCTCGGCGAGCGCATCTCCGACCTCGGGCTGCCGTCGGAGGCGATGCCGACCGAGCACGTCTGCGTCAAGGAGGCCGTGCTGCCGTTCGACCGCTTCGCCGGCTCGGACGCCGTGCTCGGCCCGGAGATGCGCTCGACGGGCGAGGTCATGGGGATCGCGCGCGACTTCCCGACCGCGTTCGCGAAGGCGCAGGCCGCGGCCGGCGCGACGCTGCCGCAGTCCGGGACGGTCTTCATCACGGTGACCGACGGCGACAAGGCCGCCGTGTCGGGGATCGCGGCGCTGCTCGGCGACCTCGGCTTCCGGGTCGTCGCGACGGCCGGCACGGCGCAGGCGATCCGCGGGATGGGCGTGCGCGTCGACGCCGTGCTGCAGAAGATCGGCGAGGGGTCGCCGAACGTCGCCGACTGCATCGACGCCGGCGAGGTCGACCTCATCATCAACACGCCGACGGGCTCGGGCGCCCGCGCGGACGGCTGGCAGATCCGCCGCGCCGCGACGGCGCGCGGGATCCCGTGCATCACGACGCTCTCCGGCGGCCACGCCGCGGCGAGGGCGATCGCGGCGGCGCGCGGCGGCGACCCCGAGGTGCTGTCGCTGCAGGAGATCCACCGCGAGCGCACCGCGGGCGCCGGCGCGCAGGCCGCAAAGGGCGCGCCGGGCGGCGTCGGCGGGCGCGGCGCTTCGCAACCAGCGCGCTCGAGGGTCTCGTGAGGGTCCAGGCGCCCTTCGGCCGGCGCCGCGTCGCGGTGACCGGCGCCGACGACGTCGGCGCCTACCGCGTCTTGCACGCCGCAGACCTCGACGGGCCCGTGCCGTGGCCGGGGCAGTTCTACATGCTCGCGGCGGCCGAGCGCTGGGGCGCGGGGGAGGACGAGCGGCCGTTCGTGCCGCGCGCGTTCTCCTTCCTCGGCGCGGCGGACGGGCAGCTGAGCTTCATGTTCGAGGACGTCGGGCCGGGGACCCGCCGCCTTGGCGAGCTGCGCGCGGGCGACGAGCTGTGGATCACGGGCCCGCTCGGCGAGGGCTTCGAGCTGCCGGGCGACGGCCGGCGCGCCATCCTCGCCGGCGGCGGCGTGGGGATCCCGCCGCTCGCGGCGTGGGCGCGCGTCCTGCGCGCGCACGAGCTCGAGGCGGCGGTCGTGCTGGGCTTCCGCGACGCGGAGCACGCGGCGGGAGCGAGGGTGTTCGGGCCGGCGACGGGCGACGCGTCGCGCGCGCCCGCGGGCGCCGAGGCGCCGCGCGGGACGGCTGGCGCAGAGGCCGCGCGCGGGGCCGCCGGGGGCGCGGCGACGCGCCTGGCCATCGCCACCGACGACGGCTCTGCAGGTCACCGCGGCTTCGTCACCGAGCTGCTCGCGGCCGAGCTTGACCGCGACGACCACGCCGCGGTCTACGCCTGCGGGCCGCCCGCCATGCTCGAGGCCGTCCGCGCACTCTGCGACGCCCGCTCGGTGCCGGCGCAGCTCGCGCTGGAAGCCGGCATGGCGTGCGGCTTCGGCGCCTGCTTCGGCTGCGTCGTGGCGGTGCGCGACGGCGGCTACGTGCGCGTCTGCGTCGACGGCCCGGTGCTCGACGCGTCGAGGCTGGAACGGGTTGCGGAGGACGTCCATTGATCGAGTTCTGCGGCATGGCCCTCGCGCACCCGATCGTCAACGGCTCGGGGACCTTCGACGCGATCGCGGCCCGGCGCGCCTTCGGCGACGCGCTGCTCGAGCAGTTCCCGTTCAGCGCCTTCGTCTCCAAGACGATCACGCTGCTGCCGCGCGCAGGCAACCCGCCGCCGCGCCTGTGGGAGGCTCAGGCGGGGCTCATCAACTCGATCGGCCTGCCCAACCGCGGCCTGGCCGGCTACCTCGAGCACGACCTCCCGCAGCTCGCCGAGCTGCCTGTGGCGCTCATCACGAACGTCATGGGCTCGACGGAGAGCGAGGTCTCACAGCTCGTCGAGGCGATCGACGCGCGAGCCGAGGTCGCGGCGATCGAGCTCAACGTCTCGTGCCCCAACGTCAAGACCGGATTGGACATCGGCGCGGACCCCGGCTCGCTCGCGGCGCTCCTGCGCGCCGTCCGGCCGCTGACCTCCAAGCCGCTCATCGTCAAGCTCACGCCGAACACCGCGGACGTCGCGGCCGTGGCGCTCGCCGCGGAGGCGGAGGGGGCAGACGCCGTCTCGCTCATCAACACGCTACGCGCGAGCGCGTGGCATCCCGGCGGCGGCGGGCGCCCGTGGCTCGGCGGTCAGACCGGCGGGCTCTCCGGCCCTGCGATCCGGTCCGTCGCGCTCGCGCAGATTGCGTCGGTCGCCCGGCGGGTATCCATCCCGATCGTCGGAATGGGCGGTGTGACACACGGCACGCATGCCCGGGATCTGCTACTGGCAGGCGCAACTCTGGTGGCCGTCGGGACGGAGAGCTTCCGCGACCCGGCCGCTGGCACGCGAATTGCAACAGAAGTTAAATCCCTGCAAATTGCGGGATCACGCTCGACTACCCTGCATGAATCTGAACCTCAAGTTCAGGTCGATGTGAAATCGGCCGATTCGCACTGATCGGGGTTGCGGCTCCGAAGTGAAGATGTAGTATCGCCCCGTCGCATGCCGCCGTCCACCAACACCGCAACGAAGCACTCGGCGGCCCCAGAACGTTCGCTCACGCAGCGCCTCGACGCGCTTGAGCGTGCCAACGAGGTGCGCACGAAGCGCGCGCAGCTCAAGCGCGACCTCAAGGGCGGCCGCTGCTCGATTCACACGCTGCTCATGGACCCGCCCCCCTTCGTCGAGACGGCGAAGGTCTTCGACATGCTGCTCGCCGTGCCGAAGTACGGCCGCGTGAAGGTCAACAAGGTCCTCACGCAGTGCCGCATCTCGCCGTCGAAGACGATCGGCGGTCTCTCGCAGCGCCAGCGCGACGAGCTCGTCTCGCTCCTGCGCCGCTAGCAGCGCCGGACCGACCGACCGGCTGCGGCTGGCATCCGCGCGTGAGGCGGGTGGAGGGCGAGTACGCTGTAGCGCATGATCTCTCCTCGCATCGACCGCCTCCTCGAGAACGTCGACTCCAACTACGCCTCCGTTCTCGTCGCGGCCAAGCGGGCGCGCCAGATCAACTCGTACTACCACAACCTCGGCGAGGGGACGTTCGACGAGTTCCCGCCCCCGATGGTCGACACCGGCTCCAAGAACTACCTCACGATCGCGCTCGAGGAAGTCGCCGCCGGCAAGATCAAGTACCAGTACCGCTAGCACGGGGCCGTAACCGAGCCCAGCGTGGACCATGGCCCGGATCCTGCTCGGCGTCAGTGGTGGGATCGCCGCCTACAAGGCGCTTGAGCTCGTACGCCTCGCGACGGGCGCCGGGCACGCCGTGCGGGTCGTCCAGACGGAGGCGAGCCTGCGGTTCGTCGGCTCCGCCTCGTTCGCCGCGCTGACGGGCGCTCCGGTCCTCACCGACGAGTTCGCGCGCGACCCGGCGCGCGGCGCCTTCCCGGGGCAGCCCGCGCCCGACCACGACCCGCTCTCGCACCTCGAGCTCGTCCGCAACGCCGACGTCTTCGTCGTCGCCCCGGCGTCGGCGAACACGATCGCCAAGCTCGCGCACGGGCTCGCCGACAACCTCCTGACGAGCGCGGCGCTCGCCGCGACCTGCCCGCTCGTCGTCGCGCCCGCGATGAACGGCCATATGTGGGAGCACCCGGCCACGCGCGCGAACGTCGAGACGCTGCGCGCCCGCGGCGCGACGGTGCTCGAGCCCGGTGCCGGACGCCTCGCGTCGCGCGGCGAGTCCGGACCCGGCCGGCTGCCCGAGCCGGCCGAGCTGCTCGTCGCGATCGAGGCGCTCGTGCCTGGCCCGAGCGCGTCGCCGATCGCCCAGCTCGCGGGGCTGCATGTGCTCGTCACCGCCGGCGGCACGCGCGAGCCGATCGACGCCGTGCGCTTCGTCGGCAACCGCTCGTCCGGGCGGATGGGCTTCGCGCTCGCCGAACAGGCGGCCGCGCTCGGCGCCGAGGTCACGGTCGTCGCCGCGAACGTCGCGCTGGGTCGCGACCCGCGGGTGCGCTACGTCGACGTCGAGACCGCGGCCGAGCTGCAGGACGCCTGCGCTGCGGCGTTCGCGCGCTCCGACGTCCTGCTCATGGCCGCGGCGGTCGCCGACTTTCGCCCCGCGCGCAGCTTCGCGGGGAAGCTCAAGAAGGCCGCCGACGAGCGCATGCGCGTCGAGCTCGAGCGGACGCCGGACATCCTCGCGGGCCTCGCGGCGACGCGCCGCCCCGACCAGACGCTCGTCGGCTTCGCGGCGGAGCACGGCGCCGGCGCGCTGGATCACGGTCGCGACAAGCTCGCGCGCAAGGGCGTGGACGCGGTGGTCGTCAACGACATCGCCCGCCCGGACATCGGCTTTGAGTCCGCCGACAACGAAGTGACGATCATCACCGCGGCGGGGGAGACGCACGTCGCGCGCGCGTCGAAGGCCGATGTGGCGCGGGCCGTACTCGACGCTGTCATCGTGCTGCGCATGCTCGTCGAGCCGGAGACGACAGGCCCGGCGGCCTAGCGTGGTTCGTCTCGTGAGCAGCCACGCCGTGGCGCGCTGATGGAGCGCGCGGGCGCCGAGCGGCTGACCGACTCGCAGATCGCCGCGGCCGGCGCGCTCGCACGGCGGGTCGCGACGAACGTCTCGCGCGCCGCCGAGGTGCGCGACGACGTCATCGAGCACCTCATCATCGCCGTGCTCGCCGGCGGGCACGTGCTCATCGAGGATCTGCCGGGCGTCGGCAAGACGACGCTCGCCCGCGCCATGGCCCGCTCGCTGGACCTCGAGTTCGCGCGCATCCAGTGCACGGCGGACCTGCTGCCCGCCGACGTCGTCGGGACGAACATCTTCAACCAGCGCGAGAGCCGCTTTGAGTTCCGGCCCGGCCCGATCTTCGCGAACGTCGTGCTCGTCGACGAGATCAACCGCGCATCGCCCAAGACGCAGTCGGGTCTGCTCGAGTGCATGCAGGAGCGGCGCGTGACCGTCGACGTCCACACCCACGAGCTCGCGCGCCCGTTCCTCGTGCTCGCGACCCAGAACCCGATCGAGTACGAGGGCACCTATCCGCTGCCCGAGGCGCAGGTCGATCGGTTCATGGTGCGCCTGTCGCTCGGCTACCCCGACGCCCGCGGCGAGGCCGAGATGCTCGCCACGCACGAGTCCGGCGACCGTGTCGCGTCGCTCCAGCCGGTCGCCGACGCCGCCGAGCTGCTCGCCGTGCAGGACGCCGCGACCCGCGTGCGGGCGTCCGAGGCGCTGCGCTACTACATCGTCGCGCTGCTCGCGCACACGCGCGAGGACCTTCGCGTCGAGCTCGGGGCGAGCCCGCGCGCCGGCCTGCTGCTGCTGCGCGCCGCGAAGGCGCGGGCGCTGCTCGCCGGTCGCGACCACGCGCTGCCCGACGACGTCCAGCAGATGTCGGGGGCGGTCCTCGCACACCGTCTCGTGCTGACGCCCGAGGCCCACGAGGCCAGCGGCGAGCTCGTCGTCGCCGACGCGGTGGCCGCGACGCCGGCGTTGTAGTTCGTCGTGCGACCTGCGTGTGCCACCGGCCTGCTCGGGCTCGCGCTTGTCGCGGCGGCGATGCTGTTCGACGCCGAGCCGCTGTGGGTGGCGGGCCTCGCACTCACCGCGATCGCGGCCGGCAGCGTCGCATGGGTGGTGCTCGCGGCGCGCGGCGTCGCCGTGCGCCGCACGCTCGGCGCGACCCGCGTCGTCGAGGGCGAGCCGCTGAGCATCGTGCTCGAGGTGCGCGCGGGTGTGCTCGCGCTCCCCGCGGCGCAGGTGCGCGACCCGCTGCTCGAGCGCCCGGCGCCGCTGCGCGCCGGCCGGCGCGGCGCGCGCGTGCGTATCGACGTGAGCTTCTCGCGCCGCGGGCCCCGCGCGCTCGAGCTCGCGAGCGTCCGCGTTGCCGACCCCCTCGGCCTCGCGACGCGCGAGGTCCACGCGCGCCCGTCGCCGCGCGACGACGAGGTGCTCGTGCTCCCGCGCCTGGAGCCCGTGACGGGCGCGGCGGACGGCGGCGACGCGACGCGTATCGCGCGCAACGCCCGCACGCTCGTCGGCGCCGAGGGCGAGCTCGACGGCATCCGCCCGCTGCGCGACGGCACGCCGGCGTCGCGGATCTTCTGGCCGGCGGTCGCGCGCGGCGCGGACGCGCAGGAGCGCTACCTGCGATCTGACGGCGCGACCCAGCCGCTCGTCGTGCTCGATCCGCGCGGCGCGGCCAGCGAGGACGACCTGGACGCCGCCGTGCGGGCGGCGGCGTCGCTCGTGCACGCCCTCGCGTCGTCGGGCGGCTGCGGCGTCCTGCTGCCGGGCGACCGGCGTGCAACCGAGCTCTCCAGCTCGTTGCGCAACTGGCCGCAGATCCACGCCAGGCTCGCGCTGATCGGACCGGCCGTCGCCGTGTCGCTCGTCAGCGTCGCGCAGCGCCGCGGGCCGATCGTCTTCGTCAGCGCGCGGATGCGGCTCGCGCTGCCGCCGGCGCTGGGCGGCGCGCACGGCGCGATGCGGGTCCTCGTGGTGCCCGGCACGCTGGCCGACCGCCCACCGTCGTTCGCGGTCGCGGGCTGCAACGGCTACATGCTCGGCGTGCGGCGATCGCGCACGCCGCAGCGCGCGCCCGTGCGAGGATCGGCGTGAGCGTCGCGCCGGCGCACGCACTGGCACCCGCCGTGCCCGCCGCACGCCCGGGGGCCGGCGTCGCGCCGGCGCACGCGCTGGCACCCGCCGTGCCCGCCGCACGCCCGGGGGCCGGCGTCGCGCCGGCGCACGCGCTGGCACCCGCCGTGACCGCCGCACGCCCGGGGGCCGGCGTCGCGCCGGCGCACACCCCGGCACCCGCCGTGCCCGCCGCACGCCTGCCGGCCGCCGTCGCGCCGGCGCACACCCGCTCGGCCGGAGGCCCGGCGTGAGCGGCGCGGCCTGGCCGGCCGGCGTCGGGCGGAGCCGCGCGCGGGCGACCGAAGCGCGGATCCCCGTCGCCGTCGCGCGCGTGTTCGGGTTCTTCTTGCTCGCGGCGTTCGGCGCGCGGGCGTGGGGGCGGATGGTCGAGCCCGCGTCCGGGGGGCTCGCGGCGGCGCTCGCGGTCGCGCTCGCGGCCGCCGCGCTGCTCGTCGCCGTCGCCGGCCGCAGGCTCGGGCCGGCGCCGCGCACGGGCGTCACGCTCGCTGTCGCCGGCGCGCTGGCGCTCGTGGCGCTGCTGGGCGCCGGCGTGTCCACGCACTTCCTCGGACCGCGCGCATGGGGCGAGCTCGCCGCCGGGATCAACCAGGGCCTCGGGACCGTGCCCAACGTCCGCGTCCCCTACAGCGGCGTCGACGAGTGGACGCGATCGGTCATCGTGCTCGGCGGGACGATGCTCATCGGGCTCGCGGCCCTGCTCGCCTTCGTCCCGCGGCGCGGCGGCGCGTTCGGCTTCCCCCTGCTCGCCGCGGTCGCGCTCACGACGCTGTACCTCGTGCCGGTCATGCAGCGCGACGCGCCCAACCAGTTTTGGAGCGGCGCCCTGTTCACCGTGCTGCTCGTCGGCGTTTCTCTGGCTGGAGCGCGTCGAGCGGCGCACGGCGCCGCTGGCGGCGGGGTTCGTCGCGCTGGCGATCGCCGGCGGCCTCGTCGCGGGCCCCGGACTGGACCGGGACACGGCGCTCTTGGACTACGAGGGGCTCGCTCAGGACCTCAGCTCCGGGGCCAGCGAGCGCTTCGACTGGGACCACGCCTACGCGCCGCTGGATGCTCGCGTGGGCCGCGAGGTGCTGCGTGTCGCGGCCCGGCACCGGGCGTACTGGAAGGCCGCGAACCTCGCGACGTTCGACGGCACGCGCTGGCTGCAGGCCGGCGACGCGCCGAGCAGCGGCCTGGACGACGCGCTGCCCGGCGAGCACCGCGGGTGGGTGCAGCCCCTGCGGGTCACGTTCCGCGCGCTGACGTCGTCGCAGTTCGTCGGCGCCGGCAGGACGCTTCGCATCGACCGCTCCCCGCGCCAGCCGCTGGAGTCCGGATCCGGCGTGTTCACGACGACGGGCAGGCCGCTGAAGCGCGGTAACGCCTATCGCGCGCTCGTCTACACGCCGCGCCCGACGACGCCCCAGCTACGCGCCGCGACGCTCCTAGCGCTGCCCGTCGCCGCGGTCGGCGCCGGCTTGACGGCAATCAGCCTGCCGGCGGCACGCGGGAGCATCGGCCCGACGGTCCGCGTCGTCATCCCGGCCTGGGGCGACGGCGACCCGCTGCCGGGCGAGGTCGCGGCGCTCGAGGCCTCGCCGTACGCCGGCGTCTACGACCTCGCGCGCCGCCTGCGCGAAGGCGCGCGGACGCCGTACGAGTACATGGTCGCGATCGAGCGACACCTCGCAGCGGGCTACGCGTACTCGGAGAGCCCGCGTCGCAGCTCCGTCCCGCTGGCGGACTTCCTCCTGCGCGAGCGCCTGGGGTACTGCCAGCAGTTCTCGGGGGCGATGGCGCTGCTGCTGCGCATGGGCGGCGTGCCCGCGCGCGTGGCGGCCGGCTTCTCGCCCGGCTCGCTTCACCGCGACCGCCGCGAGTACGTCGTCCGCGACATGGACGCCCATTCCTGGGTCGAGGTCTTCTTCCCCGGCATCGGCTGGGTCACGCGCGACCCGACGCCGGGCGACGCGCCGGCGCGCTCGCAGACCTCCGACGTCTCAAGCACCGGTCCCGGGCTCGCGGCGCCTCTGCGCGACGTGGTGCCCCGGACGCCCGCCGGCGGCGATCGCCCGGACGGCGCCGGCCTCACCGCGCCCGACGCCCGGCAAGACGGCTCGTCGCTGCCGGTCGCCGCGGTCGTGCTCGCCGCGCTCGCGGCGGCGGCGGGCATCGCGCTCGGCCTTCGTCGTCGGCGGCGCCCGTCGCCTGACCGCGACGCCGGCGGTGACGACAGCGGCGCCGGCCAACTCGCCGAACTGCGGCGCGCGCTGCGTCGAAGCGGCCGGCAGGGGAGCCCGCAGACGACGCTCGAGGCGCTCGCCCGGGGCTGGAAGGGGACGCCCGCGGAGGGCTACGTGCGCGCGCTCGAAGCGGCGCGCTACGGCTACGGCGACAGCCGGCCCACGCGGGCACAGCGCGCGGCGCTGCGCCGCGAGCTCGCCGCGGGCGCCGGCTTGCGCGGCCGCGCGCGCGCGTGGTGGGCGTTGCCGCCGCGCCTCGCCCGCTGAAACGGCCGTGCCGTTCGGCGCGGGTCGTATCCTCGGACGATGGGCTCGCACGACGCCTACGACCTCTTTCAGAACGGGATGCGGCTGCTCGAGGGCCGCGACTACCACGCCGCCGCGATCCCGCTCGCCCGCGTGCGCGATCTCGAACCCGACAAGACCTCGATCCGCGAGGCGCTCGGCCGCGCGCTCTTCGGCGCCCAGCGCTACACCGAGGCGGTCGCGGAGTTCGAGGCCGTCGTCGAGCGCGCTCCGACCAACGACTACGCCCAGTTCTGCCTGGGTCGCTCGCTCCAGCAGCTCGGTCGGCACACGGAGGCGCGCAAGCCGCTCGCGCTCGCCTGCTGCCTGCGCCCCGAGCGCGCCGACTACCGGCTGTACCGCGATCGCGCACGCGACCGCGCAGCCTGACCGGGCGGCCACGCGCTCGACGCAGGCCGGGCGCTGCCCGACCCTCCCGCGAGCATGCGCACGGAGGGCGCGAGGCGGCGCGGCGAGCTGCCCAGCCCGGAGGTCGACCCGGACGGCAGTGCTATCCTCGCCGCACAGCTTTCGCATCGGCTTCGGGCCGGTGGCAGGACCGGAAGTGGGCGCTCGCCCGCTTTTTTTGTTGTCAAGAGGAGATGTTTTCGTGAGCACCATCCAAACCGATATCGAGGCGCGGCTCGCAGCCAGCGAGCCCGATGTCGAGGTGCTGCTCGCGGAGGTGCTGGGCGGCCACACGCTGCGCCTCTTCATCGATCATCCCGACGGCGTGACGCTCGGCCTCTGCGAGCGCGTGACCAAGCAGCTCGGCGACCTGCGCGAGCGCTACGCGCTCGAGGTCTCCTCGCCCGGAACCGAGCGCCCGCTGTCAAAGCCCCAGCATTTCCAGCGCTTCCTCGGCCGGCAGGCGCGGGTCCGTACGCGTGGTGCCGTCCGCGACGACGACGAAGCAGGAGGGCGCCGCCACCGCTCCTTCACCGGCGAGCTCGTCGGCGCATCGGATGACGAGGTGACGATCGCCGCAGATGGCGCGCTCGTCGCGATTCCGTACGCCGAGATCCAGCGTTCCCACCTGATCGAGGAGTAGCTCATGGCCCCTCCTGCACATCCCTTCACCCGTGGATCGGTCGCTCGTCGCCGCCTGGCGGCGTCCGCGGTCGTCGATGTCCCGGAGGGACACCTTCCTACCTGCGTCCTGGCCAGGCTGCGCCAGCAACCGCCCACGGGCGAACGGATTCACAGGAGGAACCACTAAATGTCACGCGACATCCTGGATGCGATGACGGTCCTGGCGAAGGAGAAGGGCATCGCCCCCGAGAAGCTGCGACTCGCGCTCGAGGACGCCCTGCTGTCGGCCTACAAGAAGCAGCCAGACTCGGCGAAGTACGCGCGCGTCGAACTCGATCCCGAGACGGCGGACTTCCGCGTCATCGAGCTCATCATCCCCGAGCGCCTCGAGGCGCACCTCATCGTCGAGACGATCGACGAGGGCACGACGTACGACCCCGAGACGGGCGACATGGTCGAGCCGACGGACCCCGAGATCGATCCGGCGAAGTTCGAGGAGTACAAGGACCAGATCACCGAGCAGGACGTGACGCCCGGCGACTTCGGCCGGATCGCGGCGCAGACGGCCAAGCAGGTCATCCTGCAGCGCATCCGCGAGGCCGAGCGCGACATGATGTTCGAGGAGTACCGCGACCGCGTCGGCGAGCTCATCACCGGCATCGTCCAGCAGTCCGACAGCCGCTACACGCTCGTGCAGCTGCGCGAGCGCGTCGAGGCGCTGCTGCCGAAGTCCGAGCAGGTCGAGGGCGAGCGCTACGACCACTCCCAGCGCGTGAAGGCCGTCATCAAGGAGGTCTCGCCCTCCACGAAGGGCCCCTCGATCATCGTGTCGAGGCGCGACCCCGAGCTCATCAAGAAGCTCTTCGAGCTCGAGGTCCCCGAGATCGCCGACGGCCTCGTCGAGATCGCCAACGTCGCTCGCGAGCCGGGCTACCGCTCGAAGATCGCGGTCGTCTCGCACGCCGACGGCGTCGACCCGGTCGGCGCGTGCGTCGGCCCGCGCGGCTCGCGTGTGCGGATGGTCGTCTCCGAGCTGCGCGGCGAGAAGATCGACATCATCCCGTACAACGACGAGCCCGCCCGGTTCGTCGCCAAGGCGCTGTCGCCGGCGCGCGTGCGCGAGGTGCTCGTCGACGACGAGGGCAAGCAGGCGACGGTCATCGTGCCCGACGACCAGCTCTCGCTGGCGATCGGCCGCGAGGGCCAGAACGCGCGCCTCGCCGCCCGCCTGACCGGCTGGCGGATCGACATCAAGTCCGAGACCGAGTTCGCCGCCGAGGAGCAGGAGTCCGGCTACGAGGAGGAGGAGACGCAGGGTCGCTGCGCCGCGGTCATGTCGACCGGCCGGCGCTGCCCGAACGCCGCCCTTCCCAGCTCGCGCTACTGCGGCCTGGACTCCCACCAGGCGCTCGCCAGCCAGCCCACCGACGAGCTCGTGCCGGCCGACGAGGAGCCGCTCGTCGAGGAGGACGGCGAGCTCGTCCCCGCGGCGACGGCCGACGCGGGCGCCGACGGCGTCGCGGCGCCGGTCGAGGTGCCCGCCGAGGACGCACTTGAGACCGCGTCTGACCCGGAGGCGTCCTCATAGCCGTTCCGTGGCGGCGCTGCGTGGCCTGTGGCACGCTCGCGGCGAAGCCCGATTTGCAGCGCGTCGTCCTCGTCGACGGCCGCGTCGAAGCAGATCCCGAGCAGCGGCGCCCCGGTCGCGGCGCGTACGTCTGCGGCCGGGCGTGCGCCGAGCTCGCGCTCAAGCGCCGCGCCTTCAACCGCTCGTTTAGGTCCGCAGTGCGTCCCGATCCCGACCTCGTAAACTCCGTGAGCTGATGGCAAAAGTCCGCGTACACGAGCTCGCCAAGGCCCACGACATGTCCAGCCAGGACGTGCTCGCGAAGCTGCGCGCGGCCGGCATCCAGGTCAAGGCGCCCGCCTCGGCCGTCGACGTCGACCAGGCCACGGCCGCGATCGAGGGCCGGCCGCTGCCGACCAACGGCTCGGCGAAGGAGGCCGCGAAGGTCCCCGCGACGCCGCCGCCCCCGACGCCGGTCATCCGCCGTGGTCCGCCGCCGCCGCCGGCGATCTCCGACCGTCCGCCGCCGCCCGCGCGGCCGAAGCCCGGTGCGAAGCCCGTCGCCGGTCAGCCGAGCGCCGCCGCGCGCGCCGCGTCCGCGCCCGGAGCCGCCAAGGCGTCCGATCCTCCCGCAGCCCAGCCGCCGGCCCCAGCCGATGGCACCGGCACGGCCGGCGAGCCCGCCAAGGCTCCCCAGCGTCCGACTCGCTCCTCGCTGTCGGGCGAGCGCGCTCCCGGCGCGCCCGGTCCAGGCGGCCGGCGCCGCGTCGTCATCGACTCGCAGGCTTCGCGGCGGACGCCCGGCCAGCAGCAGCAGCCGCCGCGCCGCCAGCGTCGCGGGCGCCGTCGCCGTGGCACGTACGACGACACCGTCGCGCCGCTGAACGAGGCCGCGGCGACGCACACGGATCTCGTTCGGGTGAACTCCGGCTCGACCGTCAAGGACATCGCCGAGTCGATGGGCGTCCCCGTCCCGGAGATCATCAAGAAGCTCATGATGCTCGGCCAGATGGCGACGCTCACGCAGACGCTGTCCGACGATGCCGTGCAGGTCCTCGCAGCGGAGTTCGACAAGGAAGTCGAGATCGTCCACGCGGCCGACGAGGTCGACACGGAGCCCGTCTTCGAGGACGCCGACGAGGATCTCAGCGATCGCCCGCCGGTCATCACGATCATGGGCCACGTCGACCACGGCAAGACGTCGCTGCTGGACGCCATCCGCACGACCGAGGTCGTCAAGGGCGAGGCGGGCGGCATCACGCAGCACATCGGCGCCTACCAGGTGCACCACAACGAGAAGCTCATCACCTTCCTCGACACGCCCGGCCACGAGGCCTTCACCGCGATGCGCGCCCGTGGCGCCCGGGTGACGGACATCGCGGTCATCGTCGTCGCCGCCGACGACGGCGTGAAGCCGCAGACCGCCGAGGCGATCGACCACGCGAAGGCCGCCGACGTCCCGATCGTCGTCGCGGTGAACAAGATCGACAAGGAAGGCGCGGACCCGACGCGGGTGCGCACCGAGATGACGACGCGCGGCCTGCAGCCGTCGGAGTGGGGCGGCGAGATCGAGTTCGTCGACGTCTCGGCGAAGACACAGGTCGGCCTGCAGGATCTGCTCGACACGCTGCTCGTCGTCGCCGAGCTCGAGGAGCTCAAGGCCAACCAGAACGCTCCGGCGTCCGGCGTCGTCGTCGAGTCCAAGCTCGACCCGGGCCGCGGCCCGGTCGTGACCATCCTCATCCAGCGCGGCACGCTGCGCATCGGCGACGCGCTCGTCGCGGGCGCCAACTGGGGCCGCGTCCGCGCGATGCACGACTTCACCGGCAAGCGCGTCAAGGAAGCCCACCCGGGCGACCCGGTCGAGGCGCTCGGCTTCGACGGCGTCCCGGAGGCCGGCGAGTACGTCCGCGCCGTCGAGAACGACCGCCGCGCCCGCCAGCTCGCGCACGAGCGCGAGCAGCGCCTCAAGCAGGAGCAGCACGCGCGCCGCAGCGGCCGCAAGCGCTCGCTGGAGGACATCTTCAAGGACATCCAGGCGGGCGAGCTCAAGGAGCTCAACCTGCTCGTCAAGGCCGACGTCGCGGGCTCCGCCGAGGCGCTCGAGGACGAGATCGCCAAGCTGCCGCAGGACGAGGTCTCGGTGAACATCATCCGCACAGGCGTCGGCGGCATCAACGAGTCCGACGTCATGCTGGCGGCGGCCTCCGAGGCGATCATCATCGGCTTCAACGTGCGGCCGGTGGGCGACGCGCGCGCCGCCGCCGAGCGCGAGGGCGTCGACATCCGCAACTACTCGGTGATCTACAAGGTCCTCGACGAGCTGCGCGCCGCGATGGAGGGCATGCTGGAGCCCGAAGAGGTCGAGGACTCGGTCGGCACCGTCGAGATCCGCCAGATCTTCCGCGCGTCGAAGATCGGCGTCATCGCGGGCTCCTACGTCACCGACGGCAAGGTCACGCGCGGCGCGAAGACCCGACTCGTGCGCGATGGCACCATCGTCTACGACGGCGAGATCGCGTCGCTGCGGCGCCTGTCCGACGACGTCCGCGAGGTCGCGTCGGGCTTTGAGTGCGGCATCGTGCTGCGCAACTTCCAGGACGTCAAAGAGGGCGACGTCCTCGAGGTCTACGAGACGCGCAAGGTCGACCGCGCGCTGGCCTAGGCAGCACCGTGGCTGACGCGTACGTTGCGCTGCTGCTCGTCCACCTGCACTTCCCGGAGGCCGGATCGTTGAAGGCCAAGCGCAAAGATCTCGCGTCGGTCAAAGCCCAGCTACATGGCCGGATGGGCGTCACCGTGGCTGAGGTCGAGCATCAGGATCTCTGGCAGCGAGCGACGCTCGCGGCGGCGCTGACGGGCGGATCGCTCGCGCGCCTGCGGGACGCGACGGACCGCGTCGAGCGGTTTTTGCTCGATCGCTTCCCCGAGACTTGTCGTGTCGAGCGAACGTTCGCGTCGTTCGACGAGGTATGGGAATAGGATGCCCACCGACCGGATGCGACGGGTGGACGAGGCGGTGAGGCAGGTGCTCTCGGACGCGGTCGCACAGGATCTGCAAGACCCCAGGATCGGATTCGTCACGATGACGAGCGTCAAGACCAGCCCAGATCTGCGCCACGCCCGTGTCTATGTCAGCGTCCTCGGAGACGAGGCTCAGCGTGCCAGCACGCTGGCCGGGCTCAGCTCGGCACACGGTGCCCTGCAACGGCGACTCGCGCGGGAGCTGCGCATGAAGCGCACGCCCACGCTCGAGTTCCTCTACGACGACACGACGGACCGCGCCATGCAGCTCGAGCAGCTCATCAAGCGCGAGGCTGGCGAGGCGTGAACATCGCCGGCGTCAGCACGACGACGCGTGACGAGGCGGTCGCGGCGTTGCGCGACGGGCAGCGCTTCGCGCTCGTCACGCATCGCAGCCCCGACGGGGACGCGCTCGGCTCGCTGGTCGCGTTGCAGGGCGCGCTGCGGGCGCTCGGCAAGGACACGCTCATGTTCATCCGCGCCGACGAGTTCCCGCTCCCCTACGAGTACGCGTTCTTCCAGTTTCACGGCTTGGTCTCCGACATCCCCGAGGACGTCGCGCAGCGCACGATCGTCTTCCTGGATTGCGGCAACTTCGACCGCAACGCCGTCGAGATCGGCGACGCGATGATCGTCAACATCGACCATCACCACGACAACACGCGCTTCGGCTCGATCAACCACGTCGTGCCGGAGGCGTCGAGCACGGCGGAGATCGTGTGGGACCTCATGCAGGGCCTGGACGTCCCGCTGACGCCCGCGATCGCGGAGGCGCTGTACGTCGGGCTCGTGACCGACACCGGGCGCTTCATGTATGAGAACACCGGCCCGCGCGCGCACGTCATGGCGGCCGACCTCATCGCCGTCGGCGTCGACGTCCACGAGACCTACCGGCGGCTGTACGAGGGCGTTCCCGAGCCGAAGCTCGCGCTGCTGACGCGCGCGCTGACCGCGGTCGAGCGCTACGACGACGGCCGCCTCACCCTCGCGCGCCTCGTGCGCGAGGACTTCGCCGAGACGGGTGCCGAGGAGTCCTACACCGAGGGCATCATCGACCACCTGCGCTCGGTGCAGGGGACGAAGGTCGCGGCGCTCGCCCGCGAGCTGACGGCCGACGACCAGCGCGGCTGCTCGAAGGTCTCGCTGCGCGCGACGGATGGTGCCGTCGACGTCTCGCTCATCGCGCGCGCGCAGGGCGGCGGCGGCCATCGCCAAGCCGCCGGCTTCGCGACGACGATGGACCGCGACGAGCTCGTCGCCTTCCTGCGCACGCAGGTCGCCGCGCAGCTCGGCGCCTGACGGCGCCGCGCACGCAACCATCTCGCGACGCGCGCGTTTCAGCGTCATGCCTGGCACATGCTCACAAGAGTCCGTCGTCGCGTTCGTCGCCGTTCTCGCGGCACTCCTCGCGCCCGCCGGATCGACTGGGATGGCGACTCCTGGTGTCGTCCGCCGCTCGAGCCGTGCCGGCTCGAGCGTCCCGGCCCGTTCGCCGCGACCGGCTCGACCGCGACGACCGACGCCGCCGGACGCTGGGCGTTCAGCCTGCTGGCGCCGCCGCCGGACATCAGCGTGGTCGTCGTCGCTCCGGCCCTGAAGATCGCGAGCATCCTCGTGCAGAGAACGTCGTTCGCGCGGCTGACGCTCCGCGCGAGTGGTCGGGCGCTGACGGGGACGGTCGCGCCGGCTCAACCGGGGCGGACCGTCGAGATCCTGCGTTTCCTCGCCGACGAGCACGGCAAGCTGCCCAACGGCAAGAACGTCTGCGGGCGCCCGGCAACCCCGGAGAACTGCTTCGACGAGGCATGGACGACGGTCGCCGAGGTGACGATCGATGCGGCCGGGACAGGCTTCGCGGCCACGGTCGCAGGCCCCGGCACGTATCGCGTCCGGCTCTCCTGCGGCCTGAACGCGACGGGTCAGGCGACGGCTTACGGCGGCGCGAGCCCGGCCGTCCGCGTCAGCGCCTGAGGGCGGCTTCGGCAGCCGGCGCCTCGGGCCGGCACGAGGCGCTACGACGTGACGTCGTAGCCTGGCAGAGGTGACCGACGGCATCCTTCTCATCGACAAGCCCGCTGGAATGACGTCCCACGACGTCGTCGCGGTGGTCCGCCGCGAGCATCGCGGCAGGCGGGTCGGGCATGCCGGTACGCTCGACCCGTTCGCGACCGGGCTGCTGCTCGTCCTCGTGGGACGGGCAACGCGGATCCAGCGCTACCTCATGGCGCTGCCGAAGTCCTATGAGACCGTTGCGCGGCTGGGCGCGACCTCGACGACCGGCGACACCGAGGGCGAGATCGTGCAGACGGGCAAGCTGCCGCCGGACCCGCCGCGGCTGCGGAGCGGCGAGCTCTTGCAGCGCCCGCCGGCCTACAGCGCCGTCAAGGTCGACGGCAAGCGCGCTTACGAGCGCGCGCGGGCCGGAGAGGAGGTCGTGCTCGACGAGCGGCCGATCACGGTCTACCGCTTCGAGCAACTCTGGCGCGAGGAGGACCGCGCCGCGTTCGCGATCGACTGCTCGGCCGGCACGTATGTGCGCACGCTGATCTCCGATCTCGGCGACGCCTATTGCACCGAGCTGCGGCGGACCGCAATCGGGCCGTTCTCGATTGCCGACGCCGACCCCGCAAGGCTCGTCTCGCTGGTGGACGCGCTGAGCTTCATGCCGTCCGTGGTCCTGTCGGGTGACGCGGCGCAGCGCGCCGCCCACGGGGTGGCGGTCGCGGGGGAGAGCGGCGACGGCGCCGCAGCTGTGCTGCTCGTCGACGCCGACGGGCCGATCGCGGTCGCCGAGCCGAGAGACGGAGCACTGAAGCCCGTCGTAGGCTTCCGCGCGTGAGGGTCACGCCCCTGCCCGATGTGCGCCCGCGCCCGCGGCGCGTCGCGGTCGGGACGTTCGACGGTGTGCACCTCGGCCATCGCGAGGTCATCGCGGGCGCCGACACCGTCCTGACGTTCGAGCCGCACCCGACGGCCGTCGTCGCGCCGGGTGCCGCGCCGCGCCTGCTGACCGACCTGCGCCGCAAGGCCGAGCTCGTCGGCTCGCTCGGGGTGCAGGAGCTCGTCGTGGTCCCGTTCGATCGCGCGTTCGCGGCGCGCACGGCTCAGCAGTTCATGGACGAGGTGCTCGTCGGCGCGCTCGGGGCGACGCATGTGTCGGTCGGCGAGAACTTCCGCTTCGGTCACAAGGCCCGGGGCGACACGGACCTGCTGCGCGCCGACGACCGCTTCGAGACGCGCATCGTCGAGCTGCTGGAGGTCGACGGCGAGGTCGTCTCGTCGAGCCATATCCGCGGGCTCTTGCTGGGCGGCGCCGTCGAGTACGCGGGCCATCTGCTCGGCGAGGCCTTCACCTTGTCCGGCGAGATCGTGCACGGCGACAGGCGCGGACGCGAGCTCGGCTACCCCACGGCGAACCTCGTGCCGGACGCGGCGTTCGTGACGCCCGGTCACGGCGTCTATGCGGCGGTCGCGACTGTGGGCGATGACGGTGGGGCGGAAGCCGTCGTCCGACCGGCCGCGGTCAGCATCGGCGTGCGTCCGACGTTCGTCACGGGACGCGGGGAGCTCATCGAGGCGTTCCTGCTGGACTTCGACGCCGACATCTACGGCGAGACGCTCGAGCTCGCGTTTCGCAAGCGGCTGCGCGGTGAGAAGCGCTTCGAGTCCGTCGACGCCCTGATCGACCAGATGGCCCTCGACGTGCACGCCGCCCGGGCCATCTGCGCGTGACCTCGCTACAGTAGCCCGTCGCTATGGCATTGACACAAGAACGCAAGCAGGAGCTCGTCACGCAGTTCGGCGACAACGATCAGGACACCGGGAGCACCCGTGTGCAGGTCGCGTTGCTCACCGAGCGCATCAACCAGCTCACCGAGCATCTGCGCTCGAACTCGAAGGACCACCACTCGCGCCGCGGCCTCCTGATGCTCGTCGGCCGCCGCCGCCGCCTGTTGAACTACTTCCAGAAGCACGACCTCGAGGGCTACCGCGCGCTCATCAAGGAGCTGGGGCTGCGCCGGTGAGCATCATCGCGCCGGGCACCGCCGCCCCGGAGTTCACCCTGAAGACCGAGGCCGGCGAGCCGTTCACGCGCGACGACCTGGCCGGCAAGACGACCGTCCTCGTCTTCTACCCCTTCGCCTTCAGCTCGGTCTGCACGGACCAGTTCCAGATCTACCAGGAGGTCCTCTGGGATTTCACGGAGCAGGGCGCGACGCTCTACGGCGTCTCGACGGACGCCCCCGACAGCCAGCGCGCGTTTCGCGAGTCGCTGGGCGTGGAGATCGGAATGCTGTCGGACTTCGAGCCGAAGGGCGCGACGGCCAAGGCGTTCGGCGCGTACTTCGAGCCGGGTGGCATGGCGACCAGGGCGCTGGTGATCGTCGGCCCCGACCAGGTCGTGAAGTGGTCGTGGATCGGCGAGCACCCCGGCATCCTGCCGGGCGCCAACCTCATCTTCGACGGCCTGGCCGCCGAACCGGCCTGACCCGAACCGCCCCACAGGTGGATGTCGAATACTGAGCGGATATCGCTCACAACTCGACACTCATGCCTCGCGCTAGCCGTTTCGTGCAGCTACGCGACCAGCTCGCGGATTCTCTCGGCGCGGTAGTCGAAGATCGCTTCGACGTCGCGCGCGACGAAGAGGCGGCGAGCGATCTCGCCCAGGGGTCCGAGCGGCAGGGCGTAGCGGACGACGTCGCGCATCAGGGTGTCGTCCGGGCAGTCGGGATGCGGCTCGAACGTGTGCGTGTGATGCCACAGCGCATAGGGCCCGCGTAGTTGCTCGTCGACGAAGCGGTGCGGCGGGTCCCAGTCGCGGATCGCCGTCAGCCAGCCGACCGGGACGCGGTGGACGCGCAGGCGGTAACGGATGAGCGCGCCTGCCCCCATGACGATGGCATCCGGGTTCATGACGCGGAAGCGCAGGAGCGGCGGGGTGATGGTCTCGAGGTTGCGGGCATCGCCGAAGAACGCGAAGACGTCGGCCGGGGCGCCGGGCAGTCGCTGCTCGCGACGCAAGGTGTGCACCTTGAAGCTCATGCCACGGGTTACGCTGACGGCACGATGGAAGATCTACGCAGCGCTGCGCCGCCATCGCTGCGCGAGGACGACCATATCCGCGGCGATCCCGACGGTGCCCTGATCATGTTCTACGCGGACTTTACGTGCCCGCGCTGTGCGCTCGCCCACGAGCGCCTGGCCCGAGCCGGCGCCCGCGTCGCGTTTCGGCACATGGCGCTGCGAGCCAAGGACGAGCGCGCGCTGCCGGCCGCGTGCGCCGCGGAGGCCGCCGCGGCGCAGGGCGTGTTCTGGCCGTTTGCCGACGCGATGTACGCCGATCAGGGGCGCCTCGACGACCCGCACCTGTGGGACCGCGCCCGGGCGCTTGACCTCGACATCGAGCGCTTCGAGGCCGATCGCCGCAGCCCGCTCGCGGCGGCCAGGATCCAGCGAGACACGCGCGCCGCGCTCGCCGCGGGCGCCACCACGACGCCGATGCTGTTCGCCGCCGGGAGCGTCCGCTCGGGCGTGCCTGACCGCGAGTACCTGGCGCGACTCGGCTACCATGACCCGGTTCGGATACAGAAGACAAGCTGATGCAGGCCGGCCGACCGAAGGGCCCGCCCGAGGAAAAGGAAAACTTCATATGAGCACTGCCGAGACCCGAGTCTCCGTCGAGATCGCTGGATCAGAGATCTCCTTCGAGACCGGCAAGATGGCCAAGCAGGCCTCCGGCGCAGTCGTCGTCCGCCAGGGCGACACCGTGGTACTGAGTACGGCGACCGCGGGCAACCTCCGCGATGTCGACTTCCTCCCGCTGACGGTGGATGTCGAGGAGCGCATGTACGCCGCGGGCAAGATCCCCGGTTCTTTCTTCAAGCGCGAGGGCCGCAGCGGCGACAAGGGCACGCTCACCGCGCGCATGATCGACCGTCCGCTGCGCCCGCTGTTCCCGAAGGGCTGGCGGCGTGAGACGCAGCTCGTGACGCTGACGCTGTCGGTCGATCACACCCACCCGTACGACATCCTCGCGATGAACGGCGCGTCCGCCGCGCTGATGATCTCCGACATCCCGTTCCCGACGCCGGTCGGCGCGGTGCGGATCGGCAAGGTCGATGGCAACTTCGTCATCAACCCCAACGAGGATGATCTCCTCTCGAACTCCGACCTCGACCTCATCGTCGCGGGCACCGACGAGGCCATCCTCATGGTCGAGGCGGGCTGCAACGAGATCCCCGAGGCCGAGATCCTCGACGCGCTCGACATCGCGCACGGCGAGATCAAGAAGCTCTGCGCGCTGCAGCGCGAGCTGGCCGCGAAGGCCGGCAAGGCCAAGATGGAGATCGAGGTCCCGGTCGTCGACGAGGGCCTGCTGAACGCGGTCCGCGAGTCGCACGGCCCCGCCCTCGACGAGGCCACGCAGATCTTCGACAAGCTCGAGCGCCAGAACGAGTGCAACCGCGTGATGGAAGAGGCCGTCGCGGCGCACTCCGGCGATGCCGAGGACGCCGAGTACGGCGCCCGCAAGGCTGCCGCGCAGATGGCGGTCGACAAGCTCGAGAAGTCGATCATCCGCCAGCGCATCGCGATCCACAAGAAGCGCCCGGACGGTCGCGGCGAGGACGAGATCCGGCCGATCTCGATCGAGGCCGGACTGCTCCCGCGCGCACACGGCTCGGCGCTCTTCACGCGCGGCCAGACGCAGGCGCTGTCGGTCGCCTCGCTCGGCACGCTGAAGGAGGAGATGCGGCTGGACACGCTGGGCCTGGAGACGCGGAAGTTCTACTTCCATCACTACAACTTCCCGCCGTTCTCGGTCGGGGAGGCCGGGTTCATGCGCGGTCCCAAGCGCCGTGACATCGGCCACGGGGCGCTCGCCGAGCGCGCGCTCGTCGCCGTCGTCCCGTCGATCGAGGACTTCCCGTACACGATTCGCGTCGTGTCGGACATCCTCGAGTCCAACGGCTCGTCGTCGATGGCGTCGGTCTGCGGATCGTCGCTGTCGCTGATGGACGCGGGCGTGCCGCTCAAGCGGCCGGTCGCGGGCATCGCGATGGGGCTCATCAAGGAGGGCGACGAGTACGTCGTGCTCACCGACATCGCCGGCGTCGAGGATCACCTCGGCGACATGGACTTCAAGGTCGCCGGCACGTCGGAGGGCATCACCGCCCTGCAGATGGACATCAAGATCACGGGCGTGACGTTCGACATCCTGCGCGACGCGCTCGCCAAGGCGCTCGCCGCGCGGACGTTCATCCTCGGCGAGATGGCGAAGGTCATCTCCGAGCCGCGCTCCGAGCTCTCCGAGCACGCTCCGCGGATCCTGACGGTCCAGATCGACACGGACAAGATCGGTCTGCTCATCGGCAAGGGCGGCGAGACCATCCGCGGCCTGGCCGACGAGTTCGAGTCGCAGATCGACGTCAACGACGACGGTCAGGTGCTCATCTACTCGGCCAACGGCACGCTCGGCGAGGCACTCGCCGCGCGGATCGCGTCGATGACCAAGGAGGTCGAGGTCGGCGACGAGTTCCCGGCCGCGAAGGTCGTCAAGACGACGACGTTCGGCGCGTTCGTGGAGCTCGCCAAGGGCACCGACGGCCTGCTGCACATCTCCAACGTGTCGCCCGGCCAGCGTGTCGACACGGTCGAGGACGTCCTCAACAAGGGCGACGAGATCCACGTCCGCGTCTACGAGGTCGACCGCGAGCGCGGGCGTATCGGGCTGCGCCTCGCGCAGGACCCCGACGTCCTCGGCAAGACGAAGGACGAGCTCGTGGCCGCCGGCGCCTCGAGCGGTGGCGGCCGGCCTCCGCGCGGCGGCGGCGGCGAGCGCAACGGCGGCGGCGGCGGTGGCGGCGGACGCGACCGCGGCGGCGACCGCGGCCCGCGGCGCGGCTCCGGCCGCCCGCGCCACGGCGAGGGCTAGGCCCTGACCGACCATCGGTTGACGGTCCTGGACTCGGGCGTCCGGGTCGTGACGGAGGCCATGCCTACCGTCCGATCCGTGACCCTCGGGTTCTGGATCGCCACCGGCTCGGCGGCGGAGACCGTCGCCGAGGCCGGCCTGTCACACCTGGTCGAGCACATGCTCTTCCGGGGTACCGACCGCTACGGCTCGCTGGAGATCGACCAGATCTTCGACACGATGGGCGCGGAGCTCAACGCGGGAACCGGCAAGGAGTCCACATCGGTCTACGTGCGGGTGATCGACGATCACCTGCCGAAGGCGTTCGACGTCGTGGCGGACATGGTCTGGCGCCCGCGCTTTGACGCCGAGGATCTCGCCAACGAGCAGGAGATCGTGCTCGAGGAGATCGCGATGTACGAGGACGACCCCCAGGACCGGGTCTTCGACGTCCTCGGCGAGGCGGTCTTCGGCGACCACCCGCTGGGGCGCCCGGTCATCGGGCGCGCCGACGTCGTTTCGGGGACGTCGGCCGCCGGCCTGTCGAGCTTCCATGCGTCGCACTACGTCGCGGGCGACATCGTCATCGCCGCCGCGGGGTCGCTCGAGCACGAGGCGGTCGTCGAGCTCGCGCGGGCGATCGAGGTCGCCGCCGGCGCGTCGCGGGCGGCACCGCCGCCGGTAGCCGCGCAGCTCGACCCGCAGGTTCGCTTCCTGCGCAAGGACACCGAGCAGTATCACCTCACGCTGGGCGCGCCGGGCCTCGCGCGCGACGACGAGCGCCGCTTCGCGCTGCGCGTGCTCGACAACATCCTCGGCGGGACGTCGTCCTCGCGGCTGTTTCAGGAGGTCCGCGAGCGGCGCGGCCTCGCGTACAACGTCTTCTCGTTTCAGTCGCTCTTCGCCCATACCGGGCAGATCGGCGTGTACCTCGGCACCCGGCCCGACAATGTCGCTCCGGCCCTGCATATCGTCGCGGACGAGCTCGCGCTGGTGCGCCGCGAAGGCTTCACCGCGGACGAGCTCGAGCGCTCCAAGCAGAACGTCAAGGGTCGCATGGTCCTCTCGCTCGAGTCGACGGCGGCGCGGATGAACCGGCTCGGCAACGCCGTGCTCAGCGACCTGCCGCTGCTGACGCTCGACGAAGCGGTCGACCGCGTCGAGGCCGTCACGCTCGACGACCTCGCCGCGCTGACCGAGGAGCTGCTCGCGCCCGAGCGCTTGAGCGCGGCGGGCGTCGGGACCGACGAGGACGTCTTTCGCAGCGCGATCGAGCCGCTCGTGTCTGGGGCGGCGACGAGGGTCTCGGCGTGAGCGTGCTGCGCGTCGCGGTGGCGGGCGCCGCGGGGCGGATGGGCCAATCGGTGTGCGCCGCCGTCGAGGGCGCCGAGGACATGGAGCTGACGGGGCGTGCCGATCCGGCGCTCGGGACCTCACTGGCCGACGTGCTCGGCGACGCCGACGTCGTGGTCGACTTCACGCGCCCCGACACGGCTTTGGCGAACGCCCTCGAGTGCGTCGCGGCGGGGGTGCACGTCGTCATCGGGACGTCGGGCTTCGACATCAAGCCCTTGTACGCGGCGCGCGGCGCCAACGTGTTCTTCGGGCCGAACTTCGCGATCGGCGCGGTGCTCATGATGCGTTTCGCCGCCGAGGCCTCGAAGCACATGGCGAAAGCGGAGATCGTCGAGCTTCACCACGACGGCAAGCTGGACAAGCCCTCGGGCACCGCGGCTCGGACGGCCGAGCTCATGGGAGGCGACATCCCGATCCACTCGGTCCGGCTGCCCGGCCTCGTCGCGTCGCAGGAGGTCATCCTCGGCGACCTCGGCCAGACGCTGACGATCCGCCACGACTCGATCGACCGCGCGTCGTTCATGCCGGGCGTCCTGCTCGCCGTGCGGCGCGTGCCCGACCTCACCGAGTCCCCGGTGATCGGGCTCGAGCACCTGCTGTTCTGACCCGGAGCGGATCGCGACCGGGAGACGACCGACGGGACCTCGAACTCGACCACGCGGCTCCGCTGCGATGATCGAAGCGCGATGTCCGTAGATGTCCCATGACGCAGGGCGTGACGGTCGCCGTCACCGACCATGCCGCCGAGCGGTTTCGCCAGCGCGTCGGCTCGCGGCTCGGCGGGTTTGACGTCAAGCCGGAGATCGCGGGGCGCGTGAGCGAGGCGTGGGGGGCGGGGCGGGTGAGCGAGACGCCGCCGCCCGGCGCCAGCGCGACGGCGGCGCGCGGATCGGTCTACATCCGCGACCTCGTCGACCGCAACGTGATCTTCGTCTGCCGCCACGACCGCGCCGGGCGCGAGCTGCTGGTCATCACGCTGTGGGAGGACGAGCGCTTCGGCGCGCCGCGCGTCGACCACCGCTTCACCGATGCGCTGAAGGACGACGACCGCGCGCTCGTCGATCCCGGGCGGCGCTGGCGCGAGCGCCGCGACGGGGGCTGAATCGCGCCCGCGCGGGCGGCCGGGCGGTGCCCGCGGGGGCGCCGCCGCGGGCGGGCGTGCCGGCGGCGGCGAGCGGGCCGCGGCCCGCGACGTCGCCGGGGAAGCGACGCATCGCCGACCGCGGCCCGCGTAGCCTTCGCGCTTGACCACCGACCCCGCGCAGGAGGTACGACGTGCCGGAATACAGCAACGACGACATCGAGGTCACCTATGACACCGACATCTGCATCCACGCGGGCAACTGCGTCAAGACGCTCCCGACGGTCTTCGACGTCAACCGCGATCCCTGGATCGATCCCTCCGGCGCCCCGGCCGACGAGGTCGAGGCGACGGTCAAGGCGTGCCCCTCGGGCGCGCTCGGGTTCCGCCGCCTGACCTGACGTCCCGCCGCGACCGCGGCGCGAGCGCGGGCGCGACCCGCCGCTCGCGCGCCGCGACCGCCCGCGCGGCCCGCAGCACCGCGCGCGACACCGCCGGGCGCGGTACGAGGAGGAGCGTCACGGGATCGCGAGCCTCCGCGACGCGGACGATGTCGATCTTCCTTGACGCCCGGGAGGCGGGTGGCGCCGCGCGCCGGGGTTCGGGTACCGTGCCCAAATGACCGATTCCGTGTCGGCCCCGCTCGCTGAAGCGGCGGCGGCCCGATTGCGCCGGCTGAACATCGTCGTCGGCTCGCTGCACGCACTGCAGGCGCTCGTCCTGGTCGCCGTCGCGACCGCCGTGTCGCTCCCCGTGACGGGATCGTTTCTGAGCGGGCCGCCGGGCGCCGGCGAGTACGGCGCCGCGAGCGTCGGCAGCCTGCGGATCGACTGGCTCGTCGCCGCCTTCCTGCTGCTGGCCGCGGTGGATCACCTCGCGCTCACGGGCGGGCGGCTGCGGCGCTGGTACGAGGCCAACGTCGCCCGCGGGGTCAACCCGGCGCGCTGGTGGGAGTACGCAGTCAGCGCATCGCTCATGATCGTGCTGATCGCGATGCTCTCCGGCGTCAGCGAGCTCGTGGCGCTGATCGCGCTGTTCGGGGCCAACGCGGCGATGATCTTCTTCGGGCTCGTGCAGGAGCAGGTCAACGCCGGCCGCGCCGAGCGCGACTGGCGTCCCTTCGTCTACGGGTGCGTCATCGGCGCCGTGCCGTGGATCGCGATCACGGCACAGCTCGTCGTCGCTGCGACGGAGGGCGACGGTGTCCCCGGGTTCGTCGTCGCGATCTTCATCTCGCTGTTCGCGCTGTTCAACGCGTTCGCGATCAACATGTGGCTGCAGTACCGCGGCCGCGGGCGCTGGGCGGACCCCGTCTTCGCCGAGCGCGTGTACCTCATCCTCAGCCTGGTCTCCAAGAGCGTGCTGGCCTGGCAGGTCTACGCCGGCGCGCTCGCCGGCGGCTGAGCGCGCGGTCACGCGACGGTCTCGTCACGCCGCGACGAGCTCGGCCAGGCGCGTGTACCGCCGCCGCGCGTCTGTCCGGCCCACCGCGAACGCCAGCGCGGCGCGCTCCCCGACCACGACGCAGACCTCCTGCGCCCGCGTCACCGCCGTGTAGACGAGGTTGCGCGTGAGCATGATCTGGTGGCCGCGGAAGACCGGCACGACGATCGCGCGCGCCTGTGAGCCCTGCGCCTTGTGGACCGTCGCGGCATAGGCGAGGCGCAGCGTGTCGAGCGCATCGGTCGGCAGCGAGATGCGCCGCCCGTCCTCGCCGCCGAACAGCACGCGCTCGCGCTGGTCGTCGTGGTGCAGCAGCACGCCCCGCTCGCCGTTGAAGAGGTCGTGCTCGTAGGAGTTGCGCGTCTGCATGACCTTGTCGCCGATGCGGAGCCCACTGCCGGCGATGACCGCCCCGCCGGGGTTCAGCCGCGCTCGCAGCTCGGCGTTGAGCGCGTCGATCCCCAGCGGTCCCTTGTGCATCGGCGCGAGGACCTGGACGTCGGCCGCCGGATCCAGGCCGTAGTGCGCCGGCAGCCGCGCCGCCGCCAGCTCGCACACCTCGGCGAAGATCGCCTGCGGCCCGTCGCGCTCGATGAAGAAGAAGTCGCGCACGTCGTCCGCGCCGGCCGCGCCGTCCGGCAGCTCGCCACCGTTGATCGCGTGCGCGGCGCGGACGATCATCGAGCGGGCGGCCTGGCGGAAGATCTCGGTCAGGCGCACCGCGGGCACGGTGCCGGCGTCCAGCAGGTCCTCGAGCACGCGACCTGGCCCGACGGGCGCGAGCTGGTCGACGTCGCCGACGAGCACGACGTGCGTGCGCGGCCCGACGGCTCCGAGCAGCGCCTCGGCGAGCTGCACCGACAACATCGAGGCCTCGTCGACGATGAGCACGTCGCAGCCCTCGATCGGGTCGTCGGCGTCGCGGCCGAAGCCCTCGCCGGGGATCCACTCGAGCAGGCGGTGGATCGTCGTCGCTTCGGCGCCGGTGAGCTCGCTCAGCCGGCGCGCGGCCTTGCCCGTCGGCGCGCACAGCCGAGCGGTGCCGCTGCGCGCCTTGACGAGGTCCACCAGAGCGCGCATCGTCGCGCTCTTGCCCGTGCCCGGCCCGCCCGTGAGGATCGACAGCCGGTGCTCGAGCGCCTGCTTCACTCCTCGCCACTGGTCGTCGGACGGGACGAACTTGCCGACCTCCGGCCGGGTCACGCGCCGCAAGCGCAGCGCGGGCTCGGACTGAAGCAGCGCGCGGACATGGCGCGCCAGGCGCTCCTCGATCGCGTGTAGGCGCGCGTCCGCCACGCGCTCGCCGTCGACGATGACCTTGCCGCGCCCCTCGAGCTCGTCGATCACGTCGCGGACGTCGCTGCCGCCGAGCAGGCGCCGCGCGCGCTCCTCGAGCTCGGCGCGGGGGAGATGGCAGTGGCCCTCGGTCTCGGCGAGGTGCAGCGCGTGCAGGACGCCGGCGGCGAGCCGGCCGGGCGCGTCGAGCGGCGTGTCGAGCGCGCGGGCGAGCGCGTCGGCGGTCGCGAAGCCGATGCCGTCGAGCTCGCAGATCGCGTAGGGCTCGCGCTGGAGGCGGTCGATCGAGCCGGCGCCGAAGTGGCGGGCGATGCGGCCGGCCGACGCGGCGTCGACGCCGTGCGTGTCGAGGAACAGGCGCAGCTCGCGCAGCTCGCGCTGATCGCGCCACGAGGCGACGGCCGCGCCGACGCGTCGCGGGCCGATGCCGGGCACGGTCCGCAGCACGGCCTCGGGGTCGCGATCGATCGCTGCGAGCACTTCGTCGGCGCCGAAGCGGTCGACGAGCCTGATCGCCGCGACCGGCCCGACGTGCTTGATGCTCTCGAGGTACGCGCGGACCGCGTGCTTGCCGACTGGCTCTTGGACGCGGACGCGGGTCGCCTGGAACTGCCAGCCATGGCGCTCGTGGCGCCGCCAGCCGCCGCCGACCGCGATCGTCTCACCCTCGTGGACGTGACCGAGCGGGCCGACGAGGACGACGTCGTCACCCTCTTCGGACACCGCGTCGATGACGGCGAAGTCGCCATCGGGGACCGACCAGCGGACGCCCGCGACCTCCGCGGTCAGCTCGACCGCCGAGGTGTCGCGAGGGGGCGGTTCGTGCTCGGCATCGGACACGCGGGCCAGTCTGGCAGGCGGGTCAGAAGGCATTGCGCATCTGCGCAGAGTTGACGCAGGGCGCCGGCGCGAAGCCGGGGGTGGAGTGTTCTGCGCTCCGCTGGGGGGTGCAGAACACTCCACCCCTCTGCCGGGTCGCTCAACACCGTGACCGGGACCGGTGCTGCGATACTGGCTGTCGTATGCCGGGTCTCGGAGCCATCCTCACCGCCATCGTGACTCCGTTCGCCGACGACGGGGCCGTCGACGAGCGTGCGTTCGTCAGCCTGATGGGCTATCTGCACGCCAACGGCTCGGATGGCTTCGTCGTGTGCGGGACGACTGGCGAGGCATCGACGCTGACCGACGAGGAGCATCTCGGCGTCATCGCGCTCGCCGTCGCCGAGCGGCCGGAGGGCGCGACGATCGTCGCGGGCGTCGGCTCCAACGACACGCGCCACGCCGTCAAGCTGACAGCGGCCGCCTGCGAGATCGGCGTCGACGCGCTGCTGTCCGTCAACCCGTACTACAACCGGCCCAACCGCCGCGGCATCCTCGCGCACTACGGCGAGGTCACCCGCGCGGCCGACCGGCCGATCGTGCTCTACAACATCCCGCAGCGCACGGGCTCGGACATGCCCAACGACCTGCTCTCAGAGCTCGCCCAGCTCGACCACATCGAGGCGGTCAAGCAGGCGAACAACGACAACCTCGCGCCGGTCGACGGCCTCGACCTGTACGCCGGCAACGACGAGATCCTCGCGCGCGTACTCGATCTCGGCGGCCCCGGCGGCATCCTCACGGCGAGCCATGTCGTCGGCTCGGAGATGCGCCGGATGGTCGACGAGCCCGCCGAGCGCGCCGCGATTCACAACAGCCTCCTCCCGGTCTTCGAGGCGTTGGCCGTGGCACCCGCCGCGGTTTCGAACAAGGCCGCGCTGAACCTCCTCGGACACGGTGTAGGCAAGCCACGGCTGCCCTACGTCGAGGCCGACGAGCACGAGACGGCGACGATCCGCGCGATGCTCTCCGACCGCGGGTTGCTCGTCGGAGCCACAGCTTGAGCGGCCGGCTACGCGTCCTTCCCCTCGGCGGGCTCGGGGAGATCGGCAAGAACATGACCGTCGTCGAGATCGACGGCCGCATCGTGCTGGTCGACGCCGGCCTGCGCTTCCCGACCGCGGAGATGATGGGGATCGACCTCGTCCTGCCCGACTTCGCTTACCTGCGCGGCCGTGTCTCGGACATCGAGGCGATCGTCATCACGCACGGTCACGAGGACCACCTCGGCTGCCTGCCCTTCCTGCTGCGCGAGCTCGGCGTGCACGACGCGCCGCCCGTCTACGGCGGCGCCCTGACGATGGCGATGGCGCGCTCCAAGCTCGACGAGCACAAGCTCTCCAAGGACGTCGAGGTCATCGACGTCAAGGACGGCGAGGTCATCGAGGCCGGCCCGTTCGACGTCGAGCTCATCCACATGACGCACTCGATCCCGGACGCGAGCGCCGTCGCCCTGACGACCGACCTCGGCACGATCCTCGTCACGGGCGACTACAAGTTCGACCAGACGCCGGTCGACGGCAAACCGGCCGACGTGACGCGCCTCGCCGAGCTGGGCCGCGAGGGCCTGCTCTTGCTCTGCGGCGACTCGACCAACTGCGACCGGCCGGGCTTCGCGCCGTCGGAGAAGGTCGCGGGGCCGAACCTCCTCAACGTCTTCAGCCGCGCCAAGGGCCGCATCGTCGTGACGTCGTTCGCGTCGAACATCCACCGCGTGCAGCAGTGCGTCGATGCCGCCGCGGCGCTCGGGCGCAAGGTCTGCCTCGTCGGGCGCTCGATGCGCAAGAACACGAACATCGGCCGCTCGCTCGGGCACATCAAGGTGCCCGAGGGGATCATCATCGGCCCGCGCGAGCTGACGCAGTTCGCAGACGAGCAGATCGTGATCATCTCGACCGGCTCCCAGGGCGAGCCGCTGAGCGCGCTGCGGCGGATGGCGCACCGCGACCACCCTCAGGTCGAGCTGCACGCCGGCGACACCGTCGTCTTCTCGGCGACCCCGATTCCCGGCAACGAGCGCGCCGTCAACGAGACGATCGACCGCCTGTACCACATCGGCTGCGACGTCATCACGACGAAGGACGCCCCGATCCACGCCTCCGGCCACGGCTATCAGGAGGAGATCAAGCTCATGCTCAACCTGACCCGGCCGAAGTACGTCATGCCGTTTCACGGCGACTTCAAGCGCATCCACCTGCACGCGCAGCTCGCCGAGTCCGTCGGCATCGCGCCGGAGAACATCTTCAAGGGCGAGAACGGCCTACCGCTCGAGCTCGACGCCAAGGGCGCGCGCTGGGGGTCCAAGGAGCAGTCGGGGATGATCTTCGTCGACGGCGTCGACATCGGCGACGTCACCGACGTCGCGCTGCGCGACCGCCGGATGCTCTCGGCGGACGGCATCTTCGTCGTCGTCGCGACCATCTCCGAGCAGGACGGCTCGTCGGTCGCCGAGCCCGAGGTCATCTTCCGCGGCGTGCCGTTCGTCGACGAGGCCGACAAGCTCATCGACCAGCTGCGCGACACGGTCGACCGCTCGCTGGCGCGCGCCGCCAAGGAGGACATCCGCGAGATCGACCTCCTCCAGCAGATCCTCCACGACGACCTCGCCGCGTTCGTCTACGAGAAGCTCAAGCGCCGCCCGATGGTGCTGCCGGTCGTCGTCGAAGTCTGACGTCGCGTCGCGGCCAGACTCCGGCCCGATGTCCCGGGGTGCGTCTGCGGCGTGCGCTCGTGGCCCCGTGCACCACGACGGTGCGCGGCTCGCCGAGCGAGGTGGGGCTCGTGCCGGAGGCCGACCCGGTGCCGCTTGAAACGGTGGTCAACCTCGACTCGGTCGAGATCGTGTCGGTCGCCCTGCTCGTCGAGCGGCTGGGCATGCTTCGCCACGACCGGATGGTCGAGGTGTGCGCCGCTCTCGCAGTGGCGGTGGACTGCGACCGCTGAGCGACCGCGCGGCGTCAGGTCGCGCGGACCGGCTCGTCCGGGCTCAGCGCGGGCGCCTCGTTGCGCTCGGCCGTCGCCGACAGCGGCAGCGTGACCTCGAAGCGCGTGCCGCACTTGCGCCGCCCGGCGCCGTTGGTCGTGGGCGACTGGAACGTGACGCTGCCGCCGTGCGACTGGGCGACGGCGTGGACGATCGACAGGCCGAGGCCCGACGAGCCGCCGCGATCGCCGGCGCCGCGGACGAAGCGCTCGAAGATGCGGCCGCGGAGGTCCTCGGGGATGCCCGGGCCGTCGTCCTCGACGGTGAGCCGGACGCTGCCGTCGACGCGCTCGACGCTCGCGCGGACCTGCGTCCCGCGCGGCGTGTGGCGGATCGCGTTCTCCATGAGGTTGAGCGTCAAGCGGTGCAGCTCGTCGCGCGCGCCGTCCACGATCGCGCGGTTGGCGTCGATCGAGAGCTCGTGGCCGTCGGCGATGACGCCGAGCTCGGCCGCCGCCTCGACGACGACCTGGCCGACGTCGGTCGGCGTGTGCGGCGCCTGGCGCGCGGCGTCATGGCGCGCGAGCAGCAGCAGGTCGGCGACGAGGCGACGCATGCGCCGCGACGAGCGCAGCGCCGAGTGCGCGGCGTCCTGCTGGTCGCCGTCGAGGCTGTCGGCGAGCAGCTCGAGGTTGGCGAGCACGCTCGTCAGCGGCGTGCGCAGCTCGTGCGACGCATCGGCGACGAACTCGCGCTGGCGGGCCAGAGCGCCCTCCGTCTCGGCACGCGACGCGTCCAAAGCGTGGAGCATGTCGTCGAGCGTGCGGGCGAGCTCGGCGACCTCGTCGTCGGCCTCGATGTCCGGCAGGCGCTGGCCCGGGTCGCGCGTGCGCTCGATCTTGCGCGCGGTCGCCGTCAGCGCCGCGATCGGGGCCATCGCGCGGCGCGCGACCATGAGCCCGGCCAGCAGCGCGAGCCCGGCGCCGCCGAGCACGCCGATGATGAGAAACAGCCGCAAGCGCCCGACGGTCTCCTCGACGGGCTTGGTCGGCCGCGCGTACTGGACGTAGAAGCTCTTGAGGAGGCCGAGGTCCGACAGCCGGCGGGGCAGCGCGCGCGTCTCGACGCGGTAGCCGTCGATCTGGCTTGACCCGACGCGCGGCGGCCCGAAGTCGTGGCGCCCGCGGGTGGTGTTGAGCTCGACGCCCTGCGCCGTGACGATGCGGATGATCGCGCCCGTCCCCGGCGTGAACTCATCGAGCGAGGGATGCAGGTCGCTGAGGATGTAGCGGCCTGTGCGCTGGTCGGGCTCGATGCCCGTGTAGACGGCGGTCTCGGCGAAGACGCGCGCGGCCCGCTCGACCTCGCCCTCGAAATCGCCGTGCAGGCGGATCGAGGTCAGGCCGCCGACGGCGCCCGCGAAGCCGCACAGGATCACCAGCGTCAGGAGAGCGGAGCCGCCGGCGAGCCGCCAGCGGATCTGCATCTGCCTAGGCGCGGAGAACGTAGCCTGCGCCGCGGATCGTGTGGAGGAGGCGAGGCTCATCGCCGGCTTCCAGCTTCCGTCTGAGGTTGGATACGAAGACTTCGATCGTGTTGGTCGTCGCGAAAGGGTCGTACCCCCAGACCTCCTCGAGGAGGCGCTGGCGCGGGACGACGATGCGCTCGTTGCGCATGAGGTATTCCAGCAGCTCGAACTCGCGCTGGGTGAGGTCGATCGTGCGCCCTTCGCGGCGCACCTCGTGCGTGTCCGGGTTGAGCTGCAGGTCGCCGACGACGAGCGACGCGCTCCCGCGCGGAGGCCGGCGGCGCAGCAGCGCGCGCAGGCGGGCGAGCAGCTCCTGGCGCTCGAACGGCTTGACGAGGTAGTCGTCGGCGCCGGCGTCGAGGCCCTCGACGCGCGACTCGACGGCGTCGCGCGCGGTGAGCATGAGGATCGGCACGTCACCGTCGGAGCGCAGCAGCCGCGCGACCTCGATGCCGTCGAGCTTGGGCAAGCCGAGGTCGAGGATGACGAGGTCGGGGGTGAACTCGCGCGCGTCGCCGATCGCGGCCTCGCCGTCGTAGCTCGCGCGCGCCTCGTAGCCCTCCATCCGCAACGATCGCAGCAGCACTTGGGCGATCTCGTGATCGTCTTCGACGACGAGCACGCGTGGGGGGCGGTCCAGCATGACTCCCTGGAGGTTAGGCCCAACCCTCAAGTCGGGCTTAATACGCCGGTCGAGACCGCGACGATGCCGCGTGCACGCGGTCGCACGGGGGACATGACAGCGGGCGAGCTCACGTCCACGACGAGGACGCGCAGCGGCCACGCGCTGCAGTCCCGGCGCGGCGTGACGCGGCGTCCGCCGGGATGCCACCCCGGCGTCCGTTGGCTCGTCTAGTGTCGGCCGCTCCAGCGTGGTCGGCTTGGTCTCACGAGCACGCGCGCATCTGGAAGATGCCGATGTTGGGTCGCATCGGTAACCGATCGCCTGAGGGGTCCGCTCGCCGCCTGTGAGGGGCGAAAAAAACGGGCTCTCCGGGGGTGATCGTAGGTGAAGTCATGTGGTCTACTCGTGCGGGAGCGTCAGTGTGATCGGGCCGCAGGTCAGATGGATCAGAGCGAGCGCGGCGTTGGCGGAGCGAAAGCCGTACCTCATTCCCCTCGAGGTCGAAACCGATCCCGGACTCGTAGCAGAGCACCGTCGCGCCGAAGAACGGCGCGACGGCGTTTTTGGCGTTCGTAGTGATCTGGCGCGTAGCCGGCGCGCTCGTACATGCGCTGGGCGCGGGTCTGCTTCGGGCCCGTGTCCAGTCGTGCGATCGCGTAGCCGAGCTCGCGGGCGCGGCGCTCGAGCTCGACGAGCAGGGCGCGCGCGACGCCGCGCCCGCGGGCCTCGGCGACGACGAACATCTTCTTGATCTCGCACGCGCCGTCGGGCAGGCGCTTGAGGCCGCCGCAACAGACCGGGACCTCGCCGTCGAAGCCGACGACGAAGGTCCCGTGCGGCGGGGCGAGCTCGGCCGGGCCGGCCTTCGGCATGTCCGGTCCGTCGAGCACGAGGCCGTCGTAGATCGCGGCGATCTCGTCGCGCATGCTCTGCGCGAGCCAGGCTCCGGGCTCGTCGTCCATGGGGCAGGTGCGAAACGCGAACACGGCGCCGGCGCCAGCGCACGGGAGGTCAGGTACGGGGAGCAGACGGCCACGGCGTGCACGCCGCCGTCCACCCGAAAACCGGCCCGATCGAGATCCTGCGCTCCGTCCCGGCCGCCGCCGGCCGGCTCGCCACCGTCCCCGCGACGTGGCGGGGCCACGTCTCAGCCGTGATAGCGGCCGCCCGCGGCGAACGGGTTGTAGCCGCCCATCTGCTCGACGAACTTGGGCCGCTGACGCGTTCCCGGGTCGTGAAGGTCGCAGTTCCAGTACATCGCCTCGTGATCGCCCTTGATGCACACCTCCCGAATCTTCTGTGGCGCGTGGAAACGCTCCATGTCCAGGCGGTCGTTGTTGTACGAGCACGTCGAGCAAAGCACGGCGTTGGTGGCGCACGCCTCGCCCTCCACGGTCGCCGCGGTCACCCTGATCCGCAGGCCGATATCGGCGGTGAGCGCCATCACGGGCGGCCAGGTCTCGTGGGCGAGCGCGTCGTCGAGCTTGAGCACCTGGCGGTTGATCTCGCGCGCGATCGTCCCGCGGAAGGACCCGAGCTGTTCCCTGAGCTCGCCCACGATGAGGATTCGCGGTCCCCGCCCCAACGTCGGATTCGCGTCGTGCATGCGCTGGCACACCTCGAGCAGGCCACTGAGATAGAGCTGGTCGACGCCGTCGATCGTACCCGCCTCCATCAGCGAGACGGGCTCGGCCCCGAGATCCGGCGAGACCAGCGACAGGGCGTGCATGATCTGGCTGGCCTCAGCGGAGCGCTCTCTTGCGAGCTTGCGAACGCCCTTGTCGAACGCGTCCAGGGCAGCGTTGACGCCCCTGGGCGGCGGGAGCTGGGCGAGCTTGCGCAACTCGCCGATCGGGACGTCGCTGACATGAGCCACGAGAACGTCGCTCTGCAAGGCTCGACCCCACGCGTCATCGATCCGGCTGCGCCGGTCTTGATCCTCGTGCAGGCCCTCGATGGCGGTGTCGGCCATAAACGCGATACGCAAGCTTGCCTCGCTGCCCTCCCGCGTGCGGGTTGCGAGGCTGAGGATGAAGCCGCTGGCGTGATGACCGCCGAGGTCTTGATGGCGCGTCTTCAGCTGCTCGATCGACAGGCCCTCGGGGACCAGACCGGCGACGAGCTCCGACGCATCGGCGATGTGCTGCACGAGGTGATGGCCGTCTCCGTTGAGGAAGCTGTAGCGATTGACGACGCTGCGGTTGCCGAGGATCAACAGCCGCTGCTTGGACGCCGGGCGTCGGGCGGTAGGCGCTGCGTCGGTGCGCTTCGCGCGCTTGCGCCGCTGAAACTCGTCGCGCAGCGACAAGATGGCGTCGAGTGCGGCGAGGTGCTCGGGGTGGTCGTGTGTCGCCATGACCATGTCGATGTCCGAGATCGAGAGGCCCATCGCGTAGAGGTTGTTGACCGCGCCTTCACCGGGATCGACGACGATGTTGAAGATGCTGGGGCGCCCACGGCGGTCGTCGGCGGGCGGGCGCACGACGCGCACCAAGTAGCCGCCGCCGACGGCCGAGACCGCAGCTGGCCGGGGCATGAACGGCGTGAACGAGCCGAACCTGCGAAGGCACACGAACTCCAGGTACGGCAAGGACGCGCCGGCGCCCGGTTCCCGTTTGCCGTGCTTGTGCTCGGGATCCGCGCCGTCGTACCAGCGTCCGCGCTCCTCCGCGCGTTGTCGCATGAGGTACCGGTGCAAGATCGCCCCGCGGAGATTGATGCTGTCGGTGTGCGTCATGAAGTGACCCATCAGAGAACGTGCGACCCCGATGTGGCCCGTCGCGCGGCCGCCTCGCGCGGCGTGGAGGCGCTCGAGCATGAGATGCTCGGCCACGCGGATCATCTGGTCGACATCGGATGCGCCGGATGGCCAGCACGTCAGCGGATCCTGCGCCACGCGGCTAGGGATGGCGGGGTCCGCATGCATCTCGGAGCGCAGCACTCCCGTCTGGACGAGGAGGTTGCGCCCGTCGAGCTCCGCGGCACGTGCGATGCAGCGCCGGGCAGAGCTATCGGCGCTGGGCAGCTGATGGCGGCCTTCCTCCTCTAGCCGGATCGCCGTGAGCAGGTGGCTGATCCGGACGAGGATGTCGGCCTCCAGGGCGGCATGCTCGGCATCGAGGTCGTGGTCGCACATCTCCTGGAGCACGGGGCCTACGACGCGCTGGACCGCAGGCTTCCAGAGCACGGGATCATGCTTGACGCTGTCGAGCTCATGCTCGGCGGCTTCGAGCCGATGCGCGAGACCGTCCGCGGTGGACGAGTCGAGGCGCAGCAGCCAGCGCCAGGCCGTCATGTGCCACTTCAGCGACCGTTTCATCGCGCCGATCTCGAAGAACGCCTTGCCCTTGCCGAGGCTCAGCTTGATCTGCAGGTGACCGAGTTCCCGGGCGATCGTCGATCCGGGTCGACCTTCGAGGCTGTGCACGGAGTCGTGGCTGCGGCAGAGGTGCACGAGCGCCTGCATGTAATCGTGGTCGGCGCGGTACAGCTCACCGATGCGGTATTCCGCTAGTGCCTCAAGCGTGTCCACCCACCCCGTCAGCCGCGCGTTGTCCGGGTGCGCCAGGCGCGAGAGTCGCCCTATCCGCTGCAGCTTGCGAAGATCGTCGTAGGCACGCTCGTGATCGCCAAGCAGCCGGAACCCGTGCGAGCGACGATACAGCGCGAGCAGCGTGACTTGGCGGGCGGGCCACATCGCGCGGACGGGCTCGAGATCGCGGCGGGCGGTCTCCTCGTGGCCTTGAATCGCTCTGCGCTCGGTCGCGTCGGCGGCGAAGATCCACGGTAGCGTTTCGGTGATGGCGAGCGCGAAGCTGTTGAGCGCTATCGAGCCGCGCAGGTGCGACTTGTCCTTGTTGATGTCGTCCTCGTCTCGACGGAGGATTTCGCCGACCGTGCCCGACCGCCGGTATTCGACGAGATGGATCTCGAGATGGGCCTTCGCGAGTGCGACCAGCACGTCGGCTGCCACGCGGTCCGTCGCGTCGTCTAGCGCGGCGTTCGCCAGTACGTATGGACTCGCCCCACCGCCACCCCGCGTACTCGGGGCGGGAAGCCCCAGCGGACCCCGGGCGTTCTCCTGCTGGGCGGTAAAGCGCGCGTACAAGCCAGCCGCATGTTCGTCCTCGCGTCCGCGCAGGATCGCCGTCCGGACCTTCACCAGCGCTCCTTTGGCGTCGTGCATCGCGCCGCGGGCAACCTCGTAGAACTCGTTCACGCCCTGAACGCGGTCCGTTTCCAGGTTCAGGTCCGGCGGCAGGGGGTGCCGCGCATCGGTGTCCGCGGCGTAACGCTGCGTGCGCATGTCGTCGCTGATCGACAACATCCTGGTTGTGAGCATGCGCAGGCATTGTTCGAGGTCCGAGCTCTCCGGATCGGAGTCCGGGTCGCCGAGTCGGTCGAGAACCGCGTTCAGGCGGCGGTTCGCGGCGTGATAGGCGCCGGCGGAGAAGTACAGTTGCGCGTCGAGGTAGTTGCCGACCATGCGCTGGCGGGCCGCGCCGTCCGGCAGCGCGCGCTCGACGGCCTCCAGCGAGGCCTTGACGGCAGCGCGCTCGCTGGTCAGCCGCTCCCGCGCGGCATCGCCTTCCGTCCAGACAAGCTGCAGATCGAGCTCCTCCAAGCGAGCAGCCACCGAGTCGGCGAGCGCGCGGTTGTCGTCTGCCCTTGCAGGCGCGGGTGACGGCTCAGGCGACTCGTCGACGCCGCCGTGCGGCGCTGCGTCGACCGGCCCGTCAGCGGCTGAGTGCTCGTCCGGAGCGGGGTCGGCCAGATCGCCAGCGAGGGCGCCGATCGCTGACTCGATGTCCCCGATCGCGCGGTCGAACCGCTCGTGGTCGTCACTGGCCCGCAGGGAATGAAGGTCGGCGACCATCTCACGTAGTCGCCTGACCCGGGCGTCGTCGGGTGGGCCCGCTACGTGGTGGAGACTGTGCGGCGGCAGCGCGGCAAGCGGGGCGAGCGGGGGCTTGAGGCGCCCGGGCTGTTTGAGGATCGAACGCACGAGGCTGTCGAGACCCTGTGTGTCGAACGACTTCACCTCAAAGTACTCGAGCATGCCGAGCAAGTCGCGAGGGATGCTCGCCTTGTCGGCACCTCGCAGCAGCACGACCTTCACTCGCTGCGTGAAGTCATGGTGATTCTCCATGCGGATCGCCTTGATGGCCGCGGCCTCGCTGGCGACCCCGTCGTTATGGCCGGGTGGGTGATTGCCTGACCACGCCAGCTTGTAGGTCGGGCTGACCGCGATCAGGATGAAGTTGCTCGTCTCGATGGCGTTGGGGCCGTACGTCGTCCAGTCGTTGCCGCCGGTGAAGTGCCATTGGTCGAGATCGGCGTCGATCCCGGCGACTGTTCGCAGCGCGATGGCGAAGTCGAGCACGGTCGCGTTCCACGACTCGGTTCCGTGTGCATACGACACGAAGGCGCTGGGAGCCGTAGGCGACGGCCGGTCGTTGGTGACGGTGCTGCTAGTAGGCGTGGATGCCATCGCGGTCGCAACCATACGCGAGCCCGCGAATCACTGCAGCGCTTCCGGGGTTGACGTTTTCCATAATTGCCCCGGTGATCGCACACCGCGGTGGCTGCGGGTCCCCGGCACGCCGCTTGGGCGTCGGCGCGACCTCGCGCCGCGGGACCCGCCGGGATGCGGACATGACCGTGGGCAGGATCGGACGCTGCTCGCGTCGAAAGCTGTTGGGCCAACCATGGCCGCTGCCCGCAAGCCCGCATCCAGTCGCTCGAAGGCCAAGCCCAAGGGCAAAGCCACACCGCCCGCCCGCGCGCGGCGCACGCCTGTGAGCGCGATGACGGTCCCGCTGCTCGAGCAGCGCCACCTCGACATCATCGGGCTCGGGCTCGTCGCGATCGGGATCTTCCTCGCCTTCCCCGTCTACTTCGGCTTCGACGGCGGTGCCGTCGGGCACGCCGCGACCGACGGCCTCGCGTACGTCGTCGGCGAGGTGGCACTTGGAGCGCCCGTGGCGATCGCCTTGGCGGGCGCGCTCTTCGTCCTGCGTCCCGTCCTGCCCGCCGTGCGACCGTTGCGTGCCGGAGCGCTCTGCCTGTTCTTGTCGCTCGCGCTCGCCCTCGCGGCGGGGACGTTCGGCATCGGCCCGCCGGGAGTTCGCCACGGCTACTGGGACGCGCCGTTCTTCGAGCTGCGCGGCGGGATCGTCGGCGACGCCCTGCTCTACGTCGTCGCCACAGCCGTCTCGACGATCGGCGCGCACATCCTCGCGGTCTTCCTCTTCGTGGCGGCCGTGCTGCTGCTCACGGGCGCGTCCGTCGCCGGCGCGCTGAGCGCGACGGGCGCCGGTCTCGCGGACACGACCCGCGCGCTCGGCCGGGCGGTTCCGGCGAGGCGACCGCCGGTGGTCGCGCCCGAGGACGCGCTCGTCAAGCGCGGTCGCCTCAAGCGGGCGGAGCAGGAGGACCCGCCCGCGCACGAGCCCGCGTTCGTCGCCGCGCCCGTGCTCCCGCCCGAGCCCGCCGACGGCGAGGTCGTCATCACCGCGACGCACGTCGAGGCGCCGGCGCGCGACAGCGCACCCGCCAACGACCGGTTCTGGTCGGGCGCGACGCGCTACCCCGACATCTACGGCGAGCCGCTGCCAGGCGACGACGGCGACCCGCAGCTCGAGCTGCCGATCGACCCCGACCCCGACACCCCCGAGCTCGTCGACGATTCCGAACCCGAGCCCCCGCTCGACGGCGAGGACGTCACCCGCGCGCAGCCCGCCCGCCCGCGCGGCGCGCCGTCGGCCGAGGACCTCACGCCGCAGGGTCGCCTGCGCGGATCGGTCACCGACGACCCCGAGTTTGCATGGCAGCTGCCGAGCGTCGCGCTGCTCAAGCGCTCGACCGCCGAGCAGACGCGCCCTGACACGGCCGGCCAGGAGAAGACCGCCGCGCGGCTGATCGAGGCGCTCGGGCATTTCGGCGTCGACGCGAAGGTCGTCAACACGATCGCCGGACCGCACATCACGCGCTTTGAGCTGCGCCTCGCGCCCGGCATCAAGATGAGCAAGGTCGCCCAGCTCAAGGACGACCTCGCGTACGCGCTCGCGGCGACCGACATCCGCATCCTCGCGCCGGTCCCCGGCAAGACCGCCGTCGGCGTCGAGGTGCCCAACGCCCGCCGCCGCATCGTCCAGCTCGGCGACGTCTTCCAGAACGCGCCGGCCGGCTGGTCGCCGCTGACGATCTGGCTCGGCAAGGACGTCGCCGGCAAGGCGATCGGCGCGGACCTCGCGAAGATGCCGCACCTGCTGGTCGCGGGCACGACCGGCGCGGGCAAGTCCGCGTGCGTCAACGCGATGCTCTCCAGCCTGCTCCTGCGCGCGACGCCGCACGAGCTGCGGCTCGTCCTCATCGATCCCAAGCAGGTCGAGCTCAACCACTACGAGTCGATCCCGCATCTGCTCACGCCGGTCATCACGAGCCCGCGGATGGCGGCCAACGCGCTGCAGAACCTCGTTCGCGAGATGGAGCAGCGCTACTCGATCATGTCGCTCGCCAAGACGCGCTCGCTCGTCGAGCTCAACCGCTCGCGCGAGAAGCGCGGCGACGCGCCGCTGCCGTACATCCTCTGCGTCATCGACGAGCTCGCCGACCTCATGATGGTCGCTCCGGCCGACGTGGAAGACTCGATTATTCGGCTCGCGCAGAAGGCGCGAGCGGTCGGCATCCACCTCGTGCTCGCGACGCAGTCTCCGCGCGTGGACGTCATCACGGGCATGATCAAGGCGAACGTCCCGTCGCGGATCGCCTTCAGCGTGTCGTCGCAGACCGACTCGCGCGTGATCCTCGACTCGAACGGGGCGGAGTCGCTGCTCGGCCAGGGCGACATGCTGTTCTCGCCGGTCGGGACGTCGCGGCTGCAGCGCATCCAGGGCGCGTACATCGACGAGCCGCAGATCGAGGCGCTGACGACGTTCTGGCGCCGCCAGGGCGAGCCCGAGCTGCGCGAGGATCTCCTCGACGAGGTGCAGACGGAGGATGCGACCGACCCGACCGGTGCCGGTGACGACGGCTTCAGCCCCGACGAGGACGCGCTGCTCGAGGACGCGATCAGGCTCGTCGTCGAGATGGGCACGGCTTCCACGTCGATGCTCCAGCGGCGCCTGCGCCTTGGCTACACGCGCGCGGGACGCCTCATCGACATGCTCGAGCGCCGCAACGTCATCTCGGGCTACGAGGGCTCCAAGCCGCGCCAGGTCATCGTCGGCGCGGGCGACGTCGAGCGCTTCATCGCGAACCTGCGCGAGCGTGGCGCGGGCTCGGCTGACGCGGCCGTCGTCGAAGCGCTGCTCGAGCCCACCGAGGCCGACGCGGTCCACGAGTAGCCTCAAGGCCGATGCCAGACATCGGGGCCACGCTGCGCGAGGCGCGCATGCGCGCGAGGATTGACATCTCCGAGGTCGAGGCGGGGACGAAGATCCGTGCGAAGTACCTGCGCGCGCTCGAGAACGAGGAGTGGGACCTGCTGCCGGGCCCGACCTACGTCAAGAGCTTCTTGCGAACGTACGCCGAGGCGCTCGACCTCGACGCGAAGCTGCTCGTCGACGAGTACAAGCTGCGCCACGAGCGGCTCAGCGAGGTCGAGCTGCAGCCGATCAACGCAGCCGCGCCGGGGCGCGAGCGCCGTCGCCAAGGGCCCGTCGTGCCGCGCTGGGTCGTGCTCCTGATGATCTTCGTCGGGCTCATCGTGGCGCTCGGGCTGCTCGGCAACGACGACCCCAAGCCGCCGCCGGCCGCCACGACGCCGCCGGTGACGCAAACCACCGCCACGCCCGCCGCGACCCCGCCGCCGCCGCCCGCCGCCGCCGCGCAGCCCGTCCGGCTGCGGATCGTCGCGACGAGCCAGGTCTACGTCTGCCTGAAGGCCGGCGATCGCACGCTCGTCGACGGCCGGACGCTGAACGCCGGCCAGCGCACCTCGACGTATCGCTCGCGGCGCTTTCGCCTGACGCTCGGCAACAACGGCGTGCGGCTGCTCATCAACGGTCGCTCGAGGAGCGTCGCGCCGTCGGCCGACCCGATCGGCATGCAGATCACGCCGCGCGGCGGCCGCCAGCCGCTGTCGGCGGATAAGCGCCCCGTCTGCAAGCCGTGAGCGTCCGCGCGGGGATCGTCGTCACCGGTACCGAGGTGCTGACGGGCCGTGTCTTTGATCGCAACGGCCCGTGGCTGTCGGACCGGCTGCTCGAGCTCGGCGCGGACACGGCGGCGATCGTCGTCGTCGGCGACCGGCCGGAGGAGATCCTGCGGGCGCTGCGCTTCTTGGCCGGCGAGGGGTGCGCGCTCATCGTCACGAGCGGCGGGCTCGGGCCGACGGCCGACGACCTGACCGCGGAGGTCGTGGGTCGCTATGCCGGCCGCGACATGGTGCTCGACGAACCGCTGGAGGCGCGGATCGGGGAGATCCTGCGGCCGCTCATGGCGCGCTGGCCCGACCTCGATCCGGTGGCCGTGCTCGCGTCCAATCGCAAGCAGGCGGTGATCCCCTCGGGGGCGGCGATCCTCGAGCCGGTCGGGACGGCGCCCGGGCTTGTCGTCACGCCCGCCGCGGGCGACGGGCCGACGGTCGTCGTGCTGCCCGGGCCGCCGCGCGAGCTGCAGCCGATGTGGTCTGTCGCGCTGCGGACGGCGCAGGTGCGGGCCGCGCTTGCGGGCGCCGTCGAGTACCGCCGCTCCACGCTGCGGCTGTTCGGGATGCCCGAGTCGGAGATCGCGGCGACGCTGCGTGCCGCGGCTGACGCGGGCATCGAGCTGGAGCGCCTTGAGGTCACGACGTGCCTGCGCCGCGGCGAGGTCGAGGTCGTCACGCGCTACGAGCCGCCGGATGCCGAGGTCTATGAGCGGCTGGCGGTGCTCGTGCGCTCGCGCCACGCGGACACGCTGTTCTCCGACGACGGGACGACGGTCGATCAGCAGGTGCTCGGACTGCTGCGCGACGCCGGGGAGACGATCGCCGTCGCCGAGTCCTGCACGGGCGGGCTCCTCGCGGGCCGGCTGACCGATCTGCCAGGGTCGTCGGAGGTCGTGCGCGGGGGGCTCGTCGTGTACTCCGACGAGGCCAAGGTCGCGCTCGCGGGCGTGGATGCGCGGCTCATCTCGGCCTGCGGCGCGGTCTCGAAGGAGGTCGCCGCGGCGCTCGCCGACGGCGCGCGCGCCGCGCTGGATGCCGACGTGGGGGTGGGGGTCACCGGCATCGCCGGCCCGGGCGGCGGGAGCTCGGAGAAACCGGTCGGGCTCGTCTGGCTGTCGGCCTCGCATCGTGACGGCAGGCGCCTTGAGCGCCGCGTCAAGCTGCCCGGCGGCCGCGTCGACATCCGCGACCGCTCGACGACGATCGGCATGCACCTCGTCCGGCGGCTGCTGCTCGGCGAGAGCGACGTCGAGGCCGCGGGGGAGTGAGCAAGCGCCGACGGCTCTTCGTCGCGCTGGACCTCCCGGCGACGGTGCGCTCGGCGCTCGCGGAGTGGTGCGCGCACGTCGCGCCGCCGGGGCTGCGACGAGTGCCCGCGGAGAACCTGCACCTGACGCTGGCGTTCCTCGGCTCGCGTTCTGACGACGAGTCCGCGGCGATCGCGGCACTGCTCGAGCGGCTGGCCGGCACGTCGGCGCTCGAGTCGCTGTCGACAGCCGGTGCCCTGTGGCTGCCGCTGCACCAGCCCTCCGTGCTGGCGGTTGCGATCGACGGGGGCCACGGGCTCGTCCTTCTTCAGGCGGCACTCGTGGCGGAGCTCACTCGTGCGGTCGGCTTCGTGCCCGAGCGGCGCGGGTTCCGGCCGCACGTGACGGTCGGGCGCTTCTCGCGCGACGCGGTGGTGAGCGCCAAGGCGTTCGCGGCGCCGCAGGCACCGCCGACGCTGACGTTCGGCGCGCCGGCGCTGGGGCTGTACTGCTCGCACACCGGTGGTCGCGGCGCCCGCTACGAGCTGCTGGCGAGCGCCGTGCTGCCGTCCTGAGGGCTGCGAATCGCCGGCTTACCCATGCCCGCGCGGGCGCGTCCGGGGCGGTCGTCCTCCCGAACACGCGTTCTGTCCGGCCCATGGCGGAGACTCTGCGCAGTGTTGTGACAAAGCGGTGTTGAGTCGTTGCAGGCGGCCGTTCTAGCCTGGCGATTCCGTCCGATCCGGCCCGTACCGTGTGCTGTTCTTCCGAGCGCAGAAAGGCTTCTGAGTACCCATGGCTCTCTCCGACACCGACAAGGCCGCCGACAAGGCCGCGAAGGCCCGCAACGAAGCCCTCAAGGGCGCGCTCGTGCAGATCGAGCGCGAGTTCGGCAAGGGCACGGTCATGCGTATGGGGGACCCCGGCGCACAGGTCAAGGTCAACGCGATCCCGACCGGCGCGCTGTCGCTCGATCTCGCACTCGGGATCGGCGGGATGCCGCGCGGGCGCATCGTCGAGGTCTTCGGCCCGGAGTCCTCGGGCAAGACGACGCTCGTCTACCACGTCCTCGCGGAGGCCCAGCGGCTCGGTGGCGTCTGCGCCTTCATCGACGCCGAGCATGCGATGGACCCGCTCTACGCGCAGCGGATCGGCGTCGACATCGACGAGCTGCTCGTCTCGCAGCCCGACCACGGCGAGCAGGCGCTCGAGGTCTGCGACATGCTCGTGCGCTCGGGTGCCGTCGACGTCGTCGCGCTCGACTCCGTCGCGGCGCTGACGCCGCGCGCCGAGCTCGAGGGCCAGATGGGCGACCAGACCGTCGGCCTGCAGGCGCGGATGATGAGCCAGGCGATGCGCAAGCTCGCGGGCAACCTCAACCGCACGCAGACGCTGTGCCTCTTCACGAACCAGATCCGCGAGAAGATCGGCGTCATGTTCGGCTCGCCGGAGACGCAGCCGGGCGGTCGCGCGCTGAAGTTCTACGCCTCGCAGCGGCTGGACATCCGCCGCATCGAGACGCTCAAGGACGGCACCGAGGCGGTCGGCAACCGCGTGCGCGTGAAGGTCGTCAAGAACAAGGTCGCCGCGCCGTTTCGCCAGGCCGAGTTCGACATCGAGTTCGGCAAGGGGATCTCGACGTCGGGCTGCCTGCTGGACCTTGGCATCGAGCACAACATCGTCACGAAGTCGGGGTCGTTCTTCTCCTATGGCGACGAGCGGCTGGGCCAGGGACGCAACAACGCGAAGGGCTACCTCGACGCGCACCAGGAGATCGCCCGCGAGATCGAGGCGAAGGTCTACGCCGCGCTCGGCATCAACCAGGATCTCGTGACGCCGATCGACAACGAGGTCGTCGTCCCGGTGCCCGCGGTCGCAGGCGTCATCGAAGCCGCCTAGCGCGGTCGGAGCGGTCGGCCCTGCGGTGTCCTGTGATGCGCAGAGCAGCGATGTCCGCGCCCGCGGCCGGAGCGACGGCGCCGGCGAGCTCGGCTCGGCTGCCGCGCCGCGCCGCGACGACGACGAGCGAGTTCGCCCCGGATGGGCCGCCGCGCGACGTTGACGGCCTCGGCCCCCAAGCGCGGCGCCAGCGCGCGCTGGACGCGGGGTATCGCCACCTCGGCAAGCGCGACCGCACGGAAGCCGAGGTGCGCCGGCACCTCGCCGCGAAGGACTTCGACGAGACGTCGATCGATGGCGCCGTCGAGGCCCTCATCCGCCAGGGCTACCTCGACGACGCCCGCTACGCGAAGACGTTCGCCGAGGATCGCCGTGCGCTCGACGACTGGGGACCCGAACGGATCGAGCGCCGCCTGCTGGCGCTCGGGATCGCGCCCGAGCTCGTTGGCTCGGCGGTGAGCGACCGCGACGCAGCCGGCGAGCTCGAGGCCGCGGTGGCGCTGCTGCACCGCCGCTTTCGCGAGATCCCGGCGACCGATCGCGAGCGCGAGCGCGCGCTGGGGATGCTCGCGCGCAAGGGCTACGCCCTCGATCTCGCCTACGACGCCGTCCGCGCCTTCACGCAGGCATGAGCGATGCGGCGTCCCCGCGGCCGTCGGCAAACGTCGGCGCGGAGGGGTCGAGCATTCGCTCGCGCCGGCGGAGCTCGTGCAGGCGGCTCGACGAACGCCTTCGCGTGGCTGTGATCAGGCGGAGCCGGACGGTCATTCGCATCCTCGACCCGCGCCAGGCACCATGACGCCATGGACGCCGACGACCTCTACGGCCTGGCGCTCGATCGCTTCGTCGCCGAGCGCACCACGCTCGCAAAGGGGCTGCGCAAGGAGGGGCGCCGTGAGGAGGCGGGTGAGGTGGCGGCGCTGCGCAAGCCGTCCGTCGCCGCGTGGGCTGTCAACCAGCTTGTCCGCACGCAGCGCGCGGCGGTGCTGGACCTGCTGGCCGCCGGCGATGCCTTGCGCGAAGCCCAATCCGAGCTCCTGTCGGGTCGCGGCGACGGCCGCGCCTTACGCGCGGCCGCTGACCGCGAGCGGACCGCCGTCGACGGGCTGGTCCAGATCGCCCGCGGTCTGTTGAGCTCCGAGGGCGTCGAGCTCAGCGCCACGGTCATCGACCGCGTGTCCGAGACCCTGCACGCCGCGGCGCTCGACGAGGACGCGCGCGAGCAGGTGCGCTACGGCCGCCTCGAGCGCGAGCTGCGCCACGCCGGCCTCGGCCTCGGCCTCGGCAGCAGCGAGGCGCTCGGCGTGCCGCCAGCCGCGGCTCGCGCGACGCGGCGATCGCGCGAAGCGCCGAGCTCCACGGGCGCGGGCGCTACGCGTGAGCGGGCGAAGCGCAAGGGGGCGCCGGAGCGGGCCGGCGCGACATCGGATGCTCGCTCGGCGAAGCCCTCCGCCGCCGGCAAGCGCGCCGAGCGCGAGCGCGCGGAGGCCGAGCGAGCGGAGGCCGAGCGGGAGCGTCGCGAGCGCGCCGCGGCGCGGCGCGACGCGCGTGCGGCGCACGCGACGGCGCGCCGTCACGCGGACGCGGCGACGCGAGCTCTGCAGTCCGCCGAGGAGCGCCGGGACGACGCGGCGGGGGCGCTGCGCGAGGCTGACGCGGCGGTGGCTGCCGCAGCGACGGAGGCCGAGGCCGCAGTCGCGACATTGGAGCGCGCGGAGGCCGCCCTCGCCGAGGCCGAGGACCGGCGCTGAACACGGTGCCGGCCGGCGGCGGGGCGCGCTCAGCGGCCGGGGCCCGGGAGAGGCGCCCGGCGGCGAAAGCGCGGGTGCGCCGGTTGTGCCGCCCTCGCCACCCTCCTATCATCCACAGCAGTCAGACCGAGCCCGCGAGGGCGCATCACCGCAGCATCCGAACGCTTCTCTGAAAACAGCAGGCAGCTTCCCGACGACGACCCACCGCACAGGACCGCCGACAACCACCGACACCACGTTCTTCGATCACCGTTTCACCCCGTCTTCGTGAAGTACGGCGCTTGGTTGCGCCTGCACGCCGGGCCCTCATAGCACTCGATCTGACTCCCTGATATCGACGCTGGACCGCGAGACCGGATGCCATTTCGGCGCCGCGGGGAGAGGAACGACCATGGAGCTGATCGTGCCGGCAGCGATCCTCGCGGTGGCACTCCTGGCCGCCGCGCTCCTGTCGCGCCGTCGCCATTCGCCGGCCCACGCAAGTGTCGTAACGACCGACCGCGAGGAGCTCGTCCGTCTCGAGGAGCGCCTCAACGCGCGCTCGGAGGACCTCGACCGCCAGACGCGCGAGCTCGACGACCAGACGCGGGCACTCGAGGCCGAGCGCGACCAGCTCGCCCGCCGCCGGCGCGAGCACGAGCAGGCGCTCGAGCAGATCTCCGGCCTCAGCGCCGGCCAGGCGAAGGAGCGCCTCATGGGGGAGATCACCGATCAGGTGCGCCACGAGAGCGCGCGCGAGATCCGCCAGATCGAGGAGCAGACCAAGCGCGACGCCGAGCGGCGCGTGCGCTCGATCCTGTCTGTCGCGATGCAGCGCCTCGCCGCGCGCCACGCGGCCGAGACCACCGTCTGCGTCGTTCAGCTGCCGTCCGACGACATGAAGGGCCGCATCATCGGTCGCGAGGGTCGCAACATCCGCGCGATCGAGAACCTCACGGGCGTCGACCTCATCATCGACGACACGCCGAGCGCCGTCGTCCTCTCTGCCTTTGACGGCGTCCGCCGTGAGATCGCGCGCATGACGCTTGAGAAGCTGCTCGCCGACGGCCGCATCCACCCGGCGCGCATCGAGGAGACCTACTACCAGGCGAAGTCCGAGCTCGAGGCGCACCTCCAGCAGGCCGGTGAGGACGCCGCGTTCGAGGCGGGCGTCCAGGGCCTCGACGCCGAGATCATCCACACGCTCGGACGCCTGAAGTTCCGCACGAGCTACGGCCAGAACGTCCTCGCGCACTCCGTCGAGTGCGCGCAGCTCGCCGCGATGATGGCCGACGAGCTCGGCGCCAGCCGCAAGACCGCGGGGCGCGCGGCCCTCCTGCACGACATCGGCAAGGCCGTCTCGCACGAGGTCGAGGGCCCCCACGCGCTTGTCGGCGGCGACATGGCGCGCCGCCACGGCGAGACCGAGGCCGTCGCGCATGCGATGGAGGCCCATCACAACGAGGTCGAGCCGCAGACCGTCGAGGCCGTCATCGTCCAGGCGGCCGACGCGCTGTCGGGCGCGCGGCCCGGCGCGCGTGGCGAGTCGCTCGAGTCCTACGTCAAGCGGCTGCGCGAGCTCGAGCACATCGCCCAGCGCCACGAGGGCGTCGAGAAGGTCTACGCGATGCAGGCGGGGCGCGAGATCCGCGTCATCGTTGCGCCGCTGACGATCGGCGACGACGAGGCGATGCTCCTATCGCGCGAGATCGCACGCGAGATCGAGCGCGAGCTCGAGTATCCCGGCCAGATCAAGGTGACGGTGATCCGCGAGTCGCGGGCTGTCGAGTTCGCGAAATGAGCTTGCCGACAGGGCTGCGGCGAGCGCTCGCCGGCCGCCCGAGGAGAGGGCGCGGTGGCGTCGCTACCGTTGTCGGGCGATGAAGCGCTACCACGTCACGACGTTCGGCTGCCAGATGAACGAGCACGACTCCGAGCGGATGAAGGGCATGCTCGAGTCGCTCGGCTATTCCGAGGCGCCCGACCCCGCCGAGGCCGATCTCATCCTCTTCAACACCTGCTCGATTCGCGAGAAAGCCGACAGCCGATTCCTCGCGCATCTCGGCCATGCCAAGCGGCTGAAGCTCGAGGATCCTTCGCGCGTGGTGGGCGTCGGCGGGTGCTGGGCGCAGTCCGTCAAGGACGAGGTCTTCGCTCGGTTTCCCTTCGTCGACGTCGCGTTCGGACCCGGGCAGGTCCACAAGCTGGCCGAGTTCTTGACCTCGGATTCTCTGTCCGCGCAGGGCTTCTTCGAGTTCGAGGGCTTCACCGGCCACCTCCCCGACAAGCGCGCCCGCGAGTTCCAGGCGTGGGTGCAGATCTCGGTGGGCTGCAACATGGCGTGCTCGTACTGCATCGTCCCGTCGACACGCGGTCGCGAGGTCTCGCGGCCCTTGGGCGAGCTCGTCGCGGAGGTGCAGCGGCTGGCCGCGGACGGCGTGCGCGAGGTGACGCTGCTCGGTCAGAACGTCAACTCGTACGGGCGCGACCTGCGGCCGTCGCCGGCGACGTTCGCGGGCTTGCTGCACGACCTCGACGCGATCGACGGCATCGAGCGCATCCGCTACACGAGCCCGCATCCGAAGGACATGCGCGAGGACGTCATCCGCGCGCACGCCGAGCTGGCCTCGGTCTGCGAGCACATCCACCTGCCGCTGCAGGCGGGGTCCTCGCGGGTGCTGAAGGCGATGCGGCGCACGTACACGCGCGAGCGCTACCTCGATCGCGTGGCGCTCATCCGCGAGCACGTCCCGGATGCCGCGATCACGACGGACATCATCGTCGGGTTCCCGGGCGAGACCGAGGAGGACTTCGCGCAGACGCTGTCGCTCTGCGAGGAGGTCGGCTACGACGGCGCGTTCACGTTCGTCTTCTCTCCACGGCGCGGAACTGAGGCGGGCGCGCTGACCGAGGGCCTCGTTCCGCATGAGGACAAGGTCGAGCGTATGCAACGCCTCGTCGAGGTCGTCCAGCGGCGCGCCACCGAGCGCGCGCAGCGCTTCGTAGGGCGCGAGCTCGACGTGCTCGTCGAGGGGACGTCGCGCACGGACCCCTCGCGGCTGCGCGGCCGCTCGCGCCACAACAAGGCCGTGAACTTCAGCGGCCTCGCGTCGCCCGGCGAGATCGTGCCGGTGCGGGTCACCGGCGCGTCGAGCCAGACGCTCACCGGCGAGCTGTCCCTGCTCGGCGCCGTCGCGGCGCGCTGAGCCGCTGGGCGCGGCGGCCAACACCACGACCTCGCGCCCGCACGGCCGACGGGTCACGTTAGAAACGCCACGACCTCGTGACCCGAACGGCCGGCGGGTCACGTTGGAAACACCACGACCTCGCGACCCGCCCGGCCGATGGGTGACGTTAGAAATGGCCGATATGCGGCCGTTCTTTACGTGACATGCGACCCCGTCGAGGTGGTCGATCGCCCGCACGCGGATCGCGATGCAGAGTTCCGCGGGCCGGCCGGGCTCACCCATCGGCGTAGGCGGCGTGTGCGCGAAAGAGGAACCCTACCCAGCTGCGGAACGGGCTCCAGCGCGCCGCGATCGCCGCGAGGGCGTCGGCGTCATCGGGCGGTACGCCGTAGGCCGCGCCCATCGCCGCGTGCAGTCGCCGCTCGCTGCGAGCGAAGTGGTCGGGCTCTCCCGCGCCTCGGATCAGCACGAGCTCCGCGCCGAACGGCCCGATCCCCGGCAGTCGCTGCAGCTCCGTGAGCGCCTGCCGCGGTCCCGCGGCGCGCAGGAGCGCCGCGTCGAGTCGGCCGTCGACGGCCGCTGCCGCGATCGCGTGCAGGCGCTCGACCTTCACCTGCGGAAGTCCCTGGATCGACGCCGTCCCGAGCAGCCGATCGGGCGCCGGAAACGTCGACATTCGCACGCCGTCGAGCGTGAAGCCCCGACCGAGCTCGTCGCACATCCGCCGCCGGATGCCGGCGGCCTGGCTCATCCGGATGCGCTGGCTGAGCACGGCCCAGCACGCGGCCTCGTATGGCGAGGCAAAGCAGACAGGTCTGAGGCCGCGGAACTGCTGCAGGAGGGCGGCCGCGACGGCGTCGTCCGCGACGACGTCCGGCAGCGCCGAGGCATCGACGTCGAGCGACAGCATCCGCTCGACCTGAGCACGCAGCCGCTCCGGATCCGCGAGACCGTCGACGGTCACCGTGACGCGCCCGGCGACGCTCTGGCGCACGCGAACCGCCACCGGGGCCCAGTCGCCGTCGGCGCAGAAGACCAGGCGCAGCACCTCGTCCGGCTCGTCACCGTCGCGTCCGGACAGCGGCGCGAAGCGCTGCAGGAAGCGGATGGCCTTGGCGAGGGAGAAGTCCCCGCGGGGCGTCAAGACGAAGCGGGCAGCTGACATGGTCGTGCTCCTTGCTGGATCGGCGATCGGTACCCGCGTCCGGTCGCTGTGAGAACATACGTTCGTGCGTTGGGACAACCTAACAAGCGCGGCGGACGAAGCGGCCCGGCTGCCGGGGCATCGGGATCCGGCGACGATCCGCCGCTTCGCCGCGCCCGAGGCGCTCGACATGCGCTTCTACGAGATCCACGCGAAGTCCGCAATCAACCGCGTCCCGAACGGTTCGCAGATGCCGTTTCGCTGGACCATCAACCCCTATCGGGGCTGCTCCCATGCTTGCAGCTACTGCTTCGCTCGGCCGACCCACAAGTACCTCGACTTCGACGCCGGGCGGGACTTCGAACGCGAGATCGTCGTGAAGGTCAACGCGCCGGAGGTGGTGCGGGCGGAGCTGCGGCGCCCGTCGTGGAAGGGCGAGCACGTCGCGATGGGGACGAACACCGATCCGTATCAGTGGGTCGAGTCGCGCTACAAGCTCATGCCCGGGATCTGGGAGGCGTTCCGGGATGCGCGCAATCCGTGCTCGATCCTCACGAAGTCGCCGCTGCTGCTGCGCGACATCGAGCTCATGAAGGAGATCGCGCGCGTCACCGAGATCCACGCGAACCTGTCGATCCCGACGCTCGATCCGAAGGCCTGGCGCGCGACCGAGCCGCACACGCCCCACCCGCGCGCGCGGCTCGAGGCCGTCGCGGAGCTCAATCGCGCCGGGATCCCGACGGGCGTGCTGATCGCGCCGCTCATGCCCGGCATCAACGACGCGCCCGAGCAGGTCGAGCCGCTGCTCGAGGCGGCCGCCGCGGCGGGCGCGACCGGCATCGGCGGCATCGCGCTGCATCTGCGAGGCGACGTCCGCAAGCTCTTCTTCGACTGGCTGCGGGCGCACAGACCCGAGCTCGTCGCGCTCTACGAGCAGCTTTACGCGCGCGGCGCCTACGCCCCGGTCGGCGAGCGCCGCCGGCTCGCCGCCCTGCTTCGACGTCCGGGCATCCCGCCGCCGAGTCGCTTCGAGGCGATCCAGCAGGCGGCCGCATCGTCCCCCGCAACCCCACGCGACCGCGATGATGAGCAGATCGCGTTGTTCTGAACGGCGCACGGGCTGCGGACGCGCGGCGGGCTCGCGCGTCAACGCACCGGCCACGATGCAGCGCCACGAGCTGCCCCGTCGGCAGGCGGCACCCCGCGAGGGCGCGCTCAGGAGCTCGCACGGACGGCGCGATGCGCGGCGCTCAGCGCCAGGCGATGGGTCGTGCTCAGCGCCGGGCGATGGGTCGTGCTCAGCGCCGGGCGATGTGCGGTGCTCAGCGCCGGGCGATGTGCGGTGCTCAGCGCCGGGCGATGCGCGGTGCTCAGCGCTTGTCGAGCTGCCCGGCCTGAAACTGCGCGGCGATCTCGGCGCCGCCGGCCTTGCGCGTGACGGTGGCCGACAGCTCGGGGGCGATGCCGCTGAACGTCGCGCCGAGCTTCAGCGCGAGCGGCGCGACGTCGATCTCGCCCTTGTTGCGCTCGATGGCGCGCAGCGTGGCGCGAGCGACATGCTCGGGCGACTTCGTGCCCGTGCCGCGGGGGAGCTTGACGCCCGCGTCCTCGAACATGCCGGCGTCGCGGATGAAGCCGGGGAAGATCGCCGAGACGCCCACGCCGGTGCCGTGGAGGTCGGCACGCAGCGCGCCGGCGAAGCCGCGCAGACCGAACTTCGTCGCGGCGTAGATCGCGGTGCCGCCCGCCGGCGCCTTGCCCGACAGCGACGACATCAGCACGATGTGGCCTGACCCGCGCGCGACCATCGCCGGCACGAGCGCGTGGGCGAGCATGATCGGCGCGCGCAGGTTGACGAGCAGGGCGCGGTCGATCTGGTCCTCGGTGAAGGACTCCAGCCGGCCCGATGCCGGCAGCCCCGCGTTCGCGACGAGGATGTCGACATCGCCATGTGCGCGGGCCAGGTCGCGAACGGCGCCGGCGTCGGACAGGTCACACGCGGCGACCGCAGCACCCAACTCGCTCGCGAGCTCCTCGAGCACGTCGCCGCGGCGCCCGGAGAGGACGAGCTTCGCGCCCGCGCCGGCCAGCCGGCGGGCGATCGCCTGGCCGAGGCCGCCCGTCGCCCCGGTGAGCAGCACGCTGCGTCCGGCGACGTTCACGGCGCCGCGGACGAAAGGAAATCCAGATTCATGGCGCGAAGACTGCCACGGTTGCCGTGAAGCCGTGCAGGAAGCTCTCACCGCCGACCGGGCCGATCTCGCCCGCGGCGAAGAACCCGGCCGTCGGGATCGCTCCGAGCTCGGTGGTCAGCGCCGTCGCGTCGTGGTCGGCGACACCGAACATCCCGCGCCCGCGACCGTTGCAGGTGAAGATCAGCGCGCCGGCGGGGGCGTCGGAGCCCAGAGCCCGGCGACGCAGGCCGAGCGCGTCGTGCAGGTCGCGGTCGGCCGAGACCGCGTCGCGTGCGTGTACGCGCACGATCTGCCCCGGCGCGATCGGCGCCCCGACGGCCACCGTGCCGGTCTCGGGGTCGCCGCCGAGGAGGCTGCGGACGAGGAAGTCGCCGTGCACGTAGTCCGGCTGCCCGCTGTCGACGACGATGCCGAGCAGCATTCCCTCGGCGAGGATCCGCCGCTCGTCCTCGTCGAGGTCCTCGACGACCGAGCGCAGGGCCGCGAGCGCCGGGCGGCCGGCGAGCTCGTGGATGATCCGGCCCTCACCGGCCGTGATGGTGAGCTCGGGCCCGATCGGCGTCGCGCCTTGCGACACGCACGGCAGCAGCTCGATGCCGTCGAAGCGCAGCCCGACGGCGCCGCCCGGCACGACCTCCTCGCCGAGAAACAGCGATGCCTCGCCGCGCAGCGTCCGCGCGCTCGACACGCCGCCGAGGACAGGCACGCCGGGCGAGCGCTCGTGCAGCTCCCCGAGCACCGCGTCCGTCGGAAACGAGTAGGGGTCGGGCAGCAGGATCACGCCGCCGGCGCCCGACAGGTCGGGCATGCCGCGGATCGAGACGCCGTCGTCGACCTCGTGGACATCGGCGTGGAACGTCGCGACCGCACCCTCGTCGAACGACGCCGTCCAGACGGTCACGGCGGTGCCGCCCTCGATCTCGCGGCCCGCCCCGACGATGCCACCGGCACCGCAGCCGATGAGGACGCCGGGCGAGAGCACGTCGTGGACACCCTCGATCGTCGCCAGCGGCGCGGCGAGGTGCGCGCCCGACGCGAAGACGACGGCGAGGTCGATGCTCGCGCCCTGCATGCTGGCGGCGGCGTCCGCGGCCGCCTCGACGGCTCCGGTATGAGGATCGGCGGAGGTCGACAAGCCGCACGCGATGCGAACCGTCATGGACTGTTGACCATACCGGCCCGGCGACCGCGCCCCGCGGCGGCGCTCCGCGTCGAACGGGTTCGCCCCGGCGGGCGGGCCGCCGTCGACCCGTCGCATACTGGACGGATGCCCGCTCGCGTGCTCGCGCTCTTCGGCCCCACGGGCGTCGGCAAGACCGACGTCGCGATCGCCCTCGCCGATCGGATGCGCGCGCGCGGCGAGCGGCCGGTGGCCGTGTCGGCCGACGCGCTGCAGGTGTACGCGGGACTCGAGATCCTCACGGGCGTCCCCACCCAAGCTCAGCTCGCGCGGCTCGAGCACCGGCTCATCTCGTTCCTGGCGGTCGCGGAGCGCTTCAGCGTCGCGGAGTACGCCGAGCGAGCCCACGCCGAGATCGACGGCCTGCTCGCGGCGGGGGCGAGCCCGATCGTCGTCGGCGGGACGGGCCTGTATCTGCGGGCGGCGCTCGCCACGCTCACGCTGCGCCCGCCGCCGCCCGCGGGCGTGCGCGAGCGCTGGGAAGCCGCCCTCGCCGAGCAGGGCCCGGAGAAGCTCCACGCCCACCTGGCGCAAGCAGCCCCGTGGGCCGCCGCGACGATCGATCCGCGCGACCGCCACCGGATCGTCCGCTCGCTCGAGCTGCTCGACCAGGGCGCGCTCGTCCCGCCCGAGGGGCCGAACCGCCTGTGGACGGACGACACCCGCCATCCGACCCGCCTCGTCGGCCTGACGCGCGACCGCGGGGAGCTCTACGCCCGCATCGAGGACCGCGTCGACGCGATGGTCGCGGCCGGTGCAGCCGAGGAGGTCCGGCGCGCCGACGCTGCGGGCGCGTCGCCGACCGCGCGCGTCGCGCTCGGCTTCGCGGAGATGCTGACCGGCGACGTCGATGCCATGAAGCTGCGCACCCGCCACTACGCCCGCCGGCAGCTCACATGGATGCGCAAGCTGCCCGGCGTGGAGCTCGTGGACGTCGGCGGGCGCACCCCGGAGGACGTCGCGGCCGACATAGACTCGGCGCCCGCATGACCCCGATCGCATTCGAGAAGTGGCAGGCGCTGGGCAACGACTACCTCATCTTCGAGGAGCGCGCCCTGCCGTTCGAGCTCACCACCCGCCGCATCGCGCGCATCTGCGACCCGCACACCGGCATCGGCTCGGACGGCATCCTCCTGCTGAGCGAGCCGACCGAGCCCGGCTTCGTCGCGCGGCTGCGGATCTTCAACCCCGACGGCTCGGAGGCCGAGCTGTCGGGCAACGGCGCGCGCGAGGCCGTCATGTACCTGCGCCGCGCGGGCTGGACGGACTCCGACCGCTTCTCGATCCAGACCGCCGCCGGCGAGATCCGCCCGCACATCACCGGCGAGACGACCTGCACGCTCGACATGGGCCGCGCCCGCATCCGCTCCGCCGACTACCCGTCCGGCGACGCCGACGGCGCGGGCACGCTGCACGCGCAAGGCCAGACCTGGCGCTTTCAGCACGTCCAGGTCGGCAACCCGCAGTGCGCGATCCATGTCCCGCAGGGAGCGGCCGCCGTCGACGCCCTCGACCTGCCGGCGATCGGCGACGCGATCATGGCCCACGAGCTCTTCCCCAACCGCACGAACGTGAGCTGGTTCGCCGAGCTCGCGCCCGGCGTCATCCGCGCGCGGATCTTCGAGCGCGGCGTGGGGGAGACGATGTCCTCCGGCACCGGCGCGAGCGGCGCCGCGGTCGCCTACGTCCTGCGCGGCGGCGACTCGCCGGTCACCGTGCGCCTGGACGGCGGCGAGCTGCGCGTCGAGGTCGAGGAGGATCTGCACTACAGCCTGAGCGGCTGGGCGGTCCCGGTGTACCGGGGCGAGCTCGCCGACGACTTCCGCGAACAACTGGAGAGCCTGTGAAGCCCAGCCGCCGTCTCGACCGCATCCCGCCATACCTCTTTGCGGAGCTCGAGCGCAAGATCGCCGCCAAGAAGGCGCAGGGCGTCGACGTGATCTCGCTGGGGATCGGCGACCCCGACCGCCCGACGCCCGCGCTCGTCGTCGAGGCGATGGCCGAGGCGATCACCGAGCCCGAGACCCACCGCTACCCGTCCAACCGCGGCCGCGCGGACTTCCGCCAGGCGGTCTCGGACTTCTACATGCGCCGCTTCGACGTCGAGCTCGATCCCGACACCGAGATCATGCCGGCGATCGGCGCGAAGGAGTGCATCTTCAACCTCAACCTGTGCTTCCTCGATCCCGGCGACGCGGCGCTGTCCGCCGACCCCGGCTACCCGGTCTACACGGGCGGGCCGATCATCGCCGGCGGCGACCCGGTCCTCATGCCGCTCACCGCCGAGCACCACTTCACGCCGGACCTCACAGCCGTCAGCGCCGCAGGACAAGGCCCGCGCGAAGCTCATGTTCTTCAACTATCCGAACAACCCGACGGGCGCGACCGTGCGCCCCGGCTTCTACGACGAGGTCGTCGAGTTCTGCTCCGGGACGGACATCCTCGCGGTCTCCGACAACGCCTACTCCGAGACGACCTACGACGGCTACCGCGCCCCGTCGTTCCTCGCGACGGAGGGCGCCAAGGACGTCGGCGTCGAGGTCTTCTCCTGGTCCAAGGGCTACAACATGACGGGCTGGCGCTGCGCGGCGATCGTCGGCAACGCCGAGGCGATCGAGCACTACTGGCGCTTGAAGACGAACATCGACTCGGGCCTGTTCGAAGCCGTCCAGCTCGCCGGGATCGCCGCGCTGAGCCCCGACGCCGACGGCGACAAGCGCGAGATGAACGCCCTCTACACGCGCCGCCGCGACCTCGTCGTCGACGCTCTGCGCGACATCGGCGTGGACGTCACGCCGCCGAAGGCGACGATCTACGTCTGGGCGCCTGTGCCGGCTGGGTTCGAGAGCTCGGCCGCCTACTGCGAGCACGTCCTCGAGGAGGCCGGCGTGGTCATCTCGCCGGGTGGCGCCTACGGCCCCAACGGCGAGGGGTTCTTCCGCATCTCGCTGACCACGCCCGATAGCGGGGGAGTGGGGCCGACGTGGGTTTGGGTCAGAGATAATGCGAGCATGTGTTAGAGTAGGATGGCTGTAATGATAAGATTGGTGGCGCGTATGGCCCAAAAGGCGAGGGTTCTTCCGCATCTCGCTGACGACGCCCGACGACCGCCTCTTGGAGGCCGTCGAGCGCCTGGGCAAGCTCGGCGCCGCCTGACAACGACGACGCGCGGTACTGCGGCATCGGCGTCTCCGGCACGCGCGGCGACCAGCAGCTCTGCACGAGCGCCGCGGTGCGTAGCGACATCGAGCTCGTCGCTACGTTCTACGAGCCCGGTGACGTAGAGTCGGTAGCTCGCACGGTCCGCGGCTTCGGCGGCGAGGCCGTCGTCGCCGTCGAGGTGCCGTCCGGCCTCGCCTCGAGCTGCTCGCGCCGGGTGAGCCGCTACGCGTGCGAGCTCGGAGTGCCAGAGGGGCTCTTCGAGCGCCACCGCGTGTGAGAAGCGCTGCTGTTTCGTTGGCGTCTGTCGCTGTACCTGGTGCCGTCGGTCAACCATGCGCTCGTGGGGTGTTAGTTGGATTGGCCACGGATTCGAGCTCTTCGCGGCGCTCGGCTCGCTCGGCGTCTTCCGCTCGACGCTGGGTGGCGCCGTGCAGGGGCGCTATCGGCGCGGGCGCGCTGCGCTACGGGTGGCTGTGCGAGACTTACCCCGACGCGGTGTTCTGCTAGATGATCGGCCATCGTCCGCTCGCCGAAGCGCACGTCGTGGGGGCTGCAGGAGCGCATCAATGCGCTGCGGGCTGCGCGGTGTCGTCGACGCCGACGGAGGCCTGTGGCATCGCACGCTCGATGAGCTCGACGTCTGCGCGGCGGTGTAAGTGTAGGTGGAAAGAGGGGTGGGCGCCGAGGGCGTCATCGTCCTGCCCGTCGAGGAACTGCTGCCGCGCTACCAGCCGCTGGCGCCGCCGGCACGAGCGCCGCTCGCGCGAACGAGCCGCCGGTACGCTGCGGCGATCGACTGGTCCAGCGGAACACGACGTGTGGCGAGCAGCGCGCTCCTGCCGCCGGGCAACGCCGGCCGCACGGTGCTCGCGGCGGCTCTGGCTCGCGCTCGCGACCGGGGCGTCCGCGGACGAGCGCGACCCGGGCGCGCAAGCCGCCGCGAGCCTGCCGTGCTTCGGCGCGGCCGCGCGCGACCCGGAGATCCCGTGCGTCAACCGCAAGCTGAACTTCGTGGCGGTCCCGACCCCGTACGACGCGCCGCTCGAGCCGAGCGCACCGTGCGAGCCCATCGAGAACGTCGCCCGCCGGCCTGCGCGTTCGGGCCGCCGGCGCGGCGCTCGGTCTCGTCCGTGGCGCTGCTGGGAGACAGCCATGCGATGGCCTGGCGAGCGGCGGTCGCGGTCGTCGCCGACGTCAAGCGCTGGCACGGCGTGTCGCTCACGCGCAACAGCTGCCCGTACACGTTCGCCAAGACGCGCGGGAACGGCCGCTGCAGAGGCTGGGCCGGCAGCGTGCGGCGCTGGCTGAAGGCGCACCCCGAGGTCAAGCAGGTGATCGTCGGCGCGAACTCCGGCTCGGGCGTCGTCGCCGAGGGCGGGCACACGCTGCGCACGACGAAGATCAACGGCTACATCAAGGCCTGGAAGGCGATCCCGCGATCCGTGCGCGAGATCTTCGTCGTACGCGACCCGCCGCACAGCAACACCAACACCGCCGACTGCGTCTCGGGCGCCATCGCCAAGCGCCGCAACCCGGCGCTGCGCTGCGCGCGCCCGCGCGAGCGCGCGCTGGAGATCGACGAAGCGGCCGTCGCCGCCGAGCGCACGGACTCCGAGCGGGTCAAGCTCATCGACCTGTCGGACTTCATGTGCGACGACAAGCGCTGCTTCCCGGTCGTCGGCGGAGCTCTCGTCATCAAGGACATCGGCCATCTCACGCGGACGTTCTCGCGTTCGCTGGGGCCGTTCCTCGGCCGCGCGATCTCGCGGCTGCAGGGGCCGCCAGCGCACGACCGCCGCGTGCTGGCGCCGGACTAGACTGAACGCGTCATGCAGCGCACGCGACAAGGCAGGGCCGGCGAGGTCCGGGCGGCCGACGAGGCGGCCAGCGGGCGCCCCAAGCAGCGGGCGTTCTGCATCGCCGCGCTCGAATCCGGCGACGACCTCAGCGAGCTGCGCGAGCTTCTGCGAACCGCCGGCGTCGCGGTCGTCGGGCAGATCGTCCAGCACCTCGAGCAGCCGCACCCGAACACGTACATCGGCCCCGGCAAGCTCCTCGAGGTCAAGGAGGCCGCGAAGCTCGCCGACGCGAACGTCGTCGTCTGCGACGACGAGCTGAGCCCGCGCCAGGAGCGCAACCTCGAGGAGGGGCTCGGCATGCCGGTCGTCGACCGCACGTCGGTCATCCTCGACATCTTCGCCGGGCACGCCCACAGCGCCGAGGGCAAGCTGCAGGTCGAGCTCGCGCAGCTCGAGTACAACATGGCCCGCATGCGCGGGCTGTGGACCCACCTCGAGCGCCTCGGGGCGAGCGCGGCGGCGCCCGGGATCGGCGCGCGCGGACCCGGCGAGTCGCAGATCGAGACCGACCGCCGGCTCGCTCGCAACCGCATCACGGCGCTGCGGCGCCGCCTGAAGGGCGTGAGCGCGTCGCGCGCGACGATGCGCGCCGAGCGCGAGCGCGCGCACCTCCCGCAGATCGCGCTCGCCGGCTACACGAACGCGGGCAAGTCGACGCTGCTCAATCGGCTGACAGGCGCCGAGGTCGGGGTCCGCGACCGCCTCTTTCACACGCTCGACCCGACGACGCGCGAGCTGCGCATCCACGGCCGCCCGTACCTGCTGACGGACACCGTCGGCTTCATCCGCAAGCTGCCCCACCAGGTCGTCGACGCGTTCGCCGCGACGCTGCACGAGACGCGCGAGGCCGACCTCATCCTGCACGTCATCGACGCGTCCGCGCCCGAGGCCGAGCTGGCCGAGATGCTGCGGGCCGTCGACGAGGTGCTCGAGAACGTCGGCGCCGGCGACCGCCCGCGCTTGCTCGTGCTCAACAAGTCCGACGCGCTCGATGACGACCGGCGCACCGAGCTCGCGTTCACGCACCCCGACGGCATGCTGATCTCCGCGGCCACGGGGGAGGGGATCGAGGAGCTGGGCGAGCGCATCGAGGAGGAGTTCCGCCGCTCGCTGCGCTCGGTCGACCTGCTGCTGCCGTACTCCGACGGCGCGCGCCTCGCCGAGCTGCACGACGTCGCCGGCGACCTCGAGCGCACCGACACCCCGGAGGGCGTGCGCATCCACGCACGCTTGCCGGCGACGCTGGCCGAGCGCTACGCGCGCTTCTCGGTGAGCGAAGCCGGCACCGCCGCGTGACGAAGGGGGTGGATCCATCTGCGGTCCGCAGCGGACTGCAGACGACTCCACCCCTGGGCGTGCTGCGCGTTCGGCGGCTGGACTCGGCAGCACGCTTGCCGGTCCGCGCGCACGACGACGATGCCGGCTACGACCTGCACGCGCTCGAAGGCGCTCGCCTCGAGCCGGGCGCGCGCGCGAAGCTGCGCACCGGGATCGCGATCGAGCTGTCGCCCGGGCACGCCGGCCTCGTCCTCCCGCGCTCGGGCCTCGCCGCGCGCCACGGGATCGCGCTCGTCAACGCCCCCGGCCTCATCGACGCCGGCTACCGCGGCGAGCTGCAGGTGCTGCTCCTGAACACCGACCGCGCCACGCGTTCGAGATCGCCGCGGGCGACCGCATCGCCCAGCTCGTCATCGTCGCGGTCGCCGCGCCCGAGGTCGTCGAGGTCGACGCCCTCGCCGCATCGGAGCGCGGCGAGGGCGGGTTCGGCTCAAGCGGCACGTAGCTCGTTGCTGCCAGCCGATGATGCTGACAGTTCGCTGTGTGATACTCGCCGAGACCGATCGTCGCGCGGGTCCGTAGGGGATCCTCTGCGTGCGGGACGGCGGTGCGTCGATTGCGACCACGACGAGAGGACGCAGCATGAGTGCTCAACGCATTTCCGACGGCACGTACGCGGTAAGGGGTCCCGGTGGCCTGATGACCCTGTCAGATGGCCTGCCCGGCGTGGCGATGCTGCCGCCTGACGGGAAGCCGAGCCAGCAGTGGAAGGTCGCGTGCGACGACGACAACATGTACACGGTGGCCAGCGTGGCCACCGGGCTGTATCTGGGAAGCGACGTTCGCGACGAAATGCAGATGATCGTGAAGGGCACGAAGACGCCGTATCCCTGGTGGTTCGAGGACGGCCCCGATGACGACGAAACGACCCACATCCTGATGGCGGGCAACTTGGTACTGGCAATGAGCATCCTGCGGATCTACCCGCCGCTGGTCGCCATCCTCCCGCGCAGCGATCGCTTCGTCGAGTGGGCGTTCGACCCCGCGTAGCCCGCCGAGCGCGATCCGTTCAGATGGCGCCGAAGAGCCAGGCGCCCGGCTGGTCGCCTGAGGGGTCCACGCAAAACGCGCGGATCGCGGCGACGAGCTCGGCCGCGCCGACGCTGGCGCTCTCGTCCGCGTCGAGCCCGGCGAACACCCGCCGGGCTTGATCGGACGAGAGCCCGCAGGCGGCGAGGAGGCGCCCGAGCTCGTCCCCGGTCAGCACGCCGCCACCGTCGTCGTCGGCGAGCGCGATCACCGCATGTGCCAGCGGCGCGATCTCGGCGTCGAAGCCGTCGTCGTCGCCGACGGCGTCGATCCAAGCGAGGAACTCGGCCTCGCTGATACGGCCGTCGCGGTCGGTCTCGGCGCGGTCGGACAGCGCCGTCCACAGCTGCCGGTAGCCCTCGCGCACCGCCACCGCCGCGGGCGAGCCGGCGGCTCGCCGAAAGCCTGCACCAGACGTAGGGCGAACGCCTCGTAGTCGTCGCGCGTCACGTAGCCATCGCCGGTCGCGTCGAGCATGCTGAAGCGTGAGTCGCTGGCGCCATCCGGCGCCGTGCTCGCCCGCGGCGCCGGCTCGGCGAGCAGCGCGGTGGCCCAGCTCGTCAGCGTGTCGAGATCCGCCGTCAGGACGGCGCCGTGGTTCGCGCCCTCGTGGCGCGTGAACTGCACGTCGGTGCCGGCGGCGCGCAGGTCGGCGGCGAACCGCTCGACGACCTTGAGCGGCACGACATCGTCGGCGCTGCCGGCCGTCATGTACACGGGACGGTCGAACCGGGTGACGGGCACGCGACAGGTGTCGAGCAGTTCGTCCAGGCGCTCGCGGTCGTGGAGGTTGGTCGTGCCGACGTGGTCGTTGGTCAGCCCTCGGCCGGCCTTCATCACCTCGATGAGCGGCGCGGTCGCGGCGAGCTCGACCAAGCGGTCGCCGTCGTCGGTCAGCAGCTCGTGCGGATCGAAGTCCGGGTGCGAGATCGGCAGTCCCGCGAGCAGGTACGACGTGAGGATCGAGACCGGTCGCGCGCCGTCCGCGGTCACTGTCCCGATGAGCAGCGGCATGTGCACGGGCGGCGCGAGCGACACCGTGCCGCGGAAGTCGAGCTCGGGCGCGTAGCGCGTGGCCATGAGGCCGACGAACAGCGCGGCATGGCCGCCCTGCGAGAAGCCGGCGACGATCCAGCGGCCGCTCGTGGGGACCTCGAGCTGCCGGGATGCCCGCACGGCGTCGACGATGTCGTCGGCGACCGCCTCCCCGTTGAGGTAGGGGTGCGGGCCGGGCGTCGACAACCCCTCGTAGTCGGTCACCGCCACGAGGTAGCCGGCCGCCAGCCAGTGGGCGATGTGCTCGCGCTCAGGCGCGTGAACCCGGTCAGCGACGGCGCCGCGGTGTCGCCGAGCCCGGTCGTGCCGTGCGCGTACCCAACGATCGGCAGCCCGTCGGCGGATACGGCGTGTCCGGCACGAGCGCGATCCCGGTCACGTCGCGCGGCCCGCCGTGGTAGCCGAGGCCCGCGTACAGCATGCGGTGCGCCTGCGCGGCGTGCGCGGGCCAGAACTCGGTCGGCAGCGGCTCGTGATGCAGCAACGTGCCCTTCGCGTGCTCCGGCATGAACGGTCGACCTCCTCAAAGACCGGCTGGCAGGACCAGTGCCCGCCGCCGCGCAACGCGGCGGCGGGCCATAGGGCATCTTGCTAGCTCGTGAAGCCGAAGTTCTTCAGGTAGTCCGCCGCGACCTTCGCCCGCTCCTGCTTGTCGAGATCGACGCGGGCGTTGAGCTCCTGCATGATCTCCGCGGTCATGTACTTCTGGACGTCGGTGATGACCTTCTGACCCTCCGTCCCGAGCTTCTTCGCCGCCGCGTCGCGGATCGTGAAGCTGATGTTGTAGGGCGGGAAGACGTTCTTGTCGTCGTCGAGCACGACGTACTTGCCCGACGACAGCGGGCCGTCGGTCGTGAACACGAACGCGATGTCCGCGTCGCCGTTGTCGAGGATCTGGTACTTCTGCTCGCCCGGCAGGAACTTCTTGAACTTGAAGCCGTACGTCCGCTGCACGCCGAGCAGGCAGTCGATGCGCTGGCGGCAGGCCGGGAAGCCGTTGACGACCATGTCCTCGCCTTGCCTTCGAGGTCGGAGATCTTCGTCGGGTTGCCGAGCTTCTCGGCCTTCGCCTTCGTGATCCCCATGCGGTAGGTGTTCTCGAACGGCGTCGGCGCCAGCGACGTGATGCCGACCTTCGCGTAGGCCGCCTTGGACTGCGTCGTAGGCCTGCGCCGGATCCTTCGGGACGTCCGCGACCTTGACCTCGAAGGACGACGTCAGCGCCGTGCCGGTGTACTCGGGGTAGGCGTCGACCTCGCCCTCGCTCAGCGCCTCGTAGGCGACGCGCTCGGGACCGAGATCGAGGTCCTTCTTGACCTTGTAGCCCGCGGCTCGCAGCGCCTGGATGTAGATCTCGCCGAGGATGTACTGCTCGGTGAAGTTCTTGGAGCCGACCGACAGCGAGACGCTCGACGCGCCTTCGACCGGCTCGATCTTGTTGGCGGCCTTCTCGTCGGCCGAGATGTCCCCGCTCTCGGCGGGTGCCGTGGACTGCGCGGCAGGCGTCGACGTGTCGCCGCTTCGTCGTCGTCGCCGCATGCGGCGACGAACTGCCGAGCACGAGGACGGCCAGCAGGGCGAACAGGATGCGGAAGCTGTCGAGTCACGGGTGCTGCACTCTCCTTATGGGTATGGGCCAAGTACGGGAGCGCCGGTCGCCGCGAGCGGCAATCTTCAGCCCCTTCGGTGTGACAAGCCGTTGCACGAGGGCGAACCCGGCGTCGGTCGTCAGCGTCAGGAACGCGACGGCGATCGCGGCGGCGATCATGCCCTCGGTCGCCGTAGACCTCCGGCGAGAAGATCGGCGTGCCGAGCGTGTCCAGGCCCGCGCTCGGCGCGATGATCGCCGTCGCGAGGACGGTGACGACCGAGATGCGGATGCCGCCGAAGATCGTCGGCAGCGCGAGCGGCCACTCGACCTGGCGAACGATCTGAACGCCGCTGAGGCCCTGCCCGCGCGCGGCGTCGACGAGCTCGGGATCGACCTGGACGCATGCCGACGTACGTGTTCGTGAGGATCGGCGGGATCGCCAGCAGCGTCAGGGCGAACGCGATGTTGTGAAAGCCCGTGCCGAGGAACGCGACGCAGAACGCCGATGATCGCCAGCGCCGGAACCGCGCGGCCGACGTTCGCGACGCCGACCGCGAGGAGCTCGGCGCGCCGAGGTGGCCGAGCCACAGGCCGATCGGCACGGCGATCGCGATCGCGATCACGATCGCCAGGAACGAGACGGCGAAGTGGTTGCCCGCCAGATGGCCCATCTCCGCCAGGCCGCCGACCTGCACGGTGCCGGCGCCGGACGGGCGCGCGCTCGAAGATGAACTTGATGGCATCGCCGAACGTCGACAGGATCGAGGCCAGTGCAGCGGGATCACGACGTCGCCGCCCGCCGCCAGGGGGTCAGCAGGCGCTGGACCGTCAGCACGATGACGTCGAGCGTCGCCGCCAGCAGCGTCAGGATCACGCCGCCGACGAGAACGTTGCCGCGGAAATCGATGTCCGCGTCGATGTTGCGCCCCCAGGCCGCCGGCGCCCGCGAGGTAGGCGAACGCGGCGAGGCCGACGGTCGTCGCCGCCGCGATCCGCAGCCCGGCGAGGATCTCGGGCAGCGCGAGCGGGAGCTCGACCGGAACAGCAGCTGGCGGCTCGTCAGGCCCATGCCGCGCGCGGCGTCGACGGCGTGCTGGGGGACGCCGTTCAGCCCGGTGATGACGTTGCGGAAGATGATCACGAGCGTGTAGGCGGTCAGCGCGATGATCGCCGTGTCGTTGCCGCGGCCGGTGATCGGCAGCAGCAGCAGGAACGACGAGATGCTCGGGATCGTGTAGATCGCGCTCGTCAGGCCGGTGATCGGGGTGATCAGCCAGCGCTGGCGGTGGGCGATCAGGCCCATGCGTCAGCGCGATCGTGAAGCCGAGCGCGAGCGGGATCAGCGTGAGGTAGACGTGCTCGAAGAAGCGGCGTCTCGGTAGCGGTCGAGGTGATCGAGCATCCAGCCCAGGCAGATGCCGTCGTTGCTCGGGCAGCCGGTGTCGCCCGTGCGGTCGCGGAGAAAGCCGCCGCTCTGCGCGATGAGCGGCGCGATCACGGGTCCGCGGCGGCTCGGCCGGTCGCCGGCTCGGGGTCGGCGCGACGCGCTCGGCCGCGCCCGAGCACCTCTTCGCGCGCGTGGCCGATCGCATGCGAGATCGCCTGGATCGAGAGCGCGCCGACGACGTGCCCGCCGGCATCGACGACCGGGCCGTACATCGACTCGCGCGGCGAGCAGGTCCGACAGCGCGTCGCGCAGGATGTCGTCGAGCTCGACGATCGGCTCGGCCGGCGAGCGCAGCTCCGGCCGGACGCGCTCGCCGGTCAGCCCGCGCTCGCTGAGCCAGCCGAGCGGCCGCTGCTCGGCGTCGACGAGCAGCGGGATGTCGAGGTCGGCGTCGGCGAGCGCGCTCGCGCACCTCGGCCGTCGGCTCGCCGGCGCGGCACGGTCGCGACCGTCCACAGGTCGATGTCGCGCACGCGCTGCAGCGCGAGGCGCTTGAGCGCGCGGTCGGCGCCGACGAAGTCCTCGACGAACGCGTTCGGCCGGCGCCGTCAGCAGCTCGGCCGGCGGCGCGTACTGGGCGAGCTTGCCGCCGACCTGCATGACGCGATGCGGTCGCCCATCTTGATCGCCTCGTCGATGTCGTGGGTGACGAAGACGATCGTCTTGCGCAGCTCGGCCTGCAGGCGCAGGAACTCGTTCTGCAGGCGCTCGCGGTTGATCGGGTCGATCGCGCCGAACGGCTCGTCCATCAGCATCACCGGCGGATCGACGGCGAGCGCGCGGGCGACGCCGACGCGCTGGCGCTGGCCGCCGGAGAGCTGCGCCGGGTAGCGGTTGCGCATCTCGCGGGTCGAGCCCGATCAGCTCGAGCAGCTCGTCGACGCGCGCGGTGATGCGCGCCTTGTCCCAGCCGAGCGAGCTTCGGGACCGTCGCGATGTTCTCGCCGATCGTGCGGTGCGGGAACAGGCCGATCTGCTGGATGACGTAGCCGATGTGGCGGCGCAGCTCCTCGGGCTTGCGCTCCTTGACGCTGCGCCCGCCGAGCAGGATGTCGCCCGACGTGATGTCGATCATCCGGTTGACCATCCGCATGGCCGTCGTCTTGCCGCAGCCCGACGGGCCGACGAGCACGCAGATCTCCCCGGCGGGGATCTCGAGCGACAGGCCGTCGACTGCGGGCGCGGCGCTGCCGGGATAGCGCTTCGTGACGTCGCGGAACTCCAGTGGCTCGCCCGACGAGCGAGCGGACTGCGCCTGCACGGGGCGATCCTACCTTCGCGCCGCCGGAATCATGCGTCGCGGGCGCGATCCCTCACCCGGCGGCGCAGCTCAGACCCCCGCCGCGCGCCGCGCCTCGGCGTGGGCGGCGTCCTCGAGCGTGTCGTCGAGCGGCTCGAGCTCGTCCGAGCGCCCGGCGCGCGGCGCGATCAGCCAGTCGGCGAACCAGGCGTTCTTCGGCAGCAGCGGGCCGTGCAGGTAGGTCCCGATGACGTTGCCGCGCCGCACGCCCTCGAAGCCGGAGGAGCCCGTGTTGCCGTGGCCCTTGAGCACGCGCCCGAGCGGCTGCTCGCCGGCGCCGAGGTGCGTGCGCCCGCCGTGGTTCTCGAAGCCGGCGAGCACACGCGGCTGGCCGCGCCGGCGAGGTCGCACCTCGATCGCGACGTTGCCGATCAGCCGCGGGCCGTCCGCAGCGGACCGTCTCAGGTCGACCAGCCCGAGGCCGGGGATCTGCTCGTCGCCCAGCGCGTAGCAGTGGCCGAGCAGCTGGTAGCCGCCGCACACGGCGAGCACGATCGCGCCGCGCGCGGCCGCCGCGTGCAGCGCGTCGCGCTTGGTCTCGACGAGGTCCAGCGCGCACAGGCGCTGGTCGCGGTCCTGGCCGCCGCCGAGGTAGAAGAGGTCGTGCGCGTCGGGGTCGACGCGCTCGCCGAGCCCGGCGCGCGTGACCTCGAAGCCGATGCCGCGCCACGCGCAGCGGCGCTCGAGCAGCAGCAGGTTGCCGCGATCGGCGTAGATGTTCATGAGGTCCGGATACAGCGCGCAGACGCGCAGCGGCTCTCAGCCACGCAGCATCACCACGGTCGAGCGCCGACGTACTCGTCGGTCTGCGGCGATGACGCGACGCCGGCACGGCCGCAGCCCGCGCGCGGCGCGCCTCGGCCTCGACGCCGCGCGAGCGTCGACGCGGTCGAGATGGATCACGTCGGCGCTCGCGCTGCGCGCGCCCGTCGGCGGTGACGATCGTCGCGGATGCGCTCGATCGCGCACCGTGTCGCCGTGGTCGCGCAGCGCGACGGGCTGGCTGCAGTACACGACGCCGTCGACCTCGGTGCGGTCGGGCAGCGGCGGCAGGACGTGCTCGGCGTCGAAGGCTCGAGGGCGTCGGCCAGCGCGACACGCCAGGAGCCCGCCGGGCGCGAGGTGCGCGCCGCCGAGCGCAAGAAGCCGCGCCGGCCGTCGCGCGCCGAGCAGCTGGACGGTCTGCATCGGCGCGATGACGAGCGCGAAGCGCGGCGCGCCGAGGTCGAACGCCCGCGTCGGCGACGACGGTCTCGACCGGCAGGGCGCGCCGGCGCGCTCGGCGAGCGCGGCGAGCGAACGCGGTCGTGGTCGAGCGCGACGACCTCGTAGCCGGGGCGCGCGAGGTCGAGCGTGACGCGCCCGGTGCCGGCGCCGACGTCGAGCACGGCCCGGCCGCGGCGCGCGCGCGAGCTCGTGCCAGAGCGGGGAGGTCGGCGTCGTAGCGGCCGCACTCGACGTCGTGCCAGAGGACGCGCTCGGCCGTCACCGAAACGAACCCTGCGCCGCGCCGCGCGTGACGAGCAGCTCGCGCAGGGCGAGCATCGCGGTGTACGTCGGCAGCGCGAAGACGGCCCTCGCCGTCGGCCAGCGCGGCGTCGAGCGCCGCGCGTCGAGCTCGGGCACGACGTGAGGCGCTCGGGCTCGACGCCCGCGTACTTCAGGCGCAGCGCGATCTCCGCCGCGCGCGTGCCGCTGCACGACGACCCGCCGCACGCGGTCGGCGACGAGCTCGAAGTCGGCGTCCCAGACCCACGAGACGTCGCGGCCGTCGGCGATGCGGTCGTTGAGCACGGCGAAGACGTCGTGCTCGCCAGCGTCGAGCGCCAGCGTCCGCAGGACCTCGTTCGCGCCGGCCGGGTTCTTGACGAGCAGGATCGCCAGCTCGCGCCCGCCGACGTGGACGGTCTCGGCGCGGCCGAAGGCGGCCCGCGTCGCCTCGAGGCCGGCGACGATCGCCTCGAAAACGGCGCCCAGCGCGTGCGTGAGCG
>CAWEOF010000032.1:0-22066 GCA_963810605.1 uncultured Actinomycetes bacterium
GTACATACCGTTCGACGAGCTCGTCGGAGAGCTCGCGAAACGTCACTTCCGTCACCTCATGCACAACCTGAGGGTTGCCCGGACGCAGCAGCGCGAGGCCACTGACCACCGTGTGCGTCCGTCCGGAGAGCCGTTTGAGGGTGTCCGCGGCGGCGGTCTCGGAGGCCGGCTTGCCGTAGATCTCGCCGTCCAGCGCGACGACGGTGTCGACGCCGAGGATCGTCGCGCCGGACCGCCGTTCGGACGCCGCCACCGCCTTGCGCAGCGCGTTGGCGCGAGCGACCTCGACGGGGTCGCCCGCGGCGATCTCCTCGACGTCGACCTCCACGACCTCGAACGCGACGTGCAGCTGCTCGAGGATCGCGCGCCGCTGCGGCGAGCGGCTGGCGAGGACGAGGACGTGCTCAGTCACTGAAGAAGAGCGCGACCTCGCGAGCGGCGGACTCCGGCGAGTCCGACCCGTGGACGAGGTTGCGGCGCACCTCCAGCGCGTAGTCGCCGCGGATCGAGCCGGGCGCGGCCTGGACGCCGTCGGTCGCGCCGGTGAGCTGGCGCGCGGCCTCGATGGCGTTGGGCCCCTCGAGGATCATCGCGACGATCGGGCCGGACGTGATGAAGTCGACGAGCGCGTCGAAGAACGGCTTGCCGTCATGCTCGGCGTAGTGGCGCTTGGCCAGATCTTCGTCGACGGTCATCATCTTCAGGGCGGCGAGCTGCAATCCCTTGCGTTCGAATCGGGCGATGATCTCCCCGGTCAGGTGGCGCGCGAACGCGTCCGGCTTGACCAGGATCAGGGTCCGGTCCATCAAGTTACGTCTCCTAGGAATGGGGTTCGGTGTGAGCGCGGCGGCTAGTCGGCGGCTGCCGCTCGCCGCCGGGGCCGGCCTTCGGGCCTTGAGCTCGTGAGCTCCGCCTCGCAGTACGGGCAGATCTTCCAGGCCGGGTCCAACGGGCGCCCGCAGCTTCCGCACGGGTCGCGCAGCTTGCGCAGGCACGTGGGACAGCGTAGAAAGTCCTTCTCGACCTCGTAGTCGCAGTGCGGGCACAGCGTGTAGTTCATGTCCGCCAGGCGCGCCTCGGCCGCCTGCATCTCGAGCTCGCGCTCGCGGATGTCGTCGAGGTACTCGGGCGGGCGCACGATCACGTAGAGGATCGGCCCGATGAACGGAAACAGCGCGGCAACCGTCGCGCAGATGACGAGCATCGGGTCCGCGATCCGCCGCAGCGCATCCATGTACGTCCAGTAGACGAGCGCCAGGTAGATGACCACCAGGAACAGGATGAGCAGGTTGACGGCGAGGTTCAGGCCTTCGCTGTTGATCCCGAATACGGCGACCATGATCGGGGCAGCTTATCCGTGTCCGTGGATGCCGGATTGCGGCCGGCCCTGCAACCAGTGCATCAAGGCTTGTTCGTCGCGCTCACAGCAAGATCCTGCCAAGGCCGTAGCCGATCGCGAAGAAGACGAGGATCACGAGCGCGACGATGATGGCGACCACCGCGATGAGCACGAACGCCGAAGGGCCCTTCTCGCTCACAGCGTCGATCCGCGGCGCGCGCCGGCAGGGCGCGTGAGGTCGGCGACGAGATAGATCGAGCCGGTCGCGAGCACGACGCCGGCGGGTCCCGCGAGGTTTCGCGCGGTCGTCAGCGCTTGGCGGGGGTCGGACTCGACGGCGCGTGCGACGCCCGGCGCGAGCTCGCCGGCGAGCTCGGCCAGCCACGGCGCCGCGATCGCGCGCGGGTTGGCGCTGGCGGTGAACACGACGCCCGAGCAGATGGCCAGCAGGCTCTCCAGCATCGCGTGCGCGTCCTTGTCGTCGAGGACCGAGACGACGGCGACGAGCGGGCGCCCGGCGAGATAGGCGGGCAGCGACTCGACGAGCGCCGCGATGCCGCCGGCGTTGTGGGCGCCGTCGAGCACGAGCTCGCCGCCGGCAGCGTCCGCCACGACCTCGAAGCGGCCGGGGACGCTCGTCGACGCGGCGGCTGCACGCACGGCCGCGTCGTCGAGCGAGCCGAGATAGGCCTCGGCGGCCGTGCAGGCGACCGCGAAGTTGCGTCGCTGGAACGCGCCGCGGGCGAGCAGCTCGACCCGGGCGCCGGGGGGCGTGCCGCCGGTGCTCCGCGCGCGGCTGTCAGCGCCCGCCGCGTGCGGCTCGCGTGGCGCGCGCAGGATCGTGGCGCCCTGACGCTCGGCTACGACGCCCGCTTCGTAGGCGGCGTCGGGATGCAGGTCGCTGCCGAGCACGAGCGTGGCCCCCGGCGCCAGCACGGCGAGCTTCTCGCGCGCGATCTGCGCGATGGTCGTGCCGAGCCAGCGCGTGTGCTCGAGGCCGATGTTCGTCAGCACGGCGATCTCGGCGTCGATGACGTTCGTCGCATCCCAGCGGCCGCCGAGACCGGCTTCCACGACCGCGACCTCGACCCGGGACTCGGCGAGCCGCGCGTACGCGGCGGCGGTCAGGGCCTCGAACTGCGTGACGCCGTCACCGGCCTCGCGCTCGCGATCGACGCGCGCGGCGGCCGCTCGGGCGTCGCCGGCCGAAGCCGCGAACTGCTCCGGCGAGACGTCGGTGCCGTCGACGCGGATGCGCTCGGCGTAGGAGACGAGGTGCGGCGAGAGGTACGCACCCGTCCGGACGCCGTGGTGTGAGAGCAGCGCGGCGATCATCCGCGTCGTGGAGGACTTGCCGTTCGTGCCGACGACATGGATCGCGCGAAACGCCCTGTTCGGGGCACCGAGCGCGACCATGAGCGCGCGCATGCGATCCAGGCCGAAGCGCATGCCGAAGAGCTCCAGCGAGAGCAGCCAGTCCTCGGCCTCGGTGGGCGTCCAGCCGGCCGCCAGCGCCGGCGAGCTCGCCACTAGCGGCTCCTCTGCGCGAGCGCGGTCACTACTCACCCTCGGCGAGCGCCGCGAGCTCCGCGTGCAGGCGATCGAGCTTGTCGCGCTCCGCGGCGACGACCTGCGGCGGCGCCTTGGCGACGAAGCGCTCGTTGGAGAGCTTGCCTGCCGCACGCGCGATCTCGAGCTCGAGCTTGTCGCGCGCCTGCGCGAGGCGCTGCTCGGCGGCCCCGAGATCGACGGCGCCGGAGGGCAGGACGTCGACCGCCCCGCCGGGGATCGCGATCGTCGCGACGGGCGCCGCGCCGTCCGAGTCGCCGTCGGAGAACGCGAAGCGCGCGAGGCCCGCGACCCGCGCCGCCGTGTCCTCGTAGCCCGTCGCGCGCAGGACTCCCGGCACGATGGCGCCGGCCTTCACGCCGACGGAGTCTCGCCACGCCCGCAGCGACTGGATGGCGTCGATCGCGCGCGCCATCGCCTCCTCGGCGTCGGGGTCGCGCAGCGCGTCGTCGGCCTCGGGCAGCCGGCCGGCGGCCAGCAGCCCCTCGGCCTCGGTGTAGCCCAGCAGCTCCCACAGCTCCTCGGTGACGAACGGGATGATCGGGTGGGCGGTCGCGATCGTCTCGCGCAGGACGTGCAGAAGCGTCGCGCCGAGCGCGGCACGGGCGCCGGGGTCCGCACCGTCGCCGAGGCGCGGCTTGACCAGCTCGAGGTACCAGTCGCACAGCTCGCCGTAGACGAAGTCGTAGAGGCCGAGCGCCGCCTTCGCGAAGTCGAAGCCGTCGATGCGGGCCGCCGTGTCCGCTTCGATCGCCTGCAGGCGCGAGAGGATCCAGCGGTCCTCGACGGTCTCGGGCTCGGCCGCCGCGTCGACGCCCTCCCCCACCCGCAGCGCGACGAACCGGGTCGCGTTGTAGAGCTTGTTCGCAAGCGCCTGGCCCTGGGCGATCTTCTCCTCGCTGAAGCGGACGTCCTGCGTCGAGGACATCGCCAGCAGACCGAAGCGCACGGCGTCGGCGCCGTAGGCCGGAAAGTCGCCGGGCGGCTTGCCCTTCGTCGCGAAGACCCCGGGCCGCGGGCCGCCGTCGATCAGCTGCAGCGGGTCGACGCCGGTGCCGAGCGACTTGCTCATCCGCCGCCCGTCTGGCGCCTGGATGATCGAGTGCACGTTGACGTCCGAGAACGGGATGTCACCGGTGAAGCGCAGGCCCATCATCACCATCCGCGCGACCCACAGAAACAGGATGTCGCGGGCCGTCGACAGCACGTCGGTCGAGTAGAACGCCCGCAGGTCGGGCGTGTCGTCGGGCCAGCCGAGCGTTGCGAACGGCCACAGCGCAGAGGAGAACCACGTGTCCAGGACATCGGGATCCTGAGTCCAGCCCTCGCCCTCGGGCGCCGTGAACCCGCAGTACGTCTCGCCGTCGCGATACCAGACGGGGATCTGATGGCCCCACCACAGCTGGCGCGAGATGCACCACGGGCGGATCTCCGCCATCCAGTCGAGGTAGCGCTTGGACTGCGACGGCGGGTGGATCCGCACGCGCCCGTCGCGCACGACGGCGATCGCGGGCGCGGCGAGCTCGTCCATGCGCATGAACCACTGCAGCGAGATGAGCGGCTCGACGCGCTCGCCGGAGCGCTGGCTGTAGGGCACGGTGTGGACGTACTCGTCGCGCGCCCGGATGAGCCCCTGCGCTTCGAGGTCCGCGACGACGCGCTCGCGGGCGTCGAGCACCGTCAGCCCCGCGTAGCGCTCGCCGGCCTGCGCGGTCATGAGCCCGTCCTCGCCGATGACGCTGATGCGCTCGAGGCCGTGGCGGTTGCCGATCTCGAAGTCGTTGGGGTCGTGGCCGGGCGTGATCTTCAGCGCGCCCGTGCCGAAGTCGGTCTTGACGTAGTCGTCGGCGATGATCGTCAGGTGCCGCCCGACGAGGGGCAGGACGAGCTCCTTGCCGACGAGGTCGGCGTAGCGCTCGTCGTCGGGATGCACGGCGACGGCGGTGTCCGCGAGCAGCGTCTCCGGACGCACCGTCGAGATGACGACCTCGCCCTCGCCGGATGCCAGCGGGTAGGCGATCGCGTACATCGTGTCGACGATCCCGTCACGCTCCTCGACCTCGAGCTCGGAGATCGCCGAGCGCAGGCCGGGGTCCCAGTTGACCATGTAGTTGTCGCGGTAGATGAGCCCGTCGTCGTAGAGCTCGACGAAGACCTTCAGCACGGCCTCGGCGTAGCGCTCGTCCATCGTGAAACGCTCGTCGGTGTAGTCGAGCGTCGCGCCGAGGCGCTTGAACTGCTCGATGATCTGTCCGCCATGCTCTTCGCGCCACTCCCAGACGCGCGAGACGAACGCCTCGCGCCCGAGCTCCTTGCGCGACGTCCCCTCCGCGATGAGCCGCTTCTCGACCTGGCGCTGCGTCGCGATGCCCGCGTGGTCCGTTCCGAGGATCCACTTCGTGCGGCGCCCGCGCATGCGGTTGATCCGGATGAGGGCATCCTGGATCGAGCCGTTGAGCGCGTGGCCCATGTGCAGCACGCCCGTGACGTTCGGCGGCGGCACGGCGATCGAGTAGTTCTCGCCGGCCGTCCCGGCGGCCTCGGGGTGCGCAAGCCCCGACTCCAGCCAGCGCGCCACGATCCGAGGCTCCACCTCGGCCGGCTCGAAGCGCGTGCGATCCTCGAGGGCACCCATAGACAGGTCAGTCTATGGAGAGCCCGGGCCGCAGGCGGGCGCGGGCTCGCGACCGGCGTTCGGTCAGCGCCGCCCGCCGATGGCGCGCTTTCCGATGGGCGCCACGCTGCGGGCCATCGCGAACGGCTCGAGCTTGCGCACGAGCCGGCGGACGTCCGCGCGCTCCTTCGGGGTGAGCCGCGTCGGGACGCCCTGGGACTTCTTGATGAGCCCGGCGAGCTGACCGCGCTCGGCCGGCGTCAGGTACTTCCAGTGGCGGCGCATCGCGATTGCGAGCTGAACCACCATCACCCAGGGAACGGCGCGGACGCGAGAGATCGGAAGAGCCATAGCGGCCATCGTACCCGGGCAGGCGCCCCGGCCCGCCTATGACCTCAAGGTTATAATCCGGCGCCATGCGCCCGGACCTCCTCATCCGCGACGCCCGCCGCGCCGCGGGCCTCACCCAAGCCGAGCTCGCCGCCCACCTGGGCGTGAGCCAATCGGCCGTCGCCAAGCTCGAGCGCGAGGGCTCCAACCCGACCGTACAGACCCTTGACCGTGTTCTTCGCCCCACGGGCCACCGGCTCCAGCTCATCGCGCCGGCATGGGGCACCGCAGTCGACGAGCCGGGGCCGTCGATCGACGTCGACCTCGTTGGCCGGCATCTCAAGCTCACGCCGGCGCAGCGCATCGCCGGCCTCGAGCAGATGCACGCCGAGACGCTCAGAATCGCCGCCGCCGGTGCACGCGCTCGCGCTGGCACCGACTGATCGATGTCGGGACCGAACGCGTTCGCACCGACGAAACTTCTACGGCGGCTGGTCGCGGGCGGCGTGGACTTCGTCGTCGTTGGCGGCGTAGCGGTTGTAGCCCAGGCAATGCCCCGCTGGACCAAGGATTTGGACATCTGCTACTCGACCGACGCAAAGAATCTCGATGCGCTCGGCGCGGTGCTCGTCGCGGCAGATGCCACGTTGCATGGCGCTGACGCGGACCTGCCGTTCGTTGCGGACGGCCGGACCTTGAGGCGCACGCAGATCCTCACGCTCACCACCCCGGAGGGAGACATCGACCTCCTGGTCCGACCCGACGGGTGCCCGCCGTATCCAGAGCTCAAGGCGAACGCCGATCGCATCGAACTCGACGACATCCCCGTGCTCATCGCGTCGATCGATGACCTCATCGCGATGAAACGCGCGGCCGGCCGGCCGCAGGATCTCATCGATCTCGAAGCGCTCGAGATCGCGCGCTCGCGACCGGATTGAGGCTGCGCTGACCTCGGCCTTCAGCCACGGCAGCTCGCCGCAGCCACGGGCTCAGGCCGACTCGGCGCGGCGCGACTGCTGCTCGTCGGGTGGCGTCTCGGTGACGAGCGTCGGCGACAGGCCCTTCTCGATCGTCTCCTTCGTCACGACGCACTTCTTGACGTCGCGCCGCGACGGCAGCTCGAACTGCACCTCGAGCAGCGTCTCCTCGATGATCGAACGCAGGCCGCGGGCACCCGTCTCGCGCGCGAGCGCCTTCTCGGCGACCGACACGAGCGCGTCGTCTGAGAAGACGAGCTCGATGCCGTCGAACGAGAAGAAGCGCTGGAACTGCTTGACCAAGGCGTTGCGCGGCTCGGTGAGGATCGTGATGAGGTCGTCGCGCGTGAGCTGATGGACGGCGCTGACGACCGGCAGGCGGCCGATGAACTCGGGGATCAGCCCGTAGTTCACGAGATCCTCGGGCAGCGTCTTCGCGAACACCTCGCCCTTGTCTTGCTTGGAGCGTGACGTGACCTTGGCGCCGAAGCCGATGCCGTTCGCGCCGATGCGCCGCTCGATGACCTTGTCGAGGTTCGCGAACGCGCCGCCGCAGATGAAGAGGACGTTCGTCGTGTCGATCGAGAGGAACTCCTGGTGGGGATGCTTGCGCCCGCCTTGTGGCGGCACCGAGGCGGTCGTCCCCTCGAGGATCTTCAGCAGCGCCTGCTGGACGCCCTCGCCGGACACGTCGCGCGTGATCGACGGGTTGTCGGCCTTGCGGGCGATCTTGTCGACCTCGTCGATGTAGATGATCCCGGTCTCGGCCTTCTTGACGTCGTAGTCGGCCGCCTGGATGAGCTTGAGCAGGATGTTCTCGACGTCCTCGCCGACGTAGCCCGCCTCTGTCAGCGCCGTGGCGTCGGCGATCGCGAACGGGACGTTGAGGATCCGCGCGAGCGTCTGCGCGAGCAGCGTCTTGCCACATCCGGTGGGCCCGAGCAGCAGGATGTTCGACTTCTGCAGCTCGATATCCGAGTCTTCCGCCTGCATCATCTGCACGCGCTTGTAGTGGTTGTAGACCGCTACCGACAGCGTCCGCTTGGACTCCTCCTGCCCGACGACGTACTCGTCGAGGACGTCGTAGATCTCACGCGGCTTGGGCAGCGACTCGATGTCGAACGACGGCGGGGCGGTGAGCTCCTCGTCGATGATCTCGTTGCAGAGATCGATGCACTCGTCGCAGATGTAGACGCCGGGGCCGGCGATGAGCTTCTTAACCTGGCGTTGCGACTTGCCGCAGAAGGAGCAGAGCAGCTGTTCGTTGGAGTCTGTCGGTCGCGCCATATGGGCTCAGTGCTGGTGGATCACCCTGTCGATGATGCCGTAGTCCTTGGCCTCTTCGCTACTCAAGAAGTAATCGCGCTCGGTGTCGGTGCGAACCTTCTCGTACGGCTGCTTGGTGTGCTTGGCGATGATCTCATCCAGTCGTCGGCGGATGTCGATGATCTCTTTAGCGTGGATCTCGATGTCCGTCGCCTGTCCCTGAAATCCGCTGGACACCTGATGGATGAGGATCTTCGCGTTCGGCAGCGCCATCCGCTTGCCCTCCGCGCCGCCGGCCAAGAGCAGCGCGCCCATCGACATCGCGATCCCGACGCAGATCGTCGAGACGTCCGGCTTGATGAACTGCATGGTGTCGTAGATCGCCAGCCCGGCGTAGACCGAGCCGCCGGGTGAGTTGATGTAGAGCGAGATGTCCTTGTCGGGATCCTCGGACTCGAGATGCAGAAGCTGCGCCACGATGAGGTTCGCGATCTGGTCATCCACGGGCGTCCCCAAGAAGACGATCCGCTCGTTCAGCAGCCGGCTGTAGATATCGAAGGCGCGTTCGCCTCGCGACGTCTGCTCGACCACCATGGGGACAAGTGGGCTCATGGTCCTCGCTTCAGTTTGGCGTCGTCTCGTGAAGTCCTGCCGGGGCAGCCTACCAACCGCCTGCCTCGGGTCCAGCGGCGTGCGGACTCGTACGCGCGCATGCGCCGAAGCGTCACGCGCGCAAGCGCCGAAGCGTCGCGGCGGCCTGCGCGCCGCAGCATCGCGGGCGCGCTCAGCGCGGCGTCAGGCGTCGGGCGTCCAGAGCTTCTTGTCGCCCGCGGTCTGCGCGTCGGAGTCGGGCGTCCAGATCTCGTCCTTGGGCTTGGCGGGCTTCTTGCGCGCCGCGGGCTTGCGCTTCGGCTTGGCCGCCGCGGCCGTCGCCGCAGCCTCGGCTGCCGCCTCGGCGCGCTTCTGCGCCTCCTTCATCGGGATCGGCTTGGCCTCGGTGACCACGAGGTCGATCGCCTGCTCGGCGGCGACCTCCTTGGCGAGCCCGTCCACGCGGCCGGCTGAGCGCAACTTGGCGAGCAGCTTCTGGCGCGACATCTGCTCGCGCTCGGCGGCGCCCTCGAGCGCGTCGAGCAGCTGCTGCTCGGTCGGCTCGATCGCCTCGGCCTTGATGACCGCCGCGAGCACGGCCTCGCGCTTGAGCGCCAGCTCGGCTTCCGGCTTGGCGTCCTCGACGAGCTCGCGCTCGGTCTTGCCGGAGATCTTCAGGTAGGCGGCCTTGTCGATGCCCTGGTGGCCGAGCGCGTGGAGCATGCGCGTGAGCAGCTCGTTCGCGCGCGCCTCGACGAGCGGCTCGGGGACGTCCACCGTCGCCTGGTCGACGACCGCGTCCAGCGCGGCGGCGCGGAACTCCGACTCGATGCGCTCCGCGTCGCGCTCCAGCATGCGCTCCGAGATGTTCGCGCGCAGCTCGTCGAGCGTGTCGAACCCGGCCGCGTCCGAGGCGAAGTCGTCGCCGAGGTCGGGCAGATGCTTGTGCTTGACGTCCTTGACCTGGATCGCGAACTCCGCCTCCTTGCCGGCGACGTGCTTGGCGCCGTAGTCCTCGGGGAACGTCGCCGTGACCGCGCGCTGCTCGCCCTCGACGGCGCCGATCAGACCCTCTTCGAAGCCGGGGATGAGGTTGCCCGAACCGAGCTCGATGAGCTGGTCGCGGCCCTCGCCGCCGGGGAAGGGCTCGCCACCGACGGTGCCCTCGAAGTCGATCGTCAGGAAGTCGCCGTCCTTCGCGGGGCGCTTGACGGTGTGCAGGTGCGCCGAGCGCTCGCGCAGGTCCTCGATCTCCTCGTCGATGGCCTCGTCGTCGACGGCCGGCTCGCGGCGGCCCACCTCGATGCCGCGGTAGGTGCCGAGCTCGGCGGTCGGGCGGACGCCGACCTCGAACGAGAAGACGAGCGGCTTGCCCTCGCCGGGCATGTCGGGCAGGTCCACCTTCGGATCGCCGACGGGCGCGATGCCCGACTCGTCGATCGCCTTCATGTACCAGCCGGTGAGCTGGCCGTGAACGGCCTCTTCGAGGATCGGGTCGCGCCCGAGGCGCTGGATGACGATCGTCGGAGGGATCTTGCCCTGCCGGAATCCCGGAAGCTTCATCTCCTGCCCGAGCTTGCGCGCCTGCATCTCAAGCGAGCGCTGCACCTCCTCGGCGGGGATCTCGGCTTCGACGCGCACGCGCGAATGGGGAAGCTCGGTAACGGTGGTCTTGACTGCGGTGGCCATCGGGTCACCTTATCCTCTCGGCATGCGCCAACCCCGCGCGCCCCGCGTCGTGGTCGCCGCGTGGGTCCTCACGGGGCCGCTCGGACACTTCTACGCGGGCGTCGCGGATTGGATCGAGCTGCTCGTCCGGTGGGCGCGTGGCAGGGAGGTGTGAAGGAAGGTCCCCACGCACCGCTGCTCATCGCACGCTCGGCGCCTTCGCCGCCTGACGGCGTCGACCGCCTGCGCTCCGGGCGTCTACTCGTTCAGCGCGAAGATCGGCCAGCGGCCGGGGACGCCCTTGAGGATCTTCTCGCCCTGGTAGTCGAAGTCCAGGCCGGCACCGAAGACCGTGCCGTACGTCGTGCCCGAGACGAGGATCTCGCCCGGCACGGCGAGCGAGCCGACGCGCGAGGCGATGTGGACGGCCATCCCGCCGACGTCGTCGCCGATGATCTCGCACTCGCCGGTGTGCAGCCCGATGCGCAGGTCGACGCCGTGGGCCGCGACAACCTCGCGCAGCGCGCGGGCGCAGCGCACGGCCCGGCTCGGCGCGCCATCGAAGACCGCGAGGAACCCGTCGCCGATGCGCTGGATGACGTCGCCGTCGAAGGCGCCCAGCGTTCGCCGGACCTCCGCGTCGTGGACGGCGAGCAGGTCGCGCCAGCGCTTGTCGCCGAGGGTGGCCGCGCGCGCGGTGCTGCCGACGATGTCCGTGAACAGGACGGTGAGCAGCGCGCGCTCCTGTTCTCCCCCGCGCCGCCCGCCGGTCAGGAACTCCTCGATCTCGCCGAGCACCGCGTCGCTGTCGCCGGCGCTCGGCAGCGAGTCGACGCCCGGCAGCTCGACGAGCTGCGCGCCGCTGATCCGGCGCGCGTACTCGCGCCCGTGGCGCACGTCGACGAAGACCTCGCCGGTGCGGTGCAGCACGAGGGTCGGCGCGCGGATCGAGCCGAGCTCGGGCCGCACGTCGGTTTGGCGGGCGGCCGTGACGAGCCGGCGCGCCTGGCCGGGGCTCGCCGCGAGGCGCTCGAGGCGCGCGAGCCACTCGCGCATCTGCGGGTCGTCGGCCGCGGTCGGCGCGAGCACCGAGAGGTTCGTCCCCTCGCCCCAGCGGTCCACGAGCCCCGCGAGGCGCCGGTCGCGCTCCTCGTCGGTCTCGACCCACGGCAGCTCCTCGTCGCGGACGACGTGCAGCAGGCAGCCGTAGAGCACGAGCGCGCCGACGCGGTCGGGGTGGCGCGCGGCATGCAGCGCGGCGAGCGGGCCGCCGGCGTTGTAGGCGAGCACCGCGGGTCGCTGGCTGTCGGCGGCGTCCAGCACCGCGTTGATGTCGCCGATCTCGTGCTCGATCCCGAGCGGCCCGTTGTCTGACAGCCCCGAGCCGCGCCTGTCCCAGATGATGAGGCGCGAGAACTGCGACAGGCGCGTCAAGAAGCGCGCGAAGCCCGGGTTCTCCCAGATGTGCTCGACATGCGAGATGAAGGAGATGACGAGCAGTAGGTCGATCGGCCCGTCGCCATGCACCTGATAGGCGAGGTTGACATCGCCGTTGCACGCGTAGTGCGTCGTCGTAACCGCCATCGCCGATGCATCATCGACCATCGGCGCGGCGGTCGAGCGGTCTAGTTGTCGAAGATGTTCAACAGCGCGAGGAAGATGTTGACGATCGACACGAAGATGCCGGTCGCGAGCCAGATCGCGTCGTCCTTCGTGCCGTGCTTTCGCAGGTAGTTGAAGTTGACCACGATCAACAGCGCCGAGACGATGCCGATCGCCGCGCTGATGAGCGGGTTGCCGCCGCTCGAGAAGATCAGCATCGCGAACGACACGACGACGAGCCCGAGGATGACGAACGACAACGGCCGCATCCACGCCACGAGGTCCTTGCTCATGGCGAAGCCGCCGGCGCCCATCCCGAGCGTGATGAGGCCGGTGCAACCCGCGGCCTGCGTGATGACCGTGCCCTGGCCCGAGTCGAGGAAGTAGCCGATCGTCGGCCCGATGCCGAGCCCGAGCAGCAGCGCGATGCAGTACAGCCAGCCGATCGCAAACGTCCCGACGCGCAGGCGCTCCACGAAGGACTGGGCGATCAGCATGCCGAACGCCACGAGGAAGAGGACGAAGCCGGTGCCAGGCGCGAGGTCCTGGCCGATGAGCGCGCCGGCCGTCATGAAGCCGAGTGCCACCGCGACGAGGAACATCACTTGGCCGAGCAGCGTCGAGACCTCGGAGCGCGCGCGTGCCTGCGAAGGTGCGTAGCCGGAGGTGCTGAAGTCGTCCATGCGATGGGTCTCCAAGGTCGTGGGAGCGGGAATCGGAGCGTAGCGCCCGTGTGCGACGCCTCCAAGCACCGAAGGTAGGCTGACGCCGTGCGATCTCGACGAATGGTTCTTGCTGCCGCGCTGGGCACCTGCACGCTGGCGGCGCCAGCCGTCGCGCAGGCACCGTCGCCCCCGCGCGGGAACTTCGGCGGCGGCGCCCTCGTGTCACCCCCGCGCGACATCTTCGGCGCGGGCAACGCGATCGTCGCGCTGCGCGCGCTGCCCAAGCGCCGCTTGGAGATCGAGGCGACCATTCGCGCGAAGTGCGCGGGCGGCGACATCTTCGCCGCGACGAAGATCGCGGCCAGCGGAGCGTTCAGCTCGGAGGGCAAGGTCACCCAGGAGCCCAGCCCGGCGCTGAAGATCGTGACGACCTACGAGCTGTCGGGCCGCTTCACGGCGCCCGGCGGCGCCGAGGGCACGATCTCGGCGACCATCGTGCGCTCGCTCGAGGGTCGCGAGACGACCTGTCGCAGCGGCAAGGTCGCGTTCGCGGTACGCCGCCCGACCTCCGGCGTCGGCACGGCCGGCGCGCCGAAGGCCGCGCGCTACTACGGCACGACCACGCAGCGCGGCACCGGCCCGAACCGCCCGATCGTCCTCCGCGTCTCGGCCGACGGGCGGCGCATCACGCGCGCCCTGTTCGGCGAGTCGGTCAAGTGCGACGACGGCAAGCTCTCGATCGGCGTCGAGGCGCCGCGGACGAACATCGCGATCGACTCGCGCGGGCGCGTGAAGGATCGCGAGCGCTTCACGATCACGCAGGGCGAGACGGTGACCTACGTGGACGACCGATTCACCGCCGAGCTCGGGACGCGCGGCGCGCGCGGGACGTTCGCGCTCTCAGACCGCACGACCGATCGAGCGAGCGGCCGGACGATCCAGAGATGCACGTCGGGCACGATCCGCTGGCGCGCCGCGCGCTGAGCTGAAACACGCGTCAGCGGCGGCGAGGCCCGAGCCTGTTTGCGGCCTTCGGCGCGGCGCCGACGGCCTGGCCCCGCCGGCCCGAAGGGTGAGGCGCTTCACCCCGCGTGTGGATGGTCGCCGGGGCGGTTCGCCAGCACGATTGCTCTCGCGACACACCACACTCAAATGGAGGGGAATCCACCATGAAGTCACGCAGCATGCGCGTTCTCGCGCTCGCCGGGACCGTCGTCGTCGGCCTTGGCGCCTCGGCGTCCGCCGCGACCGCAGCCGACGAGGGCTCCAACGCCTTCGAGGCCGCAGTAGCGGCCTACAAGGCGGCCTATCCGCAGCTCTCCAACGGCCAGGCCCGCGCCGCGGCGGCCGGCGGCGACGCGCGCCGCGCCGTCTACGACGCCGCCGCAGCCGACGCCGCGACGTTCGGCGGCGCCTGGTTTGACCCGGCCACCGGGATCGTGCACCTCAACGCGACCACCGAGGCCGCGACCAAGCGCGCCGCCGTGATCGGCAAGCAGTACGCGGTCGCCGTCACGGCGCACAAGGTCAGGCGCTCGGCCGCCGAGCTCGAGTCCGACGCGGCGAAGATCCGCGGCGGCAAGGACGACCTGAGCAACGCAGCCGCCGGCAACGTCGGCGTCGACGTGCAGTCCAACGAGGTCGTCGTCGCGGTGCCGGCGAACCGCAAGAACGCCCTGGCCGGCAGCGCCTCCGCGCGTGGCGCGAAGCTCGTGACCGCGTCCTCGTCAAGCGCGGCCGAGCTCGACGCCGGCTGCACCTCGCGTGCCGCCTGCGACTGGACGATCCGTGCCGGCGCGATCATGTGGCGCGGGACGCTCGCCGCGCCCACGCCGTGGTGCTCGGTCGGCTTCACGGCGCGCAACGCGAGCAACACCCGCTACGTCTACACCGCGGGGCACTGCTCGACCGGCAACGGCGTCGGCTGGGGCACCGGCGGCCAGAACATCGGTCCGATGGTGAGCTCGCTGGACTCCGGCGCGGTCGACGCGGCGATCATCCAGGTCACGAACTCCTGGTTCACCGGAGATACCGGCGGCGAGATCTACATCAGCGGCGCCGTCAGCGGCGGCACCGCCGACGTCAAGGGCGTCGCGCCGACGGTCGGCTACATGGTGGCGGGCGAGACGGTCTGCCTGTCGGCGAACTACACCCAGCCCGCGACCTACGGCAACTCCTGCGGCGTGCTCGGCACGAACAGCGACGCCGCCCAGCGCGGGCTGGCGCGCGTCAACGGGCTCGACGCCTGCGGCGGCGACAGCGGCGGCGGCTGGTACTGGCCGTCCCCCTCGACGGGCAACCGCTACGCCTACGGCCTCCACAGCCGCAGCGACCCCGGCTGCCACGGCGACAGCGGCGGCACCCGCTCCTGGTACACGGCGATCGCGACGGCGAAGAGCGGCTTCCAGCCATCGCTGAACGTCGAGACGCGGTAACCCCCCGGAACACCCGCTCGGGCTCGCCGCCGCCACGCGGCGGCGAGCCCGCTGGGTGCTACTCGCGCCCGACGCGGCTGTGACCCCGGGCGTAGGCGAAGTAGACGACGACCCCGAGCGCCATCCAGATGAAGAAGCGCTCCCACGTCTCCGCCGGCAGGTTGAGCATGAGCCACAGCGCCGAGAGGACGGCAAGGATCGGGACGAGCGGGACGAACGGCGTGCGGTAGGCGCGCTCGAGGTCCGGGCGCGTGCGCCGCAGCACCACGATGCCGATCGCGACGACGATGAACGCGAACAGCGTCCCGATGTTCACGAGCGAGGCGAGCGTCTCGAGGTCGACGAGGAACGCCAGCGCGGCGACGACGAAGCCCGTCGCGATCGTCGTGCGGTACGGCGTCTTGAACCGCTGCGAGACCGCGGAGAACACGGGCGGCAGCAGGTGATCGCGGCTCATCGCGAAGAACACCCGGCTCTGGCCCATCATGAGGATGAGCGTCACGGTCGTCAGGCCCGCGAGCGCGCCGATCGAGATCACCTGCGCGATCTCCGACTGGCCGACGGAGCGGAACGCCTCCGCGAGCGGCGCCTCGAGCGCGATCTTCTCGTAGGGCACCATCCCCGTCACGACGAGCGAGACGAGCACGTAGAGCACCGTGCAGATCGCCAGCGAGCCGAAGATCCCGATCGGCAGGTCGCGCTGCGGGTTGCGCGTCTCCTCCGCCGCGGTGGCGACGATGTCAAAGCCGATGAACGCGAAGAACACGAGCGCGGCCGCGCTGAAGATGCCGCCGATCCCGAACGTCCCGGTGTTGATCCCGAGGTCCTGCAGGAGCGTCGTCGTCGACTCGCCGCCGGGCGCGGGGGTCGAGCCGGTCGGCGGGATGAACGGGTCGAGGTTCGACCCGCTGACGTAGAAGACCCCGACGACGATGACGAGCAGGACGACGGTGATCTTGATGGCCACGACGACCGCGTTCACGCGCGTCGAGACCTTCACGCCGAGGCACAGCACGGCAGTGATCGCGAGGACGACCAGCGCCGCCACGAGGTTGTGGTTCGACCCGTCGACCCATGCGGGCAGCGCGACGCCGAGCGTGTCCTCGCAGACGACGCGGAAGTAGTCCGACCAGCCGGACGCGACGGTCGCGGCGCCGAGGGCGAGCTCGAGGATGAGGTCCCAGCCGATGATCCACGCGACGAACTCGCCGATGCTCGCGTAGGCGAACGTGTACGCGGAGCCGGCCACCGGCACCGACGAGGCGAACTCCGCGTAGCACAGCGCGGCGAGCGCGCAGGCGATGCCGGCCGCGACGAACGACAGCGCGATCGCAGGGCCGGCCAGCGTGCCGGCGGCGACGCCGGTGAGCACGAAGATGCCGGTCCCGATGATGACGCCGACACCGAAGACGATGAGGTCGAGCGGTCCCGAGCGTCCGGCGCAGCCCGTTGTGCTCGTCCTTCGTGTCCTCGATCGACTGGTCGATGGACTTCGTTCGCAGTAGTCCCCCTCCCCGCATGGCGCTGCGCATACCCCGCGTGCGCGAAGCTCAGCCGCGACGCGGTTTCGCGGGTCGCGCGCGGCCGCGCGACGACCACCGCGGCGGGTGGTAGCGTCGTGCGATGAGGCTCGGGGGCGTGCGGAGATGGCTTGCGTCGGCGGTCGCGCTCGCCGGGCTCGTCGTGTTCGTGGTCGCACTGCGCGCCGGCTCCCCGAGCGAGCCGGCGCCGGATGCCGTCGTCAAGGTCGCGAAGGCCTCGTTTGACTCCGAGGCCCCGGTCACGGCGCCCGCGCACTGGCTCCCGCCGGAGGACTGGGTCTACAACCACTGGCTGCCCTACGACGAAGGACGCCTCTACGAGCTGCTCGGCGTTACTCGCGGCGCGATCTGGCGCCAGCTGCGCGACGACCGCCACAACCTCGCCCAGCTCGCCGGCCGCCACGGCTGGCCTGACCCGGCGAAGCTCGCCGCGGCGCTCGTGGCACCGCGCAAGGGCGAGGTCTCGAAGACCACGTTCGCGACGCTGCGCTCGCGCGCGAAGCGCACGATCACCCAAGGCCATCTGTCCCAGCACCTGCTGTTTCACTCGCTGCACCAGTTCTCGATTCCGAGCGAGGCGCCGGCGATCTTCGGCGTGACGGACGCGGAGTTCCGCGCGCTGCGCCGAGCCGAGCAGAGCCCGCTTGAGATCGGGCGCCTGCGCGGGCGCTCGCCGTCGCGCATCCAGGCGCTGTCGGCCGCCGTCTTGCGCGAGCGCGTGCGCTTCGGGACGCGCACCGGCGCGATGAGCGCGCGCCAGGGTCGCCTGCTGCTGCGCCGCCAGATCTCACAGCTCCCGCGCTGGCTCGCGCAGGTGCGTTACAACGGCCCGCCGCCGACGCACCTCGGCAAGCTCACCCGCAAGCCGCGCAACTTCGCGGCGAACCCGGCGCTCTCGGGCACGGGTGGGCGGATCGTCTTCGAGGGCTACGAGCAGAAGCTGCCGCTCGCGCTCAAGCGCGGCGAGATCAGCGTGCTGACGCGCGCGATCCGGGTCGCCGCGGCGCCCGAGAACGTCTCGGCGCGGCCGGGGCGCCGCACGCCTCGCTCGGCGTACAACCCGACGGTGTCCGCGGATGGCCGCCGCGTCGCGTACGAGTCGGCCGAGGGCAACCTCAACTTCGCCAAGCGCTACGGCCAGATCCGCGTCTTCGTGTCCGATCTGAAGACCGGTCGGACGGCGGCGATGCCGATGCCGCGCGTGCGCGCCGGGGTGTCGCTGTCGGGCTATAACCCGGTCATCTCCGCCGACGGGCGTCACGTCGCCTACCAGGCGCAGCGCCGCGGCGGCCAGAGCGCCGTCTACGTGACCGAGCTGCGGTCCGGGCGCTCGACGCTCGCCAGCCGCGGCGCGCGCTCGGCCCCGCGCGCCGACGACGGCGTCTACGACCCGGCGATCTCCGGCGACGGCCGCCTCGTCGCGTTCACGACGGCGGCTTCGAACCTCGGTGGCGGCGCCCTGCACGGTCGCACGCAGGTCTTCGTCCGCGACCTCAAGACCCGTACGACGACGCTCGTCAGCCGCGCGAGCGGGGCGCGCGGCGCGGTCGCGAACGACTACTCCGCCGATCCGGCCGTCTCTCGCGACGGGCGCCGGGTCGCGTTCTCGTCGGCGGCGCGCAACCTCGGCGCCGCCAACCGCGGCTCGCGCGTCTACGTCCGCGACCTGCGCACGCACCGGACGCGGGCCGTCAGCGGCGCGGACGGCTTCGCGATCGAGCCGTCGATCAGCGCCGACGGCGCCGTCGTGGCCTACACCTCGATCGCCGACGGTATGTCACGCGTGATCGTCTCCGACGTACGCGGGGGCACCGAGGAGCGCCTCGCCTCGCGAGGCGACGGCCGCGCCGGTGCGGCTGCGGATCGCGGCTCCTCGGACGCGACGATCTCCTCCGACGGTAGGCGCGTGGCCTTCACGTCGGCGGCGACGAACCTCGCGGCCGGCAAGCCGGACGATCGCCGCGGCGTGTTCGTGCGCGACCTGCGCGCCGAGACGACGACGCTGGTCAGCCCGCCCGCGCCGAAGGCGGCGCTGACCGCGGCGGCCGCCGCGAAGGTGCCTGCCCCGGGTCCGAACGCGTCGCCCGCGGGCGTCGTGCCGCGGCGCAGCGCGTCGCTGCCGCGGACGTCGGTCGTCTCGATCTACGACAACGCGTTCTTCCGCAGCCGCGACCGGCCCGCGGTGCGCCTGCGCGCAGGCGGCGTGCTGACGTTCAAGTGGGCGTCGCAGCAGTCTCATCAAGTCACGATCCGGTCGGGCCCGGCGACCGTGGCCTCGCCCGCGAAGGCGGCCGGCGTGTACTCGGCGCGCCTGCGCAAGCCCGGCACGTACGAGTTCGTCTGCGCGATCCATGCGCCCGGCATGCGCATGACCGCGCGCGTGCAGTGACACCTCGGGTTAGCCGGCGAGCCCCTTGCGGGCGAGCTCCTCGCGCGCGGCTTCGCTCTTCTCGAGGCCGTCGGGCGCGAGCGCGGCGAGGATCGCGGGCGCCTTCGTGAACTGGACGTCGCGGTAGTCGACGATCTCGACCTGGTTGCCCCAAGGATCGTGGAAGCGCAGCCCCCCGCTCGGCGCGACGTCGACGCCCATCGCCGCGACGGCCGCCCGGACCGCCTCCTTGTCGTCGACGACGAGCCCGAAGTGCCGGCCGTCGTCGGGTCCCTGGCGGCGGCCCCGGCTCAGCGCGAGGAACTGGTCGCCGAGGTCGACGAACGCCATCGACGGCCCCTGGCCGCGCAGGTCGAACTCCAGGAAGCGCCCGTACCACGCGAGCGCCTCGCCGACGTCGCCGACCTCGAGCGCAACGTGGTTGATCCCGATCGCGCGCGCCATCGCAGCCAGCCTACCCGGCCGCAGGGACTGCGCTGCGCCGCCGGCCCGCTCGCCGGCGGCGCCGCGATGCCCGGCGATCCGCGAGCCCGACGGGGTCGAGCCCCCGCCGACGAGCGCGCGTGCGCTGCGGACGCTCGCGTGCGCGCTGCGTGCAGACGGACGCGCGCTGCGTGCCGAAAGGATGCGCGCGCGGCGTGCCGAACAGCGCGCTGCGTGCCGAACAGCGCGCTGCGTGCCGAACAGCGCGCTGCGTGCCGAACAGCGCGCTGCGTGCCGAACAGCGCGCTGCGTGCCGAACAGCGCGCTGCGTGCCGAACAGCGCGCTGCGTGCCGAACAGCGCGCGCGGCGTGCAGACGAGCGCTCGCTGGGCGAGGCCGTCATCGCCGGGTGAGCACGGCGAGCAGGTACGGGCTCGTCGCGCCCGCGCCGATCCCGCCCTCGCGCAGCGCCGCGATGGCGTCAGCGCGCATCGGCTCCCATGCGCCCGCCGGCTCGAGCTGGGCGCGCGCCGCGATCCACATCGGGTGGAAGCGCTCCCAGCGGTCCCAGAACTCCTCGGGACTCGCCTCGTGGTGCGCGAGCTGCTGCTCGGTGACCTCGACCTCGCCGTGCGGCGCGAGCAGCGCCGCGAGCGCCTGCGGGTCGCCCCAGTCCATCGGACCGGACTCGCCCTCCTCCGGACGCACCCGGGCGAGCGCTTCGCGCATCACCGCGACGGCACCGAACATCGGCCCGCGCGGCGGCCAGGTGGTGATCGCCACGCGCCCTCCCGGCCGTACGACGCGGGCGATCTCCGCCGCCGCCTGCTCCGCGGGCAGCACGAAGATCACGCCGAAGACGGACACGGCGGCGTCGAAGCGACCGTCCTCGAACGGCAGCTGCGCGGCATCGCCCTCGACGAACTCGCCGTCCGGCACGCGCTCGCGCGCGACCTCCAGCAGCCGCGGCGATCCGTCGATGCCGGTGACGATCGCGCCGGCGCGGTGGGCGACAAGCGCGGCGTTGCCGGTCCCGCACGCGACATCGAGCACGCGCTCCTTGGCGGCCAGCCCCAGCGCGCCGACCGCAACCGCCGACACGGGCGCGATATCCGCCGCCGTCTCCTCGTACTCGCCGACCCCCCACGCGTCCACGCGCCGAAGTTACCGCGTAGGCGTCCTGACCGGCGTCACGAGGCTTCCTGGAACCCGGCGATGATGAGCTCGGAGAAGAAACGCTCGTGTACCGCTTGGAGGTTGAGCGCCGGCGCGAGCTCGGACGTGACGGAGTCCATCGCGAGCACGACCTTCATGTACAAAACGATGAGCGGGTCGGCCGACAGGCGGTGCCTTCGCGCCGCCGAGAGCAGGTCGACCTGAAAGCGCGCGAGGACCTCGCGCCGGCGCGCCCCGGGGTGCTCGAGGTCCTCGAGGAACCGCTCGGTGAGGCGGAGCATCTCGCCGCGCGCGGCGGCGGGGTCGGTCTTCTCCGACGGGCGCAGCCAGCGCAGGAGCTGGTCGACGGCGTCCTGCGAGTCGCCCCCGAACAGCGAGCGGGCGTAGTCGCCGAGGGACTGCTGGACCTCCTGCGGGATGCGCCCGACGATCCCGAAGTCGACGTAGCCGATGCGGTTGGCGTGAAGCAGCAGGACGTTGGCCGGGTGCAGGTCGCCGTGGAAGATGCCCGTGGCGTAGACCTGCCCGAGGAAGTTCCAGACGACGTTCGCGGCGGCCTCGTCGAGGTCGTAGCCGAGGGCGGCCAGCCGCTCCCGGCAACCGTCGCGGTCGGCGCGCAGCTCGCGGATGACGTCGACGAGCGGCAGCCCGTCGAGGCGCTCCGCGGTGAGCACGCGACGCGTGGAGTAGTCGAGGTGGACCTCGGGCGCGTACTCGGTGTCCGCGTCGCGGATGTTCTCGCGGATCGCGATCCCGTTCGCGGCCTCGACGTTGTAGTCGAGCTCCTCGCGCGTCCAGCGGGCGAGCTCGTCGACGATCTCGCGCGTTCTCGTGGCACCGATCAGATGCGTGCGGTCCACGATCGCGGCGACGCGGCGCATGAGCGCGATGTCGCACATGAGCAGCGCGCCGATCCCCGGCCGCTGCACCTTGACCGCCACGCGCCGCCCGTCATGCAAGACCGCGTCGTGCACCTGCCCGATCGACGCGCTCCCGAAGGGCTCGGCCTCGAACGACGCGAACAGGTCGGAGATCTCCTGCCCGAGCTCCTCGCCGATGACCCGCTCGACCTCGGCGTACCCAAACGGCGCGGCCTTGTTCAGCAGCTTGAACAGCTCGAGGCAGTACGCCTCGGGCAGCAGGTCAAAGCGCAGCGCGAGCAGCTGGCCGAGCTTCGCCCACGCTCCGCCGAGCGTCTCCAGCGCGCGCCGCAGCCGGACCGGCCCAGCCGCGCGCCGCCACCGTCGCGGCACGAGCAGCGGCGCGACGATGCGCAGAAGCACCACCCGCAGCACCTCGACCAACCGCCGGACCGCCATCGCTCGACGAGCGACTGCCTCGCCCTCCCGCACCGCTGTCACGGCGCGGTGGTACCCGCAAGCGGGACAGCCGATGTCGACGGGCTCATGAGGCGCCGAAGCCTATGCGACGCCACCACGGATGCCGCGTCACGCCTCGCGGCGCGGGCGCGCGCACAACAC
>CAWEOF010000033.1:0-70856 GCA_963810605.1 uncultured Actinomycetes bacterium
CTTGGCCGCCGGCCGACGGCCCCGGAGGGCGTCGCGTTCACGTTCCGAGCGCTCGGCGAGCGGCCACTTCTTGGCGCCGGTCGGTGCCGAAGAGCGGCAGCACCTCGCACATCTCCTCGAGCCTTGACACGGTGCGCTCGTTGATCTGCTCGGCCAGCGCGTCGCGCTCGAGGTTCGTGGTGATGACGATCGAGCGCTCGTCCTCGTAGCGCGCGTTGACGATCGCGTAGAGCTGCTCGAGCACCCACGGGCTTGTCTTCTCGGCACCGACGTCGTCGATGTGCAGGAGGTCGACCGCGGTGAGGCGGTCCAGCAGGTCGACATACGAGTGTTCGCGATCGTCGTCGAACGTCGTGCGGATCTGCGCGAGCAGGCGCGGCAGCGAGTAGATCGCGACGCTGCGACCCGCTTGGAGCGCGTGCTTGGACACGAGCATCGCGAGCGTCGTCTTGCCGGTCCCGACGGAGCCGAAGAACCACAGCCCGCGGCCGGCGTCGAGCTGCTCGTCGATGCGGCTGACGTAGCGCTTGACGGCCGTGGTGACGGGCCGGGCGATCTCCGTGACGGGCGGGCGGTCGAACGAGACGCCGCGGTACTTGCGCGGCAGGACGCCGCTCAGCGAGCGCGCGCGGGCATTGCTCACGCGCTGCGCGCGGCAGCGGCAGTCGACGGCGGTGTTCGTGGCCTCGTCGACGACGAACCCCGACCCGTCGCAGGCGTCGAACGGACAGGCAGCGGGGATGGTGGCGGCGGGTCGGGACATGGGCGTTCGTGTCAGGATCCTGAGCCTAGGACACGCGGCGGAGGCTTCGCCGCGTAGCACGAGGTCCTTCCCGGAACCTGCGTCTAAGACCTGCCTGAGATCGGGCTCGCTGCGAGGTCAGCCTCCGCGGCTGCCGAGGAGCTGACCGTCTGCTCGAGCGATCAGCTCGCTGGCGGTTTCGTCGCGTTGGCGTTCGGCGAAGCCGGTGCGGATCGCGCCGGGGTGGCTGCTGGAGGCGAGTGCCGCGGCAACTTCGCTGAAACGGTCGCGTGCGTCGCTGAGCGTCATGTTGGACATCGCGCACAGAAACTCGTCGCCGGCGAGACGGATGATCAGGTCGTAGGTGCGTAGGTGTTCGCTGATCGTCGTGACGACGCGCTTGAGCAGCTCGTCTCCGGCTTGGTGGCCCTGGCTGTCGTTGATGGCTTTCAGGCCGACGGCATCGACGTACACGACGACGAGCGGTGCGTCGACGCGCTGGCAGCGGTCAAGCTCGTGGCCGAGGTCGGCCAGGCCGGCGACGCGGGCGCGGGCGCCGGTGAGCGGGTCGTTCTCGGTGACCGCGAGCGCTCGTGCGAATGACTCGCGGTCGGCGAGCGCTCCCCGGCGGTCGCGGGCTCCCTGCTCTATGGCGCAGATGGGTTCAGACTTCGACAACCACGGGCAGGATCATCGGGCGGCGGCGCACCTTCTTGTAGACGAACTCGGCGAGGTCGTCGTGCAGGCGCTGGACGATCAGGTCGACCTCGTGGATGTTGAGGTCGGCGGCCTTGTCGAGGCTGTCTTCGATTGCCTCGCGGACGAGGCCGGTGAAGTGGGCTTCGTCCTCGTCGGCGAGCGGGATGCCGCGCAGGACGATCTCGTGGTCGGCGAGCGTCTTTCCGTCCTGGGCGGAGATCGTCGCGACGACGAACATGATCCCGTCGGCGGAGAGCTCGCGGCGGTCGCGCAGCGCGGTCTCGGTGAGATCGCCGAGCTCGATGCCGTCGACGAACACCATTCCCGCGCGGACACGATCGCCGAACCGTGCGCCGTCCTTGTCGATGTCCAGCGGCAGGCCGTTGTCGCCGCGGAAGATGTTCGCGTCCGCGATCCCGACCGCTTGGGCGAGCTGTGCGTGCAGGCGGATGCGCTTGTGGTCGCCATGCACGGGCAGCAGGTAGCGGGGCCGGGTGAGGTTGAGCATGAGCTTGATCTCCTCGCGGTGGCCGTGGCCGGAGGTGTGGATCGGCGCGTCGCGGGCGGTGATGACATTGCAGCCGAGCTGAAAGAGGCGGTCGATCGTGTCGTTGATCGCGCGCTCGTTGCCCGGGATCGGCGTCGCGGAGAACACGATCGTGTCGCCGTCGTGCAGCTTGACTTGGCGGTGCTCGCCGTAGGCCATGCGGCGTAGCGCGGCGAGCGGCTCGCCTTGGGAGCCGGTCGTGATGATCACGAGCTCCGAGTCGGGGACCTTCGCGATCGCGTGGGGCTCGACGAGGATGCCCTTCGGGACGGTGATGTGGCCGAGGTCGCGGCCGATCTTGACGTTCTTGACCATCGACCGGCCGAGCAGCGCGACCCTGCGGCCAAGCTTGTCGGCGGCGTCCATGACCTGCTGGACGCGGTGGATGTTCGAAGCGAAGCTCGTCACGATGATCCGCCCCTCACACCCGGCGAAGACGTCGCGCAGCTTGGGTCCGACGTCCGACTCGGAGGGCGCGAAGCCGGGCCGGTCGGCGTTGGTCGAGTCGCCGCACAGCAGCAGCAGGCCCTCGTCGCCGAAGCGCGCCAGGCGGCTGATGTCCGCCGGCTTGCCGTCGACCGGGGTCTGGTCGAAGCGGTAGTCGCCCGTGAACAGGACCGTCCCCAGCGGCGTCGTGAGCGCGACCGCCGCGGCGTCCGGGATCGAGTGCGTCATATGCACGAGCTCGACGCTGAACGGGCCTGCTTTGATCGTCGTACCGGGCTCGAGGCGCTTGATGGGGGTCTTGAGCTTGTGCTCGTCGAGCTTTGACTGCGCCATCGCGACCGTCAGCCGCCGGCCGTAGATGACCGGCACAGAGCCGTTCGGGAGCTCGCGCAGGATCCACGGGAGCGCGCCGAGGTGGTCCTCGTGGCCGTGGGTGATGATCACGGCGTCGATCGCGTCGGCGCGTTCGGCGAGGTAGGTGAAGTCGGGGACGACGAGGTCGATGCCGTGCATCTCGGCGGTCGGGAACCTGACGCCGGCGTCGATGACGACGATCCGCCCGTCGTACTCGACGACGGTCATGTTCTTGCCGATCTCGCCCAGGCCGCCGAGCGGCAGGATGCGAAGTGTTGGGGTCACGCGGGCCTTTCGGGTGGGTGGCATCATCGTCAGTGCGCTGCGGCGAGCTGACCCGACAGCGTGCTGTGCAGGTCATGGCTTGAGCTGTTCAGGCCGGTGATCTCGACCTCGACGTCATGGCGAGCGTAGTGGCGCTCGATCGCATCCAGCGCCGCGACAGCCGACGCGTCCCAGACGTGCGCGCGGGACATGTCGATGATCACATGCGGCGGGTCCGCGGCGTATTCGAACGCGTCGATGAACTCCTGGTCAGACGCGAAGAACAGCTCGCCGGACACCGCGTACATGCAGGTGCTGCCGTCTGGGTCAAGGACGCGGTCGACGTCGACGAGATGTGCGACGCGGCGCGCGAAGACGACCATCGCGGTCAGCACGCCGGTACCGACGCCGATCGCGAGGTTGTGCGTCGCGACGGTCACGGCGACGGTGACGGCCATGATCAGCGTCTCCCCGGCCGGCATCCGGCGCAGCGTCGCCGGGGCGATGCTGTGCCAGTCGAACGTCGAGACCGCGACGAGCACCATCACCGCGACCAGCGCCGCCATCGGGATGACCGCGACAAGGCCGCCGAGACCCACGACGAGGATCAGCAGGAAGACGCCGGAGCTGAACGTCGACAGGCGCGTGCGTGCGCCGCCGGCACGGACGTTGATCATCGTCTGGCCGATCATCGCGCAGCCGGCCATGCCACCGAAGAACCCGGTGATGACGTTCGCGATGCCCTGACCGCCCGCTTCACGGTCCTTGTCCGAGCGCGTCTCGGTGATGTCGTCGACGAGCTTGGCGGTCATCAGCGACTCCAGCAGCCCGACGGCCGCGAGCGTCAGCGCGTACGGCGCGATGATCGACAACGTCCCGAACGTGAGCGGGACCGCCGGGATGCCCAGCCAGGGCAGGACGCTGGGCAGCTCGCCCTCGTCGCCGACGGTCGGGACCGCGACACCGGCGGCGACGGTGAAGACCGTCAGCGCGACGATGGCGACCAGCGGCGCCGGGATCGCCTTCGTGAGGCGCGGCAGGACGACGATGACCGCCAGGCCGGTGGCGACGAGCACGAGCACCGTCGGATTGCCGCCGGCGAGATGCGGCAGCTGCGCGAGCAGGATGAGGATCGCCAGCGCGTTGACGAACCCCGTCATCACCGACCGCGGGACGAACCGCATGAGCTTCGCGACGCCAAGCGCACCCAGCGTGACCTGGATGACGCCGGCGAGCACGGTCGCGGCGAGCAGGTACTCGACGCCGTGGTCGGCGACGAGCGACACGACGACCAGGGCCATCGCACCGGTCGCGGCGGAGATCATCGCCGGCCTGCCGCCGGTGAACGAGATCGCGACGGCCATCGTGAACGATGCGTACAGCCCGACCTTCGGATCGACGCCCGCGATGATCGAGAACGAGATCGCCTCCGGGATCAGCGCCAGCGCCACGACGAGACCCGCCAGCAGCTCCACTCGGAGCACGGTGCCCGACGGCCGCCGCGGGCGTGTCCACTCACTCGGGTGCGCGACGGACGAGAACGTCGAGCGGATGTGCCGGCGCGCGTGCGCTTTGAAGCGGCTCGTGGCGTCGGGCCGCGAGAGGGTCTGTGACATGTGTGCGTCCTGAGTTTCAGCGCGGTGCGCGCGGTGGCGCTCGCGTCGTGGGCCGGCCCCGCGAGGGGGGCCGGAGAAGGTTGTGTCGGCCACTGCGGCCGAAGGGTCCTGCGTGACCCGAAAGGGCGGGTGGCTGTCGGCATCGGCGTCCCGTGGGCGCCCCGAGCACAGCACCCGCTGCCAAGCGGCCTCTGCCAGCAACGGGGAGGCGAATGTGCCCCGGCCGTCCCGACAACCCTACATCAACGTAAGGGTCGTCCCGGGATACGCTGGGCCGCGTGCGGCCATGAACGAGGCGATGCTTCAGATCGGACAGCTCGCCGACCGCGTCGGCCTCTCGCTGCGCACGGTGCGCTACTACGAGGAGACCGGCCTCGTGGAGCCCTCCAGGCGAACGGACGGCGGCTTTCGTCTGTACACGAGCGAGCACATCGCTCGTCTTGAGCTGATCAAGCACATGAAGCCGCTGGGATTCAGCCTGCAACAGATGCGCGAGCTGCTGGACGCCCGCGACGCCCTGCTCGACGACAGCCTCGACAGCGACGCCCGCGAGCGTGCCCGCGAGCAGCTCGCCGCGTTCGCCACGGTTGCGGCCGGCGCCTGCGACGGGCTGCGCGAGAAGCTCGAGCGCGGCGACGAGTTCGTCACCCGGCTGCGCAGCGAATCACGGGCCCCGCGGACCACTGCGCGCCACGCTTGACTCGCCGGCCCGCCGCTTACCGCCGTCACGGCGGATGATGACGCCGTGATGCGACGCTCCCGGCAGGCAACGCACGGCGCCGACAGCCCCCGGGGCCGCTGATGGCACGCAACCGCGCGCAGCGGATCTCCGACCCCTTCACCGAATTCCTGCACGACGAGGCCGCCGGCGGCATCGCGCTCGTCATCGCGACCGTCATCGCGCTCGCCTGGGCCAACACCGCACCCGCCGGCTACACGGCGGTATGGGAGCACGTCCTGACCGTGGGAAGCGGCGATCTCGCGCTGGGCCTGGATCTTCGTCACTGGGTCAACGACGCGCTGATGGCGATCTTCTTCTTCGTCGTCGGCCTGGAGATCAAACGCGAGCTCGTCTGCGGCGAGTTGCAAGACCGGCGCGCCGCGACATTGCCGGTACTCGCCGCGCTCGGCGGCGTCGCCCTCCCGGCCGTGATCTTCCTCGCGATCACCGCGGGCACCCCGGAGGCCTCCGGCTGGGCGATCCCCGCCGCGACGGACATCGCCTTCGCCGTCGGCGTGCTCGCGCTGCTCGGCGACCGCGTCTCGGCCGGTATGAAGCTGTTCGTGCTGACGATCGCGATCGTCGACGACATCCTCGCGATCGTCATCATCGCCGTCTTCTACGCCGGTGACCTCTCGCTCGCATGGCTTGGCGCCGGTGCGTGCGGGCTCGCCGCCGTCGTCGTGCTGCGCCGCGTCGGCGTCACCCGGATCGCGCCGTACGTCGTGCTCGGCGTCGCGATCTGGATCGCGGTGCACGAGTCCGGCGTGCACGCCACGATCGCCGGCGTCGCACTCGGGCTGCTGACCCCGACCGGTCAGGTCGGCGGCCGCAACGTCCTCGAAAGCCTGGAGCACCGCCTGCACGTCGTCAGCGCGTTCGCCATCGTCCCGCTGTTCGCACTCTCAAACGCCGGCGTCAACCTCGGCGGCGGCGTCCTCGGCGACGCCGCGGGCAGCCGCGTCGCGTGGGCGATCGCTGCCGGCCTCGTCATCGGCAAGCTGGTGGGCATCGGCGGCGCGACGTTCCTCGGCCTTCGGCTGGGCTGGGGAGTGCTGCCGGACGGCGTCGGCCGCGGCCAGATCTGGGGACTCGCCGCGATCTGCGGAATCGGGTTCACCGTCTCGCTGTTCATCGCCCAACTCGCCTACGACGACCCCGCCACGGTCGATATCGCGAAGGTCGGGATCTTCTTCGGCTCGCTGATGAGCGGGCTGCTCGGAGCGCTGCTGCTTACCCGGGCGTCATCGGCGAGCCGCAAGCGCCGGCTGTGACGAGACATCGGATCGTCGCGGCGGCGGTCACCGCCTCGCGCGCCTCATCCGACTCTGTCTCGTCGTCGAGCGGGGCGTGCAAGCACCCGAGCGACGGTCACCCGATGCCTCGGCTACCCGTATGTAGGGATCAAACGAAGATGGGCACTGGGCCTGGGGATAGTTGGCCAATCCCGCGCCTCGAAGGCTCCGCTCGGCAGGGGACGGATGGACAATCCCTCAGGCTGACGTGGCACGCCTGTGCGCTCGCTGGGCTGTAGATCAACGTCTACCGGTACGGTCGCGACGGGATCGACGAGCGCTTCGACAATGCGCGAAGCAGGGCGCTCTCCGCCGAGTGCCCCAACCATGTGTAAGCGAAACTCTGCCCGTCCGCGGCGGGCTGCTGAGTCGCCATGCACGGCGACGATCCGAACCCGGGCCACGTTGGCGAGTTGGTCTCGCATGGCGACACCTACGCGCCATCGCAGCGCGGCGCCGCCCGGGGCGCGGCACAGTGGTTCGGAACGGTCGCTATTCGGTCGGTTTCGAACCACTGACCATGTCCGAAGGCCGCGGCGGGCCCGCGAGCACAGCGCTCCACGGTTCCAGCGCTCTCGTGCGGCTGTCCGATGGCCTTTGCCCCGATGGCCCGCCGGTGAGCAGAGCGCCCCAATGCGCGGTGGCGTCCCGACGCGCGAGGGCACGCGTTAGGAACGACGGTCTCATCTGGCCCTACTGCGACGGCTTGAACTGGCCCCACCTCGTCCGATGGTCGGCTGACGCTTCGGTGCTCATTGAGTGCGAATCGGGGGCTGGCAGGAGGTGGGATCCAGAGTGGAACAGTTCGAGCAGATCCGTCGTGATCGCGAGCGTGAGGGCTTGTCGCTGCACGCGTTAGCCGAGCGTCATGGGGTGCACCGCAGGACCGTCAGGGCGGCGCTTGCGTCGCCGTTGGCGCCGACCAAGCGCCGGCCGGCGTCGAGGCCGGCGCCGAAGCTCGGCGCGTATCGCGAGCTGATCGACGGGTGGTTGATCGCCGACGTCGACGCGCCGCGCAAGCAGCGCCACACGTCCAGGCGGATCTGGCGGCGCCTGGTCGATGAGCACGGCGCGGATGTCGCGGAAACGACGGTCCGCGATCATGTGCGGAAACGACGGTCCGCGATCATGTGCGCAAGCGTCGCCGCGAGCTCGGCTACGCGCCGGGCGACGTGTTCGTGGCGCAGTCAACGCGCCCGCGGTCACCGCCGAGGTCGACTGGGGGCAGGCCGACGACCGAGCTCACCGGCCGCCAACGCGACCTGCTGCGCACCCTCAAGCTGCCCGAACCCGCGCGCTTCACCCGCCTGGACCCCGCGCCGCCCCGGCCGCCCAGGCCACCTGACGCACCGCGCGGCCACCAGGCCGCCCTTCCTCGCCAGCAAGCGACACCGCCGCAGCGTCCCCGGCGGCCTAGATACACGCCCCGATGGGGCAAGAACCCACATTCCACCTGCAAAACCGCACTATCCGACTATCCGAGCCCTCCTCCGGCACGTCAGCTGCGGAACCCAGGGCCAACGACAGTCAACTTTGGCCAGCTTCAGCCACCCCCTACCCGTAGCGATCAGGCGAGGTGTAGTTCAGGAACTTGGGGTACTCCTTGGCGAACGTCAGCTCGACGTCGCCGATCGCGCCGTTTCGGTGCTTGGCGATGATGATGTCCGCGATCCCGGCGCGCTCGGTCTCCTTGTCGTAGTACTCCTCGCGGAAGATGAACGCGACGAGGTCGGCGTCCTGCTCGATCGAGCCCGACTCGCGCAGGTCCGACAGCAGCGGGCGCTTGCTGTCGATCGACTGGCCGCGGGTCTCCACGGCGCGCGAGAGCTGCGAGAGCGCGATGACGGGCACGTTGAGCTCGCGGGCGAGGATCTTCAGTCCGCGGCTCATCTCGCCGACCTGCTGGACGCGCGACTCGACGCGCCCGTCGGGCCGCATGAGCTGCAGGTAGTCGATGATGATGAGCCCAAGCGGCTGCTGCTGGTGCAGCCGCCGTGCCTTCGCGCGGATCTCGATGATCCCGACGTCCGACGAGTCGTCGACATAGAGCGGCGCCGCGGCGAGCTTCGCGGACGCCTGGAGAATCTTGGGCCACTTGCCGTCCGGCACGCGCCCCTTGCGCAACTCGTCGCCCTTGATCCGCCCCTGCGACGCGACGAAGCGCTGCGCGAGCTCCGTCTCGGACATCTCCAGCGAGAACAGCGCGACCGGCATGCCGTGGTCGATCGCGGCGTTCTCGGCGATGTTCGTCACGAGCGCGCTGTTGTGCACGATGAGGTCGTCGGCAACGAAGTTGTGGTGGACCGGAACGGTGAGGTCGTAGGTCTCCTCCTCGCCGGCCGGTTCGATCGACACGATCTCGTCCCACCACACGTCCGAGGTCGGGAGGTGCTGCAACTCGTCGTCGGCGCTGCGGTCCGCGATCGTCTGTAGCTGCGGACGCGAACGGTCAAGCGTGTTGACGTGCCGGTTGTGGCTGGGCGGATGGCCGGCCGCGGCGCTGACACTGCCGGGCGTGGACGCCGTCACGTCGGCGATCACGCGTCCGGCCCGGTTCGCGTTCCCGCAGACGTCGACGAGGCCGCGGAAGCGCTCCACGGCGGCTTGGCCCGTGATCTGCACCTCACACGCGACGTGCTCGGTCCCCGCGCAGACGGCGCGCTCGAGCGTGCGGATGCACGAGACGATGCCGAGCCGGAGCAGCAGATGCTGCACGTCGCGGGCGAGGCGGTCGCTGATCGTCGAGTAACCGATCTGGCGCGAGCGGTCGGTGGCGTCGATGTTGGCGTCGCAGGCGAACAGGATCCCAAGGAAGCGGGCGATGTCGCGGTCACCGAGGCCGAAGATCGCGTCCGGCAGGAACGTCTCGTCTGGAGCCCGGCCTCCGTCGGCGATGAGCCCCGCGAGCAGCACGATCTCGTGGTCGGGCATGAGCTGGCGCTCGTGGTGGCGCGGCAGGTTGCGAGGCACCCCGATTCGGGACCCCGGTTTCAGCTCGTCCACCCGCTTCCAGCCATCGAGCGTGAGGAGCGGGTGGTTGGCCGTCAGCTCGACACGCCGGCCTAGGCGGGTCGTGACGCGAAACAGCGGCCGCACGCCGTTGCGGAACGTCGCCGAGACACGCGCGGGACGCAGTCGCAGATCGCCACCCAGCGCCGCGACCCAGACCTCCTCGCCGGACTCGTGTGACTCGACCACCTCATCGAGCCGCCTGCGACCGCCGGTCACACAGTCATAGATAAGAGTGGAACCCTTACAGCATTTTCCCATCGACGGGCGCGCCGCAATAACAATCAGGTTACCGGGCTGAAAGCCGCCCGTGATCTCGTCGAGGTCGCGAAAGCCGGAGGGCGTGCCGGTGAGCGAGGTGCCCTCCCGCGAGAGCTTCTCCATCTTCTTCAGCTCGTCGTCGAGGATCTCGTCGATCGTGCGGAAGTCCTTCTGGCGGTCGTCGTGGGCGACCTCGAGCATCGCGCGCTCCGCCTGCTCGATGAGCTCGCGCGGAGCTGCCGCGTGGTTGAGGACCGACGCTTGGATCTCGTAGGTCGTCGAGAGCAGGCGGCGCATGAGCGCGTGCTCGCGCACGATCTGGGCATAGCGGCGGATCCCGCCCAACCCGGGCACGCCGCCCGTCAGCTCGTCGATCGCGGCCTTGCCACCGGCCTCGTCGAGCTTGCCCGTCGACCGCAGGTGCTCGGACACGGTCAGGACGTCGATCGGCTCGCTCTCGCGGTACAGCGAGAGCATCGCCTCATAGATCGCGCGGTGGCGGTCGCGGTAGAAGTCGTCGGGCTTGAGGCCCTCCTCGATGACGAGCCCGTACATCGCGCGATCGGACAGCAGGATGCCGCCGAGCACCGACTGCTCCGCCTCGAGCGAATGCGGCGGAGCGACGCCGGTGGCGATCTGGGCGGGCGGGCGCGGAGGAGACTCGGGGTAGGTGCTCACCGCGTCACCACACTAGGAGAGCAAGGCCGATGCTCGCCCCCCGCCGTGGGGGCAGTTGCCGCATCCTGGGCGAAGTTTCGCTCATACGAACACATGTTCGCACAACGCGCGGACGACGGGCGGCGTCGTCAGGTTTCGTCGGGCCAGCGGCCGTGCGCGTCGTAGTAGTCGCGCGCGGCGTCCTCCTCGTCGCGGTCGCGGTGGCCGCGACCGGCGTACCACGCCAGGGCGGCGATCGACCCGAGGCCGCCGACGACGCCGACGACCCCCCAGATCGTGTCCGCAAGCGAGGCGAGCGGCAGCAGCAGCGCTACTTGCGCTCGACGACCATCGTCTTCACCGAGGCGGTGACGCCCTCGGCGACCTCGACGACGACGACGTACGTGCCGACGTTCTTGATCGGCTCGTCGAGGTGGATCTTGCGGCGATCGACCTTCACGCCGCGCGCCTCTTCGATCGCATCGGCGATGTCCTGGTTGGTCACCGAGCCGAACAGGCGGCCGTCGTCACCGGCCTGCTGGCTGATCGTGAGCACGGTGCGGTTGAGGACGTCGGCGTCCTCGGTGGCCTTCGCCACGAGAACCCGCGCCGCGCGCTGCGCGACCTCGCCGCGGCGCGTGGCCTCGGCGAGCGCGCCCTTCGTCGCGGGCTGCGCGAGCTTGCGCGGGATGAGGTAGTTGCGCAGGTAGCCCTTGGAGACGTCGACGACGGCTCCGCGATCGCCGAGGTGCTCGACGTCCTGCAGGAGGATGGCGGAGGGCATCAGTGGTCCGTCCTGTGATCCACGGGATGGGCCACGGCTAGCGGTCGTCGCGACCGCGCCGGCCGCGGCCGCCGCCTTCGCGCTCGGCGTCGTCGCGTCCGCCCTCGTTGACGTAGGGCAGCAGCGCCAGCTCACGGGCGCGCTTGACCGCACGAGCGATCTGGCTCTGATGACGCCGGCAGGCACCGGTGATCCGACGGGAGCGGATCTTGCCCTTCTCGGAGATGAACTTGCGCAGCGTGGCCGTGTCCTTGTAGTCGGCCTGCTCGATCTTCTCCTTGCAATACGGGCACGGCTTGCGCCGGCCGCTGCCGGGCCCGCCCTTCTTGTCACGTCGGCGCGTGGGCTTGCCACGGTTGCGCTGCTTAGCCACTACTCAAGAGTCCTTCGCGTCGTTGCCAGGGGCGCACGCGAGGGCGTGCGCGGCCGTCCATTGTGACACGGCGGCGTCCGCACCGCCTTTCGCGGCCCGATCGCAGGCGTTCCGGTGCCGCTCGAACAGGGCGCGCCGAGCGTTCGAGTGGCCCCGGATCGGCGCGCACGCCCGCGGCCGCTCGCGCGCCGCGGCACAAGGTCCAAGACGCTGCCCGGCTCGCGACCGCCGGCGTGCCGGCCGTGCGTCAGCTGCTGATCAAAACGGGATGTCGTCGTCTGCCGGCGGACTGCTGCTGCTGCCGCCGCCGCCGCCGACGGTCGCCGGCTGCGGCGGGCGGAAGTCGCTCGTGTCGGCCGGGACGTCGGAGCGGGCGGCGTAGCCGTTGGACTGGCCGCCGCCGCCGCGGCTCTCGCCGTCGCGGACGACCGGGACGACGCTGTCGGCCGTGATGTCGACCGCCTGGCGCTTGTCGCCGTTGGGAGCCTCCCACTCGCGCCAGCGCAAACGCCCGGAGACGACGACCTTCTGACCCTTGTGGAGGTTGCGCCCCATCCACTCGCCGAGGCCGCTCCAGACCGTGACGTCGAAGTACGCGGCGCGATCGGCCCATTCGCCCGACGCGTCCTTGAAGCGCTCGTTGTGGGCGATCCGCAGCGAGCAGACGGCCGTCCCGCTGCCGGGTAGGTTGCGCAGCTCCGGCTCGCGGGTCAGATTGCCCGAGACGGTCACCGTGTTGATGTCGAATCCGCTCATGTGAAAGTCCTCATCCGCGCGCACGACCGCAGCGGCACGCTCTCGTGGAGTCATGGACTCCGGTGATCTCGTGAGGCGTCCGATCGACGAACGCTCGATGGATCGAGTCTAGAGCTGCGATCGGTCGGTCACGAACGATCACGCCGCTCTCTCCGCGCTTAATTCACAGAGTCGTGACGAAGCGCGCGTCTCGCGCGCGGAAGGGCAGCCCGAGGCTAGTCGTCGGCGGGCGCGACGGCGACGGGCACCGGCTCCGCGGCGACAGCCTCGCCGATGCCCGTGGGGCGCGGCTCGGAGCGGGTCGACGGCGGCGCGGGCGTGCCCGGCTTCAGCTTGATGATGCGGAAGCGGATGACGCCGTCGGCGATGCGCAGCATGCGCTGCAGCGCCTCGAGCGTCTCGCGGACGCCGTGGAACTGGAGGAGGTGGTACTCCGCGTCGGTCTTGTGGCGGATTTCGTACGCCGTCTGGCGCACGCCCCAGTCCTGGGTGTTGACGATCCCGACGGGACCGATGATCTGCTCGACGGTCGTGACGACTTTCTGGCGCTGCTCGTCCGGAGCGGCGCTGTCGAGCATCAGGATCAGGTCGTAAAGGGGGTCGGCTGCAGGCATGCGGCGGCGCATGATAGCGACCGGGGGGCGAAAACCATGGCCCCGCCGCCTATAGGAGATATGGACCACGATCGCCCGGCGCCGCTGAGCGCCCGCATTCGCTGGGGCAACGTCGCGCGAGCGGGAGCGTTCGTCGCGCTCGCCGCAGCTGTCGTCGCCTGGCCGCGGCTGAGCCCGCGCGAGCCCGCGCTGCCCTCGGTCAACCCGGTGCCGGTGGCGCCCGCCGGCCCGCAGCTCCCGCCGTCCACCACGCCGGTCGAGCGGGCGCAGGATGGCGAGGCCTCCCCGGGAGGCGCAGGGTCCACGGAAGGCGATCCCTCCGTCGGTCGCACCGGCGCCGAACAGGAGCGTTCGCGTGAGCGAGCGGCCTCCCGGCGCAGGGCGGCGGCACGCGCGAAGCGGGGCGCGGCGGCACGCGCGAAGCGGGGCGCGGCGGCACGGGCGAAGCGGGGCGCGGCGGCACGCGCGAAGCGGGGCGCGGCGGCCACCGCGGAGCGCCGCGCGGCGGCCCGGCGGCGCGAGGTCTCGCGACGGCGCCGCATCGCCGCACCCGCGCCGAAGCCCTCCGAGCCGCGCGTGCCTCCGCGGCGGCCAGCGGCGCGGCCGCCGGCGCCGCCGGCGCCCGAGTTCGCGCCGAGGCCACCGAGCTCGCCCGAGTTCAGCCCTGGCTGAGGTGCCCGGCCGGACGGGAGGGCCGCAGACGGACGGGGGCCGGCGGCGACGGCGGCAGGGGCGCGGCGCACGGGCCGGCAGGCGGCATGGGCGCGACACGCGGGCCGACCGGCGACAGGCGCGCGGCGCACGGGCCGACCGGCGACAGGCGCGCGGCACGCGGGCCGACCGGCGACAGGCGCGCGGCACGCGGGCCGACCGGCGACAGGCGCGCGGCACGCGGGCCGACCGGCGACAGGCGCGCGACACGCGGGCCGACCGGCGACAGGCGCGCGACACGCTGGCCGACCGACGGCAAGCGCGCGACACGCTGGCCGACCGACGGCAGGCGCGCGGCGCGCGCGGCCGCGAGGCGCGGACGGCGTCGCCGCGCTACGTCTTGGCGGCTGTGCCTGCGCGCTTGGAGCGGATGTCCTCGAGCTGGTCGTCGATCCAGTCGCCCGGGTCGCGCGCGGTCACCGCCGCCTTCAGCCCGCGCGACCGGCGGGCGCGCTCGTCGGCCTGCATCGTCAAGGCGGCGTGGATCGAGTCGGCCGTCTCCTTGATGTCGAACGGGTTGACGCTCAGCGCGAACTCCCCGAGCTCCTCGTGCGCGCCGGTGTTCTCCGACAGGATCGACACGCCGTCACGCTCGTTGACCAGCGGCCCCTCCTTCGCGACGAGGTTCATGCCGTCGAACATCGCGTTGACGATCATGACGTCGTAGTTCTTGTACGCCGCGACGGCCTCCTCGAGGTCGTCGCGCAGCTTGAGCTGGATCGGCATCCAGTCCGGCGTGCCGTGGCGGTGGTTGACGACCGCCACGAGCGCCTCGATGCGCTGCAGGTAGTCGCGGTACTGCTCGACGTCCATCCGCGACGGCATGAGCTGCGCGATGAACGTCACATGCTCGAGGAACTCCGGGTGCTCGTCGAGGAACTGGTCGAATGCGTTGAAGCCGCGCAGGACGTTCTTCGAGAGGTCCGCACGGTCGACGCGCAGGATGATGTGCTCGCGCCGCCGGCGCTTGAGCTCGGCCTCGAACTCAAGCGTCCGGTCCGAAGCCGCGACCCGCCGCGTCGCCTCGTAGTCGATCGGCAGCGGATAGGCGCGGACCCATACCTCGCGCCCGCAAAACTCGACCACCCCGCGCTCGAAGTCGACCTCCAACCCCATGAGATCGCGGCAGCACTGCAGGAAGTTCCAGCGGTACGAGCGCGTGTGGAAGCCGACGATGTCGTTGGCCAGCACGCCCTCGTAGATCGCGTCCCGGATCCCTCGCGGGAGCACGCGCCACGCGTCGGGCTGCGTCCACGGGATGTGGATGAAGTGGTGCAGGAAGACGTCCGGGCGCGCCGCGCGCACGACGGCCGGCAGCGTGTAGAGGTGGTAGTCGTGGACCATGACCACCGGGTCCACGACCCCGCCGATCTCCTCGAGCACCGCACCCGCGAGGTCGTCGTTGACGACCCGGTAGCCGTGCTCGAACGCATCGACCTCGTGCTGGCGGATGTCCGGCGCGTTGGACAGGTCCCAGAGGTAGTGCTGGATGAACCACAGCATCGGGTTGGAGACGACGTTGTAGAAGCGGTCGTAGGCGTCCGGCTCGGACGCGACGAGCCGGACCTCGTAGTCGCTTCCGCCGGCAGACTTCACCGCGAACGGCTTGCCCCGCGACGCTTGCGCCCGCTCGACATCGCCGTCGGTCATCGCCGACGCGATCCACACGACCTCGCGGTGTGAGGCAAGGCCCGTCAGCGCCGTGACGAGCCCGCCGCCGCCGCGCGTGAACGAGCCGTCGACGTCGAACGTCACCGGGCCGCGGTTGGACACGAGCACGAGGGGAGCAGCGTCCGGCACGGCGTCAGCGTACCCCTGCAAGCGCTACGGCAACACGGCGTTGTCGGCCTGCTGCGGGCGGGTGCCGAGCGTCAGCGTGACCGTGCGCGGCTTGCCGTCGCGGTAGACCCGCAGGACGACCTCGTCGCCCGGCTTGTAGCGCAGCAGCGCGACCCCGAGCGCCCCCTCGTCGTCCAGCGGCCGGCCGTCGACGGCTGTGATGATGTCGCCGCCGGACGAGACGGTGCGGGCCTGAAAGCGCGTCGGCTCCGAGCCGCCGCGAAGCCCGGCGTCGTCCGCCGGCCCGGCCGCGACGACCTCCTGCACCCAGGCGCCCTTGTTCACCGGCAGCCCGAAGCGCCGCGCGAGCTGCGGGTAGATGCGCGCCGTCGCGACGCCGAGGTACGCGTACTTGACGGACCCGTCGCTGCGCAGCCCGGCGAGCGTGCGGCGCACGGTGTCGACGGGGATCGCGTAGCCGACGCCCTCCCCGCCGCCCGACGTCGTGTTGATCTGCGAGTTGATGCCGAGCACCTCGCCCTTGGCGTTGACGAGCGGGCCGCCGGAGTTGCCGCGGTTGACCGCCGCGTCGGTCTGGATCGCGCCGGCGATCTCAAAGCCCGTCAGCGACTTGATCGAGCGCTCGATCGCCGACACGACCCCGACCGACAGCGACTGCGGCTCGCCGAACGGCGACCCGATCGCCGCCACGGGCGAGCCGACGCGCAGATCCTGCGCGGTCCCCAGCCGCAGCGGGCGCAGCGTCAGCCCCGCCGGGTCGATCTTCAGCAGCGCGACATCGGTGTTCGGGTCGAAGCCGACGATCTTCGCGGACACCTCGTTGCCGTCGGCGAACGCGACGTAGACCTCCTTGGCCTTCTTGATCGCGTTGCCGGTGCCCTCCGTGACGACGTGCGCGTTGGTCGCGATCTCGCCGGCCCCGTTGAGCACGAACCCCGAGCCGACCCCCTGACCGCCGACGCCGCCGAGCGCATCCGAGCCGGCGAGGACGCTGAACACCGTCACGACGCCGGGCGAGTCGCGCGCGTAGATCGCGGCGGGATCAAAGCCGCGCGCCGACCGGGGCGCGCTGCGGACAACCTCGACGGTCGTGACGCGCTCGACCGTCCGCACCTGCTCGATCGAGCCCGCGGGCGACCCCTGCTCGGCCGCCTGCTTGCCGGCGCAGCCCGCGAGCGCCAGCGCCGCGAGCCCGATCGCCATCCGGCGCCCGCATCCGCTCACGCGGGCAGCTCCAGCGAGAACGTCGTGCCGCCGGGCGCGGTCTCGACGTCCAGCGAGCCGCGCATCCGCTCGGCGAGCTCGCGCGCGATCGCGAGGCCCAGGCCCGAGCCCTGCGCGTCGTCGGAGGTGAAGAACGGCTCGAAGACGCGCGGCGCGGCATCGTCTCGAATCCCCGGCCCGTCGTCGCAGACGCCGAGCCGCACGGACCCGTTGTCGCGCGCCGCGGTCACGACGACGCCGGTCCCCGCGGGCGTGTGCGTGAGCGCGTTGTCGATGAGGATCCGCAGGATCTGCGCCACGCGCTCAGGATCGCAGACGGCCTCGATCGGCTCGCCCCCCAGGCGCAGCTCGAGCTTGGACTCGTGCTTGTCGAGCGCGGGCGCGAACTCCGACGTCACGCGGCCGGCGAGCTCGCCGAGATCCGTCGCCTCCGGACGCAGCTCGAGCGAGCCGGCCTCGAGCTTGGAGAGATCGAGCAGGTCCGTCGCGAGCTTGCCCAGGCGCGCGACCTGCTCGCGGACGACGGCGATGAACTCGCGCCGCGTCTCGTCGTCGAGCTCCTCGTCCTCGAGCAGCTCGAGGAAGCCGCCGAGCGAGAAGATCGGCGTGCGCAGCTCGTGCGACGCCGTCGCGATGAAGCGCCGCCGCGCGGTCTCGACCTCCGCGAGCTGGCGCTGCATGGCGTCGAGCGCGCGGGCGAGCTGGCCGAGCTCGTCGTCGCGGTCGGCGGGGAAGACCGCGGTGAAGTCGCCCGCCGCGACCTTCTCGGCGCCCTGCTCGAGGACGTTCACCCGGCGGGCGAGCGAGCGCGACACGAGGAAGCCGCCGAGCAGCGCGAGCGCCAGCCCGAGCGCGCCGGCGATGAGGACCTGCCGGCGGATGAGCGCGACGTTCGCCTGCACGTCGGTGAGCGGCGAGGAGAAGATGACGACGCGACTGACGACGCTCCCGTCGCGGATCGGCTCCGCCACCTGGCCGAGCAGCACGTCGCCGCGGTACTGCGATCCGCGCGCCTCGCGCCTGGAGTTCGCCGCCACGTCGGCGATCCCGACCGGCAGGTCGTCGAGCTGCACCTCGGTCGTCGAGTCCGTGAAGATCGAGGTCTGCAGGCCGAGCGTTCCGTTGCCGACGGTCATGAGCGTCACGCGCGTGCTCGTCCTGTCGCCGATCGTCGCGACGAGCTGGTTGATCTGGCGCGCCGTGCCGTTGTCGAGGACGAGGTCGCGGACCTTCGGCGTGTGGGCACGCGCCGTACGCGCGAGCGAGTTCAGCTTCTGCTCGCGCAGCGAGGACTCGAGCTGCGGCGTGACGTAGAAGAAGACGGCGCCGACGGCGACGAGCGTGACGCCGAAGAACAGCATCGTCAGGCGCGTTCGCAGGGAGCGCAGGCGGTTCATCGCTCGGTGTCGCGGAAGCGATAGCCGACGCCGCGCACCGTGAACAGGTACTCCGGCTGCTTGGGATCGAGCTCGAGCTTCTCGCGAAGGTGGCGGATGTGGACGTCGATCGTGCGCGGGTCGCGGTAGGCGGAGTCGCCCCAGATGCGCGTCAGCAGGTTCTCGCGCGTGAACACCCGGCCCGGGTGCGTCGCAAGCGCGGCGAGGATCTCGAACTCCACGTACGTCGTCTGCACCGGGTCGTCGCGCACCCAGACCCCGCGCTTGGCGAAGTCGATGCGCAAGCCGTCGAACTCAAGCGGCCCGTCGGCCGCCGGACGCCCCTCGTCGGCGCCCATCTCCGCGCGCCGCAGCGTGGCCTTCACGCGGCTGCGGAACTCGCGCATCGAGAACGGCTTGGTGATGTAGTCGTCGGCACCGATCTCGAGCCCGACGACCTTGTCGATCTCCTCCGCGCGCGCCGTGAGCATGATGATCGGGACCGTGCTGCGCGCCCGGATCCGGCGGCAGACCTCCAGGCCGTCGAGGTGGGGCAGCATGAGGTCGAGCACGACGAGGTCGTAGCTGCCCTCGGCGAAGCGCGCAAGCGCCGCCCTGCCGTCGGTTGCCTGCACCACCTCGTAGCCGTCCTTGCGAAGCGGATATGACAGCAGCGTCTGGATTGCGTGCTCGTCATCGACGAGGAGGATGCGGGGGGCGCGATCCACCATCCCCAATAGTGTGACAACGACGATGGCTGACGCCGCCACCCCGATGCGCCGATGACCGACCCGCGGCTGTACCGGGCGGCGCTCGTCCCGGTGCTCCTCGCGCTCGTGCTGCTCGGCTTCTCGCTCGAGAACCGACCGCGCGCGCTCACGACGACGCTCGCGCCCGACGCCTTCGCGGGCGACCGCGCCTTCGACCGCGCGTACGGCAGCGGCGGGCTCGCCGACCGCTTCGCGGACCGCCGCCCGGGGTCGCTCGGCGACGAGCGGCTCGCGGACCTCGCCGTCGCGCAGATGCGCGAAGCGGGCTTTCGCGTGCGATCGATCGTCCACGAGGGCGAGACGATCGACGGCAAGCGCTCGCTGCGCACGATCGTCGCCGAGCGCACCGGTACCGTCGACGAGCGGGTCGTCGTCGTCGCGCACCGCGACGCCGCCGCGCCGCGAGCCGAGGCCGAGCTGTCGGCGACCGCGGCGCTGCTCGAGCTCGCGCGTGTCTTCGGCGCGCCGCGCCAGACGCAGCGCACGCTCACGCTCGTCTCGACGAGCGGCGGCAGCGGCGGCTCGGCCGGTGCCGCGCGCCTCGCCGACGAGCTCTCCGGCGAACCCGTCGCGGGCGTCCTCGTGCTCGGCGACCTCGCCTCCCGCAACCTGCGCGTGCCGCTCCTGTCGCCGTGGTCCAACAACCTGGGCGGCTCGCCGGCGCGCCTGCGCACCACGCTGCAGGACGCGCTGCGCCTGGAGACCGGCGGCGCGGCGAAGCCGCCGCGCGCGCTGAGCCAGGCCACGCGCTTCGCGCTGCCGGCGACCTACGGCGAGCAGGGCGTGCTGCTGGCCCGCGGCCTGCCGGCGATCGCGCTGTCGATCGGCGGCGATCGGGCACCGCCCGCGGGCGCGCCGGTCTCGCGCGAGCGCCTGACGCAGCTCGGCCGCGCCGCGCTGCGCACGGTGACGGCGCTGGACGGCGCGCCGCGCGGGCGGCGCGTCAACGCGCGGGCCTCGAGCGCGGACCTCGTCACGAGCCGCAAGGTGCTGCCCGGCTGGGCGGTGCGGCTGTTCGTCGGTGCGCTGCTGCTCGCGCCGCTCGTCGTCGCGGTCGACGCGCTCGCGGCGGTGCGGCGCGCGCGCGAGCCGATCCTGACGTGGCTGCGCTGGACGCTCGTGTCCGCGCTGCCGCTCGTCGTCACGGCCGTGTTCGCCATCGCGCTGGGCGCGGTCGGGCTCATGGCCGCCACGCCCGGCACGCCCGTGCCGCCCGACGCGCTGCCCGCGCAAGCTCCCGCGCTGCTGGCCGTGGCGCTCGTGCTCGTGCTCGCCTGGGCCTGGCTGCGTCCCGCCGTCCTGCGCCTGGCTCGCGCCCGGGACACCGACGTGTCGGCCCCCGCGGCGGGCACGGTCGTGCTGCTCGTCGCCGTCCTGGCGGCGGTCGTCGTCTGGATCGGCAACCCGTACGCCGCGGCGCCGCTCGTGCCCGCTGCGCACCTGTGGCTGTTCGCGCTCGCGGCGGACATCTCGCTGCGGCGGGCCGTGCGGGTCGCGCTCGTGGCGCTCGGGATCCTGCCGGTCGCGATCGTCGCGGTGCTCGTCGCCCGAGCGCTGGGGTTGGGCGGCCTCGACGCGGCGTGGGAGCTCTTGCTCGTGGTCGCGGGCGGGCACGTCTCGCTCCTGAGCGTGCTCGTGTGGAGCGCGCTCGGCGGCTGCGCCGCCGCCGCCCTGACCATCGCCTGGCACAGCCGGGCGCGCGAGGACGCCGACGACCTGCCGATCACCGTGCGCGGCCCGCGCTCCTACGCCGGGCCGGGATCGCTCGGCGGCACCGAGTCGGCGCTGCGCAAGTGACGACCATGCGCCGGACGCTGCGATCGCTGTCGACGGTGCTCATCATCTCAGGGCTGCTCATGCTCGCCGACGCCGGGCTCACGGTCGCCTGGCAGGAGCCCGTGTCGGCGCTCTATGCGGGGATCGTGCAGGACCGCCTCGGCGACGACCTGCGCGACCTCGAGCTCGCCCGGCCGAGCGCGGGCGACCTCGCCGCGCTGCGCTCGCTGAACTCGCAGCGCACGCGGATGGCGTTCCTCGCGCGAACGCTGCGGCGGACGGCCGCGCGCGGCGATGCCGTCGGACGGATCCGCATCGCCCGGATCGGCGCGAGCTTCGTCGTCGTCGACGGCACGGACGCGGCCTCGCTGCGCAAGGGGCCGGGGATCTACGACGACTCGCCGTTCCCCGGCGCGCCCGGGACCGTCGCGATCGCCGGGCACCGCACGACCTACCTCGCGCCGTTCCGGCGAATCGACAAGCTGCGGCCGGGCGACGAGATCTCCGTCGAGATGCCCTACGGCCGCTTCACCTACCGCGTGCAGCAGCTCAAGATCGTCGCCCCGACGGCGGTGTCGGTCGTCAAGCGCGTGGGGTACGACAGGCTCGTGCTGTCGGCCTGCCACCCGCTCTACAGCGCCGAGAAGCGGCTCATCGTCTTCGCGCGGTTCGTGCGCGCCGAGGCCCGCGGCGCCGCGCTGACGTGATGCCCGGCGGCACGACACCTGCGGACGGCACAGACCCGCCGCTCAAGCGCGACGACGGCGCGCTCGATAGCTGCCATGCGATGCGAACCCATGAGCTGAGGCTGCGCATTCAGCGCGCCGACTACGTCATCGACCCCGTGCTCGTCGCAGAGGCGATGTTCCGCCATGCGCTCAGTCAGAGGCGATGGTGGAACCCCGTCGCCGGCTGCGCACGGCCCGCGGCAAGCATGACGACCTCCGGCTGGCCGGTCACGACCGAGCCGATCCACGTCAACGGTGCCGCGGCCACCGCGGCGGCGCAGTCCTCCGGGGCGAAGCAGACGCACAGCTCGTAGTCCTCGCCGGCGCTCACGGCGAGCTCCCACGGCGCGATGGCGAGCTGGCCCGCGACGTCGGCGACGCCGCCGGCGAGCGGCAGCGCGTCGAGGTCGATCTCGATGCGAGCGCCGCTGGCGCGCGCGACGTGCCCGGCGTCCGAGGCCAAGCCGTCGGACAGGTCGATCATCGCTCGTGCACCGGCGCGAGCGAGCGCGCGCCCCTCGCGCAGGCGCGGCTCGGGGCGCAGGTGGCGGCGGGTGAGCGCGTCCGGCCCCGTCGCGCGGCCTTCGAGGATCGCGAGGCCCGCTCCCGACGCGCCGAGCGTCCCGGTGACGCCGACGAGGTCGCCGGGCCGCGCGCCCGCGCGGCGGACGAGCCGGGACTCGTCGTCGGCCCAGCCGACGACCGTGATCGCGAGCGTGAGGACGGGCGCCGACGTGACGTCGCCGCCGACGATCGCGAGGTCGCAGCTCGCGGCGAGGCTCGCCATCGCGTCGGCGAGCGCGAGCGCGTCGGCCTCGCGGAAGCCCGCCGGGACGCCGAGTACGACGTACGCCTCGCCCGGGTCGGCGCCCATCGCGGCGAGGTCCGACAGCGCGCCGGCGAGCGCGCGGTGCCCGACGTCGGCGGCGCTCGCGGACGAGCCGAGACGAAAGTGCACGCCGTCGACCATCGCGTCCGTCGAGGTCACGCTGAACGCGCGAGCCCGCACGACGGCGGCGTCGTCGCCGCTGCCGACGATCACGCGCTCCGGCGGCGGGCCGAAGCGCTCGCGGAAGGCCGCGATCAGGCTGAACTCATCCACCCCGCGCCTTCCGGGGGAGCTACCGGTGGCGGTAGACGATTCTCGCGCGGTCGAGGTCGTAGGGCGACAGCTCGCAGCGCACGCGGTCCCCGGGGAGGATGCGGATGCGGAAGCGGCGCATCTTGCCGGCGACATGACCGAGCACGATGTGCTCGTTGTCGAGCTTCACACGGAACATCGCGTTGGGGAGGGCCTCGATGACCTCGCCCTCGAATTCGACTTTTTCTTCTTTGGCCATTGGGCTGCAACGGTAGCAGCGTGGCGCGCGCCGACTCCTGGACGGCGAGGGGCGATCGCTACGGCGGCGAGGCGCCGCCGGACGGGTCCGGCGTCGGGTTGACGTTGGCGCCGGGGTCGTAGGCCTCGGGATCCACGCCTCCGCCACCCGTCGCGGGCGGCGGCGCCGGGGGTGGCGCCGGCGGCGGCGCGACGCCCTGGCCTCCCGGCGAGGCGCCACCGGTCCGGGGCCTGCCCGTCTTGGCCTGCTCCTTCGTCTCGCCGCCGGTCGCGGGATCGACGTTCGGCTCTACCGTCACCGCGTCCTGCGACCTGGCGCCGCTGTGCTTGCCCTTGAAGGGCTTGGTCTTGAACGCCTGGCCGGGCTTCTTGAACTGGCCGCAGAAGCTGCGCTTCGCCGCCTTCATGTAGCGACCCCAGATCTGCGCCGGGAAGGTGCCGCCGTCCACGGGCCCGCCCTGAAAGAGGTTGCCCATAGGGAGGTTCGCCTTCGGGAAGCCGACCCACACCGCTGTCGCGAGCTGCGGCGTGTAGCCGACGAACCACGCGTTCTTGTTGTCCTCCGTCGTCCCCGTCTTGCCGCCGGCGGGGCAGCCGATCTCCGCGCGCTTGCCGGTGCCGCCCTTGATGTTCGCCTGCAGGATCTTCGTGACCTCGTACATCGGCGCCGAGTCGAAAGCCTTGACGCGTTGGGGCTTGCCGAGGTCGTCGATCTTGCCGTCGGGGAAGCGCACCTCGGTGACGGCCTTGGGCTTGTTGCGCCAGCCGCCGCTCGCGATCGTCGCGTACGCGTTGGCCATCTCCAGCGGCGAGCAGCAGTTGCGCAGGCCGCCGAGCGTCTCGGACGGATAGCCCTGCAGCACCGATGTGATCCCGAGCTTCTTCGCCGTCGACGCGACGTACTTCGGCCCGAGGTCGAGCGCCAGGCGGATGTAGACGGTGTTGTCCGACGACGTCGTGGCGGCGACGAGGTTCTTCGAGCCACCGCCCGAGCACTTGCCGCCGTAGCAGTTGATCTTCACGTTGCCGTACTGCGGGCCGAGCTGCACGGCGCCGGAGGCGTAGCTCGTCGACGCCGGGTTGATGCCCTTCGCGACCGCGGCGACGAGCGCCATGATCTTGAACGTCGAGCCGGGCTGGCGCTTGGCGTTGGCGGCGATGTTGAACTTCGAGTCCTGGTACTTCGCCGACGAGGCCATCGTGAGGATGTGGCCGTTGGACGGGTCGATCGTCACGATCGCCGACGACGGCGCGCCCGCGAAGCCGAGGTCCTGCGCGATCGCGTTGCGCGCCTTGTGCTGGAGGTCGAGGTCGATCGTCGTCTTGATCGTCAAGCCGCCGCCGCGGACCGTCTTGACGCCGTAGCGCCTGATGAGCTCGTCCGAGACGTAGTCGAAGAAGTAGCTCTCGCGCTTCTCGCGGAAGTAGCTGTTCGGGTGCAGCACGAGGTCCTCGCGCATCGCGGCGCGGGCGGCGGCGTTGCTGATGAAGCCGACGTCCGCCATCTTGCGCAGCACGGAGTTGCGGCGGGCGACCGCCGGCCCGGCCTGGCGGAAGGGGTTGTACTGGCTGGGCGCCTGCGGCAGGCCGGCGAGGAGCGCCGACTCCGCCAGCGTGAGCTGGGACGCGGGCTTGTTGAAGTAGGCCCGCGCGGCCGCCTGGACGCCGACGGCGGTCTGGCCCCCGTTGGTCCCGTACGGCACCGAGTTGAGGTACTTCGTGAGAATCCACGCCTTCCCGCGGCGGCCGGTGTGGACGTTCTCGAGCTCCTCGGCGAGCTTGGCCTCGCGCACCTTGCGCTTGAAGGTCTTCTCCTTGCTGCCCGTGTACAGCGTGCGGATGAGCTGCATCGTCAGCGTCGAGCCGCCCTGCAGCGTCTTGCCCGAGCTCGCGTTCTTCAGCGCCGCGCGGACGACGCCTTCGAAGTCGACGCCCTTGTGCTGGTAGAAGCGCTCGTCCTCGATCGCGACCGTCGCGTCCTTCATGGACTGCGGGATCTGCGACGAGGGGACCGTCGTGCGCAGGACGTCGTTCTGGATGAACCCGAGCCGCGAGCCGTCGGCGGCGAGCACGGTCGAGATTCGGCCCGGATCCTGTGGCTGGAGCGTGGTCAGATCCGGCGCGGAGTTGGCGATGCCCACGACATAGCCGACGGCGCTGAGCACGCCGATGACGGCGCACGAGATGAGCACCGCGAAGGTCAGGATGATGACGCGGGCGGCGCCGCCTCTGCGGTGCCGTCGACGCTGGCGTTCTAGGCGAGCGGACATGAATGTTCTCGGCGTCGCGAGCGCGACCGCCTCGGGATTCTAGAGACAGGGCGATCTTCGCCAACCCATACCCGCGCACCTGCCCGACCGGCAGTTGCCAAGATTGCCGTCATGCAGTCGCGCGTGCCCGCAGCGCAACCACGAGCCCGCGCGGGCTTCGCGCGCGGCCTTGCGCGCGACGCGGCGCTCGTCGATGCGTGGCGTGCGCTGTGGACATCGAGGCTGCTCGTCTGGGCTGCCGGAGTCGTCGCGGTGCTCGTCTTCGGACTGTCCGGGCGCGAGGGCGACTTCGACCCGGCGGGGCTGACGTCGCCGTTCGGGGCGACCGGCGACCTGCTCGCGGCGCCGTTCGCGCGCTGGGACTCCGTCTGGTTCTTGGCGATCGCGGGCAGCGGCTACGGCGACGGCGCGCGCGAGGCGTTCTTCCCGCTGTATCCGATCGTGGCGGGGCTCGCGGGGCGGCCGCTTGGGTCGGCGCTCGTCGGCGGCGCGCTGGCGTCGACGGCGCTGCTCGGCGTCGCGCTCGTGCTGCTGCACCGGCTTGTCGCGCTGGACTACGACCGCGAGGTCGCGCGCAACGCGGTGCTCGTGACGGCGCTCGTCCCGATGTCGTTCTTCTTCTCCGCCGTCTACAGCGAGTCGCTCTTCCTCGCGCTGTCCGTTGGGGCGATCTACGCGGCGCGGCGCGGCAACTGGGCGCTCGCGGGCGCGCTCGGCGGCCTGGGTGCGCTGACGCGCAGCGCGGGCATCGTCTTGCTCGTACCGCTGCTCATCCTGTACCTCTGGGACACGGGTTCCTTGCGCCGGCGGCCGCGGCTGCGGATCGACGTGCTGTGGCTCGGGCTCGTGCCGTGCGGGCTCGCCGCGTACTGCGCGTACCTCGGGCTCGCGGGCCAGGACGCGCTCGCGCCGTTTCACGCGCAGGAGGTCTGGTATCGGTCCTTCGCAGGCCCGTTCGCCGGCGTCCGCGACGCGGTCGTCGCCGGCTGGCAGGGCGCGCGCCAGCTGCTGTCGGGAGCACGCGAGCCGGTGTACTTCGTGGCCGCCGGCGGCGATCCGTTCGTCGCGGCGCGCCACAACCTCGAGCTGCTCGTCTGGCTCGGCCTGACGGTCGCGGCGGTCGTCGGCGTGCTGCGGCGGCTGCCCGTGGCGTACGGGGCGTACGTCGTCGCGGCGCTCGCGCTGCCGCTCTCCTACCCCGTCGGCCCGCAGCCGCTGATGTCGCTGCCGCGGTTCGTCGCGGTGCTCTTCCCGCTCGCGATCTGGCTGGCGGTGTGGATGACGGGGCGCGTCTGGCGCGAGCGGCTCGTCCTCGGCACGTTCGCGGCGGCGCTGGCGGTCTACACCGCGATCTTCGCGACGTGGCACTGGGTCGCGTGAGATCGCACGCGTGCAGGACAGACCTCTCATCACGCTGGATGCGCTGGGAACCATCATCGAGCTGCTCGAGCCCGCGCCGCTGCTCGTCGCCGAACTGCGCGCACGCGGGGGGCAGGCGTCCGAGGCCGCGGCATCCTCCGCGCTCGCCGAGGAGATCGCCTACTACCGCGCGCATCATCACGAGGCCGGCGACGACGCGTCTCTGGCGCGGCTGCGCGAGCGCTGCGCCGAGGTCCTGCGCGGGGGGTTGGTGCGGGCCGGCGCGGACGTTGCCGCGGTGCCACCGCCCGCCCTGCGCGACGCGCTGCTGGCCGCGCTGAGCTTTCGCGCCTACCCGGACGTCCCCGACGCCCTGCGCGCGCTGCGCGCCGCCGGCCACCGCATCGTCGTCGTCTCCAACTGGGACGTCTCGCTGCACGACGCCCTGCGATCGGCCGAGCTCACCGAGCTCCTCGACGGCGCGATCAGCTCGGCAGAGGCAGGGTTCACCAAGCCCGACCCGCGGATCTTCGCCGCGGCGCTCGAGCTCGCGGGCGTGAGCGCCGAGGGCGCGCTGCACGCCGGCGATACGGTCGAGTACGACGTCGCCGGAGCTCACGCGGCGGGCTGGCGCGCGGTGCTCGTCGCGCGCACGGGGATCGCGCCGGGGGTGCCCGCCGGCGTCCCGGTCATCGAGTCGCTGGCTGAGCTCGCCGAGCTCGCGTCGTAACCTCATCGGTCCGTGACGAGCATCCCGCCCCCCGGTGACGGCGCGCCGCCCGAGCAGCCGCCGAAGGTCGATGGCCCCACGGCGCCGGAGGACCTGCCGGCGTGGCCCGACGCGGCGGCGCCCTCGTCGGCCCCGCCCGCCGACCCCGAGACGCCGGAGGACCTGCCGACGCGGCCCGACGCGGCGGCGCCGTCGTCGGCCCCGCCCGCCGACCCCGAGACGCCGGAGGACCTGCCGGCGTGGCCCGACGCGGCGGCGCCCTCGTCGGCCCCGCCCGCCGACCCCGAGACGCCGGAGGACCTGCCGGCGTGGCCCGACGCGGCGGCGCGGTCGTCGCCCCCGCCCGCCGACCCCGAGGCTCCGCAGCCGGGCACCTCGACGGCCCCCGCGCCGAAGGGCAGCTCCGTCTGGAGCCCATGGAGCGCGCCGCTCGCGCTGCTCGTGTGGTTCGGCGTCACGCTCGTGCTGTCGGTGGTCATCGCGCTCGCGTCCGCCGCGATGGGCTACTCGATCGACGACCCTCCGCCGGGGGTGAACATCGCCGGTACGTTCACGCAGGATCTCGCGATGATCGGCGCCGCGCTCCTGTTCGCCTACATGGCGGGACGGCCCCGAGCCGTGGATTTCGGCCTGGTGGGCACGCGGATCGGCAAGGCGATCGGCGCGATGATCTCGATCTGGGTCGGCTTCATCGGCTTCAGCCTGATCTGGAAGACCGCGATCTCGCTCGACGACCCGCAGACGCTGCCCGACCAGCTCGGCATCGAGGGCTCGACGCTCAACCTCGTGCTCGTCGTCATCGTCATCACCGTCCTCGCGCCGGTGGGCGAGGAGATCCTGTTTCGCGGCTACATCTTCCGCGCGCTGCGCAACTGGCGGGGCGTCGCGCCCGCCGCGATCATGACCGGCCTCATCTTCGGCGCGGTCCACATCGGCTCGTCGCCGATCGGATACGCGCTGCCGCTGGCGGTCTTCGGCTTCGGGCTGTGCGTGCTGTACCACTGGACCGGGTCGCTGTATCCGTGCATCGCGCTGCACGCGCTCAACAACGCGTTCGCGCTCGGGGCCGACCAGGGCTGGGGCTGGGAGATCCCCGTGGTGATGCTCGGCGCGGTCACCGCGTCGCTGACCGCGGCGTCGCTGCTCGGGCGCGCGATCGAACGGCGCGCCGGGCCGGCGGCCGGGCCGCTCGCCCAACCCGTCGGATGAGCGCGGATCCACCGATCCTCGCGGCGCATCCAGGCTGTGCCGAGCGTCGCCGCGCCGGGCCTGTGAGGTAACTCACGCCTGCGGTCGGATCGCATGCCATAGTCCGGGCCATGCGCCAACTCATCCTGCTGTGCACCATCGCCGGGTTGGCGTTGGCCCCGTCCGCCGCACTCGCCCAGCAGCCCGCGGCCCCGCCCGCTTCGCAGCCCGTCGCGACCGACCTGACGCTCACGCTCGAGCGCGTCGGCGGCAAGCTCGCGACCGTCCTCGTCGGCGACAGGATCCGCATCCGCGGCAGCGTCGGGACCTTCGTCGCCGGTCAGAAGGTGACGGTGCGCTTCTACAGCAGCGGCAAGAAGATGGCGGCCAAGGCCAAGACGATCCGCGCCGGGGCGAACGGCCGCGGCTTCTTCGAGCTGTCCTACCGGGCCGAGCGCTCCGGCAAGCTCGTCGTCCGCGGCGCGCACGAGGCCACCGAGGCGCTGAACGCGCTCAAGACCACGAGCCGCGCGATCGACGTCATCCCGCGCAGCGTGGGGCAGGGCGCGCACAAGCGCGCGGTCGCCGCGCTGCAACGCAGGCTCGCGCGGCTCGGCTACGTCGTCGGGTCGAAAGGCAGCTTCGACGCGCGCACGGCTCGCGCAGTGCTCGCATTTCGCAAGATGACGGGAATGGCGCGCACGAGCGAGGCCTCGATCGGCGTCATGCGGCGCATCGCGCAGGGCAAGGGCTCGTTCAAGATTCGCAAGCCCGACCATGGCCGCCACGTGGAGGCCGACCTCACCCGGCAGGTGCTGGCGCTCATCGAGGGCGGCAAGGTCCGCAGGATCTACCCGATCTCGTCCGGCGCGCCGAGCACGCCGACGGTTCTCGGCTCGTTCCGCGTCTACTCCAAGACGGCCGGCACGAACGCCAAGGGCATGGTCGACTCCGCGTACTTCATCCGCGGCTACGCCACGCACGGCTACCGGTCGGTGCCGATCTACCCGGCGAGCCACGGCTGCCTGCGGCTGCCGATCCCCGACGCGCGCGCGGTGTTCAACTGGATGCGCATCGGCACGCCGGTCGACGTGTACTACGGATCGCGGCCGAAGTAGAGCGCGCGCGGACCCGGGGAGCGACTATCCGCGTCCGTGCATGAAGCGGGCGAGGAAGGCGAGCAGGAAGCCGTAGACGAGCAGGCCGATGGTCGTCGGCACGAGGCGCTGCACCCAGCGCCCGCCCGACGTCACGATGCCGGCGAACGGCTTGAGCAGGATGTCGTTGGCGTCGTCGATGTACTCGCGCGCCGTGCTGTGGCGCTGCTCGCGGGCGCGCTCGCCGGCGGGCGCGGGGTCCGTCTGCTCGAAGCCGGCAAGCTCGTTGCGCTGCGAGCTGGACGCGCGGTTGAACTCGTCGACCGCGAACAGGCAGAAGCCCGCCGCGATGACGAGGCTGAGGACGATGGCGACGATGCGCAATGGCCGTTCGAGCACGGGTCTAAGGTACGCCCTTCATGACTGCGGCTGGACGACTGGCGGAGGAGCTCCGAGCGCACGCGCTGATCATCGGCGAAGTGACGCTGACGAGCGGAGCGACGGCGTCGTACTACGTCGACGCCAAGCGCGCGATCCTGCGGCCGGCGGGCTTCGAAGCGCTGGGTGAGCTCGTCGCGCAGCGCGCGCGCGAGTGGGGCGCGACGGCGGTCGGCGGCATGACGATGGGCGCCGACCCCGTCGCGTGTGCGGCGCTGGCCGGAGGCGCGGACGTGAAGGTCTTCTTCGTGCGCAAGGAGGTCAAGGCGCACGGCCTGGCGCGGCGCATCGAGGGACCGCTGCTGCACGCCGACGACCGCTGCCTCGTCGTCGAGGACGTCGTCAGCACGGGCGGGTCGACGATCAAGGCGATCGAGGCGCTGCAGGAGGCCGGCCACGCGATCTGCGGCGTCGTGAGCGTGCTCGACCGGCTTATGGGCGGTGGCGCGCGGATCGAGGCCGCCGCGGGCGCGTCCTACGTCGCGCTGACGACGATCGACGACGTCTACCCCGAGCGGCCCGAGCGCTGACGGGTCGTCGTCCACGGCCGGCCTGCCTGCATGTCGAATAGTGAGCGGATATCGCTCACAACTCGACATCCGCGCTCAGGGGTCGAGGTCGACGCGGATCGTCAGGAGCTCTGTGCCCATCGCGCGCACGGCCGCGCCGTTGAGCTTCGTCATGTGGTGCTGGCGCGCGAGGGGGTCGTCGCCGGCGAGGATCGTCGCGACACCGGTGCGCCAGCGCCGGCCGATGCGCAACCGCACGCTCGGGTTGGCTGCGATGTTGCGCACGTAGGCGGACTTGCTGCCGTGCTCGGCGACGATCCAGAACGTGTCCGTCTCGCGATCCAGGCCCTTGCTCACCGGGGTGCGGCGCGGCTGACCGGTCTTGCGGCCGACCGTCTCGAGCAGCGCGACGGTCGGCACGAGGCCATGCGCGGCCAGGGCCTTGATCGGCGGATTGAGCAGGCGGACCTGAATCTTCGTGATGAGCCGCCGCTTGCGGTCAGACGACGCCATCGTGCGAGTCTAGGCCGAAGCGCGCGCTACGGCCCGCCAACTTCACCGCATCAGGCGGGCTTCGTGTACCCGCCGGTGTACGCGCCGCTGCCGCTGTAGGAGAGGATCCGCCAGCGATAGGTCCCTGCCGAGCCGGCGTAGACGATGTCCTCCGAAGAGCTCGTGCTGATCGACTGCGCGACGTTGCGCCAGGTGCCGTTCGTCGAGCGCTTCTGGAGATAGAGATCGAAGTCGGCGCTCGTCGGCCCGCGCAGACAGCCGCTGTGCGTGCCGGAGCGTCGTCGACGTGTACGAGCCGGCGGGCGGCTGGATCGCCGCGGCGCCCGTGCCGCCGAGCGAGCCGCTGTAGGCGACCGCCAGGCCGCAGCCCGTCGGCGGCGGCGGCGGAGGTGGCGGCGGCGGCGGTGGCGGCGGTGGTGGCGGTGGTGGCGTCCCGCCGAACAGCGAGTACAGCAGCCGGTTCGGCGAGCCCGAGCCCGGGCTCGTGACCTTGCCGGTCGTCGCGCTCGTGGTGATCGCGCTCCCGACCGCCGCCGGCGAGGCCGTCGCAGAGCCCTGGAGATAGAGGGCGGCGACACCGGCGACGTGCGGCGAGGCCATGGACGTGCCGCTGATCGTGTTCGTCGCGGTGTTCGACGTGTACCAGCTCGACGTGATGCTCGAGCCCGGCGCGAAGAGGTCCAGGCAGGTTCCGTAGTTCGAGAACGACGAGCGGGCGTCGCTGGACGTCGTCGAGCCGACGGTCAGCGCGTTCGCGGCGCGCGCCGGCGAGCTGTTGCAGGCGTTCGTGTTCTCGTTGCCCGCCGCCACCGCGTACGTCACGCCGTCGGCGATCGAGTTGTTCACGGCGGTGTCGAGCGCGGTCGACACACTGCCGCCAAGGCTCATGTTCGCGACGGCCGGCTGGCCCGCGAGGTGATCCGTGGTCACCCAGTTGATGCCGGCGATGACGCCCGAGTTCGTGCCTGAGCCCGAGCAGTTCAGCACGCGCACGGCGACGAGCGAGACGCCCTTCGCGACGCCGTAGGTCGAGCCGCCCACCGTGCCGGCGACGTGCGTGCCGTGACCGTTGCAGTCGTCGGCGGAGCCACCGTCGACCGCGTCGTAGCCGGACGTCGCGCGACCCGCGAACTGGCTGTGCGTCAGGCGCATCCCCGTGTCGATGATGTACGCCTTGACGCCCGCGCCTGTCGGCGTGTACGAGTAGGTCCCGTCGAGCGGCAGGCTCGCCTGATCGATGCGATCCAGGCCCCAGGTCGCGCCCGTCTGGGTGGTCGTCGCCGTCACGACCGCGTCGGCCTCGACGTAGGCGACGTCGGGATCCCTGCGGACGTCGTCGAGCGCCGCCGGTGGCAGCGCTGCCGCGTAGCCCTTCAGCGCCCGGCTGTAGTCGCGGTCGACGCGACCGCCGCGTGCGCGCGCGCGCCCCTTCGTGCGCTCCTTGGACGCCTCAGTCGCCGCGGCCTTCATGACGACGATGTACTGGCCCGGGATGACGCCGGACTGGTTGGTTCCGGTGACCGGGGCCGGCACCTGGGCGAGAGCGGCGGCGGGCACAACCGCCAGGGCGGCGAGCGCGGCAGCGAGCGCGATCCCCGGGTTTCGTGAGGCGCGTCCTCCATGACAGCTCATGGCGCAGCAGCGTAGCCGCCGCGCACGCAGGTTTCCAGTGCCTACCGATGCGCCGAGGGCGCCACGGATTACGCCGGCCGCGTGAGCATGGCCACAACGTCGGACTGCGCGGCACCCGACCGGGTCCAGTAGGCGAGGTTGCCGCGGTACAGGTCGTGCGCTTCGATGCGCACGCAGGCGGCGCAGACGGTGAACGCCTCGCAGCCGTGCAGCTCGCGCCGGCTGGACGTGTAGCCCGCCGTGAACGCTTCGAGGTCGTCGACATGCCCTGGCTCGCGGTCGCACCGCGCACACGTCCATCGGGCTCCAACCGGGATCCGCCTTGGCATATGCATACGGGTTATCTCCCCTTCGTCGCGAGACGACAATCCCACGAACCGGACGACGTTCAATAGACCGATGGCCTCCCCGGCCAGCCCGCGACTGCGACCCGTTGCGGACAGTGCCCCGAGCTGGATTCGAACCAGCGGCCTTCCCCTTAGGAGGGGGACGCTCTGTCCAGCTGAGCTATCGGGGCGAGCGTGGCGCATCGGAGGATACGTCCAGCAGCGGGAAGTGGCAGGCGGCTTGACCGCCGCCCGGCTTTGGCTGCAGCGCGGGCTCGCGGACGTCGCACTCCCCCTCGACGAACTTCGGGCAGCGCGTATGGAAGCGGCACGCCGGCGGCGGGTTCGTCGCCGATGGCACGTCACCGACGAGCACCTCGCGGCGGCGTGCCTTCGCGCGCGCCGGGTCGGCGACCGGCACCGCCGACAAGAGCGCGGCGGTATACGGGTGCCGCGGATGCGCGTAGAGCTCCTCCGCGGTCGCGAGCTCGACGACCTTGCCGAGGTACATCACGGCGATGCGATCGCACATGTAGCGCACGACGGACAGGTCGTGCGCGATGAGCACGAGCGTGAGGCCGAGGTCGCGCTGCAGGCCGCGCAGCAGGTTGAGGATCTGGGCTTGGATCGACACGTCGAGCGCGGACACGGGCTCGTCGGCGACGATGAGCTTCGGCGCGAGCGCGACAGCCCGCGCGACCCCGATGCGCTGGCGCTGGCCGCCGGAGAACTCGTGCGGGTAGCGGTTGTAGTGCTCGGGATTCAGCCCGACCTGCTCCATGAGCTCCTGCACCGTTCGCTTGCGCTCGCCATCGCCGGCGGCCATCCGATGCACGACGAACGGCTCGGCGATGATCGCTCCGACGGTCTTGCGCGGGTTCAGCGACGAGTACGGATCCTGGAAGATCATCTGCATGTCGCGCCGCAGCCGCTTCAGCGGCGCGCCCTTGGCCGACGTGATGTCGACGCCGTCGAAGGCGACGCTGCCGCTCGTCGGATCGAGCAAGCGCAGCATGAGGCGCGCGGTGGTGCTCTTGCCGCAGCCGGTCTCGCCGACGATGCCGAGCGTCTCGCCGCGGCGAACGTCGAGCGAGACGCCGTCGACGGCATGGACGACGCCATCGCCGCGCCCGAAGACGCCGCGCGAGAGCGGGAAGTGCTTGACGAGGTCGCGGACCTCGACGAGGTTCGAGCTCACGCCGGCGCCTCGGTGTCGTCGGCCGGCGCGACCGCGGCGCGCGCCTGCTCGGGCAGCTTGCCCGCGCGCAGCTCGCGCCATAGCCCGCGCCGCACCTCGGTGGGCAGCAGGCACGCAACAGCGTGCCGGGGCTGGCCCGGCAGCGGCTCGAGCGCGGGCTGCACCGTGCGGTGGCGCGGGCGCACGTACGGGCAGCGCGGATGAAACGCGCAGCCCGCGGGCAGGTTGATGAGGCTCGGCGGCTGCCCCGGGATCGGCACGAGCTCCTCGCCGCGGTCGCGCTCGAGGGTCGGGATCGAGCCGAGCAGACCCCATGTGTACGGATGCTCGGGCGCCGCGAAGAGGCGCGCCGTCGGCCCGCGCTCGACGATCCGCCCCGCGTACATCACCGCGACGTCGTCGCTCATCTCGGCGACGATCCCCAGGTCGTGCGTGATGACGATGACGGCCATCCCGAGCTCGTCCTTCAGCCGCACGATGAGCTCGAGGATCTGCGCCTGCACCGTGACGTCGAGCGCGGTCGTCGGCTCGTCGGCGATCAAGAGGCGCGGCTCGTTGGCGAGCGCCATCGCGATCATCGCGCGCTGGCGCATGCCGCCGGAGAACTCGTGCGGGAAGGCGTCGACGCGGCGCTTGGGCTCGGGGATCCCGACCGTGCCGAGCAGCTCGACCGCGCGCTCGCGCGCCTGCGCCTTGGACACGTCGCGATGCGCCCGGATCGCCTCCACGAGCTGGACGCCGACGCGGTAGAACGGATGCAGCGACGACAGCGGGTCCTGGAAGATCATCGCGATGTCGTTGCCGCGCAGCCGGCGCAGCTCGCGCTCGGGCAGCCCCAGCAGATCGCGCCCGCCGAAGGTCGCGCTGCCGGAGATGCGCGTGCTCGCCGAGCGCGTGAGGCCCATGAGCGTCAGACTCGACACGCTCTTGCCCGACCCCGACTCGCCGACGATCCCCAGCACGCGGCCGGCCTGCAGCGCGAAGGAGATGCCGTCGACGGCCTTCACGACCCCGTCCTCGGTATCGAAGTGCACGCGCAGGTCGCAGACCCGCAGCAGCGGCTCGGGCGTGCTCATCAGTAGCGCACCCGCGGGTCGAGGAAGGCGTAGGCGACGTCGACGACGAGGTTCGCGACGATGATGAAGAACGCCGCGAACATCACGGTCCCCTGGATGCGCGGCAGGTCGGCGGTGAGGATGCCCTCGTAGGCGTACAGGCCGACGCCCGGGATGGCGAACACCGTCTCGACGAGGATCGCGCCGCCGAAGAGGATGCCGATGTCGAGGCCGAGCACGGTGACGACCGGGGTGATCGCGGCGCGCACCCCGTGACGCCAGATGACCCGTCGCGGCCCGAGTCCCTTCGCCCGCGCGGTGCGGATGTAGTCCTCGCCCATGACCTCGACGAGGTTCGAGCGCAGCATCCGCGCATAGAAGGCCGCGAACGCCGCCGACAGCACGAGCCACGGCAGCAGCAGCGAGTCAAACCACGCGACCGGGTTCTCCGTGAGCGGCGTGTACGTGTTCGCGCCGGCGAAGATCGGGATCGCGCCGATGTCGCGCGAGAACAGGTACAGGGCCAGCAGGCCGAGCCAGTAGACCGGAGCCGAGATCGCCAGCAGCGCACCGGTCATCGTGGCGCGATCCAGCAGCGAGCCGCGCCGGATCGCCGAGATCATCCCGATCGGCAGGGCGATCGCCAGCCAGACGACGACGGCGCCCAGCGTGAGCGAGATCGTCGCCGGCATCCGCGCGACGATCATCTCGCGGACGGGCTGCTCGTTCTGATAGCTGTAGCCGAAGTCGAGGTGCAGCAGGACGTCGGAGATGTAGGTCAGGTACTGCTGCGGCAAGGGGTCGTTGAGACCGAGCTCCGCGCGGATCCGCTCGAGCTGCTCCGGCGAGCTGCGGTTGCCGGCCGCCGCCACGGCGGGATCGACCGACGGCACCGTCTGGAAGATGAAGAACGTCAGCGCGGAGACGAGCACGAGCAGCAGCCCCGTCCACGCGAGACGGCGAAGGATGTAGCGGGTCATGGCGGTCCGAGGCGGCCAGGGAGCCCCGCGCCGGCGGGGCTCCCCGGTCGCGCTGGTCTTCCTACTTCTTCAGCGACATGTAGGCCAGGTCCCAGGTGGCGTTCCACTTGCCGACGACCCCGTGGACGTCCTTGGACAGGATGTTCCCGACGTTGTCCCAGAACCACGGGATCGCGACGGCGCTCTCGACGAGCCTGCGGTCGATCTCGCCCCACGCCTTCGCGCGCTCGGCGTCGTCGGCGATGAGCGCCGCCTCGTTCATCGCCTTGTTGATCGCCGGGTCGTCCTGCAGCGACGGGTTGTTGTTGCCCTCCGGGACGATCGCGTCGCCGTTGAAGTTGGCGTTCAACATCGCGAACGGGTCGATGAAGTCCGGCAGCCAGCCGAAGTTCATGCAGACGTCGATCCGCTTGAGATCCTCGAGCGTCTGGCAGAGATCGTAGAAGGCGCTCTGATCGAGCGCGCGCTGCTTGACCTGAAAGCCGATCGACTCGAGCGCCCGGCGGACGACGGCCGCGGACTCCTTGCCCGGCGAGTCGTTGGAGCTGATCATCGTGATCGGCGGCCCCGAGAACTTGCCGCTCTCAAAGCCGGCCTTCTTGAGGTACTCGGCCGCGAGCGCCGCGTCGCCCGTCGGCTTGGCGAGGTAGTCGACACCGGTGCCCTTCAGGCCACCGGCCTCCTCGAAGCCGGGGATGCCGGGCGGGAGGAAGTGCGTCGCGATCTGCCCGGTGACCTGCCCGCCGCGCGTGAGCTGCATCGCGCGGCGGTCGGTCGCGGCGATGAGCGCCTTACGCACGTTGACGTCCTTGAAGGGCCCGAACTTCGTGTTCATCGGGACCCAGCGGTTGCCGAGCGGCGTGAACGAGATGCGGTCCTTGGCCGTCTCCACGAAGCGCTGCACGATGCCGGCGGCCGGCGTGTCGCCGTTCGCGAGGCCCGTGCCGTCGAGGATCTGGCGCCCCGCGACGTTCGGGTCGGAGTTCAGCGTCAGCTCGATCCGGTCGAGGTAGGCCGGGCGCGAGTCCGTGCTCGCATCCCAGTGAGGGTTGCGCACGAGCGTCATGCTCCGGCCCGACTCGAACGCCGAGACCATGTACGGCCCGCTGAACGCCTGGAGCGTCGGATCGGTCTCGTACTCGTTCGGGCGCTTGGCGTCGAACGTCGCCGCGTAGGACTTCGGGACCGGCATCGAGATCGGCATGACGAGCGCCTTGGCGAGGGTCGCGCCGGTCGGCTGGTCGAGCTTGAACTCGATCGTGTAGTCGTCGGGCGTCGTGATGCCGGAGATGGGCTTGCCCTTCGCGTTCTCGGAGCCCGAGATGGCGTTGAAGTACACGGCGAAGTAGCCGTTGGGGATGATCGGGTTCAGCGCCCGCTCGAAGGCGTACTTGACGTCGGCCGCCTTGACCTCCTGACCGTCGATGGCCGTCTTCTTGGACGTGCCGTACTTGATCCCCTTCTTGATCTTGACGGTGACGGTCTTGTTGTCGGAGGAGACGGTGGGCTCGCCGTCCGCGAGGTCTGCGATCGCCGTCTCCGGGTCCTCGGGCTCGTAGTAGTAGAGCGACCGGTGGACCGCGTACAGGAACATGTAGTCGAGCTGGAAGTAGGCCAGCGCGGGATCCTGGTGCTGCAGCGACTCGGCGTACAAGAGCTTCAGCGTGCCGCCCTTGCGCTGGTCGTCGGACTGGACGGGGTTGAGGTAGCCGTCGGCCGTCGTCGCCCCGCCGCCGGTGGCCGTGCCCTCCGTCTTCTTGTCGTCCGCGCAACCGCCGGCGCCGAGCGCCAGGGCGCCCGCGCAGACAAGGGAGACGGCCCGTCGGCGTCGCCGCCGGCCGTCGGTCGATGGGGCGCTGTCGGTCATGTGACTCCTCCGCGCGGTCGGTGATCAAGGATGGGTCGGCTTCGAAAGCTCATCGGCGTCGCTTCGGGTTCAGCGCATCCTGCAGCCCGTCGCCGACGAGGTTGAACGCAAGGACGGTGAGCACGAGTGCCGTACCCGGGAAGACCATGTACCACCATGCTCGCTCGAAGTCTGCCGAAGCGTCGGCGATCATCTGACCCCAGCTCGCGGTCGGCGGCTGGACGCCGACGCCGAGGAACGACAGCGCGGCTTCGAAGAGGATGTTCTGCGGCAGCACGAGCGTCGTGTAGACGAGGATCGGGGCGACGAGGTTGGGCAGGATCTCGCGGAAGATGATGCGCCGGTCCGAGGCGCCGAGCGAGCGCGACGCCTCGACGAACTCCTTCTCGCGCAGCGACAGCACCTGCCCGCGGATGATCCGCGCCATGTAGGGAAACGACGCAACCGAGATCACGAGGATGACGACCGTCAGGCCAGGCTGGATGAGGCCGCCGACGCAGCCCTCGATCGAGCACGCCGACGCGAGGCCGATGCCCAGCAGGAGGATCGGGAACGCGAGCAGGATGTCCAGCCCGCGCGAGATGAACGTGTCCGCCCAGCCGCGGTAATAGCCGGCCACCAAGCCGAGCACGGTGCCCGCGACGACCGCGATGCCGGTCGCGATGATCGCGACCTCGAGCGAGACGCGCGCGCCGTAGACCGTGCGGCTGAACACGTCCTGGCCGGCGCCGTCGACGCCGAACCAGTGCGCCGCGCTCGGACCGGTCGACTGGCCGTTGATCTGGTTCAGCGCATCGGTGTCGGCGAAGTCGGGCGATGGCGCGCCGAGGAGCTTGACGACCAGCGGCGCGAGCACGGCGATGACGAGGAGCAGCGCGATGAAGCACAGCGCGGCGATCGCGACCTTGTCCTGTCGCACCCGCCGCCAGAAGAGCTCCAGCGGCGACCGCGCCGCGATCGCCACATGTGCCGGCGCCACGTCGAGGACGGCGCCCTCGTCGTGCGCGAGGTCAGCCGTGCGCATCGTCACGACGCTCCGCAAACGTGATCGTTGCCGGACCTCGAATGAGCAGAACTGTACGCCGACCCCGTGGCGTGCGTGACCGAACGCCTGCGCGCTCAGCGCAGGGACATGTAGGCCATGTCCCACGACGAGGTGAAGCGATTGACGACGCCCTTGACGTCGGCGGACAGGATCGGGATCTGGTTGTCCCACAGCCATGGGACGACGTACGCCTTCCGCGTCACGGTCGCGTCGATATCGGCGTAGGCCTTCGCGCGCTCCTCGCCGTCGGTCTCCGCGGCCGCGATCTCCAGGGCGGCGTCGAGCTCGAGGTCGTCGACCTGCGACCAGTTGACGGTGCCCGGCGCGAAGCGCCCCGTGCTCGTAAAGACCGGCGCGAGCAGCGTCTGCGGGTCGAGCAGCTCCTTCGACCACGCGCCGTTCGGGCAGACGGCGACCCGCGCCGCCGCCGAGCCGCAGCCGCGAGCGAAGGACTCCGAGCGCGGCAGCTCGCTGTAGGCGAACGTGAAGCCGAGCCGTTCGAGCTGACGGCGCACGGCGCGGGCGGTCGTCGAGCCGGGCGGCCGGTCGTCGCCGATCATGCGCAGCGCCGGCCCGCTGTAGCGCCCGCCGCGGTAGCCGGCACGCCGCAGGTAGGAGCGCGCGAGCGCGAGGTCCCCGGCCGGCTTGCGCAGGAAGTCCGCGACGCCCGGCCGGCCGCCGGCGGCCTGAAAGCCGGGCATGCCGGGCGGCAAGAAGTGTGTCGCGACGGTGCCCAGCGGCGGGCCCCCGCGCGTGGCGCGCAAGGCGACGCGATCGAGCGCGGCAGCGGCGGCACGCCGCACGAGCTCGCGATCGAAGGGCTTGACCGTCGTGTTGAGCGCGACGTAGCGCACGGCCTGCGCGGGCACGATCGCGAGCTGGCCGCGGCGCGTGTCGAGCGCCGAGCGCAGGACGTTCACCGGCGGCGAGGCGAAGTCCCCGCTCACGAGCCGGCTGCCGGCGAGGATCCTGCGGCTGGCCTCGTCGATGTCGTTGCCCGCGCGGAACGTCATCGCATCGAGGTACGCGGGGCGATGGTCGGACTTCGGATCCCAGCTCGGATTGCGCACGAGCCGCAGCCGCCTGCCCGCTTGATAGCCGGTGAGGCTGCCCTTGGCGTCGCGCTCGACCATGTACGGCCCCGTGAAGACCTGGTTGGCGCCGTAGGTCGACGGGGTCCGCCGGTCGTAGCGCTTCGCGTAGTCCTCGGGCACGGGGACCGCGCCGGGCAGCGACAGCGCCTGCCCGTTGGAGATCACTCCCGAGGCACTGCGCAGCTTGAGGACGAGCGTCGTGTCGTCGGGCGTCTCGATGCCCTTGATCTCGGTCGCGTCGCCCGCCGCGAAGGTCTTCGTGCCGATGATGGCGCCGTAGTACGTCGTGGCGTAGAGGCTGCCGACCGCGGGCGTGAACGTCCGCTGCAGCGCGTACTTCACGTCGGCGCTCGTCACCGTGCGCTCCTGCAGCGGCGGGCTGTAGCGGATGTTCGGCTTGAGCTTGATCGTGACCGTCAAGCCACCGTTGGACGTCTGCGGCATGGCGGCGGCAAGGTCGGGCGTCGGGGTCGCGGCCGCCGGCTTCCAGCCGTACAGCGCGCGCTGGGTCGTGTGGGCGAGCGCCTGGTAGTCGTAGCCGTAGAACCAGAAGCCGGGGTCGAGGCTCGTCACGTCGCCGGCAGACAGCACGGTCAGCTCGCCGCCGCGCTTGCCGCTCGTGTCGCTGACGTCGGGCGGACCGTCGCCCTGGCCGCCGCACCCGGCCGCGACGAGCAAGGCGAGCACCGCGAGCCCGGCGCCGACCCTGCGCATCAGTCGAGGTACTCGACGACGTCCTGCAGCGGAGCGCGCTCCGGCGGCTTGGGCTGCTGGCGGGGGTAGCCGAGGTGCAGGAGGCCGAGCACGCGCTCGCCGTCGGGGACGCCGACGGCCGCGCGGCCCTGCGGCGTCACGAGGATCGCGGGCGTGCGCCAGTAGCCGGCGAGGTGACGACCGTGGGCGGCGAGCAGGACCGCGTAGGCGGCGGCCGCCGTCGCGCACACGTCCTCCTCGTCGACGACCGGGTCGCCGGACTGGGTCGCGGAGACGACGACGAGCGTCGGCGCGCGGGCGAGCTTCGCCGCCGCGATCGGGTCGTCCGCCGCCGCCTTCAGGCGCGCGAGCGCGTTCGGGCCGAGCACGCGGAAGCGCCAGGGGTTCGTGAGCTTGTGGTTCGGCGCCCAGCGCGCCAGCTCGAAGAGCTCGTCGAGCGTCTCGCGGTCGACCGGCGCGGGGGCGTACGCCTTGTGCGTGCGCCGCGTGCGGATGGCCTCCTCGAGCTCCACCTACTCGTCGTCCTCGTCTTCGCCGTCGTCCTCGTAGAGCGACTCGTGCGCGATCTCCTCACCGTCGGCGTCGTAGAGCCTGCAGACGAGCGTCGCACCGCGGTAGCCGTCGGGGGCGAGCAGCGTGAAGCGCTCGTCGACGAGCGCGCACTGGTCGACGGCGAGGTCGTCGAGCTCGGCCGTGACGACCGCGCCGCCGTCGACGAGCGGGTGGCCCCAGACGAGCGTCATATCGGCGTTCTCGCCGCCTTCGCCGCGCCATTGCGCGACGACCTCCTCGCAGAGATCGAGCTGCCACTCGGGGTTCTCGGCGGCGGTCTCGGAGGTGAAGTCCGCGACGGCCGAGAACTCGCTCGGCTCGCGCTCCTCGCCGCCGGGCCGAAACGACACGTAGCCGAACAGCTCGTAGCCGGTCGACGTCAGCGTCGTGGCGGGGACGTACGTGCGCCCGTGCCAGGTGCGGTCGGGATGAAAGGCGACCTCACCGGGCTCGCCGAGGTCGTCCGCCTCCTCGTCGAGCGCGTCGCAGGCGCCGAGGAAGTGGCGGGTCAGGGTCGTGGCCCAGCGGCCCTCGGGGAGCGGGTCCTGCGGGGGCTCGGCGACGAAGCGGCAGACGGGATGCGGTTCGGGCGACATGGGGCCGGAGTCTAAGCGTGCCTACACCTCGACCAGCAGCGTGACCGGGCCGTCGTTGACGAGCTCGACCTGCATGTCGGCGCCGAAGACGCCGCCCTGCGCGCCCAGGCGGGCGCGGAAGCGCTCGTACAGCGGCTCGGCGACCTCGCCCGGCGCGGCCGCGACGTACGAGGGGCGGTTGCCCTTGCGGGTGTCGCCGTAGAGCGTGAACTGGCTGACGACGAGCACCTCGCGCTCGCCGAGCGGCTCGTTCATGCGGCCGTCCGCGTCGGGGAAGACGCGCAGGGCGCGAACCTTGTCGGCGAGCCGATCGGCGGCCGCATCGGCGTCGTCGTGCGTCACGCCGAGGAGGACGAGCAGCCCCGGCCCGATCCGCGCGACGAGGATGCCGTCGACGCGCACGGCGGCGCTCGTCACGCGCTGGACGAGCGCCCGCACTACCCGAAGAAGACCTCGGCGGTCGCGAACAGCTCGGGGTCCAGGAGCTTCGGCTCGGCGAGCGCGTCCTCGAGCGGGACCATCTCGATCGACGTGCCCTTCAGCGCGGTCATCATGCCGTACTGCCCGCTTGAGGCCGCGTCGATCGCCGCGACGCCGAAGCGCGAGCCGAGCACGCGGTCAAACGCGACGGGCGCGCCGCCGCGCTGGATGTGGCCGAGGACCGTCGCGCGACTTTCGAAGCCGGTCCGCTCCTCGATCTCCTTCTCGAGCTCGAAGGCGATGCCGCCCAGGCGGGCGTGGCCGAACGAGTCGACGGTGTCGGCCGCGGTGGCCGCGTCGCCGCCGTCGGCGCGCGTCGCGCCCTCGGCGACGACGACGATCGAGAAGTGCTTGCCCGTCGTCTCGTGGCGGTGGGTGAGGTGGTTGCAGACGTCCTCGATGTCGAACGGGCGCTCGGGCACGAGGATGACGTCGGCGCCGCCGGCGAGGCCCGCGTAGCACGCGATCCAGCCCGCGTCGCGGCCCATGACCTCGCAGACGATGACGCGGTCGTGCGACTCCGCCGTCGAGTGCAGGCGGTCGATCGCCTCGGTCGCGATCTGCACCGCGGTCTGGAAGCCGAACGTGAAGTCGGTCGCGCTGAGGTCGTTGTCGATCGTCTTCGGCACGCCGACGGTCGGAAAGCCCGCGGCGAAGAGCTTACGCGCGACACCGAGCGTGTCGTCGCCGCCGATCGGGATCAGCACGTCGATCTCGCGCTCGCGCAGCGAGGCGAGCACGCGCTCCTCGCCGTTCTCGGTCTTGTAGACGTTCGTGCGCGAGGTGCCGAGGATCGTCCCGCCCCGATGCAGGATGCCGCTCGTGTTCTCGCGCGTCAGCTGGATCGCGTCGTTCTCGAGCACGCCCTTCCAGCCACGCCTGAAGCCGTACAGCTCGTGGCCGTAGGTGTCGATCCCTTTGCGGACGATTCCGCGGATGACGGGGTTGAGTCCGGGGCAGTCTCCGCCGCCCGTGAGAAGTCCGATTCGTGCCATGGGCGCGATCGTATGTCCTGGCGTCGCGGACCGGCTGCCCGCCGCCCAACGGTCAGGCGCCGCGTGAGATGATCGCGCCGTGCGTTGTGAACGACTCGTGAACCGCGCCGGTGGGTAGCTCAAGCCGCCTGCGTCGCGTTGCTGCCGCCAAGCGCGCGGCCGCGTCGTCCGGCCCGGCATCCGGCCGCGGCGGCTCCGCCCGTGAGACAGCGGGACTGCGCGCCCGCATGCGCTACGCGTTCGACCGATCGATGTCCCGCGGGCCGAACGCGCTGATCTGGTACCTCGGCGCCGCGGTGCTGCTCGTCGTCCTCGCGTTCGCGCTGATCTTGCTCGTCGTCGGCGCGGGTCCGACGAGCAACCCGATCACGGCGATCTACAACGTCGCCCTCCACACGATCGACGCCGGCACCCAAGGCAACGACACCGGCACGACGTACATCGTGCTGAGCCTCTTCGTCACGTTCGCGGGGATCTTCATCTTCAGCGCGTTCATCGGCGTCCTGGCGAACAGCATCGACGACAAGCTGCAGGAGCTTCGCAAGGGTCGTTCGCTCGTGCTCGAGCGCGACCACACCCTCATCCTCGGGTGGTCGGAGAGCATCTTCATGGTCGTCAGCGAGCTCGCGATCGCCAACGAGAGCCGAGCGCGCCCGCGGATCGTCATCCTCGCCGACCGCGACAAGGTCGAGATGGAGGACGCGCTGCGAGAGCGCCTGCCCGACCTGCGCGGCACGAAGGTCGTCTGTCGCAGCGGCTCGCCGATCGCGCTCAGCGACCTCGAGATCGTCAGCCATCGCGACGCGCGGTCCGTGATCGTGCTCGCGGCCGAGGACGACGACCCCGATCCGGCGGTGATCAAGACGATCCTGGCGCTCACCCGCAGCGCCGACCGCAGTGCTCTGTCCTACCACATCGTCGCCGAGATCGAGGACCCGCGGAACCTCGACGTCGCGCGCCTGGCGGGCGAAGGTGACGCCGTGGTCCTCGACAAGAGCGTCACGGTCAGCCGCCTCATCGTGCAGACGTCGCGCCAGTCGGGAGCCGCGTTCGTCTACCAGGAGCTGCTCGACTTCGCCGGGGACGAGATCTACATGCGCATCGACGCGTCGCTCGACGGCTCCACGTACGGCGAGGCGCTGCTCGCGTACGAGAACTGCACGGTCATCGGCGTCCGCGATCGCGACGGCGGCGTGAAGCTCAACCCGGCGATGACCACGCCGATCGTCGCCGGCGACGCGGTCATCGCGATCGCGGAGGACGACGCCGTGCTCGACGTGGCCGAGCCGTGTCGCGGCGAGGTCGACGACGCGGGGATCGCCGACGGCCGGCGCCGAGCCGAGCGCCCCGAATCGACGATCGTCCTCGGCTACAACCGGCGCACGCCGCTGGTCATCGCCGAGCTCGACGTCTACGCGCGACCCGGTGCCAGCGCCGAGCTCATGGCCATGCACCCGCTCGGGCGGGAAGCCCTGGACGCCGCGGCGGCCGGCCTCGAGCGACTCTCCGTGGTCACGCACCAGGGCGACACCACCGACCGCGGTCAGCTCGACGCGCTCGACCTGGCGCGATTTGACCGCATCATCCTCATGAGCGACGCGTCCGCCCCCGATCGCTCCCGCGCAGACGCCCGGGTGCTCATGACGCTCCTGCACCTCCGCGACATCGCGCAGCGCACGGGTGCGCACTTCACGATCGTGTCGGAGATCATCGACGAGTCCGATCGCGCGCTTGCCAACGTCGCGGAGGTCGACGACATCGTCGTCTCCGGGCAGGTCATCAGCTACCTGCTCGCGCAGATCTCCGAGAACCGGGACTTGGCCGCGGTGTTCGCCGAGCTCCTGGGGACCGAGGGCTCGGAGATCTACATGCGCCCGATCGACGGCTACGTCGTGCCCGGTGCCCGCGTGTCGTTCGCGACGCTCATCGCGGCGGCGCGGCGGCGCGGCGAAACCGCCATCGGCTATCGCACCGCGGCGCAGGCGTTGCGCGCGGACGCGAGCTTCGGCATCGAGCTGAACCCGGTCAAGTCCCGGCAGATCGAGCCCGCCACCGCCGACCGCCTCATCGTCCTGGCCGAGGACTAGCGCTCACAGGTCGCGGAGCTCTGCCGCCGCGCGCTCGGGTGCGACGGGGTTGTACGCGAGGCCGGTGCCGAGCTCGAGGCCGCCGGTCTCGCGCAGCCGGGGCACGACATCGATCCGCCAGCAGAAGCGGTCGGCGCCGCGCGGGGCGGTGCGCACCCAGAGGCTCAGCGGCGGGCTCGCGCCGAAGCGCTGCTGGAGCAGCCGCAGGCCGCGATGCAGGAGCGCGGCGCCGGTCGGGCCGTCGTCTTCGAAGCGGTCGCGGCGGCGGCGCGGAGCGAGCATGAGCTGGAACGGGTGGCGCGAGGCGTACGGGCAGAGCAGCACGGCCTCGTCGTCGATCGCGACGATCCGCTCGCGGCGGCGCACCTCGTCGGCGACGAGGTCCTCGAGCAGGTTGGCGCCCATCGTGCGGACCGCGTGCGCGCTGAAGCGCTCACGTTCGCGGGCGACCGCGGCGGGCACGAAGTCGAGCGCGTAGAGCTGGGCTTGCGAGCGCGACTCGCCCCCGCCCGCCCCCTCGTCGACCCCGCCCGCCCCCTCGTCGACGCACAGGTGCACGTACGCGGCGCCGGCGTGCGCCCGCATCCGCTCGCGCCAGACCTCGACGGCCGCCCGGGCCTGCTGCACCGCCAGCTCCGCGAGCGACCGCACGGGTTGCTCGCCGTGCTCAATGACCTCGTGGCTGCCGCGCGCCGCCAGCGCGGCGAAGAGCTCTGGGTTGTCCTGCGGCGGCGGGTCGGGCGCGTCCGCTGTCAGCCGCGCCACCGCGGTCGCCTCCGCGAGCACCGGCGCCGGGGCGACTGCCGTCGTCGCATCGAGCGCGACGATCGCGCGGAGGCCGGTCAGCGGGTCGATGCGGATCTCGTGCAAGAGCGAACGATCCTCGGCTCAGCGAAGCGCGTAGCGCTCGATGGCGTCGGCGAGCTTGGCCTCGCTGGGGAACTCGCCCTGGTGGCGCGTGAGCCTGCCGCGCGCGTCGAAGAAGGCGGTCGTCGGGAAGACGCGCGCCCGGAAGCGCCCGGTGGCGATGTTCGAGCGCGGATCCGCGAAGGACGGGTAGGGCGCCGGCACCTCGGCGAGCAGCTTGACGGCATTGTCGCGGTCGTCGGTGACGTTGACGCCGAGAAACGCGACCCGCGCTCCGAGCTTCAGCGCCTGGCGCTGGAACAGGGGCAGCTCGCGGCGGCAGGGGTCACACCACGAGGCCCACATGTTCACGACGATCGGGCGGCCGCGTAGCGCGCGCACCTGAGCGTCGAAGGCCTTGCGACCGCCCGGGGCGAGCTCGTTGACGCGGCGCTGCAGCGCCGCGAGCTGCGGCGGCGCTCCGGCGATCGGCTTGGACACCTGCGCGAGCGTCAACGCGGCGGCAGGGCTCGCATCGGCGCTCTCGCGCGCTTGGCGCACGCCCACCACGATGGCCGCCGCCAGCGCGACTGTGCAGAGGGCGATCGCGGCCGCGCGCATTGCGACAGCGTGGCAGACGACGGCGTTTTGGCCGCTACCCGCCGGAGTCTTCGCTATGCTCCGAGGCACGCGGCTAAGGACCCGTCTCTGCCGAGACGCCTTACCGCATCGACCGGGCCAGTCCCGGCGTCCCCGGGTCGCGACGGACGTTGCGCGCGATTCGCTTCACGTTCGAGCAGGAAGCCGATCTTGGCTGATCCCACGCCAGTGACCGCTGTGGTCACGTCCGTTCCCAAACCCGGCGATATCTCGCGGGCAGAGTCGTTCACCCGCGAAGCATTCGTGCACGCGGGAGAGACGACCGAGGACGCGCTCGGTCGCGGGACCGCTCGCCGTCACGCACTCGAAGCCGCGCTGCTGGAGATCGACGCCGGCGCGAAGATCCCCTCGCCCGAGTGGCGCCGGCGCTACTCGCTCATGCTCGGCCTCGAGCGCGTGCTGTCCGACGACGAGCCCAAGCTCGCCGACGGCACGTCGCTGAACCCGCACCAGGTCGATGCGCTGTCGGGCACGCTGACCGCGCTGCTCGCCGAAGCGCAGCGCAACGGCCACGAGCCCGTCGCATCCGCCGCACCCGTGCTCGCCGTCGACGACGAGCCCGAGGAGTACGACGACGAACCGGCCGCCGAGGTCGTCGAGGAGGACGACGACCTCAACGGCGACGACGACGATGACGACGAGCCCGAAGACCTCACGCCCCTCGACATCGAGATCGACATCGGCGATGACGACGACGAGGACGAGGACGAGCCCGACGAGGAGTCCGACGAGGACGCTCCCGAGGGACCGTTCGACGAGGATCAGCTCGAGGAAGCGCCCGACGATCCCAACGCCCACAAGCGCTTCTGGTTCGAGCACGCGACCGGCGCCGGCAAGACCGTCGCGGCGATGGGCTTCGTCGACGCGTCGCGCACCGGCGGCGTCCTCATCCTCACGCACCGCCGCAACCTCGTCGATCAGTTCCACGGCGAGCTCAAGGACCGCGGCTACGCCAAGCGCATCACGCCGGCGCTCCTGCAAGGCAAGGACAACGCCAACGGCCCGGTCACCGTCGAGACCTACCAGTGGTTCGTGCGCAACGCCGGCAAGATCTCCGAGGCCTATTCCATCGTCATCTGCGACGAGGCGCACACGGCGCTGGGCGAGAAGACGAGCGCCGCGATCCGCGCCTGGACCGGCCCGATCTTCATCGGCATGACCGCGACGGGCGCGCTGATCGCCCGGCACGTCACGGACCTCTTCCCGACGCAGACCTCGCGCTTTGACCTCGCACAGGCCGCACGCCGCGGCGTGATCTCGCCGCTGCGCTGCGTGCGCATCCCGCCGGGCGTCGGCGTCAAGACGATCGCCAAGGTGCCGCTGCGCCGCGGCGAGGTGGACGTCGAGTTCGACCAGGAGATGCTCGCCGAGCTGCTCGACCAGGGCCCGTTTAACTTCGCTGCCGCCGACCTCTACAAGACGCGCTTCAACGGCGTTCCGGGCGTCATCTACGCCGCCGGGGTCAAGCACGCCTACAACCTCGCCGAGGCGTTCCGCGAGCAGGGCGTCAAGGCGATGGCCGTCTCGGGCGAGACGCGCAAGCGCGACCTCGCGGAGATCCTCGCGCGCTACGAACGCGGCGAGATCGACGTGCTCGTCAACGCGCAGCTGCTCGCCGAGGGCTGGAACTCGCCGCGGGCGACGGTCTGCATGCACCTGGCCCCGACGGCATCCAAGCGCATCTATCAGCAGCGCGTCGGTCGCGTGACCCGCCGCAACCCCGGCAAGGAGGCCGGCATCGTCGTCGACTTCGTCTCGCCGGACACGAAGAACGACGACCCTGTCGTGACGCTGCACTCGCTGCTCGATCGCGACGTCTACCGCGGTGGGGCGATCGTCGTCGGGCCGGTGCGGCGCGGGCGCGGACGACGGCTGCGCGTCGAGCGCCGCGTGCTGCCGGTGACGTCCGACGAGGAGCGCCGGATCGAGGTCTTCGAGCGCGAGCTGTGGCGGATCGCCGTCGAGCATCTGCCCTACGGCGAGCAGATCCAGTGGGCTGCCCTGGCGGGCGCGCGGGTCGCGCCGTCGGGCTGGCGGCGCGCGCGGGCGATGCTGCACTTCGATCGGGAGGGCGCGATCAAGCGGGCGTTCCTGCTGACGGCCGTCCAGCGCAACAAGAGCCCGCAGCTGCGCGTGCGCGCGCTGCAGGAGATCGCCGCGTCGCGCGACGGCGAGGCGTTCGACTCCGCGATCGACGAGATCGGCGGGTGGACGCGCGAGGAGCGCCGCGAGGGCACGAAGGTCATGCTCCTGGCGCTTGCCGAGAAGCGCATCGGGCGGCGCGATCAGGCGAACGCGTGGATCTGGCGGCTTGCGTCGTACACGCGCGACGTCCACGAGGAGTACGCCGTGCAGCGCTGGCCCGAGACGAAGCGGTTGCTGGGGTTGCTCGTGAACTCGTCCGGCGCGGCGCACGCGCGCAACGCGCGGAGGCTCGTGCATGCCGCGCGCAAGCAGGATCGCCGCCTGTCCGCGGCGCTGTTGGCGGCCGCTGTCGCGCACTCGCCCGAGGGCGAGGAGATCCTGCGCGGCGCCCGGACGCGCCTGGCCCGCAAGCCGAGCGCGCTGTCGCGCGAGCTCTTGCGCAACTTCCCGAAGTCGCGCGGCCGGCGCGGCTCGCGCCGGCGGCGCAAGAAGGGTGCCGGCGAGGTCGGCGAGGCGCCGCTGGCGGCGCAGGTCGCGGGCGACGCCGCCGCGCTCGACGACGGCGCGTCGCAGGACGAGCCACAACAGCCGCGATCCTCGCGCCGTTCGCGGTCGCGCAACGGTCGCGCCGCGCGACTCGCCGCGGCTACGGAGGCAGGGGACGGCGCGCCACCGGCGCAGCGGTCGGAGCCGAACTCGCGCAGATCGCGGTCGCGGCGCAACGGTCGGGCCGCGGACGGAGCCGGTGCCCCTGGCGCAAGCGGCGGCGGCGGCGACCAGAACCGCGCCGCACCGACGACCGCGGCGGACGACGCGCGCGCGGTCGAAGCGATCGCCGGCGTCGCGGCCGCGCTCGCCGCAGCCCGTGGTCCGCGAGATCGCACCGGCGACAGCCCGACGCCACCGGACGGCGGGGAGCCGAAGACCCGTTCGCGCTCGCGGCGATCCGTCGCCAAGGCCGTCGATCCGAGCGCGCTCGCCGAGATCGGATCGCCCGAGGACCAGGGCACCGGCGACGAGCCCGCGAAGCCCGGGCCGCGCTCGCGGCGCGCCGCCTCCAAGGCCACCGCAGTCGAGGCGGGCGCCGCGGCAGCCGATATCTCCGAGCCGGCCGAGAGCGACGCCGGCGCCACGCCCGCGAACGCCCCAGCGACGCCCGAGCCACGCCTCCGGCGCCGTGCGGCCAAGCCGGCAGGCAGCGCGCCCGACGCCTCAACCAAGGACGCCGGCGCGACGCCCAAGCCGCGCGCGCGACGGGCCGCCCCGCAGCCTGCCGGCGGCGAGGCGGGCGCCGCCGAGGATGCCTCCCCCACGCCCAAGTCGCGTGCTCGTGGGGCGACCGCCGAGGTGGCCGCCCAGGCGAGCGCGACGCAGGCCGGCAACGCCGACGCGCCCACCCCGAAGCCGCGCGCCCGGCGTGCCGCGCCCAAGCCGGCCGGCGCCGCGCCCGCCACGCCCCGTACCCGGCGGGCCGCGGCCAACCCAGCCGCCGACGACAGCGCCGAGCCCAAGCCCAAAGCCCCCGCCCGGCGCGCAACCACCAAGCCAGCCGCCGGCGACAACGCCGAGCCCAAGCCCAAAGCCCCCGCCCGGCGCGCGACCACCAAGCCAAACGACAGCGCCGAGCCCAAGCCCAAAGCCCCCGCCCGGCGCGCGACCACCAAGCCAGCCGCCGACGACGCCGCCGAGCCCAAACCCAAAGCCGCCGCGCGACGCGCGACCACCAAGCCAGCCCCCGACGGCGCCGCCGAGCCCAACCCCAAAGCCGCCGCGCGACGCGCGACCACCAAGCCAGCCCCCGACGGCGCCGCCGAGCCCAACCCCAAAGCCGCCGCGCGACGCGCGACCACCAAGCCAGCCCCCGACGGCGCCGCCGAGCCCAAACCCAAAGCCGCCGCGCGGCGGCCGACCACCAAGCCGGCCGACGACGACGGCGCCGAGCCCAAACCCAAAGGTGCGGCGCGGCGTGCGACCTCCAAGCCGGCCGCGGCGGATGCCAAGGCGAAGCGCACGGCGGCCCGGCATGGCCCGCCGAAGTCCGCGCCCGACACCGCAACGCCGCTCGACGACGGCGTGGAGTCCGTGGCCTGACGAACGCAGGTCCTACGTGCACCGCCGGTCGTCGCCGGCGAGGAGCTCACCTCGCGTCCACAGCCTGACCGCTCAACGACCACCGCGAGGTAGCGGCCTGAGCCTCCTCCGGTCGCCTGGCGCGATCAGCGGCGCAGCAAGCGCGCGAGCCCGGTCGTCAGCGCGATCCCGAGTAGCGCGATCCCGATGCCCGCAAGCGCGGCGACGGGATGGTCGACGACGTCCGCGATCGTCTGCGGCGCGGCGACGGCGAGCACGGCTGCGACCGCCGCGGCCCCAGCCAGCGTGAGCATCACCAGCCACGGCGCCGACAGGATTGCGAGTGGGCGCGCGGCAGCCGCCGTCGGCCTCGGCGACGACGCCGCCGCAGGCCAGCGCAGCTCCGCGACCGCCAGCGCCGCCGCCCCCATCAGCGTGAAGGTCGCCGCCACGAGGTAGCCGCCGAGCACGTCGCTCGGGAGATGGGACCCAAGCACGACGAGCGAGTAGCCGACGGCGATCGCGTAACCGGCGCCGACCAACGCCGCCAGCGGCCGCAACCGCGGGCCCACGACGAGGACGAGGCACAGCGCCAGCGACATCGACGCGGTCGAATGGCCGCTCGGCCACGACCCCGGGTACAGCGCGAACTCGCCGCGCACGTCGACGATTCGCATGTCGGCGAGGGCCGGCTTGAGCTGCTGGGTCACGAGGTTCGCGGACAGCAAGATCGCGGGCACGACCGCGGCCATGAGCCAGCGCCGGCGCAATACCGCGATCGCGATGAGCCCCGACGCCCACATCGCGAACGGCAGCGGATCGGCGAGGCTCGCGACACCCAGGATCCGCGGTCGCAGCGGCGGCCGGTCGACGCCGGTGAACGCCACGAGCGCGCGCCCGTCGAGCGCACCCCCGCCGGGGACGACAAACGCCGCGAGCCAGACGGCGACCGCAGCCACGATGCTCGCCGTCGCGAGACCGAGCAGGACGAGTGGGCGCCGCGACATCCGTTCGAGAGTAGCCGCCGGATGTCAGGGAGACATGAAGGCTGGTGATACGCCGAGATGGATCTCGCCGGCGTCGAGCGCGACCCATTCGCCGTCGGAGCGCTCGACGAGCAGGCGGCCCTCGCCGTCGACGCCGGCCGCGGTACCGGCGCCGTGCTGCCAGTGCACGTCACGACCCAGCAGCGCGTCGCGCTCGCGGTAAGCGCCGAGAATCTCGGCCGGGTCTTGCGCGAACCGGCGCTCGAGCGCGGCGAGCAGCGCTGCGAGCACCGGCTCGACATCGGCCGGATCGAGGCCGAGCCCGGCAGCCCGGCCGGCGAGCTCCGGCGGCAGATCCTCCTCGCGCACGGCGACGTTGACGCCGATCCCGAGCACGACCCAGCGCTCCGGCGGCCGGGCCTCGGCGAGGATCCCGGCGACCTTGCGCCCGCCGACGAGCACGTCGTTGGGCCACTTGATGGCCGCGTCGGGACCGACGACGTCGGCCACCGCGACCGCGCTCGCCAGAGCGAGCAGCGCCGGCGTGTCGCGCAGCACGAGCGACATGAGCAGCGCTCGCCTCTCCGGCGCGCTCCAGCTCCGGCCATGGCGTCCGCGTCCGGCGAGCTGCTGGTCGGCGGTCACGAGCGTCCCGTGCGGCGCGCCGGCGAGCGCGAGCGCCCGCGCCCGGTCGCTCGTCGAATCGGTCGTGCGCAGGTGCAGCCGCGGCGTCCCGAGGCTCCCCGCCGAGCGCGCGCCAGGCCGAGCCGCGCGCGGGTCCGGCGCGCTCACGCTGCAGGCGCGATCCGCACGCGGGCGTCGATCTTCAGGCCGAGGGCGTCGATCGCCGACCCGCGGTTGACTGCGAGCGACGGCGCGCCGTCGCTGTCTTCGTAGAGCAGCAGCCCGCCGGGCGGGACGTCGGCGAACGTCGCCTTGTACCCGGCGCGCATGCCGTTGACGATGACCGCGTCGCCGCGGCGCAGCCCGCAGGCTTCGAGGTCCGCGCGATCAGCGTCGAGCAGGACGTTGCCGAAGCGGTCGGCGTGCAGGACGTGCGCATGCAGGACCCCGTCCTCGACAGCGGCACGCGGGATGTCGGGCGGCACGAGCTCGGCCGAGTCGAGCGGCTCGCCGACGTCGGCGAGCGACGCACCGAGCGCGAGCTGCGCGGCGACGGGGGCGAAGAGGTCGCGGCCGTGGAAGCTCGCCGAGACGGGTCTGAGCGCGAACGGCGATGCTCCGACGTCCACCGCCTCGACGACGCCGCCGAAGCTCGCGGCGGCGAGCATGAGCAGCCCGTTGTCGGGGCCGACGAGCAGCCGCCCCTCGTCCGCGCAGCGCAACGCGACCGCTCGCCGCTCTGAGCCGACGCCCGGATCGACGATCGCGAGGTGGACGCCCGCAGGCATGTACCCGAGCGCGCGCCGCAGCACGAGCGCCCCCGCGCGCACCTCGTGGCGCGCGATTGCATGCGTGACGTCGATGACCCGAACGTCCGGCGCGATCCGCGCGATCACCCCGTGGCAGACGCCGACGAACTCGTCCTCGAGCCCGTAGTCCGAGAGGAACGTCACCACGGCCATCGGCCGCCGAGTCTAGAGCGGCGCGCGGGCGCGATCGCCACGGGATGGGGAGTAGCGCCGCCGCCGGCCTCGCCAATCCGCTGCGATCACTCCGCAGGGCCGTAACGAACGCGTCTAGTTCCGTCACACGTTCGCTGCCACGCTCGCCGTATGCCCCCTCGTCTCCAGGGGGTGGTGCCGGTAAGCCTCGATAGGCCGTACTTTCCGGCACCACCCCTCGACGTTCGCCTCGCGATCTTGGCCGCCGAGCAGGAGGGAGCGGTCGCGGCGCGCCAGCTCCTCGCGCTCGGTTTCACGAAGGCGGCCATCGAGCGGCGTGTGCGCAGCGGCCACCTGCACCGGATCCATCGCGGCGTGTACGCCGTCGGGCACCCGGCGCTCTCCCTCCACGGCCGCTTCATGGCCGCCGTACTTGCCTGCGGCGAGAGCGCGGCGCTCAGCCACTACGCGGCCGGAACGCTCGACGGCTACCTCACATGGGACGACCGCCGTCCGGAGGTGACCGTGATCGGCTCCACCCGCCATCACGCCGGGCTGCGAATCCACCGCACGCGCCGCCTCGACGAGCGCGACGTGCGGCGCAACGTCACCATCCCGCGAACCACGCCCGCGCGCACGCTGCTCGACCTCGCCGACGACCTCTCCGACAAGGCACTGCGCCGCGCCGTGCGCCAGGCCCAGGCGATGAACCTCACCAGCGTCAGGCAGATCGCCGACGTCCTGACGCGCTCCAACGGCCGGCGCGGCGCTCACCGGCTCGCCGCGCTCATCGCCGACGGTCCCGCACCGACGCGCTCGGAGCTCGAGGACATGGTGCTCGACCTCATCGACAACGCGGGTCTCGAGCGCCCGCAGATCAACAGGCGCCTCGGCCGCTACTACCCCGACCTGCGCTGGCCCGACCAGCGCCTCACCGTCGAGTGCGACAGCGCGACCTGGCACAGCGGCAAGCTCGCCAGCGAGGACGACGCCGTCCGCCAAGCCAGGCTCGAGGCCGATGGCGAACGTGTTCTGCGCGTCACCTACCAGCAGGCGCTCAAGCAGCCGCAGCAGACGATCGCGCGGTTGGCAGCCGCGGGCGCGCCGCGGACCGACGCGCGACCCTGACCGCGTGAAGGCTCAGCGATCCACGGCGGCGGCGTCGGCGGGCGGCGCACGGTCCTGCTCGGCTCAGGCACGCGTGAAGGCTCAGCGATCCACGGCGGCGGCGCCGGCGGGCGGCGCACGGTCCTGCTCGGCTCAGGCACGCGTGAAGGCTCAGCGATCCACGGCGGCGGCGTCGAGCAGCGCCGCGACAAGCCCGTCGGGCGTGTGCTCGCTCGCCTCGATGTCGGGCTCGAGGCCGTGCTCGCGCAGCGCGTCGCTCGTGATCGGGCCGATCGACACGAGCTTCGGACCGTCGAGCCGGCCCGCGGCTTGCACGAAGAAGCGCACGGCCGAAGCCGACGTGAACAGCACGTAGTCGGCGCCGAGCGCGGCGGCGCGCGCGCCGACATCCAGCGTCTCGGCGACGGTCTCGTAGAGCGCGAGGATCTCGACCTCGGCGCCGCGCTCGCGCAGCGCATCGGGCAGGACGTCGCGGGCGCTGGCGGCACGGGCGATGAGGGCGCGGCGCACGGGCCGGTCGGCGAGCGCCTCGACGAGCGACTCCGCGACGGCGCGTTCGGGCACGACGTCGGGCTCGATGCCACCCGCGCGCAGCGCGTCGGCGGTGCCCGGGCCGATCGCGGCGATCGTGGGTCCGCGCAGGTCGCGGGCGTCGCGGCAGAGCTCGAGCAGCCGGCGCGCGCCGTTGGGGCTCGTGACGCAGAGCAGGTCGAAGCCGGCGAGATCGGGGAACGCGGCGTCGAGCGGCTCGATGCGGATGGCCGGCGCCTCGACGACGCTCGCCCCGAGCGCGCGCAGCCGCGCCGCGAGCGGGCTGGCCTGGGCCCGCGCGCGGGTGACCGCCACGCTGCGCCCGGCCAGTGGTCCGGCCCCGAACCATGCGATCTCGTCGTGCAGCGCGGCGACGTCCCCGACCACGGTGATCGCGGGGGCGCGCACGCCCGCCTCCGCCGCGCGCGCGGCGATGTCGGCGAGGGTGCCGCTGACGGTGCGCTGGTCGGCGAACGTCCCGCGCTGGACCACCGCGACCGGCTGGCTCGGCGGCCGGCCGCCCGCGACGAGCTGCGTCGCGATGCGGTCGAGGCTGCGGACGCCCATGTAGAAGACGAGCGTGCCGGGGAAGGCCGCCAGCGCCGGCCAGTCGATGAGCGTGTCGGGCTTGGCCGGGTCCTCGTGGCCGGTGACGAAGGCGACCGCCGCCGAGACGCCGCGCTGCGTGACGGGGATCCCCGCGTAGGCGGGCGCGGCCACGCCCGCCGTGACGCCCGGCACGACCTCGAAGTCCAGGCCGGCGGCGCGCAGCAGCTGCGCCTCCTCGCCGCCGCGGCCGAAGACGAACGGGTCGCCGCCCTTGAGGCGCACGACCTCGCGGCCCGCCCGGGCGTGGCGCAGCAGCAGCTCGTTCGTCGTGTCCTGTGGCACCTGCTCGGCCCCGCCGATCTTGCCGACGTCGACGAGCTCGGCGTCCGCGCGTGCGCCGTCAAGCGCGCCGTCGGGGATGAGCTTGTCGTAGAGGATGACGTCCGCACCCGCGATGAGCTCGAGCGACCGCGCGGTCATGAGGCCCTTGTCGCCGGGCCCGGCACCGACGAGGTACGCGGTCATCGGGCGAGCCTCCCCGGCGGCGGCGCCGCGCAGCCGCCGCACGCCCTCTCGCCGAAGCGCCACGCGGTCATCGAGCGAGCCTCCCCGGCAAGCGGCGCCGCGCAGCCGCCGCACGCCCTCTCGCCGAAGCGCCACGCGGTCATCGAGCGAGCCTCCCGGGCAAGCGGCGCCGCGCAGCCGCCGCACGCCCTCTCGCCGAAGCGCCACGCGGTCATCGAGCGAGCCTCCCGGGCAAGCGGCGCCGCGCAGCCGCCGCACGCCCTCTCGCCGAAGCGCGACGCGGTCATCGGGCGAGCTCCTCGGCGCGGCGCAGGAGATCGGCGGCGCCGGCGCTCAGCAAGCGCTCGGCGGCGAGCGAGCCCGCCTCGCGAGGGGTCGCCGCGGGTGGCGTCTCGTCGCGTAGCCAGGCCGAGCCGTCGGGCAGGCCGACGAAGGTCCGCAGGACGATCCCCTCGGCACCGATCGTCGCGTGGGCGCCGAGCGGCGTGTTGCAGCTCGCGTCGAGGCCGGCCACGAGCGTGCGCTCGGCGCACAGCGCATCCCAGGTGGCGGCGTCGGTGACCGAGCGGGCCGACGCACGGGCGTGCGCGTCGTCCGCACGACCTTCGAGCGCGAGCGTGCCCTGTCCCGCGCATGGCACAAGCTCGCTGAGGACGCAGCCGATCTCCGACCCGCGGCCGAGCCGGATCAGCCCCGCCGCCGCCAGCACGAGCGCGTCGACCTCGCCTGCTTCGAGCTTGCGCAAGCGCGTATCGACGTTGCCCCGCAGCACCGTCACGAGGAGGTCCTCGCGCAGCGCTCGCAGCTGGGCCGCACGGCGCGCGCTCGCGGTCCCGACACGGGCGCCTTCGGGCAGCGCGGCGAGCGACGGCGCGCCGACGAGCGCGTCGAACGGGTCGCCGCGCGGCGGCGCACCGACGAGCTCGAGGCCCTCGGGCAGCTCGCTCGGCACGTCCTTGGCGCTGTGGATGGCAAGGTCGATCTCGCCGGCGAGCAGCGCCAGCTCGAGCTCCTTGACCCAGCGCTCCTTGTCGCTCACGCCGGGGGGCGCGGACGTCCGGGGCCAGCGCGGCAGCCGAGGCGCGATCGCCCGTCGTGGTGATCGGGACGAGCTCGGCGTCGTGAAACAGCGCGGCGACCGTTCGCGCCTGCGCCAGCGCGAGCGGGCTCGCGCGAGTCCCGATCCTCACTGCGAGGCGCGGCGGGGCAGCGAGCGCACGTTGCTGGCGTCCGCAGCGGGCTCGTCCGCGGGCACGGCCGCGTCGGGCGCCCCTTCGATCCCGAACAGCTCGCGCATGATCTGCAGGCGACCGTGGCTACGACCCTCGCCGAGCGTGCGCATGTGCAGCGTGGGCTCGTGCAGAAGACGGTTCATCACCGAGCGCGCGACGGCCTCGATGCGCGCGCGGTCGCGCTCGGACGGCGTCTCCCAGCGCTCGGCGTTCTCGGCCAGCACCTGCTCGACGATCGCGTCGCCGTACTCGCGCAGCGCGCGGATCGTCGGCTGCACCGCGAGCGACCCGAGCCACTCCGCGAAGCGCGCGATCTCCGCTTCGACGATCGCCTCCGCGCGCAGCGCCTCGGCCTCGCGGATCGAGATCGTGTGGGCGACGCGCGCTTGCAGGTCGTCCATGTCGTAGAGCGTGACGCCCTGCAGGTCGCCGCAGGCCGGGTCGATGTCGCGCGGCACGGCGATGTCGACGAGCAGCAGAGGCCGCCCGCCGCGGGTGCGCATGACGAGCTCGAGCTCCTCCTCGGCGAGGATCGGGTGCGGCGACGCCGTCGACGCGACGACGACGTCGGCGCGTTCGAGCTGCGCCGGCAGCTCGTCCAGCGCCACGACGCCGCCGTTGAAGCGCTCGGCGAGCGCCCGCGCGCGGTCGGCATGGCGGTTGGCGACGAAGATCGTGCGCACGCCGCGCCCGGCCAGCGCGCGTGCCGTCAGCTCGCTCGTCTCGCCGGCGCCGATGATGACGACGTGCGGGTCGGCGTTGTCGCCGAGACGATCCATGGCGAGCTCGACCGCGACCGACGAGATCGAGGCGCGCCCGAGGCCGATCGAGGTCTCGCTGCGGACGCGCTTGCCGGTCTGCAGCGCCGCGGTGAAGAGGCGATTGGTGAGCGGACCCGTCGTGCCGGCGGCGAGCGCCTCCTCGTAGGCGCGCTTGACCTGACCCTGGATCTCGGCCTCGCCGACGATCATCGACTCGAGGCCGCTGCAGACCCGGAAGAGCTGGCGCGCGGCGTCGCAGTTGCGCGGCGAGTAGATCTTCTCGGCGAGCTCGGTCGGGCGCACGTGGGCGCGCTGGGCGAGCATCCCGAGCACGCCGCTCTCGGCGAGCACGGGGTCGCCGACGACGAGGAACAGCTCGGTGCGGTTGCACGTCGAGATGACGACGGCCTCGTGCACCTCGGAGTGATCGACGACCTCCCGCAGGAAGCCGCGCATCGCGGGCTGCGTCAGCGCGAGGCGCTCGCGCAGCTGCACCGGCGCGGTCTTGTGCGAGATGCCGAGGGTGATGAGCTCGCTCATGCGACCGTCTCCTTGGTGCGCTCCGCGCCCCGGCTCGCGCGCGACTCGACGAGCTCGGAGATCTCGACGACCTCGCGCTCGATGCGGCCGAGCTTGATGGCCATGATCGCGAGGTACGAGAGGACGAGGAAGAGGAAGGCGAGGTACGCGGCGGCGACGTAGCCGTCGCCGGTGGCGGCGAGGATCCTCATAGCTGCGGGGCCGCGCTGCGGCCCGTCGAGGGGGCGAAGTCGTCGTCGCCGGCAAGGCGGCGGCGCAGCGAGCGCAGCTTGGAGGTCGCGTTCTTCGAGGCCATCTCGTAACGACAGAGCGTGACGAACAGCAGAGAAATACCGATCAGCGACAAAAGGAACGTGAGCGTGACGCTGCCGGGGCCGCTCGTCGTCATCGTGCCCGCCTGGGGGTGGGTCAGGTTCTCGGCCATCCGGACCGCTCCGAAGCACAGCGGCACGAACGCGCCGGCCGTGATCGCGAAGACCGATGCGTAGCGCGCCTGCTTCTCGGGGTCCTCGATCGAGAAGCGCAGCGGCTGATAGGTCGCGTACAGCAGGAACACGATGAGGAAGACGACGAGCATCGGCTCGTCCCACACGAACCAGTGCCCCCACGAGGCGCGCGCCCAGATCGAGCCCGTCACGAGCACGCCGACGGCGAGCACGATCGACAGGTGGATCGTCACGTAGGAGCGCATGTCCCAGCGGCGGTCGCCCGTGCGCAGGTGCTTGATCGCGAAGATCGCGCCGGCGACGAAGCCGCACAGCGCGACGATGGCCATCGGCACATGGACGTAGAAGATCTTCTGGATGATCCCCTGGTCGGCGTCGGTCGGCGCGTAGAAGAACACGAGCGCGAACGCTGTCGTGAGCACGGCGACGGTGGCGATGGACAGGCCCTTCAGGCCCTTGCCGTAGACGATGGGTCAGTCCTCCAGAAGGAAGTCGAAGACCGCATAGGCGATCAGCGCGAACAGCAGATCATAGAGGCCGAGGAGCGACAGCCAGTCACCCGGCAGCGCCCCCGCGCCACCCCCGGCGAAGAGCGGCGCCGTCGCGCTCGAAGCGCCGAGGACGAGCGGCACGAGCAACGGCAGCGCGAGCAGCGGGACCATGAGATCGCGCGCCCGCGTCTGGATCGCGAGCGCGGCGACGAGCGTCCCCACCACCGCGATCCCGACGTTCGCCGCCACCAAGACCAGGACGAGGCCCGGCAGCGCCTGGCCGAGCGACGGCCCGAGCAGCAGGATCGCGAACGTCGGCACGGCGACGAGCTCGACGACGCAGAGAAACGCGAACAGCGCGATCGCCTTGGCGACGAAGAGCGCCGTGCGGTCGACCGGCGCGAGCAGGAAGCCGTCGAAGCCGCCCTGCTCGTGCTCGGCGACGAACAGGCGGTTGATCCCGAGGATCGCCGCGAACAGGAGCGTCACCCACAGCACGCCGGACGCGAGGTCGCCGTCCACCGAGTCGCGGTCAAGGCCGAAGTGAAAGAGGATGTACGTCGTCGCGGTGAAGAGCACCATCGCCGGCACGGACTCGCGCGTGCGCAGCTCGAGCGCGAGCTCCTTGCCGAGGATCGCCGCGACGGTGCGCCTCATGCGTAGAGCGCGGCGATCTGCGCCGGGGTGACGTCGGCGGCCGGGGCCAGCCATTGGACGCGCGCGGCCTTCAGGCCGAGGGCGACGTCAGCGCCCACCAGGCCGCCGACCGGATCGTGGCTCGTCAGCACGCGCGTGCGCCCGCTCGCGGCGCCGATCAGCGGCTGCACCTGCGCGACCGCGGCAGGATCGAGGTTCGACAGCGGCTCGTCGAGCAGCAGCAGCTCGGGCTCGTGCAGGATGGCGCGCGCGACGGCGAGCCGCTGCACCATCCCGCGCGAGAGCTCGGCGACGGGGTCGTCTGCGCGGCGGGCCATCCCGACGGCCTCGAGCACCGCCTCCACGCGCGCCGCTGCCCCCGCGATGTTGTGCAGCCGCGCGTGGAAGCGCAGGTTCTCGCGGCCGCTCAGCTCGCGGTACAACAGCGGCTCGTGGCCGAGGAAGCCGATCCGGCCGCGGACGGCGTACCCGTCGTCGGGCAGGGCGCGCCCGAACACCCGCACCTCGCCGGCGTGCGGGCGCAGGAGCGTCGCGAGCATCCGCAGCAGCGTCGTCTTGCCGGCGCCGTTGGGCCCGAAGACGACGAGCGTCTGCCCCGTGGCGAGGTCCAGCGACACGTCGCGCAGCGCCGCGCGCTCGCCGTAGCGGCGACCGGCGCCGCGCAGGCTGACGGCTGGTTCGAAGCCCTCCATGCCAGCAACGCTAGTTGGGTGGGTCGCGCCACGGCGGTCAGCCGCAATCGGCGTCGTCGGGGCAGCGCGCTACGCCGCGTCGGCGTGCGTGCGCTGTGTCGCGGCGATGAGATCGCGCACCGCACGCTCGTCGCCCGCGCGCAGCAAGGCGATCGGGTCGGGCTCGCCGTTGACGATCGACTCGAAGAAGACCTTGCGATCCTGGTAGGTCGGCAGCGTCCCCTTCGCCCAGCCGCGCGCGTCGTTGAGCATGATCGCCAGGCGCGCGTACTCGTCGCCGAAGAGCTCGGAGATCTCGCGTTTCATCCGCTTGGCGAGCGCCGGCGAGGCGCCGGCGGTCGAGATCGCGATCGCGAGCGGGCCGGTGCGGACGATCGCCGGCAGGATGAAGTTGCACAGCGGCGGGACGTCGACGATGTTGACGAGCATCGCGCGGCGCTCGGCATCGTCGAAGACGTTGATGTTGATGTCCGTGTCGTCGGTGCAGGCGATCGCCATGAACGTGCCCTCGAGGTCCGACGGGCCGGCGTACTCGCGCCGATCCCAGGTGATCGAGCCCTCGCTCGCCAACGCGCGCAGCTCGTCGACCGCCTCGGGCGCGACGAGGTGAACCGTCGCGTCGCAGGCCAGCAGGCCCTCGACCTTCTCAAGGCCGATCTCGCCGCCGCCGACGACCAGGCAGCGCCGGCCGGTCAGCTTCAGGCAGGCGATGTAGAACGGGGTGTCGAGCATCCCCTGCACGCAGGACTGGTCGCAGATCCCCTTGCGGAGCTGGCAGACGCAGTCTTTTCCGGCGTAGGCCTGGGCGGGCATGAACTACGAAGCGTAGTGCCACGTAGTCCAATACACGATGGACTCCTACTTCGCCGACACCTCGATGCTGCGCCGCGTGCAGCGCGAGCTGGCCGTCGCCTTCTCCGGTCCGCGCGCGCTGCTCATGCAGGCCAGCCACCCGGTCGCGTTCGAAGGGTTCTTCGCCCACTCCGGTGCGTTCGACGCCCCATACGAGCGCCTGCGGCGGACCGCGCAGGTCATGGACACGATCGCGTTCGGCACGCGCGAGGACGCCGACCGCGCGACCCGCCGGGTGCGCGCCATGCACAAGCGCGTACGCGGCGAGCTCGCGGCTCCCGCGGGGCGCTTCCCCGCCGGGACGCCGTACGCGGCCGACGATCCGCAGCTGCTCATGTGGGTGCTCGCCTCGCTCGTCGACTCGGCGCTCGTCGTCTACGAGCGCTACGTCGCGTCGCTGTCGCACGCCGAGCGCGCGGCGTACTGGCAGGACTATCGCGTCGTCGGGCGGCTGTTCGGCCTGAAGGACGACGAGATGCCCGCCGACATCGACGCCTTCGACGCGTACATGGCGCGGATGCTCAACGGCGACGACCTCTTCGTGACGTCCGCGGCCCGCGAGCTGGCGATCGAGATCGTCATGCGCCCGCCCGTGCCGCGCGCGCGCCGCCCGGTGCTCGAGCTCGTGAACTTCGTCACCGTCGGGCTGCTGCCGGCCGGGTTGCGCAGGCAGTACGGGCTGTCGTGGGACCCGCTGCGCGCGCTCGCCTTGCGCGGAGGCGCCGAGTACGCCAAGCGCGTGCTCGTGCCGCTCGCGCCCGAGCGGCTGCGCTTCGTCTCAAGCGCGCGAGCGACGTAGGCGCCACGCCGCACGCGCTGGCGCTTCGACTACTCAGGACCGAACTGCAAGCCGTGGCGCTCGAGCAGGCCGGGGATGCTGCCGAGGTCGAACTCGATGCCGTAGCGCTCGCCGAGCGTCGCACGCGGGCGCTCGGGGGTCTCGGGCTCGGTCAGCTCGTCGAAGAAGCGCTCGAAGCCGGCCGGGGAGATGATCTCGAGGATCCGCGCGGGCTCGTCGCCGGCGTTCCAGAACGTGTGCCACTGATCGCGCGGCTTGAAGATGAGGTCACCGACCTCGCCGTAGACGACCTCGTCGCCGAGCTGCGCGCCGACCCGGCCCTCGAGCACGAAGCTGTACTCGTCCTCGCGGCTGTGGCGGTGCAGCGGCGCGGCGAGCCCGCGCGGCGCCATCGGGTGCTCGACGAGCGAGAACCCGCCGCCGGACTCCTCGCCGCCGATCATGAAGCGGATCCCGAGCGACCCGAGGTCGCCGAGCTTGCCGTCATTCGGTCCGAGCACCTTCGCGGGCATGTCGTTGCTCCTGTCTGCCGGATCGCTGAGTTCAGTGCCGTCGCACGGCCTTTACCGTGCGCGCCGCGACGCGCGCGAGCGGCCGCGCGCCGTCGCGCCAGCCGCGCTCGCGGTCGGCGTCGCGGACAGATCGCAGCCGCCCCAGCGCCCGCCACGCGTCGACGAGCGACTCGTCGTAGGGATGCCACCACGCCATCCGGCCCGTCGCCGGGTCGGCGGTGACGAGCTTCGGCTCGACGGACGCGCGCAGCGCGACGGCCCCGCGAGCGCGCCCGATCCCCGAGCCGTGGACGGCACCCCAGGGCAGCTGCGGCTCGGCGCGCGAGACGAGGTGGTCGTTCATCCACACCATGCCCGCGCGGATCTCGCGCGCGACGCGCGCGCCCTTGTGCCGGTCGGCGGTCCAGACCGACGCGCCAAGCCCGCCGACGCCGGCGTTGCAGCGCGCGATGCCGGCCTGCTCGGAGCCGACGCGCTCGATCGCGAGCCACGGTCCCGGCGCGTCCTCGCGCAGCAGCCGCGCGTCGGGCGCGACATCCGTGAGCACGGCCGGGGCGAAGAACGCGCCGCTCAGCGAGCCGACGCTCACCGGCCCGCCGCAGTGCAGCGTCGCGCCGCCGGCGACCGCCTCGTCGACGAGCTCGACGAGGCGCTGCACCCGGTCTGCGGCGAGGAGCGGTCCGATCTCGGTGCTCGGGTCGCGCGGGTGGCCGACGCGCAGCGCCCGCGCCCCCGCGACGACTCCCGTGACGAAGCGGTCGGCGCGCTCGTCCAGGACATAGGCGCGCGCGAGCGAGCCGCCCGACTGCCCCGCGTTCGCGAACGCCCCCCACAGCGCTCCGGCCACCGCGCGCGGGATGTTCGCGTCGGCGAGCACGAGCATCGGGTCCTTGCCCCCGACCTCGATCGTCGCGCGCTTGAGCTCGCGAGCGCACGCCTCGCCAACGTCGCGCCCCGCCTGCGACGAGCCCGTGAAGCGGACGTGGGCGATCTCGGGAGCCGCCACGAGCGCGCGCGCCGCCTGCGCCTCGCCGTGGACGATCTGCAGCAGCCCCTCCGGCAACCCGGCGCGCACGAACACCCGCGCGATCCGCTCTGCCGCGACGGCGGCCAGCGGTGACGGGTGCAGCACGACGCCGTTGCCGCCCATGAGCGCGACGGCGATGTCGCCGAGCGGCGTCGCGAACGGCTCGGCGCCGGGCGTCAGCACGGCGACGACGCCGAGCGGCTCGAACGTCAGCCGCGCTCGCTTGACGGGCTGCAGCGAGCGCGCGAGGCCGATGCGCTCGGGCGCGAGCACCTGTGGCGCGGCTTCGGCGAGCCACTGCAGCGTCTCGACGGCGGGGAGCAGCTCCATGGTCTGCGCCTCGGCGATCGGGCGCCCCTGCTCGGCGACGATGACGCCGGCGATCTCGTCCCACTCGTCGATGACCGCCTGCGCGGCGCGCATGAGGTAGCGCGAGCGGTCCGTGAGGCGCAGCTGAGCCCACAGGCGCTGGACCTCGGCGGCCTCCGCGACAGCCGCGGGGACGTCGGCCGGGTCGGTCGCCGGCAGCGTCGCGATGTGCGTTCCGTCGATCGGGCTGACTGCCTCGATCTGCGCGGCGGCGGTGGCCATGGTCGGGTGAGCTTAGGGTCCGCGCGCGTTTCGAGCGCGAGCCTCGGTGCGGCAGCTACGGTGCCGATCGCCGGGCCGCCGCGACGTCATGACAGCGACCGGCCGCCACCTGCGCCGCCCGACCGCGTTCGCCGGCAGCCCCGGCGCGACCCGATCTCCGCCCCTGAGGTCGCGCCCGAAGCGGCGCGAAGGAGGCAGAGAAGCATGAGCTGACACCATTGCGCCGGTGTCCTGCGATTCGGCCGATGGCGGTGTCGAGCACCCGGCGCACTCGTTCACCGATCCGGACGCGGTCGCGCGATACCGCGACGGGCCGCCGCGGCAGGTGCCCGGGTTCGCGGATCTGCACCGGATGACCGATCTGCTCCTCGCGGAGCGCACGCCGGATGACGGGCGCGTGCTGGTCCTCGGCGCGGGCGGCGGGCTTGAGCTCGAACATCTCGCGGCTGCGCACGCGGGCTGGGAGTTCGACGGCATCGACCCGTCGGCGCAGATGCTGCGCCTGGCCGAGGCCACAACCGAGCCGTTCGCTGCCCGGATCGCACTGCACGAGGGCTATGTCGACAGCGCACCGGCGGGGCCGTTTCACGCGGCCGTGTGTCTGCTGACCCTGCACTTCATCCCGGCCGCCGAGCGGCTCGACACGCTTCGGCACATGCATCGCCGCCTGAAACCGGGCGGGCCGCTCGTGGTCGCCCACCACAGCTTTGCGCCACAACCGCCCGAGCGCGACAGGTGGCTCGCGCGCTACGTGGCCTACCGGGTCGGGTCGGGCTTCCCGGCCGACCAGATGGCGAAGTCGATCGGCGCGATGCGCGACCGGCTCCCCGTGCTGAGTCCGGAACATGACGAAGCCCTCATGCGCGAGGCCGGGTTCAGCGACGTGAGCCTGTTCTACGCGGCGCTCACCTTCCGCGGCTGGGTGGCCTACGCCTGACGGCAGCCCGCCTGTCGCGCCGGCCAGGACATCCGGGGTGCCGTAGGGCGGCCTGCACTTCCGCTTTGCGCGACGCGAGAAGGCGCCTCACGCGTAGTGCCGCAACCACGCGAACGCGAAACTCCGCGGCTGGCGATCCTCGGGTAGTCGCTGGCATCGTGAGGCGCAGCAAACGCCGGCTCGGCGGTGGGTGGCGGAGTCGGCCCCAGGGTCTTTCGACGCGCCGATTCGCCGCGGGCGGCCCGCAGGAAGCGCTTCAAGTCGATCGATGAAGGTCCCTCGCGTTCGCCACGATCACGGCCTCTCGCTCAGGGTACCGTCGACGGCCAGCTGTGCCCGCAACTGGTTGGGCGCGACCATCCTCAGGGCACACGCGTGGCCCCATTCGGTGTCGCGCACGAGGTCTGATGCGGCTACCATGGTGAATCCACGGCCCAGTCGGCTGCGATGAATCCAGCCGTTTGACAGTAACGGCCATGTGCTGACAGAGTGGACATCTAGATCCTCCATTCGGCGCAGCGCCACCACGGTCGCCTGCGCGCCACGAATCCATATAACGAGTGCTTCACGGCCGAGGGAGGCGACGGTTGCCATCTACCTCGCACCCTCACGGCATCGAATCAGGTAGGTACGTTCGTAGCCGTCGCTCCGCTGGCCCTGACGTACGAGGGTGTAGGCGTCCATTCCGACCGACCGCCAGCCCGGCGATAAGATCGCGTGATACTCACCTGCACAGGAACAATGACAATTCGGCCCCGGGGCCTCTTGGCAGCGAATGTCGCAGACCTCCGTCGTGCGACGGCCTGAGACGCGCACCGTCACCTCAACATCGTGGTCTTGTGCCAGCCCGTCTATGACGGCAGTTGTGTACTTGGCTGCGCACTCCCACCATCCGTTGCCAATATGCTGGATTCTGGACCGGGCTGGCAACATCGCCTTCAGTCGCCCCCGGTTGTCGGGACGGTACGGCATCTTGAGCTTGAGCTTGCTACGCGAGGTGACGATCACTTGGGCGCGCATGCGATTTCCATCCCGGGAAGTCGCGGCGGCGGTTCGGGTCGCGGCCCGATGGCCATGCAGTAGACCTTGAGGCCATTCCGCCAGCCCGCATCTTCGATGGGCACTCCGTGGTCGTTCCGCAGCTCCTCGATCCTTGATGCCAGCCGAGCGATTCCAGGGCCACCATCAATGGCCGTCCTACCCGGTAGGAAGTCGTATTGCGTGATCCCGCGTTCCGTGTGAAGCGCGAGCGCCATGGTGACGCGCTCGCGCTGGCCGCTGCCAGACGCAGCCGTATTCCTCCCACTCATATCCAACACCATACGGGCACCATCGGCGTGCCGCCATCGCATATCCGTCCGCGTCCCGACGTCGCAGCAAGGCCGCCTCCGGCCCGCTGCCTACCCAGCGGCATGGTTCGTCACATCCCCAATTGCGTGCCCATGGCGGGCACGTGGCGGCACCGCCAAACGCGTCACGGCAGCATCCCGACCACGCCGTGATGCGAGACTCACGCGGGGTCGCGCGGCAGCGTTCGGAGGCTGCCCCACGAAGCCACGCTCGTCAGCGACCATCCGCTGACCGCGAGCGTCGTCAAGCCGGACTGTTACGTCCCTGCCCGCAAGCTCACGATCACGCCGTCACCTGCACGCCGTCGCCGCACAGCCGCACCCGCCCCGCAGCCTCCATCACGCGCACAAGCCACGTCAGCTCACGCGCGTTCCGGCCAACGTCCAGCACGCCAAGCGTTTCATCGTTGAGAGGGCGGCGCCCGACCATCGTGAGCACCGGTTGGAGGTCGCTGACGTCGACTGCCTACTGACGTCGCAGAAACTCGTCGAATAGGGGTACAGTGAAAGCGGTGTCCCCATGGGCAGGGCTGTAGATCATGCCCTTCGTGATGAGTCCGGAGCGACGCGGAGCGACGGTTTCAACCCGGACGCCCAACTGAGCTGCGATGTCGCCGGAGCGATGAGGGCCTGCCCCGAGGTCGGCCATCGCCTTGAGGTAGAGCTTCTCAGCAGGCGTCAGGCGATCCATGCGCACGAGGAAGAAGTTCTCGTCGAGCTTGTTTCGTACGAGCGGCTCGGCCCGGTTGACGGCCGCAAGGTCAATCGGCGACTTTCGTGCGACGTTCCACACTTCGTACCCCCATTCCTGAAGGAAGTACGGGTATCCGTGCGTGTGGCCAATCAAGACATCAAGCGCATCGCGGGTGTACTTCACTCCGGCGTCGAGTACCGGCAGCTTGAGTACATCGCGCGCCTCGACATCGGCGAGAGATCCGATCTGCGGAAACCGGAACAGGCGCTCGGCGTACGACTTTGCGCTCCCGGTCAGCCCGGGTAGCTGTGGTAGACCGGCTCCCACCAGCACCATCGGCAGGTTGAGTTGGACAGTCCGGTGGATTGCGGCGATCAATGCCGCGAGTTCGGCGGACTTCAGATACTGGACCTCGTCGATCGCAAGAACGATTCCGCCCTCGCGATCGCGCGCGGCCTCGCCGGCCGCGACGAGGAGATCGGTGAGGTCTTCCGACAGGTCGCCGGAATCGGCGGAACCCGCGATCGGATCGACGCCCACGGCGATGGATGAGCCGTCTTGCAGCGTGTACGTGAACGAACGCAGCACCCCGAGCGCTCGAGTTACCGCGCGCGAGCGCTTCCCCGCGGTATCGAGCTCAATCAGGATCTTGCGTAGCCGTCCCGCGAGGAGGCGTCCGAAGTCGCCCGACTCAGGAGCCTCCACGTAGCCGACACTCATCCCCTGTGCCTCAGCCCGTTCGACGAAGCGGTTCAGCAGGACAGTCTTCCCCACGCCTCGCAGGCCAACTGGCATCACGCTCTGTCCCGGACGCCCCTTGAGCGCTCGTCCCACGGTGACATCGAAGCTCGCGAGCAGGGCATCGCGACCAACCAGCGCGGGTGGCGGGCTACCAGCACCGGGGCGAAAAGGATTCTCAAGCTCGTCCATGTCGGCAGACCTTAGCGAGCTTACCCGACCGATCGATAAGATCGCAAAGCTCGGTAACCTCACCGCGCCCAGCTTCCACCGCACTGAGAGCGCAGACCCACCGTACCCTGCCGGGTGCCGAAGGGACGCGAGTGTCGCTTCTCGACGAATGGAGCGCTCATACCGGCGGCGCCGACCCAGCGTCAAGCAAGCATGCGTCCCGTGGCTCGAAGCTAGTCCGGCAGGCCGCGCTTGGCGCGGATCTCCGCGTGGCGGTCGCGCAGCGTGGACTCCTGGTCGTCGGGCCGGTAGAAGCGCGTGCCGCTGACCTCCTCGGGCATGACGTCCTGGCTTGAGAGATGGCCGGGGTGGGCGTGGGGGTCGTCGTAGTCCAGGCCCCGGCCGAGCTTGGCGGCGCCCGGGTAGCCGCTCGAGCGAAGCGCGGCCGGCGGGGTCGCGGCGCCGTGGTCGCGGACGTGGGCGCGCGCGGCCCACAGCGCCTTCGCCGCCGCCTTGGACTTCGGCGCGAGCGCGAGGTAGATCGTCGCCTGCGAGAGCGCGTACTCGCACTCGGGCGCGCCGACATGGTCGACCGCCGCGGCCGCCGCCGTCGCGACGACGAGCGCCTGCGGGTCGGCGTTGCCGATGTCCTCGGAGGCCAGCACGATCATCCTGCGCGCGATGTAGCGCGGGTCCTCGCCGGCTTCGAGCATGACCGCGAGGTAGTACAGCCCGGCGTCGGGGTCCGACGCGCGGCACGCCTTGATCCACGCCGAGATCGTGTCGTAGTGCTGGTCGCCGTCCTTGTCGTAGCGCACCGCGTGGCGCTGCAGCGCGTCCTCGGCGGCCGTGAGCGTGACGGTCGCATCGGACGACCGTCGCGGCAGCGAGCTCCAAGGCGGCGAGTGCGGTGCGGGCGTCGCCGCCGGCTCGATCGGCGAGGAACGCGAGCGCTTCGTCGTCCGCGGTCACGCCGTGCAGCTCGTCGCGATCCAGCGCGCGCCGCAGGAGCACCTCGACGTCCGCCGCCGACAGGCCTTTGAGCTCGTAGACCTGCGCCCGCGAGAGCAGCGCGCCGTTGACCTCGAAGTACGGGTTCTCGGTCGTCGCCCCGATGAGCGTCACGAGCCCCTCCTCGACGGCGGGGAGCAGCGTGTCCTGCTGGGCCTTGTTGAAGCGGTGGATCTCGTCGAGGAAGAAGATCGTCGGCTCGCCCGTGGACTTGCGCCGGTGCGCCGCGCGCTCGAGCACCTTGCGCACCTCGGGACGGCCGGCTTCAACCGCCGAGAGCTCCTCGAACGCCGCGCGAGCGGTCGCGGCGACGAGGCGCGCGAGCGTCGTCTTGCCCGTCCCCGGCGGCCCGTAGAGGATCATCGAATGCGGGCGCCCCTGCGCGAGCGCGCGGCGCAGCGCCGTCCCGTCGCCGAGCAGGTGCTGCTGGCCGACGACCTCGTCGACCGATGCTGGCCGCATCCGCACGGCGAGCGGCGCCTCGCGCGCCGGCACCCCGGTCCGCGTGCGCGGCGGACCGTCGTCGGGAGCGAAGAGCTGGCCTTCCATCGCCCCAGTATCGCCACCCCGTCGGCCGGCGACTCAGGGGCGGCTCAGAACGGCGGGTGAGCGAGACCACGCGGTGAACCATCCGCCCCGCCGCGACATCGACGGCCAGCCGCGCGACGACGGCGCCGGCAACCCGCACGACGAGGCGCTGGCGGCAGGTTACGGCGCGCGAACCGCGACGATGCACCGCGCGCGCACCCCGAGCCTGCCCGCG
>CAWEOF010000034.1:0-57200 GCA_963810605.1 uncultured Actinomycetes bacterium
CGCCGCTCAGCGGCCGGTGCGCTGAAGGTGGCGGAAGATCGTGGGGCGTGCGACCGGTCTACGACCTTGTCCTCAACGACGACCCACCGAACCTCGGGCTGCTGACCGTCAACGTGTGCTGCGCCGTCCTCGAAGTCATGGTCGTCGACTCGATGACCGACCGCAACGCCTACAAGTGCGCAATGGCGCTACTGGCCACCGTCAACGCCCTACGCCGAAACCGCGTCGACGTCGCCGTCACCGGCGTCGTGCGCACCAACGTCGGCTACCACCGCAGCACCTACCGGCTGCTCAACGATGCACTCATCGACGGCGGCTACCACTCCTCAACATTGAGATCCCGATGCGCGCGGACTTCCAAAGCGCCGTCACCGCCGGTCTCCCGCTGCTGACCTTCGGCCCGACCACGTCGGGTCGCTCGCGATCTGACGCCTCGCCGCCGAACTCGTCGGACCGACCGCCCAGCGCAGGGCCGTCTGATGGCCGGCGGCCGGCTCATTCTCGGCATCGCCGGCATCAGGAGCCCGCGTCGCGGGCGTGAAGGTAAACGGTGCCCGACGTGGCTCGTTCGCGACGCTCGACTCCGCTGCGCGGCTCGCTGACGCTCGGCCCTGCCGGACTGCTCTTGACCGCCCGCCCACGCTTCGCTGATGGTGGCTCTCAGGGTTGCGCTGCGCGCACTCGGGCACCGACCCGGTCGCCGTCGCGAGCGCTACCCACACGATCCAGCGAGGAGCCCTATTCTGGAACCGGCATGTGAACTCCGTGCCGCGCGCCCATGCCTGTCGATGTCGGGTTCCCCTGTCAGGGCGCCGAGTCAGGACTGCCGCCTCCGAGCTCAAACGCCAAGCCCAGCACACCACTGCCGCCCTCCGAGCGACAGCTCCGTTACGGCAACCGGCTTCGTGAACACCTGAGGGCTGGGCCGTTATGCCGAGAGGATGTGTCTCGATGCCCGAGACCCCGCCGCATACCCCGGAGTTCCGTCGTGAGGCCGTGCGGCTGCTCGGGTCCAGCGGCCGGCCGATCCCACAGGTCGCCAACGAGCTTGGCACGGCGGCTCCGTCGGGCTGGTCTTGACGGTTGAGCTTCTGTCGCCGGAGCGCGGGCACTACGATGCGCAGCGTGTTCACCCGCGTCGACCATATCGGCGTCGCCGTCGAGGACATCGACGCGGCGCTGGCGCTGTATGAGCGCGACTACGCGATGACGCTCGTGCACCGCGAGGTCGTGGAGTCCCAAGGGGTCGAGGCCGTGCTGCTCGACGTCGGCGAGAACCATGTCGAGCTGCTCGCGCCGCTGGGGCCGGACACGCCCGTCGGCAAGTTCCTCGCCAAGCGCGGGCCCGGGATGCATCACGTCGCCTACCAGGTGACCGACATCGAGGCCGCACTCGCGTCGCTGCGCGAGGCCGGGATGCGGCTCATCGACGAGACGCCGCGCGTCGGCATCCGCGGGTCGCTCGTCGCCTTCCTGCACCCCAAGTCCTCGGGCGGGGTACTCACCGAGATCGTCCAACCTGCGAAGGGACACTGACACCCACATGGCTCTCCAGCGCGTCACGATCGGCTTCACCGGCACCCAGGTCCTCGGGGTGCGCCTCGAGGAGGCCGACCTCGACGGGCTGCTCGAGGCGCTCGCCTCCGGCGACTGGCACGACCTCACCGTCGACGACGGCACGATCCGCCTGAACCTCAGCCAGGTCATCTACGTGCGCACGAACCTCGACGAGCACAAGGTCGGCTTCGGCGCCGGCGGATAGCGCTCCCGGCGACCGCGCGACGCGCCTCATGCGCAGAACCTCGCCGCGACCGCGACGAGCGCCCGCGTGACCGCGTCGGTGTCCGACATGCTGACCCACTCCACGGCGCCATGCGCGCCCTCGCCGCCCGGCCCGAGCATGACGGTCGGGATCCCGGCGGCGGCGATGAACGCCGCGTCGGCCCAGTAGCTCGCTCCGCCGATCGGCGGAGCGACCCCGAGCGCCTCGGTGGCCGCTTCGCGCACGACGCCGACGAACGCGTCACCTCCGTCGACCTCGAACGGGTCGCGCCAGAGCAGCGACGACTGCGTCGCGCGCAGCTCGGGGTCCGCGGCGCGGCAGCGATCGAGCAGCGCGGCGAGCTCGGCCTGGACGTCGGCCGCGCTCTCGCCCGGCAGCGTGCGCCGCTCGAGCTCCAGCACGCACCGCGCCGGGTAGCTCGACAGCTCCCCGCCGCCGTCGATCCGCGACGCGTGCACGGACGCGCGCCCGAGCAGCGGATGGGTGCGCGCGCCCAGCGCCGCGTCGAGCTCGCCGAGCGCCGTCAGGATCGGCCCGGCCTTCACGATCGCGTCGACCCCCAGGTGCGGGCGCGAGCCGTGCGCGGCGCGCCCCTCGATCTCGATCCGCGACCACTGAAAGCCCTTGTGCGCCACGACGAGCTCAAGCTCCGTCGGCTCGGTGACGACGGCGCCGTCGGCGTGGACCGCGCGCAGCGCCTCCTGCACGCCGAGGCTCGCGTGCTCCTCGTCGGCGACGGCCGCCACGACGACGTCGCCGCGCAGGCCGAGGCCCGCCGCCTCGCGGCACGCGACGAGCGCCGCCGCCACGCCGGCCTTCATGTCGTAGGCGCCGCGGCCGTACAGGCGGTCGCCCTCCACGCGCGGGTCGTGCGGCGCGTCCATCCCTTCGACCCCCACGGTGTCGATGTGGCCACACAGCAAGCAGCGTCCGCCCGCCGCCCGAGCCCGGCGCGCGCACGATGACGCTCGGGCGTCCCGGCGTGCCTTCGAGCACGTCCGCCCGCAGGCCGGCGGCCAGTGCCCAGCCCGCGATGAACGTCGCGATCTCGCGCTCGCCCGCGCCGCCGGCGACGAGCGCCGGGTTGACGGAGTCGATCGCGACGAGCTCGCGCAGGAGGTCGACCGCCGGCACCTCAGTCGGGCAGCGCGCGCATGATGAACGGCCCGAGCGTCGCCGAGAACGCCGGCGTGACGTGCGTCTCGTCGCGATGCACGAGCGCGCCGCCGACGACTGGGAAGCAGCGCCGCGCATTGCAGAATCGCGACGTCAGATCGATGAGCTGGACGCGGTCGGAGCGCATGTCGCGGGCCGCGGCGGCGAGCAGGTCGGGCTCCGGCAAGGCGAGCCGCCGCGAACGCGCGCAGTCCGGGCCGGGCGGCCGGCTCGCCTGCAGCGCGCGGGTGATGCAGCGCAGGTGCCCGGGAGCGTCGTACGGCGTGTCGCGGATGACGACGACCCGCTCCACGACGTTCAGGAGCGCCGCGATCTCGTCGCGGTAGCCCGCGCGCGCGGTCTGGGCCATCGTCTGGCCCGGCGCCGTCTTGACCTCCGCGGTGGTGTGCGTCGAGAGGAAGACCGTGCCGACGCCGGGGTGCGCGGCGAACCAGTCCAGCACGTCGCGGTTCCAGGCCGCGCAGGCGATCGAGCGGGCCCGCGTCGGCAGGATCGGCTGCGCCTTCGTCGCCGGGCAGGCCGCCACCAGCATCGACAGGCCGCGCCAGCGCCGGGCGAGCGTCAGCACGTGCAGGCCGGTCTTCAGCGCCGCGGCGTGGCTGTCGCCGACGAGCGCGAACGTCTCGGTGGCCGCATCGGGCCCGGTGCCGAACGCGCAGACGGAGATCGGCGTGAGCGTTCGCGTGTCGCAGAACGGGTCGAGGGTGCCCGCGGCGCGGCCGGGCGGCGGCTCGACGGCGAGGCGCAGGTCGGGGTTGCGACACGGCCGCGCTCGGTCGCGCGCGGCGGCGCCGAAGCACGGCACGACGCCAAGCAGCCCCAGGCGGGCTGCGATCGCGTCGGCGTCGGGCACGCGATCGATGCACGCCTGCGCGCATGAGCCGGCGTCCGTCCACTCGGTCTGCAGCCACCACGAGTACGGGCCGATCCGAAGGCCGGCGGCGGCGGGCAGGAACGTCGCTTCGAGGACGCTCTTGCGCGGGCGCTGGATCGTCGCGCCGATCTTGCGGGTCACGCCCGGCTTGGAGCCCGCGCGCAGCGGCGTGTAGGTGAGGACCGGGTGGCCGTCCGCGAAGGTCATGCAGACGCGCCCGTGCGCGGTGGCGGGGACGCCGCGCGCGAGCATGAGGCAGATGACGCGACCGGGCATGGCGGCGAGGTCCGCGGCCTTCCAGTTGCCGGGCGTCGTGACGCGCAGGATCATCCGCACGTCGCGGTGGACGAGCGTGGCGTCGAGCACGTCGAGCGGGCTCGAGCCCGCGTCGCGCGGGTCGGTGCGCACGCTCTCGGCCACCGTCACGCCGACGGCTTGCGGTTCGATCTGCGGCGTGGCCCCGAACGACAGCGCGATCGTCGTGCCGAGCGCGACCGCCAAGAGGAGTACGGCCCAGCGAGCGACTCGCCAGGGGCGGATTCGGAACGCCATCTCCGGACGATTCATAGAAGCCGAGCCGGACGGAAGGCGAGATCCGCCGCGCACCCGCTCACCGGACGCGATACCCGGCCTCGTCGCTGAACTGCCTCATCCCGTCCTCCTCGCTGAAGCCCGGATGCTAGTAGTGGGCCGGGGTGTGGGCGTTCTAACCCCGGGGTGCCTCGCGACGAGCGCCCGCCAGCCGCACGATGTTCTGGAGCAAACGTCCAAAGGAGTCCCACATGCTCACCCCCCACAAGACCATCGCTGTCCTCGTCGCCGCCGCGGCACTCACCGCCGGCGGCGTCTCCATCGCCGCCGACACGGCGACCCAACTGACGGTCGAGCCGCTGGCCTCGCTGCAGGCCGGCGACACGTCGCCCTTCGACGCCGCCGGCGTCAAGGCGATCCGCCGCGGCAAGGCGATCCCGGCCGGCTATGTGCTCGTCGGCCAGAAGGTCACGAACACCCGCGGCGTCCCCGGCGCGGGCGCGGCGCTGTACTTCCGCTGCCCCGACGGCAAGCGCCTGAAGACGTTCGGCACGACCGGAGCGCGCGGCCTCGCGTCCGCCGACCGCCCGTATGTGAACCACAAGTCCACCTGGGTCCGCTCGGCCCCGGGCGTGAAGGGCCAGGCGGTCACGGGCTCCGCGTACGCAGTCTGCCGCTGAACGCCGCGGCGCTCGGCGCGGACGCGGGGCGCACTACAGCTCCCGCCGCGCCAGCGTCAGCAGGCGTTCGTTGGCCTTCGCGCGCAGCGAGCGGTCGCGCCAGCGATCGAGATCGATCTCCTCGGAGTTCGCGAGGTCGCGCTCGAACTGGTCGTCGAGCGCGGTCGTGAACGACTCCGACGACACGCAGAGCGTCGCCTCGTCTTGCAGCTGGAACGAGCGGTTGTCGAAGTTCACCGAGCCGATCGACGTCCAGCGGCGGTCGATCGTCAGCGTCTTGGCGTGCAACATCGTCGGCGAGTACTCCCAGATGCGCACGCCGCACGCGAGCAGCTCCTCGTAGGCGCCGCGGCCGGCCTTGCGCACGAACGCCTTGTCGATGTGCTCGCCCGGCACGAGCACCCGCACCGCGACGCCGCGCTCGGCCGCGTCGCACAGCGCCTCGATGAACGCGGGCCGCGGGGCGAAGTAGGCCGCCGTGAGGTTCAGCCGCTCGCGCGCGCAGGCGATCGCGAGGAAGTACAGCGCTTCGACGTTCGTATCGCCGACGCCCGCCGACGAGCGCACGAGCTGCATCGTGCAGCCGCCGTCGATCGGCTCGATGTCCGGCAGGTACTTGGGTCCGACGAGGACGTCGCCCGTCGCCTCGAGCCAGTTCTCGGCGAACGCGCCCTGCAGCCCGCGCACGACCGGCCCGCGGACACGAACGTGGTTGTCGCGCCAGTGGTCGGGATCTTGGGCGTGGCCGGTCCACTCGTCGGCGATCCCGACGCCGCCGATGAGGCCGACGCGGCCGTCGACGATGCAGAGCTTGCGGTGCGTGCGGTTGTTCAGGCGGCGGACCGCGTAGGGCTTGGGCGGCCGGAAGATCGCGAGGTTCGCGCCGGCGTCGCGCATCTGGCGGGTCAGCTCGCGGCCCATCTTCGCGCTCCCGACGGCGTCGAACAGGACGTTGACCTCGACGCCCGCCGCCGCGCGCTCGCACACCGCGTCGGCGACCTCGCGGGCGATCTCGCCGTGCCAGTAGACGTAGGTCAGGAGGTTCACGGACTCCTGCGCCGACGCGATCGTCTCGATCATGGCGGGGAAGATCTCGTCGCCGTTGATGAGGATCTCGGCGCGGTTGCCGGGCGCGATCGGCGAGCTCGTGATCGCTTCGGTGGCGCGCTGGAACGCGGCCGATCCGGCATCGAGCTCGTCGCCGTGCAGCTCGTAGCCGTCGCCCTGCTCGCGGCGATGGCGCAGGGACTCGCTCGCGTACCACGCGAGCGAGAGGACCCCGATCGCCGCCGGCCAGCGCTTGTTCATCGCGCGACGACCCGAAAGCCGCCGGGACGCAGCGTGAAGTGCGCCGGCTCGCACGGGCAGACCTCCCCATCGACGTTGAACGTCGGCGAACGGCCCTCCACGCCGACATCGATCGTCGCGCCGCGGTGGTGGGCGACATCCGCCTGCTCGACGAGCGTTCCGCGGCGCATGCCGACCGCCCGGCGCGCGAGCCCCAGGCGCGAGCCGGCCGGCACGACCGCGACGTCGAGCTGCCCGTCGGTGGCATCGGTGCCGCCGATCTCGCTGCCTCCGCCGAACGCGCCGGTCGCTCCGACGACGACCTGCCACGCGGGGCCTTCCCAGCAGTCGCCGCCGTCGCAGCACACGCGGTAGCGCAGCGGCTTGGCCGTCGCCGCGGCTTTGAGCGCCCCGACCGTGTAGGCGAGCGCGCCGAGGCGCGACTTATGCGGGCGGGCCTCTTGCGCGGCGATGACGGACAGGCCGGTCGCCGCAGCGTTGACGAACGGCCGGTCGCCGGCGAGGGCGAGCTCGGCGTGGCGGGTCGGCGCGGCTGGATCGCGCGCCAGCGCGCACGCGTCCTCGATGTCGAGCGACAGGCCCTGCGAGCGAGCGAAGTCGTTCGCCGTGCCCGCCGCGACGACCGCCAGCGGGACCCCCATGTCCGCCGCGATGAGCGCCGCCAGCCCGATCGACCCGTCGCCGCCGGCGACGACGATCCGGTCGGGCGGTCCGTCCTCGCTCAGCTCGGCGCGAGCCTTCGCCAGCCCTTCGGCATCGAGCCCGCCCCCTTCGGAGGCGAGATCCTGGATCGCGGTCACCCCGACCTGTGCGCCGTCGGCACCGAGCAGCTCGGCGAGGCGCTCCGGTGCGGGCGCCGTGCCCGACTTCGGATTGGCGACGAGGGCGAGGCGCACCAGAGCATCATGCCTCGTGTCGCTCGGGGCGAAACTCGGACGTGCGTCGATCTACTCGGCCCCGGGCCGATCGGATCGACACGCGGCGACCGCCGGGCGACCGCGACACGGGGGCTGCGACCGCTCACCGGGGTAGTACACCAGGTCAGTCGCGCCGGCCTTCTATCGTTGCCGCCCGTGTCCGCCGCACCCTCGCCTCCCCTTGCCGCCGATCCCGCCGCCCGCCGCTCGCTGCGCGCCCGCCTGCGCGGCGGTCCGATCGCGCGGGCGATCGCCCTGGTCGACGTGCGTCTGTACCGCCTGCTGCGCGAGGACGCGCAGAGCGCGCGCTTCGAGGCACCCATCCGCCGCTTCTCGAGCCTCGGCGAGCATGCGGGCATCTGGCTCGCGCTCGGCGCGACCGGCGCCGCGGTCGACGCGCCGCGGCGCGGGCGCTGGCTGCGCGCGGCCGGCGCGGTGGCGACGGCCTACCTCCTCAACACCGCGCTGAAGCTCGTCGTGCGGCGCAAGCGCCCGCACCTCGAGAAGCTGCCGGCGCTGATCTCGACTCCGACGTCGCTGAGCTTTCCGAGCGCGCACGCCTCGTCGTCGTTCGCCGCGGCGCGCGCGTACTCGGCGTTGATCCCGGGAGCTCCGCTGTACGCGGTCGCGACCGCGATGGCGCTCTCGCGGGTGTACCTCGGCGTGCATTACCCGTCGGACATCGCCGCCGGTGCGCTGCTCGGCACGGCCGTCGGCGCGGCGGGACGCCAGTGAAGGTCGGCATCGTCGGCATGCCCAACGCGGGCAAGTCGTCGCTCTTCAACGCGCTGACGAACGCCGGCGTCGAGGCGGCGAACTACCCGTTCACGACGATCGAGCCGAACGTGGCGGTCGTCGCGGTGCTCGACGAGCGGCTGGACCGCGTCGCCGCGCTGCTCGGGGCGTCGAACATCGTGCCGGACACGGTCGACTTCCACGACATCGCCGGGCTCGTCGCCGGCGCCCACACGGGCGAGGGGCTCGGCAACCGCTTCCTCGCGAACATCCGCGAGACCGACGCGCTCGTCCACGTCGTCCGCGCGCACACCGACCCGAACGTCATCCACCCCGACGGCCGGGTCGACCCGATGGCCGACATCGAGACCATCGAGACCGAGCTGATCTTCGCCGACCTCGAGCAGGCCGAGCGGCGCCACGCACGGGTCGTGCGCGACGCGCGCGGCGGCGAGCGCGCGGCGGTCGCCGAGGAGGCGTGGCTGCGCGAGCTCATCGAGGCGCTGCACGCCGGCAAGCCCGCCCGCACCGTGGCGCCCCCGAAGGACGCTCCCCACGCGCTGCGCGACCTCGGCCCGCTGACGGCCAAGCCCGTGCTCTTCGTCGCCAACGTCAACGAGGGCGACGACGACGTGCCCGCCGCCGTGGCGGAACACGCCGCCGCCCAGGGCGCAGGTGCCGTCGCGATCTCCAGCCGCATCGAAGCCGAGCTGGCCGAGCTCGAAGACGAGGACGCCGCGGAGATGCGCGCGGACCTCGGCGTGTCGGAATCCGGCCTGCAGCGCGTCGTCGGCGGCGCGTTCGCGCTGCTCGAGCTCATCGCGTTCTTCACGGCCGGCGAGGCGAAGCCCGCGCAGTCCTGGCACCTGCGGCGCGGCCTCACCGCGTGGCACGCGGCCGGCCAGATCCACTCAGACATCCAGAAGGGCTTCGTTCGCGCGGAGGTCGTCGGCTGGGACGAGCTGCTGGACGCCGGCGGCTACTCCGGCGCCCGCGACCGCGGGACGCTGCGCCTGGAGGGCCGCGACTACGCGATGCGCGACGGCGACGTCCTCACGGTGAAGTTCACGCCGTAGGGCGCGCGCTTACCGGGCCGCTCAGATGAGGAGGCCCTGGACGAGCAGGACGCCCAGGACGAGGACGCCGGCGCCGCCCGCGCGCTTGCCCCAGCCCAACTTGCGGTCGTCGCCGTCGCGAGCGAAGAGGCCGGCGATGGACAGGGCGAAGCCAGGCAGCGACAGCAGGACGAAGCTGTTGGCGAGGAAGTCGTGGGCGTTCTCGTTCATCGTCGCGATCAGCAGGGCACCGCTGGCGGTCGCGACGAAGAGCATCAGCACGAGCTCGAGGAGTCCCGTCGGCAGCACGCGGTGCAGCCTCGCCGAGTTGGGGAAGCGCTCGGCGAAGACCGCGAGGATCTGCGGGACCGCGAACATCGCCGCGCCAACCCATAGCTGCCACGACGATCCGACGATGACGTACGCGAGGAAGACGAAGATCGTCGTCTTGAGTGCGCTCGAGCCGAGCCGCTGAAACGCGCCGGGATCGGATAGCTCGCTCGGCGCGGCTCGCTCCAGGCGCTTGGGATACAGGTGCGCGGCGATCGTCTCGATGGTCATCCTGATCACAAGCGCCACGATCACCGCGATCGCTCCCGCGTTCGCGTAGTCCGCGATCGGGAGCTGCTTGCCGGCGAGCCCCGGCAGCGCCTGCATGATCTTCTGAACCGCCCAGCCGCCGATAAGTGCGGCGATGACGAAGTCGGCGGCGCGGTCCCAGCTCTGCGCGGCTCCCGCGGCCGCGGGGCGGCGCAGGGGGCGGGCCGCGCCGGCCAGGACCGGGACGACGCACCACAGCGCCGCGAGGCCGAGCATCAAGCGGACGTCGTCGCTCGACTGCACGCTGCCGCCCGCGGCGATCCCGATGAAGAACGTCAGCACCGCGACCATGCCCGCGCCGGCGTCGATGATCGAGGCGATCGCGATGAGGATCGTCAGCACGGCCGAGGGCGGAACCGCCTCGCCGGCGCTGCTGCGGACGGCGAGGATCCCGAGCACGAGGCCCATGAACGGCACGATCTGCGACGCAGAGCCGAAGATCGACCGCATCGCGGTGCCATCGCCGACGAGCCGGGCGATCAACGGCGATCGCGGCGCGAGTCGCGTACCGAGGTAGACCGCCAGGGCGTCGACCGCTTCCGTGCCGGGCCAGCGGAACGTTTTCGAGCCGTCGCCGACGGCAACCGGTTCGAGATGCTCGACGTCGACGCCCGAGTAGTCGAGGTCGAAGGTCGGCGCCTCCTGGTCGCCGCTTCCGGAGGCGCCCGCGCTGCCCGCGCCGGGGCCGTCGGAGGTGCCCGCGCCGGTGCCGCCGGAGATGCCCGTGCCGCCCGCGCCCTGGGCGGCGCGGCCGGTGAGCGCCAGACCGCCGGCGCTCGAAGCGAGCTGCAGGAGCGAGAACATGGCGACGAGAATCGCGATCGTCTCCACCGGATCGCTGCGCGCGTCGTACGCCGCGTAGCGGGATTTGCCCTCGCCCGCCGGTTCGACCGCCGGCGCCGCGGGCCGCACCGGACGGTCAGCGGGCTTCGGCGGCGCGTCCTCGTCGATCTGCGTCGGTGACGGCTCGGGTGCGAGGGGTGGCGGCGGCGCCGCAGCGACATTCGGCGGCGGAGGAGGCGGGGGTGGCGGTGGAGGAGGAGGCGGGGGTGGCGGCGGAGGCGGCGGCGGAGAGGGACGCGGCGCGGAGGCGCCGCTCGCACGCGTAGGTGCCGGGGCGACCGCAACCACCGAGCTCGTCCCGTCGCAGGCGGCCGCGGCCGGCGCGTTGTTGGCGTCGCCGCTGTAGCTCGCCGTCCAGCGGTAGGTGCCGGCCTCCGCGGGCGTGTAGTCGGCGGAGGCCACGGCGCCACCGTCCACGGGGTACGCGACGCCCAGCGACTCGAAGATCGCCGTGGCGGTGCAGTTCGGATCGGACGGTCCGAAGAGGCGGAAGTCGACCGTCGCGCCCGCGAGCGGATTGACGCGGCCCGAGACGGTCGCGCTTCCGGTCAGCGGGCCCGCGTCGAGCTCGACCGTCGTGGGCGCGCTGCTGGCGACGGTCGGCGTCGCTCGCGCGACGGTCACCGTCTGGCCGCTGTCGTTGCAGGCGCCCGCGACCGGCGGGTTGTTCGCATCGCCGCCGAAGCTCACCACCCAGCGGTACGTGCCTGCCCGTGCAGGTGTGAACGGCTCGGACATCACCGGCCCGCCCGCTACGGGGTACACCACACCGGCCCGGGTGAACACGGGCGCGGCGGAGCACGTCGCGTCGTCCGGACCGTAGAGCGCGAAGACGACCGTCGCGCCGTCGAGCGGGTCGTGGCGCCCGAGCACCGTGACGGCGTCCGAGAGCACGCCCGCCCCCAGCACGATCGCGGGCGACGCCGTCGCGACGAGCGTCGGCATCGACGGCGGCGGCGCGTCGGACGCCACGGCGCTCTGGCCGGGGTCGCCGCACGCGCCGTCGACAGGCGCGTTGTTGGCGTCGCCGCTATAGCTCGCGATCCAGCGGTAGGTGCCGGCCTGCGTCGCGGTGAACGGCTTCGAGCTGACCGAGCCGCCGTCGGCCGGATAGGGCACGTCAAGCGATTCGAACACCGGCGACGCGCCGCACGTCGCGTCGCCGGGGCCGTAGAGCCTGAAATCGATCGTCGCTCCGGGGAGCGGGTGCGCGCGGCCTTCGACGGTCGCCGCGTCGGTGAGCGTCCCGCTGCCGACGACGATGTCCGGCGAGGCGATCGCCGTGAGGGTCGGCGCGGCGCGCGCGATGACGGTCGTCTCGTTGGCCTCGCCGCAGCTGCCCTTCGCCGGCGCGTTGTTGTCGTCGCCGCTGTACGCCGCGATCCAGCGATACGTCCCGGCCCGAGTCGGCGTGAACTGCTCCGACGTCACGGCTCCCCCGGCCTCGGGATACGCGACGTTCAGCGATTCGAACACGGGGCGTGCGCTGCAGTCCCGGTCATCGGGGCCGAAGAGCTGGAAGTCGATCGTCGCGCCCGCCAGCGCGTGGGCTCGTCCCGACACCCGCGCGCTGTCGCTCAGGCTTCCCGCGCCGAGCACGATGTCGGGCGAGGACGTCGTCGCGAGCGACGTCGGCGCGCGGTCGACGACGGCAGTCTGGTTCGCGTCGCCACAACTGCTCGCGACGGGGTTGTTGTTCGCGTCGCCGCTGTAGGCCGCGATCCAGCGATAGGTGCCCGCGCGCTCCGGCGTGAAGTCCTCGGAGATGACGAACCCACCCGCCGCGGTATACGGGACGTCACGCGATTCGAAGACCGCGGCCGCGCTGCACGCCGGGTCGTCGGGGCCGTAGAGGCGGAAGTCGATCGTCGCGCCGGCTTGCGGCCTGACCCGGCCCATGACCATCGCGTTGTCGCGCAGCGTGCCCGCACCGAGCGTGATGTCCGGCGAGGCGGAGCTGACGAGCTCGGGCGTGTTGCGCGCCACGACCGTCGTCTCGTTGGCGTCGTCGCACGATCCGGTCACGGGCTCGTTGTTGGCGTCGCCGCTGTAGGTGGCGATCCAGCGATACGTGCCAGCGCGCTCCGGCGTGAAGTCTTCGGAGATGACGAACCCACCGGCCGCGGTGTACGGGACGTCGCGCGATTCGAAGATCGCAGACGCGCTGCACGTCGGGTCGTCGGGGCCGTAGAGGCGGAAGTCGATCGTCGCGCCGGCGAGCGGGCCGACCCGGCCCATGACCATCGCGCTGTCGTGCAGCGTGCCCGCGCCAAGCGTGATATCCGGCGAGGCCGCCGTGACGACAGCCGGCCTCGCGCGCGCGACGACGACCGTCTCGCCCGCGTCGCCGCACGCGCCCGCGACGGGCGCGTTGTTCGTGTCGCCGCTGTACTGCGCGACCCAGCGGTAGGTGCCCGCCCGCTGCGGCGCGAAGGCGGCCGACCGGACGGGGCCGCCGGCCTCGGGGTACGCAACGTCGAGCGATTCGAACACCGGCGGGCCGGCGCAGGTCGGGTCGCCCGGCCCGTACAGCCGGAAGTCGATCGACGCCCCGGCCTGCGGATCGACGCGCGCGCCGACCGTCGCGCTGTCGTGCAGCGTGCCCGCGCCGAGCGCGACATCCGGCGAGGCCGAGGTGACGAGCTCAGGCGTGTTGCGCTCGACCACCGCCGTCTCGCCGAGGTCGTTGCAGGCGCCCGCGACAGGAGCGTTGTTCGTGTCGCCGCTGTAGCTGGCGATCCAGCGGTACGTGCCGGCCCGCGACGGGGTGAACGCCGCCGATGTGGCGCCGGAGCCGGCGACGGGATACGCGACGCCGAGCGATACGAAGACGGGTGGCGCGCTGCACGTCGGATCGCCGGGTCCGTAGAGCCGGAAGTCGACCGTCGCGCCGGTGACGGGACGCACGCGCCCGTCGACGGTTGCCCGATCTGTGAGCGTGCCGGCACCGAGGCCGACGTCGCCCGAGGCGGTGGTTGCGATGGTGGGTGTGGCCCGAGCGACCACCGCGGTCTCGCCGGGGGCGTTGCAGGCCCCGGCCGACGGCGCGTTGTTGGCATCGCCGCTGTAGCTCGCGATCCAGCGGTACGTGCCCGCCCGGGTGGGTGTGAACGGAGCCGACGTCACCGGTCCGCCCGCCCGCGGGTAGGGCACGCCGAGCGACTGAAAGACCGGCGCGCGGGTGCACGTCGCGTCATCCGGTCCGTAGAGGCGGAAGTCGATGGTCGCCCCGGCAGTGGGCGCGACGCGCCCGAGCACCGTCGCGCGATCGCTCAGATCTCCGGCGTCGAGGACGACGCCGGGCGAGGACGTCGTCGAGATCGACGTCGGGGCACGCAGGACGGTCGTCACCGACGCTGCCTCGGCGCGGTCGCGCTGCCAGCCGCCGGCAAGGATGGCGCCCGTGAACTGGGTGTGCGCCGTGACGTGCGCCGTCTGGTTGCCGGCCAGCGCGCCGTCGAGGTCGGCGGGGGACTTCAACACGCCGACCGTGAAGTCGACGATGCACTCGCTGCCCGCGAACGGCAGCGAGATGCGCGCACCCGGGGTCGCCGGCGTCAGGCTCAGCGCGCCCGACGCGGGGTCGATCTCCGAGACCTGAAACGTGAGTGCCGAGCAGGCGCTGCCGAGACGGCCGCTGCCCGTCGCGGCAGCCATGAACACGCCGGGATCGAACCCGAGCGCGGCGCAGGTCGTCGCGACGAGCCGCGCGCACGCGGGCACGACGGTGACGCCGCGCTCCGGGGACCCGCAGGGTGGCGAGGCGTCGCCGGTGCGGCAGACCCTGTTCACTCGCAGGGCGCTGAGCCCGGTGTTGTCGTTGCGAAGCGTGACCGAAGCCGGTACTCCGGAGCCGCCGACGGTGACCGTCGAGGGGAACGTGATCGCGGTGCCGGCGACCGTTGCCGCCAGGACGCCGGCCGGAACGAGCGCCGGCATGACGAGCACGATGGCGAGCGAGCACGCGGCGCGGATCAGTCGTGTAGCTGCGGCGGTCCGGGCCACCGAGCGGCGCCACGATGGCCGCGCGGCACATCGTGGGTGCAGATGTGGCTTCTCGACCACTCCGGGTCCCACATCCGGCGAACGGTCATCTGATGGCCGGACCCCCAACTGGACCTCCCGCGTGGCGGCTAGTCCCGGATGGTCCCCCGCGCCACTGCCCCCACAGCATTGCAACATACCGCGCCGCTAGCGTCGTTTCGGAGTCCCGTGCGCGGAGGCGCACGCCGCGTGCTCCCTCAGCTCTGCGTGAACGGCAGCGACCATGGAACGTCGTGCGGCCCGGCTCGGAGTCGAAGGTGATCGAGCCGTCGTGGCGGTCGACGACGATGCGCTTGGCGAGGTCGAGCCCCATGCCCGTCCCCCTGCCGGCCTCCTTCGTCGTGAAGAACGACTCGAAGATGCGGGGGCGACACGCCGCCGGGATGCCCGGTCCGTCGTCGGAGACGTCGACGACGGCGCACTGCCCGTCGCGGCGCGTCGTGATCGTGATCGCGAGCGCGTGCTCTCAAGGCCCTCGTGCAGGTCGACCTCCACGAGGCCGCCGCGGTCCATGTAGGCGTAGGTCTTCACGGCACCGACGAGGTCGGACATGCGCTGGGTGGAGTCCCTGAGCTCCGCGACGAGGTCTCCGGCGGTGAGCGTCGCGGCGACCCACTTCAGCGCCTTCGGCGTCGCCGGCCCGGCGAGCGCGGCGACCGGCTCGAGCCATCCCGCGTCGACCCCCGCCGCGGCGAGCGGCTCCGCGAGCTCCCATGGGTCCGGCACCCCGAGATCCTCGAGCGCGGTCCGCAGGGCGTCCTCGGCGTCGGCGGCGTCGAGCGCCGCCAGCGCGGTGTGCCCCGCCGCGCCCTCCATCGCCTGCTGATGCAGCGCCAGGAGCTGCTCGGCTTCGGCGCGCTCCACGCCCGCTTCGACGAACGCGCGCAGCGCGTAGTTGATGACGAGCAGCGCTCGCGCGAGCTGGTCGGCGGCGCGCTGGGCCGCCGCGGCGGGGTTGTTGAGCTCGTGCGCGAGGCCCGCGGCCATCGTGCCGAGCTGCGCGAGCCGCTCGCGGTTGTGCTCGATGTTGTTGATCCGCCGCACGACCGGCGCGATCGACTTCATGACGCGCCCATGCACCGACGGCTGCGACAGCGCCGGCCGCTTGAAGTCCTCCGGCACGATGAGCGCCATCCGGCAGGTCGTCTCGGCCTGCATGCGCACGCCCATCGGCGCATCGGTGAGCGCCGCGACGGCACCCATCCAGGTCGGCGCGGTCTGGCGGCCCACAGGCTCCGGCCGGTCTCCGTCGAGGAGGTACGTCCGTGCCGTGCCGGTGAGCAGGAGCTGCAGGCCGGCCGGCGGATCGCCCTGCTCCTCCAGCAGCTCGCCCGGCGCCACCTTGCGGCAGGTGACGACCTCGAGCCACGGGCCGAGCTGCGCGTCGGAGAGGTCGTCGAAGAGGTCGATCGACTGCAGGTCTTCGAGCGTGACGCCGTGCGGGTTCATGCGTCGAGCAGGTACTGGTGGATGAGCGACACCCGACTGCGAGCGCTGCGAGCGCTGATCGAGCGCGCGCGGACGTCGCGGCGACGAACACGCGGACGCTGTCGAGCAGGTAGGGGCGCGCGCGGGCAGCCGTCGCCCTGGACGTCGGGACCCGCGAGGATGAAGCGCGCGCGTCGCGCTTGACGACGTCCGCGAGCCAGCCGTGCGCGGCGTGGCGCCGATGAAGACGAAGCACGCGTCGCGTGCAGATCCTCCTCCGGAGCCGTCGGGCCCGCGCACGCGCAGCGAGGCGAGCCGGTCGCCGTCGCCGTCGGCGCAGACGGCGGAGGTGCCGTGCGGACGACGACGTTCTGCGAGTGCCGCGATCTGCTCGACGAGGTAGTGCGACATCGACTTCTCGAGCGAGGGGCCGCGCACGAGCATCGTGACCTGACGCGCGTAGCCGCTGAAATGGACCGCCGCCTGCCCAGACGAGTTGGCGGCGCGATGATACACGTGCTGCTCGGAGCACGAGCACGCTTCGGTCAGCGCGGCGCCGTAGTAGATGCCCGAGCCGGTCCGCTCGGCGAAGCCGGGGGCGTCGTACCGGCGGTAGGAGACGCCCGAGGCGACGATGACGCTGCTCGCGTCAGCGTCGCCGCCGCCGCCGAGCTCGACGATCCGCCCCGAGCCTCGACGCGCAGCCCGGCCGCGTCCTTGATCGTCAAGAAGCTCGGCGCCGAGGCGGAGAGCTTGGTAGGTCGCGCGGCGAGCGAGGTCTGAGCGCGAGAGGCCCATCGGGAAGCCGAGGTAGTTCTCGATCCGGCTGGACTGGCCGGCCTGGCCGCAGGGAGCTTCGCGCTCGATGAGCACGGTCTAGAAGGCAATCGGAGGCGCCGTAGACAGCCGCGGCGAGCCGGCCGGGACGCAGCGACGATGACGAGGTAGTAGTGATCGGATGCCGGACGGAAGCTGACGCCGAGGCGCTCGGCGAGCTCGAGCACCGTCGGACGCTCGAGCACGGCGCCGTCCTCGAGCAGCGCGACGGGAAGCGAGTCGTCTGCGATCGACCGCGACGTGCAGGAGCTCGCGCGCCTCCGGTCGCGCTCGACGTCCAGCCAGCGGGCCGGGACGCGGTTGCGAGCGAGGAAGTCGCGCAGGTCGTGAGACGCCTTCGAGAAGCGGTGGCCGATGACGCGCAGCGCCGCCCGCTTCGAGCGCCGCGCCCGACTCCCAGGTGGGGCGGCCCCCGACGGGCGTGGCGATACCGTTCACGCGCGCCGAGCGCCGACGATTTCCGCCAGCGCCGGCCTGCGCCACTCGTCCAGTGAGTAAGCGATAAACTAAACACGTGATATGATCCCTGCGATGGAAGAAGCCAGTAAAGAGTACGACGTTATAGGCGGGTCCGCAGGGACGAGTATCGTTACGTCCGGGTGACGACACGTCTCGACGAGGTACACCACTAGTGCCTGAAAACCGAGAAAGCATCGTTGGTCTTCTGAGAGATCCCAGTGCGGAGCTGTGCGGAAAAAGATATTAAGTAAAAGAGTGAGAGCTCAATCCACTGGGCCCCTACCAATTAGTGGGAGGCGGCCCCCATAGAAAGCAGACAAGAAAAGAGCAGAGAGACATGAAACAGTGGATCCCTAGCGAAGATGACGAGCCGGTGTAGCGGTTCTCAGTGCCTAAGAAACTGATATGGTCTGGGCCATCGGATCGCGGTCTGCTCCCAGGGCGACCTCGGCACGGTGCAGTGAACAGAAGGTAGAGAGTGAGAGATGGAGGAGCACCAACGGGCTGTCGCGTACGGTCGCTGCCGCCGTTGCAGTCAGTGGTTCGAAACGTGACGTATAGGGCCGTTTCGAACCACTGTCCCTCCGCCGCCGGCACGCAGAGCGCTCGTCCGCGGTCAACACGGAGCGCGGCGGTCAGGCGGCGGTCCGGCGGCGCAGCTCGACGACCTCCGCGTCCCGCGGGCGGTTGCGCCAGATGTCGCGCATGCAGATCGCGTCGAGGAGGAGCAGCGCGGCGACGGCACCGAGCACGAAGATGATGAGCAGCGAGCGCGTGATGATCGAGGTCGACTCCGAGAGCTCGGCGCGCACGACGGCGGCGGGGTCGTCGCGGTACAGCGGCGTCCCCTTGAAGGCGTCGCGGGTCACCTCGAAGGCGGGCTTGGGCTCGCCGTCGTAGGCGATGAGCGCCTTGTTGTGGATCGAGTCGCGGACGAGCGGGTGCGCGCCGCCGTCCCAGCGCGGCTTGACGGCGAACTCGCGCGCCGTCCAGTAGATCGCGCCGCCCATGAAGCCGAGCCGGTCGATGATGTCGAGGTTGCGCTGGATGTAGTTCGTCTGGAAGGCGTAGGTCTGCTTGATGTCGGCGGGGCCCGGCTCGGTCGCCTCGGCGCCGAACTCCGTCATGACGAGCGCCTTGGTCGGGTACTTCGCATGCATCGCGCGCAGGTACGGCTCGAGGTCGGCGAGGTTGGCCGTCGAGCGCTCGGGCTTGCCCTCATACCAGCCGTAGTACGAGTTGATGCCGAGCACGTCGAACCCGTCGTAGGCCTTCTGGCGGCGGATGCCCGGGTAGGAGAGGATGTCGATGGCGACGGGCAGCGTCGGGTCGAGGTCGCGGGCGAGCTCGGCGGCGTTCTTCATCCAGACGCGGGTCGTCTTGACCTCGTCGGGCTGCGGCGTGAGCTCGTTCGCGACCGAGTGGACGATCACCGACGGGTGGTTTCGCGCCGAGAGGATCGTGTAGCGCAGGGCATCGAGCTCGAAGGAGCGCTGGCCGGGCGTCTTGAGCATCGCATCGCGGTGATAGACGGGCGCCTGGCTCCAGACCATGATCCCCTCCTCGTCGAAGCGGCGCAGGAGTCGCTCGTCGAGCAGGTAGTGGGCGCGGGTGACGTTCGCGCCGAGCGACCTCAGCTCGTCGATCGTCGTCTCGACGTCGGCGTCCGTCAGCGCCGGGCCGCGGCCGGGCGTGTCCTCCTGGATCGACGCGCCGCGCAGGTCGAGCACGCGGTCGTTGAGGCGCAGCGCCCCGTTGACGACCTTCACCGTGCGCAGGCCGACGCGCCTGCCGTCGGCCTGGATGACGCGCCCCCCGACGAGCGTGCGGATCGTCGCGTCGTAGAGGTTCGGATGCTCGGGATCCCAGAGCTTCGGATCGCCCTGCACCGGCACGGCGAAGCGCACGCGCACCCGCTCGCCGGGTCGCATGATGCGCGGGCGGGCGCTGCCGACGGACATCGTGCCGTCCGGCGCGCGCAGCGCCAGGCGCACCGCCGGCTGCTGCGAGCGCGAGCTGCGGTTCTCAAGCCACCCATCGACGATCGCGTCCCAGCGGCAGTTCTCGCCGCCGCCGTCGCAGGTGCGGCCCGGCATGACGCCCGCGTCATGCAGGACGACCGGGCCGCGCGGGACGAGCGAGACCCGGCGCGTGATCCCGCCCCAGTTCCACCAGCCCTCGCGCGTGCCGGGAGCGCGGCGGTTGTCGGCGCGCACGACGAGCATGTTCGACCGGCCGATCTTGAGGCCGGTCGCGGGTAGCTGAAACGGCGTGTATGGCTGCGAGCTGGCACCGATCTCCCTCCCGTTCAGCCAGACGCGGGCCTTGCGCCGCACCTGCTCGAAGCGCAGCCACCAGCCGGTGCCGGGCGCGGTCGCGGGACCGTCGAACGCGATGCGGTACCAGCCGACGCCGCCCTTGAACAGCGACTCCAGCGGGCGGGAGTCAAAGACGTGCGGCACGGTCGCCGCCTCCCAGGTGGCGCCCATGCGGCCGCTCTGCCAGTTGGCGGCGAGTCCCCGGCCGGCGGGGTCGGGCGAGTACTGCCAGCCCTGCGCCAGTGGCACGGGGTTGGGAGGGTCGGCGGCGAGCGCGCTCGCCGGACACGCGAGCACGAAGACCGCGAGCACGAAGAGCAGGACGCGGGACACCTGGGCGGACATAATGGCGTAAACGACTGCCGCAGCGGTCGGTTGGCAGACGAACGTCCGGCTGCCGTCGCCCCGTCGCGAGAAGCTGGCGCGCCGACGCTCGCCGGCCGTCGCCGGCGTCGAGAGGCCTTCGGCGGCGCTCGCCGGCAAGCGCGGAGCCGTCAGGTGCCCGCGAGCTTCTCGAGGCGCTCGGCCAGCCGCTTCATCCCGCGCGCGCGGGCGGCGACGGCCGCCGCCTCGCCGTCCGTGGGCGCGTCGGGCGGGCGCGGGACGTCGACGTCGCGCAGCGTGGCGATGTCCTTGAAGCCCCGCAGCGCGTCGGGGTCGCTGGTGAGCGCGCCGGCCTGTCGCGGCGTCATCTCGCCCGGCTTGCCGGCCGCCGCGATCACGCCGTCGAGCGTGCCGTGCTTGCGCAGCAGGTCGCGAGCGCCCTTCGCGCCGATGCCTTTCGCGCCCGGCAGTCCGTCCGAGGGATCGCCGCGCAGCGCGATGAAGTCGGGGACCTGCGCCGGTTCGATCCCGTAGCGCGCGCGGACCTCGTCGGGCCCGATGACCTCGGGGCCATCCTTGCCGCCGCGCGGGAACAGCACCGTGACGTGCTCTCCGACGCACTGGAACATGTCGCGGTCGCCGGTGAACAGCAGCGCGTCTCCACCGGCTTGCGTCTCGATCTTGGCGAGCGAGCCGAGCAGGTCGTCGGCTTCCAGCTCGGGCGTGTGCAGCGTCGTCCACCCGAACGCGGCGAAGAAGCCGGGCGCGTCGGCCCACTGGCGCTCGAGCTCGCCGGGCATCGGCGGACGGTCGGCGTGGTAGGGCTCGAAGAGGTCCGTGCGGTAGTCCGCGGCCTCGGCGCCGAAGCACAGGACGACGGCGCGCGGGACGTGGCGCTCGACCTCGAACAGCACGAGGTTCGCCATGCCGAGCAGCGCGTTGACGGGATGGCCGTCGTCGTCGGTGATGCTCTGCGGCAGCGCGAAGAACGCGCGGTACAGCAGCGAAGGAGCGTCGACGACGATCAGCGGACCGGGCACGGTCGTGGAGCCTACGCGCCGACTCAGCCGCGCACGGCGGTCGCGCGCGGGGGCGTGTAGGTCTACTCCCTCCACGGGGGAGCAGATCTACACACCCCCGTGGCGCGGCCACCCTAAAGCGGCGGACACCTACACTCCGCCCGTGCTTACGATCTCCGACCTCGACGAGCTGCGTGCGAAGGCCGGCGAGGAGATCGGCGTCAGCGACTGGCACGACGTCACGCAGGACGCGATCGACGCGTTCGCGCAGGTCACCGGCGACGACCAGTGGATCCACGTCGATCCGCAGCGCGCGACGCAGACGCCGTTCGGCGGGACGATCGCCCACGGCTACTACACGCTCTCGCTGCACCCCGTGCTCGCCAAGCAGGTCTTCGCGTTCGAAGGCTTCTCGTTCGCCGTGAACTACGGCCTGAACCGCGTCCGCTTCCCCGCCCCGCTGCCGGTCGGCAACCGCGTCCGCATGCGGGTGGTCTTGGTCGACGTCGAGGACGTCCTCGGCGGCGCCCAGATCACGATGAAGCTCACGTTCGAGGGCGAGGGCGCGCTGAAGCCGGTCTGCGTCGCCGAGTCGCTCACCCGCGTCTACGAGTGACCCGCACCGCCGGCCCCGGCTCGCCTGCGTAGCGCACGCGGTAGAGCCCCGGCTCGCGGACGCTCGCGCGATAGCGCCCGCCGGCGCCGGTCTGCGTCTCGAACTGCGCGACCCACGACCTCCCGGTGTAGCGCTCAAGCGTGAGCCAGCGTCCCGCGATCGCCGGCGCGACCCGCCCCGCGATCGCGCCCGCCACCCGCGCGCCAACCGCTTCGCGGGCGGCCGCGAGCGGGGCCGCGGCGCGCGGCGTGGCGCCACCGGCGCCGGTCCCGCCGCCGCCACCCGACGGCGCGGGCGTGTTGCCGTCGCCGCGGACGGCGCTCGCCGTGATGACCGTGAAGCGCGCCCATGTGTCATAGAGCCCGAGCTTCGCGCGCAGCTGCGGCCCGGTGACCGACGTGCGCCCGCGCGTGCCGACGACCTGCGCCCGCACGACCCGCGGCGACCGCCCCCGCGACAGGACGCGGATCTGGCGCAGGTCGCCCTTGACGAGCCCGCCGAGCCGCGCGCCCGCCTGGCCCAGCGTCATCCGGACCGTCCAGCGATGGCGCGGCGACGCCGTGTCGTACGGGTCGGCGACGGACTTCAGGTACGGCGCCGGCTGCGCGCCGAGGAACGAGTTCTCGACGTCCTCCGTGCGCCCGCCCGACGTCGAGAAGTAGTACGTCACGATCGGCTTGCCCTCGAAGACGACGACCTCGCCGCCCGTCGCGGCGACCGCCGCGTTCGTGCGCGGGTCCTCGCCTGAGATGCCCGGGTACATCTGCGAGCGCGTATCGGCGTACTGGTCGAAGCCGTCGCCGTTCTTGCTCGTCGCGAGGGCGTACGTCCGGGCCGCGACGGCCTGCGCGCGCAGCACCGCAACGGGCCAGCTCGCGGGGACCTCGCCGGCGACGACGCCACGCACGTAGTCCTCGAGGGCGACCGCGTTGATCGCCGCCATCCCGAGCGTGCCGGGGCGCAGCTCGAGGTCTCCGCGGTAGCGCCCGCCGGTGACGCCGTTCGCCGCCCGGCCGGCGACGAGCACGCCCGCCGACGAGCCCGCGACGCGCAGCGGCGCTTGGTAGGAGCCGAGGTCGCGCCCGCCGGCCGAGCGCAGCACGACGCCGCCGCCGCTGAGCGCCCGCGCGGCGACGTACGTCTGCGCCGGATCGAGCGAGCGTCCGCCGCGGACGCCCACAGAGCCGCTGAAGGTGATGCGGGCACCGTTGCGCAGCAGCACGCGGGTCTCGCTCGGGCCGGTCAGCTTGCCGAGTTGCGTGCCGGAGTAGTAGTGCGCGAGGATGAACGCGTGGTCGCGCCCGCGCTTGGCGAAGCCATACGCGCCGTACTGGCTCATGCCGACGCCGTGCCCGAAGCCGGCGCCACGGACGATCACGCGCGACGCGCCCTGCGCGGGAGCGGCGGTGGCGGCGGCGGCCAGCGCCGCCGCGAGCAGGATCAGGCACCTTCGCATCCACAGGACCGGACACGACGACGCCGCCGGAGTTGCGCCCGCAGCGCTGGCGGGTAGCTCGCTCACGTGCCTCCCCAGCCTAAAGACCTATCGGACGTCCAGTGACCGCTCGCCGCGCGGCCGACGTCTTCGTCGAGTGCCTCGAAGCCGAAGGCGTGCGCTACGTCTTCGGGATCCCCGGCGAGGAGACGCTCGATCTCAACCACGCGCTCGACGCGTCGTCGATCACGTTCGTCCCGGTGCGCCACGAGCAGGGCGGCGCCTACATGGCCGACATGGCCGGGCGCCTCACTGGGCGCGCCGGCGTCTGTCTCGGGACGCTCGGCCCGGGCGCGCTGAACCTCGTGACCGCGGTCGCCGACGCCCACCTCGACCGCGTGCCGCTCGTCGCGCTCACGGGCCAGCGCCCGCTCGAGTGGATGCACAAGGAGTCCCACCAGTTCGTCGACCTCGTCGAGGTCATGCGCCCGATCACGAAGTTCGCCGCCCGCGTCTCGGATCCGGACGTCATCCCCGAGGTCGTGCGCAAGGCGTTCGCCCTCGCCGAGGCCGAGAAGCCGGGCGCCACGCACATCGAGCTGCCCGAGGACGTCATGGCCGCGCCGCTCGACGCGGCGCCGCTCGCGCACCGCACGCCCGTGCAGCCCGAGCCAGCCGCTCGCGAGCTCAAGCGAGCGGCGGAGCTCGTCTGCGGCGCTTCGCACCCCATCGTCCTGGCCGGCAACGGCGTCCTGCGAGCCGGCGCCGCGGCAGCGCTGCGCGAGTTCGCGCACGCGACCGGGGTCCGCGTCGCCGAGACGTTCATGGGCAAGGGCGCGATCGACTTCGAGGACCCGCTCGCGCTCGGCACGATCGGCGTCCACGACCGCGACTACGAGCTGGCCGGCATCGCGGACGCCGACGTCGTCATCGCGGTCGGCTACGACCTGGTCGAGCAGTCGCCGTCGCATTGGAACCCGCGGCGCGACAAGACGATCGTCGTGCTCGACAGCGTCGCCGCCGAGGTCGACGCGTACTTCACCCCGGCGGTCGAGCTCATCGGCGCCATCGGCGACGTGCTCCTGCGGCTGGCGCAGGCGTGCGGTGGCAGGCGAGCGAAGCCGGCCTCCTCGCGGCTGCGCGAGATCGTCGCGCACCGCCTGGCCGCCGCGCGCGACGACGACCGCTTCCCGATGCAGCCGCCGCGAGCGCTGTGGGAGCTGCGCCGCGCGCTCGGGCGCGACGACATCCTCGTGTCCGACGTCGGGTTGCACAAGCTGTGGATCGGCCGGATGTTCGGCGCACATGAGCCGAACACGGTGATGATCGCCAACGGCCTCGCCGGGATGGGCTTCGCGCTGCCCGCGGCCATCGGGGCCAAGCTCGTCCGGCCCGCACGCAACGTCGTCGCGGTCTGCGGCGACGGCGGCTTCCTCATGAACGTCCAGGAGCTCGAGACCGCGGTGCGGCTGCGCACGGCGGTCGTGTGCGTCGTGTGGGAGGACGGCCGCTACGGCGCCATCGCCGTCAACCAGCAGCGGCGCTTCGGCTCGACAGCCGGCGTCGACTTCTCCAACCCCGACTTCGTCGCGCTCGCGAACGCGTTCGGCATGCCGGCGTGGCGCTGCGCGTCCGCCGACGACTTCGGGCGCCGGTTGCGCGACGCGCTCGCGCTCGACGTACCCTCACTCATCGTGCTGCCGATCGACTACTCCATCGACGTCTCGATGTCCGACGACCTCGCCGAGCAGCCTGTGTTGCGCACATGACCGCGGCCGCCGACTCGGAGCGCGCCGCGCTCGACGCGGTGCCCAAGCAGCTCTTCATCGACGGCGCGTGGCGCGACGGCGCCGAGGGCAAGACGGTCGCCGTCGAGGACCCCGCCACCGGCGCGACGATCGCCGCGGTCGCCGACGGCACGCCCGCGGACGCGCTGGACGCGCTCGCCGCCGCGGACCGCGCGTTCGCTGCGTGGCGCACGACGGCGCCGCGCGAGCGCAGCGAGATCCTGCGGCGGGCCTTCGAGGCGATGACGGCGCGCGCCGACGAGCTTGCCCTGCTCATGACACTCGAGATGGGCAAGCCGGTCGCCGACTCGCGCGCCGAGGTGACCTACGCGGCGGAGTTCCTGCGCTGGTACTCCGAGGAGGCGGTCCGGATCGACGGCCGCTTCACGACACACCAGGCCGGCGGCGGCCGCCTCCTGACGATGCGCCAGCCGGTCGGCCCGTGCGTCTTCATCACGCCGTGGAACTTCCCGCTGGCGATGGGCACGCGCAAGATCGGCCCGGCGATCGCCGCCGGCTGCACGATGGTCGTCAAGCCGGCGAAGCTCACGCCGCTGTCGATGCTCGCGCTCGCGCAGATCCTCTCCGAGGCCGGCCTGCCGGCGGGCGTGCTCAACGTCATCACGTCGTCGTCGTCCGGGCGCGTCATGGAGCCGGTCATCCGCGACCCGCGCACCCGCAAGCTCTCGTTCACGGGCTCGACCGCGGTCGGGCGCAAGCTGTCCGAGCAAGCGTCCGAGCAGCTCTTGCGCGTGTCGATGGAGCTCGGCGGCAACGCCCCGTTCGTCGTCTTCGAGGACGCCGATCTCGACGAGGCGCTGAAGGGCGCGATGATCGCCAAGATGCGCAACATGGGCGAGGCCTGCACCGCGGCAAACCGCTTCTACGTCCACGAGTCGATCGCGGGGGAGTTCGCGAGCCGGCTGGCGACGATCATGGGCGGGCTGAAGATCGGCCGCGGCACCGAGGAGGGCGTCGAGGTCGGGCCGCTCATCGACGCCGACCAGCTCGGCAAGGTGGCGGAGCTCGTCGACGACGCCGTCGCGCGGGGCGCGCGCGTGCTGTGCGGCGGGGCGCGCATCGACGGGCCGGGGCACTTCTTCGAGCCGACCGTCCTCGCCGACGTGCCCGCGGACGCTCGGCTGCTGCGCGAGGAGATCTTCGGGCCGGTCGCGCCGGTGCGCGCGTTCGCGACCGAGGAGCAGGCGCTCGCGGAGGCCAACGACACGGAGTTCGGGCTCGTCGCCTACCTCTACACAAACGATCTGGCGCGCGCGCTGCGCATGAGCGAGCGGCTGGAGACCGGCATGGTCGGCCTGAACCAAGGGCTCGTGTCCAACGCGGGTGCGCCGTTCGGCGGCATCAAGCACTCGGGCTTCGGGCGCGAGGGCGGCCCCGAGGGCATGGCCGAGTACCTCGAGTGCAAGTACGTCGCGATGGCCGCGCCGTGAGCCCGGCGCGCGTCGTGGAGTGGGAGCTCGTCGGCGAGCGCTGCGCTGAGGCGATCGTCGCGCTGTGCCGGATTCGCGCGGTCTTCGAGAGCGGCCAGATGGTCTTCGACCACGCGCGGCGCACGGCGCAGGTCGTCTCGCAGGACGCGGACGAGCGGCCGCGGTTCGCGCTGCCGGACCTCGACGAGCATCGCGACCGGCTGGCGCGGGCGCTGTGGGGCTGCGGCCACGTCTGGCGCCGCGCGTCGCGCGAGGCCGACGGCGTGACCGCCCCGCAGATCAGCCCCGCCCTGGCGGCCGGCTACGACGAGCTCATCGCCGGAGCGGGCGCGCTCGTCGCGGTCGACCCGGCCGCCGGCGGCAACCTGCTCATCAAGCGCGTCGGCGACGTCATGCGCGACGCGATGCCGGTCATCCGGGCCACGATCCAGATCCTGCGGCCGGTCGGCGAGCCCGACCTCGTCATCGTCGCCGACGATCTCACGGCCGTCATCCAGGCCCTCGCCGGCGCACCTCACGAGGCGTAGGCGAGCGCGGCGGCCGCGCCGCGGTCGGGCTCAGCCGCCGGCGAGCACCACGTCGTAGCCCTCGCCGCGCAGGACCTCGACGACGACGTCGCGGTGGTCGCCCTGCAGCTCGATGACGCCGTCCTTCGCCGAGCCGCCGACCCCGCAGCGCTTCTTCAGCCGGCCCGCCAGCTCGCGCATCCCGGCGTCGTCGAGCGGGACGCCCGACACCGTCGTCACGGCCTTGCCTCGCCGCCCCGCCGTCTCGCGCCGGACCTTGACGCGGCCGCCCGCGGCCCGCTCGGCGACTCGCGGGTCGCGCGCCTTGCGCAGGTCCCCATCCGAGCTCGACCAGACGACCTTCGCGTTATCGCGCTTCGCCATCCGGGCGTCCCCGGGTCGGATCCACGCCTGGCAGCCCGTCGATGCTGAGCGCGTTCTTCTCCGCCATATACGACTCCAGCGCCTCGACGCCGCCAGTGCGCAGCTTCTTCTGCGCCCATAGCGGCGCGTGCGGGCGCAGTCCGTCCAGCGACATGAGCGGCACGCCGTAGCCGCACGAGTCGGCGATGCGATTCACGGCCACCCGCACGATCGCGCGGCGCGACTCCGCGACCGCGGCATCTTCGAACGCCGCCGCTTCGAGGAGCTCCTGAAACCCCGGATCCTCGGGGAGGAGGACCGAGCCCTCGCCGTGCAGGCGCACGATCCTCGGAGGCCCTTCGAACGCGCAGAACATCACGACGATGCGCCCGTTCTCACGCAGGTGCGCGATCGTCTCCGCGCCGCTTCCCACGATGTCGAGGTACGCCACTTCGCGCGGTCCGATGACGCGCAGCGAGCCGATCGGGCCCTTCGGAGACACGTTGACGTGCCCGTCGGCTTCGAGCGGCGCGCTGCCGACGAAGAACAGCGCCTGTGCGCCGATCCAGCGAGCCATGCGCTCGTCGATCTCGTCGTAAAGCTTGCCCATGATCTGCGTCAGCGTGCCATATCCGGACCGGCCGGTGGCGTGTACGTCGACCCGGGACGCTACATTCCCCGAGGCCGCCGTGTTCACGCGGCGATAGTCCTCCGCGCCGGCACTCCTATGAGCCGAGCGTGCCTGCGGCGCTGGAAACGTGAGATGACACAGAACAGGAACGAGTGAGCAGGCGCGAGATCTCGGGGCTCCTGGGCGTCCTCGGCACGACCGCGCTCATTGCCATCGCGTGGTTCGTGGCGACGTCGTCGGCCGCGCCTGACCCACCGCCCAACGCGGTCGTCCTGGCGCCGCACGGCGGCGCGCCGACGATCTACGCCGGCCCCGGCGATCGCGAGCAGCTCAGCGGGCTGTGGCGCTTCAAGAAGGATCCCGACGACCTCGGCTACGACAAGGGCTACCAGGCCGGCCAGTACGGCGGCGGCGAGCTTGTCAAGGCACCGTTCGTCCCCGACGCGACGAAGATCAACGGCAGGAAGGGCCAGTGGGCGTTCCGCGGCAACATCGGCTGGTATCGGACGCACGTCGACGTGCCGGTCGACGGCGTCTACGCGATCCGCTTCGAGTCCGTCAACCACCGTGCCCGGGTCTGGGTCGACGGCAAGCTCGAAGCCGAGCACAAGGGCGAGTACCTGCCGTTCGAGGCCCGCATGCCGCTGACGGCCGGAACGCGCCACAAGGTCGTCGTCCGCGCGGACTGGCGCGGCCCGGCGGCGATGAAGGCCGAGGGCTGGCACCGGCTGTGGTTCAACTTCGGGGGCATCAACCGCGGGGTCAGCATCCGCCGGATCGGCCCGAGCGAGATCAGCTACCCGGAGATGAACACGAAGCTCGTCGACGGGGCGGCGGCCGTCGACCTGAAGATCCACCTGCGCAACAACGTCGCGGCCCGCGCGCTCGGCGCGAAGGGCACGCTGTCGCGCGGCGACCGCAGCGTCGCGTTCGAGTTCCCCGCCGAGCCGCTCGCCAAGGGCGGCACCGAGGTGCTGGAGACGCAGGTGCGCGTCCCGAACCCCGAGCTCTGGTCGCCGAGCGCGCCGAACCTCTGGAACCTCGACATCGAGGTGCCGGGCGAGTCCACGTACCGCGCCCGCGTCGGCCTGCGCCAGGTGCGCGCCGCCGGCACCGACCTGCTCCTCAACGGCAAGTCGATCCGGCTGCGCGGCGCGTCGATCCACGAGGACGTCTTCGGGCGGGGCGACGGGCTGCGTCCCGTCGACCAGGACCGCATGATCAGCCACCTCAAGGCGATCGACGCCAACGCGACGCGCTCCCAGCACCCGCTCGACCCCGGGCTCGTCGAGCGGCTCGACGCGGCGGGGATCCTCGTCTGGCAAGGCGTCGGGCCGACCGACGCGCCCGGCAACTTCACCTCGCGCGGCGAGCGGCTCATGCGCGCCGCGAAACAACGGGTCCGCACGAGCGTGCGCCAGGCCCAGCTCAACCCGTCGATCATCACATGGAACCTCGCCAACGAGGTCGCCGGCAAGGGCCACGACGAGGACCAGATCAGCTACATCGACACCATGGCCGCCGAGCTCAAGCGCAAGGACCCGAGCCGGCCGATCGCGCTCGACATCTGGGGCGCGCATCCACCGAAGGAGCCGTCGCGGATCTACCGCAACATCGACCTGATCGGCTGGACGAACTACATCGGCTGGTACGAGTCGACGAACGCGAGCGCCGAGACGTTGCGCGGGGAGATCCGGTCGCGGCTCGCCCAGATTCGCCGCGTCTTCCCGAACAAGGTCATCGCGGTCACGGAGTTCGGCGCGGAGGCCAACGGCCGCAACGCGACGACCGAGCCCGGCGGCTACGCGTTCCAGGCGCACCTGCTCGACCTGCACCTGCAGACGTACGCGAGCATCCCGAACCTCGCCGGCGCCCTGATCTGGAACCTGCGCGACTTCGCGGTCGCTCCGTCGTTCTTCGGCGGCTCGATCAAGCGCCAGGTGCCGAACATCATCCTCGTGCGCGGCCTCAACCAGAAGGGCCTGTTCGACGTGCGCTACAAGGCCAAGCCGTCCGTCGAGGTCGTCAACGGCCGCTTCGCCGCCCAGGCCGCGAACGAGAAGCCCTGAGCCCGGCCTCCCGCCGTTCGGACGGACCGCGGTCGTCGGTGTCCGGGCGACCGCCGCTTGACCCCGCCTGCGCGGTGGCACGCGCGTGCGGTCAGTGTGCCGCCTCGAGACCGCCGCCGGGACGTCAGGCGAAGCGCTTGAGGCCGGCCCGCGCCGCCAGCCCGAAGGCGAGGATCAGCGCCGCCAGGTGAGCGAGCGACTGGCCGATCGCCGGGTCCGAGCCGTTGATCGCCGCGTCGATCGCCTGCAGCGAGGGCTTGAAGGGGAAGACCGCGGAGATCACCTGGATGATGTCGTAGAGCAGCGGCGACACACCGCCCGAGGGCACGAGCGCCAGGAAGGCCAGCGGCAGCGACAACAGGAACGCCAGCAGCGACGCCGCTCGCACCTCACGCGCGAGGCAGCCGATCGCGACGCCCATCGCCGCGAACGCCGCCGCGCCGAAGCTCAGCGCGAGCACCCATAGCCCGAAGCGCCCCCAGTCCAGGGGCACGAAGAGGCTCACGCCGATGAGCATCACCAGCGTCACCGCGAACGAGCACGCCGCCGCGAGGATGATCTTCTCGGCGAGCAGCCGGCCGCCGGGCACGAGGCCGCGCGCCAGCCGCGAGAAGGTGTTCTCCTCGCGCTCGAGCGCGAGGAGGCCCGAGGCGAGCAGCACGCAGACGAACATGAGCGAGACCGCTACCGCCACCGCCACCGCGAAGGCGTCGAGGGGCGTGCGGCGGCCAGACAGGACCGTCTCCTGGACCTTCACAGGATTCTCGACGGTGTTCAGGATGTCCTTGACGCGGTTGGCGTTCGCGACCCCGATCTCGGAGAAGTTCTGCACCGGCCCGAGCAGGCGCTTCAGGCGCGGCGACAGACCGGGCGTCTCGAGCGCGGTCTGCAGCCGCGCGTCGGCCTTGCGCAAGCCGAGGAGGTCAAACGACGCGCCGAGCACGTCGATCGTGCCGCCGTCCATGATGATGTCGACGTACGTCCCGGCGAGCTTGTTGACCTTCTTCGCCAGTGCGGCATCGGCGGCAGCGAGCTTCGACGAGATCGTCGAGCGCACGAAGGACTGCTTCAGCGCGTCGCCGTTGTAGACGACCTCGACCTCGGCCGACGAGAAGCCGCCGGTCGAGAGCTTCGTCGTGAAGTCCGGCGGGAGGATGACCGCCGCGAGCGCCTCGCCCGAGCGGACCTTCTCCAGCGCCACGACCCGGTTCGGCACGTCGACCTTCTCGATGGCCGTGAAGAGCTCGTCGGTGTACGTGGTGACGTCGATCTTCTCGCCGCCGATGCGGATCGTGTCGCGGTTCTCCGGGACCTGGTTGAGGAACGCGACGCGCGGCTTGTCCGGGCCGCTTGAGAGGGCGAAGCCCATGAGCGTCGCGATCGCGATCGGATAGACGATCAGCAGGCCGACGAGCAGCTTCGAGCGACGCAGGATCTGCAGGTCCTTCAGGAGCATCCAGCGCATGGCGGCTTCAGTGACCTCGCGCCTGGAGGAACCCGACGAAGGCCTGCTCGAGATCCTGTCCCTCGACGGCCCGCGCCTCGCGCTTGAGCTCCTCCGAGGTGCCGTTGAAGAGCAGCTCACCGTCGGCGAGCACGATGATGCGGTCGCCGTGGCGCTCGGCCTCGGAGATGTCGTGCGTCGCGAAGACGACGCTCGTCCCGCGCTCGGTCAGCGCGTTGATGAAGCCCCACAGGCGCTGGCGCTGGCGCGGGTCAAGCGCGCCGGACGGCTCGTCGAGCAGCAGCACCGGCGGATCGGCCAGCAGGCCGACCGCGATGTTCACGCGCTGGCGGTTGCCGCCCGACAACGAGCCGAGCTCGTCGTCCGCGCGCTCCTCGAGCGCGGTCTGCACGAGCATCCGCTGCACGACCTCGTCGGGATCCTCCACGCCCTCCAGCCGCGCGAAGAGCTTCAGGTTCTGGGCCACCGTGAGCTTCATGTAGACAGCCGCCTGCTGCGGGACCCAGCCGATCCGCTTGTCGGCGTTGGGACCCTGCTGGCGGACGGTCCCGCCGTCCGGCACCCGAATCCCCGCGAGGATCGTCAGCAGCGTCGTCTTCCCCGCGCCGTTGGGCCCGATGATCGCGAGCAGCTCGCCGCGCGCGACCTCGAAGCTCACGTCCTTCACAGCTAGCCGGTCGCCGAAGCTCTTTGAGACCCCCTCGACGACGAGTGACGGCGCGTCCCGCGCCACGGTAGCCGGCGTCACTTCGTGCCGCGCGCCTTCTCGATGGACTCCTGAAGCGCGTCGAGGGTGAGCTGCAGATCGGCGTCGGAGCCGAGGTCCGACGGGACGGTGATCTCCTCCGCCTGCGGCTTGCCGACCTCCGACAGGTTGAAGTCCGCGACCGCCTTCGCGGTGCGCATCCCGCCGAGGAGCTTGCGGTCGCGCTTCGCGACGACGAGGTTCCCGACGAGGCGCGCCTTGCGCAGGACGTGGTCGTCCTTGCCGAAGTACACGTCCGCCTTGGCGCTCTTCACCGAGCGCACGAGCGCGGCCTGCTGCTTGGATGTGATGACCGTCGGCAGCCCGGAGATCTGCGTGATGCGCAGCGCCGTCAGCAGGTCGATGAGCTTGGCCATGTCACGGAAGAAGCGGTCGGCGCGGATGTCGGCGGTCACGTGCGTGGTCGGCTCGCCGGCGGTGTCGGCGTCGCCGACGATCTTCGTGTTCTTGCGCCACGAGTTCGGGTTGATGTAGAACATCCCCGCGGTCTTCGTCATGCCGTTGTCGTGCTTCGGCGCCGGCGCCGCGAGCCGCGTCGCAATCGCCTGCGTCTGCAGGTAGCCCGTCGTGCCTACCTGGAGGTAGGCCTTGTTGTCGTTCAGCAGGATCGCGCCGCCGTATGCCTGGTCGCGCAGGAGCAGCCCCGCCTCGAGCTTGAAGTCCGGCACGTCCTCGCCGTCAGCGAGCTCGTAGGCGCCGTCGAGCGAGATCTGGATCGGGTCCTTCCAGCGCGGCACGCCCGTGACGTCGATGTCGATCGTCGCGTTCATCGCGGCTGAGTTCGCCTTCTCGTTGGGCCCGAACGCCTGCTTGACGAGCGTGCTGACGGCCTTGGCGTTCGCGGCCTTGTCAGCGGACGACTCGCCCGCCTTCTCCCCCGACCCGGACGACGAGTCGCCGCCGCACGCGGCCAGGGACAGGGCCGCGACGAGCGTGGCGGCGCAGACAGCGAACTTCGACTGAACGGAAGCGGTCATATGGGCGCTCACTGTGACGAACCGCGTGCCATCTTGCGCAGGTCCATCGCCGTGTCGTAGGTCTCCTCGTCGACACCGTGCTCGAGCGCCACGTCGCGCAACATCCGTCCCGATGACGCCGCTTCCTTCACGATGGCCGCTCCCTTGTCGTAGCCGATGTATGGGTTGAGTGCCGTCGCCGCCGCGAGCGTCGATTGCGACGAGCGCTCGCAGCCGGCGAGGTTCGCCTCGATCCCCTCTACGCAGCGCGCGGCGAACAGCTCACTCGTCGTCGTCAGCAGGTGGATCGACTGCAGGAGGTTGCGCGCGATGAGCGGGATCCGCACGTTGAGCTCGAAGTTGCCCTGCAGGCCGCCGACGGTGATCGCCGTGTCGTTGCCGATGACCTGCGCGCCGACCTGCATGACGACCTCGGGGATGACGGGGTTGACCTTGCCGGGCATGATCGACGAGCCCTTCTGCAGCTCCGGTAGGAGGACCTCGCCGATTCCCGCGCGCGGACCCGAGCCCATGAGCGCGAGGTCCATCGCGATCTTCGTCAGCGAAACGGCGACGACCTTCAGCGCGCCCGACAGCTCGACGAGCGCGTCGCGGTTGGCCTGCGCCTCGAAGGGATCCTCCGGCGGCGAGATCGTCAACCCGCTCGCCTCGCTCAGCAGCGCGCGGATCTTCTCGGCGAAGTCCGGGTGCGTGTTCAGGCCGTTGCCGACGGCGGTCCCGCCGAGCGGGATCTGCGCGACCTGCGGCAGCGCGTTGCGCACGCGCCGGCCGCCGAGGCGCATCTGCGCGGCGTAGCCGCCGAACTCCTGACCGAGCGTGACGGGCACGGCGTCCATGAGGTGCGTGCGCCCGGCCTTGACGACCTCCTCGAACTCGCTCGCCTTCGCCGCGAACGCGGCCTCGAGCGTCGCGAGGGCCGGCAGCAGGCGGTTGGTCGCCGCGTCCAGCGCGGCGAGGTGCACCGCGCTCGGGAACACGTCGTTGGAGGACTGCCCCATGTTGACGTGGTCGTTGGGGTGCGCGCCCTCGCCGGCGAGGGTCGCGATGACCTCGTTGGCGTTCGTGTTCGTCGACGTGCCCGAGCCGGTCTGGAAGACGTCGATCGGGAACTGGTCGTCGTGATCGCCCGCGGCGATGGCATCCGCGGCGGTCGCGATCCGCTCGGCGAGCTCGGGGTCGAGCTTGCCGAGCTCGGCGTTGACGCGTGCCGCGGCGGCCTTGATCGCCGCCAGCCAGCGCACGACGCCGACGGGCACCCGCTCGCCCGAGACGGGGAAGTTCGCCACCGCCTTCGTCGTCTCGCCACCCCAGAGCTGTTGCTCGGCCCCGCTCATCTCAACACGTCCTCGTATGTCGTTCGCTCACCGTGAGTGCAACGGTATCTGTCCGGCGACCCGGCGAGCCGGCTCGCGCGTGTCGATACCCTCGATCGCGTGCCAACTCTCCGGCGCTCGGACAGCACACGGCGTCGGTCGGGCTCGAAGCTCGAGCTCGTGGCGATCGTCGCGGGCGCGCTGTTCTTCGCGCTCGCGATCCAGGCGTATGCCGTGAAGCCGTACGTCATCCCCTCCGAGTCGATGCTGCCGGCGCTCGCCCCGGGCCAGCGCGTGCTCGTCGACCGCTTCTCGCACACGCTCGGCTCGGATCCCGAGCTCGGCGACATCACGGTCTTCCGCCCGCCGAGCGGCGCGGAGTCCGACGGCGAGGGCGGCCAGTGCGGGACCCCCGGCGAGGGACCGTCCTACCAGTACGGCTCGGCGAGCACGCAGTCGTGCTCGCACCCGACCGCCGAGCGCGCGGAGAAGACGTACATCAAGCGCCTCGTGGGTCTGCCCGGCGACCGCATCGAGATCCGCAACGGGCACGTCATCCGCAACGGGCGTCGCGCGTCCGAGCCGTTCGCCAACTCGTGCTCAGACGTCGTCTGCAACCTCGACCCGATCGTCATCGCCCCGGGCGAGTACTTCCTCATGGGCGACAACCGCGACAACTCCAACGACAGCCGCTTCTGGGGTCCGGTCCCGCGCGCGTGGATCATCGGCAAGGCCGTCGCGACGTACTGGCCGCCCAGTCGCATCGGCGCGCCGTAGCGAGTGTCGCACTACGCGCAGAACGCCGTGAGCTCGCGCGCGACGCCGACGGGGTCGTCGTAGGCGATCAGAAAGCCGGTCCCCGGCAGCACGCGCAGGAGCGCGTCGGGCAGCAGGTCGCGCGCCTCCTCGGCCCCGGCCAGCGGGTGGTAGCGATCGCGATCGGCCCACAGCAGCAGCACGCTCGCCTGCAGCCGCGGGTAGGCCTCGAGCAGGTCGGTCTGCGCGCCCGTCGGCCAGCGCCGCACCCAGCGCGCCCACGAGCGCGCGAGGTTCGCGTTGCCGGCGACGTCGGCCGTCGCGTGACGGATGAGGTCGCGCGCGGCGGGGTTGCCCCGGGCGGTGAGCTTCATGCCGTGCTCGGGCCGGTAGGCGAGCCGGACGGTGCGCGACGCGATCCGGTCGAGGCCGGGCAGCGTCGCCGCGGGACCGAGCACGCGCACGGGCACGGGCACGCGCGAGCGCTCGGGCGGGCGGTGAAGGCGGTTGGGCATGAGGACGAGCCGCGCCGGCGCGAGCTGTCCGGTGACGACCGCCCGCAGGAGGATCTCGGCCCCGGCGCCGTGGCCGCCGACGACCGGATGGCGCCCGCACGTCTCGCGGCAGAACTCCGCCATGACCTCGGCGAGCCAGTCGATGGTGTACGGGTGGCGAGGGCGGTCCTCGGAGTCGCCGTGCAGCGGCAGGTCCGGCAGCACGAGCCGGAAGCGGCCGGTGAGGTGCTCGACGAGCGGGACGAACTCGCGATGCGAGAGCGCCGCGCTGTGCACGAGGCACAAGCTCGGCCCGACGCCAGCCTCGCGGTAGGCGATCCGCGCGCCGTCGCGGTGGTGATACAGGCGCAGCTTCATCGCGGCGCGGCGCGGGCGCTCATCCGGTCTCCTCGCCGGACGCGACGCCGCGCAGCAGCGCCCCGCGCGTGAGCGCGTCGTCGAACGACAGCGTCTGCTCGAGGCGCCGCGCGAGCTGGGACGCGAGCCCGGGCGTGCGCGCCGCGCCGCGCCGCGCCGCCCCGATGAGGTAGCCGAGGCGCTCCGCCGCCCGCAGGTCGGCGCGCGCGGCGATGTGCAGGTCGTCCGCGACGGACGTGAGCGCCACCCCGAGCGCCTGCAGGTCGCCCTCGCGGCTCGCGGCCAGGGTCACGCAGCGCGACAGCGCCGTCCCGTCGGAGAGCGCGACCTTCGCGGGCGCGCGCTCGAGCGCCCGCGCGATCTGCGGCTCGTCCAGGCAGGCGCTCGGCATCGGCTCGGGGTCCGAGGAGCCGCAGCCCGCGACAAGGAGCGCACCGATCGCCGCCATGTGAGCTCTCCGGCCGCGCATTGCGCCATCGTAGGCGCCGCCGCAAGGCAACGGTGTGGGGGTCCGGGCGATAACGGGTGATAGCGGGTGCCTGGAGTCACGCGGTGCTGCGGCGAGGCGGCCGGCCCGACGCCCGGCCTCAGGGCGGCGGCGGCGGCGCCTGCTTGGCGGCGAGCGCGCCCAGGCCCGAGCCCGCGACGGAGTCCGTCGAGATGGAGTCCGTGATGCGGCTCTGGATGGCAAGCTCCGAGTCGAAGTCCGCGGTGTCGGCGTGGCGGTAGTCCATGCCGCGCCCGGCCAGCAGCGACGCAAGCGCTTCGACATAGCCCGCGTCGAGCTGCGTGCCGGCGACGCGGCGCAGCTCGGTCATCGCCTGAAACGACGTCATCCGGTCGCGGTAGGTGTCCTCGGCCGTCAGCGTGTCATAGACCTCGGCGACCGCGACGATCCGCGCGATCGGCGGGATCTCCTCGCCCGCCAAGCGATCCGGGTAGCCGCGACCGTCGAAGCGCTCGTGGTGCGCGCGCACGATCTGCGCGACCGGCCCGTACACGCCAAGATCCTTGAGCATGTCGGCAGCGAGCTCGGGGTGCTGGCGGATCGCATCCCAGTCGTCCTCGGTCAGCGTGCCCTGGCGCTCCATGACGCGGTCGGGCAGGGCGAAGCGGCCGATGTCGTGCAGCAGGCCCGCGGTGTGGGCGAGGTCCGCCTCGCGCTTGGTCATCCCGCACTCGAGCGCGATGTCGCGCGCGAACGCGGCAACGGCGGCGCTGTGGCGGGCCGTGCGACCGTCGCGGCGATCCAGCGACCGCACGAGCGCCGACAGCACGCCCCACGACAGCGCCGCGTACTGACCCGCGCGCTGGCGGGCGATGACGACCAGGCGCGACATGTAGTTGAACGCGACGATGATGAGGATCACGAAGAGGCTCGCCGCGATGTCAAAACGTGCGCTGATCCCGGCGATCGCGAGCGTCAAGGCCAGGGTCAGCGCGAGCGACGGCAGCAACTCGCGCGGCGGGATGAGCGCGGCGCGGACCCCGCCACCCTCGACGAGCGCCTCGAAGAGGCTCGCCAGGCCGAAGTTCAGCGCGAGGAACCCGACGCCCGCGAGCGCGAGCGCAGCGACGTCACCCAGGTTTCCGTCCTGCAGCCCTCCCGCGAGCGCGTAGAACGCGATGCCCGCCAGCAGGCTCGGCACCGCCTCGGCCGCGAGGTTGACCGGCAGCACGATGAGGCGGTAGCGCTGGATGAGCCAGGCTCCGATCTCGGCGGCCGCCGCGACGGCGAATGCCCCCACGGGACCCACGAACGCGACCGCCAGCATGAAGCACACGAACGCCGCGGAAATCTGCAGCTCGCCGTCCCACTTCGAGGCGTACAGCACGCTCGCTACCGCGCATGCGGCGAGCACCCCGGTCAGCGGAACAAAGACGGGCTCGCGCTGTGCGACGAACAGGACCGGCACGGAGGCCGCGAGCAGCGCCAAGGCGAGCCCGACGGCGACGCTGCGGTGGTTCGACGTCTGTACAACCGTCACGGGGAGACCTTACGGCCTCCCCGTGCGAACCGTCGCCGACGCCTTGGCGTCAGCCGACGCGGAAGGCACCGCCGGTGGCAGCGAAGACGGTGATCGCGGCGATCAGGAACGGGTAGACGCGCGGCTTGAGGGTGGACATTTCTGGACCTCCGGGGTGGTGAACGGGCCGCCACCGTAGCCCGGGGTCGCCCGCGGGAAAAATCCCGCGGACGAACGTACGCCTGCCCGCGCTCTCAAGGGTCCGAAATGCCCGGTTTTCCAGGCGTGAAGCTGAACATTCGTCCGTTCGCCCGTCCAGACATTGACTGCGGGGCCGGCATCTGCATGCGAGTGAAGGCGGCGATGTCACCAAAAATCGGTACGTCGCGGCGGCGCGGTGATCTGCCCGCGCGGAGGCGATCGGCGGTAGTACATTCGTCCAGTGACCTCCCGGCCGGCGTGTCCGCGGCGGCGCTGACGCGCGCAACTAGGGAGCTTTCGCCGCCGAAGGTGTGCACTTCGCACGCCAGCAAGTTGCAACTGAGCGGCTTTGGCCCGATCATGCTCTTCCTCATGCGGACCTTGAAGACCAGCGAGGCAGCAGCGCTGCTGAACGTCAGCCCGAACACGCTGCGCGCCTGGGAGCGCCGGTTCGGCTATCCGAAGCCGCAGCGCTCGGCCGGCCGGCACCGCCTCTACACGCACGGAGAGGTCGCCGCGCTGCGCGACGCCCTCCAGCAGGGCTTGTCGATCTCGTCCGCTGTCAGCCGCGCGCGTGAAGCCCTCAGCACCGACACGCACACCCTGGTCGGCGCGCTCGCGGGCTTCGAGCTGCGCCGCGCCGACAGCGCGATGGAATGCGCGCTGGCGCTGCGCTCGGTGGAGCGCTCGGTCGAGGAGGTCATGCTCCCGTCGCTCGACGAGCTCGGCGGCCGTTTCGGCATCGACAGCGCGCCCTGGGCGTTCGCCGCGCGCTGGGCGGACGACTGGCTGCGCCGGGCGCAGCGTCTCGCTCCACCGCCGTCGCGCCCGCTCGCCATCCTCGTCGGCGACGCCACCCGCAGCGAGATCGATCCCGACGCGCTCGCCATGCGCGCCTTCGAGCTGTTCTGCCTGCGGGCCGGCGCGCGCGTTATGGCGCTGCCGGTCGCGAGCGTGAACGGCTTGGGCGACATCGTGACGTCGCTGTCCCCCGACGCGGTGGTCATCGTCGGCGGCCACGAGTCCGACGACGACGTCGCGCGCTGGGCTTACCGCGTACGCGCCGCCTCCGGCCAGCTCCCGACCGCGCTCTTCCGCCGCGCCCATCGCGGGGTGAAGGTGCGCAGCGCCGGCGCCCGGATCCTTCCCGACACGCCGTTCGGCGCGCAGCGCCAGCTGCTCGCGCTCATCGACGACCGTCGCGAGGACGGCTACGGCGAGGAAGCTCCGCGGACGCTGCGGTCGGCGGCCAACCTGCCGCGTGAGGCGCAGGCATGAGAAGGCTCCACGCCGTCCGCGCACCACAGGTCGACGAGCGCGGTCTCGAGTTCGTGTCCTTCTGCGGGCATTGCGGGATGCCGCCCGCCGCCACCGCGCAGTCCGCGGGCTCGCGGGTCTGCGGCCACTGCGGACTTGGCCTGGTCCTGCAGGCACCGGCCGACGTCGCACCGCGCGGCGACGAGCCGTTCCTCGTCATCGACTCGACGCTGTCCGTGTGCGCCGTCTCTGCGCGTGCGGAGGCGCTGCTCGGCACGGACGAGACGGTCGCCGTCAATCAGCACATCGCCGATTTCATCGTGCCCGCCGACGCCAACGCGCCAAGCGCCGAGAACCTCCTGGTCCTCCTCGTCGACGCGGCGTCCGGATCCGGCGAGCCGCGCACCGCCGTCGTGCGTCCCCGCAGCGAGTTCGGCGTGCGCTTCAGAGCGCGTATCGGACCGTGCGGTCCGCCCAACGCGGCACTGCTCATCCTCACGGACTGAAAGTCCGTACGCTTCGTTAGCCGATGCTCGGACGGCGTGCGTGCGCAGGTCGGCGCACGGGCGACACCGGGCCGCGGAACCTCCACATGAGCGTCCTTCGAACCCATGCCGCCGCGGCGATGTTGGGGGTCAGCCCCAACACCTTGCGGTCCTGGGAGCGCCGATTCGGCTATCCGACGCCACGCCGCACCGCCGGCGGGCACCGGCAGTTCGACCTCGGCGAGATCGAGGCGTTGCGCCAGGCGTTCGAGGAGACCCACAACGTGTCGTCGGCGATCTCCATCGCGCGCGAGCGCGGCAGCGGTCCATCCTCGCCCGTGCGCCTGCGCTCCGCGCTGCGGCGCTTCGAGGAGCTCGAGGCCGACCGCATCCTCGAGGAGAGCCTCGCGGTGCGATCCGTCGAGCGGACCGTCGAGGAGGTGCTGCTGCCGGCGATCGACGGGCTCGCCGGACGTGAGGGCGAAGCGCGCTCGGCGGAGTTCGGCTTCGCGCTGCGCTGGGCGACGGGCTGGATCGCGGCGGCCAAGCGCGTCGCGCCGCCGCCGATGCGCCCCGAAGCCATCCTGATCTTCGACACCAGCTGGGCGTGCGACGTCGACTCGCTCCACGCGCAGGCGCTTGAGCTCTGCCTGCGCCGGGCGGGGGTGCGGACGCTCATGCTCACGGCCGAGCTCGATGCCGCCCACCTCGCGCACGTCCTGGGTGCGCTGAGGCCGCGACTCGTCGTGCTCGCGGGCCACCGCACCGCATGGCTCGCGGCGCTGTCGCGGATCGCCCGTCAGGCGCGCCGTCCCGAGGCGCCCGTCGACCTGCTCGAGTTCCGCGGCACGCCGGCCGAGAGCGACGCCGCCTCGGTGCCGCGCCTCGGGACGAGCACGGTCGGCGCACGCGACATCCTGCTCGCCCGTCTCAACGCGGTCGAGCCGCCGGTCCGCGGGCGGCAGGCGCTCGTGGGGATGTCCTAGCGTCCAGGCGCCGGCGCGCGGGCCGGTGCCGTCCGGTCTCACCACTACGTTTGCGGTCGAGATGACGCTCGTTCCAGGGGATCCGCTCGCACATCGCGCCCTGGACTCGTTGCTGCGAGCCGAGGCGTCCGTCCGGCGCCGCCTGAGCGCGGACCTTGAGCGCGAAGGACTGTCCGCGACAGGCTTCTCGACGCTCGTCATCCTCACGACCGCCGGCGGCGAGCTTGAGCTGCGAGTCCTGCGCGCACGGCTGCGCACGTCGAAGGCCAATGCCACCGAGGTCGTCACGACGCTCGAACAGCGCGAGCTCGTCGTCCGCACGCGGCTGCTCTCCGACCGCCGAGCGGCATCCGTCGCGATCACGCGCCGAGGCAGCGAGATCGTCGATCGGCTCTTCCCCGAGCACTCCGAGCGCGTCGCGCAGGCGTTCGCGGTGCTCGACGAGGACGAGAAGCGCTCGCTTGCCCAGATCTGCCGCAAGCTCGCCGCCTGACGGGCCCATCACCGTCAGGTGTCCCCGGCCGCTTTCTACACTGGCCAGCCACATGGCCGGCTCCGAAGATCCGCCAGCCGACCTCGAGCAGCGCGTGCTCGCGCGCTGGCGCGAGCGCGATCTCGCGGGCGAGACGGGGCGGTGCCGTGAGGGTGCGCCGGTGCGCGTCATCTGGGAGCGCCCCGCCGCGGCGTGCGCGCCGTCGGACGACGAGCTCGCAGCGCGGATCCTCGCCGATGTCTTCGCGCGCTACGCGACGATGCGCGGCTGGCAGGTCGACCGTCGCGGCGCCCGCGACTGCCACGACCCGGCCGTCGAGGTCGCGGTCGAGCGCGACCTCGCCGGCGCGTCGACGCCCGGCTCGGGGTGCCACGGCGTCGCCGACCTTGCCGCTCGCTGCCGCGTTGCGGCCGTCGAGTCCGCCGACGCGCTCGACGCGCTGAGCTCGCGGCTCGGGCTGCACGCCGCCGGCGAGCAGGTGCCCCGGTCGCTTGACCCCGGCTACGTCGAGTCGGTCTGGTGGGCCGTCAAGGAGATCGCGACCCAGGGCCGGCTCCACGAGCAGCTCGGGGTCGTGCCGTACTGCCCGCGCTGCGAGACGGGGCTGGCGGCCGGCGAGGTCGCGACCGCCGACGCCACCGAACGGTCAGCGATCGTCCGCTTCGCCGTCGCGCGCGACGGCGGCCCGCTGCAGGCTGGCGACGAACTGCTGATCGCCACGCGCGACCCCTGGAAGCTCGCCGGCAACGGGGCCGTCGCAGTCGATCCGGAGCTGACCTACGTGCGCGCGAAGACGGGGACCCTCGACGCGCCGATCGTGCTCGCCGAGACGCTCGTCGAGCGGGTGCTCGGCGCCCACCCAGCGGTTCGGGTGCTCGAGCGCTTCCGCGGCGCCGCGATCGACGGGGTGCGCTACGAGCCGCCGCTGCAGTACCTCCCCGCGGCGATGTTCGGCGAGCGCGGGCACACCGTGCTGCTTGCGGGCTTCGTGACCGCGACCGAGGGCACCGGTCTCGTCGCCGTGGCGCCGGCGTTCGGGGAGGACGACCTGCGCCTCGCTGATCGCTACGGCCTGGCGGTCGTCAACCCGGTCCGTTCGAACGGGACGTTCGACGAGCGCGTGGGACGCTACGCGGGTCGTCGCGTTCAGGACGCCGACCCGGCCCTGATCGAGGACCTGCGCGCCCGCGGACGCATCCTGGCCGCCGAGTCGCGCGAAGCGGCCGTGCCTGCGTGCTCCGCATGCGCCACGCCCCTGCTGGCCTATGCCAAGCCGGGCTGGTACGTCGCGGCGCCGGGGATTCGGGGCGACGCCGGCCTGCTCGTGTCCTATGACCGCTGCTGGGGAACGCCGCTGCCCGTGTGGCGTTGCGCGGACGGACATGTGACGGTCATCGGCTCCTTCGACGAGCTCGAGCAGCGCTCGGGGTCGCAGCTCGCCGATCCGCACCGCCCGCACGCAGATGACGTCTCGCTCGCAGTGCGACTGCGGCGAGCCGTCCGCGCGGGTCTCGGACGTGGTCGCACCGTGGTTCGGCGCCGCGGCGATGCCCTTCGCGGCGCGCCACGAGCCGTTCGCCGGCGAGCTGGCGCTCGACGAGCTGTACCCCGCCGACCTCGGCGCTGTTCCGCCGGGGCGGCCGCGGACGTGGTCGTCCTCGCTGCGCAGGATGTCGGCGCTGCTGCGCGGCGACGACGAGGCGTGCGAGCGGACGGTCCGATCCCGGTCGGGCGCCGCAGGCACCGGTGCGAGCGTCTCCGACGGCGCCGACGCGCAGCGCTGGGCCGCGGTCACCGGCGACGTTGTCGAGCGGGAGATCCGCGAGCGGCTGCTGAGCGCCTGCGACCTCGCGACGCCGGCCTCCGACGGCACGCCGAGCGGCGACCAGATCGACCTCGACCGCTTCATCCGATCGCGGCTGAACGCCACGATCGAGCGCGCCGGCGAGAACCTCGACGCCTTCGACGCGCCCGCGGGGGCCGCGGCGATCGCAGCCTTCGTCGACGACCTCTGCGGGTGGTACGTGCCGGGCTCGCGGGCGCGCCTGCTCGACGGCGACGCGGCCGCCCGGCGAACGTTGCGCGACGTCCTCGCGACGCTCGCGCAGCTGCTCGCCCCGTTCGTCCCGTTCATCGCCGACGAGATCTACGAGCGTCTTCACGGCGGCGAGCCGAGCGTCCACCTCAGCGATTGGCCCGCCGCCGGCGTCCGCGACCTCGAGCTCGAAGCGGCGATCGCTCTGGCGCGCGGCGCCTGAGCGCCACCCTCGCAGGGGCCGCCGCGCGCCCGCCTCGTACCCGACCACACATCCGGGTACCCGGTCGGCTCGCCCGACACGCTGCGCGACCCGCGCGGCTTCGCGCTGAAGTTCTACACGCAGGAAGGCAACTACGACCTCGTCGGCAACAACACCCCGGTCTTCTTCGTCCGCGACCCCTCGAACCCCGGCGATCCGGTCTACGCGCCGAACACCGCCGGTGGACCGGCGGCCGACGAGGCGCGCTACGGCGACGACGCGACGTGGCAGGCCGACGGCGACATGGTGCGCACGGCCTACGCGCTGCGCGCCGACGACGACGACTTCGGCCAGCCGGGCGCGCTCGTGCGCGAGGTCCTGTCGCAGACCGATCGCGACCATCTCGCGGCGAACATCCTCGGCCACGCCAGCGACCCCGACGTCACGGCCGAGATGAAGCCGCGGATCGCCGAGTACTGGACCAACGTCGACGCCGACCTCGGCGCCGTCGTCGCGCAGGGTCTCGGCGTGCCGGCGCCCGTACCCGCCGCGTAGCGCGGCGGGCGAGACGGACCGGTCGCCGGACTCTAGGCGGCCGGTTCGACGGGCTCGAGCTCGAGCTCCCGGAGGATCTTCTTCTTCGGTAGCGCACCGATGAGCTTCTTGGCCTCGACGCCGTTGCGGAAGAGGATCATCGTCGGGATCGAGAGGACCTCGTAGCGCGCCGCCGTCTGCTGGTTGTCGTCGACGTTGAGCTTGACGATCCTCAGGTCGTCGCGCTCGGCAGCGATCTCCTCGAGCACAGGTCCGACCATCCGGCACGGACCGCACCACGGCGCCCAGAAATCGACCAGCGTCGTGGTCTCGGACTCGATGACCTCGGCCTGGAAGTTGCCGTCGGTGACCTCTGTCAGCTGCGCCATGTTCGACTCCTTCAGGAAGTTGGACCGACCACTATACAAAGTGAAGCGGTCAACGCCGCAAGCGAGCGGAGGTCGGCGCGCGCTCAGCGGCCGGCGCGCGGGCCGGACGTACGGCGGCGCCCGAAGCGCAGCTGCGGGACGAGCAGCGCAGCCTCGACGGCGATCCGCGGCGTCATCTTCGACGTGCCGAGCTGACGATCGCGAAAGACGATCGGCAGCTCGACGACGCGATAGCCGGCGTGCACCGCCCGGTGGGTGAGCTCGACCTGAAACGCGTACCCGCGGGCGCGGATCGTCGGCAGGTCGATCCCCTCGAGAACCTCGCGGCGAAAGCACTTGAAGCCGCCCGTGAGGTCGCGGACCTTCAGCCCCAGCACGATCCGCGAGTACCACGAGCCGCCGCGGCTGACGAAGCGGCGCACGGGCCCCCAGTCGACGACGGCGCCGCCGGCGACGTAGCGCGACCCGAGCACGAGATCGGCGTCCTCGGCGGCGGCGAGCAGGCGCGCGAGGTCGTTGGGGTCGTGCGAGAAGTCGGCGTCCATCTCGAGGACGTACTCGGCGCCGCCGTCGAGCGCGTGCGCGAAGCCCGCGAGGTACGCCGGCCCCAGGCCTTCGCGGACCCGGCGGTGCAGGACCTCGACGGCGGGGTGCTCGTCCGCGAGCCGGTCCGCGATCTGGCCCGTCCCGTCCGGGGAGTCGTCGTCGACGACGAGGATGCGGTGCGCGCCGGGGGCGGCACGCTCGAGCACCGTGAGCGCCGCGCCCACGATCGACGCGAGGTTCTCGGCCTCGTCGAAGGTGGGGAGGATGAGCCAGGCGTGTCCGGACATCGGCCGCGCGTACCCTACGGACACGGTGGCCTCGGACCCCTCCAACCTCGAGATCGCAGCGGCGTTCGACGAGCTCGGCGACCTCTACGAGCTCGACGGGGCGATCGTGCACCGCATCAACGCGTACCGGTCGGCCGCGAAGGCGACCCGCGACGCGACGGTGTCCGTCTCGGCGCTGACGCGCGCCGGGACGGTGACCTCCCTGCCGGGGATCGGCAAGACGCTCGAGGAGAAGCTCGTCGCCCTGCTGGACACCGGGACGATCCCGGCGGCCGAGAAGCTCCGCGCGAAGTACCCGGCCGGCCTGCTCGAGATGACGCGCCTGCCGGGCCTCGGGCCCAAGCGCGCGCGCAAGCTCTTCACCGAGCTCGGAATCGACTCGCTGGCGACGCTGCGCGCGGCCGCCGAGAGCCACGCGCTGCGCGACGTCAAGGGCTTCGGGCCGAAGTTCGAGGCCTCCGTGCTGTCGTCGATCGACGCCGGGATCGGCGAGCGCCCGCCCCAGCGCGTGCTGCTGAACCGCGCGCTCACGATCGGCGAGCAGATCGTCGCGGCGCTGCGCGCGCATCCGGCCGCCGAGCGCGTCGAGCTCGCCGGATCGGCCCGCCGCCAGGCGGACTCCGTCAAGGATCTCGACATCATCGCCACGGCTTCGGATCCGGGGGCGCTCGTCCGCGCGCTCGGCGAGCTCGACCTCATCGAGTCCGCGTCGGCACCGAACCAGAACGCCGCCCGCGGACGCACGCACACAGGGCTGCCGGTCGACCTGCGCGTCGTCGAGCCCGAGAACTTCGGCAACCTCCTGCAGCACTTCACGGGCTCGGCCGCGCACAACATCGCGCTGCGCGAGGCGGCGGTCCGGCGCGGGCTGCACGTCTCCGAGTACGGGATCCTCGACGACGCGACCGGCGAGACGTCGCGCTGCGCGACCGAGGAGGAGGTCTACGAGCGGCTCGGCCTCACGTTCCCGGCGCCCGAGCTGCGCGAGGATCGCGGCGAGCTCGCGGCGGGCTTCGTCGCGCCGCGGCTCATCGAGGTCGGCGATCTGCGCGGCGACCTGCACATGCACACGATCGCCTCGGACGGGCGCAACACGATCGAGGAGATGGCGCGGGCGGCGCAGGCACGCGGCTACGAGTACCTCGCGATCACCGACCACTCCGCCACGCACGGCTTCGGCGACCACGTCACGCCGGACGAGCTCGAGCGCCAGATGGAGCGCGTCGCGGCGGTCAACGCGCGCCTGGACGGTATCGAGGTCCTCGTCGGCACCGAGACGAACATCCTGCCCGACGGCTCGCCGGACTACGACGACGACCTGCTCGCGCGCCTGGACTGGGTCGTCGGCTCGGTGCACACCTCGTTCGGCATGCCGGGGGCGGAGATGACCAAGCGCATGGTCGCCGCGATCGAGCATCCGTGGATCGACGCGATCGGCCATCCGACGGGCCGCAAGATCACGTCGCGCCAGCCGTACGCGATCGACATCGACGCGGTCATCGAGGCGGCGGCGCGCACGGGGACGATGCTCGAGATCAACTCGGCCCCGGATCGCCGCGACCTCAACGACGTGCACGCGCGCGCCGCGATGCAGGCCGGCGTGATGATCCTCATCGACTCCGACGCGCACGGAGCCGAGCGGCTCGAGCACGTTCGCTGGGGCGTCGCGACCGCGCGCCGAGCGTGGCTCGAGCCCCGGCACGTCGCGAACACGCGCCCCTGGCCGGAGTTCGCGGCGCTGCGCAAGCGCGCCCGCGCCTAGCGACAGGAGCGTTCGCTCGCCCGTGGCCGCCGAAGCGACGGCTCACCCCAGCAGGCGCGGCAGGAGCTCGTCGCGCACGACGACGTCGACCGCGGCGCGGCGAAACGGCGCGAGCAGTTCCGCGGCGCGCTCGGCGTAGCCGGGCTGCGGGACGTCGAGCGCGATCCGCAGCGCGGCGCCGAGGCCGCCCGGGTGCGTGACGACGAATCCGGGGTTCAGCGCTCGGGCGAGCGGCAGCGCCGCGTACGGCCCGGGCGCCGCGGTCGTGATGAGCACGCAGCCGTCGGCGAGCGCCTCGAGCTGCGCGATCCCGTAGTCCTCGCGCCGCGGGGCGCACATGAAGACGCGCGAGCGGCGCAGGAGCGCCCGATAGGACTGCGCGTCCAGCCGGCCGACCGAGCGCACGCCGGGCGCGTCGATCGGCCGGTCGGTGCCCGCCACGACGAGCTCCTCGCCCTCGCGGTGCGCGCGCCACCCGGCGAGCACATGGTCGAGGCCCTTCTTCTCCGGGTTGGCCGCGTAGGTGATCGCGGCGATGTCGCGCGTCGCGGCAGGAGCGCCGGAAGGCTCGACGGGGATCGGGACGACGAGCGCCTCCGCGTGCGGCCGCGGCGTCTCCGCGAGCGTGCCGGGCGCGACCGGCACGAGCAGCGGCGCCGCCGCGAGCCTGCGGCGCTCGAGCGGGCGCTGCCACAGGCCGTGGCGGCCGGGCCTGTTGGCCGCCGCGGGCGCGTCGTAGCGGATCGCCCCCGGGCGCGGCCACAGCAGCGACGCCGTCACCGTGTGGTAGAGGATCGCCCGCGGCGCGCGCTCGGCGATGGAGGCGATCGCGGCGGCGCGCGCCGCTCGCGCCCACGCGAGGTCCGTCAGCGCGAACGTGCGCACCTCGCGCTGCGGCTGCGCAGAGGCCACCGCCACGTCCGCGCCGGCGCGGCGCAGCGCGCCCGCGAGCTCGTCGACGTCGGCGCGCAGCCCGACCGTCGAGCCGAGCGAGACGATGAGGACGTCGGCCGCGGGCATCCGGCCTGGCATCCTCTCGCATTGCGTGCCCGGCACCGATATCCACGACGCGGAGCAGACCACGGGGAGCCCATGACAGGCGCCGAGCTGGCGAGCGCGGCGCTGCTGGCGAGCGTCCCCGCGACGGGCACGCTGATCAACGTCGCGGCGGTGCTCGCCGGCACCGCGATCGGCGTCGCCCTCGGCGCGCGGCTGCCGCCCGGCATCCAGCAGCGCGTGCTCGCCGGCCTCGGCCTGGTCACGGCCGTCATCGGTGTGGATCTCGCGCTCGCATGGCGCGAGACGAGCGCCCTCTACGTGCTCGGCGCCGTCCTGCTCGGCGGGCTCGCCGGCGAGGCGCTCGACATCGAGGGCCGGCTGAGCCGGCTCGGCGACCGCCTCCAGGCGCGGCTACAGCGCGACGGCACGGGGCACTCCACCGTCAGCGAGGCGTTCTTCACCGCGAGCCTGCTCTTCTGCGTCGGGCCGCTGACGGTCGTCGGCTCGTTCGAGGACGGCCTCAACGGCAACCTCGAGCCGCTCGCGACGAAGTCGATGCTCGACGGCTTCGCGTCGATTGCGCTCGCCTCGACGCTCGGCGTCGGCGTCGCGCTCGCGGCGCTCACCGTGCTCGTCGTGCAGGGCGCGCTGACGCTCGGCGCGGGCCTCTTCGAAGATCTGCTGCGCGGCGAAGCGCTCGCGGCGATGACGTCGACCGGCGGCGTGCTCATCATCGGGATCGCGCTGAAACTGCTCGACCTCAAGGACGTCAAGGTCGGCAACTTCCTGCCGGCGCTCCTCTTCGCGCCGCTGCTCGTCGGGCTCGTGAGCGCGGTGAGCTGATCAGCGCGCGCCGCCGTTGACCGACACCATGTCGCGCCGGAAGCCCGGCGCGCGGACGAGCTTGATCGGCTTGAACGGCGAGGTCGGCTCGACGTAGAACGCGACCCCGTCGCGCTCCTCGATCGCCGAGACCGCGGCCTCCTGGCGGCGCCACGCCAGCGCCGCGATGATCGCGAAGCCCGTCGCGATGCCCGGGATCTGCGGCGCGACGAGCCCGAGCGCGAGCGCGAGGATCGTCGAGAGCAACAGCGGCCACATGCGGTTGACGAGCAGCGAGCCGGGGCGCTGCTCGGGTAGCGACGTCGTCGACTTCGCGCTCGCAAGCAGGCGCGCGATCGGTGAGTTCGTCTCGGCCTGGCGCCCCATCCACGCGCCGATGAGCGCCGCGACGAGCCACCAGCCGGCGATGATGAGCACGAGCAGGTCGCCGGCCTCGCTCCTGCCGGCCGCGAGGACGGTCACCGCGGCGAGCGCCGTCGCAGCGCCCGCGCAGAGGAGGACCGCGGAGCGCAGGAAGTCGACGAACCGCAAGGCGCCGTCCTACGCCAGCAGCGCCGTGAGCAGTTCGCGTACGCCGACCGGCCCGTCGACCAGCACGTCGGCGGCCTCCTCGAGCTCCGGGGGCGTCTCGTCCGAGCGCACGCCGACGCAGACCGCCGCTGCGAGCTCGCCCTCGTCGACGAGCGCGTGGAGCCCGTCGAACGCGTCGATGTCGGTCCGGTCGTCGCCGACGTAGAGCCCGGCCGCCAGGTCGCGGCCACCGAGCAGGCGGCGCACGCCGCGACCCTTGTCGATCGCGACGGGCGGGCGCACCTCGAGGATCTTGCGCCCCCAGTGGATGTAGAGGCCCTCCGCCTCGGCGCGCTCGGCGACGGCGCGCACGGCCTCCTCGGCGGCCGCCTCGTCGGGCGCCCCGCGCCAATGAAAGCCGACGATGGCCTGCTTGTCCTCGAAGCGCACGCGCAACCGCTGCAGCTCCCTGGTGTAGGCCTCGTGCGCGAAGCGGCGCACGGCCGGCTCGTGCTCGGCGATCTCGGGGTCGATCTCGACCTCGCCGCCGCCCGGTCGCAGCAGCTCGGAGCCGTGGTTGCCGACATAGGCGATCGTGCCGAGCGCCACGATGCGGCGCGCGACCTGCGCCTGACGGCCGCTGATGCAGCCGACGACGGCGTAGCGGTTGGCGACGGCGATGAGCTGCGCGCGCGTCGGCTCGGGCACGTGAGCGTCGTCGGCGTGGCGGACGATCGGCGCGAGCGTGCCGTCGATGTCGAGCAGGATGCCCGCTCGAGCCGGATCCGCACGCAGCGGAGCAAGCGCCTCGACGAGCGTGGCGGCGGCGGACATGACTTCTAGTATGCCGCGCATGCGGTCGCGCCGAACGGTCAGTCCCGGGCTGACCCTGGCGGCGATCGGCACGCTCGCGGGCCTCTTCAGCGGGCTGTTCGGCGTCGGCGGCGGGGTCATCATCGTCCCGCTGCTCGTCCTCTGGCTGGGGTTCGGCACGCGGGAGGCGACCGGCACGTCGCTCGCGGCGATCGTCGTCATCGCGACCGTCGCGACGGCCGTGCACGGCGCCTACGGCAACCTGCATCTGCGCGAGGGGCTGCTCGTCGGGCTCCCCGCGGTCGCGGGCGTCATCGCCGGCACGGAGCTGCAGCGCAGGATCTCGACGCGCGCGATCTCGCTCATCTTCGCCGGCGTGCTCGTCGCCACCGCCATCGCCCTGCTGCTGCGGTGATCGAGGCGATGCTCATCGGGTTGGCGGCGGGGGTCGTCGCCGGCCTGCTCGGAGTCGGCGGCGGCGCGTTGTTCGTGCCCGCGCTGACGCTCGGCCTGGGGCTGAGCCAGATCGACGCCGAGGCGACCTCGCTGCTGGCGATCATCCCGGTCGCGCTCGTGGGCGCGTGGCGCCAGCACGGCCAGGGCAACGTCGACCTGCGCACGGGCGGCGCGCTCGGACTGCTGGCGCTCGGCGGCGCAGCGGGCGGCGTCGTGCTCGCCAACGCGGTGCCGGAGCGCGCGCTCGAGGTCGGCTTCGCGCTGCTGATCCTGTTCGTGGCCGGTCAGCTCGTCGTCCGCGCGACGCGCGTCAGCGACGCACGCTGATCGTCGCGCCGCGCTGGGGGCCGTGCTCGACGGACACGATGAGACGCACGCGAGCGGACCGGCCGCTGCGGCGCGTGCCGAGCGCGATCGGGACGCGCACCTCGTGGGTCCCGGCGGAGAAGGCGAACGCGCGCGAGGTGTCGGAGCGGGGCAGGAGGAGGCCCGCCGGGTATCCGATGATCTTGCCCGTACAGCCGGCTGCGCAGCGCAACCGGACCGTGATCTTGCCGGCCCGCAGCCGCGCGCCCCGGGTGAGGATCGCCACGCGGCAGGACTCAAGCGTCGTGCGAGCCGCCGGGCCTTCCTGGATGACGATCTCGCCCTTGCCCGCGCAGCCCGGCTGCCACCACGCGACGCGGGCGCCGTCGACCGCAACGCCGTAGGGCCTGCGGTAGGTCCCGCGCACAAGCTCGCGGCGGTCGCCGCCGTCGCCGCGCACGCTGACGAGGGCCACCGCGTCGACGAGCGTCTGCGCGGCGGAACCGACGAATGCCAGGATCCGATCGCCGGCGGCCACCGGCCCGCTGCCGGTGAAGGGAGCCGGTGCGAGGAGCGCGCTGACGCAGCCACCGAGCCTGACCTGTCGGCGCTGCGTCGCGCCCGGCGCGACGGTGAAGACCTGCTTGGAGGCGTCGCATTCGCGCTCGTCCTCGATCGGCCCGCGCAGGACGACGCGCGTGCCGTCTCCAAGGATTGCGACGGGTGCCAGGACGCGGTTGCGATCCGCGGCGATCGCGGCGCCCGGCCCCGCCGCGGAGAACGCCAAGAGCTCGGCGTCCTGCCCGAATGGCGGTCGCAGCATCCCTGCGAGACCCGTGTCGCCCGGCGCGAGGACGAGCGCCACGGGCACGCTGTTCGGGCTCAGCGCGATGCGGCGCAGCGGTGCGCTCGGGTCTGCATCGCCGATCACGAGCTCCGACGGCGTCCCGCGGTTCGGCGCCGAGCCAGCGTCGCCGCAGCCGCCCTCTCGCCATGCGATCCGCGAGCCGGCGACAGCGACCGGGGCGACGGTCAGCGGCCTGGAACACCTCGCGACCTCGCGCAGCGGACCGAGCGACGAGCCCACCGCGACGCTGCTCGGGCCGCGTTGCAGGAAGCCGGGCCGCGAGCTCAGCGCGATCGCCTGCGGGGATGCCGCGAGCAAGACCCGGGCGTCGTAGTCGCTGTCTTTATCCAACGTGGTGGCCATGATGGTCTGGACCGGTGCGCCGACGACGTGGCGCTCGAGCACCAGGCCCCGGCGCGGACGCACGCGCGCGACGATGAGCGCATCGCCGCCGAACGCCAGCGCGCGGACCTCGCCATCCACCGCGATGACCGTGCGCGACGCCGACGCGCCATCGCCGCGGCCCAGCAGCGCGAGCAATGCGACCGACGGCAGCAGAGCGGCGCGCAACATATGCGCCGCAACCTAACGGCCCGAGGGCATCCTCAGGGAAAGCTTCGCGGCCCGAGCCCGTGCTCGAGCGCCTCCTTGACCGATGCGTCGAGCGCGTTGAGGCGGTACAGGGCGAGCGCCTCCGCCGAGCCGAAGCGCCGGCCCGGCGCGCTGTCCGGACCGTGGTGCGTGAGAACGCAGTGCGCGAGCGCGATGAAGCGCGCGCTGTCGAGCGCGTCGAGCCCGGCCGCGCGGTCGCGCAGGAGCGCGAGCCCGAGCTCGACGTGGCCGAGCAGGCGCCCGGCGTCGGTGACGCCGATCTCCGCGCCGTAGGTGAACTCGCGCGTCTTGCCGAGATCGTGGACGAGCGCCGCGGTGATGAGCAGGTCGGAGTCCAGGCGCGGATGCAGCTGGCAGGCCTCGAGCGCGAGCGTTCCGACGGCGACCGTGTGCTCGAGCAGGCCGCCGAGGTAGGCGTGGTGGCCGTTTCGCGTGCACGGCGCGCGGCGCCACTGCTCGCGCATCGCACCGTCCTCGAGGAGCGCGTGCAGCAGCGCCGTCAGGCCGGCGTCGTGGACCTCGCGCGCCAAGTGCTCGAGGAAGCCGTCGAGCTCGTCGAGGTCGCGGTAGGCGACTGGGAGGAACGCGGCCGGATCGATGTCGCTCGCCCGGGCGCGGGCGATCGTCCGCAGCTCGACCTGCAACTCGTCGCGGAAGCGCTCGACGCGACCGGCGACATGCACGACGTCGCCGCGCTCGAAGCGCCCGGACAGGACGTCGGCGTCGCGGAACGCACGGGCCTGGACCGCCCCGGTGCGATCGCGCAGCTCGACGGCGAGGTACGGCGTCCCGCCGCGCGACATGAGCCGGTCCTTGCGGGTGCACGCGAAGATCCCGTCGACCTCCTGGCCGGGGCGCAGCGACGCGACCGTCATCGGTGGCCGGCTAGAACGGTGGTCGACAGCATCGGCCCATGATGTACCTTGAATCGGATGCAGCCTCTGATCTGGGAGAGCCGTCCCGACGGACTTCGCGCCCCAGCGATCATCTGTGCGTTCAGCGGCTGGAACGACGCCGGCGACGCGGCATCGGCCGCGCTGACCTTCATCGGCGAGTCGTTGAACGCCGAGCGCTTCGCGCGGATCGATCCGGAGGACTTCTACGACTTCCAGTCCACCCGCCCCCAGATCAGCTTCGGCGACGACGGCAAGCGCGAGATCACCTGGCCGGGGATCGAGATCTTCGCCGCGCGCGTGCCGCGGGCCCCGCGCGACCTCATCCTCGTGCAGGGTCCGGAGCCCTCGATGCGCTGGGGCTCCTTCTGCCGCCACATCATCGATCTCGCGGAGGCGCTCGGGACCCAGCTCGTCGTGACGATGGGCGCGCTGCTCGCCGACGTCCCGCACTCGCATCCGGTCTCGATCACCGGCCTGGCGTCCGACGCCGGGCTCGTCGAGAAGCTCGGCGTCGCGGAGACGACCTACGAGGGCCCGACGGGGATCGTCGGCGTCCTGCACACCGCGTGCAGCGACGCGGGCTTGCCGTCGGCCAGCTTGTGGGCGAGCGTCCCGCACTACGTCGCCGCCGCGCCGAACCCGAAGGCGGCGCTCGCGCTCGTGCGCAAGATCGAGGGACTCGTCGCCGTGTCGGTCGACGCGACCGAGCTCGAGAACGCGACGGGCGACTACGAGCGCCAGGTATCGCGCGCCGTGCAGTCCGACCCCGAGGTGCAGGCGTTCGTCGAGCGCCTCGAGGAGGCCGCCGGCACGGACACGACCTCGCTCGGACCCGGCGACCTGCCCTCCGGCGACGCGATCGCCTCCGAGTTTCAGCGCTTCCTCAAGCAGCAGGGTCCCGAGCGCTGACCGGCGAGCGCGACCTCGCGGTCCTGCTCGCCACACTGGATGTCTTCGTCCCGGCTGGCCGCGGGGCGGATGCGCTGGCCGTCCTCCGCGCACTGTCAGCCGCCAGCTCGGGCCGCCGCCGCGACGATCGGCCCGGACCCGGGCCATAAACCTGTGAGTCCGGGGAGCCGGCGCTCCGCCCGAGAGGGGGTCTGGCGAAAAACGTCCACATGCTGGACGTTTTTCGCCACACCACCGTCCCGCAGGGCGTTTCGGGCGCATGCGAGCTGCGTCCGGCTTCTTGCGGCGGGCGGGCGGGGCCGCCCGGTACGTCAGTCCAGATCCCCGATGTGGGTCGCGACGTTGACGACCGTCCCGCTCGGCTCACGCACGAAGAACCGGCGGATGCCCCATGGCTCGTCGGTCAGCGGGTAGACGATCTCGAGGCCGCGTGCGAGCGCGTCCGCGTGCGCTTCGTCGACATTCGCGACCTCGACGGAGATGTCCACGCGCGCCACCGACGGATCCATCGCACCCTCGGTGTGCCACGCGACGATGACCTGCGTCGTCGGCTCGCTCGGCGAGACGAGCATGAGGAAGCCCGGCTGCTCCATCCCGACGCGGAAGCCGAGGAAGCCCACGTAGAACGCGCGGGTCCCGGCGGGGTCCTCGGTCACGACGACTGGGATGGCGCGGCGGATACTCATCGCTCAGAAGCCGGGCACGCGATACGGAAGTCGCACATCGAGCAGGCGGTGTGCGACGGCGTCGGCTCGAAGTCCTGCGCGAGGATGCCGGCGCCGACCTCCTCGACCGTGTCGGCGATCCAGGCCGCGTCGATCTCGTCGGTCGGGACGCGCACCTTCTCGTCGTCGAGCACGTAGAGGTAGGCCTGCTGGGCGGCGTCGAGCTTCCACGCCTCGCGCGCGCCGACGGCGTAGAGCGAGAGCTGCACGTCCTCCTTCAGCGCCGCAACCGAGCGCGGGCGGCCCGTCTTGTAGTCGATGAGCTCATAGCTGCCGTCCGCGAGCCGGTCGACGCGGTCGACCCGGCCGCGGAGCGTGTGCGCGCCCATCCGAAACGCGAACGCGCGCTCGAACCACACCGGCTCGACGGGCTCGTCGGCGATCCGCCGCTCGTAGCGGATCAGCGACGCCGTCGCCTTGGCCCGTAGCTGGCGCTCCTCGTCGGAGTCCCCGAAGCCGTGCTTCGGCCAGGCGCCGTCGAGCAGGCCGAGCAGGTCCGCGGACGGCGGACCCTGGTGCCAGCGCTCGAGCACCTGGTGCACGAGGATGCCGAAGCGCTGGTTGATCGTCGGCTCCTGCGGCACCCGCAGCACGCGCGCGAACTTGTAGCGCAGGGGGCATGCGCGGTAGGTCTCGATGTCCGACGCCGACAGCATGAGGCCGGCACCGCGGCGCGGCAGGAACGCGACGAGCGACGGCTCCGCGCGCGCCGCGCGGGCGGCAGCTCGAGCACGGTCGTCGCGCTCGGCGTCGAGCAGCAGCTCGTCGAGCGTCGAGGTCTGCAGCACCTCGCGCTGCATCGGCGAGACGGATGCCGCCAAGCGCTCGTTCACCGGCGCGAGCGCCTCGGCCACCGACTGTCCCGGCGGGCGCTGCAGCAGCGCGGCGAGCTTCACGAGCTCGAGGTAGCGCACGACCGCGTGCGTGACGTCGAGGTCCGTGTCCAAGCGCAGCTCGCCCAGCCCCTTCGCGACCTTCGGCAGGCCGGCGAGCAGCTCGTCGCGCAGCGCCTGGAACGTCGCGTGCAACGCCTCCGCGGGGCCGAACAGCTCCTCCTCGAGGTCCTCCCATTCGCCGCCGACCGCGGCGCGCGCCTCCTCGGCGAACGGCGACGGCGGCTGCAGGGCACCGCTCGCGGCGCGCGCCGGGTAAGCGAGCACGAGGCCGCCGCTCGAACGGGTCATCGCCGTGTGCAGCAACCGCCGCATCGACGCGACGTGCGCGGCGCGGTCGTCCGGCCCGAGCTCCTCGCGCAGCAGCGCGTCGGGGATCGGCTCCGCCGCGCGCAACCGCCCGCCGGGCATCCGCGCGGAGGCCAGCCCGAGGACGAAGACGTGCTCGAGCTCGCGCCCGGCGGCCGCGTCGAGCGCCATGACCTGCACCGCTCCCGACCGCGGCGGCGCGCCATCCTCGTCGCGCAGCTCGGTCTCCGCGACGGCCGCGACGTAGCGCGCGAAGTCGCGCGGCGTCGCGTTCGGCGCGCGGCGGGCATAGGAGCTCGCGAGCTCGCCCAGCCGCGCGAGGTGCAGCAACCGCTCGACGACGTCGGCGTGCGCGCTGAAGACCTGCTGGCGGCGCAGGCCCAGGCGCTCGATCAGGCGGTGCAGGAAGAGGTCCGGGCGATCGGAGTCCAGCGTGGCGACCGACTCGCGGTACAGGCGCAGGAACGCGTGGATGCGCTCGCGCGCCTCGTACTCGAGCTGCGGCGACTCGGTCGCCGCGACGAGCGCCGACACCATGTCGAGCTTGCGCCGCCGCGCGATCTGCACGCAGCGCGCGAGGTCGACCGAGCGCAGCCCGACCGGCGGCCGGCCGAGCGCGCGCACAACGGCGCCGGCATCGTTGGGGTCGGCGAGCAGCCGCAGCCACGCGAGGACGTCGCGCACCTCGGCGCGGGCGAAGAAGTCGGCCTCGCCGACCGTCCGAAAGCCGATCGCGCGCTCCTCGAAGGCGACCGCGACGTCGCGGCCCTCGTCGCGCAGCGAGCGCACGAGCACGCCGATGCGCTCGGCCTTGCAGCCGTCGCGCACGAGCCGCTCGACCTCGGCCGCGACGGCCTGCGCCTGCGCGCGCTCGTCCGCCGCGCGCCAGAAGCGCACCGTGCCGCCCGGTCCGCCGCAGACCGGCGTCGCGATGCGATCCGCGATCGGCTCGACGACCGCGCGCGCCGCGTCCAGGACGCGCTGCGGGCAGCGCAGCGAG
>CAWEOF010000035.1:0-8562 GCA_963810605.1 uncultured Actinomycetes bacterium
CAAATCCCGCTACGCGGCGTACGACGCGCGCAGCGATCCGGTGGAGACGATCGCGATTCTCGTCGCCATGTTCTCGCTCCTGCAGCTCGCTTCGAGCGCCGGCGGTCTGGCGCTCACCGGCCGCGCCGCCCAGGGCGCGGGCGGCACGGGCATCTCCGGCGGCACCGGCGCGGGCACCTCCGACGGCCCCGGCGCGGGCAGCGCGGGCGCCTCCGGAAGCGGCGACCAGGAGGCGCCGACCTTCGACCTCGACTACTCGGGCGTCGACGTCGAGCATCTCGAACCGGTTGCCGTCGGCGACGGCTCGAAAACGTTCCGCTGGCCCGGCACGGAAGCGGTCGACGCCCTGGCGGTCTACCTCGGTACGCGACTCGCGCCGCGATCGCCGTTGATCGCCCGGCTCGTCGGCGATGGCACCGCGATGCGGTCGATCTTCGGCTCTGCGTCGCAGATCGTGCCGTTCATGGGCCTCGTGCTCGGGATCCTCGCCGTCCGCAGCAGCGCCGGCGAGGCGGTTCCGCCCTCGGCCGTGCTGACGATCCTCATCGCGATCGCCTCGATCATCGACGCCGGCGCGGGCATGGTCGCGGTGCTGACGTTCTTCATCGGGATCGCCGCGGGCGGCAGCGTGCAGTCGAGCGACGACGTCCGCTTGATGCTCGGCCTCGCGGCGCTGTGGTGCGTCGTCCCGGTCCTGGCCGGCGCGGCCCGCCCCCTGCGCCGCCCCGCGGCCGCGGGAGCCGCGCAGAGCTGGGACCGCGCCGCCGACTTCGTCATCGCCGCACTTATCGGCGGCTGGGCGGTTCAGAAGATCATGCAGGCGCTGCCGGGGCTCGCCGGCAAGCAGCTCCCGATCGCGGACTACGCGAACGCGGGAGCGATCGCGGTGATCGTGGCGCTTGTGATCAGGATGACCATCGAGACCATCGCCGCGCACCTGTATCCCAAGCGCCTGGAGCGAGCCGCGCCGAGCGAGCTATCCGATCCCGGCGCGTTTCAGCGGCTCGGCTCGAGCGCACTCAAGACGACGATCTTCGTCTTCCTGGCGTACGTCATCGTCGGATCGTCGTGGCAGCTATGGGTTGGCGCGGCGATGTTCGCGGTCCCGCAGATCCTCGCGGTCTTCGCCGAGCGCTTCCCCAACTCGGCGAGGCTGCACCGCGTGCTGCCGACGGGACTCCTCGAGCTCGTGCTGATGCTCTTCGTCGCGACCGCCAGCGGTGCCCTGCTGATCGCGACGATGAACGAGAACGCCCACGACTTCCTCGCCAACAGCTTCGTCCTGCTGTCGCTGCCTGGCTTCGCCCTGTCCATCGCCGGCCTCTTCGCTCGCGACGGCGACGACCGCAAGTTGGGCTGGGGCAAGCGCGCGGGCGGCGCCGGCGTCCTCGTCCTGGGCGTCCTGCTCGTCCAGGGCCTCCTCATCTGAGCGGCCCGGTAAGCGCGCGCCCTACGGCGTGAACTTCACCGTGAGGACGTCGCCGTCGCGCATCGCGTAGTCGCGGCCCTCCAGGCGCAGCGTCCCGCGGTCGCGGGCGCCGGAGTAGCCGCCGGCGTCCAGCAGCTCGTCCCAGCCGACGACCTCCGCGCGAACGAAGCCCTTCTGGATGTCGGAGTGGATCTGGCCGGCCGCGTGCCACGCGGTGAGGCCGCGCCGCAGGTGCCAGGACTGCGCGGGCTTCGCCTCGCCGGCCGTGAAGAACGCGATGAGCTCGAGCAGCGCGAACGCGCCGCCGACGACGCGCTGCAGGCCGGATTCCGACACGCCGAGGTCCGCGCGCATCTCCGCGGCGTCCTCGTCTTCGAGCTCGGCCAGCTCGGCTTCGATGCGGCTGGAGATCGCGACGGCACCGGCGCCCTGGGCGGCGGCGTGTTCCGCCACGGCGGCGGGCACGTCGTCGTCGCCCTCGTTGACGTTGGCGACGAAGAGCACGGGCTTGGCCGTCAGCGGGCCGAGGTCGCGCAGCGCGTGGGGAGCGTCCTTCGGGGGCGCCACGGTGCGGGCGGGCTTGCCGGCGTGCAGCGCCTCGATGAGCTCGCGCAGCCACGCCTCCTCGGCGACCGCCGCGCGCTCGCCGCCGCGCGCGTCGCGCACGACCCGTGCGTGGCGCCGCTCGGCCTGCTCGAGGTCGGCGAAGATCAGCTCGGTCTCGATGGTCTCGATGTCGGCCATCGGGTCGACCCGGCCGTCGGGGTGGATGACGTTCGGGTCGGTGTGCGCGCGGACGACGTGGACGAGCGCGTCGGTCTCGCGGATGTTCGCGAGGAAGCGGTTGCCGAGCCCCTCGCCCGTGTGGGCGCCGGCGACGAGCCCGGCGATGTCGTGGAAGTCGACCGTGTCCGGCACGATGTTCGACGCCCCGAGCAGCGCGGCGACGCGGTCCAGCCGCTCGTCGAGCACCGCGACGACCGCCACGTTCGGCTCGATCGTCGTGAACGGGTAGTTCGCCGCCTCGACGCCGGCGTTCGTCAGCGCGTTGAAGAGCGACGACTTGCCCGCGTTGGGCATGCCGACGATGCCGACCTTCACTGGCGTCCCGCCGCGCCGACGGCCGTGCCGAGCAGCGCACCGGCGGCGATGTCCGACGGGTAATGCACGCCGAGGTACACCCGCGAGAGCGCCATCGCGGTCGCGACCGCGTACAGCGGAGCTCCCGGGATCAACGCCGAGTACGCGCGCGCCGCGGCGAACGACGACGAGGCGTGCGCGCTCGGAAAGCTCAGCGACGTCGGAGTCGAGATCAGCGCCGGCAGCTTCTCGAGGTGCGGGCGCTTGCGCCGCACGACGAGCTTCAGCGCGGTGTTGAGGAGGTAGGCCGTCGCCACCGCGCCGGCCGCGCGCAGCCAGCGCCCGCGCCGCGGCGCGTCGACCGCGGCGCCGGTCGCGCCGAGCGCGAGCCAGATGCCCGCATGCTCGCCGAGGCTCGAGAAGCGGCGGATGGGTGCCTCGAAGCGCGCGCTCTGCGCGTCCTCGCGCAGCAGGCGGTACAGACGCACGTCGACCAGGGCGATCGCCCGCGCGATCGGACCGCCGCGCAGGCGGGCGCGCAGCGAGCGGCGGGCGGCGGGATCGGCGGCAAGGGGAGGCGAGGGTGCGGCGGACACGGGCGGCAACGATAGAAGGCCGGCGCGACTGACCTGGTGTACTACCCCGGTGAGCGGTCGCAGCCCCCGTGTCGCGGTCGCCCGGCGGTCGCCGCGTGTCGATCCGATCGGCCCGGGGCCGAGTAGATCGACGCACGTCCGAGTTTCGCCCCGAGCGACACGAGGCATGATGCTCTGGTGCGCCTCGCCCTCGTCGCCAATCCGAAGTCGGGCACGGCGCCCGCACCGGAGCGCCTCGCCGAGCTGCTCGGTGCCGACGGCGCACAGGTCGGGGTGACCGCGATCCAGGATCTCGCCTCCGAAGGGGGCGGGCTCGATGCCGAAGGGCTGGCGAAGGCTCGCGCCGAGCTGAGCGAGGACGGACCGCCCGACCGGATCGTCGTCGCCGGCGGCGACGGGTCGATCGGGCTGGCGGCGCTCATCGCGGCGGACATGGGGGTCCCGCTGGCGGTCGTCGCGGCGGGCACGGCGAACGACTTCGCTCGCTCGCAGGGCCTGTCGCTCGACATCGAGGACGCGTGCGCGCTGGCGCGCGATCCAGCCGCGCCGACCCGCCACGCCGAGCTCGCCCTCGCCGGCGACCGGCCGTTCGTCAACGCTGCGGCGACCGGCCTGTCCGTCATCGCCGCGCAAGAGGCCCGCCCGCATAAGTCGCGCCTCGGCGCGCTCGCCTACACGGTCGGGGCGCTCAAAGCCGCGGCGACGGCCAAGCCGCTGCGCTACCGCGTGTGCTGCGACGGCGGCGACTGCTGGGAAGGCCCCGCGTGGCAGGTCGTCGTCGGAGCGACCGGCGCGTTCGGCGGAGGCAGCGAGATCGGCGGCACCGATGCCACCGACGGGCAGCTCGACGTCGCGGTCGTGCCGGCCGGCTCGCGCCTGGGGCTCGCGCGCCGGGCGGTCGGCATGCGCCGCGGAACGCTCGTCGAGCAGGCGGATGTCGCCCACCACCGCGGCGCGACGATCGATGTCGGCGTGGAGGGCCGTTCGCCGACGTTCAACGTCGATGGGGAGGTCTGCCCGTGCGAGCCGGCGCACTTCACGCTGCGTCCCGGCGGCTTTCGGGTCGTCGCGCGATGAACAAGCGCTGGCCGGCGGCGATCGGGGTCCTCTCGCTCGCGTGGTACGCGAGCGAGTCGCTGCGCCATCGCCGCGAGCAGGGCGACGGCTACGAGCTGCACGGCGACGAGCTCGATGCCGGATCGGCCGCGTTCCAGCGCGCCACCGAAGCGATCACGAGCTCGCCGATCGCGCCCGGCAACCGCGCCGAGATCCTCATCAACGGCGACGAGATCTTCCCCGCCATGATCGAGACGATCGCGTCGGCGCAGGAGTCCGTGAACCTCCTGACCTACGTCTACTGGCACGGCGAGATCGCCCGCGAGGTCGCCGACGCGGTGTGCGAGCGCGCGGCGGCGGGCGTCGAGGTCAACGTCCTGTTCGACGCCGTCGGGAGCGCGAAGATGGGCCGCGAGCTGACCCGCCAGATGCGCGACGCCGGCGCGAACCTCGCGATCTTCCGGCCGCCCAAGCCCTACGCGGTCCGCCGCCTGAACAACCGCACGCACCGCAAGCTCTGCATCGTCGACGGCCGCGTCGGCCTCATCGGCGGCGTCGGGATCGCCGACGAGTGGACCGGCCACGCCCAAGATCCCGACCACTGGCGCGACAACCACGTTCGTGTCCGCGGGCCGGTCGTGCGCGGGCTGCAGGGCGCGTTCGCCGAGAACTGGCTCGAGGCGACGGGCGACGTCCTCGTCGGACCCAAGTACCTGCCGGACATCGAGCCGATCGACGGCGGCTGCACGATGCAGCTCGTGCGCTCGTCGGCGGGCGTCGGCGATACGAACGTCGAAGCGCTGTACTTCCTCGCGATCGCCTGCGCGCGCGAGCGGCTGAACCTCACGGCGGCCTACTTCGCCCCGCGCCCCGCGTTCATCGAGGCGCTGTGCGACGCGGCCGAGCGCGGCGTCGCGGTGCGGGTGCTCGTGCCGGGCGAGCACATCGACAAGGCGTTCGTGCGCAAGGCCGGCCGCGGCGCCTACGAGGAGCTGCTCGCGTGCGGCGTGCGCATCTGGGAGTACTCGCCGACGATGCTGCACGCCAAGACGCTGACGATCGACCGCCGCTGGACGTCGATCGGCTCGGTGAACTTCGACAACCGCTCGTTCCAGCTGCAAGACGAGGCGACGCTCTGCGTGTCGTCGGAGTCGTTCACGACCGCGCTCGACGACCAGTTCGAGCGCGACCTCGCGAACTCCGAGGAGATCGATCTCGATCGCTGGCGCGACCGCTCGCTGCGCGCGAAGGCCAACGAACGCCTGCTGACGCTGGCGCGGCGGGAGCTGTAGTGCGCCCCGCGTCCGCGCCGAGCGCCGCGGCGTTCAGCGGCAGACTGCGTACGCGGAGCCCGTGACCGCCTGGCCCTTCACGCCCGGGGCCGAGCGGACCCAGGTGGACTTGTGGTTCACATACGGGCGGTCGGCGGACGCGAGGCCGCGCGCTCCGGTCGTGCCGAACGTCTTCAGGCGCTTGCCGTCGGGGCAGCGGAAGTACAGCGCCGCGCCCGCGCCGGGGACGCCGCGGGTGTTCGTGACCTTCTGGCCGACGAGCACATAGCCGGCCGGGATCGCCTTGCCGCGGCGGATCGCCTTGACGCCGGCGGCGTCGAAGGGCGACGTGTCGCCGGCCTGCAGCGAGGCCAGCGGCTCGACCGTCAGTTGGGTCGCCGTGTCGGCGGCGATGGAGACGCCGCCGGCGGTGAGTGCCGCGGCGGCGACGAGGACAGCGATGGTCTTGTGGGGGGTGAGCATGTGGGACTCCTTTGGACGTTTGCTCCAGAACATCGTGCGGCTGGCGGGCGCTCGTCGCGAGGCACCCCGGGGTTAGAACGCCCACACCCCGGCCCACTACTAGCATCCGGGCTTCAGCGAGGAGGACGGGATGAGGCAGTTCAGCGACGAGGCCGGGTATCGCGTCCGGTGAGCGGGTGCGCGGCGGATCTCGCCTTCCGTCCGGCTCGGCTTCTATGAATCGTCCGGAGATGGCGTTCCGAATCCGCCCCTGGCGAGTCGCTCGCTGGGCCGTACTCCTTTTGGCGGTCGCGCTCGGCACGACGATCGCGCTGTCGTTCGGGGCCACGCCGCAGATCGAACCGCAAGCCGTCGGCGTGACGGTGGCCGAGAGCGTGCGCACCGACCCGCGCGACGCGGGCTCGAGCCCGCTCGACGTGCTCGACGCCACGCTCGTCCACCGCGACGTGCGGATGATCCTGCGCGTCACGACGCCCGGCAACTGGAAGGCCGCGGACCTCGCCGCGATGCCCGGTCGCGTCGTCTGCCTCATGCTCGCGCGCGGCGTCCCCGCCACCGCGCACGGGCGCGTCTGCATGACCTTCGCGGACGGCCATCCGGTCCTCACCTACACGCCGCTGCGCGCGGGCTCCAAGCCGGGCGTGACCCGCAAGATCGGCGCGACGATCCAGCGCCCGCGCAAGAGCGTCCTCGAAGCGACGTTCCTGCCCGCCGCCGCCGGCCTTCGGATCGGCCCGTACTCGTGGTGGCTGCAGACCGAGTGGACGGACGCCGGCTCATGCGCGCAGGCGTGCATCGATCGCGTGCCCGACGCCGACGCGATCGCAGCCCGCCTGGGGCTGCTTGGCGTCGTGCCGTGCTTCGGCGCCGCCGCGCGCGACCGAGCGCGGCCGTGTCGCAACCCCGACCTGCGCCTCGCCGTCGAGCCGCCGCCCGGTCGCGCCGCGGGCACCCTCGACCCGTTCTGCGACACGCGAACGCTCACGCCGATCTCCGTCTGCGCGTTCGGCACCGGGCCCGATGCGGCCACCGAGACGTTCGCGCTCGTCGGCGACAGCCACGCCGCGGCGCTGAAGACCGGCCTGCATGTGCTGACGCTCGCCCGGCGCTGGCGCGGCCTGTCGATGCTGGTGGCGGCCTGCCCGGCGACGAAGGCGCAGCCGATCCTGCCGACGCGGGCCCGCTCGATCGCCTGCGCGGCCTGGAACCGCGACGTGCTGGACTGGTTCGCCGCGCACCCCGGCGTCGGCACGGTCTTCCTCTCGACGCACACCACCGCGGAGGTCAAGACGACGCCCGGCCAGACGATGGCCCAGACCGCGCGCGCGGGCTACCGCGACGAGATCGCGGCGCTCCTGAACGTCGTGGGGCGGGTCGTCGTCATCCGCGACACGCCGTACGACGCTCCCGGGCACCTGCGCTGCGTCACCCGCGCGCTGCAGGCGAGCCGGCCGCCCGGCCCGGACTGCGCGCGCTCGCGGCGGCTGGCCCTGCCGGCGCCCGACCTGCTCGCCGCCGCGGCCCGTGACATGCGCTCCGACCGCGTCCAGCTCATCGATCTGACGTCGCGATCCTGCAATGCGCGGCGCTGCTTCCCCGTCGTCGGCGGCGCGCTCGTGCATCGCGACGAGACGCACGTCACGCCGGCGTTCTCCGCGACGCTCGGGCCGTTCATCATGCGCGCGCTGCCCGACTGAGGTGCCGGCGGTCGACCTCCTGCGCGAGCTCGTCGCGATCGAGTCCGTCAACCCGGCGCTCGTCGCCGGCGGCGCGGGCGAGGTTCTGCACCCGAGGCGTCGCGGCCGGTCGCCGGAAGCGCTATCCGCCGGCGCCGAAGCCGACCTTGTGCTCGTCGAGGTTCGTGCGCACGTAGATGACCTGGCTGAGGTTCAGGCGGATCGTGCCGTCGTCGACGGTGAGGTCGTGCCAGTCGCCGGAGGCGAGCGCCTCGAGTAGCCCGTCGAGGTCGGCCTCCTCGAGGCGCACCCCGAGAACCTGGGTGCCGGTGAAGCCGATCGTGACGCGCTGGAGAGCCATGTGGGTGTCAGTGTCCCTTCGCAGGTTGGACGATCTCGGTGAGTACCCCGCCCGAGGACTTGGGGTGCAGGAAGGCGACGAGCGACCCGCGGATGCCGACGCGCGGCGTCTCGTCGATGAGCCGCATGCCGGCCTCGCGCAGCGACGCGAGCGCGGCCTCGATGTCGGTCACCTGGTAGGCGACGTGGTGCATCCCGGGTCCGCGCTTGGCGAGGAACTTGCCGACGGGCGTGTCCGGCCCCAGCGGCGCGAGCAGCTCGACGTGGTTCTCGCCGACGTCGAGCAGCACGGCCTCGACCCCCTGGGACTCCACAACCTCGCGGTGCACGAGCGTCATCGCGTAGTCGCGCTCATACAGCGCCAGCGCCGCGTCGATGTCCTCGACGGCGACGCCGATATGGTCGACGCGGGTGAACACGCTGCGCATCGTAGTGCCCGCGCTCCCGTGACAGAAGGTCAACCGTCACGACCAGCCCGACGGAGCCCGCCATGCTCTGCTTGCCGACGTCGAGCGCGCAACTCAATCGCGCAGCCAACCGCAGCCGTACCGTGCGAACGGCCGATCGCAGTCGCGACACCTACCCAAGCGATCCCGAGCGAGCGGTCCTCA
>CAWEOF010000036.1:0-7861 GCA_963810605.1 uncultured Actinomycetes bacterium
CAAGGTGACGGGGCCGAGCTCGGCCTGTGACTTTGATCGCTGGATGGCGGGCTTTCTCCACCGGTCGCTGGCGTGTCGTGATCGCGTCGACCGTCGCTTGCCGGGTGACCCGGTGCCGGCTGTCTGCGAGCTCGGTGCCCACGAGAAGCTCGGACGCAGTGATTGCTGCGATGACGATGTCGGCGTCGTCCGGCAGGACATCGGAAGAGGTCTCCATCCCGCGTTCAAGGGCGACGAGGATCCCGTAAAGCCGTCCGCACCTGGCGATCGATCGCCCGGCAGCTCACCGTGCGCCTCGCGCAGGCGCTCGAGATCCACCTCGTCGCTGCCGCGCCCGGTTGCTCGCTTCATCGCGACGAGATCGGCGAGTGAGCAGATCGGCGCCTCCACGCCGTCGATCCGCTTGCGGTCACAGCGGGCGAGCACGTCGGCGAACGCAGCCGGGAGGAGCTGCTCGGACAGGATGTCCACGAAGCAGTGCGGTGTGCGCAGGGCCAGCGCGCCGCCCGCGCGCAGATCGCCGCAGCGAAGCGGCGTGCCGTCGGGGTTCGTGGCCTGCCAGCGCTCGACGAGCGCGACCAGGCACATGAGGTTCGCGGAATTCATCGCGACCGCAACATCCACGCCCTTCGTCGCGCGGACCGCACCGTGGCGGATGACCGCGAGCCCGCCGACGACGACGTAGCGGACGCCCGCCTCGTTGAGGTCGCGCAGCGCCGCGGCGAAGTCGTTCACCGTTGCTGGAAGAGGTCGATGGCCACCTTGCTGAGCGCGACACCCTCGTCCAGCAGCTCCTGCGGGTCGCGCAGCGCGTCCTCGATCAGCACGTAGCGGCGCCAGGCCTCGCTCGCCGCCCACGGATCGCCGCGCTCCTGCGCGGCGTGCGCCGCGGTCGCGGCATCTCGCAGCCGACGCTGCTGGTCGATCGGCACCCAGCCGATCGTAGCCGCGGCCGGGTACGGGAAGGCCGCCCCGGGGTGCAGGACACCCCTACCCGTGCGTGCCCGCGCCCGCAAGAGGAGCTTGCCGGCGGGGCTGGCGGGTAGGATCGCCCCCGTGCAGGCGCAGTCCGCTCGCTCGTCGGCTGAGCCACTTGAGTTCCGGGACGTCACGAAGCGCTATCCCGGCACCGCGTCGCCCGCAGTCGACGGCCTGTCGCTCGAGGTCCCCGCCGGGGAGATCTGCGTGCTCGTGGGCCCGTCGGGCTGTGGCAAGACGACGGCCATGCGGATGGTCAACCGGATGATCGACATCACCTCCGGCGACATCCTGCTCGGCGGGCGCAGCGTCAAGGAGCGAAAGCCCGAGGATCTGCGCCGCAACATCGGCTACGTCATCCAGCAGATCGGGCTGTTTCCGCACCGCACGATCGGCGAGAACATCGCGACGGTCCCGGCGCTGCTCGGCTGGAAGCGCACGCGGATCACCGCACGCGTCGACGAGCTGCTCGAGCTCATCGGGCTCGACCCTGACGAGGTCCGCGACCGCTATCCGTCACAGCTCTCAGGCGGCCAGCGCCAGCGCGTCGGCGTGGCGCGGGCGCTCGCCGTCGATCCCCCGGTCATGCTCATGGACGAGCCATTCGGAGCGATCGACCCGATCAACCGCGAGCGGCTGCAGAACGAGTTCCTGCGCCTCCAGGCCGAGCTGCGCAAGACGATCGTGTTCGTCACCCACGACATCGACGAGGCGATCAAGATGGGCGATCGAATCGCGGTCATGCAGGTGGGCGGCAAGCTCGCGCAGTACGCGCCGCCGGCCGAGCTGCTCACGGCGCCGGCCAACCCGTTCGTCGAAGACTTCGTCGGCGCCGACCGCGCGCTCAAGCGGCTGGCGCTGCAGCGCGTGCGCGACATCGATCTGTGGACGGTCGCGACGTGCCGCGCCGGCGAGTCGACGACCGAGGTGCGTGCCCGTCTCGGGGAAGCCGACCTCGACATCGCGCTGCTCGTCGACGAGGAGCGGCGGCCGCTCGGCTGGCTGTCCGAGCGCGGCCTCACCGGCGAGCGCGTCCGGCCTGAGCTGAGGTCGCCGGCCGAGCCGGTCGTCGAGCTCGACGACATCCTGCGCGACGCGCTGTCGGACCTGCTGGCGCGCGAGTCGATGTACGGCCCGGTGGTCGATGCCCGCGGGCACGTCGTCGGCGCGCTCTCGATCCAGGCGATCTCGCATGCGATCGGCCATGCCCGCGAGGAGGTGGCCGGGCCCGCTGCGCGAGCGGCCGCCGCCGCGGCCATCGCGGCTGCCGGCCCCGCGGTCGCCGCCGAGTCGGCACCACCTCACGACGACCCCGACGACCCGTGAGCCTGTCCGGCGTCGTCCTCGCCCAAGGCGGCTTTGTGCGCGACCGGGCCGGCGAGACGGGCTGTCCCGGCAACAACGGCATCTGCGCGGGCTGGGTGTTCGATCACATGGACCGCTACTGGACGCCGCTGCTCGAGCACGTCTACCTCACGCTCATCCCGCTCGCGCTCGGCTTCACGATCGCGCTGAGCATCGGCTTGCTCGCCCACCGCCAGCGCTGGCTCATCACCCCCGTCACCGGCATCACGAGCGCGCTCTACACGATCCCGAGCATCGCATCGTTCTTGCTGCTGCTCCCGATCACCGGCCGGGGCAACGACACGGCGATCATCGCGCTGACCGCCTACACGCTCGTGATCATCTTCCGCAACGTCATCACGGGGCTGAACGGCGTGCCCGCGCACGCCGTCGACGCCGCGCGCGGCATGGGCCTGACGAGCCGCCAGCTCTTGTTTTCAGTCGAGCTCCCGCTCGCGCTTCCCGAGATCCTGGCCGGGTTGCGAATCGCTGCGGCCACGACCGTCGGCCTCGCCGCGTTCGCCTTCCTCGCGGGCGCCGGCGGCCTGGGGACCAACATCGACCAGGACATCGAGTTCCGCGGCAACGTGCTCTTCGCCGGCCTGCTGCTGACGCTGCTCGCGGCAACGCTGGACTTCATCGTGCTCATGGTCCAGCGCTCCTTGACGCCGTGGCGGCGGGCGGTGCCGTCATGACGCTGCTGGCGTCGATCCTCTCGCCGTTCACCGATGCCATCGGCTTCATCTTCCACGCGCGCGAGTCCGGGGCCGGCACGGTGCAGGTCGGGGGCCTGTCGGAGATGGGCCACCTCGCGGCCAACCACTTCTCCGTTTCGTTCCTGGCGATCGTCATCGCGATCGCGATCACCGTGCCGATCGGGCTGTGGCTCGGCCACCTCGGCCGCGCCGAGCTCTTGGCGGTCGGCGTCGCGAACGTCGGGCGCGCGGTTCCGGCGCTCGCGATCATCGCCTTCTGCGTCGCGTTCCTCGGCACCGGCTTTCGCAACATCGCGTTCGCGCTGCTGCTGCTGGCGATCCCGCCGATCCTCACGAACACGTACGTCGGGATGCGCCAGGTCGATCCCGAGCTCGTCGACGCCGCGCGCGGCCAGGGTCTCAGCGGGCTGCAGATCGTGCGACAGGTCGAGCTGCCGCTGGCGCTGCCGACGATCTTCGGCGGCATCCGGATCTCGGTCGTGACCGTGCTGGCGACGGCGATCATCTCGCCGAGCGCCGGTCTGGACTCGCTCGGCACGCCGATCTTCTCGCCGGAGGTGTACGGCACCGAGGGCATGATCGCCGCCGCCATCGCCGTCGCATTCCTGACCCTGACGACCGATGCGGGGTTCGCCCTCGCCCAGCGGCTCGTCACTCCGAAGGGGCTGAAGATCGCCGCCCGCGGCGACCGGCGCTCCCGTCTGAAGCCCATACCCACAAGGAGAGTGCAAGTTCCGTGACTCGCATCCGCACCCTGTTCGCCCTACTCGCCGTCCTCGTGCTCGCCATCGGCATCGCCGCATGTGGCGACGAGGACGAGGGCGGCGACACGTCGACGCCTGCCGCGCAGTCCACGGCACCCGCGAGCACCGGGGACATCTCGGCCGACGAGAAGGCCGCCAACAAGATCGAGCCCGTCGAAGGCGCGTCGAGCGTCTCGCTCACGGTCGGCTCCAAGAACTTCACCGAGCAGTACATCCTCGGCGAGATCTACTATCAGGCGCTGAAGGCCGCGGGCTACAACGTCAAGAAGGACATCGATCTCGGTCCGGAGCTCATCGCCTACAAGGCGCTGCGCGAGGGCGAGGTCGACGCCTACCCCGAGTACACCGGCACGGCGCTGACGGCGTTCTTCAAGGTCAAGGTGGCCGACGTCCCGAAGGATCCGGCGCAGGCCTACGAGCAGTCCAAGGCGGCGTACGCGAAGGTCGGGATCACGTCGCTGGCGACGACGCCCTTCGAGAACACCTACCGCATGGGGATCACGAAGGCGAAGGCCGCGGAGCTCGGCAACCCGACGAAGATCTCCGACCTCGAAGGCAAGACGCAGGACATGGTCGTCAACGGCTTCCCGGCGTGCCGCCAGCGCATCGACTGCCTGCTGGGCGTGCAGCGGGCGTACGGCTTTAAGTTCAAGAAGTTCCTGCCGGGCGAGAACAAGTTCCAGATCCTCGACAACGGCGACGCGGACATCGCGTTCGTGTTCACGACCGACGGTCCGCTCTCGTCGGGCAAGTACGTCGTGCTCGACGACGACAAGAGCGTCTTCCCGCCGTACAACATCAGCTTCACGATCCGCGACGCGGCGGCGAAGAAGCTCGGTGCCGAGGGTCAGAAGGTCATCACGGACGTCCAGAAGTACATGACCGCGGAGATCATGCAGGAGCTCAACGCCCGCGTCGACATCGACAAGCAGGAGCAGGCGAAGGTCGCGGCGGACTACCTGAAGAACTTCGGGTTCACGAGCTAAGACGCCCGACGGCCCAGCGGCTACGTGCCGCTTGAGCCGAACCCGCCCTCGCCGCGCTCCGATGCGGCGAGGGCGTCGACCTCGACGACCTCGGGCGCGGCGACCGCGACGATGACGAGCTGGGCGATGCGGTCGCCCGCGGCGATCTCGAACGCGTGGTCGCGGTCGGTGTTCAGGAGGAGCACCTGCAGCTCGCCGCGGTAGCCGGCGTCGATGAGGCCGGGGGCGTTGACGAGCGCGATCCCGTGGCGCGCGGCGAGGCCCGAGCGCGGGAGGACGAGGCCGGCGTGCCCGGGCGACAGCTCGATCGCGATCCCGGTGCGCAGCTTCGCGCGCGCGCCCGGCTCGAGGCGAGCGCCTTCGAGCGCGTGCAGGTCGTAGCCGGCATCGTCGTCGTGCGCGCGGACCGGCAAGCGTGCTGCCGAGTCCAGCCGCCGAACGCGCAGCACGCCCAGGGGTGGAGTCGTCTGCAGTCCGCTGCGGACCGCAGATGGATCCACCCCCTTCGTCACGCGGCGGTGCCGGCTTCGCTCACCGAGAAGCGCGCGTAGCGCTCGGCCAGCGTCGCCGGCAAGCGTGCGTGGATGCGCACGCCCTCCGGGGTGTCGGTGCGCTCGAGGTCGCCGGCGACGTCGTGCAGCTCGGCGAGGCGCGCGCCGTCGGAGTACGGCAGCAGCAGGTCGACCGAGCGCAGCGAGCGGCGGAACTCCTCCTCGATGCGCTCGCCCAGCTCCTCGATCCCCTCCCCCGTGGCCGCGGAGATCAGCATGCCGTCGGGGTGCGTGAACGCGAGCTCGGTGCGCCGGTCGTCATCGAGCGCGTCGGACTTGTTGAGCACGAGCAAGCGCGGGCGGTCGCCGGCGCCGACGTTCTCGAGCACCTCGTCGACGGCCCGCAGCATCTCGGCCAGCTCGGCCTCGGGCGCGGACGCGTCGATGACGTGCAGGATGAGGTCGGCCTCGCGCGTCTCGTGCAGCGTCGCGGCGAACGCGTCGACGACCTGGTGGGGCAGCTTGCGGATGAAGCCGACGGTGTCCGTCAGCAGGTACGGGCGGCCGTGGATGCGCAGCTCGCGCGTCGTCGGGTCGAGCGTGTGAAAGAGGCGGTCGCGGACCCCGACCTCGGCGCCTGTCAGACCGATTCAGCAGCGTCGACTTGCCCGCGTTCGTGTAGCCGGCGAGCGCGATCTGCGGGAGGTGCGCGCGCTCGCGCTCGGCGCGCATCGTCGCGCGCGACGCGCTCACGCCCTTCAGGCGGCGCCGCAGCGCCGTGATGCGGTTGCGAGCGAGCCGGCGGTCGGTCTCGATCTGCGACTCGCCGGGTCCGCGCGCGCCGATCCCGGGCGCCGCCGCGCTCGCCCCGAGGCGCTCGAGGTGGGTCCACAGCCCGCGCATGCGGGCCATGTTGTACTCGAGCTGCGCGAGCTCGACCTGAAGCTTGCCCTCGGCGCTGTGGGCGTGCCCGGCGAAGATGTCGAGGATGACCGACGTGCGGTCGACGACCGGCATGCCGAGCCCCTCCTCGAGGTTGCGCTCCTGGCGCGGGCTCAGCTCGTCGTCGCAGACGACGACGTTCGCGTCGGCGAGCTTCGCGGCCTCCTTGACCTCGAGGAGCTTGCCGGGGCCGATGTACGTGTTCGGGTGCGGCTGCTCGAGGTGCTGGACGATCTGACCGACGACCGCGACGCCGGCGGTTCGCAGAAGCTCGCGCAGCTCGCTGAGGTCGTCGCCGGATTCGAGCGCGGCGATGCAGAACGCCCGCTGCTTGGGGCGCCCGCTGGCCGCCTCGTCTGCCGCCCGGACCTCGCCGGCTCTGCCTTGTCGCGTGCGCTGCATGACGCGTTCAGTCTAGTCCGGCGCCAGCACGCGGCGGTCGTGCGCTGGCGGCCCCTGCAGCCGCGAGATCGCGCGGCCGAGGAACGGCCCCAGCGAACGCGAGAACGTCCGCGTGAGATGGCCGATGTCCTTGATGACGAGAGCTCCGCCGACGACCGGGAAGCAGCGCTTGTCGTCGCACATGAAGTCCGACAGGTCGATGAGCTTGACCCGCTCGGAGTCCGTGCGCTCGGCGGCGACGGCCGCTTCGTCGATCTCCAGCGCGCGCTCGCGCGGGCGCGCGCAGCGCAGCGCCGGGTTGCGGCGCTTGGCGATGGCGCCCGAGACGCAGTCGGCGGTGTTGGTGTTGCTGTGCGGCGGGTCGCGTACGACGAAGATCTCGCGCACGGATCGCGGGATCGCCTTCCAGGCCTTGATGTAGCCGTTGATCTTCGTCGTGCGCAGCGTGTGCCCGCCCTCGGCGACGACGCCCGAGCCGGAGTTCGCGCCGACGATCACCTGCTTGACCTCGGGGTGCGCCTTCAGCCAGCGCCGCACGCTGCCGGCCCAGCCTCTGCAGCGGCCGTTCCCGCGCGTCTTGGCGAACGTGTACGGGCAGCTGTTGCGCGTGAGCGACACGCCGTGCCAGCGCTTGACGTCGGCGACGACCGCCACCGCCGCTCGCCAGGCCATCGCATGGCTGTCTCCCAGTAGCGCCACGGACGAGACCGAGCGCCGCGCCGGCGGCCCGAACGCGCAGGCCGGCGGAGCGACGTTCTCGATGGGCTCACACGGTGCGCTCGGCTCGAGCGGCGCGTCGTACGGGGTCGGGACCGCCACGAAGTTCAGCTTGCGGTTGACGCACGGGATCTCCGGGTCGCGCGCGGCCGCGCCGAAGCACGGCAGGCTCGCGGCGGCTTGCGCGCCCGGGTCGCGCTCGTCCGCGGACGCCCCGGTCGCAAGCGCGAGCCAGACCGCCGCCGCGAGCACCGTGCGGCCGGCGTTGCCCGGCGGCAGGAGCGCGCTGCTCGCCACACGTCGTGTTCCGCTGGACCAGTCGATCGCCTCAGCGTACCGGCGCTCGTTCGCGCGAGCGGCGCTCGGGCCGGCGGCGCCGGCGGCTGGTAGCGCGGCAGCAGATCCTCGACGGGCAGGACGATGACGCCCTCGGCGCCGCGGCGCTCGTGCAGAGCTGCTGGTCGCCGCGCGTGGCGGAGACGCCGATGCCGCAGTACCGCGCGTCGTCGTTGTCAGGCGGC
>CAWEOF010000037.1:0-38348 GCA_963810605.1 uncultured Actinomycetes bacterium
CCGCGGGATGCTATCCCGGCGCGCAATCCGCGCAGCGCACCGCCGATGGCGCCCGGGTGGCGCTTGTCGCCCGCCGGCACGATCCTGCACGATGGTCCCTCGGATGACGCTTGCGGAAGCGAGCGACCGCGAGCCACGCAGCCACGCAGCCGAGGGCGGCGATGTGGGCGAGGCTCAAGAGGGTGCCGCCCGAGGCATCTGGGCGTTCTGTACCCGGCCGGTCGCCAGCTGCCTCCGTCGATTGCGAGCGCGTCGCGACACCCCTGCCGGCGTGCGCTTGGCGCCCCGCTCACCGGCTGCGGCGCAGCACGCGCCGGTCATCGGGCAGGCGCTTGGTGAACCGCGCCTGGTCGAGATGCTCGAGCAGCGCCTCGGCGTACTTGCGCGACGTCCCGAGCTCGTCGCGCAGGCGCGCGAGGGTCACCGCGCCCTCGCTCTCGATGATCGCGCCCACGCGATCGGCGACGGCCGCGATGGCGTCGCGATGCGCGTAGAGGTCGCGGCCGATCCGGACGGCGAGGCCCGCCTGGATGAGCGTGGGCAGATGGGCGGCGTCGTCGCCCAGGTCCGCGCGCGAAGGCGGCTCATGGCCGGCCGCGAGCAGCCGCTCGGCGAGCTCGAGCCGGCCGGGTCCAGCGCGCGGCCCCGGCCGGGCCTCGGCGCGCGGCGGAGCGGGCGCCGGCGGCCGCGGGCGGCGCCGGCTCCGGCTCGCCGCGCCGCAGCCGCTCCAGGCGCGCCAGCACGTCGGGGCGGCGGCCATGCCGGCGGGCCCGCGGATCGAGCACCGTGCCACCGCCGAGCGTGTCGGGCGGCGCGACCGAGCGCACGACGAGCCGGTCGCCCGCGGCGGCGAGCAGCGGTGCTCGAGGCGCACCTGCCACAGGCCGTCGCCGAGCGCCGCCAGCCGCGCCGGCACCGCGCGCGTGCCGTGATGCACCATGACGCGCCGGCCGCGCAGCTCGTCGCGCAGATCCAGCGCCGCGTCGAGGATCTGCGTCGCCACGACCCCGGCCGCCGGCATCGGCGAGCGCATCGCCGCGGGCGACATCGCGCAAGGCGATCCCGGCGAGGTTGACCGCCACGCGCTGCCCCGCGTGCGCCCGCTCGGCCGGCTCGTCGTGGACCTGCAGCGACCGCACCCGGACGCGGCCGCCGGGCGGGCAGCAGCGTCGGGGTGTCGCCGACCGCCAAGCGTGCCCGACCACAGCGTCCCCGTGACGACCGTGCCGGCGCCGTGGATCGTGAACGCGCGGTCGATGTGCAGCACGGCCGCGCCTTCGCGGCGGCTCTCGCCGCGCGGCGTCACCCGCGCGGCGACGCGCTCCAGCGCCGCCGCGACGTCCGCCACGCCCGTCGCCCGTGCGCGCCGAGCACGCCACGACCTCGGCGCCGGGAAGCAGCTCGGCGGCCTCCGCGGCGGCGCGCTCCGGCGACGCGCGGTCGCACTTCGTGATCGCGACGACGCCCTGCTCGATCCCCAGCGCCGCGAGCACCTCCGCGTGCTCGAGCGTCTGCGGCATCACGCCGTCGTCGGCGGCGACGACCATGAGATACAGGTCGATCCCGGTCGCGCCGGCGACCATCGTCCGCACGAAGCGCTCGTGGCCGGGCACGTCGACGACCGAGAGCGCGCCGCCCGCCGGGCAGCACGAGCGGCGCGAACCCGAGCTCGATCGACATGCCGCGCGCGTGCTCCTCGGGCAGGCGGTCGGTGTCGACGCCGGTCAGCGCGCGCACGAGCGCCGTCTTGCCGTGGTCGATGTGGCCGGCGGTCCCGAGCGTCAGGGCCGCGGCTGCGGCGCTCACGGCCGTGACGGCGCGCACCGCGCGCGGCCACCTCGCGCGCCTCGTCGTCGGTCAGCGTGCGCGGGTCGAGCAGCAGCCGGCCGTCGTGCGATGCCGGCCGACCACCGCCGGATCGCCGGCGCGCAGCGCGGCGGCGAGCGCGGTCGGCGCCGGCCGGGCCGGGGTCGATCGCGACCGCCGGGCCCGGCAGCTCGAGCAGCGGCAGCGCGCCGCCGCCGACGCGCGCCGTCGACGTCGACGACGCCGCCGCCGGTCGCGTCGCGCGAGCTCGTCGCGCGCGCCGGCGCAGCGTCGCCGTCGTCGGCGTCGAGCATCGCGAGCACCGGCAGCGCGCGGCGCGCGGCGCCGGGTCGCGGTGCAGCGCGAGCGTCGCCTCGAGCGCGGCGAGCGAGAGCTTGTCGATCCGCACCGCGCGCGCGAGCGGATGGCGGCGGCACGCGTCGACCGCCGTCGCGCGTGCCGACGAGCAGCCCGGCCTGCGGGCCGCCGAGCAGCTTGTCGCCCGAGAACGTCGTCGAGCGCGGCGCCGGCGCTGACCGAGCGGCGCACCGGCGGCTCGCCGGCGAGCAGCTCGAGGTCGTCGGCCGAGCACGCCGGAGCCGACGTCGTCGATCGACGGGCACGCCGAGGTCGCAGAGCGCCTCGATCTCGACCTCCTCGACGAAGCCGACGGTGCGGAAGTTCGACGGATGCGCGCGCAGGATCGCGCCGACGCGCTCGCCGCCGGCGGCGAGCGCCGCCTCGTAGTCGGCGCGGCGCGTGCGGTTCGTCGTGCCGACCTCGACGAGCCGCGTGCCCGCGGCCTGCGAGGATCTCGGGGATCCGGAAGCCGCCGCCGATCTCGATCGAGCTGGCCGCGCGAGACGATCGTGTCGCGGCCCGCCGCGAGCGCGGCGCACGCCAGCAGCACCGCCGCCGCGCAGTTGTTGACCGCGATCGCCGCCTCCGCGCCGGTCAGCTCGCGCAGCAGCTCCTCGACGTGGTCGTGGCGCGAGCCGCGCTCGCCGCTGCTCGAGGTCGAGCTCGAGGTTCGAGTAGCCGCGCGGCGACCGCGCGCCACCGCCGCCTGCGCCTCGGCGGCGAGCGGCGCGCGGCCGAGGTTCGTGTGGACGACGACGCCGGTCGCGTTGAGCACCCGCCGCAGGCGCGGGCGCAGGCGCGCGCGCGCGCGCGCGACGAGGTCGACCGTCGCGTCGTCGTCGCCGCCGCCGTCGAGCAGCTCCTCGCGCCGCGCCTGCAGCTCGGCGCGCGCGACCGCGGTCGCCAGCCGGTCGACGGACGGCAGGTCGCGCAGCCGGTCGCGATCGCTCATGCGGAACGGCGAGGACGTCGAACGTTCAGATGGGCGTCGGAGCGCACGGTCTGCGGTCGCACGTTACCCGCAGGAGGCGTCAGCGCGCCCGCCCGCCGGCCGGTGCTCCCCGCGCACGATCACGCCGGGCTTGCGTGCACCGTCTGCGCGTCATGCAGCTCGACCCGCGCTCCGAAGCCATCGGATCGCGGTCAGAGCCGCCGGCGTCAGCCGCAGCGACTCGGCGTCGAGGACCGCGCCCTCCGATGACCGAGCGGGCAAGCCCGGCTCCGGCCTTCATGTGCATCCCGGCCCGCGACACGCCGCCGACGACCAGCATGTCGGCGTCGTCGGCGGCGAGCTCGCGCGCGGTCAAACGCGTCGCTGACGCGCACGTACTCCTCTCCGCGACGGCGGTAGCGCCCGGACTGGACGCCTGCGCCGCAGACCCGATCCGGCGCGCGGAAGCTCAGTGCACGATGATCTGTGACAGCCGCGGCCCCTTGACGGGTCCGGCCGAGCTCGCCGATCGCGCCGGCGAAGTCGCGAGGCGGGCCGCGGCGGGCGTGCTGCCGGGCGTGCCGGCGAGCCCGAAGTTCAGCAGCGGCGGTCGAGTTCTGAAAGCGTGGATCGATCTCGCAGGGAAAGACCCGTCCACGACCGTCGATGACGAGATCGCACGCCGAACACGCCGCGATAGCCCAACGTCCGCAGGTGGTCGCCAAGGATCCGGGTCTGCGAGCTGACCTCCTCCAGCACGGCTTCGGGCGAGCGCGCCGGCCGTCGGGTAGTCGTTGCCGCAGAAGCCGAACGGCAGATCGCTGCACTCCGGCTCACCCGGGATCTGCACCGACGGCGCGTAGACGGCCGTGTGCTCGACGCCGACGCACCCGGTCGTGTTCAGCGAGTAGCCGGTGACGTACTCCTCGAACAGCCACGGGCCGTCGGCGCGCGGCACGCCGAGAACCAGTTCGGCGTCCGCGTCGCTTCGCACCAGGAACGTGCCGAGCCCGCTGCTGGCGAACGGGGCGCGCGCGACGTAGGGATACCCGAGCCGGTCGCGCGCCACGGCCAGGCTGCCGGGGTCGACCGGCATCGCGATGCCCTCGATCGTCGGCATGCCGACGCGGGCGAAGATCCGCTTCGCGCAGCGCTTGTCGTCCAGCTGCCGCCTGAGCGCGGCGCTGATGCTCAGCGACCGGTCGCGCAGCCGATCAGCGGCCGGGCAGCCGGCGTATCGGCAGCAGGCGCGCGCGGCCGGCGCCGCCGGACCGCCCCGGACGAGCGTCTCGATCACGCGGTCCAGGTGCGCGCTGGTCCACTGCTCGCGAAGCTGATCGAGATCCTCGAGACAGGCCGTGCGGAGGCGCGGGAACCTGCTCGCGATCGCGTCGGGGTCGATTCCGCCCTCCGCCGCGATGACCGCGCCGACGTCGGCGACGGCCGCGACGCTCAGGCCGTCGAACAGCCGGTGCCCCGCGAAGACGACGCCCGGCGACCTCGAGTCCGACTCGCGGCGACCGACGGTGTTGAGGGGATTCGCAGGGTTCATGCGGGTCCGCGGCAGTCCGCCGCCGAGACCCTGTCATCGCGCGCCCCGATCGCCGCTCGCGACGGGACGTACACAGGCTCGCCCGGCCTGACCGCAGCGAGAATAGCCGAATGATCGCCCTTGTGTGCAGGTCTTTTTCGGGACCCATCACAGGCCCCGCACAACCCCCGCTGACGGCCGATCTTCGCCATGCCCCGACGACGCAACCGCGTCCGTGCCAGGACGGCGCGAGCGCCGTCCCTCGGACGGAACGGCGAAGGAGTCGAACCTTCCAGCGCGGATGAGCCGCGCCCCGCCGGTTTTGAAGACCGGATGGGCCACCGGGCCCGGGCCGCTCCAGGCTGATGGCGCCCGTGCGGGGCGATCATCGCACCGCGATCGCGCCGGGCTCGCCGTCGACGATCTCGCCGACGATCGGGCCCGGCAGCGACGGCGCGCGCGCTCGGGCGCGACCGCGACGAGCAGCCCGCCCGACGTGGTCGCGTCGCACAGCAGGCGCCGCCGCGCCTCCGCGACCGTCGGCGCCGAACGTCGTGAACGTCTCGGCGTACTCGCGGTTGCGGCGGCTGCCGCCCGAGACGGCGTCGTCGCCTGCGAGCAGCTCCAGCACGCCGTCGATCGCCGGCACGGCCGCCGCGTCGATCACCGCCGCGACGCCGCTCGCGCGCCCGAGCGAGTGCAGATGGCCGAGCAGCCCGAAGCCGGTGACGTCGGTCATCGCGTGCGCGCCGGCCGCGCGCGCGGCGGCGGACGCGGCGTCGTTGAGCGCGGTCATCGTCGCCACCGCGCGCGCGAGCAGGTCGTCGTCGCGCAGCGCCGCGCTTGCGCGCGGTCGTGATCGCGCCGACGCCGAGCGGCTTGGTGAGGACGAGCACGTCGCCGGGCGCGCGCGCCCGCGTTGGAGATGAGCTCGCCGGGATGCACGGTGCCGGTGACCGACATGCCGTACTTGGGCTCCGGATCGTCGATCGAGTGCCCGCCGACGACCGCGATCCCCGCCGCCGCCGCGACGTCCGCGCCGCCGCGCAGGATCTCGCGCAGGACGTCTCCGCCGAGCTGCTCGAGCGGGAAGGCGACGACGTTCATCGCCGCCAGCGGCACCCCGCCCATCGCGTAGACGTCCGACAGCGCGTTCGCCGCCGCGATCCGGCCGAAGTCGTAGGGGTCGTCGACGATCGGCGTGAAGAAGTCGATCGTCATCACGAGCGCGATCTCGTCGGTCAGCTTGAACACCGCGGCGTCGTCGCGCGGTGTTCGAGCCGACGAGCAGCCGCGGCTCGTCGACGGCCGGCAGCCCGCGGACGATCGGCAGCAGCGCCGCCGCCGGCAGCTTGCATCCGCAGCCCGCGCCGTGCGACAGCGACGTCAGCGCGACGAGTGCCGCGGCGTGCGGTTCGCTCACGGCCGTACGACCGGGCCGGGCATCGTCGGATGGGCGTCGGAGAACACGGTGTGCGGTGGCGGTCGCGCGCTGGCGAACCGGCGCAACCCTAGCGCGTAGCGGGCGTTGCATCGCGTTTCGGGCGTCGCTGCGGTCGCGTTCGGGTTCGCTCTGCGTGCGACGGCGTACGCTGTCGGTGGTGCGGGCCCGGCGCTCCGTTGTGTTGGCGACAGTCACGCCGCTGGCGTCGATCTTCGGGTCGGGGTTTCTCATCGTGGTGCCGATTCTCGAGCGCACGCTGGGCGCGATGGCCGCGCTCGGGATGGCCGCCGTATGCGCGGTCGCATGGATGGTCGGCGCCGCGATCCGCCACAACGTCGCCGTCGTCGAGCCGCTCGCCGAGGCGGGGCGGCTGGACCAGATCACGGCGCGGATCGAGCGCGCGTCGGATCTCGTGATCGTCGTCGCGTACGTCATCTCGATCGCGCTCTACGTCCGCATCCTCGCCCAGTTCGTCGTGCAATACGCGTCGGACGGCTCGGGGCAGGCCGAGCGCCTGGTCGGGGTTGGCGCGATCGTCCTGATCACGGTCGTGGGACTGGTTCGCGGGTTGTCGGGCCTGGAGCTGCTCGAGCGCCTGGCGCTCGGCGCGGTGCTGGTGCTGGTCGTCGCGATCGGCGCGACGTTCGCGGCTGACGATCTCTCGCAGCTGGTGAGCTCGGCGAGTTCGCCTCCCGCCGTCACCGGGAGCGTCCGTCGGCTCGGTGGCGCTCGTGCTGGGCGGCATCGTCATCACCGTTCAGGGCTTCGAGACCGTTCGCTACCTGCCGCACATCGACCGTGCCACGCGAATCGCCGCGTGCAAGTTGTCCCAGCTGACGGCATCGCTCGTGTACGTGCTGCTCGTCGTCGCTCGCGACGCCGCTGATGGGCCTCGGGACGGCGGTCGGGGGCCGACGTCGAGCTGCTCGAGCTCGTCCAGCGCGTCGCGCCGCTGCTCGCCCTGCCGCTCGTTCTGTGCGCCGTCCTGAGCCAGTTCAGCGCGGCGACGGCCGACACCGAGGCCGGCGTCGGGAACCTCGACGCCATCGCGTGGCGGCCGCTGCGCGGGCCGCGGCGATACTGCTCGTCGGTGGCGCGGCCGCGGCGCTGGCCGGGACGCTCGGCACGACGATCATCATCGTCGTCGCGTCGCGAGCGTTCGCGGCGTACTACGCACTGCAGTGCATCGTCGCGATGCGCACGAGCGACTCGTCACGCCAGCGCGCCGGATACGGCGCGCTCGCCGCCGTGATGCTGGCGATCGCGTTCCTGGCCAAGCCCGCCGGATGAGCGCGAGGATCCCAGCCGACATCTGGAAGGATCCGGACGATGAACGCGGAGGCCGGGCTGACTCGGATGGTCCACGAGGTGCGTGAGCTCGAGCTGGGCGAGCGCACGAGCTATGCCGCGGGGCGCCTCACCGTCGGCGAGGAGAGCGTGCTCGACCTCTTCGCGATCCCGCGTTCGCCGAGATCCGGCTGGGCGTCGCCTCGCCCGGCGACTCGGTGCGGATCGTCGGCGTGCTGGACGCCATCCAGCCCTGCTCGAAGGGGCCCGGCGGGGGCGGCGTGTTCCCCGGGCTGCTCGGGCCTGCGATGCCCGCGGGGCGCGGCAGCACCCATGTGCTGCGCGGGGCCGCCGTGCTGGCCGCCGGCTTTCTGCCCCGCGCGCAGGAGGCGGTCATCGACATGTCGGGGCCGGCGGCGCCGCTTTCGCCGCTCGCCGCGACGCACAACCTCGTCGTCGAGTGGACGCCCGCCGAGGATGCGGACTGGGGGGACGTCGACGCGGCGCTGCGGCGCGGGACTCGTCAAGGTCGCCGCCCACCTCGCCGAGGCCGCGCTGGATGCCGAGCCCGACGCCGTCGAGGAAGTGCACGAGCCCGGCGGTCGGACAGCAACGGCAAGCCGCGTGTCGGGGTCATCCTCAACCTCCAGACCCAGGGCAAGTTCAAGGACGTCTTCGTCTACGGGCGCAGCATGTCCGGCGGGCTGGCGACCGTCATCTCGCCCGGCGAGCTCGACGACGGGGTCGTCGTCAGCGGGCAGTACGGGCATCCCGCGCTGAAGAACCCGACGATCCTGCACCAGACGCATCCCGTCGTCGCCGCACTGCGCGCCTCCGACGACCTCGAGCTGGCCGCGCTCATCCTGTGCCCCGAGCCCGTCGACCAGGCCAACAAGGAGCTCGTCTCCGCGCACGCCGCGCGGCTGTGCAAGTCGCTCAACCTCGACGCCGCGATCGCCACCAAGGAGGGCGGCGGCAACGCCGACGCCGACGTCAGCCTCAAGATGGATCGGCTCGAGGAGGAGGGGATCACCGCGGTCGGGATCCTCGCCGAGATGGCCGGGCGCGACGGGACCGGGCCGCCGCTCGTCGTCCCGCCGACGAAGGCCACCGCTCTCGTCAGCACCGGCAACTACGATGAGCGCATGACGCTGCCCGCCGTCGAGCGCGCTCTGGGCGCGACCCGAGATCGCCCTGCTCGACCAGGCCTCGACCGACGAGGTCGAGCTGCCCGTCGCCGCCATCTACTGCGCGCAGAGCACGCTCGGCTGGGGCAAGCTCACCTGCGCGGAGCCCGCGCTGATGAAGATCGTCCACTACGTCAACCAGTTCTTCGCCGGCATGGGCGGCGAGGACTCCGCGGGCACCGGGCCGGAGATGCGCGACGGGGCCACCGGACCCGGGCGCAAGCTGGCCAGCCTGCTCGGCGACGAGCACGAGATCGTCGCCACCGCCGTCTGCGGCGACGACTACGCCGCCTCGCACCCCGAGTTCGCTGCCGAGCTCGTCACGCAAGCCAAGGAGCACGGCGCCGAGATGATCGTCGCCGGGCCCGCCTTCACCAGCGGGCGCTACGGCATGGCGTGTGCGCGGATGGCGGCGGCGGCCAGCGAGGCGGGGCTGCCCGCGCTCGCCTCCATGCATCCCGAGAACCCCGGCCTGGGCGAGGCGGCCGGCACGGCGGTCGTCGAGAGCGGCCTGACCGCGCGCCAGATGAAGGACTCGCTCGAGCGGCTTGGCCGCCGCGGCGCTCATCGTGGCCTCCGGCGAGCAGCTCACCGCGAAGGACGGGCGCATCGGCCCGGTCGCGCGCGATCAACCGCCTGGCGGAGCGCAGCGCGGCCGAGCGCGCCGTCGCTCTCGTCCTCACGAGGCTCCAGGGCGACAAAGACGCCACCGAGATCCCCCTCCCCGACTTCGACCAGGTCACGCCCGCCGCGCCGATCGCCGACGCCGCCGACGCGACTTTCGCGCTCGTCACCGAGGGTGGCTTCGTGCCGTTCGGCAACCCCGACCGCCTCGAATCGGCGCGCGCGACGAAGTGGGTGCGCTACTCGCTCGACGGCCTCGACTCGGTGAACGAGGGCGAGTTTGAGTCCGTGCACGGCGGCTTCTCCACGGTATGGGCCAACGCCGATCCCAACCGCATCCTCCCGCTCGACATCGCCCGCAAGATGGAGCAGGAGGGCGCGATCGGACGCCTTCACGGCGAGGTCCTGGCGACGACCGGCAACGGCACCACCGTCGCCGACGCCCGCCGCTTCGGGATGGAGTGGGCCGCCGAGCTGCGCCAGCAGAACATCCAGGCCGTGATCCTCACCGCCACCTGAGGAACCGGCACGCGTTGCGGGTCAACGCTGACGAAGGAACTAGAGCGAGCGGGCATCCCCACCGCGCTGCTGTGCAACCTCGTTTCGATCGCCAAGCGCGTCGGCGCGCCGCGGATCGTGCCCACGCGCGGCATCCCGTTCCCGGCGGGCGACCCCGATGTCGGACCCGAAGCGGAGCTCGCCTGGCGCAGGACGCTGCTCGAGCGGGCGCTGCACGCCGTCTGTACAGCGGTCACCCAACCGACGGTGTTCGACGGCGATCCGGCGAAGTAGCGCGCCACGCGAGGTCCCGAGCGTCAGCGAGCGGAGCGTGCCGAGAGCGCGGCTCCGGGTAGCCGTCGCGAAGGTGGCCGATCTCTTGGGCGAACGCGCCTCGCCGGGCCGCACGATCGCGCGCCCGCGCCCCCGCCGACCGGTGCTCACGTCGACCGCTAGACCGCATCCATAGGCGGCCGACATACTTTGCCGGTGAATTGATAGAGTGGCGGCCACATGACCGTTCCAGTGATCTCGGCCGCAAGCGCGGCGCTCGTCCATGTCCCCGGCCTCTGTCGCCACGGCTCGAAGCCGTCGCGCGAACTTCCGAAGAACCCGGAGGTCGAGGCGCAGTTCCTCGCCTCCCTGCGCACCTTCGAGCAGGCGGTGGCCTACGGGCCTCACCAGGCGTTCCTCGGAGCGGTCCACCCGCGCGACCTGCCGGAGCGGCCATGGGTCGGCGCCGCCACCAACGGCGAGAGCCGCTTCGCGGGCGTCGGCGAGCTCATGCCCGAGGACGAGTTCCTCGGGCTGCTGGCCGCTGTCGACGACTTCGGCCTCGTCAGGCTCGGCGCGACGGAAGCCCAAGCGATCGCCGACAAGCTCGCTCGCCACCCGCTCGCCGCGCACTTCGACCTCGAGAAGGTGGCGGCCGCGGCCGGCGACGCCGACGCCGTGGCCGCGGAGCCGGGCGCGCTGAAGCTGCACACCGGCGCCGATCACCTCGCCGCGGCCGTGCGCCGCGCCCACGAGAGCGACCCGGCCCTCACCGCGGACGTCTTCCTCGAGAACCTCGCCGGGAAGGCGAGCGCCACGCTCGCGCTGTTGCGCGTGCTCGCCGACAACGGCATCGACCCGGGTTCGATCGACTACGTCATCGGCTCCGGCGAGGAGGCGATCGGCGACCGCTACCAGCGCGGCGGGGGCAACCTCGGCAAGTCGGTCGCGGCGGCGGCGGGCTGCGTCAACGCCTCGGGCTGCGACGTCAAGAACTTCTGCGCCGCCCCGATCCCGGCGCTGGTCATCGCGAGCAGCCTCGTCGCCGCGGGGGTCTTCCAGCGCGTCGCGGTGGTCGCGGGCGGTTCGCTTCCGAAGGTCGGGATGAAGTTCCAGGGCCACCTCAAGCACGGCCTGCCGGTGCTCGAGGACGTGCTCGGCGCGAGCGCGCTCATCGTGGAGGCCGACGACGGCCGCTCCCCGCGCGTGCGGCTGGACTCCGTGGGCAAGCATCCCGTGGCCGCCGGGTCGTCGAACCCGAAGATCATGGAAGCGCTCGTCTTCGCTCCCCTCGACCGTCTCGGCATGGCGTCGACCGACATCGACGACTACGCCACCGAGCTGCACAACCCCGAGATCACCGAGCCCCAGGGCTCGGGCAACGTCCCGGAGCGCAACTACAAGACGATCGCTGCCTTGGCCCTGCGCCGGGGCGACATCGGCCGGGAGGACATGGGCGATTTCGTCGCGAACCGGGGCATGCCCGGCTTCGCTCCGACGCAGGGCCATATCGCGTCGGCGCTCTGCTACGTTCCGCACGCGCGTGCCCGGCTGCTCGACGGGAGCGCCCGGCGGGTACAGCTGATCGCGAAAGGCAGCCTGTTCTTGGGACGGATGTCCGAGCAGTCCGACGGTATGAGCGTGCTGCTCGAATCCAACGACGAAGTAGGAGGATGAGCGGATGGCAGCGGTAAGCGAAGCGACGCGCGAGAACTTCGACGACCTCGTCGCGAGCGGCACCACGCTCGTCGACGTCTGGGGACCGGAGTGCCGGCCGTGCCTGGCGCTGAAGCCCCACGTCGAGAAGCTGGCCGAGGCGCGGGACGACATCGGCGTCGTCATGCTCGAGGCGCCCAAGGCCCGCCGGGTCTGCATCCGCCTCAAGGTCCACGCTCTGCCGACCTTCTTGCTCATGCACGACGGCGAGGAGGTCGCGCGGTTGTCGGCGTCGACCATCACGCCCAAGGAGCTCAAGACCTGGCTCGACACGAGCCTCGAAGAGATGAAAGAGGAGGTGAGTTAGCACCATGTTCGAGAGCAAGCAGGTCATCGTGCTCGGTGAGCGCGACGGGATCGCGGGACCCGCGATCGCCGCGTGCGTGCAAAGCGCAGGCGGCCACGTCGCGTACACGTCGACGGAGTGCTTCGTCTGAACGGCCTCGGGGGCCATGGACCTGAATAGCCAGGAAGTGATCAAGCGCCTAGCCGACGAGCACGGGGCCGACCAACTGGTCGTCATCCTCGGAGCGCCGGACGACGAGAGCGCAGAGATCGCCGCCGAGACAGTCGTGCTCGGCGATCCGACCTATGCAGGAGCATTGGCCGAGGCCCAGTTGGGTCTCTCCGTGTATCACGTACTTGAGGACGAGTTCCGCACCCTGGTCGACGACGACATCTGGGAAGAGCAGATCGGCGTCATGGCCGACGTGCTCGACGCCGAGGGGATCTCCGCGGCGGTCAAGGGCATGCGCGAGCAGAAGGCCTAGCGCGGCGCGGCTCGGCCTCCGCTTGGTGGGGGCCGAGCCCGCTCGTCGGCCTCCGCTGGATGGGGCCGCGCCCGCTCGTCGGCCTCCGCTGGATGGGGGCCGAGCCCGCTCGTCGGCCTCCGCTGGATGGGGGCCGCGCCCGCTCGTCGGCCTCGCGAACCGGCGCTTAACGTCCTGAGCCCGCCGGGGGAGCGGGATTCTCAGGGCCTTGCTTGTGGTGAGTCGGCGACGCCGCGTGAGCGATTCGCAGCAGTCGGGGGAGACTGCGGGGATAAATCACCCAGGTGGCTTCATCGTCGCGGACCGGGAGGTCGTCCGCACGAGCGTCGCGGTGTTCAGGTCATGGTGCGTAGCCTGCCAGCGGTCCGGCACGGCGACCATGCGGGTGGCAGGCGTCTCATGGTGCGGTTTACCCCACCCCCCGGACCTCGACGAGCCGCGCGCCGTCAGGACTTGCGCGGTGCAGCGCCGGCTTCGAGGAGCGCGCGCGGCGTCACGAACTCGACGAGCGTGGCGCCGTTCGCGTCAAGGTGGCGCCAGTCGCCGCTGAACTCGAGGGTCGCGAGCGCGCCCGTGGGGAACTTCTCGCGCATCTGCGCACGCGACGCGCCTCGGCGTGCGATGAGCAGCGCGAGATCCTCGATGCCGGAGCTGTGGCCGACGAGCATCGCGGCATCGACATCGTCTCCGATGGCCCGCAGGCGCCCGAGCAGGACGCGAGCCGACGCGGCGTAGAGCCCCTGCTCGTAGAGGACGACCGGCTCGCCGGCGAGCTTGAGCAGCGCGAGCGTCTCGCGCGTACGCGTCGAGGAGGAGCACAGGACGAGCTGCGGCGCGATGCCGGTTCGTCGCGCGTGCTCGGCGAGCAGCTCGCCGGCGCGCTCTCCGCGCGCCGCGAGCGGCCGGTCGTGGTCGGCGAGCGCCGGATCGTCCCAGCTGGACTTCGCGTGGCGCAGGAGGTACAGGCGCCGCGCGGGCTGCTTGGCCGCGGCCGCCACGCGCCGGTCAGGAGACTTCGGCCGGCGCCGTGAGGCGCTGGACGTCGACCTCCGGAAGCAGCCGCTCGACCTTGTTCGGGTCGACGAGCCCCGCCCCGAGGCGCTGGACGGACTCCGCGCCGCACGCCACGCCGAAGCGCAAGCACTCGCCGGCCGGCTTGCCCTCGTAGCGCGCCGCGACGTAGCCCGCGAGGAACGCATCGCCGGCGCCGACCGTCGCGACGGCCTCGCGCGGCTGGATCCGCACCCGGTAGAGCTTCGACTCGCCCTCGGAGTGCACCGAAGCGAAGCAGCCGTCCGGCACGGTCATGATCGCCTCGATCGCTCCGAGCGCGAGCATCTCGCGCACCGCGATCACCCGGTCCTCGTCGTCGTTGAACTCGTGTCCGACGAGCTCCTCGGCCTCGAGCACGTTCGGTGACACGACGTTCGGCGACGCGCGGACCGCGTGGCGCAGCGGGTCGCCGTCGGTGTCGATGACGACGACGAGGCCGAGCTTGCGCAGCTCCTTGATGAGGTCGGCGTAGACGTCCGAGTCGACGCCGCGCGGCAGCGACCCGGCGAAGATGACGATCGCCGCGCCGCGCGCGAGGTACATGAGCTTGTCGTGGAAGAGCTCGAGCTCGCCCGTCGTGACGGCGGGACCGCGCTCGTTGATCTCCGTCTGCTCGCCGTTGGTCGGGTCGAGCACGGCGGTGTTCGTGCGCGACTCCTCGCGGATGCGCACGAAGTCGTTGAGGATCGCCTCGTCGGTGAGCGCCTCGACGATCCGCGTGCCGGTCGCGCCGCCCGCGAAGCCCGTCGCGATGACCGGCTGGCCGAGCGTCTTGAGCGTCCGCGCGACGTTGACGCCCTTGCCGCCCGGCAGCGTCGTCTGATCGACCGTGCGGTGGCGGCGCCCGAGCCGGAAGTTCGGTACCGACAGCGACTTGTCGATGGCGGCGTTGAGGGTGACGGTGATGATCATGAGGCTGGTGTCTCCTCGCGGCGACGAGCCCGCCGATGCTCGGCGTCCAGTGCTCGCCTGCGGCGCATCGCCCGTCGGCGCAACATCACGAGAGGGAGGCTACAGACCAGCAGCACGACCAGGGCGACGAGTGTCTGCGAGCGGCGAACGAGGTCGCCCAGGCGCGTCCCGAGACCGGCCTCGGCCACGGGTCGCGCGGTCACGACGGGCACCCGCGCGAGCACCTTCTTGCCCGCGCGCACGATCGCCGTGCCGACGCGCGTGCCGCGCGGCAGCGGTCCGTCGACTTCCTTCGGCAGGCCGCGGACGGCGACGCTCGTGCGAACGCCGTTGCGCAGCACCCGCCGGACCGACGCGCCCGCCACGACCTCGACCGAGTCCTCGCCGCGGTAGCGCAGCGCGACCTTCCCGAGCGGCCTTCCCTGCGGTAGCGGCGTGACGGCTTCGTAGGAGTTGAGGCCGTAGCGCAGGAGCGCGAGCGAGTCGGCGTCGCGCGCGCGCTCGGTCGGCTCGCCGAGGACGACGCTGATGACCGTCACGCCCGCTCGTCGCGCCGATCCCACGAGCACGTAGCCGGCGCGGTTCGTGTGCCCGGTCTTCACGCCGTTCACGGCGGGGACGTTGCGCACGAGCGTGTTGCGGTTGATGACGGTGCGCTTGCGCGAGCCGCTGCGCAGCGTCGCGCGCGGCAGGTCGGTGGTGCGCCGGAAGAACTCGTAGCCGCGCAGGCGGATCGCGAGCTTCGCGAGGTCGCGTGCGCTGGAGTAGTTGTCCGGGTCGTCGAGGCCGACCGGGGTCGTGTAGTGCGTGTCGCGCAGGCCGAGCGCGGCGGCCCGCTTGTTCATCTCCGCGACGAACGCCTTGGTCGATCCCATCGTCCCGACGGCGATGGCCGCGGCGGCGTCGTTGGCGCTCGGCAGGAGCGTCGCGCGCAGGAGGTCGCGCACGCTCATGCGCTCGCCGGGGCGCAGCCCGATCTGCGACTCGCCCGGTGACGCGTGGTAGTTGGCGGCGGTGTAGACGTCGTCGAGATCCGTGCGCTGCAGCGCGACGAGGACCGTCATGAGCTTCGTCGCCGAGGCGATCGAGCGGCGCTGGCGGGAGTTCTTGGAGTACAGGACGTCGCCCGTCGATGCCTCCATGACGACCGCCGCGCGCGCCTGCAGCGCGGGCGCGCCGGACTGGGCGCACGGCAGCGGCGGGCGCGCCCGCGAGCCACGCCGCGAGCACGGCCGCCAGCGCCGCAGAGGTGCCGCGTCACCGACTGATCTTGAGTCGTTGCCCCGGGCGGAGCAGCGCGCGGGTCGACGTTCGGGTTGAGCTCGAGGAGCTCGACGAGCCGTCAGCTTGGCCTTGCGAGCGATCGACGCGACCGTGTCGCCGCTGTGCACCTTCACGCGCTTGGCGCTCTTCTTGGTCTGTCTTGGTCGTCGTCGTGGCGAACGACCGAGGCCGGTGGGCCGCCGTCCTCGCGCCCGCTGGCGGCCACGATGGCGTATCCCCCGACCACCAGCGTGAGCAGGAGAGCCGGCAGCGTCCAGCGGACGATCCTTGGCGCCTGCAACATCGGTCGATGGAGCATACGCGGCGGGCGGGACGTTCGGTCCGCCAGCGGCTCAGGCCAGCGACCAGGCCGCTTCGCGCAGGCGCTCGGCTTCCGCCCTGGCGGCCTCGCGCGGGCTGGTCTTCGCCAGTCGCCTCGTGCGCGCGCGCGATCGAGCGCGAGGCGCTGACGAGGCCGCCGGCGCGGCCGGGAGCGAACGCCGGAGCGAGATCCTCGACGCGACCGCCCTGCGCGCCGATGCCCGGCAGCAGGAACGGCGCGCGCGGCATGAGCTCGCGCGCGCGCGCGAGGTGCGCGGGCTCGGTGGCGCCGACGACCGCGCCGATCTCCGCCAGGCCGTCGCCGGGCGCCGCGAGCTGCGCGACGATGCGCGCGAGCCGCTCCCAGACCGTGCCGCCGTCGGCGAGCTCGAGATCCTCGACGTCGGCGGCGCCGGGGTTCGACGTGCGCACGAGCACGAAGATCCCCGCGCCGGCGGCGCGCGCCGCGTCGGCGAACGGCGTCAGCGCGTCGACGCCGAGCAGCGGGTTGGCGGTGAAGGCGTCGGCGCGCAGGCCGGGCGCGTCGCCGAACGGCGTCGGCGTCGAGCCGACGAGCGCCTGCGCGTAGGCGGCCGCCGAGACGTCGATGTCGCCGCGCTTGGCGTCGGCGATGACGAGCAGGCCGGCCTCGCGCGCGTGGTCGACGGTCGCCTGCAGCGCCGCCCAGCCGTCGGCGCCGAGGCGCTCGAAGCACGCGAGCTGCGGCTTGACGGCGACGCAGGCCGGGCCCGCGGCGTCGATGAGCGCGGCGCAGTGCGCTGCGACGGCGGCCGCCGCGCGCCGCGCCGGCGAGCCGTCCGCGGGCGCGCGCTCGATCGCCTCCGGCCACAGCCGGGCGGGATCGGGATCCAGGCCCAGCACGATCTGCGACTCGCGGGCCGCGACGAGCGCGGTCAGGCGATCGCCGAAGCTCACTACCGGCGGACGGCCTGCTTGAGGCTCGTGCCCGCGGTGAACTTCGGCACGACGGTCGCCGCGATGTTCATCGTCTCCCCCGTGCGCGGGTGCACGCCCTGGCGCGCGCCGCGCTCGGCGGTGCTGAACTTGCCGAAGCCGGCGAGCATGACCTCGCCGCCGCGGCTCATGACGCCCTCGATGGTGTCGAGCGCGGCATCGATCGCTTCGGTGGACTGCTTGCGCGTCAGGCCGGTGCGAGCGGCGACGGCGTCGACGAGCTGGGCCTTCGTCACGGCGAGTGAACTCCTTGACTGCAGGAAAGGTGCCGCCGAAGCTACCAGCGCGACCGGATCCCTGCCGATCGGGGAGGATGCAGCGCGTGCCCTTGAACAGGATCGCCTGGCTCGCGACGGTCGGCGCGGCCTTCGTCACCGCGCTGCTGCTCTTCGTCTCGGGCTACAACGGCTACGGCGCGCTCGCGATCGCGGTCGGGCTGTGCGCCGCGATCAACCTGCGCTGAGCGACGCACCCGACGCGGGCCGCCATTGGGCATACACTCGCCAGGGATGGCGTCTCTATCGATGCTTGAGCGGGCGGTCGCCGCGAGCGACGGGAAGCACATGCGTGCGCACGGTGCCGGTGGCGACGGCGGTCGTCGCCTCGCCGGCAGCGAGGCGGCGCTCCGAGCGCGCGCCGGCGGCCCTCGACGCGACGCTCGCGCGCTGCGTCGCGCGCCGCGCCGGCGCCGTCCACGCACCGCCGGGCCTGCTGCAGCGATCGTGCCTGACCGCGCCCGACCACCAGGGCGAGCTGGCGCTCGACGACCCCGACAAGCGTGAGGTGGCACGTCAAGGCGACGAGGACTGGTCGTCGGTGCAGTGGCTGCGGGTGCGCGGGGCGCTCATGATCGCAAGCGCCCGTTCTCGTTCGCAGCCGCCCGTCACCGACGAGTCGAGTCCCGTCGAGGACCGCGGCTCGCCGAACCCGGGTGGACCGGCAAGGCTCCCCGGATCAAGTACAGCTATCGCCACGAGCCCTACCCGACCGGCAGGCCGCACCTGCCGCATGTCCGCGGTCCGCGGATGGTCATGACCAAGGCGACCGCCGTCGGGGACGTCAAGACCGCGACCGCCAACGCCACGTTGACCGTCAACGGCGCCAACCACACCGTCAAGGCCTGGAACGCCGGGCTGCATGGGCAGAAGACCCCGGACCAGCACTACTGCGACGAAGTACCCGCTCGGCGGCCACAACACGGCCTCGCAGGCCAAGCTGGTGCGCTCGCACACGCGCTGGGGAAGCGGCGTCGGCGCGACCAGGCCCAACAACTGGACGGAGTTCACGGCGCTGCTCGGCATGAAGCAGAACGGCAAGATCGCAGGCAGGATGCGGTGGGTCCAAGGCCACTTCATCAACGAGCACCTCGGCGGCAGAGGCGAGCAGCAGAACCTCGCGCCGTTCACGCGATCGCTCAACACGAGGCACTACCACGCCGTCGAGAAGCACGTGATCAAGGACATCAAGGCGGGCAAGACGGTCGACTACTCGGTGAAGGCGATCGCCGGGCGTCCCGGGGAGCCAGAACGAGACGGACTCGATCGCGTGGCATCGCGCGGCTCGCGCCAACTACCCGCAGGCCATGATCGACACGATGGTCGCGGTCGGCGCGCTCGACGCGGCCGATGCCGTCAACCTCGGCCGCGGGCGTCGCGCACCCCGGGACCACGCCGACGCCCGCCAGCGGCGCGCCGACGCTCGCCGGCGTGGAGGCGAACGTCGAGACCTGGATCACCAACTACGTGCAGGCCGCGTTCCCCCGCGCGATCGCGCTGCCGCGTGCGCTACTACACGCGCGATGCCCAAGGTCAAACCGCCCAACGGCAAGATGCCCACCGTCCCGACACCGGTCCCCAAGACGACCAAGGGCGCGGTGGCGGTGCACCAGACCAAGAGCGTCGGCGAGGTCGTCATCGACAACCGGCGCTGACGCGATTCGCGCGATCAGCCGCGTCGAGCTCGGTGCCGGGGTGCAGGCTCGCCTCGGGCTCGAGGTGGATGAGGACGTCGGCGCCGCGCACGCGCGTCGCGGATCGCGTCCTGCAGCCGGTGGGCGGTCTCGTGCGCGGCTTCGAGCGTCGTGCCGCTGACGAACTGCACGTGCAGGTCGACGTAGCGCCGCGAGCCCGCCCGGCGGGCGCGGAGCTTGTGGTAGCCGCAGACGCCGAGCGGCCCGAACTCCTCGATCGCCGCGCGCACGGCGTCGAGCTCGGCGGGCGGCAGCGCCTCGTCGACGAGCACGCGCGAGGCGCGCAACAGCAGCTTGATGCCGGCGTAGACGATCGCCGCCGCGACCACGAGCGCGATCACGGGATCCAGCCACGCCGCGCCCGTGAGCTGGACGACGACGAGCCCGACGAGGACGGCCGCGGAGGTCGCGGCGTCGGTGCGCAGGTGCGCGGCGTCGCCCTCGAGCGCCGGCGAGTCCGTCTCGCGCGCGCGGCGCGCGAGCACCGTCGAGACGACGACGTTCGCCAGCACGGAGAACGCGATGACGGCGATGCCGATCCCGAGCGAGTGGACCTCGCGCGCCGCTCGACAGGCGGCGGACGGACTCGAAGACGATGACGCCGGCGCCGACGAGGATGAGCAGCGCCTCGATCGCGGCCGCGAGGTTCTCGAACTTGTCGTGGCCGTAGGGATGGTCGCGAGTCGGCGGGCTTGTCGGCGCGTGCGCACCGACACGTACGCGACGATCGACGCGACGAGGTCGACCGACGAGTGCATCGCCTCGGTGATGATCGCCACCGAGCCGGTGATCGCGCCGGCGGCGAGCTTGAGCACGATGAGGACCGAGTTCGAGGCGATCGACAGCGCCGCCGCGCCGGTCTTGCGGCTGCCGGGCGCGACGCTCGCGGCGATCAGCGGGCCCGCCATCAGTCCGTCCAGGAGCGCCAGCAGCTCGCGCGCCGCGCGGCCGCGGTGGCTGATCGCGTCCTTCTCGTGCGGCGCGAGCTCGGCCATCGTGCGCCCGTCGCCGATGTCGTCGGGGAGAAACGCCGGGTCATAGCCGAACCCGCCGTCGCCGCGGGGGTTCGGCGTCGAGCGTGCCGGTGCAGCGCCCCTCGACGGCGTGCAGGATGACCGCCCCGGCGCCGGCGCCACCTGCGGCCGCGGCGCCGTCGTCCGCCTCGCGCGACACCGCCAGCACGAGCGCGCAGACGTACGCCAGCGGCGAGCCGGCGGGCGCGTCGCGCAGGAGCTTGGCGAGGTTCTCCTCGTCGGTGGCGTCCTCGCCGGCGAAGCGCGCGGAGCGCACGCCGGGCTTGCCGCCGAGCGCCGCAGCCTCGATCCCCGAGTCGTCGGCGATCGCGGTCAGGCCGGTCGCGCGTGCGGCCGCGCAGCGCCTTCTCGCGCGCGTTGGCCTCGAAGGTCTCGCCGGTCTCGGGCGGGAGCTCGCACGTCGTCGGGCAGCGCGAGCACCTCGTGCGGCGCCAGCAGCGTCGCGAACTCGCGCGCCTTGTGGGCGTTGCGGGTCGCGAGGACGAGCTTCACGTCACCGCGTCCGCCTGCACCTCGCGCAGCGCCTCGATCCCGCCCGCGGCGAGCGCGAGCAGGTCGTCGAGGTGCGCGCGCGACAGCGGCGTGCGCTCGGCCGTCGCCTGGACCTCGATCAGCCCGCCCTCGCCGGTCATGACGACGTTGGCGTCGACCTCGGCGGTCGAGTCCTCGGAGTAGTCGAGGTCGAGCAGCGGCATGCCGTCGACGATCCCCGCGGAGATCGCCGCGACGGTGCCGGTCAGCGGCGTGCGCTCGAGCAGCCCGCCGGCGAGCAGCTTGCGGCATGCGAGGTCGAGCGCGACGTACGCGCCGGTGATCGAGGCGCAGCGCGTGCCGCCGTCGGCCGTCAGGACGTCGCAGTCGAGGTAGATCGTGCGCTCGCCGAGCGCCTCGAAGTCGATGACGCCGCGCAGCGAGCGGCCGATGAGGCGCTGGATCTCGACGGAGCGCCCGTCGAGCTTGCCCTTCGAGATGTCGCGCGGCTTGCGGTCGCCGGTCGAGGCGGGGAGCATCCCGTACTCGGCGGTCACCCAGCCGCGGCCCTTGCCGGCCATCCAGCGCGGCACGCTCTCCTGTACCGACGCGGTGCAGATGACGCGCGTCTCGCCCTGCGTGATGAGCGCCGAGCCGGTCGCGGGCTTGACGAAGTGCGGCTCGATCGTCGTCGGGCGCAGGCCGTCGGGTGCGCGGCCGTAGGAGCGTTCGGGCGTGGTGGTGGCGGTCATGCGATGGCCTCCTCGAGAGGGAGTTCGACGTGGTCGACAACGCCCATCGGGAGTTGCAGGAAGCGGGTTCCGATGTCGGCGAACGCGTACGGCGTCGCCGGTGCACAGGAAGCTGTAGCGGCCCTCGGTGTCGCGGCCGCGCGGCGTCGCGAGGTCCCTGCGTGCGAGGGCGTGCCCGACGCGCCGGGCGATCGCCGTGCCGGACGTGACGAGCGCGACGCTGGGCCCGAGCAGGCGCTGCAGGAGCGCGCGCACGAACGGGTAGTGCGTGCAGCCGAGGATCACCGTGTCGACGCCGGCGGCGCGCAGCGGCGCGCAGTACGTGCGGGCGAGCTCGACGTCGCGCTCGGTGATCGGCGCACCCGTCTGGCTGATCTGCGCGAGCTCGGCGCACGGGACGCTCGTCGAGACGGACGAGCGGGTCGGCCGCGAGGACGGCGCGCTCGTAGGCGCCGCTTGCGATCGTCGCCGGCGTGGCGAGCACGCCGATCCTCCCGTTGTCGGTCTGCGCGACGGCGAGATTTGACTCCGGGCCGACGACCCCGATGACGTCGACGCCGTACCCGCGCTGCGCGACGTGGCGCGGCAGGTCGTCGATCGCACTCGATGTCGCCGAGTTGCAGGCCACGACGATGAGCTTCACGCCGCGATCGAGCAGGATGTCGGCGATCTGGCGCGAGAAGGCGCGCAGCTCGGTCGCCGTCCGGTCGCCGTACGGGAAGCGCGCGGAGTCGCCGACGTAGAGGAAATCCTCCTGCGGCAGCGCGACGAGCAGCTCGTGCAGGACGGTCAAGCCGCCCACGCCGGAGTCGAAGACGCCGATCGGGGCGGTGGGCTCGGGGACTGCGATCACGGTCGCAGCATGTTCCCAGACCGCTTCGAGGGGCTTCGAGGTGGCCGGGGCGGCGCCCGCCCGGGAAGGTTGGGGGCATCGACCGGAGAGACCATGATCGACCTCGACCTCACCCAGACCAATCGCGCGATCGACGACCTGCTCGACCGCACCGAGAACCCCCGGCACCGTTACCTGCTCCAGGCCTTCCACCGCCATCGCTATCTGGAGATCGCCGGCCGCTACGAGGAGATCTTCGTGCCCGAGCTGACGGTCTCCGAGCCCGTCTACCACTTCTACACGGGCCGGGTTCCGCGGACGCTGAGCGGCCGCGACGCGGTGCGCGACCTCTATGCGCTGTGGACGCTGACGGCGGAGTGCATCTTCTACGCCGAGGATGAGCGGCTCGCGGTGGGCGACCACCTCGTCTGCTCGAACGTCATCGCCTACCAGCAGCATCCGGGCCTCGCGCTCCTCGCCCTCGGTCATCTCGTCGACGACCTCGGAGCCCACTACCTGCACCGCTCCCGCCAGCTCATGCTGTGGGCCTATGACGATCGCTGCCGGCTGATCGGCGAGAACGTCTGGGAGGTCGACCCCGGGTCCGCCGAGATCATCAAGCTCGACCAGGCCGACGTGCGCACCCCCGCCGAGGCGCGCGAGCTGCTCGATCCCCACATCCGCGAGCTCCCGCCGTTCGACGAGGCGACGATGGGGGCCGGGACGTAGCGCCGCGCGCCCCGGCGCGACGGCTCCTCGACCGGGCCGGGTGGGACCGGTCGCGGGCGCGGCAGGCCTATCACGCGGCGCCGGTCTCGACGATGGCGAGCGGCGGCGCGGCGGCTGCCCTGCCGACCGCGGCCGGGCGGGGATCACGGCGCATCGCGTCGTCGGAGTTCGGCTCGGCGGCGGCGGCGCGGGTCGCCCCACGCCGTGATCCGCCGAGACCTACTTCTTCGCCAGCCCGACGCTCTCGATCGTCTCCTTGAGCTTGGCGACGATCTCGTCGGCGATGCCGCCGCCTTTCATCCCCTTGGCGGCGACGACGACGCCGGTCAGCAGGGTCGCGAGCAGCAGCATGAGCCCGACGTACTCGACGGTGCCCTGACCGCGCTGCTCGGAGAGCAGGCGGGCGATGTTGGCGTGGATCCAGCCCATCGTTCGATACGGCATCTGCGGCCTCCAGCGGGTGGGGTTCGGTACGGCCCCGATCCTGCGCGCAAGGGTGTGACGGATCTAGACGCAAGTGCAACGACTTGCCCGCGAACATGTGCCGACTCTGTGAATGTGCGCAACCTCGGCATGCGCGCGCTCGTCGTCACCAACATGTACCCCTCCCCGGCACGGCCGGCGCTGGGCGGATTCGTCCGCGATCAGGTCGACGCGCTGCGGCGCATCGGCGACCTCGACGTCGAGCTGTACGCCTTCGACCCCGGTGGCCCGGCCACGTACGTCCGCGCCGCGGGCGACCTCAAGCGGCGCTTCAAGGGGCAGCGCTTCGACGTCGTCCACGCCCACTTCGGCCTCACCGCCTGGCCGGCGCTCGCGGCGAGCGCCGGCAAGCGGCTCGTCACGCTGCACGGCAACGACGTCTACCACCCGCGCTCGCGCAAGATCACGGCGCCGGTCCTGCGCCGGATGGACCTCGTCGGCGTGCCCACGGCCGGCTTCGCCGCGAAGGTGCCCGGAGCGCGCGCCGGCGGCCGGCACGATCGCGATCCTGCCCTGCGGGATCGACGCCGAGCGCTTCCGCCCGCTCGACCGCCGCGCCGCGCGCGAGCAGCTCGGCCTGGACCCCGACGGCCGCTACCTGCTCTTCCCCTACGACCCGGCGCGCGCGGTCAAGCGGGCCGACCTCGCGCGCGAGCTCGCGGCGGCCGGCGACGGCGTCGAGCTGCTCACGCTCGGCGACACGCCCGACCGAGCAGGTCCCGCTGTGGATGAACGCCGCCAACGCCGTCATCTGCCCCGCCGACTGGGAGACCTTCGGCTTGGCCTGCATCGAGGCGCTCGCGTGCGACGTGCCCGTGCTCGCCCGCCCGACCGGCGAGCATGCCGCCGCGCTGCGCGAGATCGCCGGCACGCTGTGCGCCGAATGGGACCTCCAGACGTGGCGCGCGGCCCTCGCCCCGCACCTCGCGACGCCCGATCCGCGCGTCGCGGGACGCGCCCGCGCGCTGCGGTACTCGGCCGACGCGCTCGCGGCGCGCGTCGCGACGGCCTGGCGCTGGCTGGTGTCGGGCGGCCCGGCGCCGCCTCTATACTCCCCCGCCAAGGCACGGACCGAGCCCTCGCTCGGCGCCCCTTCGTCATGACCGGACGCAAGCAGCGCATCTTCCGCCGACGCGCTCCCGGCTCCCCCCGCCGCAGCGCCGCCGGCCTCGCACCCCGCCTCAAGGCCGGTCTGTCACGCCTGCGCCCATCCGGCGGCACAAGGGCATGCCGTCCGGCGAGAAGGCCGCAGGGACGCCGGGAACCGAGGGAGCGGGCCGCCTGCCGTGGCGGCAAGAAGGCCGCGCGGACGCCGGGAACCAGGCCCGCTGCCGGCGGCAGAAGGCCGCGCGACGCCGGGCCGAGGCGAGCCGCGCCTGGGGCGGCGGCCGCGGGCTGCCGTGGGGCAAGCGCGCCGCGCAGCAGCCGGCGCCGCGGCCCGGCACGGGCCCGGCGACACGGCGACCGCCGTCGTCGAGACCAGCGAGGTCGTCGATGCGGCGCCCGGCTCGGCGAGCTTCCGCGACCGCGGCAGGCTGCGCCGGCGGCTGCGCTTCCTGCGCCGCGCCCGCGAGCTCGCGTTCCGCGACGTCGGCGGGCTGATCTTCGACATGCGCCGCTTCGACCGCGAGCGCCCCGACCTCGTCGAGGCGAAGCTCGCCGCGCTCGGCGCGGTCGACCGCGAGCTGCGCGCGCTCGAGCGCGTGCTCGACGACCGCCGGCCGATCCACGAGCTGCGCGAGCCGGGGCTGTCGTCGTGCCCGCGCTGCGGCGCGCTGCACGCCAGCGAGGACAACTTCTGCCCGCGCTGCGGCCTGCAGTTCGGCGGCGCCGCAGGCGATGGGCGAGGTCGGCGGCGCGATCGCGGCGCCGCCGCAGGCCCCGCCGGCGCCGATCGGCGCAGCCGGCGCGCCGCGACGCTCATCGCCCCGCGGCTCCGGCCGGCTCGAGCCGGGCAGCGACGCAGACGGGGCGGCTGCGCCCGGCGCCCGGCTGTTCGCCGCGACGCGCACGCGGCGAGCGCGCCCGCAGCCGCCGCGCGGCGCCCGCGCCGGCCGACGCCGGCCGGAGCCGTCGCCTGCACGGCGCCGGCCGCGGGACGGGACTCGCCCGCCGCGCGCGACGCCAGCAGGCCGGAGCGCTGCCGCCCGCACGACGCGCCGTGCAGCTCGACGGCGAGCGCGCACGGCACCGAGCGGCGACGCATCACGGCGCCGCGACCGGCGAGCGGCGGCACGCCGCGCGGCTCGCGCAGCACGGCCGCGCGCCGGCGAGCGCCCGGCCAGCCACCGCTGCCCGCCCCGGGCTCGCTGCGCTGCCCGCGCTGCTCGGCGACGATCGGCCCCGACCAGGACTGGTGCCTGGAGTGCGGCGCGCCCGCCCGCACGCGCCTGGCGCAGACGCCGAACTGGCAGCTGCCGACCGTCGCGATCGGCGCGATCATCCTCATCGCCGGCGCGCTGCTCGCGTTCGCGTTCGTCAAGCTCACCGACGACGGCGGCGCCCCGGCCGCAACGACGCCTACCGCGGCCGCACCGGCGCCTGCGCCCGTCCCGACCCCGGCAGTCCCGCCCGCGCTCGTCCCGACCCGCCGCCGACGACGACGCCCACACCGCCCCCGACCACGCCGACGACCCCCGGCACGACCACGCACGCCGGCCAGGCCACTACGCCGACCACGCCGACGACGACACCCACGACGCCGGGCGCCGCCCCGCCGCCCGCCGCTGGCACCGCGCACCACCGCCACGACCCCCTGACGCGGGCTGCGAGCGACGCCGGCCCGCGCCGGTCGCCGTCAGGCCAGCGACGGCCAGCGCCCGCGCGCGAGGCGCTCGCGCGCCCGCGCGGCCAGCGGATGCAGCACGACCTCGGCCATCGCGACCGGCTCCTCCGCGCCGGCCGTCTCGAGCGTGATCGCGACGCCGCGCGCGAGCGCGCCGAGGTCATAGCCGCCCTCGAGCACGATCCCGAGCGGCACGCCGAGCTCGTCCGCCGTCGCGCGCACCGAAGCCGACATCGCGGCGTAGCCGGCGTCGCGTCACGACGCAGCCGGCGAGCGGGTCGTCGGCATGCGCGTCGTAGCCCGCCGAGACGAGCACGAGATCCGGCGCGTAGGCCAGCGCGAGCGGGCGCGACGACGTGCTCGATCAGCGACGCGAACACGCGCGTCGCCCGAGCCGCCGGGCACCGGCAGGTTGACCGTGTAGCCCGTCCCCCGGCCCGGCGCCGGCATCGGACGTCGCGGCCCGTGCCGGGATACAGCGGCCACTGGTGGATCGAGCAGAACAGGACGTCGTCGCGCTCGTAGAAGATGTCGTTCGTGCCGTTGCCGTGATGGACGTCCCAGTCGATGACGAGCACCCGCTCGGCGCCGCACGAGGCGAGCGCGTGCTGCGCCGCGATCGCGACGTTGTTGAAGAGGCAGAAGCCCATCGCGCGGCCGGCCGTCGCGTGGTGGCCCGGGCGGGCGATGCAGCGACGCACGCCACGGCAGCCGCGCCGGCCGAGCAGCGCGTCGACCATCGCGACCGCCCCGCCCGCCGCATGCAGCGCGGCCTCCCACGAGCCCGCGCTGACGGTCGTGTCCATGTCGATCATCCCGCCCCCGCCGGCCGCGAGCGCCTCGATGCGATCGACGTGGGCGGCCGGGTGCACGGCCTCGATCGCCGCACGCGACGCCGCCGGCGACAGGCGCACGTCCCACCCCAGCCAGTCGCGCTCGCCGAGCGCACGCTCGATCGCGACGATCCGCCGCGCCGACTCGGGATGCGCACCGGTCTCGTGCTCGAGCGACGACGGATGGCGCAGCAGGACTCGGCCGGGCATCCGGGATACCGTACCTGCCAACGTGGCCGACGAACCGCTGCTCACCACCGACGTCGCGGTCGTCGGGGCCGGCGCCGCCGGCCTGTACGCCGCGCTGTCCGCGGAGCGGCGCCGGGGCGCGGGTCGCGCTCGTCTCCGCGACGCCGCTCGCGCAGACCGCGAGCTACTGGGCGCAGGGCGGGATCGCCGCGGCGCTCGCGGTCGACGACGACACCGAGCGATCACCTCCACGACACCGAGACCGCGGGCCGCAACGCCGTGCGCCGGTCGGCGGCCGAGGTGCTCGTCGACGAGGCGCCCGGGCTGCGTCGCCGACCTCGAGCGCCTCGGCGTGCGCTTCGACGCCGACCGTCACGGCAACCTCAGCGCTCGGCCTCGAGGGCGGCCACTCGCGCCGGCGCGTCGTGCACGCCGGCGGCAGCGCGACCGGCCGGCGCATCGTGCGCCAGCTCTCGGCCCTGGCCGTCGACCGCCGGCGCATCGAGATCCTCGAGGGTGCGCGCGCGACCAGCGCCTGGATGCGAGGACGGCCGCTGCGTCGGCGTCCTGCTCGAGGACGGCCGCGCGATCCGCGCCCGCGCGACGATCCTCGCGACGGGCGGCGCGGCCGCGCTGTGGTCGCGGACGACGAACCCGCCCGGCTCGCTGGGCATCGGCATGGCGCTCGCCCACGCCGCGGGCGCCGACCTGGCCGACCTCGAGTTCCTGCAGTTTCACCCCACGGCGGTCAAGGGCATCAAGGGCCGTGAGGGGTTCCTCGTCACCGAGGCGATCCGCGGCGAGGGCGCGACGCTGCACGGTCCCGACGGCGCGCGCTTCGTCGACGAGCTCGCGCCACGCGACGAGGTCGCGCGCGCGATCGACGCGGTCATGCGCGAGACCGGCGAGCGTCTCGGTCGGCCTGGACATGCGCGACGTCGACCCGGCGCGCTTCCCGAACGTCGTCGCCGCGCTGCGCGACGCGCGGCCTGGACCCGACGACGGAGCCGATCCCCGTCTCCCCCGCGTCGCATTACATGATGGGCGGGATCGTCACCGACCTGCACGGCCGCAGCACGGTGCCGGGCCTCTACGCGATCGGCGAGACCGCCTGCACCGGGCTGCACGGCGCCAACCGCCTCGCCTCGAACTCGCTGAGCGAGTGCTTCGTCTTCGGCGCGCGCGCCGCCGCGGCGGCGCTCGACGAGGACGATCCGGGCGCGCCGCCCGCGGGCGTGCAGCCGCCGCCGCCGGCCGCGCTCGTCAAGCCGCAGCGAGCCACGCAGGAGGCGCTCTGGCGCGACGCCGGGCTCGTGCGGACGCGCGCGAGCCTCGAGCGCCTGCTCGACGACCCCCATCCGCTCGCGCGCCTGATCGCGACCTGCGCGCTGCAGCGCGAGGAGAGCCGGGGCGCCCACCAGCGCTCGGACTTCCCCGTGCCGGATATCGACCTGGACCACCGTCATGCCGTCGTCGGCGCCGACGGTCAGCCGCGCCTCGCGCGCTGGGAGTAGCGCGAAGGTCATCGCGCGGCCCCCGCCCCGACGATCGCCCACGGCACGCCGGCCGGTCGGATGGTGCGACAGGACGGCGGTGTGCATCGAGGACGACGACCGCCGGCGCGAGCGCGTCGGCGCCGCAGTCTCGCCCGGCGCGAGCGCTGCCGCACCGGAGATCCGCAGGGTCGGAGATTCGTACGAGTGCGGCTTAATACGAACTCAACATCGCACTTGTCCTAACCTTTACACCGCTACGCGACACTGTCGCAGGCCCTCGACGACCGGGGTTGGCCACGGGAAAGGAGCTCCTGCCGATGTACCAGTTCAGCCGCGCGATCTACCGCGAGCTGTCGCCGCACATCATGGGGACGCGTGAGCCTGCTCACGCTGAGGTGCTGCACGCCTGCGAACAAACGATCGAGCGCCTCGCGACCGATCGCCACTATTTCGCACGGCCGGCGCGGACGCTGTTCAACGACATCCGCATGCACTTCCCGATCGGCGTCCAGCCGCGTGTATGGAAGGTCTGCAACTCCTATCTGGACGCGGCCCAGGAGTGGCTGGCCAAGCAGCCGCAGCACGGCTACGACATCCACGGCAACCCGCTCGAGTGCCGCGCGACCACGCGCCGCGGGACGCCCTGCCAGCGGATGCCGCTGCCGCACAACGGCTACTGCCCGTCACATCAGCATCTCGCCGAGACCGAGGAGTACGGGCAGGCCATGGCGGCGTAGCCGGGCTCGCCTTCGCGACGTTCGACATCGCCTGCCGCGGGCGTCGCCGCCGTCTACGAAATCTGGCCGCCGCCACGCTCCCGGCGGCGATCCCGCTGACGCGCCTGGCGTACATGGCCGCCAAGCCGCATCGCGTCAGGGCTCGAGCCTGACGCGGCGCTGCACGATGCAGACGAGCGAGCCGTCCTTCGCGGAGTCCGCGACGGCTTCGAGCGTCCCGGTGCCGGCGCCGGTGCCGACGGGGTAGGAGACCGTCTGGCTCCACGGCCCGTTCGCGGTCACGATCCGGCGGCCGAGAACGCGGCCGAGCGCCGTCGCGCACGCGGATCACGAAGTTCGCTTCGAACAGGTTGCGCGCCGTGCCGCGCACGCGGAACGTGTGGCCGTTGCGCTGGATCCCCGTCAGCGTCAGGCAGCCGTTCACACCCGTGCGGATCTCCGCCGACGGGCTCGGCGCTTTGCTGCGGTAGAGGTCGACGACGATCCGCTCCGGGCCGTGCAGGACGAAGACCCGCACGTACTTGAACATGCGCCTCTCGGCGGTGAGCCGCAGCCGCGCGCGGTTCGCGGTAGCGAGGCTGAGGCGGGCGCGCACGCCCTGCGCCGTGCGGTCGCGCGGCGTGACGTTGATGCCGGTGTGGCTGATGTCGATGCGCCCGCTGCCGTCCGCGACCACATGGTCTGTCGCCTCGACCTCGTTGAACTCCGCACGCCCGCCGGTGACGTCGATGACGACGCGCACGAAGGCCGGCTGCGCACCGATGCGCACATCGGAGGCGGTCAGGGCCGCGGAGGCCTGCGACGGAAGCGCCGCCGCGAGGACGATGGCGAGCGCGGCAAGGCGGAGGATGCTCATGCGCATGTAACGCAGTCTCGGCGATCGGCGCCCTCCTGTCCATGCCGAATCCTCCGGCTCGGACGATGACGTGAACGTGTCGCTTTGCGACAGCTGGCGCCTCGCGGACGGCCCGCCCCTGCGCGCGCCGGCCACGGGTTAGATTTGACGGCGTGCTGCTCGGGGTCGACGTCGGCGGGACGTTCACCGACGCGGTGCTCGCGACGGGCGGCCGGCTCGTGACCGCGAAGTCGCCGACGACGCCCGCCGACCAGTCCGAAGGCGTCATGGCGGCGGTCGGCGCCGCACTCGCGCAGGCGGGCGCGTCAGCCGGCGACGTGGAGCTGTTCGCACACGGCATGACCGTCGCGACGAACGCGTTGCTCGAGGGCCGCGGGGCGCGCACCGTGCTCGTCGCGACCGAGGGCTTCACCGACCTCGTCGAGCTCGGCCGCCAGGCGCGCGCGGACCTCTACCGGCTGTGCGCGGCGCGGCCGGCGCCGCTCGTCGCGCCGGAGCTGCGCGTCGCGCGCGAGCGAGCGAACCGTTCCCGGCGGCGTCCTGCGCGCGCTCGAGGACCCGGCGGCGCTGGCCGAGCGCCGTCGCCGCGCACGGGCCCGAGGCCGTCGCCGTCGTCCTGCTGCACGCCTACGCGCATCCCGGTCACGAGCGCGCCATCGCGCGCGCGCTCGCCGCGCGGCTGCCGGACGTCCACGTCTCGCTGTCGCACGAGGTCGTCGGGACGTTCCGCGAGTACGAGCGCGCCGCGACGACCGAGGTCGACGCGGCGCTGTCGCCGCTGCTGGCGACGCTACCTGCGGCGGCTGCTCGAGCGCGCGGCGCACGCCGGGCTGCCCGAGCCGCGGATCATGCAGTCCAGCGGCGGCCTGGCGGCGGCCGAGCTCGCCGCGCGCCACGCGGCGTACACCGTCCTGTCGGGGCCGGCGGGCGGCGCGGCCGCGGCGGCGCTCGTCGCGCGCGACAGCGGCCGGCCCGACCTCGTGTGCTTCGACATGGGCGGCACGTCGTGCGACGTCTGCGTCGTCGAGGGCGGCGCCGTGCGCGAGACGGCCGGGCGCGAGGTCGGCGGGCGCCCGCTCGCGCTGCCGATGGTCGACATCCACACGGTCGGCGCGGGCGGCGGGTCGGTCGCGTGGCGCGATCCGGGCGGGGCGCTGCGCGTCGGGCCGCGCAGCGCGGGCGCCGACCCCGGTCCCGCGTGCTACGGGCGCGGCGGCATCGAGCCGACCGTGACCGACGCGAACCTCCTGCTCGGCCGGCTGGACGCGCGCGGGCGCGCTGGCGGGCGGCGTCGAGCTGGACTCGCGGCCGCGGAGCGCGCGGTGCGGGGCCTCGCGGCGCAGCTCGGGCTCGACGCGATCGCCTGCGCCGAGGGGATCGTGCGTGTGGCCAACGCCGAGATGGTGCGCGCGCTGCGCGTCATGACGGTGCAGCAGGGCATCGACCCGCGCCGCTTCGCACTGCTGGCCTTCGGCGGGGCCGGGCCGTTGCATGCCGCCGCTATCGCCGACGAGCTCGGCATGACGACGATCCTCTGCCCGCGCGCCTCGGGCGTGCTCAGCGCGCTCGGCCTTGCCGCGGCCGACCGCCGCGCGACCGAGCAGCGCACCGTCATGCTCGCCGGCGACACCCTGACCGACGACGCGCTGGCCGCGGTCCGCGGCGAGCTCGGCGACGCCGCACGCACGACGCTCGGTGCACACGGCGACCCGGCCGGCCGCGAGGCCACCGGCGAGGCCGCCTCCGGCGCAAAGGCCAGCGGCGAGGCCGCCTCCGGCGCCGAGGCCTCCCGCGAGGCCGCCCTGGACGCGAGGCCTCCGGCGCCGAGGTCCGCCTGGAAGTCGCCTACGACGTGCGCTACCGCGGCCAGGCGCACGAGCTCACGGTGCGCGACCTCGCCGAACCCGCGGTCGCGCGGCTGCGCGCGGCGTTCGAGGATCTCCACGACGAGCGCTACGGCTATCGCGACGACGATGCGCCCATCGAGGTCGTCACGATCCGGGCCACGGCGAGCATCGCCGGCCCGCGGCTCGACCTCGCGGCGGGCGCGTCCGCGGGCAGCGAGCGCTCTCGCCGCGCCGTCGTCTTCGACGGCGAGGAACACGACGCGGAGATCCTGCGTGGCGAGCCGGCGCCCGGCGAGCGGGTCGACGGCCCCGCGGTCTGCGAGCTGCCGGACGCGACGCTCGCCGTCCCGCCCGGCTGGCGCGGCACGGTCGACGCGGCAGGCACGATCGTTCTCGAGCGCGACCCCGTGGCGACGGCGCAGCCGACCTCGCGCGCCGGGACCGGCCCCGCGCAGACCTCGCGCGCCGGAGCCGGCCCCGCGCAGACCTCGCGCGCCGGAGCCGGCCTCGCGCAGACCTCGCGCGCCGGGACCGGCCCCGCGCAGACCTCGCGGGCCGAACCCGGTCCTGCGCCCGACCGCGTTCGGCGCGCCGCGGACGGGCGAGCCGCAAGCCTCGACCCGATCGACCTGCAGGTCGTGACCGGCGCGCTGCGCGCCGCCTGCGAGGAGATGGGCGCGACGCTCGTGCGCAGCGCCCACTCGGCGAACATCAAGGAGCGCCGCGACTGCTCGACCGCGCTCTTCGACGCGTCGGGTGAGATGGTCATGCAGGCCGAGCACATCCCCGTCCACCTCGGCGCGATGCCCGCCGCCGTCGCCGCCGTGCTCGGCGAGGACCACACCGCAGGCCGCCCGTGGATCCTCAACGACCCCTATCGCGGTGGCACCCACCTGCCCGACATCACCGTGATCACGCCGGTCCTGCACGATGGCGAGCTGCTCGGCTTCGCCGCGAGCCGCGCGCACCACGCCGACGTCGGCGGCCGCACGCCCGGCTCGATGCCGGCCGACTCGACCTCGCTCGACGAGGAGGGCGTCGTCATCGCTCCGCGGCCGCTCGACGAGGCCGCCATCGACGAGCTCGTCGCGCAGATGCGCCAGCCCGATCAGCGCCGCGCCGACCTGCGCGCCCAGCTCGCCTCAAACCGGACGGGCGCCCGGCGCCTCGTCGAGCTCGCCGAGCGCCTCGGCCCCGACGCGCTGCGCGCGCCACGGACGCCGTGCTCGACTACGCCGAGCGCCGCACCCGTGCATGCCTCGCCGCGCTCGGCGACGGCCCGCGCCGAGGCGCGCGACGTGCTCGAGGCCCGCGAAGGCGATCTCGAGCTGCGGCTGACCGCGACGGTCGACGGCGACGGTCTGACGCTGGACTTCTCAGGCAGCGCCGCACAGCACGAGGGCAACCTCAACTGCCCGCTCGCCGTCACCCGCTCGGCCGCCTACTTCGCCGTGCGCGTGCTGACGGACCCCGACGTCCCGCCGAGCGCGGGCGCCTACCGCCCGATCACCGTGCTCGCGCCGGAGGGGTCGTTGCTGAACGCGAGGTCGCCGGCCGCGGTCGCGGGCGGGAACGTCGAGACGTCCAGCCGCGTCGCCGATCTCGTGCTCGCCGCGTTCGGGCGTGCGCTCGGCCAGGGCACGATGAACAACCTCACCCTGGGGACAGAACCCGCTGGCGGACCCGCCTCCCGCGCCCAGCCCGGCCGCGGCGATGCCCGGCCGCCGGGGAGCCGCGTCCGAGCCCCTCGGGTTCACGTACTACGAGACGCTCGGCGGCGGTCAGGGCGCCTGCGCGGACGCCGACGGCCCCAGTGGCGTCCACGTCGCGATGTCGAACACGCTCAACACCCCGGTCGAGGCGCTCGAGCTCGAGTTCCCGCTGCGCGTCGCGCGCTACGAGATCCGCCGCGGCTCGGGTGGCGCGGGCAAGCACCGTGGCGGCGACGGCGTCGTGCGCGAGCTCGAGGCGCTCGCGCCGATGGCCTACTCGCTCATCACCGAGCGCAGGCGTCACGCGCCGCCGGGCGCCGCCGGCGGCCGGCCGGGCGCACCGGGACGCAACATCCTCAACGGGCTGGAGCTCCCGGCGAAGGCGACGGGCGAACTCGCCGAGGGCGACCGTCCTGACGATCAGACACCGGGTGGCGGGGGGCACGGCGCGCCTGGCGGGTAGCGGCGCCGATCGGGTGTCGCGTCAGCCGCGGGGGCGCGGCGCGGGCACCGGCTTCGCCGGCTGGCGGGCGACGTCTGCGGCCGCCAGGTGAAACACGCCACCGCAGGTTGGACACGGCCCCTTGATCGAGGCCAGCATGCCGGCGGCGTCGTCGGTTACGAAGCTCCGCCCACAGCCATCACATTCGATTTGGTCGGACATTGGCGCGTTTGCACCTTACTCGCCCGGCTCGCCGAGGCACCTCGCCCCGGCGTGCCCGCCAGCGGCCAAAGCCCATGATGCCCGGCGGGAGCGCTGAGGTAGGTTGTCAGCGCCGCACCGGTGACATCGCGTCGCCGTCAGCGGACGCCGCTTGCTCTCGACGTACCGTCGCGCTCCGTTGCCGGGCCTCGGCGTGGCTTCGGGTCTGTCCTTCAACACGGCCCGGAGCTTCTCCATGGACGCCAGGCAACCGACAACGGAGTCGTCGGGCTCAACCAACGAGCACGGCATGCTGAGCGCGATCTCCAACGAGATGGTGCGGATCTACAAGGATCAGTTCGGGCGCGGCCCGACGAAGACCCGCACGCAATGGGCGGGTCCCGACATCCTTGTCGTCACCCTCGAGAAGACGCTGACGCCGGCGGAGCACAGCCTCTGCAGGCTCGGCGAGCACGCCCGCCTGCGCGACCTGCGCCTGCTGTTTCAGTACGCCGAGCTGGAGCGATTCTGCGAGCCGATCGAGCGGCTCACGGGTCGCAAGGTGCGAGGGTTCATCAGCGGCATCGACACGGTCTCGGACATCGCCAGCGAGATGTTCGTCCTGCACCCCGACGGTTACGACGGCCCGTCGCGCGTCGACCTGCACGTCGACGAGCGCTAGCGAACGCCCGGCACACCGCCGCGCCGGCACGGCGCACGCCGTGCCGCGGCTAGCATCGTCGCGATGACCTCCACCGAGCGAGTCGGGTTCGTCGGCCTCGGGATCATGGGCTCGCGCCAGGCGGCGAACCTCGCGCGCGCCGGCTACGAGCTCACGGTCTACAACCGCACCCGGGCGACCGCCGACGCGTGGGTCGCCGAGCATGGCGGCACGGTCGCGCCGACGCCGGCGGGGGTCGGCGCGGCGAGCGACGTCGTCATCACGATGGTCGTCGACGGCGATCAGGTGCGAGCGGCGCTGCTCGGGCCCGACGGGGTCGCCGACGGGCGCCGCGCCGGGCGTCCTGTGCGTCGACATGTCGACGATCGCGCCGGCGCAGACCCGCGCGATCGGCGCGGAGCTCGCGCGAGCGCGGCCTGCGGATGCTCGACGCGCCGGTGACGGGCTCCTCGCCGAAGGCCGAGGCGGGCACGCTGACGATCATGGCCGGCGGCGGTGCCGAGGACTTCGCACGCGCACGAGCCGCTGCTGCGCGTCATGGGCGAGCTCGTCGTCCACGTCGGCGAGCTCGGCCAGGGCGAGATGCTGAAGATCATCAACAACTCGGTCGCCGCCGCCAACGCGGCGACCGTCGGCGAGGCGCTGATCGTCGCCAAGCGCACCGGCGTGGACCTCGACGCGCTCGTCCAGGTCATGGGCAAGGGCTCGGGCGGCTCGGCGATGCTCGACCTCAAGTCCGCCGCGATGCGCGACCACGACTACACAACGCTCTTCAAGCTCGAGCACATGCTCAAGGACGTGCGCCTGTGCCTCGAGGAGGGGCAGGCCGCCGCCGTCCCGTTCGCCGCGGCGGCGCGCGCCCGCGACGTGCTCGTCGCGGCGCTCGCCCGCGGACATGCCGGCGACGACTTCGCCGCGCTCATCGAGGCGCTCGAGGCGTTCGCCGGAACGCGGCTGTAATCGTTGCGCGCGATCGCTCGGGCACGTCCGGCCAACCCCGCCGGCGTGTAGGCCATGGGCCGCAAGGGCGCCCGAAAGCACAAGCGGAAGGTGCGAATTAGCAGGGAAGTTTGGCGATTTTGCAAGACCTGTGGCACAATGTCGCCGTTCCCGTCGTCCGGGCCGATAAGTAGCTCCGGGTGCGACGGGTTCACTTTGTCTTGTCCCCGTTCCCGTCGTCGTCTGGGTCACTTATGCCTATTGCGTTCAAGGAGTGGGCGGTCACCGTCCGTGCGCTCGCCGAAGGCGAGCAGCTCATCACCCTGCGAAAGGGTGGTATTCGCGAAGCCGACAAGCGCTTCCGCGTCGAGCACGACCGCTTCTTCCTCTATCCGACTTTCGATCACCAGCGTCACGATCTCGTGCGCGAATCCCATATGCCCGAGCTCTCGCGGGCGTTGGAGGAGGGTGTTTGGGCGGAAGGCGAGCCGCCGGTCGAGACGCTCAACTGCGAGCTGATGGGCGCGATCCCGCAGCCCGATCGCGTGCGCATCCGCGCGTGGGCCGAGCTCGCCGGGCACTTCACGATCACCGATCCTCGCTGCCTCGACGCGCTGTCTCCGTTCTACGTCTGGAGCACGGACTACGCGGCGAAGCGCCTGGAGTGGAAGCGCCACCATCCGCTGCACGTCCTCCTGCTGCGCACGTACCGCATCCCGCGGCCGGTCACCGTGCGCGTCAAGGACGAGTACGGCGGCTGTCGCTCGTGGCTTGAGCTCCAGCGCGACCTGCCCTTCGAGGGCACGCCGGTGCTCTCGGACGACGAGTTCGAGCGCGCCGCGGAGGCCATCCGCGCGATCGCCGACGGCAACGTTCCAGCGCTCGTCTAGAAGCTCGCGATGATCGCCGCGCTCGGCTCGGCCGAGCGCGTCCTCGCGGTCGGCATCGGCGGCGGGGGTGACGTCGTCGGCGCCTTGGTGGTCGCCGAGGTCGCGCGTCAGCTCGGGACGCCGTCCGTCGTTGGCGGGCTGACGTGGGAGCGCCGGCCGATCGACCCGGGTCCGGGCCCGCGACGCATCGCCGAACTGTCCGCCGACGCGCGCCGGCTCAACGCCGGGGCCGCGCTCGCGGGGCCCGGCACGACCGGCCCCGGCGGCTTTCGGTTCGCCGAGTCGGGCATGGCGCGCCATCTCGGCGAGCCCGTGCTCCTGCTCGATCCGAGCGGCGGGCCGGCGCTGCTCGCGGACGCCATCGCCGGCGCCGCGCGCGAGCTGGGCTGCGACCTCGTCGTCCTGCTGGACGTCGGCGGGGACGTCCTCGCCCACGGCGACGAGGCCGGCTTGGCGAGCCCGCTCGCGGACGCCGTCTGCCTGGCGGCGGCGCCGCGCCTGCTCGCCGCGGGCGTCGCGACGGTGCTGGCCGTATTCGGGGCGGGCTGCGACGGCGAGCTGACCCCGGCGGAGGTCCTGGCGCGCGTCGCCGAGGTCGCGCGCGCGGGTGGCCTGCTCGGCACGTGGGGCCCCGGTCCGGACGTCGTCGCGAGCATCGAGGCGGCGGTCGCGCAGGTCCCGACCGAGGCCAGCGCGATGGCCCTGCGCTGCGCGCGCGGCGAGACCGGCGTGACGACGATCCGCGGTGGGCGGCGCGACGTCGAGCTCACGCCCGCCGGCGGCCTCGTCTTCTTCCTCGACCCGCTCGTCGCCCTGCGCGGGCCCGCTCGCTGCGCGGCGCTCGTCGAGCGGGCCGCCTCGCTCGTCGACGCCAACGACATCCTGCTCGCACGCTGCATCTCGACCGAGCTCGCATACGAGACGCGGCTCGCCGTCGACCAGTAGGTTTCCTCACGTCGACAGGGAGGTCCTCGTGCGGGGTCGCTGCATCGTCGTAACGCTGGCCGCGGCCGTCGCATGCTGTGCGCTCGTCGCGCCGGCCACGGCCGACGTCCGGCCCTACCGCGAGGGCGACTACCTCGGCTTTCACGACGTCTTGCCGCCCGGTACCAATGGCCGGGTGAGCCTGCTCGAGCTCGCGAACTTCCTCGCGACCGGCGCGCGTCCCCGCCACAACGACGACCAGCGCGCCATGTACGAACGGCTGCTGAGCGCGACACCGGGCGTGACGGCCAAGACCATCGGCCTGCTGTACAAGGACTCGAGCTTCGGCGTCTCGCCCGGCGATCAGGCCCGCGTGTACAGCCCCGGCAACCGCGAGGGCCTGACGATCGCGCGCGACACATCCTTCGGCGTTCCGCACGTCTACGGCGCGACCCGCGACGCCGCGATGTTCGGGCTCGGCTACGTCGGAGCGGAGGACCGCCTCTTCTTCATGGATGTGCTGCGCCACGCCGGCCGCGCCGAGGTCAGCGGATTCGCGGGCGGCTCGGCGGGCAACCGCGCGATGGACGCCGA
>CAWEOF010000038.1:0-18407 GCA_963810605.1 uncultured Actinomycetes bacterium
TCGCGCGAGCGTGCAGACGACGCACGCGGGCGTCTGTCCGCGGGGTCGGCCGGCGACCTGCCCGGGCCGCCCTCCACGGGGTCGGGCGGCGACCCGCCCGGGCGCGCCTGCGGGGAGCCCTCGGACCCCGGCGGGCCTCCGGCGTAGACGCTTCGCTACCATCATGCCTCCGGCGCGGCCAGCTTTCGTCCGCGCCCTTTCTTCGCCTATGTCCTCAGTCATCGAAGCCCTCGAGCGCGCTCAGCTGCGCCGCGTCCCGTCCTTTCAGGCCGGTGATCGCCTGCGCGTGCACTTCCAGGTCGTCGAGGGCACGCGCAAGCGCACCCAGGTCTTCGAGGGCGTCGTCATCAAGCGCCAGGGCCATGGCGTCCGCGAAACGTTTACCGTCCGCAAGCAGTCCTTCGGCGTCGGCGTCGAGCGCACGTTCCCCGTGCACTCGCCCAAGATCGAGAAGATCGAAGTCGCTGCCCGCGGCGACGTGCGGCGCGCAAAGCTGTACTACCTGCGCGACCGGGTCGGCAAGCGAGCGCGCGTCCGCGAGCGCCGCTACACGGGTCCGGAGGAGAAGGTCGTCGCCGGGCTTCTGCACGATCCCGCCGCACAGCTTGAGGCGGAGGCCGCAGCCGAGCCGGAAGCGGTCGACGCAGCAGGCGCCGTGGCCGGGGAGACGGTCGCCGAGGCGAGCGCCGCAGCCTCCGGGACCGCTGCCGGAAGCGAGGCCGAAGCGGCCTCCACCGGCAAGCAGGCGTGACCGAGTCCGACACCTCCGTAGGCGAGCGAGCAGGCGCCGCATCAGAAGGCTTGGACGGCAAGCGGGGTGATGGCGTGAATCCGGACGGCGGCAGGGACCCCAAGCGCCGGAGGGCGGGCAAGTCCGACGACTCCAAGGGGAACTCGGCGTTCGAGCTCGTGCTCATCGTCGCGGTCGCGCTTGGCCTGGCGCTCGGCATCCAGGCCTTCCTCGTCAAGCCGTACCGCATCCCGTCGGAGTCGATGGTGCCCACGCTCGTCATCGGCCAGCGCGTGCTCGTCAACCGCATCGGCAACCGCTTCGGCGATCCGAACATCGGCGACGTGACGGTCTTCCATCCGCCGAGCGGTGCCGAGAACGCGAACGAGTGCGGCGCCCCCCACAAGGACGATCAGCCGTGCCCGTTGCCGACGAAGACCAAGGCTGACACGAACTTCATCAAGCGGATCGTCGCCGGCCCCGGCGACACGATCGCCATCGTGGACGGGCACGCCGTGCTGAACGGCAAGCGTCAGAACGAGCCGTTCATCCGGCCGTGCAGCGGCGGCGACCAATGCAACTTCCCGACGCCGATCAAGATCCCGGCCGACCACTACTTCATGATGGGCGACAACCGTGGCGCCTCCGACGACAGCCGCTATTGGGGTCCCGTCCCGCGCGAATGGATCATCGGAAACGCGTTCGGCACGTACTGGCCGCCGAAGCGCATCGGCCTGTTGTAAGCCGGCCCGTTGAGCATCGCGGGTGGCGTCTGGCGCCGCGAGGCGGCTGCTCCGAGCCCGCAGCTTGTTCCTTGACCTGACCAGCACCATCTGCACTGCAGTCGGCCGCGCCTGCGCCCGGGCGTCGAGTGGGCCATGCTGAGGCGCCGCGCACAGTGCTTGTCGCACGGCCGCCCGCGGTTCCGCCCGAGGACTCGTGCATGATGGTCGGCGAACGTGGAGCCTTCGACGCCAGCCGCGGCAGCGGTCGAGTACGACGTGAGTGACCTCTCGGCTGAGCCACCGCCAGCAGCGCTGCTCGATCACGTAGGCGGACCCTCGCCTGAGCGCCCGGCCACCTGCCGCTCGCTCGCAGCCGCACCCACGCCCGCGTCGCCCGCCCCGCGCGCGTCGCCGGTCTCGCCCGCGCCACCGGTCTCGCCCGCGCCACCGGTCTCGCCCGGGGCCGCCAAGCGGCGCAAGGCGAACGCTGCGCGCAAACGCTCGAGCGGCCGGCGGCTGTTCGCGTACGACCGGCGCCTTGGTATTCGGTGGGTCGCGGGCGCCGACGAGGCTGGTCGCGGCTGCCTGGCCGGGCCGCTCGTGGCTGCGGCAGTGCTGTTCGACACCGAGGCGCTCACGACCCGTGAGCTGCGCGCGTTGAGCCGGCTCAACGACTCCAAGCAGCACACGATCGAGGTCCGCGAGGAGCTGTACCCGATCGTCCTGCGCACCGCGTCGAAGGTCTGCGTCGTTTCGCGCTGCGCTCGCGGCATCGATGAGCGAGGCCTCCACAAGACCAACCTCGCGGCGCTTCGCGACGCGCTGCTCGGCGTCGCCCGACCCGGTTGCATCTGCCTCTCCGACGGCTTCGCCGTCGGCCACACCGGCTACGCGCAGCGGGCCATCGTCGAAGGTGACGCGACCTCGGCGGCGATCGCCGCGGCCTCGATCGTCGCGAAGGTCACGCGCGATCGCTACATGCACCGCGCCGACGCGCTGCACCCGGGCTGGGAGTTCGCCTCCCATGTGGGCTATTCCACGCCCGAGCATCGTGAGGCGATTCAGCGCCTTGGCGTGTCGCCGCTGCACCGGCTGAGCTTCCAGTCGACGGCATACCAGCAGCTCGCGCTCTCCTGATCGCCCCGAATTCAGGGCATCTCCTGCGGCACAGCGGGTATCGCTGAGGCAGATCAACGAGGGAGGCAGCATGTTCGACGACCCGCTCGAGGCGCCGACCACCGACGCCCCGGACGACACCGCGGCGCAAGCGGAAGCCACGGCTGACACCGGCGACGCCGCGGACGCGCCAGACGCGACCCAAGCCCAGGCCGACGACGGGGCGACGGCGCCGGAAGCGGAGTCGGACGACGCCGCAACCGCGGCCTCCGATGTCGATGAGGGTGGCGAGGGCGCCGTGGTGTCCGATCCGGGTGAGGGTGGCGAGATCGCCGCTGCGACGCTGGAGCCGGACGAGGACGGCGACGCGGCCGACGGCGCTACGGCCGAGGTCGAAGCGCCACAGGCCGACGCGCCGGTCGAGGTCGAGGCGGACGCCGGTAGCGACGACGAGGACACGCCGTCGATCGCTCCCGAGGTCCAGGAGTACCTCGGCCAGGACACCACGGTCCTGCATGAGGCCGATACGAGCGGACCGATCCGGACCGACTTCCGCACGCCGCCCGGTGTCCCGTCGGGGCTTGACCCCGGTCTGCCCGAGGAGCGCGGCGCGGGACCGGGCGGCTCGAGCTGACGCAACCCGGCGGCCGGCGGCGACGCGGGCTGGCGCGGCGCGAGTGCGCACGGCCGCGTCGCCCGCCGCCGGCCCGCCATCGACGTGCATGCCCGACACCGGCGCACCAGCCGGACCGGCAGAAGCCGCGACCACCAAAACAGGAATCGGGCGCGCCCGCGTCGCGCGCGTGCGTGAGGAGCACACACCATCAGAACGCCGCTTCGAGGTGGTCGAGGCGCACGAGCCTCGCGCCGTGGTCGACGGTGACGCCCACGACGTCGAAGCGCAGCTCGCTGGATCGGGGCCGGTCGCTGCTGGCGACGAGCCATGCCGCCGCCATGCTTCGGACCTGACGCTGCTTGCGCGGCGAGATCGACTCAAGCGCTGAACCGGTAGTGGCGCCGAGCCGGCGCGCCTTGACCTCCACGAAGACGATCGTCGCGTCGTCGCAGACGACGAGATCGAGCTCGCCGAAGCGCGTGCGGTAGTTGCGCTCGAGCACGCGGAACCCCAGGCGCTCGAGGTGCTCGAGGGCGAGATCCTCGCCGAGGCGGCCGAGGTGGGGGCGGACGTCGCTGGACATGACGGCGACGCTAGGCGTCCGCGAGTCACAAATCAGCACGCGTTCGCAACGATTCTGCGCAGGAACGCAGCAGTCATCGCGCAGCCCCGATTCCTCCGCGATGTCGCGCGTGGATCTGCGCGCTTTTGTTGCGATGTGCTGGTGATTCGTAACGCGATGGCGCCTAGCTTGCGTCGGGTGCTCGCTCGCGTCACCACCTTCGCCATCGACGGCCTCGCCTCACGCCGAGTCACCGTCGAGGTCGACCTGCGCACGGGCCTCCCCGCGCTCACGATCGTCGGGCGCGGCGATGCGGCAGTGCGCGAGTCGCGCGAGCGCGTGCACGCGGCCCTCCTGAACTCCGGCTTCGCCTTCCCGCAGCGTCGGATCACGGTCAATCTCGCGCCCGCGCATCTGCGAAAGGTCGGCCCCGGCTTCGACCTCGCCACGGCCTGCGGGCTGCTCGCCGCGTCGGAGCAGCTGCCGCTCGCGGAGCTCGGTCGCTGGGCGGTCTTCGGCGAGCTGTCGCTCAGCGGCGAGCTGCGCCATTGTCGCGGCGCCCTCGCCGTCGCCGAGGGGGCGCGGCGCGCGCAGATCCCGGGACTCATCGTGCCGCGCGAGTGCGCGCGTGAGGCGGCGCTCGTCGATGGGCTCGTGGTCGCGGGCGTAGCGAGCCTGCCGGAGGTAGCCGCGATCCTGCGCGGTGGAGCCGTCCCCGAGCTGCCAGCCGCGGTCCCGGCCTCGACGGCGAGGTCCGCGCCCGACGAGCCGCCGGACCTCGCCGACGTGCGCGGCCACGCGCACGCGATCCGCGCGCTGACGATCGCGGCCGCGGGTGCCCACAACCTCCTGCTGTCCGGGGCTCCCGGAACCGGGAAGACGATGCTCGCCCGGCGCCTGCCGCCGATTCTCCCGCCGCTGAGCCGCGCGGAGGCCATCGCGGTGACGCGCATCCACAGCATCGCCGGAGTCCACATCGGAGGAGAGCTCGTGACGCGACGGCCGCTGCGCGCTCCGCACCACACGATCTCCGCATCCGGGATCGTCGGCGGAGGCACGATCCCCAGTCCCGGGGAGGCAAGCCTCGCTCATCACGGCGTGCTCTTGCTCGATGAGCTGTCGGAGTTCAGCCGCTCGGCGCTCGAGGCGCTGCGCCAGCCGCTCGAGGATGGCGTGGTGGCGATCGTCCGCGGACAGCGCACGGTGCTGTTCCCGACGCGCTTTCAGCTCGTCGCGTCGACGAACCCGTGCCCGTGCGGTCTTGCCGGCGGCGCGCGCTGCCGGTGCTCGGATGGCGACATCGCCCGACACCGGCGCAAGCTCAGCGGGCCGCTCCTCGATCGCCTCGACCTGCTCGTCGACGTCTGCCGTCCGTCCGCCGAACAGCTCGAGTCGGACATCCACACGACATCGGCCGAGGTGCTGGCGGCCGTCCTCGACGCACGCGAGCGACAGGCCTCACGCCTCGCGGGCACTGCCGCGTCGACGAACGCAGCACTCACGCCGAGGCTCGTCCGCGACTTCGTGCACGCCGATGCCGCGGCGGACGCAACGTTGCGCGCGGCCTACGAGACAGGCACCCTGAGCGCGCGCGGCCATCAGCGGATCCTCCGAGTCGCCCGGACGATCGCAGACCTCGACGGCAGCGAGCGGGTGCGCGCGGATCACGTGGGCGAGGCGCTCTCGCTGCGTCAGGACCAGATCCTCGACGGGGCGCAGGCGGCATGACGGAGCGCGATCAGGCAGTGACCGCCGGGCCAGGACCACATCCTCGATCGGGGGCCGGTGCGATGACGGCGTGCGACGCGTGCCTGCGACGGACCGCACTGGTCGCCATGCTGGCGCCGCACATCGAGCACGCGAGGCGCCACCGCCGCCATATCTCCGAGTTGCTCGCCCTCGCCGACGCGGATCTTGTCGCGGCCCTCGCAGGGGAGCGCCGCGGCGCCATCGAGCGGGCGCTGGAGGCGTTCGACCCGGAGATGGCGCGCGACTGCGCGGTGCGAGCGGGGCTTCACGCCTGCTGCGGGCACGCCGCGGGCTACCCGCGCCGCCTCGCGCAGGCCGCGGACGCGCCCGCGCTGCTGTACGTCGCCGGCGACCCCGATCGGCTGTCCGTGCTGTGCGACGAGGACGTTCCGGCGGTTGCCGTCGTGGGCGCGCGACGGGCCGGCCCGGACGGCATCGAGGTCGCCCGCGGTCTCGGCCGAGGACTGGCTGCGGCCGGCGTGACGGTGATCAGCGGCATGGCGCTCGGCATCGACTCCGCCGCGCACGCCGGCGCGCTCGAGGTCGGCGGCCCGACGCTCTGCGTGCTTGCCAGCGGCGCTGACGTGCCGTACCCGCCCAGCAAGCGCGGCTTGTACCGCTCGATCGTGCGCACGCACGCCGCGGTCTCCGAGATGCCGCCGGGATTCAAGCCGTTTCGCTGGTGCTTTCCGGCGCGCAACCGCACGATCGCGGGCTTGGCGATGCTGACGATCGTCGTCGAGGCGGCGGAGCGCTCCGGGTCGCTGATCACAGCCGAGCTCGCGCAGGACCTCGGCCGCGCGGTCGGTGCGGTGCCGGGGCCGGTGGGCGTGCCGCGCGCTGCAGGCTCCAACGCCCTGCTGCGCGACGGCGCGCTCGTCATCCGCCACGCGCAGGACGCGCTCGACGAGGTTCTCGGCATCGGCGTCGCGACGGCGCTGACGGGGCGCGGCACGGCCGAGCTCGACGGACCGCTGCGGGCGTTGCTCGAGCGCGTGGAGAACGGATGCGACACCGTCGGTGACCTCGCGACGACGCCGACCGGAGCCCGGGCGGTGATGGCCGGCCTCGCGGAGCTCGAGCTGCGCGGCTTCCTGCGTCGCGGAGTGGGAGGGCGGTATGTGCGCCGCGCGTAGCCGGGGGTCGGCTGCGTATCCTCGCGTCCGTGTCCGGTCGTCGCGTGCCCGTCGTGCTCTCGATCGCGGGGTCGGACTCGGGCGGCGGCGCGGGGATCCAGGCGGACCTCAAGGCGTTCGCCAGCGCGGGCGTGCACGGGGCGACGGCGATCACGGCGATCACGGCCCAGAACACCGTCGCGGTCAGCGCTGTGGCGCCCGTGGACCCGGAGCTCATCGCAGGACAGGTGCGCGCGGTCGCGGAGGACCTTGGCGTGGATGCGGTGAAGATCGGCATGCTCGGCGACGCGCTGACGATCGAGACGGTGGCCAGGGCGCTCGACCGGCTCGCGCCGGGTACGCCGATCGTGCACGACCCGGTGATGGTCGCCGAGTCGGGTGCACGGCTGCTGGCGCTCGACGCCGTGAGGGCGTTGCGCGAGCAGATCCTCCCGCGGGCCACCGTCATCACGCCCAACCTCGCCGAGGCGCGCACGCTCGCAGGCGACGACACGCTCGACGGGATCGAGCTCGTCCGAGCGTTGCACGCGCTGGGGCCGGCGTGCGTCGTCGTCACGGGAGGGCATCGGGACGCCGCCACAGACCTGTTCTTCGACGGCACGACGCTCACCGAGCTGCCTGGCGAGCGCCATCCCGACGGGGCGGCGCACGGCTCGGGCTGCACGCACTCCTCGACGCTCGCCGCGCGCCTGGCGCTGGGCGACGATCCGCTGGCGGCGGCGCGCCATGCCCGCGCGGTCGCCGCCAGGGCCGTGGCCGACGGGCTGCGGGACATCGGCGAAGGCCCCGGGCCGGTCGATGTCTTCGGCCTGGCACGTCGCGATTGAGGGCCGCCACGCGGGCGGCGAAGGTTCGCGCGCCGGACCCGCACTCGGGAGTTGTTCGCTTTGTCATAATCGCTGCGGGATGAGGTTCTTGCGGATGAAGCCGGGCCACGGGGAGGTGCTCATCGCCGAGGGCGATGTGGAGGTGCCCGAGGAGCACGAGGCGCTCGTCGACGCCTTCCGCGCGCAGCTCGACGAGGGGATGTGGGCCGCGGTGCCGCTATCGGCTGCCAGCGGGCGCCGGGAGGCGCAGATGGTGACGAGCTTCGAGGACATCCCGCCCGACGCCGAGCGCGTCATCTTCTTCCCGCGCGCGGCCGGCGGCCGTTAAGAGGTCGATCGCGCGCCGATGTACCTCGCGATCTCAGCCAGCGTCATCGTCGTGCTCGTCCTGCTGTGGGAGGTCGGGTGGCCGGTCGCGTCGAAGCGCATCGAGCGCTGGCGCGCCAGTCGCCGGCGGGTGCCGTCCGACGGCTACGACCCGGGCCGCGAGCGCCGTGCCGAGCAGCGCGCGCGCCAGCTCCTGCGCTCGTGCGTCAACGCGGAGGAGTGGGCGATGTACCGCGACCTGGGCTTCATCCGGGTCTGGGGCTCGCTTGCGGAGGGTCCGCTGGCCGACCGCGACGGCCACGGCGCGCCGTACGCCTACCTCATCTATCCCCACAAGCCGATCATCGCCTACCTGCCGCAGACCCGCAGGCTTCTGAGCGAGTACTGCATCACCTTCCTCGACGAGTCAAAGCCCTATGGCTCGGCGCTGCTGCCCGACTCCGACGACGTACTCGCCAAGTGGATGGCGCTGACCGGCGACGAACGGCGGATCATCAACAGCGCGAACATGCACCTGCCCGGTCGCCAGGTCGATCCCAAGCAGGTCAAGCGCGACCTCTGGCGCCTGGGCCAGTGGGAGCAGGCCCGTCTCCGCGATCAGCGGCGCGGCGCGGGTAGTGTTCCCGCCCAGTGAAGCCTCCGGCACCCGGAACACCTCAAGCATTCGATACGAAGCACCGCAGCCGGGCACTCACCGAGGGTCCGGAGCGCGCCGCCGCGCGCGCCTATCTCTACGGCATCGGCTTCGACGAGGACGCACTGAAGAAGCCGATCATCGGCGTCGCGTCGACGTGGATCGAGACGATGCCCTGCAACTTCCACCTGCGCGCGCTTGCCGCCAAGGTGAAAGAGGGCGTCCGCGCCGCCGGCGGCACGCCGATGGAGCTCAACACGATCGCGATCTCCGACGGCATCACGATGGGCACGAGCGGCATGAAGACGAGCCTCGTCAGCCGCGAGGTCATCGCCGACTCGATCGAGCTCGTCGCGCTCGGCCACCTCTTCGACGGCGTCGTCGCGATCTCCGGCTGCGACAAGACCATCCCCGGCACCGTCATGGCGCTCGCGCGACTCAACGTGCCCGGCGTCATGCTGTACGGCGGCTCGATCGCGCCCGGCCGCTACAAGGGCAAGGACGTCACGATCCAGGACGTCTTCGAGGCGGTCGGCAAACACGCGGCGGGCACGATGACCGACGAGGAGCTCGACGAGCTCGAGCACGCCGCGAGCCCGGGCGCCGGCGCCTGCGGCGGCCAGTTCACCGCCAACACGATGGCGATGGCCTTCGAGGTGCTCGGCATCAGCCCGATGGGCTCCGCGATGGTCCCCGCGGTCCACGCGAACAAGGCGCAGGTCGCGGTCGAGGCCGGCAAGCTCGTCATGGACATCCTCGAGCGTGGCCTGCTGCCGCGCGACATCATCACGAAGGACTCGCTCGAGAACGCGATCGCCGCGATCGCCACGAGCGGCGGCTCGACCAACGGCGTCCTGCACCTGCTCGCGGTCGCCAGGGAGGCCGGCGTCGAGCTCGACATCGACGACTTCGACCGCATCTCCGAGCAGACCCCGATGCTGTGCGATCTCAAGCCCGGCGGCAAGTACGTCGCCAACGACCTCTACGCCGCCGGCGGCGTGCCGCTCGTCGCGCAACGTCTGCTCGAAGCCGGCCTGCTGCACGAGGACGCGATCACGGTCACCGGCCGGACAGTCGGCGACCACGCCCGCGAGGCCGTCGAGACCGAGGGCCAGCAGGTCGTTCGCCCCTTGAGCAACCCGATCAAGCCGACGGGCGGCCTCGCCATCCTGCGCGGCAACCTCGCGCCCGAAGGGTGCGTCGTCAAGCTCTCCGGCCACGAGCGCCGCCACCACGAAGGGCCGGCCCGGGTCTTCGAGGGCGAGGAGGCCGCCATGGCGGCCGTCGTCTCAGGCACGATTGAGCAGGGCGACGTCCTCGTCATTCGCAACGAGGGCCCCGCGGGCGGCCCGGGCATGCGCGAGATGCTCGCGGTCACGGCCGCGCTCAACGGCGTCGGGCTCGGCGAGCACGTCGCGCTGCTCACCGACGGCCGCTTCAGCGGCGCGACGCACGGCTTCATGGCCGGCCACGTCGCGCCGGAGTCCGTCCGCGGCGGCCCGATCGCCGCGGTGCACGACGGCGACATCATCACGATCGACGTCGACGAGCGCCGGCTCGACGTCGCGCTCGACGCCGACACGATCGCCCGGCGCGTCGAGCACTACGTCGGACCGAACCACACGGAGCTCGGCGGCGTCCTCGGCAAGTACGCCAAGCTCGTGTCGAGCGCCTCGCAGGGCGCCGTCACCTAGCGCCGCGCCGACGCCGACCGCCGCGCGCCCCGCCGCCGGCCGCCCGACCGCCGGCCGCCCGACCGCCGGCCGCCCGACCGCCGGCCGCCCGACCGCCGGCCGCCCGACCGCCGGCCGCCCGACCGCCGGCCGCCCGACCGCCCGGCCGCCCGGCCGCCCGACCGCCCGGCCGCCCGACCGCCGGCCGCCCGACCGCCGGCCGCCCGGCCGCCCGGCCGCCCGACCGCCGGCCGAGCCCCGGCGGCGCGGCCCCGGGGCCGACTGGACACACCGGCAGCAGCGCGTCCACGCTCCTCTACGCTTGGGTGTGGCGACCATGCGCATCGCGATCGACATCGACTCGACGTTGCACCACTACTGGGATCGGCTCTCCGACGCGGCCCGGCGGCGCTTCGGCATCGATCTGCCCTACGAGGAGCAGCTGGACTGGGGCATCACCCGCCTGCGGCCCGATCAGCTGCACCTCTGCATCCAGGAGACGCACGGCGAGGCGGCGATCCTCGCGGGCGAGCCGTACGCCCACGCGGTCGACACCGTCCGCGGCTGGCGCGAGGCCGGCCACTACATCCAGGTCACGAGCCATCGCGATCCGCACTGCTACGACGCGACGGCTCGCTGGCTCGCGCAGATCGGTCTGCCCTACGACGAGCTGTACTGCGCGCACGACAAGGTGGGCCGATGTCTGGAGCTCGGGATCGAGCTGCTGGTCGACGACAGTCCGGAGAACCTCGCCAGGGCGATCGAGCACGGTCTCATCGTGGCCACGATCAGCCACCCGTGGAACCGCGACGTCTGCGAGGAGGAAGACGTCATCTGCGGCGCGGATTGGCGCGAGCTCGCGGCGAAGCTCGACCTCGTCTTGGGCCGGCGCGCCAACGTGTGACGCTCCTCACGCAGCTGCCGTAGCAGCCGACCTATGCGTCCCCTAAAGTGATCGCGACTCGCCGATCCTCCGAACAACCGCCAGGAAGGCATGCGACGCTCTCCTCTCATCATCTCCGTGGCCGGGCTCGTGCTGGTGCTCGTGCTCGCAGGCAGCGTCTACGCGTATGACTCGAGCCGCAGCGACACGATCGCCAAGGGCGTCAAGGTCGGCACCGTCGACGTCGGCGGGCTGACCATCTCCGCCGCCGAGGCGAAGCTCCGCGCGCGCCTCGTCTCACAGCTGCGCAGGCCGCTTGTGCTCGTCGCCGGCGAGACCGAGTTCCCGCTCTCCGCGCGCGAGGCGAAGATCAAGGCCAACGTCGACAAGATGGTCTCCGACGCCGTCAGGCGCGGTCGCGAGGGCTCGATCGTCACGCGCACGTGGCGCGGGCTCTCGGGCGCCGACGTCAAGGCGAGCGTGACGCCCGAGGTCGCCTACTCGGAGGCCGCGGTCCGGCGGATCGTCGACAAGGTCCGCGTCACGATGACGCGCAAGCCGGTCGAGGCGGACATCTCGGTCCACGGCGAGCGCGTCCAGGTGAAGAGGTCGAAGGTCGGCCTGTCCGTCGACGCGAAGGCGCTCACGCCTAAGGTGAAGCACGCGCTCGTCACCGACATCGACGACAACCGCGCCGTGCGCGTCGCATTGAAGAAGACGAAGCCCAAGATCACGACGAAGCGCCTCGCGAAGACGTACCCGGTCGTCTTGACCGTCGACCGCTCGAGCTACCGCATCAGCCTCTACAAGAAGCTCAAGAAGGTCGTGACGTACCCGATCGCCGTCGGCGTCGCCGGCCTCGAAACGCCGGCGGGCCGCTACAACATCCAGAACAAGGCGGTCAACCCGGCCTGGTCGGTCCCGAACTCGCCGTGGGCCGGATCGCTGGCCGGACAGGTCATCCCCGGCGGCATCCCGTCCAACCCGCTCAAGGCGCGCTGGCTGGGCATCGCCGACGGCGTCGGCGTCCACGGGACCGGCGACCGCGGCTCGATCGGCTCCAATGCTTCGCACGGCTGTATCCGCATGCTCGTCGAGGACGTCATCAAGCTCTACGAGCAGGTTCCCGTCGGAACCCCGATCTTCATCAACTGAACCGAGCTACAGCGGCCGATCAGCGCTGAAGATCGAAGGGCTCACCGGGCCGACCTCGTCGAGCGCGATCTCCTGCCACCCCTGCTCGAGCAGCCGAGCGTGATGGTCGGAGTGGCGCATGACGAGCGTGCCGAACCAGGCTCCGCGCTCGCGCCGGCGCAGCAGCGCGTACCACATCGTCGTGGCGTCGCTCGTGCCCTGGATGCGCAGCCACGGCCGCGGCGGCAGGTCGCTGCCCGCCATCACGCCGTCGGCGATGAGCTGGTGCTGCGTCGCGACGGCGCCGCTCGACGTGTCGATGAAGAACACCCCCATGCCGCAGCGAGGCTAGTGCACCGTGCAGGGCGCCGCGCCCCGGGCGTCGAACCACGGTCACGCCGATGCAGCCGCCGCTTCCTCCACCCGTCACGAGCCCCGCTTGGCGCACGGCGCTCGTGCGCTTCGACGAGGACCTGCGCCGGCGCGGCAACGCCGCGAAGACGCGCGAGGCCTACGGGCTCGACCTGCGCGACTTCGCCGCATGGGCGAGCGGCAGCGCCGCGGAGCCGACAGCCGTCACGCACCGCCTGCTGCGCCGCTACGCCTCGTCGTTGTCGGAGCGCCGCTTCGCGCCAGCGACCGTGGCGCGCAAGCTCGCGGCGCTGCGTGCGTTCTTCGGCATGCTGCGCGAGCATGGGGAGATGGAGGCCAACCCCGCCGACCTGCTCGCGGCTCCAAAGCTCGCCTCGGAGCTTCCGACCGTGCTCGCGCCCGAGCAGGTCAGCCGGCTGCTGGACCGCATTCCGGCGTCGACCCCGCTCGAGCTGCGCGATCGCGCGCTGTTCGAGATCGCCTACGCGAGCGGCCTGCGCGCGGAGGAGCTCGTCGCGCTCGACCTCGCATCGGTGGACTTCGACGGCGAGCAGCTGCGCGTCGAGGGGAAGGGATCCAAGACGCGGATGGTGCCCGCCGGCGAACCCGCGCTCAAGGCGCTCGCGCGCTACCTCGACCGCGCCCGAGCCGCGCTCTCGCAGGGCCCCGACGAGCCCGCGCTGTTCTTGAGCAAGTCCGGTCGCAGGCTGTCGACGTCCGACGTCCGCAGGCGCCTGAGCGTGTGGTCGCGGCACGCCGCGATGCAGGGCGCGGTGCATCCGCACGTGCTGCGCCACTCCTTCGCGACGCACCTTCTCGAAGGCGGCGCGGACCTGCGCTCGATTCAGGAGCTGCTCGGTCACGCATCCGTGTCCACGACGCAGACCTACACTCGGGTAGAGTCGGCGCGCCTGAAGGTTGCCTACGCGCGGGCACATCCCAGGGCTTAGTGACAGATGGAAACGAACGTCAAATCAATTGAGCTCAAGGACCTGTGGCGCCGCTACAAGCGCGACGGGGACGAGCGCGCGCGCGAGCGGCTCGTCATCGCCTACTCGCCGCTGGTCAAGTACGTCTCGGGCCGGATGGCGTCGGGACTCCCGGCCCATGTCGAGGAGGCCGACCTCATCTCCTATGGCCTCGGCGGCCTGATCTCGGCGATCGAGCGCTTCGAGCTGGAGCGCGAGATCAAGTTCGAGACCTACGCGATCACCCGCATCAAGGGCGCGATCATCGACGAGCTGCGCTCCCTGGACTGGGTGCCGCGCTCCGTGCGCGCCCGCGCCCGGGCGATCGAGCGGGCCAACGCGAAGCTCGAGCACAAGCTCCAGCGGGCACCGACCGACGATGAGATGGCCGACGAGCTAGAGATGACCGTCGGCGACTTCCAGGACGCGCTCCTGCAGATCTCCAACTCGACGGTCGCCGCGCTCGACGAGCTGTGGACCGTCTCGGACGCCTCCGGCGATCAGGTCTCGCTGCTCGACACGCTGCAGGATCCCGGCGCTCCCGACCCGGCCACGGTCATGGACGCGACGGACCTCAAGGACCGCATCGCCGACGCGATCGCTCGCCTGCCGGAGCGCGAGAAGCTCGTCGTCGCGCTCTACTACTACGAGAACCTGACCCTCCGCGAGATCGGCGAGGTCCTCGGCGTCACGGAGTCGCGCGTGTCGCAGCTGCACACGAAGGCCGTCTTGCGCCTCCGCGGGCGCATGTCCGACGAGAACATCGCCGACGGCCCGTAGCGCCGCGGGCACACCGCGCATTGCGGTGGACTGTTCGCAGACGGGGCACTAGCATCGCGGCTCCCCGAGGAGAGGAGCCGCGGCATGCACAAGTCTGCTGACCGCATTCGCAACGTAGCCCTTATCGGTCATCGTGGGAGCGGGAAGACCTCGCTGCACGAGGCGCTGCTCTTCGAGGCGCGCGCGACCAACCGGCTCGGATCGGTCCTGGACGGCACGACGGTCTCCGACTCAGAACCCGACGAGCAGGCTCGCAAGATGTCGATCTCGCTGGCGCTGAGCTCGTTCGAATGGGACGACCGCAAGATCAACCTCATCGACACACCCGGCGAGCCGAGCTTCGTCGCCGACGCGCTGGGCTCGATGCGCGTCTGCGAGTCGGCCGTCTTCGTCGTCAACGGCGTGATGGGCGTCGAGGTCACGACGCGCCGCCTCTGGGCGCGCGCGGAGGAGCTCGACCTCGCGCGGATGATCTTCGTGAACATGCTCGACCGCGAGCGGGCGGACTTCTATCGCACGCTCGACTCGCTCAAGGAGGCCTTCGGCGCGCACGTCGTCGCGACGGAGATCCCGATCGGCGCCGAGCACGAGATCTCCGGCGTCATCGACCTCATCGACATGAAGGCCTACTCGTACTCCGACCCGCCCGCGCTGAGCGTCGACAACTGCACCGAGATCCCGATCCCCGACGACATGCAGGCGACCGCGGCGGAGTACCGCGAGAAGCTCATGGACGAGATCTGCGAGGTCAGCGACAGCCTCATGGAGCGCTACCTCGAGGGCGAGGAGATCGCGCACGACGAGATCGTGGCGGCGCTGAAAGATGGCACGAACCACGGCTCCCTGTTTCCGGTGACCTGCGGCGTCGCGACGCGCAACCTCGCGACGAACCGCCTCCTGGACGCGATCGTCGAGGACCTTCCGTCGCCCGTGAAGCACGGCGGGCTCGAGCTGCCCGAGATCACGCTCGAGCACCGCGACGACGCGCCGCTGTACGCCTACGTCTTCAAGACCCGCGCCGACCCGTTCGCGGGCCGGATCAACCTCTTCCGGGTCTACCAGGGGCTCATGCAGCCACGACACGCACGTCATGAACACGACGACCCACCACAAGGAGCGCGTCGGCCAGCTGCTCGTGTTCAGCGGCAAGGAGTCCGGCCACGCCGACGAGTTCGGCCCCGGCGACATCGGCGCCGTCGCGAAGCTCAAGGAGACGCGCGCGGGCGACTGGCTCGCCGAGCGCGACGAGCCGATCTCGATGCCGAAGATCACCCTGCCCGCGCCGGTCATGGCGTTCGCGATGGAGGCCAAGGGCGACGAGGACAAGGTCTACACGTCGCTGCGCCGCCTGCAGGAGGAGGACCCGACGATCGACCTGCATCGCGACCCGCAAACCGGCGACCAGATCATCGCCGGCCTCTCGCAGATGCACGTCGAGGTCATCATCGACCGCCTCAAAGAGCGCTTCGGCGCCGAGGTCGCGCTGCACCCGCCGCGCGTGCCTTACCAGGAGACGATCCGCAAGCCCGCCAAGGCGCATGGGCGCCACAAGAAGCAGTCCGGCGGTCGCGGGCAGTTCGGCGACTGCCACATCGAGATCGAGCCGCTGAAGCCGGACCCCGGCGCACCCTCGGACTTCGAGTTCGTCAACCACATCAAGGGCGGCGTCATCCCGACCTCGTTCATCCCGGCCGTCGAGAAGGGCGTGATCGAGGCGATGCACACGGGTCCCATCGCCGGGTGTCCGGTGAAGGGCGTGCGCGTGACGGTCTTCGACGGCAGCTACCACACGGTCGACTCGTCGGAGATGGCGTTCAAGCTCGCCGGCTCGATCGCGATGCGCGAGGCGATGGCGAGCGCCGGGCCGGTCCTGCTTGAGCCGATCATGCTCGTGACGCTGAGCATCCCCGAGGACTCCGTCGGCGACGTCATCGGCGACCTCAACTCCCGCCGCGGCCGCCCGCAGGGGATGGAAGGCGTCGGCGGCGGCGTGACCGAGGTCAAGGCCGAGGTCCCGATGGCCGAGATGCTCACCTACGCGCCGGACCTGCGCTCGCTGACGGGCGGCCAGGGCGACTACACGATGGAGTTCGAGCGCTACGAGGAGGTACCGGCGCACCTGCAGCAGAAGGTCGTCGACCAGACCGCCGATCAGGAGGCCGTCAACGCGTAACACCCGCGCCGTCGCTGACGCGCTTGCCTCGTGCGAAGCCCCGGGTAGCCGGGCTTGGCCCCCGGCGGTACCCTGATCGGCGAATGGAGCGCAAGTCGATCACGACCACTCGTGCAGCCGTCGCCTGCGACGTCTGCGGGCGTACGCTGTTGCGCGGCGAGCATGCCGATCCGTTCATCACGGGCGGTGCGCGCCGGATGGTCTGCGAGCTCTGCGTCGCGCGCGCCGCGAACGAGGGCTGGATCCGCGAAGGCGCCGACAACGCGCTCGGCGTTCGTCGCCACGGCCCGCGCGCCGGGCGGTCGCTGTTCGGGCGGCTGCGGCCGGCCAAGGCCGCGGGCCGCAGCGCGCCCGCCGACGAGCCGATCGAGCCCGCCACGGCCCGTCGCCTCAACGGCAAGGTCGAGCGCATCCCGCGCGTGCCGCAGCCCGTCGAGGAGCCCGAGTCCTCCGAGCGCGACGAGCCCGCGCCGCCGGCCGCAGCCCCAGCGGACCCGGCGACGGCGCGCGAGCCGCGCCATGTGCGCGCCGTGCCGACGAACGCCGATCTCAAGATGGCTCGCGCCCTGGACGTCTTCAACGCGAGCGCGCACCCGCGCCGCATCGCCGGGGTGGCGCGCTCGCTCGGCCAGCCCACCGCGACCGTCCTGCCGTCGCAGACCGAGGGCGCGATCGTCTCGATCGTCGTCGGCTGGGAGCTCTGCTGGTATCGCTACGAGGTCGACCTCGCCGACGAGGCGGCAGGCGTGCGCGTCAGCGGCCAGGGCGCCGAGCTGACCGAGCTCACGCCGGCAGAGCTCGATGCCAACGCCGCCGCCGACGCCAGCGGCATGCTGACCCTGGCCGGATGATCGACTGCTCGCACGCGGACGCCCCCGGTAAGGTGGCGCGATGATCTACTGCGTCGTCCCGGAAGCCCTGGAAGCGGACCTCTTCGAGAAGCTCACGGCGTACTACGCCGACGACGACAACGTCACGGTCATCGTCGATCGGCGTAAGTCCGACCGGCGCAACAAGCGCGGCCCGGACGGCGAAGCTCCGCCGCGCGCCGATCCGGAGGTCGTCAAGCAACGCGAGGTGCGCGATCGCCGGCGCGCGCGCGTGCCGGGCGATCTTCCGCCCATGGCGGGCACCTGACCACGAGGGTGCCGAAGGCGATGAAGGTCGTCGTCCACGTCGACGGCGGCGCGCGCGGCAACCCCGGGCCGGCTGCGGCCGGCGCGGTGATCTCGACGCCTGATGGCGAGGTGCTCGACGAGGCGAGCGAGGCGATCGGCGTCGCGACGAACAACGTCGCGGAGTACCGCGGCCTGCTGCTCGGCCTTGCCCGCGCTCGCGAGCTGGGCGCCGACGAGGTCGAGGTCGTCAACGACTCCGAGCTCGTCGCCAAGCAGGTCAACGGGGTCTACAAGGTCAAGCATCCCGACATGAAGCCGCTGCACGCCGCCGCGCTCGAGGCGCTGGCCGGCTTTCGGCGCTGGTCGATCCGATCCGTGCCGCGGGCGCAGAACGCCGGCGCCGACGCGCTCGTCAACCAGGCCCTCGACGCGCGGGCCTGAGCCCTCGGACGCGCGGGCGCGGCGGCCGGTCCTCGCCGCGCTCCCGAGCCGGACGTTTGAGCGCCGATCTCAGTGGCGATGATCGTTGGGAGTTGCGCTCCGCGTAGCAACAAGAAACACTGCCGCTGATCATATGGCGCGCCCCGGGCATCGATGGCGCGCCGTCTCTCGGAAGGAGACCGCGTGGGCACTACCGTCCCAGTGCAGATGACCGTCAACGGTCAGAGCGTCGATGCACAGGTCGAGCCTCGACTGCTGCTCGTCCACTACATCCGCGACGTGCTCGGCTTGACCGGCACGCACGTCGGCTGCGACACCTCGAACTGCGGGGCGTGCACGTGCCACGTCGACGGCGAGTCCGTCAAGAGCTGCACCGTGCTGGCCGTCCAGGCCAGCGGGTCCGACGTCACGACGATCGAGGGCATGGCCGACGAGGACGGCAC
>CAWEOF010000039.1:0-23728 GCA_963810605.1 uncultured Actinomycetes bacterium
AAGCGCCGTTCGAGACGCCCGCGGCGGGGCGCTGCCGCGGGCCCTCGGGCGTAGCGCTGCGGACGACGCCGCGGACCGGCACCACCTTCGTCACGACGTGGGTCGACTTCGCCAGCCCCTCGCGGATGATCGCGACGAGCACGGGCGTGAACGCGGCCGCCGCCAGCGTCCCCGGGGTCCACAGCTTCGAGCAGGTGTAGGCGGCCGCAGCAGACGACACCGCCGTGATCAGCAGGGTCTTGAGGTCGATGCCGTGGCTCGCCGGCGAGGGCGGCGCTGCGGTACGCGTGGCGGGATCTTGGCTCATGAAGGGAATCGGTCGCGGTCGGAGTCCACCGCGGGGAGCCGGGGCGGCGACGTGTCGTCGCCAATCGCTTGCGCTGCCCGACGAGCGCGCGAGCTCATCGCCCGCGCCGCATCCAGACTAGGACACTCCAGCCGCGGCGAGCGAAGCCTTAACGAAGTGCGACGCGAGGCTGGGTCGCGCTTGAGGACCCGGTCTTCCTGGTCGCACCCCGAAGGGGCGCCCTGGCGTCAGGGTGGCGCGGCCTCACACCTCGTGGCCTCGCTCTTCTGCGGTTCCCAGCACCGCGTCGCAATGCGAAGTAAACGCGCACCGCGCGCAGCGCGCAAGAGCCGATCCGCACAAGATCCCGCAATCTGCGCAGAAATCGTCGATGTGAGCGCTCGGATCCGCCAGTTTGCGGGGGTTTGCGGACGCGCCGTCTAGTCTGGAGGCCATGACCGTCGAAGACGTCTCCTGGGACCTTTCACCACTCGTCCACGGCGAGGACGAGGCGGGCGCCGACCGGCTGCTCGACGAAGCCGCGACCCGCGCGCGGACATTCGCCGAGACGCACGCGGGCCGGGTCAAAGAGCTCGAGGCACCCGCGTTCGTCGCGGCCATCCACGAGCTGCAGGCCATCTCCGAGCTCGCCGCGCGCGCCGGCAACTACGCGATGCTTCGCTTCAGCGTCGACACGGCCGACCCCGCGATCGGCGCGCTCATGCAGCGCGTGCAGGAGAAGAGCACCGCGATCGAGACCCAGCTGCTGTTCTTCGAGCTCGAGTGGGCCACGCTCTGCGACGAGCACGCCGACGCCCTGTTGAACGCCGACGGCCTCGAGACCGCACGCCACTTCCTGCGCTCCGCCCGCCGCTACCGCCCGCACCTGCTCTCCGAGCCCGAGGAGAAGATCCTCACGGAGAAGTCGGTCTCCGGCGCCTCGGCCTGGGGTCGCCTGCACTCCGAGCACCTCTCGGCGCTCACGGTCGACCTGCCCGGCGACGGCGAGCCCGTCACGCTCGACGCCGCCCTCGCTTCGCTCATGTCGTCAGACCGCGACCTGCGCCGCGGCGCCGCGGAAGCCGTCACCGCCGCGCTCGCGCCCGGGATGCGTACCCGCGCGTTCATCTTCAACACGCTCCTGCACGACAAGGCCGTCGACGACCGCCTGCGCAAGTACCCCAACTGGCTCGCCGCGCGCAACCTCTCAAACGAGGCCTCCGACGAATCCGTCCAGGCGCTCCTGAGCGCCGTCCGCAAGCGCTACGAGCTGCCGCGCCGCTGGTACCGCCTGAAGGCGCAGCTGCTCGGGATCGACAAGCTCGCCGACTACGACCGCATGGCGGCCGTCACCCGCGACGACGAGCCCGTCGACTGGGAGGACGCCAAGGAGCTCGTGCTCGACTCCTACGCGGCCTTCACGCCCGAGCTCGGCGACCCCGCGCGCGCGTTCTTCGACGAGCATCGCATCGACGCTCCCCCGAGGCCGGCCAAGCGCGGCGGCGCGTTCGCGGCGTACACGGTCCCGTCCGCGCACCCGTATCTCATGCTCAACTTCACGGCTCAGCGCCGCGACGTGCTGATCCTCGCGCACGAGATGGGCCACGGACTGCACGCCGAGCTCGCCCGCCCGCGCGGGATCCTCGAGCAGCACACGCCGCTGACGCTCGCCGAGACGGCCTCGGTCTTCGGCGAGACGCTGGTCTTCCGGCGCCTGCTCGCGCAGGCGGCCACGCCCGAGTCGCGGCTCAGCTTGCTCGCGGAGTCGATCGAGGGCTCGATCGCGACCGTCTTCCGCCAGACCGCCATGAACCGCTTCGAGGAGCTCGTCCACATGTCGCGCCGGCGCGACGGCGAGATCTCCGTCGACGGCTTCAACGAGCTCTGGGTGCAGTCGCAGGAGGAGATGCTCGGCGACAGCGTCGAGCTCAGCGAGGGCTACCGGACCTGGTGGTCCTACGTGCCGCACTTCATCTCGACGCCGGGCTACGTCTACGCCTACGCCTACGGCCAGCTGCTCGCGCTGTCGATCTACAAGCGCTACGTCGACGAGGGCGAGACGTTCGTCCCGGCGTACCTGGAGCTGCTGCGCGCCGGCGGCTCCAAGAGCCCCGAGGAGCTCGGCTCGATCGTCGGCATCGACCTTGCCGACCCTGGCTTCTGGGACTCGGGCCTGGACCTCGTCGAGGCCCAGCTCGAGGAGGCCGAGGAGGCCGCGAACGCCTCGCTCGCGCGCACCTGATCCGCGCGCCCCGGACGGCCGGCGGAGCCGGGACCCGCGTGTTGCCACAATGAACCGATGAGCGCTCACTGGCCGGCACCTGTACCGCGCGCGGCGGATCCGCCCGCCGACGACGTGACGGACCAGACGACCGCGCAGGTCCATGAGCCCGACCCGACGCCGGACACGCTCGCCGGCATGCCGCGGGACCACCGGCCGTGGTGGCGGCGCGCCGGCGGATGGCTGATCGCCGGCGGCCTGCTGTTGCTGAAGTTCGGCAAGGCGGCGCTGCTGCTGCTGCCGAAGGCGAAGGTGCTGTCGACGTCGGGGACCATGCTCGTGTCGGTCGCCGCATACAGCCTCATCTGGGGCTGGAAGTTCGCGCTCGGGTTCGTGCTCTTGCTGTTCGTCCACGAGATGGGCCACGTCATCCAGCTGCGCCGCGAGGGGATCCCCGCCAGCGCGCCGATGTTCATCCCCTTCCTCGGCGCGGTCGTCATGGCGAAGTCGCTCGGCAACGACGCGACCGCCGAGGCCCGCGTCGGCCTCGCCGGCCCGATCCTCGGCACGCTCGGCGCGCTCGCGCTCCTGCCGATCGCGATCAACACCGGCGACGACTTCTGGTACGCGCTCGTGTTCACGGGGTTGTTCCTGAACCTCTTCAACCTCCTGCCGGTCGTCCCGCTGGACGGCGGGCGCGCGATGGCGGCGCTGTCGCCGAAGTTCTGGTTCGTCGGGCTGTTCGGACTGGTCGTGCTGACGTTCACGTTCCCGAACCCGATCCTCATCCTCATCCTGCTCCTCGGCGGCTACGAGACGTACAAGCGCTTCAAGCAGCGCCGCTCCGGCGACCCGAAGGTGCTCGCGTTCTACAAGGTCAAGCCGGCGCACCGCTGGGCGATCGCGGCCGTCTACCTCGGGCTCATCGTCGTCTGCGCGGTCGGCATGGAGCTGACGCACGTCGAGCGCAGCATCCCCTCATAGCGCTCCGGCTCGATAGCGTCTCGCCTCGTGTCTGAGATTCAGGTCGAGCGCCTGACCAAGCGTTACGGGGAGACCCTTGCCGTCGACGACCTGTCGTTCACGGTCGACGCGGGCCGCGTCACGGGCTTCCTCGGGCCCAACGGCTCGGGCAAGTCGACGACGCTGCGCGCGCTGCTCGGGCTCATCCGGCCGACGAGCGGGCGCGCGCTCGTGGAGGGCAAGCACTTCCACGAGCTCAAGGACCCGGTCCGGACCGTCGGCGCGGCGCTCGACGCGAAGGACGTGCATCCGGGCCGCACGGGGCGTTCGCATCTGCGCACGCTCGCGGCCGCCGCGGGACTGCCGAACAGCCGCGTCGACGAGGTGCTCGACATGACCGAGCTCACGCCGGCGCGCGACCGCCGCGTGAAGGGCTACTCGATGGGCATGCGCCAGCGGCTCGCCCTGGCCGCCGCGCTACTCGGCGATCCGAAGATCCTCATGCTCGACGAGCCCGCCAACGGCCTGGACCCGCAGGGCATGCGCTGGCTGCGCGACATCCTCGTCGCCTTGGCGGCGGAGGGGCGCGCGGTGCTCATCTCGAGCCACGTCCTGTCGGAGGTCGAGCAGACGGTCGACAGCGTCGTCGTCATCGGCGTCGGGCGCCTGGTCATGCAGGGGACGCTCGAGGACCTCGTCGCCGGCGACACGCGCCCGGCGCTCGTGCGCTCGCCGCGGATGAACGAGCTGCGCCCGCTCATCGAGGCCGTCGGCGCGAGCGCCCGGCGCGAGGGCCGCGCCGACACGATGCTCTTCCACGGCGTGTCGCTCGAGGAGATCGGGACGGTCGCCGCGGAGAACGGCATCCCGATCTTCGAGCTCACCCGCGCGGTCGCCACGCTCGAGGATCGCTTCCTCGAGCTGACGGGCGAGAGCGGCAACGTTCGATGAGGATCCTGCGCTCGGAGTGGCTGAAGCTCGTCTCGGTCCCGACGACGTGGATGCTGCTGGGCACCATGGTGCTCATCGAGGGGCTCGCGGCCGGGCTGCTCACCGGCCTGGCCGACATCGACGACCTCAAGGCGCGCAACCCGGCGACGCTCTTGATCGGCACGCCGCTGCCGACCGTCCTCATCTTCACGCTCGGCGCGCTGCTCGCGACGAACGAGTACCGCCACGGGACCGCGAACCACACGTTCATCATCACGCCGCGGCGCGAGCGCGTGATCGCCGCGAAGCTCGCGGTCGGGCTTGTCGTCGGCATCGTGGCGGCGCTGTTGTTCGTCACCGTCAACGCGGGGCTCGGGCTGTCGATCCTGTCGAGCCGCGGCGTGGACGTCGACGGCGACCTCGCCGTCAACGTCTACCTCGGCGTCGGCACGGGGATCGTGCTCGGCTGCCTGTTCGGCGTCGCGCTCGGCGCGCTCATGCGCAACCAGATCCTCACGATCGTCGTCGGCCTCGTGCTGTTCCTCGTGCGCGGCGTGTTCGCGCTCTTCATCGGCGAGGACGTCGGCAAGTTCTTCCCCGGCGAGGCGCTCCTCGCCTTGCAGGGCACGCCGGGCGCCGAGGGGACGCTGCTCGGCCAGGTCGACGCCGGCCTCGTGCTGCTCGCGACGTGCGTTGCGCTGGCCGTCGCGGGGATCGCCGCGACGCGCTATCGCGAGATCAACTAGACAGTCAGTGGTTCGCGTCGCTGAGCGCGCGTGAGAGGTCGCGCTTCATCTCGCGCGTCTTGATCGATTCGCGCTTGTCGAACTGGTTCTTGCCCTTCGCGAGCGCGATCTCGACCTTCGCGCGGCCCTTGGAGAAGTACATCCGCGTCGGGACCAGCGTCAGGCCCTTCTCCTTCGTCTGGGCCTTGAGCTTCTCGATCTGGCGGCGGTTGAGCAGGAGCTTGCGGTCGCGATCGGGGTCGTGGTTGTTGCGCGACGCGGGCGCGTAGGGCGGGATGTGGACGCTGACGAGGTAGACCTGGCCGTCGCGGATCAGCGCGTAGCCCTCCTTGAGCGTCGCGCCGCCGTTGCGCAGCGACTTGACCTCGGTGCCGAACAGCACGATGCCGCACTCGACCTTGTCCTGGAGGTCGTACTTGTAGCTCGCGTAGCGGTTGGACGCGACGTCGCCCGGGGCGACCTTCTTCTTCTTGCCCTTGGCCATGCAGGCCAGCGTAGTACGGTGCAGCGCATCCACACATCCGGGGGGTCCCTGCGAGGGGCTGAGAGGGCGCTGACTAGCGCCGACCCGACGAACCTGATCTGGGTCATGCCAGCGAAGGGAGATCCCATGGGCACGCAGATGCTGCACGCACGTCGCGGGACGGTCACGCCACAGATGGAGCGGGTCGCCGAGCGCGAGGAGCTCGACCCGCAGCTCATCCGCGACGAGGTCGCTCGCGGGCGGATGATCATCCCCGCCAACGTCCATCACGCGGCGCTCGACCCGATGGCGATCGGCCTCAAGGCGCGCGTGAAGATCAACGCGAACATCGGCAACTCGCCGACGACCTCCTCGCTTGACGAGGAGGTCGAGAAGCTGACCCTCAGCCAGCGCTGGGGCGCCGACACCGTCATGGACCTCTCGACCGGCAAGCGGATCGTCGAGACGCGCCAGGCGATCCTCGACGTGGCGACGGTCCCGATCGGCACCGTCCCGATCTACGAGGCGATGGACGGCCTCAAGCACGCCGAGGATCTCACGATCGAGCGCCTGCTGGAGGTCATCGACGCGCAGGCGCGCCAGGGCGTCGACTACATGACGATCCACGCCGGCGTGCGCCTCGAGCACCTGCCGCTCTGCCAGCACCGCGTCACCGGCATCGTCTCGCGGGGCGGCGGGTTGCTCGCGCGCTGGATGATCCACCACCGCCAGGAGAACCCCCTCTATGACGCATTCGACGAGATTCTCGAGATCTGCCGCGAGCACGACGTGACGATCTCGCTCGGCGACGGCCTGCGGCCGGGATCGATCGCAGACGCCTCCGACGCCGCGCAGTTCGCCGAGCTCGACACGCTGGGCGAGCTCACCCTGCGCGCGTGGGAGCGCGACGTGCAGGTCATGGTCGAAGGCCCCGGCCACATCCCGCTGGACCAGCTCGAGATGAACGTCCGCCGCCAGCAGGAGATCTGCCACGAGGCGCCGTTCTACACGCTCGGCCCGCTCGTGACGGACATCGCGCCGGGCTATGACCACATCACCTCGGCGATCGGCGCGGCGATCGTCGGCTGGCACGGCACCTCGATGCTCTGCTACGTCACGCCCAAGGAGCACCTCGGCCTGCCCAACGCCGAGGACGTCAAGCAGGGCCTCATCGCCTACCAGATCGCGGCGCACGCGGCAGACCTCGCGCGCGGCAACAAGCGCGCGGCGAAGCGCGACCGCAAGCTCTCCGAGGCGCGCTTCTCCTTCGACTGGCGCGAGCAGTTCGCGCTCTCGATCGACCCCGAGACCGCACAGGCCATGCACGACGAGACGCTGGGCGACGACTACTTCAAGTCCGCGGAGTTCTGCTCGATGTGCGGGCCCAAGTTCTGCCCGATGCACAACTTCAAGGACGTCGACTGGGACGACATCGGCGCGGTGGTGGCCGCGCGCAAGGCCGAGCGGGCGGCCGTGTAGTCCGCCCGGCGCGGCCGGCCGCGGCACCGGTACGAGCGCACCACGCAGAGTCCCGCACCACGGGCTGCTAGCACAATCGCTAGCAATGGTGCTAGCGTCCGGACGAGCATGGCGACGCTTCACCTGCGCAACGTTCCACCGGACCTCGACGCCGCACTCACCGCCGCCGCGAGCGCGGCCGGCACCTCGAAGAACCGGCGAGCGATCGAGGCGCTGCGACGCGGACTCGGGCTCGATCAGGCCGAGCGCATCGAGCTCGTCGATCGGATTCGCCGCAATCGACGGCCGATCGACATCGACGTGGCACAGCTCATCCGTGAGGGCCGGCCTGACGACCACGCATGAAGCGGAGCTCATCGTCGTCGATGCATCGGTGCTCGTCGAGCTGGTTGTCGCCGGTCGTCACGGCCGCGGAGCGGACGCGCTCATCGCGCGCTACGCCTCATCCGAGCGGCTCATGCTCGTGTCCGCGGCTCATGGGCTGGTCGAGGCGACGAACGCCTTGCGCAAGCTCGTCTTCCGCGGACAGCTCACCCCGGACGATGGGCTCAGCGCAGTTCGGGCGCTCGGGGATCTCGACATCGCGCTCGATACGACGGCCGCCCGCCTGCCTCGCATCTGGTCGTTGCGCGACCGCATGAGCGCCTACGACGCCGCGTACGCGGCCGCCGGCGAGGCCCTGCGGTCCCCACTGGTCACCGTCGACGAGCGGCTCCTGAGCGCCTGCCGGGATGCCGGCATCGCTGCCATGGATCTGGACGAGCTCGCGGGCGCCGGGTAGCGCGGTCAGTCCGGCGCGGCCTCCTCGATCGGCGCGAGGTCGACGCGGCCGCGCGCCGTCTCGACGCGCTCGACGCGCACGCGGAGCGGGTCGCCGAGGCGCAGCGTCTCCCCCGTGCGCTCGCCCGTGAGGATGGTGCCCTGCTCGTTGAGCTCCCACCAGTCGCCGCGCAGGCGGCGCAGCGGCAGCATGCCCTCGTGGCCGCCGCCGAAGCGCACGAACGCGCCGGCGCCGATGAGGCCCGTGACCTCGCCGTCGAACTCCTGGTCCCAGCCGCCCTCGAAGAGCTGGCGCTCGAGCAGGAACGCGCGCGCGACGCGGTCGGCGATCCGCTCGATCTGCATCGCCTCGCGCTCGCGCGCCGACGACCACGTCCCGACCTCCTCCATGTCCGCCCCGCGCGGAGGCTCCTCGCCCGCGGCGACCGCGCTGAGCAGCGCTCGGTGCACGACGAGGTCGGGGTAGCGCCGGATCGGCGAGGTGAAGTGGGTGTAGTGCGCCAGCCCGAGCCCGGCGTGACCGAGGTTCTTCGGGTCGTAGTAGGCCTGCTTGAGCGAGCGCAGGATGAGGAACGTCAGCGCGTCGCGGCCGTGGCCGGTGCGCTCGACGTGCTGGCCGACCAGGCGCGAGCAGGCCGCGACGACGTCCGCGGCCTCGGACGGCGTCATGTGCTCGCGCACGGGCGCCGTGGCGACCCCGAGCGACGCGAGCTGCTCGACGAGCCGCAGCGCGCTCTCGCCGTCGGGCTGCTCGTGGACGCGGTACAGCGACGGGACGGAGCGCTCGGCGAGCGTCCGCGCGACCTGCTCGTTCGCCGCGATCATGAGGTGCTCGACGAGGCGGTGCGACTCGGTCTGCTCGCTGGGCCGCGCCTCCGCGACGTGCCCGCCGACGTCGAAGCGAAACTCCGGCTCGGACGTCTCGAGCTCGAGCGCGGACTGCGACAGCCGCCGCTCGTGCAAGGCCGCGGAAACCGCGCGCGCGGCGGCAAGCGACGCGGCCCACGGTTCGACGGCCGCCTCCTCGCCCGCGAAGATCCGGTCGACGCGCTCGTAGTCCAACCGCTCGTCGGAGCGGATGAGCGAGCGGTGAAACGAGGCGCGCGTCACATCGGCACCGGCGAAGTGAAGTTCGACGGTCACGGCCGCGCGCTCCTCCCCCGGGACGAGCGAGCACGCGTCGTCCGACAGCGCCTCCGGCAGCATCGGCTCGACGCGTCCGGGGACGTAGACGCTCGTCGCGCGGCGCGCGGCCTCGCGATCGACGAGCGAGCCGGGCGCGACGTACGCGCTGACGTCGGCGATGTGCACCCACACCCGGGTGACGGCGCCGTCGAGCGCCTCGGCGGAGATCGCGTCGTCGAAGTCACGGGCGGTGACGGGATCGATCGTGAACGTGGTCAGGTCCGTGAGGTCGCGTCGCGGGACGTCCGGGTCCGGCCCCGTGTCGCGTGCCTTGCGCGCCGCGCGCTCGACGGCGGGATCGAAGTGGCGGCGCAGGCCGCGGTCGAGCATGAGGGCCTCGAGCACGTCGCCGGCGACGTCGGGCGTGCCGAGGACGCGCACGACCTTCGCGTGGCCGCCGCTGCGCGATGCCGGCCGCACGAGGACGAGGTCGCCGACGCGTGCCTTCGCGTCGCGCTCGACGATCATGCGCCCGCCGCGCTCGAAGAACGGCTCGGCGGTGAGGAAGCGCCCGCGCTTGTCGAGCACCGCGACGATCCCCTCGCCCCCGCCGGGGGCGCCGCGCGCGGAGGGGGTCCGGCCGGGTGAGGACCCGGCAGGCGCCTTCGCACGGCGGCCGGGCGACGCGGAGCCGCGGCCGGGCGCGGGATCGTCGCGCGCCGCGCTGCGGCCGGGTGACGCGGAGCCGCGTCCGGGCGCGGGATCCTCGCGCGCAGCGCCGCGGCCGGACGACGCGGACCGTGGCTTGGGCCGCGGCGCGGGGCCGCGCTTCTTGCCGGGCTTCGAGCCTGGCGGGCGCTTCTTGCTCACAGCTCCTTCGCGATCACGTCCAGCGCGCGCTCGAGACCCTCGTCCTTGCGCAGGGTGTCAGGATCGTCCGGCGCCCGCACGTCGGGCTTCAGGCCGCTGCCGCGACCGACGCCGGGACCACCGAGGTTGCGCCCGCTCGGCAGGAAGTACTGGCCGACGGTGATGTCGAGCGCGCCGCCGTTCGAGAGCGGCATGACCTGCTGGTAGACGCCCTTGCCGAAGGTCGTGTCGCCGACGAGCTTCGCGCGCTTGCGGTCCTGCAGCGCGCCGGCGACGATCTCCGACGCCGACGCGGTGCCAGCATCGACGAGGACGACCGTCGGCAGGTCGCCCGCGATCGGGGCGCCCTTGGCCCTGAGCGTGCGCGTCGGCTCGGAGCGGCCCTTCGTCGTCACGATCGGCCCTCCGGGCAGGAACATGCTCGCGATGAGCTGCGCCTCGCTCACGAGACCGCCGCCGTTGCCGCGCAGGTCCAGGACGATGCCCTTGGCGCCCCGCGCCGTCTGCTTGCGAATCGCCGCAGCCATCTCGACGTGGGCGGTATCGGGCCCGAACGTCGACAGCGCGATATAGGCGACCCGCTCGCCGCCGGCGTTGGCGATCTTCGACTCGACGACCGGGACCGAGACCGTCGCCCGCGTCACGCGCTTGACGAGCGTCCGCGACCCGCGCCGCAGGCGCAGCGTGACCTTCGTGCCCTCCGGCCCCTTGATGAGCGCCACCGCTGTCTCCGACTTCATGCCGGCGAGCTTGCGGCCGTTGGCGGAGGTGATGATGTCGCCCACGCGAATCCCCGCCTTCGCCGCCGGCGACTTGGCGTACACGTTCAGGATGCGCAGTCCCTGCGCAACCTCGGCCACGGCGGTGCCGATACCGGAGAACTGGTTGTTGATCGCCCGGGTGAACAGCGCGTACTCCCGTGGCGAGAAGTAGTTCGAGAACCGATCATTGAGGTCTGACACCGCGCCCTTGAGCGCCGCGTTCGAGAGCTCGTCGCGACCCACGTCGCGGTAGTACTTGTCGTGGATCGCGTCAAGCCCCTCGCCGACGACACGGCGATCCCCGTCGCCGACGAAGACATCGGCGATGGGGTCGGGCAGGTAGCGCGGGTGCCCGCCCAGCCAGATCCCGACGACGAGCACGAGCAGAGACGACAGCACAGCGACGGTCTTCGACGTCAGGACGCGGGTCAGCATGTCGCCTGCACCCTAGAGATCGGTTACGTCCAAAGAGGCGACGACAGACGCCGGCGCCGGGCGGCGATCAGCCGGTCCGGATGAGCGCGGCGCGCCGCAGCTGGGTGCGCAGCGCCTTGCGGTCGAGGATCAGCTTCCGATCGGAGACGGCCACGAACGTGACCTTGCCGCGTCGGACCCCGAAGAGCATGTGCCGCGTCGCCTTCGCGGAGCCCGCCACGCGGTAGACGCCCGGCACGACCGCCCGCAGCCGCGGGAACGTCTTGCGCAGCGACGTCAGCGAGCTGCCACGGCCGATGCGGGTGCGCTTGTGGCCGCGCGCCGTCGTGGCGGCGAAGCCGACCCGGCTCGAGCTCGTGAAGGCCAGCAGCACGCTGCCGCCGCCCTTCACGCAGTAGCGCAGGACGCCGCGAGCCGTCCGGCCGGGCGGTCCGAGCCGGCGCCCGACCCGATCGCGGGTCGCGCCCAGCTGCAGGCGGCCGATCGACCGCGTGCCGACCTTCGACGACTTGGCGACGCAGCGCGTCGGCGCGGGCGACTCGGTCTCGTCCGGTCCCTGCGGGATGCGCGCCGCGAAGACCTCCTGGAAGGGCGAGTGCTCCGGATCGCTGGCCGGCAGGTTGTTGAGCTGCGTGTCGTTCCAGAACGGGATCGCGACGTCGTCGTCGGCGACGAGGCCCTGGTAGTCCCCGATGAACTTGCCCGAGGTGGACGTCGGCGCGTTGACCGCGGGATCCCACATGCGCTGCGACGCGCGGCGGTCGGTCCATGTCGCGCCGCCGTCCTCCGAGCGCGCGAGGTACGTGTCGATGAAGTAGTTCGCGGGATCGTTGCGGCGGTCGAAGAACATGACGTTGACCTGGCCGGACTCCGTCACCGCCATCCACGGCTGGAACTGGTCGGCGTCGCCGGCGCGCGGATCCTGGTTGACGCGCACCGGGCCGGTGTACGAGCGCCCGCCGTTGGTCGACTTGAAGAGCACGATGTCCGAGCCCGACATCGGCCCAAGCCCATCGCCGCCCGCTTTGTAGTCGACGCCCGCGATGTTGTTGGCCTTCTTGGTCGCGAGCATGCCGCCGAGCTCGGCGATCGAGAGCTTGCCCGCCTTGATCTGGGGGCCGAGCTCGAGGAGGTTGCCAAGCAGCGGCGTGCCCGTGGCGTTCAGCGACGCCGCGGCGACGTAGACCGTGCCGTTGCCGTCGACCGCCGTCGTCGGCAGGGACAGGTTGCGAAACGCCTCGCCAGCGAACGCGGAGTTCACGCCGGCGATGCCCGCGATCGGGACGGCCGGCGTCCACAACGCCCCGCGGTTGGTCGACTTCGCCTGCATGAGCGCGTTGAGCTGGTTGTCGTACCACGTCGCGTAGACCTCGCCCTTCGGGCCGATCGCGAGGTGGCAGCCGATGCCGGAGATCAGCGTCTTCTGGCTGACCGGGAACGGGATGTTGTCGCCGGGCGTGACCCCGCCCCACGTCTTGCCACCGTCGCGCGAGCGCATGACGACGATCTGCTGGATCGGCACGTCCGTGCCGTCGAAGCTCCAGCAGATGTACATCGTCCCGATCTTGCCGTCGCGCGGCGCATTCGGGCCGCCGTTGACGTCCGTGTGGTTGTCGACGGCGATCCAGTTCTTGTCGTCGAGGAACAGGCGCGACGTCAGCGCGTTGACGCGGTTGTCGTGGACGGTGACCGGCAGGCTCCACGGCTGGCCGGGCTTCTTGACGTGCACGGTCATGTTGAAGCCGCGGAACGCCGCGGTCCCGCCCGGCGCGTCGAGGACGTTCGCGTACGCGTTGCCCTCGTCGTCGAACTCGATCGAGACGTCCGACGTCGTGCGGTACGCGGCCTCGTTGGACGGGTCGCACTGGCCGGGCTCGGCGCAATAGCCCGGCAGCTGGCCCTGGTCCTCCCACGTCTTGCCGCCGTCGCGCGATTCGTACGTGCCGATCTTGAACAGGTACTTGTCGTTGTTCTCGTACATCTTCGAGCCGGCCATCAGGTGGTTGTGGTCCAGCGGGTCCATCGCGATCGTCGGCTCGGAGTGCGACGTGAACGCGTCGCGCGACGCGCGGTAGTTCTTCGGGCCCTTGGGGGCGGCCGCCTCGAGCTCGGCGATGTTCGTGCCCTTGCGCGTGACGAGGTCGGCCGTCGCGGTGTAGGTCTGCGGGCCGACCGTCGTGTACGGCGTCAGCACGACGTAGTACGCGCCGCTCGCCTTGTCGAGCGCGACGGCTTCGTCGGCGCCGAGGATCTGGCCGTCGCCGGCCACGAAGTCGCCGCGCGTGCCGTCCGCGTTGCGGCGATAGACGTAGAGGTCGAGGTCCGACAACCCGAAGCCCGTCGCGCGGATGCCGACCGCGCCGGGGTTCGACTCGTAGAACGCCGGCGTCGTGGCGACGTCGAGCGCGAAGACGTCGCAGCCCGACGTCGTCGGGCTGGGCCTGTTGTCGGCGCCGAAGCAGCGAGCGCCGTCGTCGGAGAGCAGCGTCTCGGCGCCGACGTTGACGGTGCCGGTCCACGCGACGGAGCCGGCCCCGGCCGCGTCGGGCGTGATCGTGCCGGCCGGCGGCGTGGCCGCCTGCGCGGCTCCCGCGCCGCCGAGCAGCGCCGCGCACGCACACAGCGCGCCGACGCACCGCAATCCGATGAGCATCCCCCGAGCCACGCGTCGACCGTATCAGCCGGCCCGGCGCGTGACGCCCCACACCCCTACGCCGCGAAGTGCGCCCTGCCGGTGGCGCCGTGCCGATCTCCTCCAGGGTCACCTCAGCAGGAGGGCTCGCTGCTGTTCTAACGTCCGACCGAGGCGGCGTCGCTCTCCGGACCGGCAGCCAGCGACGAGCGGCTACACGCGCAGGAAGCGACGCAGCGACAGCCCCGAGCCCGCGGCGGACACGGCGACGCTGGCGAACAGCAGCACGGCGATGAGCACGCCGAAGTTCAGCGTCTCGGGTGCGGCGATGAGCGAGAAGTCCTGCTTGAGCGGGTCGATGAACGCGACCTTCCCGACCAGCAGCAGCCCGATCGCGGCGATGCCGCCCATCGCGCCGACGATGATCCCCTCGATGACGAACGGCCAGCGGATGAACCAGTCCGTCGCGCCGACGAGCTTCATCACCTCGACCTCGCGGCGCCGCGCGAAGAGCGACAGCCGGATCGTGTTGGAGATCAGCAGGACCGACGCGAGCACGAGCAGCAGCGCGAGGAACGCCATGCTGAGCTTCACGACGCGCGTCGCGGAGAGGATCTTCGTCGTCTCGTCGCGGCGGTTCTTGACCTCTTCGATCGCCGGGTCGACGACCGCGCGCTCGCCGCTGGGCTGCATCGGCGCGAGCTCGTCGCGCAGCTTGCCGACGTTGCCGGGCTGATCGGGCGTCACGCGAAACGTGTCGGGCAGCGGGTTCTCGGTGCCCAGCAGCGCGTAGGCCTCGGGGTTCGCCTTCTTCTCGCGCGCATAGGCCTCCTTCTTGGAGACGTACGTGACGTTGCCGACGTACTTCGTGTCCTGCGTCAGGGTCCTGCGCACCCGCTCGACGGCGGCGTCGGTCGCGCTGGACTTGAGGAAGACGTCGACGAGGACCTTGCCGCGCACCTCGTTGGCGGCGCCGGTCGTCGCCTGGACCATCGGGATGAAGACGCCGAGCACGAGCATCGTGACGAGCACGGATGCCATCGCCGCGAACGACGGGACGGCGTTGCGCCGCAGGGAGCGCGTCGCCTCGCGCAAGAAGAAGGTGACGCGCATCGCTGCCTAGTCGCGGCCGAGGTCGTGGTAGGCCCGGTCCATCATGCCGCCGAACTCGTCGGTCGTCTGCTCGCGCTGGGCGTACAGGCCGCTCGCCTCGTCGCGGATGATCTGCCCGCCGCGCAGCTCGATGACCCGGCGGCGCATGCGGTCGACCATGTGCGAGTCGTGCGTGGCGACCATGACCGTCGTGCCGGTGCGGTAGATGCGGTAGAGCAGCTGCATGATCCCCAGCGACGTGCGCGGATCGAGGTTGCCCGTCGGCTCGTCGGCGAGCAGCAGCGGCGGGTGGTTGACGAACGCGCGCGCGACGCTGACGCGCTGCTTCTCGCCACCGGAGAGCTGATCGGGGTAGTTGTGGAGCTTCGTGGAGAGGCCCGTGAGGCGCAGGACGTCCGGCACCTTCGCGCGGATGTCCTTGCGGGTCGCGCCCGTGGCCGACAGCGCGTAGGCGATGTTGTCGTGCACCGTGCGGTTGGGCAGCAGCTTGAAGTCCTGGAAGACGACGCCGATGTTGCGGCGGTAGTACGGGACCTTCGAGCGCTCCATCGTCTCGAGCGGGCGGCCGGAGACGCGGATCGTGCCGCCGGTCGCATCGCGCTCCTTGATGAGGAGGTTCATGATCGTCGACTTGCCCGAGCCGGTCGATCCGACGAGGAAGACGAACTCGCCCTGGCGGACGTTGAACGTCGCGCCGTCGAGGCCGATGTCGCCCGTCGGGTAGTGCATGTCGACGTCGCGAAACTCGATGATGTTGCGGGCATCCGGCGGCGTTGCCGCAGCCCGTGCGGGCGGCTGCACCGGCTGGGCCCGCGCACGGCTCCGGGCGGCTGGGAGGTGCGCGGGGCGCGCGCGGATGTGGCGCTCTGAGGCGGACATACCCGGAGACCGTAGCGGGCCGGCGCGCCCGTGGCGCTAAGCGCATGCTGTCTTGCAGCGCCATCCTCGGGGAGCCTCGGACCTCGGCGACGGGGCTCAGCAGGCGAGCTCGCGGAGGCGGTCCCCGTCGATTTTGCCCATGAGGTTGCGCGGCAGATCGTCGACGAAGACGACGTCGCGCGGGTGCTTGTAGGCCGCGAGCCGCCCGTCGAAGAGGTCGACCACCTCGCGGGCGCTCATGGCGTCGGCCTCGTGCAGGACGACGAACGCGACCGGCACCTCGCCGAGCTCGTCGTCGGGGCGTCCGACCACCGCGGCCTCGGCGATCTTCGGGCTGCTCGCCAGCACCGACTCGACGTCGGCGGGATAGACGTTGCAGCTGCCGACGATGATGACCTCCTTGATGCGGTCGACGATCGAAAGGACCCCGTCGGCGTCGAGCGATCCGGCGTCACCCGTCCGCAGCCAGCCGTCGTCGTGGAAGGCCTCGCGGGTCGCGTCGGCGTTTCGCCAGTACTCGGGCATGACGGTGGGGCCCTGGACGAGCACCTCGCCGACCTCGCCCGGATCGAGGGGCGAGCCATCGGCGGCGGCGATCCGCACGCGGCAGTGCGCGACGGGCTTGCCTGCGGTGTGACGCAACCGGTGGGCGTCCTCGGCCGGGACGATCGTCACGACCGGCATGGCCTCGGTGAGGCCGTAGTCCTGGAGGACGGTGACGTGCCGGTCGAACCAGGGCGCGAGCGCGTCCTCGCGCACCGTCGTGGAGCCCGTGATGACGTAGCGCAGGCTGGCGAGGTCCGTGTCGTCCCAGCGCTCGTGGGCGACGAGCGCCCGTGTCATCGAGGGCGTCGCGATGGAGAGCGTGATCGCGCACCGCTCGATCGCCTCCAGGGTGGCTCCCGGGTCGAACTCGCGCAGGATCGTGACGGTCGCACCGGCGGCGAGCGCGGGCGTGGTGAGGATGTTCATCGGCCCGGTGTTGAACAGCGGGCCGTTGGCGAGGATCGCGTCGTCGGCATCGACGCCGACGGCCGCGGCGACGTTCAGTGCGTTGAAGTGCAGCGCTTCGCCGGTGATCACCGCGCCCTTTGCCGGCCCGGTCGTGCCCGAGGTGTTGATGATCAACAGCGGTGCCCGCAGTGGGCGATCGGGGTCGCTCTGCACGTCGGGCGCCGAGTCGAGCAGCGTGTGGAGCCCGTTCGGCGCGCCGTCGTCGCCGAACGCGATGACCTCGAGCTCGAGTGCGCTTGCGGCCTCACGCGCCGTCTCGGCGAGCTCGGCCTCGGCGAGCAGCGCCTTGGGCTCGGTGTTGTGCAGCACGACGCTGAGCTCCGGTGGGGGCATGCGAGCGCTGAGCGGGACGAGGATCGCGCCGATCCGCGAGCACGCGAACAGCAGGTCCAGCAGCTCGGGCGCGTTGTGGCCGAGGTACGCGACGCGGTCTCCCTCGTCGATCGCTTGGCGGTGCGCGAGCGCGCCGGCGAGCCGCGCCACGCGCTGCTCCATCGCGCCGTAGCCGATCTCCTGGCGCTCGAAGCGGATCGCGAGCTTGTCGGGGCTGCGCCGCGCCCACCCGGCGATCCAGCTCGAGATCTCCGAGTCCGAGAGGTCCACAGCGCCAGCCTATGCCCGCGGTGCGCGGCGCGGATTCGCCGAGAACGAGGCGGCGTGGTTTCAGTCCCGCGGATCGCGAGCCGATGCTGACGCTCATGAGGTTGATGCTTGCGCTGACCGTCGCGTTCGTCGCACTCGTCTCGTCGGCGGCCGCGACGCACGGCGCCGACGTGAATTGCTCGGACTTCGCGACCCAGGCCGAGGCGCAGCGTCATCTCGCGGCGCATCCCGGCGATCCGGACGGGCTCGACGGCGACAACGACGGCGTCGCCTGCGAGTCGCTGCCCTGCCCGTGCGCAGCCACCACCGCTCCCGCGCACCCGCCCCGCCCCCCGGCGAACGCTCCGCCCGCCGCCCCGGCTCCGCCGACGACGGCTTCGGCTCAGCGGCTCAAGGCTCGCGTGATCCGCGTGATCGACGGCGACACGCTCAAGGTCAGGCTGGCTGCGGCCCGGGTCGTCACCGTGCGCCTCATCGGCATCGACTCACCCGAGACGCGCAAGCCCGGCACGCCGGTCGAATGCGGCGGACCGCAGGCCACCGCGCGGATGAAGCGGCTCGCGCTGCGCTCGGGCGTCGGCCGGCCCGTCGTTCTCACGAGCGATCCGACCCAGGACCGCACGGACCGATTCGGCCGGCTGCTCGCGTACGTCGATGCCGGTGGCGTCGACTTCGGCCGCGCGATGATCGCGTCGGGCTGGGCGCGGACCTACGTCTACGGCCGGCCGTTCGCGCGCGTGGCCGGCTATCGCAAGGCGCAGGCGTCGGCGGCGGCCGCCAAGCGCGGCGTGCGGCGCGCGTGCGGCGGGAACTACCACCGCGCGCGCTGATCCAGCGCGAAGCCGCGCGTCCTCGCGAGCCCGAAGCCGCACGTCCTCGCGAGCCCGAAGGCGCACGTCCTCGCAGCCCGAAGCCGCACGTCCTCGCGAGCCCGAAGCCGCACGTCCTCGCGAGCGAAGGCGCCCGATCCGCCGGGGCCTCTCGGGCGCCCCGGAGGCGTAGAGGAGATATGACCTCCGCCGGACCCCTCGCACAAGCCCGCGGATACGTGCCGCCAGCGCTGTGGATGACGGCCGCGAAGGTGCGATGATCGGTCCAGTGGGCTGGCCCGTCGCCGATCTCGCCGTGAGCTGATGCCGCCGGGCACGGTCGTCTCGCGCGGATACCTCGCGCCCCGGGCGGTCGACGGCGCCCGCGGCACCGTGCGCGCGACGTTCGCCAACTCCGCCTACGTCGTCTTGGAGAACGGGCCGGCGCTCGTGCTGCACGCCGCCGGCCGCCACGACCACACGCCCACCTCGCTGTGCCCCGCGACCTGGCCGCCGCCGGGGTCCGTCGTCGCGGTCGGCGATCGGGTGGTCGGGCGCGCCGGCCACCTGAAGATCGGCGAGCTCGTGCTCGACGTCCGTGGCGCGCGCGAGTGGCGCCCGGCTCGCGCACCCGTCCCGACCACGACCCCCGCCGATCCCGGCACCGGTCATCGGCTCGCCCTGCGGGCCGCGGAGCGCCGGACCGGCGAGCTGCTACCCGGGCTGGAGCGAGCGCTGGCCGGGCGCGACGCCGCGCGCGTGACCGCCTGCGTGGCATCGCTCGTCGGCCGCGGACCGGGCCTGACCCCGTCGGGCGACGACGCGCTGGTCGGCCTGCTCGCCGTGCTGCACCGGCTCGCCCCACCGGGTGATCGGCCGCTGGAGCTCCTCGGTCGCGCCGTCGTAGCGCACCTGCATCGCACGGGCGACATCTCCGCGCACTACCTGCGCCTCGCCGCGGACGGTCACTTCGGCGAGCGGCCGATCGCGCTGTGCGATGCGCTCGCCGGCGGCGCGCAGGACGAGCTGCAGGCTGCCGCGGCCGCGGTCCTCGCCACGGGCGCGACCTCCGGCGCCGACGCGCTGCTCGGCGTCGTGAGCGGGGTGCGGGTCCTCGCGGCGACACGCGCTCGCGAGCCGGCGGTCGCCGCATGACGACAGCGCACCGCGTCGTCCCGAACGCGTACAAGGACTCCGTCGCGCTGCTGGCGCTCTCCGCGAAGCTCGAGTCGCTCGACGGCATCACCGGCGCGTCGGTCGTGATGGCCACGCCGACGAACGTCGAGAACCTCGTCGAGGCCGGGCTGGCCGACGGCCTTGTGGCGAGCCCTTCGGACCTGGTGGTGGCGGTAGCCGGCGACGACGGCGCAACGTGCGAGGCCGCGCTCGCGGCAGCGGCCGAGCTGCTCGCCGAGCGTCCGGCGGACGACGGTGCGGCCGCCTCCGAGCCGCCTCCGAGCAGCATCCAGCTCGCCGCGATGCGCGACCCGTCGCTGAACCTCGCGCTCGTGTCCGTGCCCGGCGACTACGCCGCGGCCGAGGCGCTGAAGGCGGTGAACCTCGGGATGAGCGTGATGATCTTCAGCGACAACGTGCCGGTGCAGCGCGAGCTCGAGGTCAAGCGCGCGGCCGACGAGCGCGACCTCATCGTCATGGGCCCCGACTGCGGCACGGCGATCGTCAACGGCATCCCGCTGGGGTTCGCGAACGTCGTGCGGCGCGGGCCGATCGGCGTCGTCGGCGCGTCGGGCACCGGCACGCAGGAGGTCACGGCGCGCATCCACGAGCTCGGCTCCGGCGTGTCACAGGCCATCGGGACGGGCGGGCACGACCTGTCCGAGGCGATCGGCGGCATCTCGATGCTGCGCGGGATGCGCTGGCTGGAGGACGACCCCGACACGAAGGTCGTCGTGCTCGTCTCCAAGCCCCCACACCCGACCGTGGCCGCGGCCGTGCTCGCGCAGGCCGCGGGGATGTCGACGCCCGTCGTGTCGATCTTCCTCGGCGCCGACCCCGACGCGCCCCCGTCCGGCGGGATCCTCGCCGCCGGCAACCTCGCGGAGGCCGCCGATCTCGCCGTCGCGCTCGCGGAGGGCCGCCCCGCCGAGCGCGCCGGGCTCGACGTCCGCGAGCAGGCCCGCGTCCAGCTCGACGAGATCGTGGCGGGCGCGGCACCGCGGCAGCGCTTCGTCCGCGGGATCTTCTCGGGTGGGACCTTCTGCTTCGAAGCCCAGCTCATCCTCCGCGCGCACGGCCTGAAAGCCCGATCCAACACGCCGGTGCAGGGCAACGCGAAGCTCGCCGACATCGCCACGAGCCGCGACCACACGATCGTCGACATGGGCGACGACGAGTTCACGCAGGGCCGCCCGCACCCGATGATCGACCCCGGTCTGCGCGACGAACGGCTGGCCGCCGAAGCCGCCGACCCGGCGACGGCCGTCCTGCTCGTCGACGTCGTGCTCGGCTACGGCTCCACGATGGACCCCGTGTCGGGGCTCGTCGAGGTGCTCTCGCGCGCGCTGGCGCGCGAGGACGGCCGCCGGCTCGCGGCGATCGTCCACGTCTGCGGCACGTCCGCCGACCCACAGGATCGCGCGGGCGTCATCGCCGAGCTTCGCGCCTGCGGCGCGCTCGTCGCCGAGACGAACGCCGAAGCGGCCTCCTGGGCGGCGTACGTCGCGACCGCGCTCGCCGCGCGCGAGGGAGCCGCCGCATGACCGATCTGTTCACGTCGCAGCTGCACGTCGCGAACGTCGGGCTGGCGAACTTCGCCGACAACATCCGCGCGGCGGGCGGCAGCGCGATCCAGCTCGCCTGGCGCCCGCCGGGCGGCGGCGACGCCGGCGCCGGCATGCGGCTCGCGCGGCTGCTTGGCGATCCGCGGATCGAGGCGGCGAACGCGACCGCGCTCGCGCGGTACCTCGAGGCGCAGCCCGTGCTCGTCGACGTCCTGCTCGCCCGCGAGGCGATCACGGCGCTCGACGGCGAGCGGCGCATCCTGCACGCCGGCCCGCCGATCGCATGGGAGGACATGTGCGGTCCCGTGCAGGGCGCGATCGCCGGCGCGATCGTCTACGAGGGCTGGGCCGCGACGCCCGAGGAGGGAACGTTGCTCGCCGCCGGCGGAGAGGTCGCGCTCGAGCCCTGCCATCACCACGGCGCGGTCGGGCCGATGGCCGGGATCATCAGCCCCTCGATGGCGCTGTGGGTCGTCGAGAACTCAGCCGGCGCCAACCGCGCGTTCTGCAACTTCAACGAGGGCCTCGGCAAGGTGCTGCGCTTCGGCGCCAACCGCCCCGACGTGCTCGACCGGCTGCGCTGGATGGGCACCGAGCTCTTCGCGGTGCTGCAGGCCGGGGTGCGGGCGCTGGGTGCGATCGAGCTGCGGCCGATCATGGCGCAGGCGCTGCACATGGGCGACGAGGTCCACAACCGCAACGCGGCGGCGACGGGCCTGTTGTTCAAGCGGCTCGTCCCGGCGCTGCTCACGGTCGACCGCCCTGCCGCCGACGTGCGCCGCGCGATCGAGTTCGTCGCGGCCAACGACCACTTCTTCCTGAACCTCTCGATGGCCGCCTGCAAGGCGATGCTCGACGCGGCCCACGGCGTCGAGCGCTCGACGATGGTCACGGCGATGGCGCGCAACGGCGTGAACTTCGGGATTCGCCTGAGCGGTACCGGCGACGCGTGGTTTCAGGCTCCGGCCAACCCGGTCGACGGCCTGTTCTTCCCCGGCTACGGCGTGAGCGACGCGGCCGCCGACCTCGGCGACAGCGCGATCACCGAGACGGCCGGCGTCGGCGGCTTCGCGATGGCCGCGGCGCCCGCGATCGTGCAGTTCGTCGGCGGCACGCCGGCGGACGCGACCGAGAACAGCCGGCGGATGCGGTCGATCACGCTCGGGACGCACCCCGCGTTCACGCTGCCGGCGCTGAACTTCGGCGCGACCGCGTGCGGCATCGACGCGCGCCTCGTGATCGACAGCGGCATCCTGCCGATCATCAACACCGGGATCGCACACCGCGAGGCGGGCGTCGGCCAGATCGGCGCCGGCATCACGACCGCGCCCATGGCGTGCTTCCTCGACGGCGATCGAGGCGATTGCCGCGGCCGAGGCGGCGGTCGCGTGAGCCCGCTCGCCCTCGCCGGTGCCGAGGCTCCCTCGTGATCGCGACCGCGATCGCCGGTGTTGAGGCGGTCGCGTGAGCCCGCTCGCCGTCGTCGCGCTGGGCGGCAACGCGCTCGTCACGGACGCCTCACATCAGGCGATCGCCGATCAGTACGAGGCGGTGCAGTCGGTCGCGGGTCCGCTCGTCGAGCTCGTGGCGCAGGGCTGGGGGCTTCTCGTCAGCCATGGCAACGGACCGCAGGTCGGCTTCATCCTGCGCCGGTCCGAGCTCGCGGAGGCCGAGCTTGCGCCCGTCCCGATGGACTACGCCGTCGGCGACACGCAGGGCGCGATCGGCTACATGTTCCTCAAGGCGATCGGCAACGAGCTGCGCCGCCGGGGCGTCGATCGGCGGGTCGCGGCGATCGTGACCCAGACCGTCGTCGACCCGGCCGACCCGGCGTTCGCCCACCCGACCAAGCCGGTCGGCTCGTTCCTCGACGAGGTCACCGCGCGCGAGCATGCCGAGCGGCTGGGCTGGCACGTCGCCGAGGACGCCGGCCGCGGCTGGCGTCGCACCGTCCCTTCACCGGCTCCGGTCGAGATCGTCGAGCTCAAGACGATCCGCGAGCTGCTCTCCTCGGGGGTCGTCGTGGTGGCCGCCGGCGGCGGAGGCATCCCCGTCGTGCGCGACGAACACGGCGCCCTGGATGGCGTCGAGGCGGTCGTCGACAAGGACTCCGCCTGCGCGCTGCTCGCCGCGGAGCTGGGCGCCGACCTCTTCGCGATCCCCACCGGCGTCGACCAGGTGGCGGTGAGCTGGGGCAAGCCCGACCAGCGCTGGCTCGACCGCCTGACCGTGGCCGAGGCGACGGCGCTCGCACGCAGCGGCGAGCTCGGCGAGGGCAGCATGCGCCCCAAGGTAGAAGCGCTCGTCACGTACCTCGAGCGCCACCCCGGCGGCGCCGGCGTCATCACATCCCCGCAGATGCTCCCTGCGGCGCTGCGCCGCGAGACCGGGACCTGGATCGAGGGCTGACGTGGACCGGCCGCTCAAGTTCGCCGTCAACGGGACGCTCATGCGCGGGCTCGATCGCAACGCCAACCTCCTGGACGCCGGCGCCGTGTTCGACCGCGAGGCACGGACGGCTGCGTGCTACCGCCTGTGGAGCGTCGACGACGTGCACCCGGCGATGCTCCGCGTCGCAAGCGGCGGCGTGTCGATCGCCGTCGAGATCTGGCTCGTCCCGCCGGCCGGCATCGCATCGATCCTGCTCACCGAGCCCGACGGCCTCTGCGTCGGCAGGGTGACGCTCGACGACGGCAGCGCGGTCCTCGGCGTCCTCGCGGAGCCGGTCCTCGTCGAGGGCCGGCGCGAGATCACCGAGCACGGCGGCTGGCGGGCCTACGTCGCCGCGCGTGCTGCCGTTTAGGGCACTCATCGTGCTAATCCGGAAGCGGATCGTGCTAATGACGGCTCGATTAGCACGATAATGTGCCCCGGGTAG
>CAWEOF010000040.1:0-76121 GCA_963810605.1 uncultured Actinomycetes bacterium
GCCGGGCATGATACGGGCCCCAGTCGAGCGGCCCGGACCAGAGCACTGGAGCCACGGGCGCCTTGCGGTTGTTTCGTCTGTGGCGTATATTGCGCCTATCACCTTTCGTCTGGGCGCCGATGGTCTGATCCGGCGGCCGGGCTCGACGAGAGAAGCGAGGCTCTTCGTGGCTCCTGATCCGCAGGTGCTCGACAACGTGGTGGCGCCGGACCCTGCAGAGGGCGCGGCGATGCAGTTCCTGCACGAGCAGGTCGACGGCATGTTCCAGACGGGCTATCGGCCGGTCCTGATCGGACCCGACGGCGCGCGTCTCGAGTTGCCCGTGTCTGCATTTCGCGCGCTCGCCCTCGTCGTGCGGGGGATGGCGGCCGGCCAGACGATGACCCTGATGCCGATCGGCACTCGGCTGACGACGCAGCAGGCCGCCGAGCTGCTGCATGTCTCTCGACCGCACCTCGTCAAGCTGCTGGATGGCGGGGAGATGCCGTACGAGAAGGTCGGTACGCATCGCCGCGTTCGCGTCGAGGACGTCCTGGCGTACCGCGCGCAGCGCACCGAGCGCCGGGGCGAGCAGCTGCGCGAGCTCGCGCAGCTCTCCCAGGACCTCGAAGGCGACGATTACCGCTAGTACGGCGGTCCGGGCATGTCCTGTGGCTAGTCTGCGGGCGTGGCGTACTCGGTCGTGCTTGATGCCTGCGTGCTGTACCCCGCGTCGCTACGCGACACGTTGCTGCGCTTCGAAAAAAAAAAAAAAAAAAAAAAAAAAAAAAAAAAAAAAAAAAAAAAAAAAAAAAAAAAAAAAAAAAAAAAAAAAAAAAAAAAAAAAAAAAAAAAAAAAAAAAAAAAAAAAAAAAAAAAAAAAAAAAAAAAAAAAAAAAAAAAAAAAAAAAAAAAAAAAAAAAAAAAAAAAAAAAAAAAAAAAAAAAAAAAAAAAAAAAAAAAAAAAAAAAAAAAAAAAAAAAAAAAAAAAAAAAAAGGGGGGGGGGGGGGGGGGGGGGGGGGGGGGGGGGGGGGGGGGGGGGGGGGGGGGGGCTCACGCCGAGTTCTACGACGTGCTGTGGAGCGCGCGGATCCTCGATGAGGCCGAGCGCAACCTCATCGCCGATGGCCGCGTCAGCGCCGAGGACGCCCATCGCCTACGTAGCAAGATGGCCGAGGCGTTTGACGGTGCCTGCGTCGGCGCGGCAGCGATCGCCGGCCTGGAGTCGGCGATGACCAACGATCCCAAGGACCGTCACGTCCTCGCAGCGGCGGTCGCATCGCAGGCCCAGGCGGTCATCACGACCAACCTAAAGGACTTCCCCGAAGCTGCGTCGGCGCCGTATGGCATCGAGATCCTGCACCCCGACGAGTTCCTCATAGTCCTCTACGGCCTTGACCCCCGGCTCGCGGTCAACGTCATCACCGAGCAGGCCAACGCGCTTCACAAACCGCCGATGACGGTCCCCGAGCTCCTCGACAAGCTCAGCCCGACCGTCCCCACGTTCGTCGCAGCGATCCGCAGCGATCTGCCCGACCTCACCAATCTTGCGGTGGATTCATAACCGTTGCCTACGGCCCGGTGGACCTCCCGCCGGCTTGAGTTTGCGCCGACGGCCCGGCGCGGGAGGCACGCGGTCGTTGGGGCGCCCCGGTCCAGGCGAGCCGCGGCACCCACGACGTCAGGCTGCTTCGGGCAGCCACTGACGCCAGGCAGGCGGGATCGTCGGGCTCGCGACGTGGATGAAGACCTGCGGGTGGGGGACGCGGGGGGCCTGGCGAGGGTGCATCCCGACCTTGTGCGGCAGGTGATCGCCCTTGCGGCGGTTGCACGGCGCGCACGACGCGACGATGTTCTCCCACGTCGACGGCCCGCCCTTGGATCGCGGGATGACGTGATCGACCGTGAGGTTCGCGCGCGCGCCGCAGTACTGGCACGTCCAGCCGTCGCGGGCGAAGACGGCGCGGCGGGTGATCTTGCGCCGGTGCGTGTCGCGCGGGACGTTGACGAACGTCACGAGGCGGATGACGACCGGACGGGGCAGGCTGGCGTTCTCGGAGCGCAGCTGCAAGCACGCGTGCTCGACGATCTCGGCCTTGTCCTTGAGCAGCAGGACCGCCGCGCGCCGCACCGTGCAGACGTTGATGGGCTCATACGTGGCGTTCAGGACGAGCACACGGCCACAATCACGTCCGCGCCGCCGGTGCTCCGGATGCGGCGCGAACCTCTCTGGGCCCGGGTACGTCGACTGGGTCGCCATGACGTGCGCAGGAGTGTAATCACCGGGCCGGGCAACCATCGACTTTTCGTTACGAGAAGACCATCACCGCGCCGCGGGATACGAACCGAGCACCTGTACGCGCTCGCAATGCGCGTGCAGGCCGGCAACCGCGGCGGCGACCGCCTCGTCGCGCGCGTCGCCCTCGCAGTCGACGAAGAAGCGGTAGTGGCCGAGCTGCCCTCGCAGCGGGCGCGACTCGATCTTCGTGAGGTTCACGCCGCGAAACGCGAACTCCGAGAGGCAGCGCACGAGCCAGCCCGGGCTGTCGTCGTCCGAGCCCCAGAACGCCAGCGAGGTCTTGGCGGGTCGCTGCGTGTTGGGTTCAAGGCCCGTGCGCGCGAGCCACACGAAGCGCGTCGCGTTGCCCGGCTGGTCCTCGACGGCATCGACGAGGACGGTGCCGCCGTACAGGTCTGCCGCGCGGCGCGTGCCGAGCGCCGCCCATGGCGCCGCCTCGGCGGCGACGATGCGCACGGCCTCGGCCGTCGACGCGGCCGACATGACGTCGGCGGCGGGCAGGTTGTCTCGCAGGAAGCGCGCGCACTGCGCGAGCGGCTGCGGATGCGAGACGACGCGCTCGATGGCACCCAGCTCGACGGGCTCGCGGGCGATGAGGCAGGGCGAGACAGCGAGCACGAGCTCGCCGACGATCGTCACGTCGTGCTCCTCGGCGAGCGTGTCGAGCGTGATGCCGATAGGTCCCTCCAAGGAGTTCTCGATCGGCACGACCGCACGGTCGACGGATCCGTCGTGCACGGCCAGAACCGTGTCGGGCACCGTGCGCAGCGCGACGAGCTCGGCGTCGCCGGCCGCGGGGTCCGAGCGAACCGCCTCCTCGGAGAAGGTGCCCGCGGGGCCGAGGTAGCCAAGCCGCATCAGACGCCCTCCGGACGGGTCACTTCGGCTTCGGCAACGCGAGACGGAGGGCTTCCTCCTCCTCGGGCGAGAGGCGCAGCTCGGCGCTGCCCTCGGAGATCTGCTTGGCGTACAGGCGAGCCTGGTCGCGGTGGTGGATCGACGACAGCACGACGCCGGAGCGGCTGCTGTCCAGCAGCGCGATCGAGGTCGACTGGCGCCCGGACATCTCGTTGTACGCGTCGTAGCGGATGAGGCCGCAGTGCGCAATCGCGCCGTCGAGGCGCCGCTCCGCGACGGTCAGCCGGTCGTCGAGCTGCTCGGCCACGCCGCGGACGTAGTCGTGCAGCGTGCGAAACGAGGCGTCGAGGGCGGCGGCGTGCGCGACGAGGTCCTGCTCCTCCTGCTCGCCGAGGACCGCCCGCTGGTCGGCTCGCAACTGACGCAGGCGGCGGGAGATGACGGCGCAGAGGCACACCGAGACGAGGGCGAGTCCGGCCGCGACCAGCGCGACGACCCCGACCGTGGAGCTGAGCTCGGCACCCATCACCGCAAAGGGTAGGCGTGATGGGCTTCGCGTGGAGGTGCGACGGGCCGGTGGGAGGGTGAGGGGCGCGCGCGGGCCGGCCGGCGGGGGCGGACCCAGCCGGGCGCGCGCGGGCCTGGCGGCGGGCGTGGCGGCGCAGGGGGGCGGACCCAGCCGGGCGCGCGGGCACGGCCGGCGAGCGGCGCGCCGAACGCGGGGCGGGCCCAGCCGGGCGCGATCAGCCGCGGCGGAAGATCGCCGGGTACTCGGCCTTGTTGTTCGAGGTGTTCGTCTCGCCGGGGACCTTGCGCACCTCGACGGTGACCTTGACCCCCACGCCGATCGGCGGCGCCTGCGCGAGCGGCACCGCGACCGTCACCTCCGCGCCCTGCGCGGTCTGGTCGACGGTCTTCTGCGCGGTGATCGTCTTGCCCCCACCGCGGATCGTGACCTTGACGGAGACGTCCGCCTCGTTGCTTTCGCCCTGGTTGGCGATCTTCACGTTGAAGGTCACGTCGGAGCTCGCCGGCAGGCTGTTGGCCGCGTTCGTGCCCGTCGCGAGCGTGACGTCGCCGACGCTCACGCCGAGCAGGCCGTGGCCGTGCAGGCCCGGTGTCGCCGGCTGCGTCGAGGCGGCCGCGCCGGCACCGCGCCCGGCATCCGCGTGGATCCGCCGTGCCACGGTGGAGGCGTCGAGCCAGCCGAGGTTCGGGATGAAGCTCGAGGCCTGGATCGTCTGGCCGCCGATGTCGTGGTCGTCGAGCGCCTGCTTGATGAGCGCCGCGGCGCGGCGCCTGTAGACGACGTCCGCGGCGACGAAGGACTGCATCTCGCCCGTGATCGCGAGCACGGCCGGCTCGGCGGTCGCGGCGTCCGTCGAGAGCGCCGCGGGGATCTTCTCGGCCACCTTGCCCATCGACTCCTCGACCAGGCCGAGCGTCAGCAGGAGGTTGCGATGCGCCGGCTTCATGTCGCCGGGGACGCTGAAGCTCTGCGCCTGCGTCGTCTGCGCCTTGGCCTGCGAGCGCAGCTGGCTGATCTGCGCCTGGACGTCGGTCGACGACGTCCCAACGGTCGTCAGCGCGGCGAAGAACTCGTCGGTGTTGGCGTCGGATTCCTGGATGAGGCTCGCGACATCGCGGTTGTAGTCCTTCAGCGCCTGCTCCTGGCGGCTGTTGAGACAGCCCTTGACGCCGAGCACGAGCACGATGATCACGACCAAGCCGGCGCCCGCCGCGACGAGGCGGCGCACCAGGAGCTGCTGTGGATCGGAGCCCGGGCCCGCAGGTGCCGCCGTCGCGGGCTTCCGCGGCCGCGTGCGGGTGATGCGGACAGGCTCGTCATCGTCGAAGAAGGACAGGACTCCGCTCCTTGGCGAGGTCGAAGATGGCTCAGTATGACCAGGATGCGAGGCGACGGTCACAGTGCAACTTTCCTGCCAGCGCGCGGTTTCCTGCCTCTGACAGCAAGGAGCCGTCGTTGAGCACGCCGAATGCCGAGTCGGTGTCGCACGCGCACACGTCCGCACACGCCGCTCACGCGGGCGAGCTGGTTCTCGACCGCTACCGCCTCGTGCGCCGGATCGGTGCCGGCGGGATGGGCGTCGTCTACCTCGCCCGCGACGAACAACTCGAGCGCGACGTGGCCGTCAAGCGGATCGCGATCGAGCTCGACCGCGAGGCTCGCGGCGAGCGCGAGGCGCTGGCCGCGGCGCGCCTCGCTCACCCGGCGATCGTCGCGCTGTACGAGTCCGGCCGCGACGAGGACGCCGTCTACCTCGTCTCCGAGCTCGTCCGCGGCCGGACGCTGGCCGAGCTCATCCGCGACGGCGAGCTGTCCGATCGCACCGTCGTGCTCGTCGGGATGACGCTGTGCGACGCGCTCGAGCACGCACATGCGCGCGGGGTCGTGCACCGCGACGTCAAGCCATCGAACATCATCTGCCCCGACGAGGACGGCGCCGGCGTCGCGAAGCTCACGGACTTCGGGATCGCGCTCATGGCCGACGGCGACGTCCTGACCCGTACCGGCGACATCATGGGGACGCTCGCCTACATGGCGCCCGAACAGGCCGCCGGGAGGGGCGCGACCGGCGCCTCGGACGTCTACGCGCTCGGCGTCGTCCTGTACGAGGGCCTCGCGGGCGTCAACCCGGTGCGCGCCGACAACCCTGCCGCGACGGCGCGCCGCGTCGGCATGCGCCTGCCGCCGCTGCAGCGCGTGCGCCGCGACCTGCCGGCCGGACTGTGCCGAGCGATCGACGGCGCGGTCATGCCGGAGCCCGATCAGCGCACCGGCCTGGCCGCGCTGCGGGTCGCGCTGTCGCATGCGGCCGACCGGGTCGCGGACGAGGTCGGGCCGATCGCGGCCGAGGAGGGCGTCGCGCGGACGGCGCAGATGCGAACGGCACACACGCGGCGCCAGGGCGGGCCTCGCCCGGCGCTCACGGAGCCAGGCCGGGGGCCTCAGCACGGGCGCGACGGGCAGGAGCCTCGGTCCGGGCGCGACGGGCGGCCGCAGGAGCCTCGGTCCGGGCGCGACGGGCGGCCGCAGGAGCCTCGGTCCGGGCGCGACGGGCGGCCGCAGGAGCCTCGGTCCGGGCGCGACGGGCGGCCGCAGGAGCCGAGGTCCGGGCGCGACGGGCGACCGAAGGAGCGACGTCGGCGGGGGTCGCGAAACGCCGCCGGCGAGCTCGCCCCCAACCCGTTCGCCTTCGAGGACGACACGCCGCGCCGGGGCGACCCCGCCGCGGTCTCGGAGTTCGATGGCGGCGGCTGCATCCGTGCGCGCCGGCTACGCGGCCGGCCGCCGGCCGGTCCGCAGACCGCCGGGGTCCGCGCGAGCAGCTGGCAGGCCGTAGACGCACGCCGCCCGCACGACGGCGTCGACGCCGAGCCGCGCCGCCGGCCTCCGCGCTGGCATCTCCGCGCGGGCGGCGCCGCGAGCGCTGCGGCGCTGTCCGCCGCCGCGCTCGCCTGGCTCGGCCCGCAGCCGCCCGTCAGCCCCGCGGCGGGCTCGCTCGCCGTCTTCGCCGCCGTGCTCCTGCTGCCGCGCCTCGGCTGGCTGGCGATGATCGCCGCACTGCTCGCCTGGCTCGCCGCCACGGCGCCAGGCTTCGCGCTGCTCGTCGCGCTGGCCGCCGGGCCGGTGCCGCTGCTCCTGGCGCGGCGCGGCACCGCGTGGTCGCTCCCGGCGGCCGCCCCGCTCCTCGGCGCCGTCGGCCTCGCCGGCGCATGGCCCGCGATCGCTGGGCAGGCGCGGACGTGGCCGGCGCGCGCGGCGCTCGGTGCGCTGGGCGGCCTGTGGCTCGTCCTCGCCGAGGCGCTGACCTCCGAGCGCCTGCTCTTCGGACAGCCGCGCGACGTTCTCGCGCCAGGAGCATGGGACAGCTCCGCGATCGACGCGGTACGCGACGCGCTCATCCCGATCCAGGCCGGCGGGACGCTTGCGATCGCGGCGCTGTGGGCGCTCGCCGCGGCGCTGCTGCCCGTCCTCGTCCGCGGGCGCTCCGCGGCCCTGGACCTCGTGGCCACGGCGGGCTGGGCGGCCGCGCTCGCCGCGGCGACGGGCGCGCTCGGCGAGGCGCTCATGCTCGACGCGCCGCGCGGGCTTGTCGCCGGCGCGCTCGCCGCCGGTGCCGTCGCGGTCGGTGCGCGAGCCGCGCGAGGCCGGGCGTGAGCCGCGCGAGCCGGTTGCCGGGGCGCTCGGACCCGGCGGGCTCGCAAGCGCGCGCCGCCGTTGCGACCGCGCGCTTGTCCGTAGCATGAGCGGCATCGATGAGCGTGCTGCGCAACCTGGAGACGAAGCTTGCCGATCTCGTCGAGGGCACGTTCGGGCGCGTCTTTCGCTCGGAGGTTCGCCCCGTCGAGCTTGCGCGCAAGCTCGCGCGCGAGATGGACGAGCACAAGACCGTGTCGGTGTCGCGCACGTATGTCCCCAACGAGTACGTCGTGTGGCTGTCGCCGGAGGATCGCGAGCGCCTCGAGGAGGTCGAGGGCTCGCTCATCGAGGAGCTGAGCGGGTACCTGCTCGAGCATGCCCGCCGCGAACGCCTGGCGCTGCTGTCGCGCCCGCAGATCGAGTTTCGTACCGACGAGCGCCTGGCGCTCGGGGAGTTCGGCATCCAGGCGCGCACCGTGCGCCCGCCGGACGAGGAGCAGCCGCACGACGGCGCCCACGCCGTGCAGGCCGATCACGGCAACACGATGATCTACTCGACCGCCGGCAGGATCCGCGGGCCGGTGGAGGAGGTGCAGGGCACGCGCCCGACGCGCGCGCTACTCATCGCGGAGGGCCGGCGCCACGTCGTCCCACCGGGCGGCGCGACCCTCGGCCGCAGCCGCGACTGCGACATCGTGCTGGCGGACGCCAACGTCTCGCGGCGCCATGCCGAGGTGCGGCCGGGCGCGGCCGCGACCTGGACGATCGCCGACCTCGGCTCGACGAACGGCGTGCTCCTCAACGGGCACCGCATCGCGGGCGCGCAGCCGCTGAGCGCGGGCGACCAGATCGTGCTGGGCACGGCCGAGATCGCGTTCGAGCTCGAATGACCGACGCCGCCCCCCGCCGTCCCCGCCCAGCGAGCGGCTCTGACCCGCGCCGCGGCTGAACGCGATGCTCGAACCGGTCTCTGTCGGGTTGAAGTTCGCCTTCCTCGCGATCCTCTACCTCTTCTTGCTGTGGGTCTCGCGCAGCGCGCTCAAGGACCTGCGCCGCGGCGCATTCGGCGGCGGCCCGCGGCTGCACGAGCCCGTCGCCGCCGACGCGACGGGGATGCACCCCGCGTCGAGCCTCGACGTCATGTCTGGTGATGGCGACGTCGCTCCGCGGCTGATCGCCGAGTCGGTGCCGGGGCTGGCGCGCGGGATGTCCTACGACGTCTCCAGCGGCGCGACGCTCGGACGCGGGGACGTCGAGATCCAGCTCGAGGACCCGTTCGCGTCCTCGCGCCACGCGCACCTCATCCGCCAGGGCACGATCCTCGTCATCGAAGACCTCGGCTCGACGAACGGGACGTACCTCAACGACGAGCTCCTGCGCGGCCCGCGCCCGCTGCACGCGGGCGATCGCGTGCGCATCGGCGACAGCACCTTCACGTACGCGGACCGCTGATGCTCCGCTCCGCCGCAGGCCACTTCGCCCACTCCGACACCGGCCGCGCCCGCCGCGCCAACGAGGACGCCTACTTCGCACGCGCACCGGTGTTCGTCGTGGCCGACGGGATGGGCGGGGCACAGGCCGGCGAGGTCGCGTCGCAGCTGGCCGTCGAGGCGTTCGAGCGCGCGCTCGGGGACATCGGGACGTCGAGCGCCGAGCAGCTGCTCGCCGAGCGGGTGCTCGAGGCCAACGCCCGTATCCACGAGATGTCGCAGGCCAGCCAGGACCGGGCCGGGATGGGTACGACGCTGACGGCCGCGCACGTCGGCGACCACGACGTCGCGGTCGCGCACGTCGGCGACTCGCGGGCGTACCGATTGCGCGGCGGGGGCTTCGAGCGCCTCACCGAGGACCACTCGCTCGTCGAGGAGATGCGCCGCCGCGGACAGCTCACCGCGCAGGAGGCCGACGAGCACCCGCAGCGCTCGATCATCACGCGGGCGCTCGGTCCGGAGCCCGACGTCCTGGTCGACACGTACTCCTGGCGCGGCGAGGCGGGCGACGTCTACCTCTTGTGCAGCGACGGCCTCACGTCGATGGTGCCCGAGTCGCGGGTCGCCGACATCGTGCGCGCCTCGAGCTCCATGCGCGACGCGGGCCGGCGCCTCATCGCGGCCGCCAACGACGCCGGCGGGCGCGACAACATCACCGTCGTCCTCTTCGAGCTCGAGGAGATCGACACGCCCGATCCCGCGGTCGACCAGCCGACGCAGGTCGGGATGACGGTGCCGGCGTCCACCTCCGCGAGCGCGGCCCTCGCCAGCGCGCTGCCGCCGGCGCCCCCGGCGCCCGCTGCCGCACGCCGCCGGCTGCTCCCGACGGCTCCGACGGGGTCGGGCGCCGGCGGCCGGCGCCGCGGCCGGCGACTCGGTGCCGTGTTCGCGGTCCTGGCGCTCCTCATCGTCCCGCTGGGCCTGGGGGCGTACATCGCCAACCAGGCCGTGTACTTCGTCGGCACCGACGACGAGGGCTTCGTGACGATGTACCGCGGGCTGCCGTATGCGCTGCCCGCGGGGATCGATCTCTACAGCCCCACCTACGTCTCCGGCGTCCCGCTGCAGTCGCTTCCGGCCTCGCGCCGCGAGCGCTTGATCGACCACACGCTGCGCTCGCACGACGATGCGGCCGACCTCGTGCGCGAGCTCGAGCGCGGACGGGTCGCCTCGTGAATGAGCGCAACCGCGAGCTCTTCGCGCTGATCCCGGCGTCGCTGCTCGTCACGGCGGGGTTCACCGCGGTCTTCATCCAGCGCGAGGACCTCCTGAGCGACCTGTCGCTGACGTACGGACTCATCTTCCTCGGGCTCTGCCTGGCCGCGCACGTCGTGCTGCGCATGACGCTGCCGCACGCCGATCCCTACCTCTTCCCGCTCGTCGCGGTGCTCGCGTGCTTCGGCCTCGTGATGCTGTATCGCCTCGACGAGGACCTGGCGCGCGAGCAGGCGCAGTGGTTCGTCGTCGGGCTGATCTTCTTCAGCGCGACGATCGTCGCGCTCCGGCGCGATCATCGCGTGCTCGAGCGCTACCGCTACAGCATCGCGCTGGCGGGGATCGTGCTGCTGCTGCTGCCGCGCCTCGGCAACCCCGTCAACGGCGCGTACCTGTCGTTCGACATGGGTCCGATCGCGTTTCAGCCCGCCGAGCTCGCGAAGCTCGCCATCGTCGTCTTCCTCGCGTCCTACCTGCGCGACACGCGCCAGGTGCTCGTCGTCGGCGCGCGCCGCATCGCCGGGATCACGTTCCCGCCGCTCAAGCACCTCGGCCCGCTGCTGGCGGTCTGGGGCACGGCGATGGTGCTCCTGTTCGTCATCCAGGACCTCGGCTCGTCGGTGATGTTCTTCGGGGCCTTCCTCGCGCTCGTCTACGTCGCGACGAACCGGATCTCCTTCGTCGTCATCGGACTCGCGCTCTTCGCGATCGGGGCTCGGCTGCTGTACGCGGTGCGCCCGACGATCGAGGGCCGCGTCGATGCCTGGTTGCACCCATTCGACCAGGATCTCTACGACCGGGAGGTCGGCGGCAGCTACCAGATCGCCCAGTCGGTCTTCTCGCAGGCCGACGGCGGGCTCTTCGGCCAGGGCTTCGGCCAGGCGTTCGTCCTGCCGCCCGCGGCACACACGGACTTCATCTACGCGGTCATCACCAACGAGCTCGGCCTGCTCGGCGCCGCCGCCGTGCTGCTGGTCTACCTGCTCGTCGTCGAGCGGGGCTTCAAGACGGCGATGCTCGCGACGGACTCCTTCTCCAAGCTCCTGGCGACCGGCCTGACCGCCGTGCTCGCGCTGCAGGTCTTCGTCATCGTCGGCGGCGTCACGAAGCTCATCCCGCTGACGGGGGTCACGCTGCCGTTCGTGTCCTACGGAGGCTCGTCGATCGTCGCGAACTTCATCCTGCTCGCGCTGCTCCTGCTCGTCTCCGACCGCGCGAGGCGCGAGGCGCAGGCGCTGTGAACGCACCGATCCTCAAGCTCTTCGGCGTGATCCTCGTGCTGTTCGCCGCGCTGCTCGTGATGACGAGCTACAACAGCGTCATCAACGCCGACAGCTATCGCGACAACGCGCTGAACCGGCGGCCGCAGATCAAGGAGCAGCGCATCCACCGCGGCGTCATCCGTGCTCGCGACGGCAGCGTGCTCGCGCGCTCGGTGCTCGAGGACTCGGGGCTCTACACCCGCCGCTACTCCGACGAGGGCGCGCTGTTCGCGCACGCCGTCGGCTATGACTTCCTGCGCATCGACCGCACCGGCCTCGAGCGCGAGCGCAACGACGAGCTGACCGGCAAGCGCAGCGAGCTGACATCGATCGTGGATCAGCTGCGCGGCCGCCAGCGCGTCGGCGACAGCCTCGTGACGAACCTGGACCCCGAGGCCCAGCGCGTGGCGATCGCCGCGCTCCAGGGCCGCAAGGGCTCGGTCGTCGCGATCGAGCCGGCGACCGGCAAGGTGCGCGTGATGGTCTCGACGCCCGGCTACGACCTCAACGCGCTCGACCGCCCCGGCGTGTACTCCAAGCTCGCCACCGACAACGCGAACTCGCCGCTGCTCAACCGCGCGACGCAGGGCGGCTACGTTCCCGGCTCGACGATGAAGGTCGTCACGGCCGCGGCCGCGCTGGACAGCGGGAAGTTCACCCCCGAATCGGTCGTAGACGGCTCGTCGCCGGTCGACATCTCGGGCACGCCGCTGCAGAACTTCTCGAACTCGCAGTACGGACCGATCACGCTGACGACGGCCCTGACGAACTCCGTGAACACCGTCTGGGCGCAGGTCGCCGAGCAGCTCGGCAACGACACCATGGCCGAGTACATGAAGCGCTTCGGCTTCGGCACGGATCCGCCGATGGACTACCCCGACGCCCAGATGCGCCCGAGCGGCGTGCTCGACCGCGAGACGCAGGAGCTCATCTCGCCGGCCTCGAGCAAGGTCGACATCGGCCGTGTCGGCATCGGCCAGGAGCGCCTCGCCGTGACGCCGCTGCAGATGGCGACCGTCGCGGCGACGGTCGCCAACGAGGGGATGCGGATGGAGCCGCACCTGACAGACCGGATCATCGACGAGGACGGGCGGACCGTGCAGCGCATCGTCCCCAAGCAGGCCGAGCGCGTGATCGACGAGGGGAGCGCCCGCGAGCTCACCACGATGATGAGCAACGTCGTGCGCGAGGGCACGGGCGTCGGCGCGGCGCTTCAGGGCATCGAGGTCGCCGGCAAGACCGGCACCGCCGAGCTGAACATCGAGCAGCGGATCAACCAGCCGTGGTTCATCGGCTTCGCGCCGCTGGACAACCCGAAGGTCGCGATCGCGGTGACGGTCGAGCGCGTGCAGGGACCGCAGAGCCAGGGCGGCGCCGTCGCCGCTCCGATCGCCAAGGTCGTCCTGCAGGAGCTGCTCAAGTGATGCGCATCGCCGCCGACACGGTCATCGACGGCCGCTACCAGGTGCTCGAGCATCTCGGGACCGGCGGGATGGCCGAGGTCTACTGCGCGCACGACGTCAAGCTCGAGCGCAAGGTCGCGCTGAAGCTCCTGCACGACCGCTTCGCCGCGGACGAGGAGTTCGTCGAGCGCTTCCGCCGCGAGGCGTCGTCGGCGGCCGGGCTGCAGCACCAGCACGTCGTCTCGGTCTACGACAGCGGGACGTCCGACGGCACGCCCTACATCGCGATGGAGTACGTCGCCGGGCGCACGCTCAAGGAGCTCGTCCGCGATGGCGGCCCGCTGAAGCCCGCGCAGGCGATCGACCTCACGCTCCAGATCCTGCGCGCTGCGCGCTTCGCCCATCGCCGCGGGGTCATCCACCGCGACTTCAAGCCGCAGAACGTCATGGTCGACGACGAGGGCCGCGCGAAGGTCACGGACTTCGGCATCGCGCGGGCCGGCGCGTCGGACATGACGCAGACCGGCTCGATCATGGGCACGGCGCAGTACCTGTCGCCCGAGCAGGCGCAGGGCCACGCGGTCAACGCGCGCTCGGACCTCTACTCGATCGGGGTGATCCTCTACGAGCTGCTGACGGGCAGCGTCCCGTTCGACGCGGAGTCGGCGGTGACGGTCGCGCTCAAGCAGGTGTCCGAGACGCCGATCGCGCCGCGCCGGCGCAACCCGAATGTGCCGCCGGAGCTCGAGCGAATCGTCCTGCGCGCGCTGGCCAAGGACCCGGCCGACCGCTTCGCCGACGCCGACGAGTTCACCGCCGCGCTGCAGGCAGCCGCGTCGCGGATCCCGACGCGGGCGGTCATCGCCGCGGCTGAAGCTGCCGCGGCATCGCTGCCGCCGGTCGTGATGACGCCGATCCCGCCGCCGCGCCGCGCCAGCGACACCGGCGTGCTGCTGCCGGTCGAGCCGCACCAGCGCGAGCCCGTCGAGGCGGCACCGCTCGCGCCGGGGCCGCGCCGCTCGCAGCGCTGGCCGTGGCTCGTGCTCGCGGGCCTGCTCGGCGTCGCGGCGATCGTCGCGATCGTCATGGCCGCGATGCCGAGCCGGACCACCGTCCCGAACGTCGTGGGCAGCTCGATCTCCGTGGCCACGCAGCGGCTGCGCAGCGAGGGCTTCGAGGTCAGCTACGTCCGCGACAACTCCGACAAGCCGCGCAACACCGTCGTGGGGCAGTCGCCGTCCGGCGGGTCGTCCGTCGACGAGGGCTCGACCGTGACGCTGAACATCTCCGACGGGCCGCGGCTGCAGGAGGTCCCGAACGTCGTCGGCCTCGGCCGGCGCGCGGCACGGCGCACGCTCACCGATGCGGGCTTCGAGGTGCAGGAGAAGCGGGTGCCCGACGACACCGTGAAGGTCGACCGCGTCATCCGCCAGGCGCCGTCGGGCAACTCGACGGCCGCGCAGGGCCAGACCGTGACGCTCGACGTCTCCAGCGGGCCGGCGCAGGGGGTCGTACCCGACGTCGTCGGCAAGACCGAGCAGGACGCGCGCGCCGCGCTGGAGGGGGCGGGCTTCCGCGTGACGGCCGCATCCAAGGAGGACGCGTCGGCGGAGCCGGGGACCGTGCTCGCGCAGAACCCCGGAAAGGACGCGACCGCGGCGCGCGGGTCGACCGTGACGATCACCGTCGCCGAGGAGGTCAGCGAGGTCGAGGTGCCGAACGTCGTCGGCGCGACCCAGAACAAGGCGACCGAGACGCTGTCGGGCGGCGGGCTGAAGGTCGTCGTCGAGGACGTGCCGGCCGACTCGCCCGACGGCGACGGCGTCGTGCAGTCGCAGTCGCCCGGCGCGGGCGAGAAGGTCGATGGCGGGTCGACGGTGACGATCACCGTCGGCGTCTTCGACCCCGACCTCAACCCGGACCCGACGCCCACGACCACCCCTGTGCCTCCGCCGCCGCCGCCGGCCACCACCCCCGGATGAGAATCGCGGTCCTTGCGGGCGGGCGGTCATCGGAGCACGAGATCTCGCTCGCCGGCGCTGCGTCGGTGTGCGCCGGGCTGCGGTCTGTCGGCCACGAGGTCGTCGAGGTGACGCTGACGCGCGCGGGCACATGGCTGCGCGAGGGGGCCGAGCTGGCGCTGCTCGCCGGCCGCGGACTGCTCGACGCCGAGGTCGTGTTCCCGGTGCTGCATGGGCCGTTCGGGGAGGACGGGACGGTCCAGGGGCTGCTCGAGCTGCTCGACGTGCCGTACGTCGGGTCGGGCGTGCTGGCGTCGGCGGTGTGTCTGGACAAGGTCGTCGCGAAGGACCTGCTGGCGGGCGCGCAGATCGCGCAGGTCGACTACGCCGGCGTGGCCGCGGCGCGCTGGTCGGCCGACCCGGAGGGTGTGCTCGCGGGCCTCGCCTCGCTGGGCCTGCCGGTGTTCGTCAAGCCGGCCCGGCTGGGGTCGTCGGTCGGGATCGCGAAGGTCCTCTCGGCAGCCGAGCTCGGCCCAGCGCTGGACGCCGCGTTCGTCCACGACCCGTCGGTGATCGTCGAGGCGATGAGCACGGGCGTCGAGGTCGAGTGCTCGGTCCTCGGCGCGACTGGCGCGGCGCGTGCGTCGGAGCCAGGCGAGATCGTCCTGACGTCGGACTGGTATGACTTCGCCGCGAAGTACGAGCCCGACGGCATGCAGCTGCGGGTGCCCGCGCAGATCTCGGCATCCGCCCGCGATCGCCTGCGCGCGATGGCCCTCGCCGCCTTCGACCGCTTCGGCTGCTCGGGCCTCGCGCGGGCGGACTTCTTCGTCGAGGGCGAGACCGTGCTGCTCAACGAGCTCAACACGATGCCCGGCTTCACGACGACGAGCGTCTACGCGAAGCTCTGGGACGCCTCGGGCGTCCCCTACGACGAGCTCGTCACGCGGCTGTGCGAGCTCGCGATCGAGCGCCATGCGCACGAGCGCGCCTACCGCTTCTAGGCTCGGCGGATCCGGGCTCTGGCTGGCCACTCGCCGGCAGCACCGGCGGGTACATGAGGAAGCTGATGGCGAGCAGCGTGAGCGAGGACCAGACGATCGCGCCGCCCCACACCTCCGGCGGCCAGCCGACCGCGCCGTCGGCGAGCTCGGCGAGGCCGAGGTAGACCGACCAGAAGGCGGCCGGGGCGAGCGCGCAGAACGCACGCACGCGCCAGAGGCGCGCGGGGGACGGGCGCAGCACATGCGCGAGCACCTCGACGCCGAAGCCCGCGATCAGCCCGAGCGCGATGATCCCCGGGTCCATGAAGCCCGACAGCGCGACCATCCCCGTGCACTGCAGGCCGACGACCGACAGGATCGCGCCGCGCGGTAGGTCCCAGCGCGCCAGCGCGAACAGCAGCGGGCAGAAGAGGAAGACCGTCGTCACGATGAAGCTCGCGACCCCGGCGGTCACGTTGAGGTCGGACTCGAGCTCGTTGCCCATGACCTGGTGCTGCCAGCCGACGCTGAAGTAGCTCTCGTGCAAGACGTTGAGGTACATGAGCATGAACGCGCACAGGGCGCCGACGATCGCCAGCGACAGGACCGCGGGCAGCAGCCGAGCGAGCGATGCGCCGCGCTCAAGCGAAGGGTCCGACCACAGCGAGCGCAGCGGTGCCGTCACGATCAGCAAGGCGCCGGCGAAGAGGCCGAGGTGCGACGGGCTGAGCAGCGCGGACACGCCCTCCTCGATCCCGAACGTCTCGTGCCACGCCAGGTCGCCGAGTCCGGAGATCGAGAACAGCAGGATCCCGCCGGCCGCGGGCGCGTAGCCGCGCGGCAACGAGCGGTGGATCGGCCCTCCGGGCGCACGTCGCGACCATGCCGCCCATCCGATCCACGCAGTCATCGCCGTGAAGCCGCTGTAGAAGACCGCGTGCCAGGGCGTGAAGAAGGACTCGAGCTCGGGCTGGGCGCCGTGCGCCCAGCCGTCGAGGAACAGCCCGGTGATGAGCCACGCGGCGAGCGCGATCGTGACGAGATCCTCGCGTCGCGTCATCGGAGCAACGCCGATCGCGGGGTGGCGCGCCGCGGCCGTGCGGTCAGCGAGCACGGACATGGACGTCTCCCGACATGGTGGACGCGGCGATCGATCGCGCCGCGCGAGCGTCCGCGACCAGCCCGTCGACGCTCACGTCGCCGGACATCGTCTCCGCGTCCACGGCGTAGACCCCCTTCGGCACGGAGACGGTGACGTTCCCCGAGTAGGTGTGCGCCGAGACGACGCGCTGGTGTCCGAGGAGCCTGGCGCTCACGTCGCCGGAGCGGCTCTCGAGTTCGGCGCTGGTCACGTCGATCTCGTGGGCCTCCACGTTTCCCGACCCCGTCTGCACCGTGACCGAGGTCCCGTCGGGGACCGCGACGCGCACGTCGAAGGCGCAGTCGTCGCAGTCGCTTGACAGCGTCAGCACGCCGTCGCGGACGTCTCGCCGAAGCCGCGGCTCGCGCACGTCGTAGTGCCGCGTCTCGCGCACCGTCACGCGCTTGCCGCCCGCCACGAGGTCGATGTCGCCGCTGTCGTTCATGACGACGACGGAGTGGACCGGCGCGGCGATCGCATATGACGCCACGCTCGTGTGCTGCGGCTTGCTCACCGTGAACGTGGTGCCGCAGCCCGTCGCCGCCAGGCCCGACAGCAGCACCGCCGGGCCGAGCAGGTGGGGCGAACTCAGGGCTCTGCGTCGTGTCGTCATCGCGATCCTCGGGTCGGTGGAAGCGGGCTGCGACCAGTCTCCGGCGGGGGCTCGTCCCCGGCATCGCCCGAGCGACCCTCAGCACCTCCCTCCAACGGACGGTCTTCGCCGTGCGCGGCTCCCTCGAACGACAGAGGCGCTACGCGCCGGGCGTGACGAGGCCGCTCTCGTACGCGAGGACGACGGCTTGCACGCGGTCGCGCAGGCCGAGCTTGGCCAGCAGGCTCGACACATGCGTCTTGATCGTCCCCTCGCTGACGTAGAGCTCCGAAGCGAGCTCGGCGTTGCTCAGGCCGCGCGCCAGCGCCGCGAGCACCTCGCGCTCGCGCTGCGTCAGCGCGTCGAGCCGCTGGCCCAGCTCGGGCCGGATCGGCTGGCGCGCGAACTGCTCGACGATGCGCCGCGTGACCGACGGCGCGAGCAGCGCGTCGCCCGCCGTCACGACCCGCACGGCATGGACGAGCTCCTCGGGCGCGGCGTTCTTCAGCAGGAAGCCGCTCGCGCCCGCGCGCAGCGCTTCGAAGACGTAGTCGTCGCGCTCGAAGGTCGTGAGGATGACGACCCGGCTCGGCAGCTCCCCGGTGATGCGCCGCGTCGCCTGGAGCCCGTCGCCGCCCGGCATCTGGATGTCCATCAGCACGATGTCGGGGCGCAGGCGCCGGGTCGACGCCACCGCTTGCTCGCCGTTGGCCGCCTCGCCCACGACGTCGATGTCGGGCTCGGATTCGAGGATCATCCGAAACCCGCCACGGACCATCGCCTGGTCGTCCGCGAGCAGGACCCGGATGCTCACAGCGCTCCCTCGGGGGTCGGCAATGTGGCGCGGACCGCGAAGCCGCGGCCGCCGGCGCCCGGCCCGGCGGTGAGCTGACCGCCGTGCAGGCCGGCGCGCTCGCGCATGCCGATCAGGCCGAGTCCGCCTCCGGTGCGCGGCTGGGCGTCGCCGTTGCCGGGGCCGTCGTCGGTGATCTCGAGCTCGAGCTCACCCGGCCGGTAGGTCAGATGCACGTCGGCGCGCGACGCCCCGGCGTGCTTGAGCGTGTTGGTCAGCGCCTCCTGGACGATTCGGTAGGCCGACACGTCGACGGTCGGCGACAGCGGTCGCCGGTCACCGTCGACGCGGATCGCGACCGTCAGCTCCGCATCGCTCAGGCTTGTCACGAGCGCATCGAGCTGGCCGAGGCCGGGTTGTGGCGCGAGGTCGTCGGCGTCGCCCGCCTGGCGCAGGAAGCCGAGCAGGCGGTGCAGCTCGAGCACCGCTGCGCGACTCGCGCGCTCGATCGAGCGCAGCGCCTCCTCGGCCTTGCCGGGGTCGCGCCCGATGACGACGCGCGCCGCGCCCGCCTGGATGCCCATCACGCTGACGTGGTGTGCGACGACGTCGTGCAGCTCGCGTGCGATGCGCACGCGCTCGTCGAAGACCGCGCGGTGTGCGTTCTCCTCCTGCGATCGCTCCAGCTCGACGGTCCGCTCGAGCAGTTCGCGGGATCGACGCCGCCCGGCGCCGAGCGCGCTGCCGAGCGCCCACATCGCGCAGAACAGCGCGACGTCGATGAGGACGTCGAACACCTGCGTCAGCGCTGCCGGGGCGTCGCCGACGTTCTCCTCGTAGACCAGGAACGCGGTGATCGCCACGAGACTGAGCGCGCAGGCGCGGTGTCGCCAGCGCTCGCTGCCGTACGCGGCGGCGCTGTACACGGCGACCGACAGCGCGATCAGCGTGACGGCCTCCTCGAGCGGGTCCGCGAGGATGCGCGACGCGAGCAGGCCCGCGGTGGCGCCCAGCAGCGCCACGAGTGGCGCGCGGCGGCGCACGGTGAGCGGCGCGATCATGACCGCGAGGCCGGCCGCCGCTGCGACGGCGTCGGGCGCTTGGAAGCCGGGGTGGCGCGAGTGGAAGTCGACCACCGACTTCGACGACAGGACCGCAGCTCCCAGCAGCAGCGCCGCGAGCGCGCCGTCGGCTACGAGCGGATGGCGCTGCACAGCTCGTCTGATCGTGCTGGCCACGCCGAGCACGCTAACGCCCGGCGCAACAGGGCACATCGGCCTTGAGAGGGAGGTCTCGCGCCAACCCGATCGTGTACGCCGAGATCTCGGTCGCGTTCGATCGCATCGAGACGCTGAACCTCGCGCTGCCGGCAGAGCTCGCCCGCGAACCGCTCCCGTGCGACGCGGCGTTCTTGGCGGGCAAGTGCTTCGTCGACTACCGCCGCCGCGGCGGCGCCAAGCGATCCCCGCTGCCCGACCTCTACATCGGCGCGCACGCCGCGGTCACCGGCAGTGCGCTGCTGACACGCGACGCTGGCCGCTACCGCAACCTGCTGCCGGGCCTCACGCTGATCGCGCCGTGACCGCGCCTGCGGAAGTCAGCGGTACAGCAGGATCTCCGCGATCTCGGCGCGCTTCTCGCCCGGCGGCAGCTTCGTGATCCAGACGAGGTAGCGGCGGAAGCGCTGGCCCGCGGTGTCGAGATCGAACTTCTCGGTCGACTTGACCTGGCGCGTCGCGCTCACCGCCGTCCAGCCGGTCGGGGGCGGGGTGGCCGGCGTCGAGCCGGCGGCGACGTAGACCGTCGCCTCGAAGCCCGCCGTCGGCGTGCGCAGCTCGAGCTGGCGCGCCGCCACGCCCGGGGAGGCGTCGATGACGATGCCGACGCCGTCCTTCTGCAGGGCGCCGCTCGAGTAGCCCTCGGTCGACCACGTCGACTGCGGGTCGCCGTCGACGACGGCGCTCGTCTCGCCGCTGTGCTCGGCCTTGTCGCCGAGCGGGTCGAAGTCGTGCGCGGCCCGCCCGCCGAGCCCGACCTCCTGCAGCCCCGCCGGCGGGGTGACCGTCGCGCGCTTGCCGGTGCCGCGCTCGGTCTGGCGCAGGCCGAGCACGATCGTCACGGCGACCGCGATCGCAGCGATGACCACGACGAGCGCGACGATCGGCTTCGGCGACCGCCGCGCGCGCAGCGGCAGCCGCCGGCGCGTGCTCGCGGGCAGGCTGCGCAGGACGGCCGTCGCCTCGCCCGTCACCTGACCGCCGCTGCGCGCGGTCTCGATCGCGAGCACGTCCTCGAGGTCGGCGATGAGCGTCGCCGCGTCGGGGTAGCGGCGATCGAGCTCCTTCGCCGTCGCGCGATCCAGGACGGAGGCGAGCGCGGCCGACACCTCGGGACGCCGCACCTGCACGTCGGGCAGGTCCTCGCGGACGTGCTTCATGGCCACCGCGACCTGGTTATCGCCCTTGAACGGGACGTCGCCCGTGAGCATCTCGAACATGACGATCCCAAGCGAGTACAGGTCGGACTGGCCCGAGACGACATGCCCGAGCGCCTGCTCGGGCGAGACGTAGTCCGTCGTGCCCAGCACTCGCCCGTCGGCCGTCAGCCCCTCCTGCGCGAGCGATCGCGCGATGCCGAAGTCCGTGACCTTCGCCGCGCCCTCCTCGTCGACAAGGACGTTCTGCGGCTTGACGTCGCGATGCACGATCTGGCTCGCATGCGCGGCCCCGAGCGCCCGCGCGATCTCGATCGCGTAGGCGATCGCCTCGGACACCTCCAGCCGGCCGTTGCGCCGGATGCGGTCCTTCAGCGTCTCGCCCTCGACGTACTCGAAGACGATGTACGGGGTCGAGAAGCCGTCCTCGTCGCCCTCCTCCTCGCCGGCGTCGATGACGCCCACCACATGCGGGTGGTTGAGCTGCGCCACGGCACGCGCCTCGCGCCGGAAGCGCTCGAGCTGGTCGGAGTCACCGGCGATCTCGCGGTGCATGAGCTTGATCGCGACTTGGCGCTCCAGCACGGTGTCAAACGCGCGGTAGACCGTCGACATCCCGCCCGTCCCGACCTTCGCGTCGAGGCGGTAGCGCTGGGAGAGCAGGGTGCCGACGGGCGAGGCCATGCCTCGTATTGTGCAGCGAAGGGGGGCGGTCAAACGTCGCATGCACGACCTCGTGCGCACAGATGCTCCCCGCCGGCCCGAGATCGTCGAGCTGCAGAGCCTCTCCGGCGCCGCGCGCGACCTCCTGATGCAGCCGATCCAAGGCGCGCTCTACGAGGTGGGCTACGGCTCGATCTCGGCCACGACCTCGTCGTCGACGCGTGCGGCGGCGGCGAGGACGAGCGTCGCCAGCGCGAGGCGATAGGCCACGAACGGTAGCGGCGAGCTGCCGCGCTCGACGGCGCGCACGATCGGGATGGCCGCGAGCGCCGATCCGAACGCCGCGGCGCTGCCCGCTGCGAACGCGCGGCCGCTGCCGGCGAGCCGCGCGCGGTCCGATCGCACGAGCCGGGCGAGCTTGCGCCCCGTCGCCGCGGCGATGACCGGCAGCGCCACATGGCGCGACAGGACGCTCGCGTCGGCGCGGGCGAAGCCGCGGGCGCGCGCGGCGGTGAGCGTCGCGCCGTTGCGCGAGACGCCCGGATACAGGGCGCACGCCTGCGCGACACCGAGCACGAGGCCGTCGAGGTCGCGCGCGTCGTGGCGGCCCCGGGCGGTGCCCGCGGTCGCGTCGGCGAAGGCCAGCGCGACCGCGCCCGCGGCGAGCCCCGCCGCGATCGTGCGCGGCGTGCCGAGCCGCCGCGCGATCGTCCGCTCGAATGCGAGGCCGGCCAGCCCCGGCGCGAGCGTGCTCAGGAGGACGACACGCGCGCGCCGGCGATCGAGCGCGCGCAGCTCCGCGACGACCTCCGCGCGCAAGCCGACGAGCAGCCCCGCGAGCGTGCCGGCGTGCAGAGCGACCTCGAAGCTCTTGCGCAGGTCGGCGTCCAGCGCCGCGTAGGGCCAGCCCAGCAGCCACGGCACGAGCGTGACGTGCGCCGACGACGACACGGGCAAGAGCTCCGCCGGCCCGTGCAGCAGCCCGAGCGCGATCGCGTCGCGTGTCCTCAGCGCGACCGGGTCAGCTTGCCGGTGCATCGGTGGCCGGCTCACCCGAGACGACCGCCGCACCATCGCCGCCCCCGCCGCGCCGGTAGCGCACGACGAAGTACACGACGGCCACGATGATCATCGCCGCCACCGCATAGTCGACGTAGTGCAGCGAGTCCTTCCAGGACTCCCAGTTCTCGCCGACCTGCTGGCCGATGAAGGTCAGCCCGAAGACCCACGGCAGGCAGCCGAGGAACGTCAGCACGCTGAAGCGGATGATCGGCATCCGCGCGACGCCGGCCGGCAGCGAGATGAACGTGCGGATGATCGGCAGCATCCGCGTGAAGAAGACCGTCGCGTCGCCGTGCTTCTCGAAGTAGCGGTCGGCGGCATGCAGGTGCTTGGGGCTGATGTGCAGCTTGCGACCGTGCTTCTCGAGGATGTCGACGCGCCCGTAGTAGCCGACCGCGTACGCGATCCACGAGCCGACGAGGTTGGCGGACGACCCGACGAGCGTCGCGGCGAGCAGCGAGTACTCCCCGTTTGAGACGTTGAAGCCGGCGAAGAGCATCGTCGCCTCGCTCGGGATCGGGATGCACGCGCTCTCGAAGAGCATGAGCACGAAGACGCCGAGCAGGCCCAGGTCGCCGACGACGTTCACCGCGAAGTCGACGATCGGGTCGGTAATGGAGGCCATGATGAGCGAGAACACGGGCCGCAGGCTATCGAGGGCTGCCCCGGCGGACGCCGCCGCGTGTCGCGAGGAGTCCATAGCCTGCGCGCGGATGCGCATCTGGGTCGACCTCACGAACAGCCCGCACGTGCTCGTCCTGCGGCCGATCGTCGAGGTGCTGCGCGCGCGGGGGCACGAGGTGCAGATCACCGCGCGCGACTTCGCCCAGACGCTCGGGCTGCTCGAGCGCTTCGGGATCGCTCACACGGTGGTCGGCCGCCACCGCGGCGGCCGGCTGGCCGCGAAGGGCGTCGGCCTGATCTCGCGCTCGACGGCGCTCGCGCGATGGGCGCGCGGGCGCGGCTTTCACCTCGCCCTGGGGCACGGGTCAAACGACGTGACGGTCGCCGCGCGGCTGCTGCGGATCCCGTGTTCGACGATGTTCGACTACGAGTGGGCGACCGTGCAGCACACCGTCAACTGCCGCCTCGCGCAGACGGTGGTCGTGCCGGAGGCGATCGCGCCCGAGCGGCTCGCGCGCTACGGGGCGACCGGCAAGATCGCCGCGTACGAAGGCCTGAAGGAGGAGTACTACCTCGCCGACTTCGAGCCCGATCCGGCGGTGCTCGGCGAGCTGGGCCTTGATCGCGCGAAGCCGATCGCGGTGATTCGCACGCCGCCGGCGGTGTCGCTGTACCACCGCTTCGAGAACGACGTGCTCGGGGGCGTGCTCGCGCGCCTCGAGGGCGAGCAGGCCGTCGTCCTGCCGCGCACGGCGCAGCAGCGCGCCGAGCTCGCGGGCCGAGGGTTCATCGTTCCGGAGCGCGCCATCGACGCGCAGTCGCTCATCGCCTACGCCGACCTCGTCGTCTCCGCGGGCGGCACGATGAACCGCGAGGCCGTCGCGCTCGGGACGCCCGTGTGGACGACGTTCCAGGGCCGGCTCGGGGCGGTCGACGAGCAGCTCATCGCCGACGGCCGCCTGAAGATCCTGGAGCGCGCGGACGCTGTCGTGCTCCACAAGCGCGCATCCGCGGAGCGCGCCACGGAGCGGATCCGCCGCGATCCGGCGGTGCTCGCCAGCCTCCTCTCGCGCGCCGCGCGCACGTAGCCGGCGCCGCTTCCCGGTGGTACCGTTTTGGGATGAGCAAGCAGATCGCCGTGCGCCTGCCGGAGCATCTCGTGGACTTCGTCGACGGTCTCGTCAGTGACGGGGAGGCGAAGAGCCGAGCCGCCGTGGTGACGCGCGCGCTGGAACGCGAGCGCCGTCGAGCGATTGCGGCTCGCGATGTAGCGATCCTGATACGGGAGGGAAGCGACCCGGACATGGACAGTCTCGCGCGGTACGTCGCGCGACTCCCGCGGCCGGATCTTGACGAGTGAGGCCCATCCATGTGGCCCGGCTGGACAAGCCGCGACCGGTCCTCGTGCTGACACGGGAGGTCGTGCGGCCGCACCTGACGTATGTCACCGTGGCGCCGGTCACCACGAGGATCCGAGGCCTGTCGAGCGAGGTGCGCGTCGGGCCGGCGAACGGGCTGGACGGGCCGGGCGTCGTCAACTGCGATGGCATCGTGACCGTCGAGGCGACTGACCTCGGCGCGCAGATCGGCGTGCTGCTGGACGCTCAGGAGTCTGCGCTGACGGACGCGATCCACGCCGCGTTCGATCTCGTCTGACCTCCATCAGGCAACGCCCTGCGTGACGCCGGCCGGCGCGACGCGGCGCACGAACGCGACCCGGCAGCCAACGGTGGCAGCCCCGGCCTGTGGCCTCGTCCGTACAATCGGGCGCGATGCGCCGACGGATCCGCTCCGCGGCCTTTCCCCTGCACCGCCATTCGCTTCCCCAGATCGCGGTCGACGGGGCATTGGTCGCGCTCGCGTACTGGCTCGCCTACCGGTTGCGCTTCGACGGCCCGTCGGCCGTCCCGACGCGCTTCCAGGACCTCTTCAGGGCGACGCTGCCGCCGGTCGTCATCGGCTCGATGGTCGTCTTCGCGGCGCTCGGCCTGTACGCGAAGTGGTGGCGCTACGTCACGCAGCGCGACTACGTCCGCATCCTTCAGGCCATCGTCGTGGCGACGCTGCTCTTGCCGGCGTACATCGCGCTCGTCAAGCCGGTCACGACGGCCTCCGGCGCCCAGGGGGTCGCGCCCGTCACCGCGCCGGCCGGCGTGCTCGCGCTGTTCTTTTTGCTCATGCTCGCCTTCGTCGGTGGCACGCGCTTCGTCGCGCGCTCGGTCTACGAGCGCCCGCTGCGCGGCTTCCGCGCTCGCGGCGACGCCCGCGGCGTGCTCATCGTCGGCGCCGGCGACGGCGGTCGCCTCGTCCTTCGCGAGATCCTGCGCAACCCCGAGCTCGGCCTCAAGCCGGTCGGCTTCGTCGACGACGACCCGCTGAAGGCCCGCCTGCGCGTCGACGGCGTGAAGGTCCTCGGGACGACGAGCGAGCTCGGCCGGATCCTCGACGAGGTCGAGCCCGACGAGGTCACGATCGCGATCCCGTCGGCGCCCGGCATCGTCCGCGCGAACGTCGTCCGCGCATGTCGCGAGCGCGGCATCCCCGTCCGTACGCTGCCGACGGTCTTCGAGCTCCTGCAGACCGGTGCGACCGCTGTGCGCCAGGTGCGCGATGTCCAGGTCGAGGACATCCTCGGCCGCGAGCCCGTGCGGATGGAGCTCGATCGCGTCGGCGCGTACCTCAACGGCGAGGTCGTCCTCGTCACCGGTGCCGGCGGCTCGATCGGCAAGGAGCTCTCGCGCCAGATCGCGCGCGTGGCGCCGCGGCGGCTCGTGCTGCTCGACCACGCCGAGGACAACCTCTTTCAGATCCAGCGCGAGCTCGAGCACGACCGCCATGTGCACCACTCCACCCTCGACGTCGTCCTCGCGGACTGCAAGGAGGAGGAGCGCATGCGCGAGGTCTTCGAGGCCTATCGCCCGACGGTCGTCTTCCACGCGGCCGCCTACAAGCACGTCGGCCTCATGGAGCGCAACCCCGTCGAGGCCGTGCGCAACAACGCGATCGCCACGCGGCTCATGGCGCGCATCTCCGGGCAGGCGAACGTCAAGGCGTTCCTGCTCGTGTCGACGGACAAGGCCGTCGCGCCGTCGTCGGTGATGGGGGCGTCGAAGGCGCTCGCCGAGCTCGCGCTCGAGGCCGAGCAGGCGCGCTTCCCGGCGACGCGCTACTGCGCGGTGCGCTTCGGCAACGTCCTCGGCTCGTCCGGGTCGGTCGTCCCGATCTTCCGCCGCCAGATCGCGCTCGGCGGCCCTGTGACCGTCACCGACGATCGGATGACGCGCTACTTCATGACGATCCCGGAGGCCGTCCAGCTCATCATCCGCGCGGGCGGCCTGTCGAAGGCGCAGGGGCCCGTCGTCGACGGCGCGACGGCCGGCATGGAGATCTACGTCCTCGAGATGGGCGAACCCGTGCGGATCATCGATCTCGCGCGCACGATGATCGAGCTGTCGGGCCTGGATCCAGAGCGCGACATCGCGATCGAGGTCGTGGGTCGCCGGCCGGGCGAGAAGCTTCACGAGGAGCTGTTCAACACCTACGAGCGGCCCCAGCCGACGCCCGCCGAGAAGATCCTCCGCGCCGAGCGCGAGACTCGCGCGCCGGAGGCCGTCGACTCCATCTTCGACCAGATCGGGCTGCTCGTGCTCGAGGGCGATGCGGCCGGTCTCGCGGCCAAGGTGTCCGAGCTGTCAGCGGTTTCCGACGGTTGGCCCACTAGGATCCTGCGGTCGTGAACGTGCCAAGCACCCTCGCCGTCGCCATCGTCGAGCAGGTCGAGCGCGTCGGGTCGTACTTCGGCTTCGCCGCGGTGATCGGCCTCGGCGTGCTGTCGCTGCTCTACTTCGCGCAAGCCCGCGAGGTCAAGCGGCTGCGCGAATGGGCGGGCCGCTCGCCCGAGCGCGACGCCGAGCTCGTGCAGCGCGTGCGGTCGGATGCGCAGCGCCGCGTCGTCGCGCAGCCGCGCCCGCCGGTCGTGCCGGCAAGCCCGCAGACCGCCGCCGCGCAGCAGGCCGCCGCCGCTCGCAAGGTCGCAGAGGCCGTCGCGCTCGAGAAGACCGCGGACGCCGGCCCCGGCCCCGTCGTCGGCCCGCCAGGCCAGCTGAACCGGCCCGCGCCCGCCGCGCCTGGTCCCGCGCCGGCCCCCGGCTCGGTCGCCGCAGCGGCTGCGGCGGCCGCGGCGGCTGCGGCGGCTGCGGCGGCTGCGACAGCCGCGCCGACCGCCGGAGCGCCATCCGCAGGCGACACCGCCGCGCCTGCCGCTCCGCCGGCGTCGACCGTCGCGGGAGCCGGCACGGCGCCGGTGCCGGCGTCCGCCGCGCCGACGGCAGCAACGGCGGGCGCGGCAGCCGCCGCCGCGCGCCAGGCCGGAGCGCCAGAGCGCACCCCCGCGTTCGCGAACGGGGCAGGCGGCCAGGAGACGCACGAGTCGGCGGCAGCGCGGCCCGCGCCCCTGCCCGACCTCCCGCGCGTCCCGCGCGCGGTCACACCCGCAGCGTCGCGGCTGTCCGACGACGACGGGCGCTCGCACGGCGGCCCGCGGTTCGGGCTCATCATCGGCGGCATGGGCGGCGTGCTCGCGGTGGGCATCGTGCTCGTGCTCCTGCTGACCGGCGGCAGCGACACCCCGCCCGCGGACAACGAGATCGGCGGCACGCCGCCGCCTGCCGCCTCGGCGCCCGCGTCGTCGACGAAGGTCGATCGCAAGGCGACACAGGTCGCCGTCCTCAACGGGACGACGCAGACCGGCCTCGCGCGCAACGTCGGCAACAAGCTCGAGAGCAGCGGCTTCACGATCCTGTCGGTCGGCGACAACTCCGACCAGCAGATCGCCGCGACGGCGATCTCCTACACGGACGGCAGCGAGCGCGCGGCGCGCGTCGTCGCGCAGATCATGGAGGTCGCGACCAGCGCCGTGAAGCCGATCGACATCAACACCTCGGCCGCCGTGGCACCCGAGGCGAAGGTCGTCGTCGTCGTCGGCAGCGACCGGAGCAGCACCGGTTAGTTGGTGGGCCATCCAGAAACGTTGCACCCGAAACGCCGGGCGCCGATCGCCGCCATGCGGCGTCCTCGGATCTCGATGTGGCAGAGCCACACCTTCGATCCTGCGTCCTTGCCTGGCGGCGCCGGCATCCCGGCGTTTCAGGCACAACGTTCCTGGATGACCCACTAGCGACGGGGCAGGGGTCACTCCTGCCCCCTCGAAAGAGGCTCTGCTCGTGCGACACGGGAAGACCAACCTGGCCGGACGCTGTGATAGCCGGGGCCTCCGGGCCGTGAGCTGCGCGTGAGCGCGTTCGCGCGGGCCGCGTTCGCGCTGCTCGTCTGCGCGACGTTCGCGGCGTTCTTCGCGGCGCAGGAGCTCAAGAGCAGCCCGCCGCGCATCGGCTTCAAGGCCACGCCGTTCTTCTCGCCCAACCGCGACGGGCGCTTCGATCGCGCGCGCGCCTCGTTCGTGCTCAAGCGCTCCGACGAGGTCGCGGCGACCGTCGTCGACCGCGACGGCGACGACGTGCGCGAGCTCCTGCCGAGCACGTTCGTCGCGGCGGGCCAGCGGATGCGCGTCGCCTGGGACGGGCGGCTCGCCGATCGCCGGATGGCGCCCGACGGCACGTACCGCATCCGCCTGAACCTGCGCCGCCAGGGTCGCGCGATCGTGCTGCCGCGCAACATCGTCAAGGACACGAAGCCCCCGGACGTGCGCGTCACGTCGATCGGGCCGACGAAGGACCCGGTGCCGCGCCCCGAGCTCTTGCCGCGCGCCGACGGCAAGCCGGTGCGCGTGTCGATCCAGGCGCCCGAGCGTCCCGGGGCGCACAAGGAGATCCTCGTCTACCGGACCGACGTGTCGCCCGCGCGGCCGGTCTTCGACAAGCCCGTGCCGCTCGCCGACGACGTGAAGCAGTGGGAATGGGACGGGACGGCGAACGGCAGGCGCGTCGCTGCCGGGACGTACGTCGTCGTCGTCCGCGCGCGCGACAAGGCGGGCAACATCGGGACCTCCGTGCCGCTGCCGCCGCGCTTGGCCTACGGGCGCAGGTTCGAGGGCCGCGGCGGGATCACCGTGCGCTACCTCAGCGCGCAGGCGAGCTCGGAGCCCGTCGCGGCCGGCACGCGGGCCACGGTCGCCGTCACGTCGCCGGGCAGGCGCTTCACCTGGACCTTGCGCCGCGTCGGCGAGCGCGACTTCCGCAAGCGCGGGCGCGGCTCGCGCTCGCGCCTCGTGCGCTTCGCGGCGCCGGGTGGCAAGTCGGGCGTGTACATCTTCGAAGTGCGCTCGCGCGGGCGCAAGGCCGCCGCGCCCGTCGTCGTGCAGTCCACCGAGAACCGCAACGTGCTCGTCGTGCTGCCGGCGACGACCTGGCAGGGCTCCAACCCCGTCGACGACGACGGCGACGGGCGGCCCGACACGCTCAGCGCGGGGCTGCCCGTGCGGATCGGGCGCCCGTTCGTCAAGAGCGGCCTGCCCAAGCAGCTTCCGACGCAGGAGGCGCTGCTGCTCTCCCAGCTCGACCGCGAGGGCCACCGCTACGACCTCACGACCGACGTCGCGCTCGCGCGCAAGGAGGGTCCGACGCTCTCCGGCCACCGCGGCGTCATCCTGGCCGGCGACACCCGCTGGCTCGACCCGCGGGTGTCGCGATCGCTGCGCGCCTTCGTGCGCGACGGCGGGACGCTGTTCTCGGCCGGGACGCAGTCGCTGCGGCGCACCGCCGCGCTCACGCCGCGAGGCCGGGCGATCGAGCCGACGCTGCCGACCGCGCGCGATCTGTTCGGCGCGCGGCTGCGGGCGGTCGAGAGGCCGGACGCGCCCGCGACGCTCGTCAACGTCGTCGACGACATCCAGCTCTTCGCCGGGACCGACGGCCAGTTCGCGGGCATCGGCGCGTTCGAGCAGACGCTCGACGTTCGCGGCGGGTCGAGCGCGATCGCCGCCGCCGCGGCGACGCAGGACGGCCGCCGGCAGGTCATCGTCGCCTCCCGGCTGGGGGATGGCATCGTCATCCGGACCGGCATGCCGGGCTTCTCGGCGAGCCTGCGCCGCAACGCCGATCTGGCCCGCTTCCTCGAGGGCGTGTGGACGTTGCTGGTGAGCCCGTGACCGCGGCGGTCTCGACGCTCGGGGACTTCGCCCAGACGACGGGGGTCGTCGTCGCGGCGCTGCTCGCGGGCGGCGCGCTGCTGTCGCGCTCGGACCGCGCGCGCTCCGCGGCGATGCTCGCGGCGCTGACGCTCGTGCCCGTCCTGCTCGTCGCCAGCATCTGGTCGACGCCGCAGCTGCAGCCGCTGCGAGACCGTCCGCTGCTCGCGCTCGCGGCCGCGGGCGCGGGGCTGCTCGTCCTCGCGCTCGGCGCCGTCGCAATCCATCGCCGGCCGGAGGTGCTCGCGCTCGCCGCGGCCGCGGCGCTGCCGTTTCGCATCCCGATCGAGTCGGGCGGCGACACCGCGAACCTGCTCGTACCGCTGTACCTCGTCATCGCCGCGGGTGTGCTCGCCTACGCGATCCCGCGGCTGCGGGCGACGCCGGGGCTGGACGACGACGACTCGCGCCGCCGACAGTCCGGCTTGCTCGAATGGCTCCTCGCCGGCGCGGTGGTCCTGTACGCGGCTCAGGCCGCCTACTCGTCGGACTTCGATCGCGCGCTCTCGCAGGTCATCTTCTTCTACGTCCCGTTCGCGCTGCTGTATGCCCTGCTCGTGCGGATCGAGTGGACGCCGCGCCTCGCCGGGCGCTGCCTCGTCGTCCTCGTCGTCCTGGCGGCGGCGTTCGTCGGGATCGGCTTCGTCGAGTACGCCAAGCGCGAGCTGCTGCTGAACCCCAAGGTCATCAGCTCCAACCAGTTCGAGTCGTACTTCCGCGTCAACTCGCTGTTCTTCGACCCGAACATCTACGGGCGCTTCCTCGTGACGGTCATGCTCGGGCTCACGGCGATCCTGCTGTGGGGCCGGCGCACGCTGCTCGTCGCGGGCTGCGCGGGCGGGCTGACGCTGCTGTGGGCGGGCCTCGTGCTGACGCTCTCGCAGTCGTCGTTCACCGCGCTGCTGGCTGGGCTCACCGTGCTCGGCGCGCTGCGCTGGGGGGCGGGTCGCGCCGCCGCGGTCGTGGTCGCGTTCGCGATCGCCGGGGCGGTCGTCGTGCTCGCGGCGCCGGGTGCGGTCGGGGTCGACCAGTCGACAGACGCCGTCACGAGCGGACGCTCGACGCTCGTCACAGGCGGCGTCGAGCTGGCCCGCGAACGGCCGATCGCCGGCTGGGGCGCGGGGTCGTTTCGGCGCGAGTACCGCCGCCACGAGAAGACGTCGAGTGCGCGCGCCTCCGCGGCGTCTCACACGATCCCGATCACCGTGGCGGCCGAGCAGGGCGTCGGCGGGCTCGCGCTCTACCTGGCGCTGCTCGCCGTCGCGATCGGCGGGTTGCTGCGCGGGGCGCGGCAGTCGATCGCGCGGGCGGCGGTCGCCGCGGCGTTCGTCGCGCTCGTCGTGCACACGCTGCTCTACGCGGCGTTCCTCGAGGACCCGCTGGCGTGGGCGCTGCTCGCGGTGGGAGCCGCCCTCGCGCGCGACGACGGTTCGGCCGAGGATGGCGGCGCGCCTGCTCGGTCGGGCTCGGAGCCTGCGCTGCCGTGAGCCCACGCCGCGGGCGCCGTCCGCAGCCGCCTTTCGTCCCGTGACCGCCACCCGCGAACGTCTGGGGCTCGCTGCCATGGTGCTCGCGGCGGTCGCGGCCTGGGCGCTCGTGCCGACGTATCCGGACTACGACGCCTACCACCACCTCGTCTGGGGTCGCGACCTGCGACACGGCGTCGCGCCGGGCTTTCAGACGTTCGCCGCGCCGACCGAGCATCCGCTGTACCTCGCGCTGGGAGCGCTGCTGTCGCTTGCCGGCGAGGACGCCGACCGGCTGCTCGTGCTCACGACGATGCTGAGCCTGGTGGCGCTCGTCGCGGGGACCTACGCGCTCGGGCGGGTCCTCTTCGGCGTCTGGCCGGGGCTGCTCGGCGCGCTGTTCGTCGGCTCGAGCTTCGCGTTCTTGCTGTACGCCGTGCGGGCGTTCGTCGACGTGCCGTTCCTGGCGCTCGTCCTCTGGGCGGCGGCGCTCGAGGCCGCGCGGCCCCGGCGCGGGCTGGCACCGATGGCGCTGCTCGCGGCGGCCGGGTTGCTGCGGCCCGAGGCCTGGGTGCTGGCGGGCGCCTATTGGCTGTGGTGCTTGCGCGGTCGCGACGTGCGGTCGCGGGTCGGGCTCGCCGCGCTGGCCGCGCTCGCTCCGGTGTGCTGGGCGCTTGTCGATCTCGCCGTCACCGGCGATCCGCTCTACAGCCTGCACGCGACGAGCAAGCTCGCCGAGTCGCTGGGCCGCGTGCGCGGGATCGAGCACGTCCCGAGCACGTTCGTGACGTTCCTCGCCGACGTCGCCCGGCCGCCCGTGGCGCTCGCGGGCGTCGTCGGGCTCGTCCTCGCCGTGCGCCGCTTCGGCGTGGCGCGGATGGCCGTGCCGATCGCCCTGCTCGGGGCGGGCGCGCTGACGTTCCTCGCGACGGGGATCGCGGGGCTGTCGATCATCCAGCGCTACCTGACGGTGCCGGCGGTCGCGCTCTGCGTGCTGGCCGGGTACGCGATGCTGGGCTTCACGACGCTTCAGGACGGTCCGGCGCGGGCGCGCTGGCGGCTGGCGGCGGCCGGCTCGCTCGTCCTCGCGGCGGTCCTCCTCGCGGTCAAGGCGTCGAGCTTCGCCGGACTGCGCTCCGAGCTTCGGTTCATCGGCTCGACGCACCGCGATCTCCGCGCGCTGCTGGCCGCACCACCGGTGCGCGACGGCGTGCGCTGCGGCGCACTGACCTTCCCGACCTACCGCCTCGTCCCCGACGTGCGCTGGATGCTCGATGCGCCGGCGGGCCGCGTGCGCTCGCGCGCGGAAGATCCGCGGCCGGGGGCGGTCGCCGTCTACATCGCCGGCGACGAGAAGTTCGAGCGGCGCTTCGGCCGCGCCGACGGCGTCAGCCGCGCGACCAACAAGCTGCCCGCCGGGGAGCCCGCGCTGCGGTCGGGACCGTTCGTCGTGTTCGTCGCACGCCGCTGCTGACGCCGCTTCGGAGATACTGCGCCCATGCCGGATCGAAACGTCCTCGGAGGTCCGCTCGAGTCCTGCGGGACCGACCCGCTCACGGGCTTCTATCGCGACGGCTGCTGCAGCACGGGTCCCGAGGACCTCGGCAGCCACACGATCTGCGCAGTCGTGACGGAGGACTTCCTCGCACACCAGCAGGCGATCGGCAACGACCTCTCGACGCCGATGCCGCTCTACGGGTTCCCCGGACTCGTCCCCGGCGACCGCTGGTGCGTCACCGCCGTGAACTGGCTGCGCGCGCACCGCGACGGCGCGGCCGCATACGTCGTGCTCGCCTCGACGCACCGGCGCGCGCTCGAGGTCGTCCCGCTGGAGGCGCTCCAAGAGCACGCGGTGGACGTCCCGAGCGACCTCGGCTCGCTCGACACCTGACGGGTGTTCAGAGCGTCCCGCGGGGAGCGAGCCAGACGCTGTCGAAGCGCAGGTCGGTCCTCTCGCGGAGGATGTCGAAGTCGTGGTCGTAGTGCAGGATCCCGACGCCGTGCACGTCGGCTGTCGCGGCGATGATGAGATCCGGTGGCGCCAACCGGTGATGCCCGGCGCGAGCGAGCTGCGCCTGGGCCTCGATCGCACGCTCCTCGACCCGCTCGTCGATGTGCAACAGAGGTAGCGCGAGCAGGTCGTCGAGGAGGGCCATGTGGGCACGGGCGGACTGCGCCGAGTAGCCGGCTTCGAGGAGGAAGGGGAGGCACGTCGCAAGCTGCCTGGATTCCAGCCATCCGGCGATTTCCTCGGCACGCTGCTGCGGAACCCGCGGGTTCGCGGTCCGCGCCCACGCGGAGTTGTCGAGCAGCAGCGCGGGGCTCACCCGCGCGTCCAGCCCTTCGCGCGGACCTCGTCGGCGGCTTCGACGTCGACGAGGACGTCACGGGCTCGGATGCGATCTGCAAGGTGACGCAGCCGTGCGTCGTCGCCCTCGCGGGCTGCGCGCAGCCTCGCCAGCTTCGTCTCCGCACCGAGCACGACCAACTCACCGAGCTCGACCCGATCGGTCCCGAGCTCACGTCGCAACTCGTCCAGCGCCGCCTCAACCGGCGGGGTCTCCGTGATGGCATGTCGTCGGCGGCTCGTCGGCATGGCCAACAGAGTAACACCGGTGTCACACGCCGGTACGCGCTGCGTTGCCGTGCTCGGCGACGCGACGGTTCCGGCCCGAATAGGCATCGCGCACGGAGCGCAGTGGTGGACCTGCTCGCCGTCTGCTTGGCGACGTTCATGCTGCTGCTCGACACCGTCCTTCGGGAGCCAGAGGGGATCAGCGCAGGTGCCCTCGTCTTCATCGGCGTGGTTGAGCTCCAAAGGTTCGAGTACAGAGAGATCCGCGACTTCGCGCATCGGGCGCTGAGCACCGTTGCACGCAACGTGCCGGAGGCACGCCACATCGCGTTGACGCTCCACGGTGCCGGATACGGCCTCGACGAGATCGAGGCGTTTGACTCGGAACTCGCCGGGATCTTCGACGCGATCCACGCTGGGGATGTTCCGCGCGGGCTGGACCGAGTGACGATCGTGGAGATGGTGCCGGACCGCGCCGCGCGTATGGCCGATCGTCTCGAGCGGTTCCTTCGAGGTGGCAAGACGGTGAGCCCCGGGTCGTCGGCCGGCGACGTGATGGAGGCGGCGTCGGCGAACCGCATTCAGCGCGTCGGCTACGACTCGGCTGGCCGCGAGCATGCGTTCGTCGCCATGCCATTCGCACAGGAGTTCGAGGACGTCTTCCACTACGGCATATCAAGCGCTGTGCGCGAGGTCGGGCTCATCTGCGAACGCGTCGATCAGCAGGCGTTCACCGGGGAGATCATCGAGCGCGTCAAGCGGCAGATCCAAACGGCCAGGCTGATCGTCGCCGATCTGTCAGGCGCGAATCCCAACGTCTATCTGGAGGTCGGCTACGCCTGGGGGCGCGAGAAGCCCACTGTCCTGCTGTGCCGCAGCGACTGCCAGCTGACGTTCGACGTCCAGGGACAGAAATGTCTGCGGTACTCCACGATCATGGACGCGGAGAAGCTGCTGACGAAGGAGCTGCTCGCGCTCCTGGCGCGCTGATCCCGAGCGACGACTGCGCTCGAACTCGACAAGGACGCTTGCCGGGTCCCTCTACGTCACGCCCAGCTCGCGCAGGCGCTCCCAGAGCGGCGCGTTGACGCGCTCCGCGGTCTGCTCCAAAGCCCAGGCGCGTAGCTCCATGTCGGGGCGGACGCGGGCGCCGGCTTGCGAGCGCAGCGCGGAGACGAACGCGTCGGCGTCCGCGGCGGTTGTCACCGCGCGGTCCCAGGTGTGGACGCCGGCGAGCTCGGGGGAGACCGTGCGGCGGCCGAGCCGGGCGTACTTGAGGATCCGGTAGGGCAGCGCGGCGTCGTTGAACGGCTCGACGCGGAACGGGAGGATCCCGACGTCGGCGCAGAGGATGAGCCGCGCGGCCTCGTCGTCGGAGCGGCGGCCCAGCCAGACGAATCCCGCAGCGGCGCGACACCACGCGAAGTCGGGGTCGGAGGCGCACTCGTCCTCGTGGCACTCGCCGACGAGCAGCAGCACGAGCTCGGGCATCCGCTCTGCGACCGCGCGCAGCAGCGCCCAATCCGTGCGCCAGCCGAGGTGCCCCAGCGACAGCGCGATGACCGCGCCCCCCGGATCGGGGGCGGGGAACGAGTCGGCGGCGAGCCCGACGAGCGTCGGCTCGGGGCGGCCCGCCTCGCGCTCCAGCTCGGCGAGCTTGCCCGACACGACGAACGTCAGGGCGGACCGCGCGGCAGCCGCCTCGTGCAGCTCGCCGACGCGTCTGCGCATTCGAGGCGAGGCGTCGTAGGCGACCTCGTAGCGGTCCCAGCGCCCGTACCACAGCTCGGCGTCCGGAACCGCGAGCAGCAGCGCCCGGGCGAGCGGCCACTGCACCGGATGGAAGATGACGACCGCCCGCAGGTCCCCGCCGATCGCGCGCAGCATCCGCCGCGCCGTGCCGCGGGCGAGGATGTCGCGCACCGTCTCCGGCAGCCGCGCGACGGCGCCGTAGCGCACCCGCGGCGGGTCGGCGGCGACGACGCCCGGCGCGCGCATGAGATCGCGAGCTTGATCCTCGAGGATGAAGCCCTCCAGCGGACGGGGCAGCAGCAGCAAGGCTCGAGGCTGGGGCTCCCGCACGCCCGGACAGTAGCGTGGCGCCGATGCGCAGCCTCTTCACCCGCCTGCTGACCGGCGGCGCCGCGTACCAGGCATCGAGCGTCGCGGCGGCCGTGCTCGCGCTCGTCACGCTGCCGCTCTACACGCACGCGCTCTCCGAAGCCGACTTCGGCATCGCCGAGACGCTGCTGACGTTCATCATCCTCGCGTCGATCCTGCTGCGCTTCGGCCTCGGCGAGGCGTTCGTGCGCTTCTATCACGCGACCGCCGAGGGCAACGACCGCGATCGCCTCTCCGCGACGACGGTCGCGACCGTCCTGCTCATCTCGACGGCCGCGGCGCTCGCCGGACTCCTCGCCGCCGGCCCCCTCAGCCGGCTGCTGTTCGGGTTCGAAGACGCGGGAATCATGCGCCTCGGCGTCTTCGGGCTGTGGGCGTTCACGAACCTCGAGATCGCCTACGCGCTGCTGCGCGTCGAGGAGCGCAGGCGGGCGTACCTGGCGGCCTCGCTGGCGAACGTCGGCCTGACGGTGACGCTGACGGTCGTCCTCGTCGTCGTCTTCGACCAGGGCGCCCGCGGCTACGTCGCCGGCAACTACCTCGGCTCGACGATCGTCCTGCTCGGGCTCTGGCTCGCCGCGCACGACCGCCTCGGCGCAAACATGCGAGGACCGCGCGTCCGGCTCGCCCCGCTGCTGCGCTTCGGCGCGCCGACCGTCCCCGCCGACGCGATGGTCTTCGCGCTCAACGTCGTCGACCGCGCGTACATCCTGCGCAGCCAGAGCGCCGCCGCCGCCGGTCTCTTCGCGCTGTCCGTGAAGCTCGCGACCGCCGTCATCCTCGCCGTGCGCGGCTTTCAGCTCGCCTGGCCGCCGCTCGCCTACTCGATCGCCGACGATGCGCGCGCGGGCCGCTTCTACGCGGCGGTGACGACGTGGTACGTCGTCGTCACGGGCTGCGTCGTCGCCGGCCTGACGCTGCTCGGCCGCTGGGCGGTGCGGCTCCTCTCGCCACCCTCCTACTTCGAAGCGCACGAGGCGTTGCCGTGGGTCGCGCTCGGCTGGGCGATGTACGGGCTGTACCTCGTGCTCGTGACGATCGGCGGCCGCGCCGGTGTCACGTCGCGAAACTTCCCGGCGGCGCTCGCGGGGGTCGTCGTGAACGTCGCGGTGCTCGTCGCCCTCGTCGACCCGCTCGGGATCGCCGGGGCGGGGATCGCGCTCGTCGCTGCCTACGCCGTCATGCTCGTCGTGCTGCACCTGCTGACGCGGCGGCTCTTCGCGGTCCCGTTCGAATGGGGCCGGCTGACGCACGCGGTCGTGCTCATCGCCTCGCTGGCGGTGGCCGGCGAGCTCCTGCTGCCGACGGACGGGCTCGGCGGGCTCGCCCTGCGCTCACTGACGCTGGGGGCGATCCCGCTCGCGCTGCTCGCGACCGGCTTCATGCGCCCGGACGAGCGGGCGGGCCTCAAGGCGCTCGCCGAGCGGGCGCGCCGGCGGCGCGCCCGCTCGCAAGCCTGATCCGGGGGCGTAACCCGGTATGACAACGCCCCTGGCTCAGGTACTACACCCGCACGAACCACTCATCCTTGGAGTAGTCGGCGCGCGAGGGATCGACGAAGTCCGTGTCCCAGTGCACCCAGAGCTGGCCGGGGCGGTAGGCGGACATCTTCGCGTAGACGCGACGCTTGGCAAAGCCCTGGTCGTAGAACCCGTACGCCATGCCCGAGACGGGGAAGGCGCCGGCGCTCCAGCCCCAATCGCAGTTGGTCGGCGAGCACTTGCCCCACACGCGCATGCGCCAGCCGGCATCGAAGGTCGTGCTGCAGGTGCTGCCGCTGCACGTCGTCACGGACTCGCAGTCGGAGAGCTGGATACGGGCGATGCCCGCGGTCGAGGGGCTGGCGTTGGTCCAGGTCCCGTACTCGGGCGCATGACCGCTGCACAACGCCTCGGCGCGCTGGGCGTTGGCCCCGAGCGCGAGCAGCGCGAGCGCAAGGACGCCCGCGAGGGCCAGGACGCGGCCTCGCGAGCGGCCGACGGCGGGGAACTGGGATGAGAGTGCGAACACGGCGGGACCTCCTCAGGTCGGTCGTTGTGCTCGGCTGATCACGCTCCCCCGATCCTGATGCACGTCGTGTGACTCGTCTCACACGCCGCGAGGATGACGGCGGTCGCCCACGGCAACGCCTCGTGCGCTTCGCCGGCCGCGCTCAGAGGCGGCGGCCGCGGTTGTGCTCGAGCGCCGCCTCGCGCAGCCCCTCCTCGTGCGCTTCGCCGGCCGCGCTCAGAGGCGGCGGCCGCGGTTGTGCTCGAGCGCCGCCTCGCGCAGCCCCTCCCCGCGCGCGGGCCATATCGTCGCCGTGACGTGGCGCCAGTAGCGCCGCGCGTCGTGGCGCGGCAGCACGAGCGCGACCAGCGCCCGCAGTGCATAGGTGAAGGCCGTCAGCAGCCGCACGATCCACGCCTCCGCGGTTGTGTGATGCTTGCGCATGTAGAGGTCGCGGTTGCGCGAGAGCTCGACGATGCGCCGCTCGGGCACGGCCCCGGTCGACAGCTGCTCGTGGTGGACGGCCGTCGCCCCCGGGACGTACAGCGTGCGCCAGCCCGCTTCGCGCAGCCGCTTGCAGAAGTCGACCTCGTCGGAGTAGACGAAGAACGCCGGGTCAAACCAGCCGATCGTCTCGGCCGCCTCGCGCCGCACGAGCAGCGCCGCGGACTGCGCCCAGTCGACCTCGCGGATCGCGTCGCCCCGGCTCTGCACCGTGTACCGGCGGTGCAGGAAGAACGCGCCGACGAGCGCGGTCGCCGGCGTGGGGAAACGCCACGCCGACGGCTGCCGGCGGCCGTCCGGGCGCAGCAGCCGCGCGCCCGCCGCGGCGGCGGCGTCGCGCGGCTCGAGCGCCGCGTGCAGGGCCGCTGTCGCACCCGGGGCCAGCTCGGAGTCCTCGTTGAGCAGCAGGCAGTAGCGGCCGCGGGCGCGCTGCAGGAGGTCGGAGTCGTTCTCGCCCTTGCCGCGCCGGCGGGTGAGCGCGATGAGCTGCGTCGTCGCCGGATGGCGCCGGGCCGCGCTCGCCGAGCCGTCGCCGGAGGCGTTGTCGAGCACGAGCACCTCCGTCGCGAAGGGCAGCGTGCGCTGCTCGGCGGCGATCGCGTCCAGGCAGCGCAGGAGCAGCTCTCGCTGCTGGGTGTTCACGATGCAGTAGGAGACCTCGATCGCCGGTGCCATGCGGCGGCCGACGATACTTCTCGGTCGCTCAGACGGCGGTGTCGATCGTCGCGATCGCGTAGACCGGTGCGGTCGCGGGGATCGCGAGCGAGACCTGCTCGGTGCAAAAGCCCGCGGCGGCGATGAGGCGCGCGAGCTCCGCGGCCGAGCGCTGCGTGACGGCGGGCCAGCGCAGGACGCGGTCCAGCAGCGTCTGCTGCGGCCGGCGATCGAGCATGTTCGCCGCGACGACGACGCCGCCGGGTCGCAGCGCCTGCCGCGCGGTGCGCAGCAGCTCGACGGCGGCGCCGGCGGGCAGCGTTTCGAGCGCGCCGGTGACGTCGATGACGTCGAAGCTGCCCGCGGCGGCGAGCTCGGCGACGAGGCCGCGGCGCGCGAGCGTCGCCTGCACCGCAAGACCCGGCACCCGCCGACCCATCAGGACCGAGGCCGCGGCCAGGGCCAGCGGGTCGCGATCGACGAGCGTGAGCCTGTCGGCGTCAAGGCCCGCGGCGATCCGCGCGACCGCGTCGCCGGTGCCGGCACCGACGGCCGCGACCCGCGTTTCGGTATCCCAGCGCTCACGGCGACCGACGACCGCGAGCGCCGCGAGCAGCGCGCGCTGGCGGAGTGCTCGCGGATCGATCGCGCCGCCCATCAGCAGGCGCGCCTCGTCGCTCATCGGCGTATCGCAGAACACGCGATGGCGGTCGATGACGCGCCCGGCCCGCTCGGGGCCGAGCAGCGCGCGGAGCGCGTCGACAGCCGACTCGCCCGCGAAGAGCGGTGCCTGGAAGGCGTCGAAGCCGAAGCCGTGGGCCAGGTGCGAGGCCTGCGACGGCTGGTGCAGCGAGTGCAGCGCAAGCGCGGAGCCGCGCAGTGCGAGCCACTGCGGCATCGACGGGTAGCGCTCGGCGTGCTCGAGGCCGGTGCAGCCGTCGTAGCCGCTGCGCTTCGCGCGCCGTGCCTGCGCCTCGAGCTCGGCGACGAGGCCGTCGGCGACGAACTGGTCGCGGACCGCGAGCGCCTCCGGGTCGGTGACCGTGACCATCTCGATCGGCGCCCCCTCGATCGGCAGGGGTAGCGGCTTCGCGATGGCGCCGAAGCCGGCGGGCGCCGACCGCGTGCCCGGGCGCCGTGCCATGCGTCGTGCGGCGGGGCGCGTCGCACGAGCCTCGAGCGTGACGCCTTCGAAGCGCCGGGCTGCGAGCGCTCGCCGGGCGGCGGAGTCGGCGGGCGGGGTGGCGGTCGCGGAAGGCATCGTTTTGATCGTGACGATGCTGCGCAGCTTCCCTCCTCGGGGTGCGCCCAACCAGGGGGTAGCCCTGTGTCCGGGGGTGCGGCTAGCCGCACCCCCGCCGCCCTGCGACGTAGGCTCAGCGAGGCTTGGCCCCGAACTCCTCACTCGCGCCGCGCGTCGACGTCGTCGACCCGTCGGCCTTCACGCCGCCCTACGACCACGCGCTGTGCGCCGCGCTCGCCCGCGCCGGCGCCGGCGTGCGCCTGCAGACGAGCCGGTTCGTCTACGGCCCCGTGCCCGCCCCCGACGGCTACGAGCGCGTCGAGCGCTTCTACCGCCGCGCGGGCGGCCCGGCCGGATCGCGCCGGCGCTTCGCCGCGAAGCTCGCGTCGCACGTCGGCGACATGCTGCGCTACCGCCGCGCGGCGAGCGCCGCGGACGTCGTGCACTTCCAGTGGCTCACGCTGCAGCCGCTCGACGTGCATCTGCTCCCGCGCGCGCGGCCGGTCGTCATCACCGCGCACGACGTCCTCCCGCGCGAGCCCCGCCCGGGCCAGCTCGGCGCTCAGCGCCGGCTCTACGAACGCGCGGACGCGGTCGTCGTGCACTCCGAGCACGGCCGCTCGCGCCTCATCGACGCGCTCGGGATCGACCCGGCGAAGGTCCACGCGATCGAGCACGGTGCGTTTGCGCACCTCACGCGCGTGCCGCACGCGCGGCCGCTGCCGGCGCAGCTCGCCGCCGTGGAAGGGCCGGTGGTCCTGTGCTTCGGGCTGTTGCGGCCCTACAAGGGCATCGACGTCCTGCTGGACGCGTGGCGCGCCCTGAGCCCCGACGCCGAGTTGTGGATCGTCGGCATGCCGCGGATGGACATCGCGCCGCTGCGGGCCGCGGCGCCGCCGTCGGTGCGCTGGGTCCCGCGCTTCGTGGCAGACGACGAGCTCGGCGCGTACTTCCAGCGCGCCGATCTCGTCGTGCTGCCATACCGCGAGATCGACCAGTCGGGGGTGCTCTTCACGGCGCTCGCGTTCGGCGCGCCGCTCGTGCTCAGCGACGTCGGCGGGTTCGGCGACGTCGCGGCGCAAGGAGCCGCGGCGCTCGTCGCGCCGGGCGACGCGGACGCGCTGGCGACCGAGCTGGGGCGCCTGCTCGCCGAGCCCGGCGCGCGTGCGGCGCTGCGCGAGGGCGCGCGCCGCGCGGCGGACGGGCGCTACTCGTGGGATGCGATCGCGCGCCGACATCTCGACCTCTACGCCGCGCTGGTAGGAGAATGGGCGCCGTGACGACCGTCCTCGAGATCGTGTTCTGGTCGTGCGTGGTCCTGCTCGCCTACGCCCAGGTCGGCTATCCGCTGCTGCTCGCCGCGCTTGCGCGGGTCAAGCGGGCGCCCGCCGCCGCGGCGATCGCGCCGGGCGAGGTCCCGAGCGTGAGCCTCGTCGTGGCGGCGTACGACGAGGGCGCGGTCATCGGCGCGAAGGTCGCCAACGCGCTCGCGCTGGACTACCCGCGCGACCGCCTCGAGGTCATCGTCGCCAGCGACGGGTCCGCGGACGGCACGGTCTCCGAGGCGCGCCGCGCCGGCGCCGACCTCGTCCTCGACCTTCCGCGCGGTGGCAAGATCCGCGCCCAGGACTCGGCGGTCGCCCGCGCGCGCGGAGATGTCCTGGCGTTCAGCGACGCGAACTCGACCTGGGAGCCGGGCGCGCTGCGCACGCTCGTCGCGGCGTTCGCCGACGCGAAGGTCGGCTACGCCTGCGGGCAGGTGCAGTTCGTCTCCCAGGGCGGAACGAACCAGGAGGGGTTGTACTGGCGCTACGAGATGGCGCTGCGGTCGCTTGAGTCCAAGCTCGGGTCGATCACCGCGGGCAACGGCGCGATCTACGCGACCCGCCGCGACTCGTACATCCAGGTCGACCCCGTCATGGGCCACGACCTCTCGTTCCCGTTCAACATGGTCAAGCGCGGCTGGCGCGCGGTCTACGTCCCCGCGGCGCGGGCGACGGAGAAGATGGTCCCGTCGATCGAGGGCGAGTTCGCCCGCAAGCGGCGGATGATGAGCCACGCGTGGCCGATCGTCCTGCACGGCGGCCTGCTCTCGCCGCGCGGGTACACGCCGCTGTACGCGCTCATGCTGGCCTCGCATCGCGTTCTGCGCTACGCGGCGCCGTTCCTGCACGTCGTCGCGTTCGCGACGAGCGCGCTGCTGTTCGATCAGAGCGCGCTCTACGCGGTGGCGTTCGGACTGCAGCTCGCGCTGCTCGCGGCCGCGCTGCTGGCGGGCACGATCCGCTTCAGGCCGCTGCTCGTCGCGCGCTACTACGTCCTCACGACGGCGTCCGTCGCCGCGGGCCTGTGGGACCACCTGCGCCACGGCACCTCCGCGGGCTGGGAGCCCGCGGACGGGACGCGATGACGCGCCGCGCGTTCGACGTCGCCGTGGCCGCGGCCGTCCTCGTCGTCACCGCGCCGGTCCTCGCTGCGGCCCTCGTGGCGATCCGCCTGGAGTCCAAGGGCAAGGCGATCTACCGGCAGCGGCGCGTCGGGCGCGACGGGCGCGAGTTCGACGTCCTGAAGCTGCGCACGATGGTCGACGGCGCCGAGAAGCTCGGCGCCGGCCTCGCGGTCGACGCGGGCGACGCGCGCATTACCCGCGTCGGCGCGCTCCTGCGCCGCACCTCGCTCGACGAGCTGCCGAACCTCGTCAACGTCCTGCGGGGCGAGATGGCGATCGTCGGCCCGCGCCCGACACTGCCGCAGCAGGTCGCCCAGTACACCGATCGCGAGCGCGGCAGGCTCGCCATCGCGCCGGGCATCACCGGCTGGGCGCAGGTCAACGGCCGCGCGTCGCTGCCGTGGGCGCAGCGCATCGAGCTCGACCTCTGGTACATCGAGCACCGCTCCTGGCGCCTGGACCTGCGGATCCTCTGGCGCAGCGTGCGGATGGTCTTCGGCGGCGACGGCCTCTACAAGGGCGAGACGGGCGGCTGGCAGCAGCGGTAGTCAAGGTTGCGCGCGATGGATCTCACCCGCGCCGGGCGGCCGAGCCTCAGCCCGGGCTCCAGCGGCTGACCGCGTAGCCCGCGGCGTGCGAGAGGCCGCCGCTCGCATATGGCTGCGTCTGGACGACGACCTTGATCGCGCGCCCCCTGGCCGGCCGCGGCGCGACGATGGTCTGCCTCGCGGCGAGCCGGCCGATGACCGATCGCAGCCGCTTGCCGTGCTGGCGATCGCGGCAGGTCCCGCCAGCGCACCTGCGCACGACGCGGTACGTGGTGACCGTCGCGCGGCGGCCGACGAGCGAGGCACCGGCGAGGACCCGGAACCTCACCGACCGTCCGGACGGCCGCGGGTTGTCGACGCGCAGGACGACGCCGGTCACCGCGATCGCCGAGGACCCGGTGGTCGCGGCGGGCGCCGTCGCCGGCCGCGGCGCGGCGGCGTTGAAGCCCCATGTGCGTGACAGCGCCACGCCCCCGCTGGGGACGAACGTCGCCGACACGGTGTGGGGTCCTGACCCTTGTCCCCACATCCCGCGCTGCCAAGTATGCCGATGGCGGGGCGGGCGCGGGCGCGTGCGCTCATCCCTTGGGCCGGCGGTAGCGCGCGGCACGGCTGCGGACAGCCCGCCCGTCCCCTCGCCGCCGTCCCGGGACCGCCGCATCCCCCCGCGGCGGTCTCGGTAGGTCAGCGCTAGATGGCTGCCTGCGCGAGGCTCGGGATCCGGTCGGTCGCGAAGCTCGTCCGCAGGTAGCAGAACCACGTCACGCCGGCGAAGACGACGTACGCCCCGAGGAACACCCAGAGCGCCGGGACCGACCAGTCGGCGTTCGCCGCCGCGACGGACACCTTCTCCGCGGGCGTCTCGGCGGCCTTGACGAGCGCGGAGACGCCGAGGCTGGCCTGCCGCAGGACGACCTGGATGAGGAACCCGCCGAACGCGCCGATCGCGCCGGCGATGCCGATGACCGCCGCCGCACGGCGCTTCCACTCGACCGCCGCCGCCTTGGGCTCAAGCCCCTTCTCCTCGGCGTCCTTGCGGCCGTAGACCGCGAAGATCGACGGGATCATCTTGTAGGTCGAGCCGTTGCCGATGCCTGCAAGCAGGAAGATCACCATGAAGGACAGGAAGAACACGGTGAAGCTGCGCTGCTGCACGCCTTGGATCGCGACGGCGGTGAACACCCCCATGCCGATGAACACGGCGAGCGTCACGCGAGCCCCGCCGACGCGGTCTGACAGCCAGCCGCCGAGCGGCCGCGCGACCGAGCCGATGAGCGCGCCCACGAAGCCGAGGCCGGCGAGGTAGGTCGCGATGAACGCGTGCTGCGCGAGGAACTCCGGGAACGTGTTCTTGATGACGAGGGGCAGCGCGAACGAATAGCCGATGAACGACCCGAACGTGCCGATGTAGAGGAACGACATGATCCACGTCTGCGGGTGCCTGAGCGCCTCGACGTAGGAGGACTTGTCCGCCTTCGCCTCGCGCAGGCTGTCCATGTAGAAGTACGCGAAGAGCATCGCGAGGACGATGAACGGCATCCAGACGATGCCGGCGTACGCCATGTTGACGTCGTGCTTGGGCAGCTTCACGGTCGCGGCCGGGACGCCGATGATGATGACCAGCGGCACCATGAGCTGGGCGACGGCGACGCCGAGGTTGCCGCCGGCGGCGTTGAGGCCGAGCGCGAAGCCCTTGCGCTTCTCGGGATAGAAGAACGAGATGTTCGCCATCGACGAGGAGAAGTTGCCGCCGCCGACGCCGGCGGTCGCCGCGCACGCGACGAGGATCCACAGCTGCGTGCCGTGCGCCTGCGACGCGAGCCAGCCGCTCGGCACGATGAACGCGAGCAGCGCGGTGGGGATCAGCAGCAGCGAGGCGCTGAACGTCGTCCACGCGCGCCCGCCGTACTTCGGCACCGCGAACGTGTAGGGGATGCGCAGGAACGAGCCGACGAGGTTCGGGACGGCGGTCAGCAGGAACAACTCGCCGATCGACATGACGATGCCGATGTTCGCGAGGTTGATGACGATGATCGTCCACAACACCCAGATGCTGAAGCCGAGATGCTCGGCGAAGATCGAGAAGATGAGGTTCTTGCGGGCGATCTTCTTGCCGGACGACTCCCAGAACGTCTCGTCATCGGGATCCCACTGCTCGATCCAGCGGCCGCGGGTGAGCAGCGGTATCGGCCCGGGCGGCGCCCCGACAGCATCGGGCGCGTCGATCGTCGTGCTCATATCTCCTCCGCAGCAGTGGTCACGCTCGCCAAGCTCTCAGAGCGCGATTTCAGCGCCGTGAGCTGAGGATGTCCGCTCCGTGAACCGTCTGTTGCCGTTGCGTGTTCCAGCGCCGAACGTCACCGTTCGTTCTGAGCTGGGACCAGGTCTTAAGGACGCGGGCGGATCGCGCGCAGAAAGGCGTCGCGCGAGCGGCCGGCGCGGTTGCGCGCGTCCCCGCGCGACTCGATGCGCAGGCGGTGCAACGCGGGCCGCCGCAGCCTGACCTTGGCAACGAACGCCCCCGACGCCGAGCGCAGCGGGACCCGTGCGACCGTGTGAAACTCGCGGTCGGTCCCCTGGCGCGCGATGACGAGCGCCACCCCTCCCCGCAGCGGCCGGATGTTCCCGGTGACGGTGAACGTCCGCGCCGCGACGACGCGCGCCGGCGCGATCACCGAGATCCTCGGCGCGACCTGCACGCCGACGATGGGCGAGGTCGCCACGGCTCCGTCGCCCAGCCGGACGGCGGCCCGCAGCGAGCGCGTGTACCGCGTGTCGAACTGCGTCGACCAGGTGCCGTCGTCGCGCGTCACCACGCGGCTCAGCGTCACGAACCCCGTGGGCGCCGAGATCTGGATCGACACGGTGGCCCCGGCGAGCGGCGCGCCCGCTGGCATCCACGACGCGCCCGGATAGCTGCGCGGGCTGCGGGTAGTCAAGCGTCGCGTCGGCGGTCGCGAGGGTCACGGTCGCGCCCGGCACGGCCGCCGGCTGGGGAAGGTCCGGCGCGATCTCGGCCGCGAGCCGGCGCAGCTGCGGCAGTTGCGCGAAGAGCGCGTCGCCGGGGCACGTCGTCGCGTCGGCGTCGCGATGGCCGGAGATGCGCTGGAAGGTCACGGGCGTGCCGGCGCGGTAGCGGTTGGCCTCACCGCCGCGCGAGAGCACCGTCACCGAGCCCCTCCGCGGGCGCGCCGTGCAGCGTCAGCTTCCACGCCAGCAGCTCGGCCATGGCGTTCACGGCGTCGGCGGTCTGCGGCACGCCGCTGAACGTGCCGATGTTCGCGACGCCGGTCGAGACGGCGTTGTAGCCCTGCGCCTGCGCGCCGATGACGGCCTGGTCGATCCCGCCCTCGCGCCCCTCGAAGATCGTCCCGAAGCGGTCGACGAGGAAGTTGTAGCCGATGTCGCGCCAGCGCTTGGTCGTCCGGTGGTAGCGGCAGATCGAGCGAACGATGGCCGCGGAGTCCTCCGGGCCGTACCCGTTCGCGTTGACCGTGTGGTGGACGAACGCGGTCTGCACCGTGCCGTAGGTCGCGCCGACGCGTGGCAGGCCACACGCCGCCGCTCCCCATTGCTCGCGCGTCACCATCGGCGGCGCGCCCGTGAGGTCCTGCGCGCGCGCCGTCTCGCCCGCGAGCGCGACGTAGGCGTCGTGCGCGCCGCTGCGCAGCGCGGTGAGGATGCGCTCTCCGCGCGTCGCCGAGCCCGTCGCGTTGACGAAGTGCGCGCGCAGGCCGCGCGGCGCGTGCGCGAGGCGCAGCTGCAAGGCGTCGGCCCCGCCCGCCCACACCGGCTCGGCGCCGGCGCCGCCACCATGGTCGTCGGCCATCGCGGTCCATGGGCTCCACGAGCCGTCCGCCGCGTCGCGCACGCGGATGCGGGCGCCGACATGCCGGCGCGTCGGGCTCCAGCTCAGGCCGACGAGGTCATAGCGCTTGGGCGCCGCGATGACCCCGCTCTGCCACGCTCCGCCCGGCGGCGGTGCGACAGCGAGCCCGAACTCGACCGCGGGCGCGATCCAGGGATCCGAGGAGAGCGCGGGACCGGCGAGCCAAGCGCCCAGGCCCGCCACGAGGAGTGCAAGCGCAAGACGGCGCATCGAGGGTTCGAACACCGTGCCACATGGCCCGGTGCGGTCATGCACGACGGCTTGCGCGTCAGGGCGCGGCCGCCGGCGGCTGGGCTACGGGATCTTCTCCGGCGCGGTGTCCACGTAGACCGCGCGGAAGTCGCCGAGCGCGTCGAGCGCCTCGTCGGTGAACTTCTCGCAGCCGACGAAGTGGCGCCAGGCCACGGCGGCGACCTCGTACGGCATCTTCGTGTTGTTCTGCATGAGCACCGAGTGGTAGCCGTTGCCGCTGTCGAGGACGGGCTCGTTGAAGAGGTTCTGCAGCTGGGTGATCCGCCCCGCCGCGGTGCCGGGCTTGTACATGAAGATGATCCGGCCGTGCTCGAGCGTGTGGACCCAGTTCTCGAGCTCGGGCTCGTTGCCCGGGGCGTAGACGCCATCCTGAGCCGGGTTGACGTTGTGGTCGCCGGACGTGGGCGGGTTCGTCTTGAAGTCCGCCGGCGTGAGCTTCTTCGTGACGTGCGCGGCGCCGTAGTCGGGGAACGACCTCACGACGCAGCCGGCTGCCTTCGCCGCAGCGGTGAGATCGGTCTCGTCGCGCCCGCCGTCCTTGCCGCCACCGGCGATCGCCAGCGCTGCCCCGGCGACGACGACGGCGCCCACGACGACGCCGCCGACGATCTGCAGCAGTCGCTTGCGCTTGGCGGCCTTCTGCGCGGCGGCCTCGCGCTCGAGACGCTCGCGCTTGGCCTGCTCCTTCTGCTCTTGTCGGCTTGACACGGGCGCAAGCGTAGCTATTCGCAGGCGCAACTCGCGCCAGCGCCGGTTGCGCGCGAACAGCGACGGGCGCGCTAGCCTCGACACGGCAATGGCCCGCACCCCCCGCGACCTCTCCGGCCGCGTCGTCGCGATCACCGGCGGCGCGCGCGGCATCGGCCGCGCGACCGCCGCGGCCTGCGTGCGCGCGGGGATGCGCGTCGCGATCGGCGACGTCGATCTCGCCGTCGCCCGGCGGACCGCGGACGAGCTCGCGCACGGCACGATCGCCGTCGGACTCGACGTGTGCGATCGCGCGTCCGTGCGCCACTTCCTCGACATCGTCGAGGAGCGCCTCGGCCCCGTCGACGTGCTCGTCAACAACGCCGGGATCATGCACCTGGGCACGCTCGTCGACGAGGACGACCAGAGCGCGCGCCGGCAGGTGGACATCAACGTCCACGGCGTCTTGCACGGCATCAAGGAGGCGCTGCCGCGGATGACCGCTCGCGGCACCGGGCACATCGTGAACATGGCGTCGACGGCCGGCCGCGGCGGCTTCGCCGGCGCGGCGACCTACTCCGGCACGAAGCACTTCGTCGTCGGCGCAAGCGAGGCCGTGCGCTTCGAGCTGCGCGGCAGCCCTGTCGAGATCTCCTGCATCATGCCCGTGGTCGTCGACACCGAGCTCGCGGCGGGGGCGTCGAACGCGCGCTTCGTGGCCAAGCTCGAGCCCGAGGACGTCGCCGAGGCGGTCGTCAGGACGTTGCGCTTCCCGCGCTTCGAGGTCTTCGTGCCGCGCTACATGAGCGCGATGATGACGTTCGCCGCGGTCCTGCCGCGCGCCGCGCGCGAGGGGCTCGCCCGCGCGCTGAAGGCCGACCAGGTCTTCATGACGCGCGACGACGCGGCGCGGCGCGAGTACGAGCTGCGCGCCGCGCGCTCGGATGCCGTCCCGCCCGCCCTGCGCGCGGTGCCGCGGGAGCCGGAGGAGTGACCGCGAGCTAGTTCTTCGCGGTGAAGCTCAGGACGCCGGTGTCGCAGGTGTCCAGGATCTTCACGCCCGTCGGGTCGGTGGCGTCGTAGATGACGACCTTGCGCTGCCAGGTCCCCTTGACCTGCGTCCGCGCCTTGTTGACCGTGCCGGTGAGCTTGCCCGAGATGTCGAGCGCCGGGACCTGGTTGACGGGGTCGGCCGGGATGCGTGTGACGGGCTGCTCGGCGGTGAACTTGCCCGCGGCGCTGACCGGGATCCTGGTGACGTCGTCCGGGATCGTGACGTCCGGCGGGACCTGACACTTCAGCTCCAGGCCGATGGTGGCCCGGACGACCTGCCGGCCGGTCTTCGAGAGCTGGATGACGACGGGGAAGCCCTGCGAGGTCACCGCGCCGAAGACGACGCCCTGCGTCGTCTTAGCCTTCGAGCTCGCGCCCTGTGCGGCAGCGATCGGTCCTGCCGCGGCGAGTGAGGCCAACGCGGCGGCGGCAAGCATCTTGCGCTTCATGGTGTGCTCCTTGGATTTACCGGCCATCGACCCCGTCCAACGACGGTAGCTGCCGTGACCGCTGCGCCGAGTGACACGCGACACATACATGAGCGCGGGAGGTCAGCCGCGCCTCGGCCCCTGAAGGTGTGGCGCCACAACCTGAGAACGCGCGCGAGGACCCTCGTCGCGATACTACGTGGCCATGACCTCCGAGATAGACCAGCTCTGCGTCGACACGATTCGTACGTTGTCCATGGACGCGATCCAGAAGGCCAACTCCGGGCACCCCGGCCTGCCGATGGCCATGGCGCCAGCGGCCTATGTCCTCTTCCGCCGCATCATGAGCCACGATCCGGCGGATCCGGCGTGGCCCGACCGCGACCGCTTCGTCCTGAGCGCGGGCCACGGGTCGATGCTGCTCTACAGCGTCCTGCACCTGACGGGCTACGACATCCCGATGGACCAGATCAAGCAGTTTCGCCAGTGGGGCTCGATCACGCCGGGCCACCCCGAGCGCGACCGCCACATCGTCACGCCCGGCGTCGAGGTCACGACGGGCCCGCTCGGCCAGGGCTTCGCCAACGGGGTCGGCATGGCGCTGGCCGAGCAGTACCTGCGCGAGCACTACGGCTCGGAGGTCCTCGACCACTTCACGTACGCGATCGTGTCCGACGGCGACCTCATGGAGGGCATCGCCTCGGAAGCGGCCTCGCTCGCGGGCCAGCTCGGGCTCGGACGGCTCGTCTACCTCTACGACGACAACGACATCTCGCTCGACGGGCCGACGTCGCTGAGCTTTGACCGCGAGAACGTCACGCAGCGGTTTCAGTCCTACGGCTGGCAGGTGCTGCAGATCGCCGACGCGAACGACATGGACGGCATCGAGGCCGCGGTGCGCGAGGGCATGGCCAACGAGAGCCAGCCGACGCTCATCCGCGTGAAGTCGATCATCGGCTACCCGTCGCCCAACAAGGCGGGCACGAGCGCGGCGCACGGCGCGGCGCTCGGCGAGGAGGAGGTCGCGCTCACCAAGGAGGTCCTGGGCTGGGATCCCGCCAAGACCTTCCACGTCCCGGACGGCGTCTACGACGCGTTCGGCATGAAGGACGCGGGCGGCAAGGCCCACGCGGCGTGGACCGAGCGCTTCGACGCCTGGCGCGGCGCGGACCCGGACCTCGCGGCGGAATGGGATCTTGCCTGGGGCGAGCCCGGCCGCCCGCTGCCCGGCATGGCCGACGCGCTGCCCAAGACGTTCGACAAGCCGAAGATCGCCACGCGCGGTGTCGGCGGCAAGACCATGGCGGCGTTCGAGCCGTTCACGCCGACGATGCTCGGCGGCGCGGCGGACCTCACGGAATCGACGAAGACGATCTTCCCGAAGTCCGACCGCTTCACCTCGGAGAAGGCGGGGCGCAACATCTTCTTCGGCGTCCGCGAGCACGCGATGGGCGCGGCGGTCAACGGCATGGCCGGCCACGGCGGCATCGTCTGCCCGTACGGCTCGACGTTCCTGCAGTTCGCCGACTACATGCGCGGGTCGATCCGCCTGTCGGCGCTCATGGGCCTGCACGTCGCCTGGGTCTTCACCCACGACACGGTGGGCCTTGGCGAGGACGGCCCGACGCACCAGCCCGTCGAGCACTTCGCGGCGCTGCGGGCGATCCCCGGCCTCGTGGTGCTGCGTCCGTGCGACGCGCACGAGACCGTCGAGGCGTGGCGCGTCATCCTCGAGGATCTCGAAGGGCCGGCCGTGCTCATCCTGTCGCGTCAGGATCTGCCGGTGCTCGACCGCGAGAGCGGCGAGTTCGCGCCCTCGTCGGGCGTCGCGAAGGGCGCGTACGTCCTGTCGGACGCAAAGGACGCCGAGGCGGTCATCATCGCGACCGGCAGCGAGATCGCCGTCGCGCTGGCGGCCCGCGAGCAGCTCGACGTGCCGGTGCGCGTCGTCTCGATGCCGTCATGGGAGCTCTTCGAGCAGCAGGACGACGACTACCAGGAGTCGGTCCTGCCGGTCGACCTGCCGACCGTCTCGGTCGAGGCCGGCATCCGCCAGGGCTGGGAGCGCTACGCCGACGCGATCGTCTCGATCGACCGCTTCGGCGCCTCGGCGCCGGGCGAGAAGGTGCTGGTCGAGCTCGGCATCACGCCCGAGAACGTCGTCGCCCGGGTGCGCGAGCTGCTCGACGACGACTGAGCCTCTCTCTCTAGATAGCGGTCCACTCGCCGCGGGGCAGGCGGTGCTCGCCCCACTGCGGGAGCGCCGCCCGCCCGCCCGTGACCCTGATCGCGAGCGCGGGGCCGCCGGGTCGCGGTCGCAGCCAGGTGGTGCGGTCCCAGACCTGCAAGCGCCCGTCGCCCTCGTGGCCGATGGCTTCGCGATAGGAGAGGTCGCGGGCGACGAGCTGCACGGCACAGACGCCCTCGCAGCGCAGTCGCCACAGCTCGCGCGCGAGTGCCGCGGCCGCAAGCTCGCTCACGGCGGCGTCGGGGATCTCACACCAATGCAGATCCTCGGTCGCCGGGCCGGGGGGGAAGCGCTCGGCGACCCACGCGGGCGGGGCGTCGCTCGCGGCGCCGCGATGGTACGTGGCGTCAAGACCCTCCAGCCACGTTCGAGCCAGGACGCAGCAGGGCGCGCCGTGATCGGCGATCTCGAAGGGCTGGCGGCCGGCCGCCGCCGCCTCGACCTCGGGCGGCAGGTCAGCCACGGCCGAAGCTGTAGGCCATGCTGCGGTCATACGCGCCGGCGTCGGCGATGAAGACGCGCGTGCCGGGGCGCACGTCGTCGGGGACCGCGATGCCGGTGCGCAGCACGTCGTCCTCCATGCACAGCCGCCCGACGAGGCGATCCGGGCCGCGCCCCCAGTGCTGCCAGCCGTGCTCGCCGCGGCTGAGCAGGCGGTGCGGGTACCAGACGCAGCGCGGAACCTCGGCGAGTGCGGCATCGACGACGAGCTCGCGGGCGCCGTCGCGCTCGCGCAGCTCGAGCACCGTCGTCTCGACGACCGCCAGCGGCTGGACGAGCGCGCGGCCCGGCTCGAGCACGATGGCCTCGAGCGCGTCGAGCTCGGCGTGGCAGCGGGCGAGAAGCTCGGGCAGCCGGGGCAAGAAGACGGCCTCGAAGTCGTCGGGCTGCCAGCCACCGCCGAGGTCCAGGCAGGCGACGGGGCGCCCGCTGAGGTCCTGCAGGCGCCGGCCCCATTGGAGGGTCGCGTCGACCGTGCGAAACCACGTCTCGTGCCCGGCTTCGCTGCTCGCCCAGTGGAAGTGCATCCCGACGCCCTGGCTCGGCGGCAGGTCGCGCAGCGTGCTCACGACTGCGCTGAACGTCGCGAAGTCGTCGAACCGCACGCCGAAGCGCGACACGATCGACGGCGGGCGGACGCGCGGCCCGAGGTAGCGCGCGGCGAGCGCTCCGGATCGGGCGCGCTCCGCGTGCGTCGCGAGCTCCTCGATGCTGTCCGCGAAGACGGCGAAGGCTCCAGACGGCTCGGCCGGCCAGCTCTTGGCGGGGCCGTTGAGGACGACCTGGCCGTCCTCGAAGCCCGCTTGGACGGCGCGCCGCATCTCCGCCTGCGTGATCGCCTCCGCCAGGAACCCGCGGGCGCGCGCGGCGCGCAGCAGGTCGATGGAGGGGTCGGTCTTGATGCTGTACGCGATCTCGACGCGCGCCGTGCCGGCCGCGTCGCGGATCGCGGCCGTCAGGCGGTCCCAGCGGGGAGTCGGGTCGATGGCGTGTACGTGCGGCGTGTCCCGGGCGCTCTCGATCTCGGCCACGATCGCCCGCAGCGGCTCGTCCGGCGGCCCGGGGGCGGCGCGGGGGTGCGGGGGTGCAGGGCGATCGGGCATGCCGGAGAGGTAGGTGCCGGCCCGCACGACGGTGCTCGCGACGGCGACCGGGTCGGCAATCGCGACGCCTTCGCGCACCGGGACCTCCACGAGGACGCGCGCGAACGCCGCTGCGCGCTGCGCCGCGGGAGCCGGCTCGCGCCCTGTCGCGGCGCCGAGCAGCGCGCCCGGCAGGTTCGCCCCCGCGAGCGTCGCGCCGTGGACCCAGGGCGCGAAGCACGGCCGGCTCGCGACGAGCCACAGCGCGCCGTCGACGGACCGGACGAGCTCGAGCTCGCCGCCGCCGGTCCAGGCGCCATCTGCGAGGGCGCTCGCGAGCGCGCGGCGAAGATCCTCGCCGACAGGCTCGACATGGCCGGCGGCGCCCGTCGCGATCGCGGCGCGGATGTGCCGCGCGCCGAGCAGCGCGCCTGCGTGCGCGGCGAAGGCGATCGCCTCGTCGACGCCGTCGACATGGGCCTGCAGTCGCATGCCGGGCGCCATCCAGCGGTCGCCGAGCTGCGCGCGCAGGCGCTCGACCGCGCGCCAGCCCGCGACCGGCGCGGGCTTCAGGCCGGGCCCGCGAAGCGACAGCCGCCAGCCGTGCTCGCGACCGAACGCACAGAGCGCGGAGTCCTCCTCCTGCGCCGACAGGGCCGGCGCGCAGCGGACGCCGAGCCGGCGAGCGAGCGCCGGGAGGTCGTCGGCGCGCGCGAGCACCGCCGGCGACGGGGTCAGCAGCCGCTCGCACGGGCCGGCCGCGCGTGCGAGCCCGCGGGCTTCGAGCTCGGAGCCGGGGATCCACCATCCGCCGGCGTCGAGTCTGACGGCGATCTCGTCGGCGCGCGGCTCGTGCGGCCAGACCTCGTCGAAGACGGGATGGTGCAGGCCGGTCGCGCGCGCCGGGTCGGCGACGCCGACGAGGTGCAGGTCCGCGAACGCCTCGCGCAGCGAGCGCGCGACGCCGAGTCCGGACGGACCGCTGCAGTAGACCGTCGTCACGGATTCGTTCGGATGCCCGCGACCGTGACCACGCCGGCATAGCCCGTGACGTCGGCGCTCTGGCGGCCGGCGGCGGTTGCTATCTCGGTGTCGCCCAGCCTGAGGCCGGCGCTGGCGAGGAACGTCTCGATCATGCCCTCGTGCACCTGCAGGGACGGCACCTGGAAGCCGTTGCAGTCCCACGAGTCGGCGTGCTGCAGGAAGGACAGCAGCACGAGCGCGTCGGGCACCCCAACCGCCGCGTAGTTGCTCGCGAAGGCGAGCGCGGTCTGTGCGTCCGGCGTCGCGGACTCCACGAAGAAGTGCGACGACACGGCGTCGAACGCGCCGATCCACGCCGCGCGAGGCGGGTCGCCCCAGTCGTGGCGGACGAGCTCCCACTTCGCTGCCCGCAGCGCCGCGACGGCGCGCTCGGGGTCGGTCCGCGCCTCGTCGGCGAGCCACGCGTAGAGGTGCGCGTAGTCGAAGGCGTCCGCGCGGCCGTGCAGCCAGTCGTCGACCTCCGCGAGGTTCGCGTCGGCGATGTCCGTGAACACGATCCGCTCCGGCGCCGCGCCGAGCGCGGCGGTCAGCGCGAGCAGCGAGAACACCGTCGGTCCACCCGCGACCTCGATGAGCCGAGCCGGCGGTGGGCGGTCGCGCTGGCGGACGTAGTCGATGATCGACGCCATCATCGTCGCCGTCTCGGAGCTCATCTGCCCGTAGTGCTGATCGAGGTAGGCACGAGCGGGAAACAGCGACCAGTCGTCCAAGGGGGCGCCTTTCTGGGAAGAACGAGGGCTCGGTGCGACAAACGCGAGAATATGGCAGCGTGACCTCACCGCCCGTGCTCGACATCACGCTGTTCACCGATCCCGCCTGCCCGTTCGCCTTCTCGGCGGAGCCCACGCGCGCGCTGCTGCGCTGGCACTACGGCGACCACCTGCGCTGGCGGCTGCGGATGATCGTCCTCACGCAGGAGCCCGGCGAGGCGGAGAAGCTCGCACGCGGCGCCCCCGGGCTGCAGCGCCGCTACGGGATGCCGATCGATCCGGCGCCGAGGGAGCGCCCGGCGTCCTCCGAGCCCGCGTGCCGCGCCGTCGTCGCCGCGCGCTTGCATGCGCCCGCGGCGCAGGAGCCGCTGCTGCGGCGGTTGCGCGTCCGGACGATGGCCGGCGGCCTGCTCGACGATCCGCAGCTCATCGACGGCGCCGCGCGCGACGTCGACCTCGACCCGGCACGGTTGCGCGAGTGGTGTGAGACCGCCGAGGTGCGCGCCGCGCTCGCGGCGGACGCGCAAGCAGCGCGATCGCCGTCGGCCGGCGCTCGCGCGCTCGACGACCGGCTCGGCGGGCCGCGCGAGCAGCGCCGCTACACGGCACCGAGCTACGAGTTCAGCCGGGCCGACAACGGCGCGACGTTCGCGCTCCCCGGCTTCAACCCGATCGAGGCGTACGATGCCGCGATCGCCAATCTCGCGCCCGAGCTGAGACGACGCCCCCGGCCCGACGGCGTCGAGGACGTCCTCGCCTGGGCCGGCGAGCCGCTGGCGACGGCCGAGATCGCCGCGCTGACGCACCTGGACATGACCGACGCCCGCGCCGCGCTGACCCGCGTCGCCGCGCACGCGACGGACGTCGGGGCGGAGACCTACTGGAACCTGGAGGCAAGCTCGTGACACAGCATGAGAAGGCCGCGGCGCTGCTGGCGCTGCACGAAGATCCCGACCTGCTCGTGCTCGTCAACGCGTGGGACGTCGCCACAGCGCAGGCGGTCGCCGCGCAGGCGGGCTGCCGCGCGATCGCGACGGCCAGCCATTCGATCTCGGCGTCCTACGGCTACGAGGACGGCGAGAACATCCCCGTCGGGCTGATGCTCGACATGACGGCCCGGATCGCCGCGGCGGTCGATCTCCCCGTGACGGCCGACCTCGAGGCCGGTTACGGCAACGTCGCCGACACGATCAGCCGGGCGATCGCGGCCGGCGCCGTGGGCGGCAACCTCGAGGACGAGATGAGGCCGTTCGACGAGGCCGTCGCCGCGGTGCGCACCGCGTGCGAGACCGCGGAGAGCGAGGGCGTGGCCTTCGTGCTCAACGCCCGCACGGACGCGTTCCTGCTCGCCGGCGATCGCGACCCCGGCGAGGTCCTCGCCGACGCGATCGAGCGCGGGAAGGCGTTCCTGGATGCCGGGGCGGCCTGCGTGTTCGTGCCCGGCGAGCTCGACGCGGACACGATCGCAAAGCTCGTCGAGGGGCTCGGCGAGCGCAAGCTCAGCGTTCTCGGGTTCCCCGGCACGCCGCCGCCGTCCGAGCTCGCCGAGCTGGGGGTGGCAAGGGTCTCCTACGGCCCGTTCCCCCAGCTCGCGATGCTCGACAGCCTCGGCGAGCTCGCGGGCCGCCTGCTGTCCGGCGACCCGCTGCCGGCCTCCTAGCTCCTAGCCTCCGGCCGGCGGCGACGCGGCCAGGACCCGGTCCGCGTCGACGTAGCTCGCGAGGTCGCAGAAGCGCTCGCGCAGCACCCGCTTGAGGACCTTGCCGGTCACGCCCACCGGGTAGTCGGCGTCGGTCAGCGCGATCTCGAGCAGCGCGAGCTCGGGGTGCCCGGCCGCGCTCAACGCGTCGTTGGCCGCCTCCAGCAGGCGGCCGGCGTCCTCGGCGCCGGGGGTCGCGCGCACGAGCGCCACCGCGACGGTCTGCGCGCCCCACACGCCGGCCACGACCCCGCAGTCGCAGATCTCGGGGACCGAGCCGAGCAGCACCTCCTCCATGTAGACGGAGTAGCCGGGCCCGGAGGCCGTGTGGATCGCGTCGACGGCCCGGTCGACCTGGTAGAAGAGCCCGTCCTCGTCCTGGTAGGCGACGTCGCCCGACAGCCAGTATCCGGCGAGCCGGCTGCGGTAGTTCAGGTCGTGGTCGTTCCAGTAGCCGACGGTGATCGTCGGGCCCTTGGCCGCGAGCAGCCCCAGCTCACCCGCGGGCGCCGGCGTCCCGTCCTCGCGCAGCACGGCGACCTCGCCGGCGCCGGTCGGCCGTCCGATGCAGCGTCCCTTCGGCCCGGAGGCGAGCGTCGTCGTCTGCAGCAAGAGCGCCCAGCCGAGCTCCGTCGAGCCCAGGCGGTCGAAGAACATCGACGGCTTGAGGTCGGGGTTGCGGTGCGCGAGCAGCGCCCTGATGTGCGGCTCGTGGACCGCGTCGCCGACGGAGATCCAGCGCTCGACGGAATCCAGATCGCCGGGCGCGACGTCGCACGCCGCGAGCTCGGTGTGGATGTGCGAGAAGCCCATGACGGACATCGGGCGGTGCTCGCGGATGGCATCGAGCAGTTGCGGGGAGGTCGGGTCGAAGAGCGCGACGACCGGGGTGCCGCAGAGCAGTGCGTACGACGTGAAGGAGATCGCGCCGATGTGCGACTGCGGCAGCGCCGTCAGGACCCGCTCGCCCGGCTCCACGACGTCGTTGCCCATGCGAAAGCGCGGGCCCGCGATGCCCGACTGGTGGGTCTGGATGACCGGCTTCGGGCGCCCCGTCGTGCCCGAGGAGTGCATGATCGACACGGGATCCTCGTCGGCGTGGCGAAAGCGCCTTGCGTCGGGCAGCGCGCCGGGCGGCGGTGCCGGGAGGTCGTCCGCGGACTGCGTGAAGCGCATGTCGCGCAGCGCGCTGGGCTCCTCTGCCCGCAAGCGCTCCAAGCGCTCGTCGTCGCTGTAGATCGCGACGGGCGTCGTCTGCAGGCACAGCCCGTTCGCCGTGGCCGTCGGCGCCCAGCTGTTGATCAGCACGCCGATCGCGCCGATGCGCGACAGCGCGTAGTAGTGCACGGAGTACGCGAACGAGTCCTCCACCCAGATCGCGACGCGGTCGCGCGGCTGCACGCCCTGCGCGCTGTACCACGCCGACCAGCTCTCGACGAGCTCGTCGAGCTCGAGCAGGCTCAGCGTGGACAACGGCTGACCGTCGGTGCCCGCGAGCGGCCGGGCGAGCTGGACGAGCGCCAGCTCGGGGTGCGGGTTGGAGGCGATGGCGGCCTGCAGCAGGTTGCCGGCGCCCCAGCTCGAGTCGGCCGCGACGACGGCGCGCTGCTCGGCCGACAGCGCGGTTGGGGCAAGGGTGGTGGTCATCCGGTGGAGCCTTTCGATCGAAGGGTTGCGCTCGTTGCAAATGGCACGGCTTGGCGGGCTCCAGCCGGCGCCCGCGCCGTCTCGAAGAGGTCCGCGCAGAGCTCGCGATAGTGCTCGCCGTCCGGCCCGAGGCGGGCGCCGAGCTGCGCGATCAGGGCTTCGAAGTCCGCCGCGCCGCCGTCGTCGATGACGTCAGCCAGGCGGCGCATGGCGCTCGCGAGCGCGGCGCGGCTGCGCTGCGCGGAGGGGTTGGCGGCCTGCACGTCGCGATACGTCTCGGGCTGGCCGGAGACGATGCGCGCGAGCAGCGCCAGCAGGGTGAGGTGCGGCGGCGGCGCCAGCTCGCCGAGCGCCGCGACGTCGACGTCGAGCTCCTCCAGCGCGATGCCGAACGCGAGCACGGCACCGTGCGTCAGCGCCTGGGTCACGGCGGTGAGCTCGTCGTGCTCGCGGGCGCCGAGCTTGACGACATGCGCGCCGCGGGCGCGCAGCAGCCCGAGCAGATCACCGGTTCGGGGCCCGTCGTTGACGATCACGGCCGCGACGGGCCGGCCGTCGATCCCCAGCGAGGGCGCGAACATCGGGTTCAGGCTCAGCGCCTCGACGTGCCCGGCCTCGGCTTTCAGCGCCGCGACGACGGCGTGCTTGACCGACAGCGTGTCCGCGAGCAGGGCGCCCGGCTCGAGCGCGCGAGCGACGGGGCCGACCGCCGCGATCGCGACGTCCTCGGGCACGGCAAGCAGGACGATGTCGGCGCGGCGCAGCTCTGTGGCGAGGCGGGGGCCGATAGCCGTGATGTCGCCGGCCTGAAACGTGCAGCGCCGCGCGTCACGCGGCGGTGGCGATCCGTCGACGACGCAGACGCCGGCGCCGGCGCCGAGCAGCAGGTCGACGAACATCCCGCCGACCGCGCCCGAACCGCCGACCACGACGCAGCGTTGCCCCGCGAGCTCGCCGCCCGTCACCGGTGGACGCCAGCCGGTTGCTTGTGCCCATCCCGCGCCGCCGCCAGGGTCGCCGTGACCATGGCGCGCGACTTGACGACGGTCTCCTCGTACTCGTTCTCGGCATCCGACAGCGACACGATGGCGCCGCCCACGCCGAACGTCACCTCGCCGCCCGCCGACGTCAGCGTGCGGATGACGATGTTGAGGTCGGCCGCGCCGCTGAGCGCGAACCAGCCCAGCGCGCCCGAGTAGAACCCGCGCGGACCCGCCTCGAGCCGGTCGATGATCTGCATCGTGCGGATCTTCGGAGCGCCGGTCATCGAACCGCCCGGGAACGTCGCCTGCACGCAGCCGACGGCCGAGACATCCGGGCGCAGCGTGCCACGCACGGTCGACACGAGCTGGTGGACCGGCGCGTAGGTCTCGACGTCAAACAGCTTCGGGACGTGCACCGATCCGATCTCGCAGACGGTGTTGAGGTCGTTGCGGATGAGGTCGACGATCATGAGGTTCTCGGCGCGATCCTTCTCGTGTCCGAGCAGGTCGCGCCGCAGCGCCTCGTCCTCGTGGGGGGTGGCCCCGCGCGGCCGGGTGCCCTTGATGGGCTTTGACTCCACCACGCCGCCGCTGCCGACCGCCAGGAAGCGCTCCGGCGACACGCTGAGGATCGCGACGTCTGCGAACTCCAGCAGCGCGCCGTATGGCACCGGGCTGATCCGTCGCAACCAGGAGTAGGTCTCGATCGGATCGATCTCGACGCGCGCCGTGATCGTGTTCGTCAAGCAGATCTCGTAGGACTCGCCCTCGTAGATCTGCTCGACGCACGCCGCGATGGCGTCGAGGTAGGCGGCCTTGTCGTGGCGCGGTCGCATGAGCGTGCGGACGGCCGGATCGGTCATGCCGATCAGCGGCGGCGCGGCCGCGGACGACCCGCTCGCGGCCGCCGGGGCGGGCAGCGTCTCCAGCACCCGGCTCGTCTCGTCCAGCCACGCGAGGGCGTCCGCGTCGTCGCCGTCGCGGCTTAGCGCCAGCAGGTAGCACGAGCCCTCGCGATGGTCGATGGCGAGCGCGCGGTCGGCGAACAAGAGCGCCGCGTCGGGCGTCTGCGCCCGGTGTGCGGCCTGGCCGCTCGTCTGCGCCTTGAGCTCGTAGCCGAGGCAGCCGACGTAGCCGAGGTTGAACTCGAACGGGAGCCCGGCCGGCACGGGTGCCGCACGCGCGCGCAGCTGCTCGTCGAGATAGTGAAAGAACGGCCGCTCGAGCTGCTGAACGACCCCGCCGCGCTCGACGGTCACGACGCCCGCCGGCACGTCGTAGGTCACGTACTCCGCGAGCGGGCCCGCCCCGTCGCCCATGAAGGAGAACCGCGACAGGTCGTCGATCACGGCGCTCGAGTCCAGCCAGAAGCGATGCTCGTTCGCCGAGAACAGCTCGCGGTGGGCGATCTCGGCGTCGGGCAGCACGTCGAGCGCCCGGACGTGGACCTCATAGCTGCTCGCGGTCGTCACCCGGGCGCGGGACGACCCGCCGTTGCTGCGGTGAGCGAGCGCGAGGTCGCGGAAGTTCGCGAGCAGCTCGTGGCCGTACTCGGTGCAGATCGACTCCGGGTGAAACTGCACGCCCCACAGCGGCCTGCTGCGGTGGCGCAGGCCCATCACGACGTCATCCTCCGACCACGCGACGATCTCGAGCTCGCCCGGCACGTCCGCGACCGCGAGCGAGTGGTAGCGGACCGCCGAGAAGGGCGATGGCAGGCCCTGAAACAGGCCGGCACCGGTGTGCTGCACGGAGGAGATGCGCCCGTGCATGGGCTGCGGAGCGTGCTCGACCGCACCGCCGAGGACGTGGCAGATGCCCTGATGGCCGAGGCACACGCCGAGCACCGGCAGCCCGCTCTCGCGGATGGCGTCGGCGCTGTTGCCGAAGTCCAGCGCCCGCTCGGGCCGGCCCGGCCCCGGCGAGATGACGATCGCGTCGAAGCGCTCGAGCGCGATCGCACTCCAGTCGGCGTCGTTGCGGACCACCACGGGGGCCTGGCCGGTGACCTCGCCGAGCAGCTGGTAGAGGTTGTAGGTGAACGAGTCGTAGTTGTCGATGAGGAGCGTTCGCATCGCGCGCGCCCAGCCGAGCTACTGCGTCCGGGGGATCGAGGGCAGCTTCATGACGCCCGCCCCGGATCGGCCATCGCGAGATCCTCGACCCTGCAGGTCTCGGCGATGACGAGGTCGTAGAGGCTGCGCAGGAAGTCGCCGTCGATCCCGTGCTCGGCGCCGTAGCGCGCCGCGCGTTCCTGCACCACCGCGATGCGCTGGGGCTGCATCATGGCGACGTTGTGCTCGCGCTTGTAGTCCGCGATCTCAAGGCAGCAGTTGATGCGGTCGCGCAACTGCTCGAGCAGGCGGCCGTCGATGCGGTCGAGCTTCGCGCGCAGATCCTCAAGATCCGCGCCGCGTGTGGTGACGTCGTCGCGAAACGAGTCGGTGGAAAGCATGGGGTGCCCTTCCGTGGTGGGGTGATAACAGGGTTTCCTGGGCAGCGAGACCACTCCGCGGGCCATCTGGGGTGGTTTAACGGAATCCGGTCGCGTCTACGTCGCCCCCTACGCCAACGCATTCAACACTCCTGGCGCCGATCGCGCAAACGAAGCCCTGGCACAGCGGCGGTGTCGGGGGCCTCGCACAAACCTTCACGTCCGGCATCTGTCCGGTGTAATCTCGCGGCGGGGGGACGCGCTGTGAGCGCTCGTCGGCTGTTGTGGACCGTCGCGAGCGGCTGGGATGGGGCGCACGCCGGTTGTCGACGCAGATGGGGGTGATTGTGATGGAGCACGATCTGGGAATCCGGGCAGGGGGCATCCAGCGACTCGTGCGGCTCGCCGTGCTTGCGCTCGCGTTCGCGGCAGCGGCTGCGCTTGCGGTGGCCGGGCAGGCGCGCGCCCAGGACGCCGGTCCGCCGGCGCAGCTGATCGTCACGGTGGTGCCGCCGAGCGACCGTGCGCCGCAACCCACGGGCGACGTCGTCGTGTCGGTCAACGGCCGGCCCCTGCTCGCGCTTCCCCTCGTCCGCGGCCTCGAGCCGCTGACGGCGGCCACCCCGTTGGCGAACGCCGCGCTCGCGGCGCTGGGCCAGGAGGTGAAGATCGGCTACTCCGGTGACAACAACTACGAGGCGAGCGACGGGGTGGTCCTCTCGGTCCCGACGAACCGGGAGCTGATCACGATCGTGCCGCGTCTCAGGGACACAGATCCCCCGACCATCGACATCGTGTCCCCCGGCGACGGGGTTCGCTACGAGCGCGGTGAGGCCGTGGTGGCCGTCTACTCGTGCACGGATCCGGACACCCGCTCGGCGGTGACGACGTGCGCGGGCCCGGTGCCCACGGGCTCGGCGATCGACACCAGCTCGTCAGGCAGCTTCACCTTTACCGTCACAGCGAGCGACGACCTCGGCAACGCGACGCCGAAGTCCGTCTCTTACACCGTCGGCTCGGGTGCCGGCCCGAACGTGCCCACGCCGTCGACCCCCGGCAGCACTCCTCCGGGTGCGCCGCCGCCTCCCGCGGCGGCGGCTCGCGCCGCGCCCGACGTCGCCGGGCTGCCGGCCGTCGTGGCCGCCGCGGTCCAGGCGGCGCAGGAGACCTCGCCCGACGAGGAAGCGCCCAAGGAGAAGACGCCCGCCACATCCAAGAGCGCCGCGACCGGCCCGGCCGAGCCGGCGCCCGGCGCAGAGCCCGCGGATGGCACCCCCACCGTCCGCCAGCAGCTCACCGCATACGACCCTCGATCTGAGCCGGAGAAGACGTTTGGGATCCTTGCCGCGGGGTTCACGCTTCTCACCCTTGCCGTCGGCGGTGGCGGCATCGCCCGCGGGGGCGGCGTCGGGAAGTCGGGCTCAGGGACGGCCGGGGCCGCGCCGAAGGGCGGGACCTCGCGCCCCGGCTTCAGCGGCCTGAGCAGCTACCAGGGCGTTGAGGTCCGCTTTCTCGCCGCCGGCTTCGGAGCGGTCGCCCTCGGTGACAAGTCGCGGACATGGAGGTGGCCGGGGACGCAGCGGATCGACTACCTGTCCGCCGCGCTCCCGGTCGCCCTGGCGCGTCGCTCGCCCCTGCTCGGACGCGTGCTGGCCGACAGCGCCTACCTGCGCGCGATCCTCGGCTCGACGTCGCTGCTCTTCCCGCTGGCCGGCCTCGGACTCGGCATCGCCGCGGTCCAGAGCAGCGGCGGCGAGGCGCTTCCGCCGGCTACGGCGCTCGTGATCGCCATCGCCGTCATCGGGGCGCTGGACGCGACGGCGGGCTTCGTCGCGCTCACGACGTTCGTCATCGGCGTGCTCGCGCTCGGCGGCATGACCACGGGCGATGACGCGCGGTTCATGCTCGGCATCGGCGCCCTGTGGGCCGTCGTTCCCGTGCTCGCGGGCGTGACCCGTCCCCTGCGCCGCCGTCCGACACCGGGAGTGGTCGGCGCGTGGGACCGCGGCGCCGACTTCATCGTCGTCGCGCTCGTCGGCGCGTGGGCCGTGCAGCGGATCGTGGCCGCGCTCCCGGGGCTGAAGGGCGTGGAGCTCGAGATCGCCGCGCACGCCGACGAGGTCGCCTTGTTCGTACTCGGTGCCCTCGTCGTCCGGGTTGCCCTTGAGACGGTTGCGTCGCACTACTACCCGCTGCGCCTGGACGATACGGCGGCCGCCGCGTTCCCGACCCCCACGAAGCTCGTGATGATCGGGTCCGCGCTCGGACGGACGGTGATCTACACATTCCTGTTGTACGTCCTCGTCGGCTACGTCTGGCAGCTCTGGGTCGCGGCCGGGCTCTTCCTGCTCACCCAGCTCATCTGGGTCTATCCGGAGAAGGCCCCGAACTCGTCGTGGCTCTATCGCGCCATCCCGAAGGGGATCACGCAGTTCACGGTGTTCCTCTTCGGCTACACGCTCGCGTGGCTGCTCATGAACGAGGTGCTGAACACGGAATCGGAGTCGTTCTTCCCGAACGTCATGGTGGGCTTCGGCCTCGTCGGCCTCATCCTGCCCCTGCCGCTGCTCTTCGCCCGCTCGGGCGAGCCGCGCAAGATCGGATGGGGCAAGCGCTTCCTGGGTCTCGGGGTCCTCATCCTCGCCGTCCTGCAGGTGCGTGGCTACCTGCTGTAACGGGGTCGCGCGTCAGCGGTCGTCGAGCAGTCCGACGAGGCGCCGCGCGTCGCCGGACACCGTGATGTGGATCGCACCCGGTTCGCGTACCCATGCGATGAGGTCGAGCGACTGCAGGCGACCGAGCATGTACTCGAACGCGAGCGCTTGGGAGCGCGTGCTGTAGCTGCGCAGGATGTCGAACGCCCAGCCGGTCGTGTGCAGCGAGTAGTTCGGCGTCGCCTGGCGGTTGCGCCGCACCAGCGCGCGCTGGTAGCGCTCGTCGCGCACCGTGCTCGTGACGACGAGCGGCTGCTGGCGGGAGATCTGCTTCACGCCCGCGCCGATGTGCTCCAGCAGCGCGAGGGCGGGCTGGCGCAGGCCGCGGTAGAGGCTGCGCTTGCGGCCCAGGCGCGCCGCGAGCTCGCCCATCCCCGGATCGATCTGCAGGCCGCGCTCGGCGAGCCGGGTGGCCGGCAACGCGACGAGCGACCCGTCGTCGTACGCCGCGCGCACCTGCGACGGAGTCGCGAAGCGCTCGGTCTCGTCGCCCGGGTGCAGGACCTCCTCGGCGGAGTTCTTCGCGTTCTGCAGCGCCGAGACGCGGTCCAAGCGCGCGGGATCGGAGCGGTACAGGCGCATGATCTCGCGCGCCGCGGCGACCCGCCAGAGGTACGTGGACGAGTCGTCGCCGAGGGCGGCCAGCCGCCTGTAGGCACCCGCGTGGCGCTCCGGCGTGGAGTCGAAGTACAGCCGCGTATAGGAGATGTCGGCGTCGCCGTAGTCGCGCAGCGCGTTCTGGAGGTTGCCGATCCCCATGTGGTAGCTGACGATCGCGAGGTCGTCGCGGTCCCCGAGCTCGCGCTTGGCGATCTGGAGGTAGCGCGCGGTGGCGGCGAGCGCCTTGACGGGATCGAAGCGCTCGTCGACGCGCATGCGCCGCGCGCGCAACCGCTCGACGAGCGCGCTGTCGCCACGGCGCTCAGCGCGCGCCAGCGACCGGCCGATCGCGCGGGCCGCCGGCGGGTCGACCCGCATCTTCAGGAGGTTGCGGCCGGTCTCGGCGAGGATCTGCGTGAGGCCGACGGCGCCCTCGAGCCGGGGGTCGGCGATCGCGTCGTCGCGCCCGGCGCTCTCGAGCAGCACGAGCCCCTCGAGCTCGTCGGCGGCGACGCCGGCGCTGTCGGCCGAGCGCTCGACCTCCGACCGCCAGCGTGCTGTGCGCTCGGCGCTCTCGCGCGCGCCGCCGGGCAGCTTCGCGTAGAGCACATGGGCGTTGCCGCGCGCCGCCGCCGCGGCGAGCTCGGGCTCGGATGCCGAGCCGTAGCCGAACGGGTCGCCGCCGCGGTCCCCGCCTTGGGCGCCGCCTCCACCGCCCGGATCTGCGAGCAGCGCGACGGCCCCCAAGATCGCGAGCGCGGCGACGACGACGAGCGCGAGCCCGCGCCTGGCGATGGAAGGCATCCGCTCTCAGGCTTTCAAACTCCGCGTTCGGACGGCGTCACCGCCCGCGGGACCGGCGCGAACGCCGCCCGGACGACCGTCGCGGTCCGTAGCCTCAGCGCCATGCGCACGCAGGACGTCCACTCGCTGCCCGTCCTCGACGACGATCTGCTCATCGAGGGCGAGAACCTCAGCGCGATGGCGGCGCTCGCCGAGGGGACGTTCGACATGGCCTACCTCGACCCGCCGTTTAACACGGGCATCGAGCGCCGCCGCGGCGAGCTCGGGTACGCGGATGCCTACGAGAACTACGCCGCGTTCCTCGAGCCGCGCCTGCGCCGCACGCGCGAGCTGCTCGCGCCGCACGGGACGCTGTACCTGCACCTCGACTACCGCGAGGCGCACCGCGCGAAGCTCATGCTCGACGAGATCTTCGGTCCCGAGTGCTTCCTCAACGAGCTCATCTGGATCTACGACTACGGCGGGCGCCCGAAGCGCCGCTGGCCGGCCAAGCACGACACGATCCTCGTCTACGTCCGCGACCGCGCGCTGTACCACTTCGACGACGACGAGGTCGACCGCGAGCCGTACATGGCGCCCGGGCTCGTCGGCCCCGAGAAGTCCGCACGCGGCAAGCGCCCGACCGACTGCTGGTGGCACACGATCGTGCCGACGAACTCCCACGAGAAGACCGGTTACCCGACCCAGAAGCCGGAGGGCATCGTGCGCCGCATGGTCGCCGCGTCGTCGCGGCCGGGCGGCTGGTGCCTGGACCCGTTCGCGGGCTCCGGCACGCTCGGGGCGGTGTGCCGCAAGCTCGGTCGCCGGTTCGTGCTCATCGAGCAGAACCCGGAGGCGGTGGCCGTCAGCCGCGCGCGCCTGGAGACCGCGCGCGCGGCGTGAAGCTCTCGTTCGTCACACTCGCCGAGCTCCCGGACCGGATCGGCGAGCGGATCGTGAGGGTCTGCCCGCTGTCGATGCTCATCGCCGGCACCGTCGAGCAGTGGCGCGTGGACCTGGTAGTCGTTCGACGGCACCCCCGCCGAGCGGTTGCCGTGCTGGCGCGGGATGCTCGACGGATCCCTTGAGTGAGCGGTCGGCGCGCATGTGCGAGCCGCGGGCTGCGACACTCGATCGCTTGACCGAGACGCCGCGGTCCGAGCCGTCCCATCGCCTGCCGATCGCCGCGCGCAAGATGTGGTGGGCCGAGACGGCTGCGATGGCCGTCGTGGTCTGCGGCTTCGCGGCGATGGCCGGCGCGAACTGGCTGCCGATGCTGCTCGCCGTGCCCGCGGTGGCCGTGGTGGTTGGATGGGCGATCGCCGTCCCGCTCGTGCGCTACCGGCACTGGCGCTGGGAGCTGCACGAGGAGGAGCTCGACCTCCTGTACGGCGCGTGGCGGATCGTCCGCACGATCGTGCCGATCACGCGCATCCAGCACGTCTCGGTCGAACGCACGGGCTGGACCGACAGGTTCGGCCTCGTGCGCCTGCACGTCCACACGGCGGCGGGCAAGACGACGATCCCCGGCCTCGAACGGGCGACGGCCGACGAGCTGCGCGACCGCATCCTCGCGCGCCTGCGCACGCCGGATGACCTCTGACGATCGCGACCCTCCGCAGGACGCGCCGCCTCCCGCTCGCGATCCCCCGCCGCCGGCCGCGATCCCTGCGGCCGTGCCCGGTCCGGGGGGTCTTGCGGCGGTCGCCGAGGCTCCGCGCCGCCTGCACCGCGCGGCGATCTTCGTGCAGGCCGCCGGCTCGGCGCTGCGCCTCGTCGGCGGGCTTGTGCTCGTCGCGATGGTCCGCGGCGGAACGCCCGGGACCGCCGCGCTGCTCGCGCTCGCAGGCGTCGCCGCCGGCGTCCTCATGGGGCTCTTCGGCTGGCGCGCGACGACGTACTGGCTCGACGACGTCGCGCTGCACTACCGCTCGGGCATCTTCACGCCCGACGAGCGCGTCGTGCCGCGCGCGCGAGTGCAGGCGGTCGACACGACGACCGGGCCGCTGCAGCGGATGTTCGGCGTCCTCGAGCTGCGCGTCCAGGTGCCGGGCGCGGCCGACCAGGACGAGATCGTGCTGTCGGCCGTCACGCCTGCCGAGGCCGCACGGCTGCGAGCCGCGCTTGGGCAGGCCGAGCCGGCGGCGCCGGACGAGCGGATCGCGCTGGGCCTGCGCGGCCTGCTGCTCGCGGCGCTGACAGGGCCGCAGATCAGCGCCGCGGTGTCGGCCGTCGCCGGCGTGTTCGCGCTCGCCGACAACGTCGTCGACGTCGAGGACGGCGAGGGCCTGCTCGCGCAGTTCGACACGCCCGGCACGATCGCGCTGGCCGTTGCGGGCGTGCTCGGCGCCGGCTACGTCCTCTCGTTCCTCGCGGCGATCGTCGCCTTCGCCGGCTTCTCGGTGGAGCGCGATGCCCGGGTGCTGCGGATCCGGCGCGGCCTGTTCGCGCGCCGCGCGCTGAGCATCCCGCTGGAGCGCGTCGACGGGGTCGTCGTCGTCGAGGGGCTGCTGCGCTCGCCGCTCGGCCTCGCCGCGCTGCGCCTGGAGACCGTGGCACACGGCAGCGAGCGCAGCGCCGGCCGGACGTTGCTGCCGCTCGTGCGCCGCAGCGAGGCCGAGGGCGTCATCGCGCGCCTGCTCCCCGATCTGGCGATCGAGCCGGGGGCGCTCGCGAGCCCACCCGCGCGGGCGCTGCGGCGCTTCGTCGTCGCGCCCGCACTCGCCGGCGTGGCCGTGGGCGCGGTCGCGGGGCTCGCGATCGACCCGCGTGCGCTGGCCGCCGTGCCCGTGCTCGCCGCGATCGGCGCCCTGATGGGGCGGCGCGCGTATCGCGCCGCGGCGATCCGCCTTGCCGGCGACGTCGTCGTCATCCGCGAGGCGCGCCTCGCGCGGCGAACGCTCCTCGCCCGCCGCCATCGCCTGCAAGAGCACGCGCTCGCCCGCACGGCGCTGCAACGCCGAGCCGAGCTCGCCGATCTCCGCGTCACCGTCGGCTCCGGCGGCGGCGGCCGCGCCCGCCACCTCGACGCGGCGACCGCCGAGGCCGCGTTCGCGTCGCTGCGCCGCCTCCATGTCGAGTAGCTACCGCATAGCGGTCACTACTCGACACTCGCGAGGACGCTAGCGTCCCGTCGCGATGATCGACGTCGTCTCCGAGATCGAGATCGCCAGGCGGCGCGCGGAGGTCGCGGCGTACGTCCTCGACCAGGACAACGCGCCGCGGTGGTACGCCAACGTCGACTCGGTCGAGTGGGCGACGCCGCCGCCCGTCGAGGTCGGCGCGCGGTTCACCCACGTCGCCAAGGTTCTCGGCACCCTCGCCTACACGTACGAGGTCCGCGAGCTCGTCGACGGCGAGCGGCTCGTCATGAGCACCGCCGACGGCCCGTTCGAGATGGAGACGACGTTCACCTGGGCAGACACGCCCGGCGGCGGGACGCTCATGACGCTGCGCAGCCGCGGCGAGCCGAAGAACAAGCTCTCCGCGTCCGTCATGGCCAAGGCGGTCCACCGCGCCAACCGCAAGGACCTGCGCCGCCTGAAGAAGCTCCTCGAGCGCGCGTGAGTCAACGACCCCGCGGTCGCTTCTGCCGCACCCGGTCCTCGACCCAGTCGGTCCAGAGCGAGGCGACCGGCCCGGAGGTCTGATCGGCGACGGCCGATGAAGCGGCCGGCATCTGGGCGGGAGCGCTGCGCGTCGGTTGCGTGCGATCGGACTCCCACGACGCGAGCAGCGCACCAGCCGCGATGACGAACGGCAAGACCATCGCCGCGACGCTGGCGTCGCCGGCTGCGGCGAGCGCCAGGACGTGCACCGCGACGGCGCCCAGGCACCAGGTGGTCAGGGGTTCGAGATGCTCCTGTGCGACGTCGCGCGCGCGTTCGACCTGCGCCCACACCGCGGCGCGGGCCGCGGCGGCGCACGCCAGCAGCCCAGCGGCCACGGGCAGTGCCGCCGCGGCGACATGGCTCGCAGCGCCACTCATGTGAGCGCTCCGTCGGTGCCAGGCGCTGGCGCGGCCGGCGCGTCGGGCACGACTCCCGCGTCGGGCGCGATCCCGGCCTCCGGCTGTTGCGGTCCTTCGCCGGGCGGCCCGGCCCCGCGGCGCGGGCCGGTGCCGAACTCGTCGGACCCACGGCGACGGCCGGGGCGGCGGAGATCGGGATCCGGCGCCGGCAGGGATTCCTGCGGTGGCTGGACCTGTGACGCCGGCGGTTCGGTCTGAGCCGGCGAGGCCGGCGCGTCGGGAGCCGCGCTGACGGCCTCGCGCCCGGCGGCCACGAGCAGGAGCACGAGGAACACGGCGATGGCCGCGACGCCGACGCGACGATGGGCGCTGCGACGCGCGAGCGTCGATGTGCTGGTTGGTTCCACGCGCTCAGCATCGTCGAGCGGCGTGAGACCGGGCCGAGAAACGCCTGGGAATATGCTGAGTCCCGACGCGGTCTCTGCCGGCACCCGGGACTACTCGAATGTAGGATCGCGGCCGTGCCGTTCACCCTCAGGAACCTCCAGGAGGATCTCGGGTCCAACTTCGACGGCGACGAGCCTTGCGAGCTTGAGCGTGCTGAGCAGGCTGAGCACGGCAGCCCAGACCCGGCTGTGGCTCGCGGCACCTGACTTCCGCTTGGCTGTTCGATCCTGGGCTTGACGGGGTACCGGCCGACGACCGTGGACGCAGATCTGTCACTCAGCCGCCGTCAGTTGCTTGGGCTGGCGGCCGGGGCCGCCGCCGGGGCGGTCGGCACCGGCGTCGGGTTGCGATCGGCCGGGGCGGCGCCGCCTCGTAGGTTGGCCGGCACGCCGTTTGCGCTCGTGGCACTGGACGGCAAGGCAGCGCTCGGGCAGGTCTATGACCATCCGCCCAACTATGAGACGCCGACCACGAGACTGATCGGCCGGCGCAACGCGCCGTTCACCGACGCCGAGGACTACTACGTCCGCTACCGCGAGGCCGACGTGTACCGCGTCGACCCCAGCGAGTTTCGGCTGCGCGTCGGCGGCGAAGCAGCGACCGAGCAGCTGGACCTGTCGCTTGATGACCTGCGCGCGCTCCCGTTCAGGCGAGTGGGTGCGGTCGGCGCGTGCTCGGGCCTGGGCCGCGGGCTGGTGCGTCCCCTGGTTCCGGGCCTGCCGTGGACGAAGGGCGATCTGTCCTGCGCCGAGTGGACCGGCATCCCGCTCGCCGCGGTGCTGCGGCTGGCCGGTGCACGCGCGGACGCGAGCGTGGTGGCGTTTCGCGGCGGCAAGACGATCGCGACGTCCAAGCGCGACTACTGGCGTCACTGGGCGCTTGAGTCGACGCTTCGCCAGCATCCGCTGCTGGCCTACGAGCTCAACGGTGAGCCCATCCCCCTGTGGAACGGCTACCCGCTGCGGGTCGTTGTGCCCGGGACCTATGCGCCCGGCTGGGTGAAGCAGGTCGTCGAGATCGACATCCGCCACACGCCGCATCCCGGCGACTGGCGCGGCACGAAGCCCGGCACGCCGAAGCTCAAGACGATGTCGATGATCACCGACCCCCCTGACGGGACGCGCGTCCGCCTCGGGTCGCGCATCAGCCTGCGCGGCGTGGCGTGGGACCACGGGCCGGGCATCCGTCGAGTCGAGCTGAGCACAGACGGCGGACGCTCGTGGACCGACGCACCACTCTCCCACCGGTGCGGGCGCCATGTCTGGCGCATCTTCCACGCGACGATCCGGGTCACGCAGCCGGGGCAACAGTGGATCCTTACCCGCGCGACATCGGCCGACGGCGAGACGCAGCCCATGAACATCCCCAAGAAAGTCCTCGCCGACCAAGTGCGCCAGAACAACGCGATCCGCACCTTCGCCGCCCTGTTGGAGGTCCACTGAGCGTGTCCGGCTGGACGCGCATCGCGTTCGGCGCACTCAGCGTCGCGATCCTGACGCTCGCGCTCGCCATCTGGAGCACCCACCATGACGGCGCCTCGAAGCTTCCACCTTCGCCGGCGGACTTCGGCGCACCGGCGCGTCTGCCGACCGCCGAGCGCCTGTCGCTGCGGCCCGGCAGAGGTCGCTTCTTCGTCGAACAGTCATGCGCGACGTGTCACTCGCTCGCCCCGATTATCCGCCATGACGGTTTTACCAAACCGGTCTGGCGCCAAGAGGTACGCAAGATGATCGATCGCTACGGCGCTCCGATCGACGACGAGCAAGCGCGCAAGATCACCGCGTATCTGCAGCGCAACTACTCAGCGCGCCCCGCCGCCCCGACAGGCACGCTCAAGGCACCAAATTAATGATGTAGGAGTCGTCGCGCGAGGTGACTCGCAGGCGTCATCAGTGAACTGACAAGTGGTCGGTGTGGGGTCAGCCGTCCAGACTCGGCGGTCGTATGGGATGGCGCCCGGGGGGTTCGCTGAGCTCGCTGGAGCGCAAGACGAGCCCGACGCCAGTGAACACGGCGCCAAGCAGCAGCAGCGCGAGCAGCGCCACCGTGATCGCGGTGTGCGGCAACGCGAGCCACAGTCCGAGCGCGATGAGCGGCAGGATGACCATCACGCCCGCCTGGCGCATCGGAACGGGCGGCTTCTGGGGCAGGTCGTAATCCTCTCGAAGGTGTGTCATAGCTGCGGGCTACCCGGCCCGACTGCCGGCATGCGCTGAAGTGATGACGCTCTGTCGCGCTGGGCGTGACGTGTCACGCATGACCGGTGCCGTTGAGGAACGCGGGCCAAGTAGGCGCGGGCCACCAACGACGAGCGCTGCACCTCGGCACCGGGCGCGCCGACAATCAGGCGCGCGCGACCCCAGCGCCGTCAGCTCCGGTGAGCCGGGCTGCCGCAGCGGGCGTGGATGGTGCTGCCGTGGATGCGGAGCATCGGCTGGCCGGCGCGAAGCGCGTGGCCGCAGAGCACGCATACCCGGACGCGTGTTGGCTTGACCGGCATGGCGCCGTCGGGCGCCGCCCCTGCAAGACCCGGCGACGCGCCGGGGTGCGTGTCGGCGTCGGCTGGCGGGCGAGGCGTCGTTTGACGCGGTACGGGTGTTGTGGTCACGTTGACGGCGGGTTACAGGGTCGGTGTGACCCTCCGTCGTGCGCGCCGCCCAGGACGCTTCCGCCTTCGGGTGATGTCGCGACGATCGCGCCGAATCAAACGCGCTCGCTGCCAAGGGTGCTTTCCCGGATGATCCGATCCGCATGCGCGATTGTCGCCTGGCGAAACCCGTGGCCGGGAGCCGGGATCAGCGATCCACAAACCCGAGCTTGCCGTGACCGCCCCGGCCCAAGCGCGCGCCCTCCCCCTCGAGCACGCGGCTGGAGGGGGAGTAGTCGAGCCACTCGCTATTGGGCTTCAAGCGCCCGGGCTTCTCGGCGACCTTCGCGCCGGCCGGTCTTGAGAGCCGCCTTGAAGCCTTCGACACGCTCCATGATCTCGTCGAGTGTCTCGATCCGCGCGCGCCGATCGACCTCCTGCTGCGCACGCGGTAGAAACGGCTCTCGATCCGTTGGGGGTTGCCAAGCACAGCGATACGAAAACGACGACAGAGCGCTCGCGATGCCATGCAGGTACGTCTCGGCCGTGTCCGAGTCCGCACCGACCATAGATGTTCGACCCAGACGCTCACGGGGTACCTTCGGCACGGTTTCGGGATGTCGATGCGTGATGAGGAGGAGCTATGGCGGACGGGCACGCGAGCGAGAGCACAGAGGTCACCTATGGCGATCAGCGCGTCCAGCGCGGCCATGGAGGCGAGACGCACCAAGTCGCCGATAAAGACCGTCCTAGCCTGACGACCCAGCAGGGCGTCGTCGTCGGCGACGACCAGAACAGCTTGCGGATCGGCGAGCGCGGGCCGGCCGCCATGGAGGACTTCCACTTTCGCGAGAAGATCTTTCACTTCGATCACGAACGCATCCCCGAGCGCGTCGTGCACGCCCGCGGCTACGGCGCGCACGGCTTCTTCGAGAACTACGAACCGCTCACCGACCTGACCGCCGCCGATCTGTTTCAGCGCGCGGGCGAGCGCACCCCGGCGTTCGTGCGCTTCTCGACGGTCGCAGGCAACAAGGGATCCGGTGACCTGGCCCGCGACGTGCGCGGGTTCGCGGTCAAGCTCTACACGAAGGCCGGCAACTGGGACCTCGTCGGCAACAACATGCCGGTGTTCTTCATCCAGGACCCGATCAAGTTTCCCGACCTCGTCCACGCCGCCAAGCAGGAGCCCGACCGCGGGTTCCCGCAGGCCCAGACCGCGCACGACAACTTCTGGGACTTCGCCTCCCTGATGCCCGAGGCGACGCACATGCTGATGTGGGCGATGTCCGACCGCGCGATCCCCAGGTCCTTCCGCTTTATGGAGGGCTTCGGCGTCCACACCTTTCGCCTTGTCAACGCGGACGGAAAGTCGACGTACGTCAAGTTCCACTGGAAGCCCAAGCAGGGCCTGCAGTCCGTCGTCTGGAACGAGGCCTTGAAGATCAACGGCGCCGACCCGGACTTTCACCGGCGTGACCTGTGGGACGCGATCGGCAAGGGCGACTTCCCCGAGTGGGAGCTCGGGCTGCAGCTCTTCGACGACGAGTTCGCCGACCAGTTCCCGTTTGACGTCCTCGACGCCACGAAGATCATTCCCGAGGAGGACGTGCCGATCCGGATCGTCGGGCGGCTCGTGCTCGATCGCGTCGTCGACAACTTCTTCGCCGAGACCGAGCAGGTCGCGTTCTGCACCCAGAACATCGTGCCCGGCATCGACTTCACGAACGATCCGCTGCTGCAGGGGCGCAACTTCTCCTACCTCGACACCCAGGTCAAACGGCTCGGCGGCCCGAACTTCACCTACCTGCCGATCAACGCGCCGAAGTGCCCCTTCGCGACGTTCCAGCAGGACGGGCACATGGCCACGCAGAATCCCGTCACGCGTGCCAACTACGAGCCCAACTCCTGGGATCCCGACATCGGCGGACCCAGGGAGGACCCAGCTCACGGCTTTCACTCCTTCCCGGTCGAGGAGGGGGGCGCCAAGCGCCGGCTGCGCGCCGAGCTGTTCGCCGACCACTACAGCCAGGCCCGCCAGTTCTACGTCAGCCAGACCGAGGTCGAGCAGCGCCACATCGGCGACGCGTTCGTCTTCGAGCTCAGCAAGTGCGAGCGCGAGGACATCCGAACCCGCATGGTCGCCGGGCTGCGCAACGTCCACGCCGACCTCGCCCAGCACGTCGCCGACGGGCTCGGGCTGCAAGAGCTCCCCGAGGCCAGCGAGCCGGCCCGGCCGCCGATCGACGATCTCGCCCCGTCTGACGCGCTCAGCATCCTGAAGAACGGTCCCGACAGCCTCGCCGGCCGCAAGATCGGCGTGCTCGTCACCGACGGAACCGATGGCGAGATCATCGACGCGCTCCTCACCGAGGCCGAGCAGGAAGGCGTCACGGTGGAGTTCATCGCTCCAGCCATCGGCGGGTTTCAGACGAGCGATGGGTCCAGGCGCCCGGCCGACCAGCAGGTCGACGGCGGCCCGTCGGTCCTCTACGACGCCGTGATCATCCTGCCCTCCGTCGACGGCGCCGCTCAGCTGGCCCGCAAGCCGGCAGCCCGTGACTTCTTGTCCGACGCGTACGCACACTGCAAGTTCATCGGCTACGGCAGCGACGCGTCCGGACTGTTCGAAGCGACCGGTGTCGACGCGGACAGTGACGCAGGCGTCATCGAGCTCGCCGACGCCGCAGCCGTCAAATCGTTTCTCGCCAGCTGCGGCGAGCTGCGCTTCTGGGACCGACAGCC
>CAWEOF010000041.1:0-28633 GCA_963810605.1 uncultured Actinomycetes bacterium
GGAGCTAGGGGGACTCGAACCCCCGACCTCCTGGGTGCGATCCAGGCGCTCTCCCAACTGAGCTATAGCCCCGAGGACGGCACAGCATAGCCGCGAACTCGCCGCTGGAGGGCTATCGGGCGGCGCCCGAAGCGCCGATACGCTCCGCACACGTGAGCTTCCGCAGTCGGCTTGGCCTGTTCTTCGTCCTTATCGTCATCGTGCCGATGGTGGCGGTCGCGGTGCTGCTCTTCGGCCTGCTCGGCCAGAGCGAGCAGTCGACGAGCAGGGCCGACGTCGAGGCGCGCAACGAGGTGGCCTTCCGGCTGTTCACCGACCACGAGGCCGAAGCGGGGCGCATTCTCAAGACGGTCGCGAACACCGACCGGGTCCTGCAAGAGGCGCTGCTCGACGGGGATATCGCGCGCGCGCGCAAGCGCGCCGGCCAGCTGCTCGCGAGCCGCTCCATCGAGCGGATCATCCTCGTGCGCGATCGCGAGGTCGCGCTGAAGGTCGGCGACAAGACGGCGATCGCCGCCGTCCAGCGCGAGCTCAAGTCGGACTCTGCTGCGCCGCTCGGCGTGCTCTACCTCTCGACCATCGACGCCGACTCCTACGCCCGCGAGGTGCAGCGGCTCACGGGGCTGCGGGTCATCGTGCGCAACGGGAGCAGGGAGCTCGCGTCGACGCTCCCCGCCGCGCGCGGCGTCGAGCCACCGTTCGAGGAGGACGAGACGGTCGAGATCGGCGGCGACCGCTACGGCCTGAACTCCTTCGTGCCGGTCGGCTTCCCCGGACAGAAGCTTCAGGTCATCACGCTGGGCATCCCGTGGGTCGAGACGAACCGCGGGGGGCGATGGGAGATCGGCGGGATCCTCGTCTGCTTCCTGCTGCTCGCGCTCGCCTGCGCGACGCTCGTCTCACGCTCGCTGCAGCAGCAGCTCGCGGGCTTCCTGGACGCGGCCCGCAAGCTCGCTGGCGGCGACTTCTCCGCGCAGGTGGCGACGGTCGGCAAGGACGAGTTCGCGGGCCTCGGCGAGGAGTTCAACAAGATGGCGCGCGAGCTCAAGCGGCGAATCGAAGAGCTGCGCGAGGCCGTGCACGAGTCCCTCACAGACGACCTCACCGGCCTGCCCAACCGCCGCGCCTTCGACGTCACGTTCGCCAACCGGGTCCGCGATCTCAAGCGCCTCGGCGGCACCCTCGGGCTCGTCCTCCTGGACCTCGACAACTTCAAGGCGATCAACGACACCTACGGACATCCGCAAGGCGACTACGTCCTGCGCGAGTTCGCGCGCGTGCTGCACGAGACCTCGCGCGAGATCGACCATCCCGCCCGCTACGGCGGCGAGGAGTTCGCGCTGCTGCTGCCGGGGACCGATCTCCAGGGGGCCATGGAGGTCGCCGAGCGCGTACGCAGGGGGATCGAGGCGCTGTCGATCCCGCTGCTGGACGGCTCGGGCACGCAGCGGGTCACGGTGAGCTGCGGCGTCGGCTCGATGCCGGAGACGGCCCGCGAGTCCGCACCGCTCGTGACCGCGGTGGACACGGCGCTGTACGAGGCCAAGCGCAACGGCAAGAACAAGTCCGTGCGAGCGAGGTGAACAACTCGGTCCCGGGGAGGTAGGCTGTCGTCGAGATGGGACTGCTGGACGACGCGATCCGCGAGCACCTCGAGCTCAAACGGCGTGGCGGTGCCGACGCCGGCGAGGTCTCGCGCTTGGAGAGCGAGGCCCTCGGACCGGTTCGCCGCTCGCCCGACGGCACGCCCGACCTGTCGTCGATCCCGGGCCCGCCGTTGTCCGCCGCCGCTCCGCCGTCCGACACGCTCCTGACGGGACCGCGCGACGAGGATCCCCCCGGTTTCGACGACGAGCCCGATTGGGGCGACGAGACCGTCGTGCACACCCCGCCGCCGAGCCCGGCGCAGTCCCCGCCGCCAAGCGCTCCGACCTACACCGCGCCGCCCTCCGGCTACGTCACGGCGCCCGCGCTGCCGGACCCCTCCTTCGACGACGCCGAGCCGCTGGCGCCGCTCGATGAGCCCGACCTCGCGCCGCCACCCCAGAAGTCCCGCCGTCTGCCGGGCGCAGGGCGCCTGCGCCTGCGGCGCGGCCAGCGAGCGAGCCCGACCCCGAACCCGAGCCGGACCGCCACGACGATCCACCGGCCGCCGCACACGAGCGCTCATACGAGCCGCCGCCCGCGGGGTACGCCCCGCCGGCGCCCGCCCAATATGAGCCCCCGCCCGCCGAGGCGCCCGCAGGCGAGGACCTGCTCGAGGAGACGCCCGAGTTCCTCGAGGAGACGCCGGACCACGACCGCCTGTGGTTCGAGCAGCGCCCGCCGCGCGACTTCGACTTCGACAAGTAAGCCGGCACGGGGGTGCGCCACCCGGTCACGTGGCTCGACGTGTTCACGTCGACGCCGCTGACCGGCAACCAGCTCGCGGTCGTCCTCGACGCGGACGACGTCGACGACGCGACGATGCTCGCCTTCGCGCGCGAGACGCGCTACTCCGAGACGACGTTCGTGCAAACGGCAACGCGGGACGGCGCCGACTACGCCAACCGCATCTGGACGATGCTCGGCGAGATCGTCTTCGCCGGCCATCCGTCACTCGGGACGGCCGTCGCCGTCGCCCGCGCGCGCGGCGAGCAGCATGCGTCCTACGTCCAGCAGACGCACGCCGGGCTGCAGCCGATCGAGGTGCGCCTCGACGGCGACTCGGCGCGCGCCTCGATGCTCCAGGAGCCGCCCGTGTTCGGGCCGGAGCCGTCCGCAAGCGCGGTCATGGCCGCCGCGGGACTGGCAGACGTCGACGCGCACCCGGACTTCCCGCCGCAGGTCGTGTCGACCGGTGAGCCGCACCTCATGGCGCCGCTGCGCGATCGCGAAGCGCTCGAGCGGGTAGCGATCGAGCACGGCGCGCTGCGGGCGCTCATGCAGCCGCTCGAGGCGCTCGTGCTCTACCTCGTCGCCGTCGACCCCGACACCGGAACCGCGCACGCGCGCGGCTTCTTCGCCGGCCTCGACGCCGTCGTCGAGGATCCCGGCACCGGCTCGGCCGCGGGGCCGCTGCTCGCGTACCTCAACGAGCGGGTCGGTACGCAGACGCTGACCGTCCGCCAGGGCGACGAGATGGGCCGCCCGAGCCGCCTGGACTGCGCCTGGACCGAGGATCGCCCGCGGGTCGCGGGCGACGTCGTCGTCGTGGCCGACGGCCACGTCTCCCTCTGAGAAACGGGGTCAGGCCGGGGCGGCGGCCGCGCCGCGGGCGAGGACCTCCACGGGACCTTCGATCCACACCTGCACGCGATCGCCGGGATGCCAGGCGGGGTACCCGAGCCGCCGCGACCGGACGACCTGGCCGGACTGAAGCTTCAAGCCCAGCAGCTGGTCGTGGCCGAAGAAGCGCCGCGAGACGACCTCGGCATGCGCCGCACCCGCGGGTCCGCTGACGCCGACCGCCAGGCCCTCTGGCCGCACGAGCACGTCGACCTCCCCGTCGAGGTGCAGCTCGATCGGCAGGTTGCCGAGCTCGCAGCGCGCGCGCCCGGACCGCGCCTCGCCGGGCAGCACCTCGATGTCGCCGAGGAACGTCGCCATCCAGCGCGTCGCGGGGCGCAGGTAGACCTCCTCGGGCGTCCCGCACTGCTCGACGCGCCCGTCGCGCATGACCGCGACGTGCTCGGCGATGCTCATCGCCTCCTCCTGGTCGTGCGTCACGAAGACCGCGGTCACGCCCGCTGTGCGCAGGATCTCCGAGACCTCCTGGCGCAGCCGGTCGCGCAGGCTCGCGTCGAGGTTCGAGAACGGCTCGTCGAGCAGCACGAGCGACGGCGTCGGAGCGAGGGCGCGCGCCAACGCGACCCGCTGCTGCTGGCCGCCCGACAGCTCGTGGACGAGCCGCTTGCCGGAGTCGCCGAGCCCGACGAGCGTCAGCGCCTCGTGCACGCGATCGGGATCCGGCTTGCGCCCGAGCCCGTAGCCGACGTTCGCGGCGACGTCCATGTGGGGAAACAGCGCGTAGTCCTGGAAGACCATCCCGATCCGGCGCTCCTCGGCCGGCACGTAGCAACCGTCGCCGGAGACCGCGCGGCCGCCGACGACGATCTCGCCGGCGTCCGGGTGCTCGAGCCCCGCGATCATCCGCAGCGTGGTCGTCTTGCCGCAGCCCGACGGACCGAGCAGCGCGCACGTCCCGCCGGCGCGCACCTCGAGATCCACGCCGTCCACGGCGCGCACCGACCCGAACGACTTCTCCAGGCCACGGATGCGCAAGCCGACGGAGGTCGGCACAGATCCGTTGTCGCTCACGGGGACGTCACGCTCTTCTCGTTGAGAAGGTACAGCGGCGGCGCGGCGATGAGCAGCAGGATGAGCGCCGGGATCGCGCCGGCTTCGTAGAACCCGGTGGTCGTCTGGCGGAAGATGTCGGTCGCGAGCGTCTCGAAGCCGATCGGCGCGAGCAGCAGCGTCGCGGGCAGCTCCTTGAGCGCGTGCAGGAACACGAGCGCCGCGCCGGCGAGCACGCCGCTCGTCACCAGCGGCCGCGTGATCGTCCGGAAGACCTGCAGCGGTGTGCGGCCGAGTCCTCGCGCGGCCTCCTCCAACCGGGGCGGGACCTGCAACAACGCCCCGCTGATCGGGCCGACCGCGAGCGGCAGGTAGTGGATCGACAGCGCGAAGACGAGCATTGCGAGCGTCTGGTAGAGCGGCAGCGCCACGCGCGTGCCGAAGAACACGAGCGCGAGCGCGACGACGATCCCGGGCAGCGCGTAGCCCGCGTAGCCGACGCGTTCGATCGCGCGGGTCGCATAGCCGGGGAAGCGCACCGACAGCACCGCGACGACCACCGCCGCGACGGCCGCGGCGCCCGCGGCGCACGACGCGGCGAGCAGCGAGTTGGCGGCGTTCGCCGCGATCGCGCCGGCATCGAGGCCGCTCGACAGGCCGCGCGTCGCCCAGTAGACGAGCACCCCGACCGGCAGCACGAGCGTGACCCCGACGACCCCCGAGCAGAACGCGAGCGCCGGCCAGCGCCAGCGCCCGAGCCGCACCGCAGCCGGCGGGCGCTGCGTGCCCGGGCTCGTCCGATGCAGGGCGCGCGCGCCGCGCACCCGCGCGTAGACGGCGAAGAGGACGAGCATCACGATGACGAGCACCATCCCGAGCGCCGCCGCCTCGGTCCGCTGGGCCGACTGGAACGCGATGTAGATCTCGCGCGTGAACGAGTCGAAGCGCAGGATCGCGACGGCGCCGAAGTCGCTGAGCACGTACAGCGCCACGAGGACGCCGCCGGCCCCGATCGCCGGCGCGAGCTGCGGCAGGACGACCGTTCTGAAGACGTCGAGCGGCGAGCGCCCCATGACCCGTGCGGCCTCTTCGAGCGCCGGGTCCAGGCGCCGCAGCGCGGCGCGCAGGGGGATGAGGACGAGCGGGTAGGTGCACAGCGTCAGCACGAGCCAGGCGCCGGCGAAGCCGTAGATCGGCGGCAGCTCCTGGACGCCGAACGGGGCGAGCAGCTCCTGCAGCAAGCCCTTCGGCCGCAGGACCGCGACGAAGACGTACGCGGCGATGTAGCTCGGCATGACCAGCGGCAGCGTCGCGAGCGTCGCCCAGCCGCGGCGGCCCGGCAGGTCGGAGCGAACGGTCAGCCACGCGAGCGGCACGGCGATCGCGATCGCCCCCGCGGTGACCGCGCCGGCCAGGCCCAGGCTGCGCACGACGAGCCCGAGCGAGCGCGTCGTGAAGACCGCGTCGGCGGCGACGGCCCGCTCGCCGACGACGACGACGAGGAGGTAGAGCGCCGGCAGCGCCGCCGCGAGCGCGACGACGAGGCCCAGTCCGAACAAGAGCGCCGGAGGCCGCCGGACCCCGAGCCAGCGCGCCCCGCGGCGCTCGCCCGCAGCCCGCGGCGGCGGCGGCGGCGGCGCGATCTTTCCGGCCACATCCAGCCCGACGAGGTCAGCGCTCGTCGCCATCACGCGGAGCGCGTCAGAGCGCGCCCGTCTCCCGCATGAGCTCGAGCGTCCCCTTCAGGTCGCCGAGGTTGGCGAGGTCGATGTCCGGCGACGGGATCTCGTCAAGCGGCGTGAGCTCCTTCGCCGGCGCGACGCCCGCCGACAGCGGATACTCCTTCGAGCTGTCGGCGAAGTACTCCTGAGCGGGCTTCGTGAGCATCGTGCGGACGAAGTCGATCGCCTCGGTCTTGTGCTTGCTCGATGCCAGGACGCCGACGCCGGAGACGTTGACGAGCGAGCCGAGGTCCTTCGTCGGGAAGTGCACCTTGACCGGGTAGTTCGGGTTCTGCGCCTGCGCCTCGGCGACGTAGTAGTGGTTGATGAGGCCGAGGTCGAGCTCGCCCTTGGCGATCGCGTCGCGAATCGGGACGTTGGAGTCGAAGACCTGGGTCTCGTTGGCGACCATCCCCTTCAGCCACTTGCGCGCGACGTCCTCGCCCTCGACGAGGCGCAGCGCGGTGACGTAGCCCTGCAGCGACGCGTTCGTCGGGGCCCAGCCGACGCGCCCCCGCCATTTTGCGTCGGCGAGCTCGAGCGGCGAGTCGGGCAGCTCGGAGGTCTTCACCTTCTGCCCATACGCGATGATCCGCGAGCGCGCGGTGACGCCGACCCAGCGCCCGGTGCGAGAGCGAAAGCGCGCTGGCACCTGGTCGAGCAGGTCTGCCGGCAGCGGCTCGAGGTTGCCGGCCTTCTCGATCGCGTCGAGCGACCCGGCGTCCTGCGCGTAGAAGAGGTCCGCGCGCGAGTTCTTGCCCTCCTCGACGAGCGTCGCCGCGAGGCTCGGGCTGTCGCCGTAGCGCGTCTTGACCGTCTCGCCGGAGTCCTTCTCGTAGAGCTTGATCGCCGGGCCGATGAGGGCTTCGATGCGCCCCGAGTAGATCGTCAGCTCGTCGCTTCCGCCGCACGCTGCGATGGCCGTGACGAGGATCGCCAGCAGCGAGGCGGCGACGATGCGGACAGGTCGGATGGCGGCCATGTTGCTGATCTGCTCCCTGGGTCGCGACGTGCGAAGCTCCTGCAGAGCCGCAGCTTAGGCTAGCCTAACCCAACATGCGATGACCGCCCGTCACCTCGTGCTCTGTGCCGCCGCTTGCCTGCTGCTCTCGGCGGCGTCGCTCGCCGTCGCGCACGAGCCCGTCTACGACGCCTGGGCGTGGCTGGTCTGGGGGCGCGAGCTGGCAGGTGGTTCGCTCGACACGTCCAGCGGACCGTCGTGGAAGCCGCTGCCGGTCATCCTCGCCGCGCCGCTGTCGCTCGCCGGCGACGTCGCGCCGGAGCTGTGGCTCGTGCTCACGCGCGCGTCGTGGCTCTTCGGCGTGGTCTTGGCCGGCGCGCTGGCGCACCGCCTGACGCGCGGGCTCGACGGCCGGCTGCGCGCGGTTGCGGCGGGGTTCGCGGCACTCTCGCTGCTGGCGCTGCATGACGAGGTCACGATGTGGACGCGCCAGGGAGCCGCAGGCATGGCGGAGCCGCTGCTCGCAGCCCTCGTCCTCGCGGCGGTGCTCGCGGCGGTCGAGCGCCGGCTCGGGCTGGCGCTCGGACTGGCGTTTCTCGCGGCACTCGTGCGCCCAGAGGTCTGGCCGCTGCTCGCCGTCTTCGGGCTGTGGCTGTGGCGCGCCGAGCCGGCGCTGCGGGCCCCGGTCGCGGCGGTCGCGGTCGCCGTGCCCGCGCTGTGGTTCGTGCCGGACCTGCTGGCGTCGGGCGGCGCGCTCAGCGGCGCCGAGCGCGCGCGGCGGGGCGGTGGTCCGCCCGCGCACGAGGCGATCGAGGTGCTGTCGCGCGCCTGGATGATGCCCCTGATGGCGGCCTGGCCGCTCGCGCTCTTCGCCGTCGCGCGTGCCGCGCGCGGGCGTGGCGTCGCCAGTGCGCGCGCCGAGGTCGTGCCCCGCGCCGAGGTCGTGCCCGGTGCCGAGGTCGTGCCCGGTGCCGAGGTCGTGCGCGGTGCCGAGGTCGTGCGCGGTGCCGAGGTCGTGCGCGGTGCCGAGGTCGTGCGCGGTGCCGAGGTCGTGCGCGGTGCCGAGGGCCGCGCCGCGCACGGCGCGCGGCCCGTGCTCCTGCTCGCGTGCGGCGCGCTTGCGTGGGTCGCGATCGTCGCGGTCATGGCCGCGCGCGGCTTCCCGGGCCTGCCGCGCTTCATGGCGCCCGCGATCGCGATCGTCGGGGTCCTCGGCGGCGTGGGTCTCGCGCAGCTCCTCGCCCTCGGTCACCGCTCCGGCGCGCGCCGCGTCCTCGTCGTCGCGGCGTGCGCCGTGGCGCTCGCCGCCACCGCGACGCAGCTTCCCGCTCGCGTCGAGGAGCTACCGCACGCTATGGCGACCACGGCGCGGATCGCCCGCTCGCACGACCGCCTGCGCGAGCTCGTCCGCGACGTCGGGAGCCGGCCGCTGCTGGCCTGCGGCAGGCTCGCGACGAGCGACGTCCTCGTCCGCACGGCGCTGGCGTGGGAGCTCGACGTGGCGCTGTCGCGGGTCGTGAGCTTCGGTATCCCCCCGATGCGGTCGGGCGCGTTCGTCGCCGGCCCCGGCACCCCGCTCGCGGCCCGCATTCGGCTCGCGACGCGCGCGAAGCTGCTCGGCAGCCGCGGCGAATGGCACGTCTACCTGCTCGGCTGCTCCCCCAGCACCGCAGCCAGCTCCTCGCGCAGCGCCGGCGTCTCGGGCGCTGCGCGGTAGGGCTGCTCGGGGGCCGTGCGCTCCTCGTGGTACTCGCCGTCGGAGTTGACGGCCCAGAGGTCGTGCTCGTTCCCGAAGCAGGCGTTCTGCACCGCCCGCAGCGCGGTCAGCATCGAGTGGTCGGAGTTGTTGTAGCGATGCAGGCCGTTGCGTCCGATCTGCTGGAGGTTGCAGATCTGCGCGAGCCACTCGCGGACGACCAGCACGCGCTCGTCGTAGTGCTCGTCGTAGATCGGATAGGCCTTCGGGACGCGCACGACGTACCCGGCCTCGACGCGCTCAGCGTCCGCGAGCCCGATCCGCGCGAGCTCGGCGGTCGCGCGGGCGACGAGCTCGTCGTCGGATCCGCTCCACAGCTCGTCGCCCTCGAAGCAGAAGTACTCGAGCCCGACGCAGGTGCGATCGGCATCGGGCACCATCGCCTCGCTCCAGGCGCGGAAGTTCTGGATGCGCCCGACGCGCACCTCGGGGTCGTGGACGTAGATCCAGTTGTCGGGGAAGAGGTCGTCGCCGCGGACGACGAGCGCGACCGTGAGGAAGTCGCGGTAGCGCAGGCCGTGCGCGGCGGCCACGACGGCGGGCGGCGGCGGCGGGTGGGCGATCGACACGATGTCGCGCAGCGGCAGCGAGGAGATGACGTGCTCGACCTCCAGCCGGTCGCGGCCGGCGTGCACGGCTCGCACCCGCCCGCCGTCGAGCTCGATCCGCGTGATCCGCGAGGCCAGGCGCAGCTCGCCGCCGGCGCCGACGATCTCCGCCGCCATCGCCTCCCACATCTGCCCGGGACCCAGGCGCGGGTAGTGGAACTGCTCGATGAGGCTGTGGACCTCGCCGCCGTCGTTGAGCACGGCCGCTCGCACGACACGCCAGAACGAGAGCGTGCGGATGCGCTGCGCTGCCCACTCGGCGCGGATCTCCGAGCCCGGCACGCCCCAGACCTTCTCCGTGTACGCCGCGAAGAACAGCTTGTACAGCCGCCGCCCGAAGCGCGCGCAGACCCATTGCTCGAACGTCTCCGCGGCGCGCCGGCGCGGGCGTGCGACCGCCGCGAGGTACGACGTCGCACAGCGCGCGAGCTCCAGCGGGCCGACCTTGCGCATCACGTCGGCCAGCCGCAGCGGGTAGTCGATGAAGCGCCCGCGCCAGAAGATCCGTGACAGGCGCGAGCGCACGAGCAGCTCGTCGCCCAGCACGTCGTGCCACAGTCGCCGCACCTCGTCGGACTTCGTGAAGAAGCGATGCCCGCCCAGATCGAAGCGATAGCCGTCGCGCTCGACCGTGCGAGCGAGGCCGCCGACCTGCGTATCGGCCTCGAAGACGACGACCGGTTCGCCATCGCGTGCGAGGACGTAGCCGGCGGTCAGCCCGGCGGGGCCGGCGCCGAGCACGGCGACCGGACGCGCCTCGTCGAGACCTCGCATGCAGGGCACCCTAACTTAGGCTGTCCTAACGTGCTGACTGTCGTGATCCCCGCAACCGATGACCCGCCGACGCTCCCGCGCTGCCTCGCCGCGCTCGCGCGCTGCGACGAGCCGCACGCGGTGCAGGTCGTCACGACCCCGCGCGGCAGCGGACCGGCGGCGGCGCGCAACGCCGGGGTCGCCCGCGGCGGCGGCGACATCGTCGTGTTCGTCGACGCCGACGTCGAGGTCCACCCCGACGCTCTGCGCCTGCTGCGCGCGCGCCTGGACGCCGACCCCGGCCTCCACGCGGTCTTCGGCGCCTACGACGCGGAGCCCGCCGCGCCGCAGCTCGTCTCGCGCTTTCGCAACCTCTTGCACCATCACGTCCACGCGAGCTCGCCCGGTCCGGCCGAGACGTTCTGGGCCGGCCTCGGCGCGATTCGCCGCGAGGCGTTCGTCGCGGCCGGCGGCTTCGACGCGGCGCGCTTTCCGCGGCCGTCGATCGAGGACGTCGAGCTCGGCATGCGCCTGTGCGCCGGGGGCGGGCGCATCGCACTGGACCCCGCTGTGCGAGGGACGCATCTCAAGCGCTGGACCTTGCGCTCGATGGTGCGCACGGACTTCGCGGCCCGCGGTGTGCCATGGGTCGCGCTGGCACTCGAACGCGGCGGCGCGGGCAGCTCGCTGAACCTCTCGTGGCGCCATCGCGCGGCGACCGTGGCGGCGCTGGCGATGGTCGCGGCGCTCGTCCTGCGACGGCCGGGCGTCGCTGCCGCCGCGCTGATCGCCATGATTGCGGCGAACATGAGCTTCTACGTCCTCCTCGGTCGTCGCGGGGGGTTGCGGCTCGCGCTCGCGGGCGTGCCGCTGCACCTCCTGCATCACCTCACTGCCGCGCTGTCGGTCCCGGCGGGCGCCGCGCTGCATGCCCGCGGGCGGTTGCGATGACGCTGCGCCTCGGGCTGGTCGGCTGCGGCAGGCTCGCCGAGCGCGGCTATGCGCCCGCGGTCGCTCGCACCGACGGGATCGAGATCGTCGCCGTCGCCGACCTCAGCCGCTCGCGCCGCGGGCTGCTCGCGGCGAAGCTCGGGGCGTCGGCGCACCCGAACACGAACGAGCTGCTCGCGGCGGGTCCGCTCGACGGGGTCATCGTCTGCTCGACGCCCGAGCACCACGAGGACGCCGCGACGCAAGCCGCGGCCGCCGGGATCGCCGCGCTCGTCGAGAAGCCCCCGGCACCGGACGCGGCCGGGGCGCTACGGCTCGCCGCGCTCTCGCCCGCGCCGTACTGCGGCTTCAACCGGCGCTTCGACCAGGGAGCCCAGCTCGCCCGGCGCGTCCCGCCGGAGGGCGACCTCGAGCTGCACCTCGTCCTGCACTACCGCCGCGCGTCATGGCGTCCGCTGCAGCGCGGAGAGGACGCGCTGCTCGACCTCGGGCCGCACCTCATCGACCTTGCGCTGGTGCTGACGGGGGCGGTGCCGCTGGCGGTACGCGCTCACGCCAACCGCGAGCGCGCGGGCATCGCGCTCGCGACGTCGCGCGGTCCGGTGCGGATCGAGTGCGCGACGAACCTCCCCTATCGCGAGCTCGTCGAGGTCCGCGACGGTCGCGGCCGGCGGATCGCCAGGGCCCACCGGGGTGGGCGCGTGCGCGGTGTCGCCGGCCGGGTCGCGCCCGGTGTGCACCCGCTCGTCGGCTCGCTCACGGCGCAGCTTCACGCCTACGGCCGCGCGCTGCGCGGCGAGAGCCCCGGTCTGCTGGCCACGGCCGCAGAGGGCGCCGCGGTGATGTGCGTGCTCGCCGCCGCCCGCCGCTCGGACGCCGTCGGCGGCGACACGACCGAGGTCGACGACGGTAGCCCGCAGGTCGCCCGCAGTTGATCTGCGTCCTGCAGTTCGATGCCGCGAGCGTCGCGGTCGTCGATCGCCTGCTCGAGGAGGGCCGGCTGCCGGCGCTCTCGGGCCTCATCGCGCGCGGGCGCAGGCTGAAGCTAAAGACGCCCGCGAGCCACTTCGCCGCGGGCGCGTTTCACACGCTCTACAGCGGCGTCGAGATCGGCGACCACGGGCTCTTCTATCCGTTTCAGTGGGACGCGGGCGCGCAGCGGGCGCGCTACATGACGGCCTTCCCGGCTCCGCCAGCGATCTGGGAGCGCCTGGCGCGCGCCGGGCAGCGCACGCTCGCGATCGACCCGTACGAGAGCCGCCCGCCGCGCGACTGGCGCGGAACCTACGTCTGCGGCTGGCAGTTCGCCGACCGAGTCGTGCTGCCGCGCTGGTCGCTGCCGCGCGGCTTGGGGCGCGAGCTCGCCCGGCGCCACGGGCGCGGCCCGCAGGCGACCGAGATCTTCGGCCGGCCGACGGCGCGTGAGCTGCTCGCGTTGCGCGCGAAGCTCGTCGCGGCGCCGGCGCGCGTGGCCGACGTCGCCGTCGACCTCCTCGGCCGCGAGCGCTACGACCTCGTCTGGCTGACGTTCAGCGCGGCGCACCTCGCCGGGCACCAGTTCTGGGACCTCTCGCAGCTCGCCACCGAACCCGAGGGCGGTGACCGCGAGCTGCTCGCGGGCGCGCTCGCGGACGTCTACGAGGCCGTCGACGGTGCCTTCGGCCGCGCGCTCGCGGCGCTGCCCGGCGACACGGACGTCATCGTCACGTCGGCCGTCGGCATGGACGTCAACAGCTCGCGCGCCGACCTGCTGCCGGGGATGCTCGCGGCGGTCCTCGCCGGCGGGCCGCTGCCGGCCGGCGACGGCGCGGCGGGCGCGATTTGGCGGCTGCGCGGGGCGGTCCCGCCGCGGGCCCGCGGCGCGATCGCGGACGCGCTGCCCGATCGCACGGCGCTCGAGCTCACGGCGCGGCTCGAGCTGCGCGGCGTGGACTGGTCGGCGACGCAGGCGTTCGCCCATCCCGCCGACAACCAGGGCTACGTGCGGCTCAACCTCCGCGGCCGCGAGCGCGACGGCATCGTCGACGAGGCGGAGGCCGACGAGCTGCTGGACCGCATCGCCGCCGGCCTGCGGACGTTCCGCGATCCGGATGGCGCGCTGGCCGTCGCTGCCATCGACCGGGTCGCCGATCACTACGGCGGCGAGCGCGCGAGCCAGCTCCCGGACCTCGTCGTGAGCTGGAGCGAGCGGCCGGCGACGACGCTTGCGGGCGTCGCATCGCCGGACTTCGGCGAGGTCATGCGCAGCGGCGCCGGGAGCGGGCGCTCGGGCAACCACACGCCAGGCGACGCGTGGGCCGTCGTCGCGCCGGGTCGCTCGGCATCACGCTCGGGCTCGGGTGCGCACCGCCTCGCCGACGTCGCCAGCACGATCGCGGCGGTCTGCGGCGTGAGCGCCGACGGCCTCGCGGGCGAGGCGCTCCTCGAGTCCCCGGGCGCGTAGCCCCGACCGGCACGTACGCGGCCCGCCGAACCGGGTCGACCGGCCGGCGCCGCCCGCAGCCCCGCGCGTCGCGCCGCAGACGCCGCCGCCCCGTCGGCCGCGCCGCGGACGCCGCCGGCCCGCAGGCGCCGCCGTGTCGCCTCCGCCCCTGCGCTGCGTCGCGCCGCCGGCCCGCGCCTTTCCGCCGCGCCCGCCGTCAGCCTCGGCGAGGGACAACCTCGCGTGCGGCCCCCGCCGCGACCGCCACCTGAGCGACGACCACCAGCGCGGCGACAGCCGGCCCGCCCTTGGCTGCCTCACGCGCGAGACGCCCATAGAACGCTCGCCCCGACAGCCGCCTCCCCTCGCCCGCGGACCGAAACCGCACCGCGCCGCGCCCGTAGCGCGCCTGCTGGCGCACAAGCCCCGCGAGACCCATCCGCGGACGGTGCTCGACGATGGCGTCCGGCACGAAGCGCAGCTTCACGCCGGCGGCGGCCAGCCGCGCGCACCAGTCGCGGTCCTCTCCGGCCGCAAGCGGGAACGACTCGTCGAAGGGCAGCGCCCGCGCGACCTCGGCGCCGCACGCGAGGTTGCACGTCGGCGCGAAGCCGAGCAGGCCGCCGTGAAGCGATGCCTCCTGCAGGGTCCGGGTGATGAGCTGCGACGCCGCCGCCGCGCGCCCGGCGAGCGGGTCGGCGACGGTCGTGCCAGCCGCCGCGCCACACTCCGCGCAGGCGGCCCCGAGCCGCTGCGCCCACAGCGCACCGGGCACGCAGTCGTCGTCGGTGAAGCACACGACGGCGCCGCGCGCCGCCCTGGCGCCAAGGTTGCGCGCCGCCGCCGGCCCGCGCGCGTCACCGTCGAGGACGCGCACCGCCAACGCGCGGCGGCCCCCGGACTCCGAGGACTCCGCGGTGCGTGCCACCACGGCCCGCACGAGGTCGGGTCGCGCCGACCCGTCGTCGACGACCACGATCTCCAGTCGCGTCTCGGTCTGCCATGCGAGCGCCGCGAGACAGCGCTCGAGCGCCGCGGGACGATCGCGCGTCGCCACGACGACCGACACCGCCGGCGAGCTCATGCTCGCAGCGCCGCGAACGTTCCCACGACGGTGGCTCCGACGCCCGCGAGCATCGCCCGGGCCGCGCCGCTCGCGCCGCCAGCCGGAAGCGCTATCGCGGCAACGAGGACGAACGTGGCCGCGCCGGCTGCCGCGCCGGCGAACAGCGCCTCTGGACGCTCGCGCAGCGCCGCAAGCTGCGTCGTCAAGGCCCACAGCGGGGCGAGCGCGGCGGCGACAAGGGCGATGCGCAGAGCGGGCGCGGCCGCCCGGAAGTCCTCCCCGAGCCCGGCGACCAGCAACGGCTCGGCCGCAGCTGCGAGCAAGGCGCATGTCGGTATGACCACGATCGCGGCCAGGATGGCCACACGACGCAGCGATGCCTCGGCGATCGCTGCTCCTGGCCGCGCCGCGGACTCCCCGCCGGGGGGGTCTGGCGAAAAACGGCGACACAGCCGCCGTATTGCGCCAGACCCCCTGCCGGAGGTGGCGGAGTCATGAGCATCCAGCGGACTGCACTGCGCTGTGTCGCCGTCGAACGCCCGCGCGGCCCCCGGCAGCACGACCAGGGTCGTCTGCGTGACCGCATAGGTGATCGCGAGCGCCGCACCGGCCGCGATGGCCGCATGCCCCGTCGCGGCAGCGCCCACGCCGAGCAGCGCGCACGCTGGAGCCGCGCCGCGGTGCACGACCTGCGTCAGCGCACCTCCGGCGGCCTGCAGCCGCGCGAAGCGCAGCACGCCCGCGGGCAGCACGCCACCCGGCGGCCCGCCGAGCGACCGGCCGACGCTGACGACGCCGAGACCGAGCGACGCCGCGCTTCCCAGCGCGATCGCGGCGATCGCACCGTCCAGCCCGGCGACGGGGTACAGGGCGAGCGCGCCCACGACGATGACGCCGTTCTCCAGCGGGTAGCGCAGGCTCCACGCTGCCATCCGCTCAAGCCCGAGCGCGAGCTGCGACAGCAGCGTGGCGGTCGTGCCGAAGGCGACGGCTGTGAGCACGAGCGCGATCTGCGTCCCGCTCACCGTGCCGGGCGCCGCCGCCACACCCACGGCGCCGCCGAGCGCCAGCGCGACGACGACCGCGCCCCGCACCGCGCCGAGCCGCCGGACCAGCGCCCGCGCCAACTCTCGGCGCTCTGTGCCGGCGAGTGGCCCGAGCGTGCGCGCGAACAGCGCCGGCCCGCCGATCCCCGTCGCGGTCGCGATCCCGGTCGCGACGGCCAGCGCGACCGCGAAGGCGCCGTAGTCCGCCGCGCCGAGCGCTCGCGGCACGAGCAGCACGAGCCCGGCCAGCGTCAGCGCTTCGAGCAGCTTCGCGCTCGCGGTGCCCGCGAGCGCGCGAACCGGCAGGCCCGGCGGCGACCTGAGCGCGTTCTCGCCGCCGTCCGTGGACATGCGCGCGAGCATACGCACACGCCCCCCGCGACGGCGGGCCGCGCTCGGCAAATGCCGCTTGGCGCGCCGGCAACCGATGAGTTCTCGACCGCCGGCGGGTCTTCAGTACCAACAGCACTCGAAACGCTCGGGAGGACACGCTCATGAACTCAGCACCGACAGCGGTCGCGTTTCGCGCCGCCATTCAGCTCGGCGGCACGCGGGCGCCGGGCTTGCGGGACCCCGCGGACGTCGAGCTCGACGCCGAACGCCGCGGTCTCGAGGTGCCGCCGGACCTCGTCGATGCGCTGGCCGACGACGGCGAGGCCGGCTGGCGCTTCGCCGATGCGTCCTACGACGACCAGCGCCGTCTCGTGCGCTCGATCGCGCGCACCACGACCGGGGACACGCGCCGGCGCCGGATCGCGACGACCGTCGAGACGCTGCGCATGGGGCGCATCTGAAGCGATCACCTCGAGGTCGCGAGCCTCGGGACCCGTGTGTCCTCGCCAACCCGACCCGACCCGAGCGTGGGCGTCCTCGTCATCGACGGACCAGTCGCCGCGCGCGACGTGCCGCGGCTCTGCGCGCACCTGCGCGCGCTGCTGAGTGGCAGCGACGCCGACGTCGTCGTCGACGTTCGCACGCTCGCCGCTGACGCTGTCACGATCGAGGCGCTTGCGCGGCTACAGCTCACGGCACGCCGCCTCGGGCGCCGGATCAGCGTGCGCCGCGCCTCGCCCGACCTCGACCGGCTCGTGTCCTTCGTCGGTCTCGCCGACGTCCTGCCCGGCAGCCACTGACGCACGAGCTTTCGTCCGGTCGCCGCGATGAGCCGATCCTGCTGGTGCTGCCCGAGTTGATGACCGCCGTCTGGAGGGACGGCTCGCGTCGCGTGCGGCGCTCACGCCGCGCTGAGCACCTGGCGCAGCTCGCTGCGGGACTTAATGTCGAGCTTGCGGTAGGAGCTTCGCAGGTGTGTCTCGACGGTCTTGAGCGAGACAAACAGCGCTTGGGCGATCTCCTTGTTCCTCAGTCCTTCCGTGGCGAGCCGGCACACCCGGCGCTCGGCAGGAGTCAGCGAGGCGGTGCCCGTCAGCATCGCGCTGCGCGGACGCGCCCCGAGCGCGCGCAGCTCCTCGCGGCAACGCTCCGCGAGGAGCTCGGCACCCGAAGCATGGGCACGCTGCAGCGCCCGATCGAGCGGATCGCGAGCCTCGCGGCGCCGGCCGGCGCGTCGCAACGCGGCGCCGAGCTCCAGATGTGCCCAGCCGAGCTCAAGGCGCCCGGCGGACAGCTCGAAGCCGGCGACGGCAGCGCGCAGGAGCTCAAGTCCGGCTGCGCCGCCCTCGAGCAGCCCGAGTGCGCGCAGCGCCCGTCCGCGCGCACGTTGCACGCCGCACCCCTCGGCGAGCTGCAGCTCTGCGGTTGCGAGCTCGATGCCGTCGTGGTGACGGTCGGTGCCGGCCCAGGCAAGCGCCAGGTCTGAGCGCCAGGGGAACATGGCCGGCGCGCGGATTGAGTTGGCTTCGCAGATCTCGCCGACGGTCGAGAGCGTCGTTGCCGCCGGCGCGAACTTGCGCTGCGCGAGCTGGGCGTGAGCCTGTGCGTGGCGCAGGAGCGCGACGATCGGCGTGCGCTCAAGCGTCGCCGGGATCGGCGCGATGCTTGCGAGCGCTTCGGCGATGTGCGCGCGGGCGTGCTCGACCTCGAGGAGCACCTGTGCGATCAGTGCCACGAGCGTCGCCGGGCCGGGTGACCTACCCTGCGCGGCGGCGGCGAGGATCGGTTCGAGGTCGGCCGATGCGTCGGCGAGATCGCCGCGCCGCTGCAACGCGAACCCTCGGAGCGCCGAGTGGCTCTCGAACGCCGATAGGCGACCGGCGAGAGAAGCGTCGCCGATCGCTTCGGTGAACAGGTCGGTCGCACGGTCCAGTTCGTCGATCCACAGCAGCGCCATGCCCGGTGCTTCTATGCCGATCTCAGCATCCGATCCGGCGCGCAGGCGGCGCTCACGGCCGGCCAGGGCGCTCTCCGCACGCTGGCGTACGCGCTCCCGAGGTGACCCGGCGACGAGGTCGCACAGTGCGAGGGCGGCTTGCGCGACCGTGGAGTTGCCCGCGTCGGGGGGCGTCCGTGCCGCGAGCGCGGCGGCGCGGTCGGCCGTGTCTCGGAGCCTGCCGGCAGGCCCGGAGATCGCTACGAAGAAGCACTGCAACCTGTGCACATGGCGGCTTGCGTGCCCGTCCGTCCGCGCCACGACGCGTGCCACGGTTGTGTATGCGTCGTCGATCGCCCCGGTTTGCATGAGCGCCTGTCCGAGGCGGTAGGCCGCCGTCGCCGCGTCATCGAGGTCGTCGGAGAGGTCCAGCGCCTCGCGTAGGTGATCGGTGGCGTCCGGACGTTTGATGCTGACGGCTGCCGTGCCAAGATCCAGGAGGAGCGCGCGCCGCCGCTCGCGCGGAGGGCGTTCGGCCAGTGCGCGCTGGAGATAGGTCGCGGCGCTGCCGTGGGCGCCGCTCGCGCTCGCGCGGCTGGCGGCCTGGTGCAGGGTCGACGCGACGAAGTCCTCGCCCGACGGCGCTGTTTGCATGAGGTGTGCCGCGACCGTCTCCACCGGAAGCCCTGCCTGAGCAAGAACGCGGGCGGCGCTGAGGTGCATCAGAGCGCGCTGCGCGGGTGTGACACCGGACTCAACCGCCGAGCGCAAGATCGGATGCTCGTAGCGGCACGGACCGACTGAGTCCAGCATGCCGAGCTGATAAAGCGCGTCGGCTGCGGGCGCAACCGCGTCGATGCCCAGGTCGGTGATCGCCGCGATCCAGCGCAGCTCCGCGTTGGGCTCGAGCACTGCGATCGCTTCGGCAATGCGCCTGGTAGCACGCGGCAGCCGCGCGAGCCGCGCGAGCGCGGCTTCGAGCACCGCTCGCGGCGTTAGCTCATGGATAGCCGTCAGGCTCGCCTCGTCGCCGGCAACCCGATCACTGCGAAGCCGGCGCAACAGCTCTGTCACGTAGAACGGGTTGCCGCCCGTGGCGGCGTGACAAGCCGCGCTGAACGCCTGCGCCACCTGCTCGCCGAGCGCCGCCCGCGCAAGCTCGTCGACGGCACGACACGACAGCGCCCGAGGCTGCAAGCGCACGACGCCTTCCGTGGTGCACAGTCCTGTGAGCAGCTCCTCGACTGTTCCAGGTTCCGACGGTCGCGCGCTGAGGATAAGTGCCACGGACAGCCCGTCGGTCCGGCGAGCGAGATACGCGAGCGAGGCCGCGGAGGCCTCGTCGCTCCAGTGCAGGTCGTCGACGACGACCGCCAGCGGACGATCTGCGGCCAGGTTCGCCGTGAGCCAGTACAGCCCGTGCGACACGGCCGACGCGTCCACGGCAATGGATTGGCGGTCAGCCCGCGGGTCGACCACAGCGGCTGCGAGGGAGGCCGCACCCGCGAACAGCCGCCCGCGACGCGCGGCGTCGGATGCCAGGAGAGCGGGTTCGAAGAGCTGACGGACGACCGCGTAGGGGAACGACAGCTCCAGCTCGTCAGCGCGCGCCCGAAGCACGAGCATGCCCGCGCGCCGCGCGCGCGAGATTGTGGCGCCGACAAGCTCGGTCTTCCCGATCCCTGCCGCGCCCTGGAGCACGAGCGTCATGCCGACCCCCTCCCGCGCTGCGCGCAGGGCACCATCCACGGCGGCCAGTTCGCCCGCGCGCTCAAGGAGGCCCGGCGTTATCGTGGACGCCAACCGATCTCGTAGCGTGAAGCTGAAAGGCGACCGAGCGCGCATTCCCGCACCGGCGCGGTCATCGCACACCACGGATGCGGACAAGTCGCGTTAGCGATCGCCGCGAAATCACTTCTCCTGATGCGCGTATCGCTCACGAGTGCGATCGCGCGAGCTCGCGCGCGCCCCTTTTCACGAGGCCTCCCAGGAGTGTACTTGCGCGGTTGTGTGACATGCATCCAAAGCAGGGGTCGACCCCGATGCGAAAGCCGTCGTGCATCACGGACACTGCGGCACCTTCCCAAATCGCACTTAAAGGATGCTCACAATGTCCAAGCTCACCACCCGCGAATCCGACACCGCGGGTCGTCCCACCGCAGACCCCGCGCCACGACGACCGCCCGCCCGGGCCAGGTGGGCAACCGCGCTGCTGTCCGGGACTGCGGCGATCGTGGTTGCGATGTCCCCGCTCGGGGAGTCCAGCGCCCGAGCGGACATCGGGTTTCTGCCAGGAGCCGGGATAGACGTCGACGTCCCGCACCAGATCGTCGGCGGCGAGGCGAACGTGACGGCCTACGTCACGTTCGGGACCATTGCGGACGCCAATGCCGGCGATGACATGTATCGCCTGATGATCTACAGCACGGCTACCGGGCTGGTGAAGGAATGCGGCGCGGGCAAGAGCACCTGCACGGCCGCGGTGAGCAAGACGTTCGCCGCGAGCGCAACCTACCGCGCATACATCGCCCCCAAGGGGGCGGAGTCGACGAGCCTCACCGACGACGGCAGCAAGCTGAGTCCGCTCGGTCTCCATCCGGTCGGCATGACGGGCGGCTCCAGCGCCGCCGCCGTGGACTGGTCGACTCAGATCGTGCTCAACACGAGCGCGACGGAGCTCGGGTACTGGCAATCCGCGACGCTGACCGCGCGCGCGCCTGCCGGCTCGCCGGCATCGTCGTACATCAGCATCGTGGAGCCGGGCGCACGCGGACCGGCGACGAAGCAGTGCGATCCCGGCCTCGTCGTCTGCGTGGTGACGGTGCCCGGCAATCTCATCGCGCGCCGGACGTTCCTCGCGAAGCAGAGCTTTCCCCCGTCGGTCATCGCGACGAGTTCCTCCCCGGTCGGCATCTACTGGCATCCGCCGTTTTAGTGCCACACCGCGACGTGGCGCCGCTGGGCGTACTCGCCCGGCGGCGCCATGCCAGCACCACCTCAAGCTACCTATCAGCTTCATACCTTCACGTACACCGAACGGAGCCATCATGCCCAAACTTACGGTCCTCAGGCGCGTCTACCTCGGCGGCGGACACCATCGTCAACCGCGAAAGCCTGGCCCGCCTTGGGTCGAGGCATATCTGCCGGAGGTCGACTCGAACGCGAGCGGCCCGGTGACCAGGCACGCACCACCCACGATCCCGTACACGCCGACGGGCGGTGTCACCGCCCACCCGGCGTTCGCGTTCTGGAGTGTCAGTAACGGAGCCGGCGGGAGCACACAGCAAGATCCCGACTTGAACGCGGTCGTCGAAGACGACGACGTCACGCTGGTCGCCTGGTACTTTCTCCCCGGGCGCGGCGGCGATGGCGGCGGCGTGCTGATCGACGCGTACTCGATCGCGGCAAGCGACTTCGTCGACGAGGATTTCGTCACGGTCACCAGTGACCCATCGCTGACGTCCCAGGCGAACGTCGCCGGCTTCGTCCCGACGCCGAACGCTGAGACCGTCGCGGCTTTCGCTGCGCTCGCCGATGGCGAGAGATTCGAGCACTGGCTGGTGACGTCGGACACGGCGAGCGCTTCGGGCGCGATCCTGAGCACCCCCGTGAAGTCCGCGGGCTTGGCCTTCGCCACCTACCGCGACGTCAAGCCGCCGGTCGCGGATGTCACGGAGCCGCTGCTGGGCGGGACGATCCTCTACGGCATCACCAAGGGCGGCGATGGCGTGATCATCATCGGAGGCAGGCCGATTCACATCGGTCCGTTCGGGCCGCTGATCGGCAGGTTGCTCGCGCTCGTCGGCGTGTCTACCGCGGCCGGAGCGCTCCCCGAGAGCCTCCGCGGCGGAGATCCGACGGGTGCTGGCCCGAGACATCCACACGGTCGCCGGCGAGATCGGCGAGCTCTCGAAGGAAGTGGGCGGCTAGACGGGCGCGAGGGTGGCGGCGTGACCGCCGCCACCCGCGAACGGAGTCCTCCGCCGCCGCGCCCGTTACGTCATCAACCATCAGCCAAGGGAAAGCTGTCCGCTCATGCCCCAGCCAGCGATCGCCAACTTCATCATCACCGCAGTGTGGGGACCAGGGACGGGGGTCCAGCGATGGGTCCTGGGCCATGACACCTCGCTCATGAAGTCGATTGACGCGCAACTCTTCGGACAAGGCCTCCGCCTTCACGCACTGGACTGTCACGAAGAGCCGGCAGGCACCCGCCACGCCGCCGTGTGGCGACCGGGCTCAGGTGCCCAGTGGTGGAGCGAGGGCATGTCTCGGGACGACTTCAAGGCGAGGGACAGCGCACGCTTCGCCCAGGGACTTCGGCTCCACGCCTTCGATGCGGACTTCGAAGGCGACATCTTCTCGGCCGTCTGGCGCCCGGGAACCGGCGCACAATGGTGGACCAGTGACCTCAATGCGTCCGGCTTCAAGGCCAAGGACGCTGCGAACTTCGCCAGCGGTTTACGGCTGCGGCACCTTTCCGACGACGATGGCTCGTTCGCCGCAGTGTGGCGGCCCGGCACCGGGGCACAGTTGTGGTCGGCAGGGATGTCCCTCGAGGAGCTGAAGGCCAAGGACACCACGCACTTCGCGCAGGGTCTGCGGCTGCAGGATCTTCACTTCGACGGCGATAGCTACGCGGCGGTCTGGCGACCCGGTGGTGGGGAACAGCGATGGGTGTCCGGCGTCTTTCAGACCGCGGCGGCGTTCAAAGCGAAGGACGATGGCTTCTTCGCCAAGGGGCTCCGACTCAGGATTCTCAAAGTCAGGGGCGGCGGCGTTATCCAGATCGACCCGTGATGCGCTGGCCGGCTCGGCCTCCCGTCGAGGCGGCGCGGCGGCCGACGCAGGCCGCGCCGGTCAGCGCCGCGTCACGCGCGTCAGTGGTCCGGCGAACTTCTCGCCGCCGGGCGCCGCCCAGCGGACCCGGTAGCGGCGGTCCGCGCGGAAGCGCGTCGCCGTCGACCAGTAGCCGCGGGAGTCGGTCTTCACTCGCCTGAGGAACTGCCACCGCCGTGACCCGCGCGTGCGCATGTCGATCGACACGGACGTCACCGCTCGGGCCGGCCGGACATGGCCCCACAGCGAGACACGGGCGCCTCGCGAGCGGCCGGCGACGAGCGGCAGGCGAAACGCGTCGTACGCGCGCTTGGGCTTGCCGCCGGAGTGGCGCAGCCCCGATTCGAACCCGCCATAGCGTTCGGCTTCCGGCACGCCGGGGGTCGGCTCGCTGTCGCGCATGAGGTACTGCGAGAAGCTCGCCACCCTGCGGTTGCGGTAGGCGATCTGCTCCGAGATGGCCAGGTACTCGGCTTGCCGCGTCTCGCTCACGCCGACGATCGGATCAGGCTTTGACTGAATCCCGAACTCGGTGAGATAGATCGGCATGGCTTTTCGGATCGCGCCCGTCCGCCCTGCGCGATGCAGCGCGCGGTTGAGGCGGTGCAGTACCCCGATCGTGACGTCGTCGCGACCCGCCGGCACGAAGAACGGCCCGAGCCTCGTCGTGTAGGCGTGATGCGCGTAGCCGTCGGCCGGCAGGCGGTGGCAGCCCTTGCGGCGCTGATAGCTCGAGCTGAGGCACAGCGAGCCGCGCAGGAACGCAAGCGGCGCGACGACGCTACGCGTTCCGCGTGGCGCGGTCTCGCCCATGAGGATCCGGTCGCGACCATTGCCGCTGGCCCGCAGGCCGCGTTCGCCGGCCTGAAACAGCCGGCGGTACAGCGCCGGCGAACGTGCCCGCCGGCTGGTGCCGTGGCCGCTGAACTGCGGGCGCAGGAATCCGGGGTGGTTGGGCTCGTTCCAGATCGCCCACATGTCGACGACGTCAGCGTAACGCCGGCCCACGGCGGTCACGAAGCGCTCGAAGCGCACCGGACTCGGCTGGGTGAGGTGGTCGGCGCCCTTTCGGGACGCCCAGCGCGGCACCGGGCCGGAGACGGTCAGCAGGATCCGCAGGCCGAGCGCGCGGGCCTCTGACAGGAGCCTGTCGTAGCGCGCAAAGCCCGGATAGGCACCCGGGTCGCGCTCGTCGAAGGCAGGAATGCGCCGGGCGTCCGGCGACGGAGCCACCGACTGCCAGTAGAGGATCACGCGCAACCGCTGGACGCCGAACGACGCGATCTCCTGCAGCGTCTTGGTCCGCAGTTCCGCGTCGTCGGAGAGCAACTCGCGGGGCGCCTCGAAGATCGTGTCCTGCGACGGCCGGGCCTCGGCCGCCGCAGGTGTGAGCAGGAGCGCCACGACCGTGAGGACGAGTCGCAGCCGCAAGCGTGCGGCCCGCGCTGCTCGACGACCGCTCGTGGCCGCACCCGTCTCGCTCACGATGGTGCGGCACGCACCCCGGTCCGGCACTCCTTCGCCCGCGACGTGCGCAGGTTGTCCAGGAATACCGCAGAGTCGTAGATGCGATCGCCCTGATCGAAGATCGAGAGATAGAGCTTGCGGTTCCCCGGCTTGATCGGGGTCGAGGCTCGGAGCAGGCGCGTGGCTCCGTCGTAGGTGGTGCCCCTCGCCCGGAACGCGGTCATGCCCGTCTTGCCGGTCTTGTTGATGCGGATCGCCGAGCCCTTCGTGTCCGTCGCGAAGTTGCGCGGTGACGTGATCGTCGGGTCCTGCTTGGTCGCCGCCTTCCAGTCGGAGTTGCCGAGCTCGGCGATGAACGCATCGTTGAAATCGTCTCCGACGAACTCGGGGAACTCCTCCGACAAGAAGCGAAAGTCGAAGCTCAGGCAGTTCGCGCCGGCGGGCACGCGGAGATCGATGCGCATGATGACGACATCGCGGGCGCCCCGGATCGACGGTCCCCTGGACTCGGAGCCCGTATCGCCGCTGCTGTTCGGTTTGGGGGCGATCCGGGCGTTGCCGGTCGAGAGGATCGCGAACGCGTTGCCGCGCGTGGGAAAACCGGCCAGGCGGGTGGTGGACACGGCGGCCGGCTTGGAGCTCGGCGGCAGCGCCGAGAACACCGCGCGGCGCACCAGGCGCCCGTCGCGGGCCATCGCCTGCGCCAGCGGCGTCGCCGACGGGTCGAGGGGGTACTCCGTGATCTTCGCCTGCGGCGCGGCAGCCCACACGGCACCGGCTCCCATCGATGCGATCAACGCGCCGATGGCGCCCCTACGGTTGCAGCCCCGCATTCAAACCCTCCCGATTGGCGCTCCACGATGGGTGTAGCGTGCCCCGGGCGCCTCGTGCGGAAACGCGCCTGTCATCCACATGACGTACGCGTTCCACGAGCGGCGCCAACCCGCGACCGGCCGAGCCTCGAAGATCGCAAACCGGGACTCCGGTTGGTGGCTTCCCTGGTGGCGTTTGGGGGTCTGCCCCCACTTGAGTTGCAAGCCCGCGGGGCAGGAGCCAGACATGCACTTCTCGCGCCCCGACGTCGTTCGTGTCTTTGACCGCGACCCGGATCTGTTGCAAGGCATCCGCGAGCCGGCGGCGTCGACCCTTCGGTCACAGCTCGTCGCACCTCGTCTCCGCATCAGCCCGGGGTCCTGGCAGCCGCCGCCGGACGGCCCCGACCTCGCCGGCCATCTCGGCCTGCTCGTCGTCGACGGCCTGCTCGTGCGGACCCTGCAGCTCGTCGGACGCGACTGCTCGGAGATCGTCGGCCCCGGCGACCTCCTGCGGCCGTGGGACGGCGACGATCCCGCAGACTCCGTGTCCGCGCGCTGCCGTTGGCGCGTCCTGGCGCCGACGACGCTGGCGTCCCTCGACGCGGAGTTCGCAGCCCGCACCGCCCGCTGGCCGACGATCGCGGCCGCGCTGCTTGCGCGTAGTGCCCGGCACTGCCGCTCGCTCGTCCACCAGGCGACGATCGCGCATGTGCGCAGCGCCGATGCTCGCGTGCTGCTCGTGCTCTGGCACCTGGCCGATCGCTGGGGCCGGGTGACACCGCGCGGGGTGGTCGTCCCCGTTCCGCTGACACACCAGCTGCTCGCCGAGCTGACCTGCCTGCAGCGTCCCACCGTGAGCTCCTCGGTCGGACAGCTTGCGCGACAAGGCCAGGTGTCGCGCGTTCCCGGAAGCGGCTGGATCCTCCACGGCGACCCGCCGACGTGCGATGTCGTGCAGCAGCCGTACGCGCGCGCGGCGGCGTGACCGGATGGTCTGCGCGGCGCGCGGCATCACCGCGGGAGGATGTCGAGGACGCCCCTGATCGCAGCGGCGACGGTCGAGGGCTCAGCCGCCGGGACACCCTCCGCCACCCGCCCGAACGCCGGACTAAAGTGGCGGCCGTGGGCACCGCACGACGTGTCGCTGTGATCGCAAGCGCGACCGCGCTCGGCATCAGCGCGGGTGCCTGCGGGTCCGATGCCGGCCGTTCCGCGCCGTCGCCGGCGACGGTCGCCGTCAACCGGCCGGCCGTCGAGCGTCACGACAGCCTCGTCGACGACGCGTTGCGCGCGATGCGTCAAGCCGCGCTCGCGGGCGACCGGCTGGGCGTCGATCGCGCCCAGCAGCAGCTCGAGCAGCTCGCGCAGAGCGACCCCGCGCCCAAGACGCCGTCCACTGCCGGCGATCCGTATGAGCGCGCGATGGACGACTTCGCGTTCAAGCGCGCGCCGCTGTACGTCCAGCAGATCTCGACGACCGCCGGTAGCCACCGCGTCTACGTCGGCGTGGACCACGCCGCGTTCTGCCTGCTGACGTCGACCGCGCGCGTGGCCGCGATCAGGGGCGTCTACGCGCCGCTGGATCGGCGGCTGCGGTCTGCCGGCGTCAGCGATCTGGAGTTCGTCGTGGTCCCGCTGACCCGCACAGCGGCCACGATCGAGCGAGCACTCGCGGTAGGCCGGAGTGGCACGATCCGCCTCACCGCGCGCGGACGCAAGTGCCTCGCCTCCTGAACACTCGGCTCGGCACGGCCTCGCGGTCATCGCCGACAAGCAGATTCCGCGGCGTGGGCTGCCCGGAGGTGGCGCAGCCGCAGGCGTGACAGCGCGCGACGAGGTTCGCGCGTCAGCGAGCTGACGGGGTACGGTCGTGCCCATGGAGATCGGCCACGCGTCGCTGTTCTGGCGGCTGTTCATCCCCAACGTGACGGTGCTCGCGGTGGCGTGCGTGGTGCTCATCGTCGAGCCGGCGAACGGCCGGGTGCCGGTGCTGGTCGGCGGCCTGGTCGTGATGCTGGCGGTGAACTTCGCGCTCATCACGCGTGCGGTGCGACCCGTGGAGCGGCTGACGGACCTCATGCAGTCCGTCGATCCGCTGATCCCGGGCGAGCGGATCCCGATCCCTCGCCAGCGCTCGGAGGTCACCGTCCTCGCGGAGGCGTTCAACGACATGCTCGACCGCCTCGAACGCGAGCGGCGCGATAGTGGCCTGCGCGCGCTCAGCGAGCGCGAGCGCGAGCGACGCCGGGTTGCCGACGAGCTGCACGACCAGATCGGCCAGACGATGACGGCCATCGCGCTGCAGCTGGACCGCATACAAGCGCGCGCCGGGGATGACCTGCGCGACGAATGCATCGACGCTCGGGACGGCCTGCTGGCGGGGGTGGAGGACGTCCGGCGCCTCGCGCGCGATCTGCGACCGGAGGCGCTGGACACGCTCGGTCTCGTTCCCGCGCTGACCAGCCTCGCGGACGGCATGGCGCATCGAACCGCCATTCCGGTGGGACGCACGTTGCAGCGCGAACTGCCGCAGCTCAGCGAGGATGAGCAGCTCGTCATCTACCGCGTCGCGCAGGAGGGACTGACCAATGCGGTCCGCCACGCCCGCCCCCGGCGCATCGAGCTCGTCCTGCGCTGCGTCGACGGCGCGGTCTCGCTACGAGTCGACGACGACGGTGCCGGGATCGGCCAGGCGCCCACGAGCGCGGGCGGCGGAATCCGCACGATGCGCGAGCGAGCGCTGTCGATCGGCGCAACGCTGCGCATCGACGCGGGCCCGTCGGGCGGGACCGTGGTCCTCCTGCAGCTCGCCAGGCGGCACGAGAACGGCTGCCGCCCGTGACCCGCGTCCTGCTCGCTGACGACCACACGCTCGTGCGACACGGACTGCGGATGATCCTCGACGCCGAGGCGGACTTCGAGGTCGTGGCTGAAGCCAGCGACGGTCAGCAGGCCGTCGCCGCCGGCCTGTCCGAGGACATCGGCCTTGCCGTGCTGGACGTCGCGATGCCGAGGCTCACCGGCATTCAGGCGGCGCGGCAGCTCACCGACCACCGTCCGGACCTGCGTGTGCTGATCTTGTCGATGCACGACAACGAGCAGTTCTTCTTCGAAGCGCTGCGCGCCGGCGCGTGCGGCTACATCCTGAAGTCCGCGGCTCACGAGGACCTCATTCAGGCCTGCCGCGCGGCGATGCGCGGCGAGCCGTTTCTGTATCCGCGCGGCGTCGCGGCGCTGGTCCGCGACTACCTCGACCGGGGGATCGGCGAACCGCCCGAGGATCCGCTCTCGTTCCGCGAGTCGGAGGTCCTCAAGCTCATCGCCGAGGGCATGACGAGCCGCGAGATCGGCGGTGTGCTGCACATCAGCGACAAGACCGTCGAGCGCCATCGCAGCAACATCCTCGACAAGCTCGGCCTGCGTGATCGTGTCGCGCTCACGCGTTACGCGATCCGGCGCGGCCTCGTCGAGCCCTGACTGCCGTCGCTGTCAGGCGGCTGACCGGACCCGCGACCATGCGGCCCGCCGCGAACATTGCGCTGCCGGCGTACGGTCGAGAGCTGCGCTGCGCCGTCGTCAACGACGCCGCACCGGACGCGATGCAGCTCTTTCGCGGGCGCTTCGTCGGTACCCGCCCACGCCGCGGCGCGGCATGCCACCGCGCGCAGTAGGGTGCGTAGC
>CAWEOF010000042.1:0-37982 GCA_963810605.1 uncultured Actinomycetes bacterium
CGTCGGTTGTGCGAGGGGCTCGGCCATCTGGTGAATCAGCCTAGCGGGCGGTTGTGGCGGTGCCGCTTCGACGAGCGCCCGATCTTCTTGGCGCTTGACAGTGCACCGCGGCGCTCGCGAGGCTGCATGGGTGAGCGCGCGGCCGATCAGCAGGCGCCAGCTCGTGGCCGGCGCGGCGGCCGGCGCGGCGGCTCTGGCGGCGGGTACGCCGGGCGGCGTCGCTCGCGCCGCCGGGCGGGGACGCCGCCGCACGCGCCGGCGCGAGGACGTCGTCGTCGTGGGTGCGGGGCTGTCGGGGCTCGTCGCGGCGCGCGAGATCGCACGGGCCGGGCACTCGGTCGCGGTCCTCGAGGCGCGCGCTCGGGTCGGCGGGCGCATGCTCAGCCGGACGGTGGCGGGCGGCGCCGAGGTCGTCGACCTCGGCGCGGAGTTCATCGGCCCGACGCAGAACCACATCGCCGCGCTCGTCGCGGAGCTCGGCATCGGCACGTTCCCCTCCTACGCACAGGGCGACAACGTCTACGTGGCCGGCGGTCGGCGAACGACCTACGCCGACGGCGGCCTCACCGGGCAGGCGCCGCCCGACCTGCTCGCCCTGCCCGACCTCCTGCTCACGGTGACCGCGCTCGACGAGATGGCGACGCGGATTGCGGTCGATGCGCCGTGGACGGCGGCGCGGGCCGCCGAATGGGACAGCCAGTCGCTCGAGTCGTGGATCCGCGCCAACACGACGAACGGCGCGCGGTTCCGCGCGCAGTCGACCGCCGCGATCCGCGCGATCTTCGGGGCCGAGCCGCGCGAGATCTCGCTGCTGTTCGCGCTGTTCTTCATCGCGGCGTCGGGCGACGAGCGCAACGCCGGCACGTTTCAGCGCAACTTCTCGACGCGCAACGGCGCGCAGCAGGACCGCATCGCGGGCGGCACGCAGGCGATCGCGCTGGCCCTGGCCCGGCAGCTCGGGCGGCGCGTGGTGCGGCGCTCGCCGGTGCGGCGGATCGTCGTCGGGCGCGGCTACGTCGACGTCGTCTCCGATCGCTACGTCAACCGCGCGCGGCGCGTCATCGTTGCGCTGCCGCCGACGCTGGCCGGCCGGATCCAGTACGAGCCGGCGCTGCCCGCGCTGCGCGACGGCCTGACGCAGCGGCTGCCGCAGGGCCACATGGTCAAGGTGCAGGCGATCTACGAGCGTCCGTTCTGGCGCGCCGATGGCCTGACCGGCGCGTCGGTCTCCGACGTCGGCCCGCTGAACATCACGTTCGACAGCTCGCCGGAGTCCGGCGCGCCGGGCGCGCTGCTCGGGTTCGCCGGTGGCGACGAGGCCCGCCGGTTCGAGCGCCGTTCGGAGGGCGAGCGGCGCGCGGCCGCGCTGGCGTCGTTCGCCCGCGCGTTCGGTCCGCGGGCGCTGTCGCCGATCGACTACGTCGAGATGAACTGGTCGCAGGAGCCGTGGTCGCGCGGCTGCCCCGTCGCCGTCGCGCCGCCGGGCGTGTTGACGGGCTACGGCGCCGCGCTGCGCGAGCCGGTCGGCCGCATCCACTGGGCGGGCACCGAGACGGCGACCTACTGGAACGGCTACATGGACGGCGCGGTGAGCGCGGGGCTGCGGTCGGCGCGCGAGGTGCTCGAGCTGCTGTAGGCGCCGTCGCCGGGGAGGGGGCGTTCGCGTGGCCGGCTCGGCCTGCGGCGGCGTCGGGGGGCTGGCGTCAGGTCGCCGTCGCCGCGGCGGCCGGCGAGTGCACCGGCAGCGGACCGAAGACCTCGGCGGGATAGCGCGTCGGGACGCCGGTCAGCGGAGAGGGCGCGATCCACCCCAGCCAGCGCCATGCGCCGGCCGAACAGGACGCGACCCGGCCGCCGGCGAGGACCGCTCGCTCGTCGCCGTCGAAGAGATGGATGGCGAGCACGGGCTCGCCGGTCGCACCGTCCCAGATCCGCACGCTGCCGTCGTTGCCGGCGCTGGCGAGGCGGGTGTTGTCGGCTGACCACGCGACGCTCATCACCGAGCCGGTGTGGGCGCTGAGGTGGTGCAGGTGCTCGCCGGTGCCGGCGTCCCAGATCCGCACGCTGCCGTCGTTGCCGGCGCTGGCGAGGCGGGTGTTGTCGGCTGACCACGCGACGCTCATCACCGAGCCGGTGTGGGCGGTGAGGTGGTGCAGGTGCTCGCCGGTGCCGGCGTCCCAGATCCGCACGCTGCCGTCGTCGCCGGCGCTGGCGAGGCGGGTGTTGTCGGCTGACCACGCGACGCTCATCACCGAGCCGGTGTGGGCGCTGAGGTGGTGCAGCTGCTCGCCGGTGCCGGCGTCCCAGATCCGCACGCTGCCGTCGTCGCCGGCGCTGGCGAGGCGGGTGTTGTCGGCTGACCACGCGACGCTCATCACCGAGCCGGTGTGGGCGCTGAGGTGGTGCAGCTGCTCGCCGGTGCCGGCGTCCCAGATCCGCACGCTGCCGTCGTCGCCGGCGCTGGCGAGGCGGGTGTTGTCGGCTGACCACGCGACGCTCATCACCGAGCCGGTGTGGGCGCTGAGGTGGTGCAGCTGCTCGCCGGTGCCGGCGTCCCAGATCCGCACGCTGCCGTCGTTGCCGGCGCTGGCGAGGCGGGTGTTGTCGGCTGACCACGCGACGCTCATCACCGAGCCGGTGTGGGCGCTGAGGTGGTGCAGCTGCTCGCCGGTGCCGGCGTCCCAGATCCGCACGCTGCCGTCGTTGCCGGCGCTGGCGAGGCGGGTGTTGTCGGCTGACCACGCGACGCTCATCACCGAGCTGGTGTGGGCGCTGAGGTGGTGCAGGTGCTCGCCGGTGCCGGCGTCCCAGATCCGCACGCTGCCGTCGTCGCCGGCGCTGGCGAGGCGGGTGTTGTCGGCTGACCACGCGACGCTCATCACCGAGCCGGTGTGGGCGCTGAGGTGGTGCAGCTGCTCGCCGGTGCCGGCGTCCCAGATCCGCACGCTGCCGTCGTCGCCGGCGCTGGCGAGGCGGGTGTTGTCGGCTGACCACGCGACGCTCATCACCCAGCCGGTGTGGGCGCTGAGGTGGTGCAGGTGCTCGCCGGTGCCGGCGTCCCAGATCCGCACGCTGCCGTCGTCGCCGGCGCTGGCGAGGCGGGTGTTGTCGGCTGACCACGCGACGCTCATCACCGAGCCGGTGTGGGCGCTGAGGTGGTGCAGCTGCTCGCCGGTGCCGGCGTCCCAGATCCGCACGCTGCCGTCGTCGCCGGCGCTGGCGAGGCGGGTGTTGTCGGCTGACCACGCGACGCTCCTCACCGAGCCGGTGTGGGCGCTGAGGTGGTGCAGCTGCTCGCCGGTGCCGGCGTCCCAGATCCGCACGCTGCCGTCGTTGCCGGCGCTGGCGAGGCGGGTGTTGTCGGCTGACCACGCGACGCTCATCACCGAGCCGGTGTGGGCGCTGAGGTGGTGCAGGTGCTCGCCGGTGCCGGCGTCCCAGATCCGCACGCTGCCGTCGTCGCCGGCGCTGGCGAGGCGGGTGTTGTCGGCTGACCACGCGACGCTCATCACCGAGCCGGTGTGGGCGCTGAGGTGGTGCAGGTGCTCGCCGGTGCCGGCGTCCCAGATCCGCACGCTGCCGTCGTCGCCGGCGCTGGCGAGGCGGGTGTTGTCGGCTGACCACGCGACGCTCATGACCCCGCCGGTGTGGCCGGTGAAGGCTCGCAGCCGCGCGCCTGCGCTCGACGGCGGGGATACGCGCAGGTCCCCGGGCGCCGGGCCGGCAAAGAGATGCCGCTCGTCGCCGTCGGGCCACCGCAGCTCGTCGCCCGTGCAGCCGAGCCACTGGGTGCGATGCGCGCGGGCCGCGCGCAGGTCCAGGCTCGCCAGCCGGCAGCCGCGCACGATCGTGCCGGCCATGTCGGCGCCGTCGAGGTCGACGCGGTCCAGCACGCCGTCGTGGAGCTCCGCGCGGACGAGCCGCGCGCCGGACAGGTCGCAGCGTTCGACGCGCACGCGTCGCAGGCATGCTTCGCGCAGGTCGGCCCCGGCGAGCGCGCAGTCCGTCAGGGGCAGCATGGGCCCGCCGGGCGGGCCGGTGATCGCGATCCCGCGCAGCTTCGCGCCTTCCAGCGAGAAGCCCGCCAGCGCGATCGCCGGTGCGCCGCGCGCAAGCGCGCGGACGCAGTACGTGAACGCGAGCTCGGACGCCTGCGCGCGGTATGGCGCGCGCAGACCGCGTAGCCCCCGCCTGCACGCCTCGACGTCTGCGCCGTCGATGATCTCGCCGAGGAAGTCGAACGTCTCGGGGCTGATCATCGGCAGCGCCCATGCGTCGCCGTCGCCGTCGGCGAGGGCGCCGGCCAAATGCAGCGCGAGGAAGTACTCCAGCAGCGAGGTGTGGGCGAACTGGAAGTCCTCCGCCTCGGGGCGCACGACGAACGTCGCGGTGCGCAGATCCTCGGCGACCACCGCGAGGTCCGCGCGCTCGAGCCGAAACCAGCGCCTCAGCTCGTCGTCGCAGTCCAGCCGGCCTTCGAGCCACGCTTCCAGGCGGTCGACGGGCAGCGACCGGCGACCCTCGCGCCAGAGCTCCGCGGCGAGCTCGCCCATCAGGCGGATCTTGCGACGCGGCGGGAGCTGGTGCTTGCCCTGGTCGCGGTCGAGCCATGTCGCGACGAGCTCCTCGTACAGCGCCGCCGTGTTCACCCGCTCGCCCGATGCGATCCGCCGCTCGAGCGCCCCGAGCTGGTCGGCAACGAGGCGCAGGTTGAACGGCCGCTGGACCAGCTCTGTGAGGTCGTGGACCTGGCGGATGAGCTCGACCGCCCGGTCGACCGCGCCGGCATCGCCGCCGGTCTCGCGGCGCTCGAAGTACGCGCGCACCTGATCGGCGGTGAACGGCAGCAGGTGCAGCGCCGCGTAGGAGTCCGCCCCCACGATCTCGCGATCCTCGCCGCGGAAGTACGTGTGCTGGTCGCGGAGCGTGCGGAAGAAGTGCGTCCGGCAGGTCATGACGACCCGGCCGGCGTCCTTGCGCCGCACCGGGTCGCCGAGGATCGGCGGCGGCAGGATCTTCCACAGCTCGCGCAGCAGCGCTTGGCCCTGCGTCTCGCGCAGGTGGACGAGCACCTCGTCGAGGCCGTCGAAGATGACGACGGCTCGGCGGCGCTGGACCTGCTCGACGACCTCGTCCGCCGTCGGCGCGGGGTGGGCGCCGCCCGCCTCCCAGACGTGCTGCAGCAGGTCGTCGAGGATGCGCCGCAGCGTCGGCTCCTCGTGCTTGACGTCGCCCAGCCGGCGCAGGTCGAGGTAGATCGGCAGCCGCGCCTCGCCGTCGCCGGCGCCGCGGCGCTCCAGCAGGCGGCGCGTGAAGACCTGGGATGCCGTCGTCTTGCCCATCCCGTACTCGCCGAAGATGACGAGGTACGGGCGGTCGGCCGAGCCGTCTGCCCAGTCGCGCAGGTAGTCCTGGACGTCGACCGTGTCATCGAGGGCTTCAAGGCTCGGCGGGCGGCGATCGAGCTGCGTCCGCCGGGCGCGGGCATCCACGATCGGCCCGTCGTCGTCGTCCGGGACGAGGTGCTCCCATTCGCGGACCTGCGCCCGCTGCGGCTCGGGAGCGTCCGGCTCCGTGGAACGATTGAGGCGCTCGGCGATCTGGTCGCGCAGCGTGGCGACGAACAGATCCTTGCGGCGACATGAGGCGAACGGGGTGCCCTCAAGCGCGAACGGCATGTGAAAGCCGCGCAGCTCGATGCCCGAGCCGAGGTGCTCCATCGCGACCGGCACGACGACGAGATCGCTCAGATCGTCACTGCCGCGCGCGGCGAGGTAGGCGGGGCTCAGCAGGCAGACCGCGACGTCGGCTTGTGCGAGGCGCCGCGATCGCACGTCGTGGGGCGACTCGCCGGCGAGCGCCCGCGTGTCGGAGACCTCGACATCCAGGTCGCGATCGATCGCGAGCACGGCGCGGAGCTTCGCCGACAGCGCCTCGGTGTGCCTGTCGTCGATGCCGTCGATGCAGACCCGCACCGCGCGACGCGCCCGCGCCCGCACCTCGACCTCCCCGGCCACCGGGGTCGTGGCGGCTTCGGACAAAAGCTCGAGCTGACGCACGCCGTCGTCTGTGCCGGTGAACCAGCAGCGCCGTGCGTGAGGCGGGGCGTGCTTGTGGCCGTCCACCTCACACGCGAGCTCGACACCGCGCTCGCCCGCGAGATCTCGCAGTGAGCGGCGAAACGCGCGGAAGCGCCCGACGGGGTCGGCGTCGCCAGGAAACAGCGCGCCGGTGACGTCGCCGAGGCTCAACTCGCGCGCGGTCGGCTCGGCTGCCTCGGCCAGCGTCGCGAGTTGCGTCACGCGGTCGCGCATCGTGGGGCTCGGCGCCTGCTCGGCGAGCCGGCGTAGCGAGCGTCCCGCGGCGGCGAGGGCGATCCGGGCGGCCATCAAGCTTCACCCAGGCGCTGGACCATCTGCGTGACGAGCGCGTCGCAGAACCGTGCCTCGTTGGCGCCCGAGCAGTCGCGGAACGCGCGCGGGTCGCTCGTGCGCGGTGGGCGGTAGCGGAAGAGCTGGAGGTCGCCCAGGTCCTGAAGATCGGCGAGCGCGAGATCGACCTCCTCGAGGACCACGGGGATGACGATGTCGCGGCGCAGGAGCGCCGGCAGCTCGACCGTCGTCACGTACTCGCTCGCAAGGAAGCTCGGGGTGAGGCACAACAGGCCGAAGTCGCTGGCGTCGATCGCGCGCCGGATCTCGTGCTCCCAGTCGTGTCCCACGAGGATCCGCCGGTCGGTCCAGTTGTCGATCCGGAACGCTCGCAGGATCGCGCAGCGCGGGCGCATGAGCTCCAGAAATCGCTCCGCGACGCGGGCATCGCCGTGGGCGTATGACACGAAGCCTGAGCGCTGCGGCTTGGACATCGGACGAGCGTAACACGATGAGACACGTTTGCCTACACGATTGGACTACTGCCTCGAGTGAGCGGGCGCAAGGACTGACGCCGAGGCGCGAACCCTTACTCGCCGTGGATCGCGTCGACCGAGTCGAGGTCGAGCGCGCACCAGCGGTCGATGAACGCGTCGACCTCGAGGACGTTCAGATCCTCGCGCAGGCGGCGGGCGCGGCGGGCGGCGTCGGGAGCCGGCAGGTCCCAGAAGAGCACGACCTCCCCGGACGCGACTTCGACGACCTCGATGTGGTCGATGCGCGCCGGGTCCAGGCGCGCCGGCCTGCGATTGGCACGTGTGTGGAGCAGGCGGTAGCCGCGGTTGGCCTTCATGCTCGGCAAGGTAGCTCGCCGCGCCGCCGGGGGCTGCACCCGGGCGCGTAATCTCACCGTTCGTAGACCTCGCCACGATGCCCGAGCGTCACGACGACGACGAGCAACACGTCGGCGGCGACGGTGTAGATGATGCGGTAGTCGCCGACGCGAATGCGCAGACCGGGGCGGCCGCGCAGCGCGCGAGCGGCCGGCGGACGCGGATCATGCGCGAGGAGCGCGATTGCTCCCTGCACACGGCGACGCACCGCTGGGTCGAGCTTGCGCAGCGCACGCGCGGCAGCCGGGCGCAGCTCGATGCGATAGTCGCTCACTCCCAGCCGAGGTCGGCCTTCACCTGCTCCCAGGGGATGTTCGGACCCTCCTCCTCCATCGCCGCGTCGAACGCCGCGACGTCCTCCGCATCTTCCAAGGCGGCCATCATCCGGTCGTAGCGCTCGGGGCTGACGAGCACTGCGGCGCGGCGGCCGTAGCGCTCGAGGAACACAGGCTCGGTCTGAGCCAGCTCCACTGCGTCGGGCAGGTTGTCGCGCGCGGCGCTGACGTTCATCGTCGCCATGCGTCGATTGTACGACTCACAACTCGTCTCGTACAAGTCATGCTCCGCAACCGAGCATGACGCCGGCCTCGTCGAGCCCCACGTCGCCCTCGAAGATCCCGGCGGTGGTCCAGATAGCCGGCAGGCCGCTCACACCCCGCTCGGCGGCTTCGGCCGTTGCCCGTGCAAGCGCATCTCGCGCCGATCGCCGCTCGACGGCCTTGAGCACCGCCCTCGGGTGCATCTCGCAGGCCGCAGCCGCGATCAGGACGTTGTCGAAGATGGAGAGGTCGCGGCCGCCGGCGTAGATCTGGCGAAACGCGGCCTGCGCGAACGCGACCGCGCGGCCGATGCTCGCGGCGTAGGTCGCGACGACCATCGCGTCCGTCGAGTCCCACGGCAGATCCGGTGGCCAGCGGACGGGCTGCAGGCCGTGCCGCGCGGCTGTGCGTTCGAAGTGCGACAGCTCGATCTCGCGCTCCTCGGCACAGCGCCAACCGCCGAACCCGACTCCGCCGCCAAGCTCTGACGCGAGTACCGGGCGCCATTCGCACGCCACAGGGATGGTGCGAAGGATCCGCTCCGCCACGAGGTAGCACTCGGGGACCGCGAGGTCGAAGTAGAACGCCGGCGCGTCAGCCGTGGATGATCCAGCCGTCGGCGTCACGCGCCGCCTCCATGACGGCCTCCGACAGCGTCGGGTGGCCGTGCACCATCCGCGCGATCTCGCCGAAGCCGCCCTCGAGCGCGCGGACGTTCACGAGCTCCTGGATGAGCTCCGTCGCGCGCGTGCCGACGATGTGGCCGCCGAGCAGCTCGCCGTAGGTCTTGTCGCCGACGATCTTCACGAGGCCGGTGCGGTCGCCGTAGACCGTGCCGGCACCGACTGCGCCGTAGCTGCAGCGCCCGACGACGACGTCGTGGCCGGCGTCGATCGCTTGGCGCTCGGTCAGCCCGAAGCTGCCGACGTTCGGGTAGCAGAACGTCGCGCGCGGGACGTCGATGTACGCGATCGCGTGCGTCTCCAGGCCGGCTGCGTCCTCGGCGGCGATGATGCCCTCGTCGGACGCCTTGTGCGCGAGCGCGGGGCCGTGCACGAGGTCGCCGATCGCGTAGACGCCTGACAGCGACGTGCGCATCGCCCCGTCGACCTCGATGTGGCCGTCGTCGGAGAGCGCGATGCCCGCCTCCTCGAGGCCGAGCCCTTCGACGTCGGGCGCCCGGCCGGCGGCGATGACGAGCCACTCGGCGCTGCTCGGCTCGCCGGCCACGGTGAAGGACACGGCGTCGTCGCCCGATGTCACATCCTCGACGAAGACGCCGGTGCGGACCTTGATCCCCTGCTTCTTGAAGCCGCGCTCGGCGATCTTCGAGATGTCGGGGTCCTCGGTCGGCAGCACGCGATCAAGGCCCTCGTAGAGCGTGACGTCCGAGCCCAGCCGCGCGTAGGCCGACGCGATCTCGGTGCCCGACGCGCCCGCGCCGACGACGGCGAGCGTGGCCGGCAGCTCGGTCAGCGCCCACGCCTCCTCGGTGCCGATGACGCGGCCGCCGAAGCGCGTGCCCGGCAGCGGCTTGGAGACCGAGCCGGTCGCGAGGATGACGAACCTCGCCCCGATCTCCGTGCCGTCGAAGTTGCCTCCGACCTTGACGTTGGCGTCGTCGGTCACGACGCCGTGGCCCTCGATGACGTCGATGGCGTTCTTCTTGAACAGCCCCGCGACGCCGCCGGTGAGCGTCTTGATGACCTTCTTGCGGCGCGCGCCGACGCCGTCGAAGTCGACGGTGGGCTCGGAGACCGTGATGCCGTAGTCGCCGGCCTCGCGAATCTCGCCGAGCACGTCGGCGACTCGCAGCACGGCCTTCGCGGGGATGCACGCATAGTTCAGGCAGCGCCCGCCGACCTGGTCGGACTCGATCACGGCGGTCTTCATTCCGAGCTGCGCGGCCCGGATCGCCGCGACGTATCCGCCGGGGCCCGAGCCGATGACGATGCAGTCATAAGAGGTCTCTGGCATAGGGCGCTTGAGGCTATCGCGTGGCTATGGCTGCGATTCGGCAGTGCCGGGGCGGTCGGGCATCTGCAGACGCGCCATCGCGCGGATGAGCTTCCAGAACAGCCAGCCGAGCAGGCCGATGAAGACGACCACGCCGAGCCCGATCCACCATTTCTGCACGCGCGACAGTGCGAGCGACAAGCCGACGATCTGCAGGCCGAGGATGCACTGAAAGCCGAGCACCGCCCAGTACTGGCGTGCGAGCATCCCGGCGCCGGCGAGCGCGAGGAGCGCTGTCGTGACGATGGCGACCGCCGTCGGGTTGCCGCCGGTGGAGGACAGGTCGTCGACGGTCAGCGTTGCGACGACGTTCGCGATCGCGAAGCCGAACGCGACGATCGCGGCGATCGTGACCGCGCCCGGCCGCTCTCCGGGCGCCAGCGGCTCGAGGTTCATCCGGATCGCCTCGTCGCGCGCGCGGCCACGGGCGTAGCGATCGCGCAGGGGGTCGGGCGCGGCCTCCGGCGCCCCGGGATCGCGCGGCGGGTCGGGTGTCGCGTCCGGCGGCTCGGGATCGCGTGGGGGGTCGGCTGACGCGTCCGGCGGCCCGGGATCGCGCGGCGGGTCGGGTGTCGCGTCCGGCGCGTCGCCCGGCCTGCGCTTGCGGCTACGCGATGCCATCGATCGGCTCCCCGACGATCGCGGCGCGCAGCTGCGCCGCGGCGGCCCGCGGGTCCGCAGCGTCGGCGATCGCTCGGACGACGGCGACGCGGCGCGCGCCGGCCTCGACGACGGCATCGACGTTCGATCCGTCGATGCCGCCGATCGCGAAGAACGGTACCGGCGCGTGCGCGCCGGCGAACCTCACGAGCTCAAGCCCGACGGCGGGACGGCCGGGCTTCGTCGGCGTCGCGTGGACCGGTCCGACGCCGATGTAGTCGGCCTCGGTCGCCGCTTGGATCTCGCCGGGGAAGTGCGTCGACTGCCCGACGATGGCTCCGTCGCCGGCGAGCGCACGCGCCTCGGGGACGTCCATGTCGTCCTGCCCGACGTGGCATCCGTCGGCGCCCGCGGCCTGTACGAGGTCGGGTCGGTCGTTGAGGATCAGCAGCGCTCCGGCCTCGTCGCACAGTCGCCGAGCGACGGCGGCAGCCGCCAGCAGCTCGGCCGAGGACGCCTCCTTGTCGCGAAGCTGGACGATGTCGACGCCGCCGGCAAGCGCCGCCGCGAGCACGTCTTCGAGCGCGCGCCCGCCGGGCCGCGTCGAGCAGACGAGGTAGAGACGGGCTGCTTGAAGTCGGCTGCGGCGGTCGAGCACGCGTGCAAGTGTCTCAACACGCGGTCGTCGAGCTCTGGCAATACGCCATCGGTGACCTCGTATGGTCGCGCCGAGCCGCGTAGGATGAGCAGCATGAGAAGAACCGCAAGTCGCGCATCGATCACGGTCTTCGTCTCCTTCGCCCATGGGGACGGGCTGCTCGTCGAGCGCTTCCTACAGCTCATGCGCCTGCGACTGACCAGCTTGCGCGACATCGAGATCAATCTCGTCGTGCCACCGCCGGCCGGCGAGGATCGGAACGTCGATGTCACAGCGACCGCCGACTTCGGCCTGCTCTGCGTCACGCCGAACCTACTCGCGAGCTCCTACGTATCCGAGGTTGAGGTGCCTGCGCTGGTCGCGACCGGCGCCGCGCTGGTCCCGGTGGCCATGGAACCCCTCCATGCCGTCGGCACCGAGGTGCGTGCCCTGGAGGACCTGCTCGTGTTCCACTACCGAGCGCCGGGACGGACCGGAGGACGGTCGTTTAGCGAGTGCCACGGAGCCGACCGCCATCGGTTCTGCGATGCGCTCGTGGCAATGCTGACCGAGCGTCTCGCGGGTGCGCGGGCGCATGCGGCCACCGTCACGCCGGAGAGCACGATGATCGACGGCTCATCCCCGCCGCGCGACAGCATGGGCGCGGGAACCGCCCTCGCAACCGCGGATCGCGGGCTGGTCGAGGATCTCGTCCAGCGGATGACGCCGGACATCGGAGTGCCATCGGAGTCCGAGGTGCGCCAAGCGCAGCGCAATGCCGCGGCGCGGACGGCACTGCTCCGCGAGTTCGGCGCACGCACCAGTGAGCAGATCGGCGAGGAGCATTCGCGCGCACGGAACCGCCATGCCCTTGCGGCACGGTGGCGCAAGGAGGGACGCATGTTCGGCGTGCCCTACCACGGGCGCATGGTGTATCCCGACTTCCAGTTCGACGCCACGAGCGGCGAGCTGCGTCCCGCCGTGAAGGCGGTCCTATCGGCTCTACCGGTGGGGCGGATGTCGCAGTGGGAGGTGGCGCTGTGGTGGACGGCCGCGAACGGGTGGCTTGGCGGTCGTAGGCCTGTCGACCTGTTGGACGACGATCCTGAGACGATCGTCGGCGCGGCAGGTCGACTTGAGTCTTCGCCGTTGTGACGCCGGATCGTCCGGTGGTTCCGCGAGCGAGCGAGCTCGACCCGCTGATCGAAACGATACCCCGGGGCGCGACGCTGTTGCGGATCTATCCACGCAGTCGGGGTCCACTCGGGTTCAACCCGAAAACGACCGCCGCGCGCTTTCGGCCTGTGGTCGACAGTCGCGGCACGCCCATCCCGACCGCCTACCTCGCGACCGATGTCGAGACCGCGATTGCGGAGGGGGTGCTGCGCGGTGTGAGCAGACTCGCCGAAGGCGCGTACCGCCGGCGGCTGTACCGGATGGAGCTGGACGAGCTCGAGCTCATCACGCTGCGGGTCCGCCGCCGGCTGCGCGTCGTCCGGCTGCACGGCCCCGGCCTGACTCGCCTCGGGTTGCTCCGCGAGCACCTGATCGACACGCCCGAGAGCGACCACGCCTATACGGCACGTTGGGCAAAGGCCCTGCACGGGACCGGCGCCCGCCCGCACGGGCTCTGCTGGACATCTCGTCAGAACGACTCCGGCCGGGCGCTGATGCTTTGGCAGACCCGCGTACCGCCCGACGCTCTCAAGATCGATGCTGATGCCATTGCGCTGGACCGCGAGCCCGGGCTGGACCTTGTCCGCGGATTCTGCGCGGACGCGGGTGTGGACCTCGAGGGGTAGTGCGTCAGCCACTTCGTCTTGGTTCGCGATGCGACCCTCTAGGATTGCTCGTCAACGGGAGCCCGCATCGTGCGGGCTGAGAGGGCGTCACGCCGACCGTCAACAGCTGATCCGGATCATGCCGGCGAAGCGAGGTGCAATGCCGCAGGACCCAGCCGCAACTGCAGACGTCGTCGTCATCGGCGGCGGTGTGATCGGGCTCGCCGTCGCGTGGCGCGCGGCGCAGCGCGGGCATACCGTGCGCGTGCTCGAGCGCGACCGGCTCGGGTGCGGGGCGTCGCACGTCGCGGCGGGGATGCTCGCGCCGGTCACCGAGGCCGACCCCGGCGAGCTCGCGCTGCTGGAGCTGGGACTGCGCAGCGCCGAGGCGTGGCCCGCGTTCGCCGCCGAGCTCGCGCAGGCGTCCGGCATCGACCCCGGGCTACGCGAGTGCGGGGCGCTCGTCGTCGCGCGCGATCGCGACGAGGCGCAAGCGCTCGAGCGCGAGCTCGACCTGCGACGCGAGCTCGACCTCCGAGTGGAGCGACTCGTGGCGAGCGCAGCGCGCAAGCTCGAGCCCGCGCTCGCGCCCACGATCCGTCTTGCGCTCGTCGTTCCGGGCGACCACGCAACGGACCCCCGCGCGACGGTGACCGCCCTCGCTGAGGCGGTCCGCCGCGTAGGGGTTGACCTGTGTACGGGGAAGGCCGTCGAGCGGATCCACTGTGAGGGCGCCAGGATCACCGGCGTCGAGGTCGCGGGCGAGGGCGTCATCGCCGCCGAGCATGTCGTCGTCGCGGCGGGTGCCTGGAGCGGCGCGATCGCCGGCCTGCCCCGGATCGCGCTGCGGCCGGTCAAGGGCCAGATCCTGCGCCTGCGCGACCCCCACGGCCCGGGCCTGCTGCACCGGATCGTGCGCTTCGAAGGCGGCTACCTCGTCCCGCGCGGCGACGGGCGCTACGTCCTCGGCGCGACCATGGAGGAGCGCGGCTTTGACACCACCGTCACGGCCGGCGGCCTCTACGAGCTGCTGCGCGACGCCGGCGAGCTCGTGCCGGGCATCCACGAGCTCGTCGTCGAGGAATGCAGCGCGGGGCTGCGGCCCGCGACGCCCGACAACGCGCCCCTGCTCGGCCGCGACGCCGAGATCGAGGGCCTCGTCTGGGCGACGGGCCATCACCGCAACGGGATCCTGCTCACGCCCGTGACCGCCGAGATCGTCGCGGCGGCGATCGACGGGGCGCCCGCGCCGGCGGCCTTCGCCGCACAGCGCTTCGAGGAGGTCGCGGCGTGATCTACGTCAACGGCAAGCCGACCGACGTCCGCGAGCGCGCCACGATCCGCGACGTGCTGGTCGCGGCGGACATCGACCCCGACCGCGCCGGGATCGCCGTCGCCGTCGACGCCGAGGTCGCGCGCCGCGGCATCTGGCCGACGCGCACCGTGCCCGACGGGGCGCGCGTCGAGATCGTCACGGCGACGCAGGGCGGATGACCGGCCCGCTCGTCATCGCCGGCCGCACGCTGCGCTCGCGCCTGCTGCTCGGCACGGGCGGCTTCACGCGCATGCAGACGCTCGGCGAGCGCGATCGACGCGTGCGAGTGCGAGCTCGTCACGGTCGCGATGCGGCGCATCGACCCGGCCCAGCAAGGCTCGCTGCTCGACGTCATCGCACAGCGCGGCATCGACGTGCTGCCCAACACCGCCGGCTGCTTCACCGCACGCGACGCCGTCCTCACCGCGCAGCTCGCTCGCGAGGCGCTCGGGACCGACTGGGTGAAGCTCGAGGTCATCGGCGACGAGCGCACGCTGCTGCCCGACGCGCCCGAGCTGCTGCTTGCCGCCGAGCAGCTCGTCGACGACGGCTTCGTCGTGCTGCCCTACACGAACGACGACCCCGTCCTCGCCCGCCGCCTCGAGGACGCGGGCTGCGCGGCGGTCATGCCGCTGGGCTCGCCGATCGGCAGCGGCATGGGGATCGCGAACCCGGCGAACATCACGCTCATCGTGGAGCGCGCCGGCGTGCCGGTCATCCTCGACGCGGGCGTCGGCACCGCATCCGACGCGGCGCTCGCGATGGAGCTCGGCTGCGACGCGGTCCTCTGCGCGAGCGCGATCTCACGCGCCGCCGACCCGGTCGCGATGGCGCACGCGATCCGCCTCGGCGTCGAGGCGGGCGTCCTTGCCCGCGGGGCCGGCCGGATCGCCCGCCGAACGTATGCCCGAGCGAGCTCGCCGCTGCAAGGCATGGCAGAGTTCGCCGAGTGACCGCCGTCGACGAGCTTCTCGGCCGCTTCCAGGCGGCCTGGTCGGCGCGCGACTTCGCCCAGGAGCTCGCGGCGACCTGCGCGCCCGACCTGCACTACGAGGACCCGCTGACGTTCGAGCCGCTCGTCGGCTCGGCCGCGCTCGCGCGGCACGTCGCACGGCTGCGCACCGGCGCGCCCGACGCGCGCCTGGAGTCCACCGGCGAGCTCCTCGGCGACGGGCGCTTCCTCGCGGCGCCCGCGCGCCTGCTCGCGACCCATACCGGCCAGCTCGGGGAGTTCCCGCCGTCCGGCCGCGCGATCGTCGTGCAGACCGTCCTGTACTGCGAGCTCGACGAGACCCGAACGCGGCTGTGGCGCGTCCGGGCCTTCTTCGATCTCTACAACGCCGCGATCCAGCTCGGCGTGCTGCCCAAGCCGGGCTCCGCGGGCTCTCGCGCGATGCTCATGCTGCGCGGGTTTGGCTTGAGAGCTACTCCGTGACGGTGACGGTGCCGGTCTGGCCGGAGTGGATCGTGCACACGTAGTCGATCTTCCCGGCCTTCGTCGGGGTGTAGTCGAACGTGGCGCCGCCCTCCATGTTGCCGGAGTCGAAGTCGACGCCGTCCGTCCTCGACGTGACGGTGTGCGGGATCTGGCCGTCGGAGTTCGTCCACTCGATCTTCTGGCCGACCTTGGCCGTGATGTCGGCGGGGACGAACTTGATGTCCTTCATCCCGACCTTGACGACGGCGTCGGCGCCCGCCGACGCGGCGGGCGGCGGAGCTGCGGCCGGCGGAGCGGCCGCGGGTGTGCTGGACGTGTCGCTGTCGTCGCCGCAGCCGGCGACGAGGCCGCCGGCGGCGAGCGCGAGACACGCGAGGACGGTGGCGGGCAGGCGATCCATGTGGGTCCTCCGGGGTAGGGAGAAGCGGTGTCGCGACGACACTATCCGGCGGGCGAAGGCTCGGGGCGCAGCCGCGGTGACGATGACCGGCGCGTGATCGAACAACCGGCCCTGATCGGGAGATCCGGCCCCCCGAGGGGCTCGCGAGGACGTGGTCGCCGCTTTGCCCGTCGAAGCGGCGCGAACTCTGCGCCGCCGGTTCGCGGACGTGGCGCGTCGTACACTGCCCGCTTGACGCGCCACCTGCTCACCGGGACCGAGCTCGATCGCGACGAGCTGCACGCGCTGCTCGACCGCGCGGACGCGCTGAAGTCCGCGCCGCTGTCGTCGCGAGCGCTCGAAGGGCGCAGCGTCGCGCTGATCTTCGAGAAGCACTCGACGCGCACGCGACTGTCGTTCGAGGCGGGCGTCTTCGAGCTCGGCGGCCAGCCGATCGTGCTGCGGCGCGACGAGCTGCACCTCGCGCGGGGCGAGTCCGTGACCGACACGGCCCGGATCCTCTCGCGCCACGTCGCGGCGATCGGCGTGCGCACGGGACCTGACGCGCTGCTCGAAGAGCTCGCCTCGGTCGCCACGGTGCCGGTCTTCAACATGCTCACGGCGGGGCACCATCCGTGCCAGGCGCTCGCCGACCTCATGACGCTGCGCGAGGAGTTCGGTCGCCTCGAAGGGCTGAAGGTCGCCTATGTCGGGGACGGCAACAACGTCGCGCGGTCGCTTGCGCTGCTGGGGGCGATCGCGGGCGTCGAGGTCGCCGTCGCCTCGCCGGAGGGCTACACGCTGACCGGCGCGCCGGACGCGCTGCTGACGACCGATCCCGTCGAGGCCGTCGTCGGCGCACACGCGCTGTACGCCGACGTCTGGGTGAGCATGGGCGACGAGGAGACCGCCGACGAGCGCCGCCTCGCGCTCGGCCCCTACCGCATCGACGACGCGTTGCTCGACCTCGCCGCGCCCGGCGCGATCGCCCTGCACTGCCTGCCCGCCCACCCGGGCGAGGAGATCACGAGCGACGTGCTCTACGGCGAGCGCCAGCGCATCTGGGACCAGGCCGAGAACCGCCGCCACGCGCAGAAGGCGCTGCTGGAGCTCCTGCTGCGGTGATCGGCGGCGGCGTGCTGCGGGCCGCGGCCCGGTTCGGGCGGATGACGTGCGAGGACGCGGCCGACCTCGCCAGCGTCTTCGCGCAGGTCGCCAGGCGCCAGGCGCGCGACGCGCTCGCGACCGCGCGCCGCGCGGCTGCCGAGCGCGCCGGGCGCGGCAAGCGCGCTACTTGACGCAGAGCCTCGCGCTCTGATCGGGCTGCCGGTGGACCGTGCAGTACGTGCCCTTGCGCAGGGCCGTGGCCTTGGGGCTGCCGCTCGCCGGCGGTCGAGGCGGCGGCGGTGAGCAGGGCGACCGGCTTGCGCGCGCTGGTTCGCCCCGGGCCGGATGAGTCGGCTTCCGGGGTGACCCTATCCTGGGACCCTCATGGAATCCACCACCTTCACGCGCCCCGAGCGCGGCGCCCAGCTCGAGCTGCGCGTCGAGTCGCTCGCCTACGGCGGCAACGGCATCGCCCGACTCGAGGCGCCGGCCGACGGCCGCGGCGGCTACGTCGTCTTCGTGTCCGGCGCGATCCCCGGCGACGTCGTCCGCGCCGTCGTCACGAAGCGCAAGCGCGGCTACGCCGAGGCGCGCACGCTCGAGGTGCTCGAGCCGAGCCCCGAGCGCATCGCGCCGCTCGCCGACCATCCCGGCGCACCGTGGCAGGTGCTGCCCTACGAGCGCCAGCTCGCGGTCAAGCGCGAGCAGGTCCACGACGCGCTGACGCGGATCGGCAAGCTCGACGGCTTCGCGCTCGACGACATCGTCCCAGCCGTCGAGCAGTGGCGCTATCGCAACAAGCTCGAGTACTCGTTCGGCACCGCGGACGACGGGACGCTCGTCTGCGGCTTCCACGCTCCCGGCTCGTGGCACGAGATCGTCTCGGTGGCCGACTGCCTGCTCGCCTCCGAGGCCTCGAATCGCGCGCGCGACCAGGTGCTCGCGTGGTGTCGTTCGAACGGTCTGCAGGCGATGGACCGCCGGACGCACACGGGCCTGTTGCGCAACCTCGTCGTGCGCGAGGGGCGGCGCACCGGCGCGCTGCAGGTGCGGATCGTCACCGGTCCGGGCGACCTGGACACGTCGTCGCTCGCCGCCGCGGTCGAGTGCGAGGGGCTCATGTGGACGCGCACCGACGCGCTCGCCGAGAGCACGGTCGGCGGCGACACCTCGCTCATCGCCGGCGCGCCCGCGCTGCAGGAGGAGATCGGCGGCTTGCAGTTCGCCATCTCCCCGCTCGCGTTCTTTCAGACGAACACGGAGATGGCCGAGCGGCTGTACGCATCGCCGGCGACCTCGCCGACCTCAAGGGCTGGGAGCGCGTCTTCGACCTGTACTGCGGGATCGGCACGGTCGGCCTCTCGGTCGCGGCGCGTGCCGGCGAGGTCTGGGGGCTTGAGATCGTCGAGCCCGCGGTCGCCGACGCGATCGCGAACGCCAAGCGCAACGAGATCCGCAACGCGAAGTTCTTCGCCGGCGACGTCCGGCTCGCGCTGCGCGAGCTCGTCGACGAGGCGAGCCGGCCCGACGTCTGCATGATCGACCCGCCGCGCGCCGGCCTGTCGCAGAAGGTCGTGCGGCGCATCATCGAAGCCGCGCCGAAGCGGATCGTCTACATCTCCTGCAACCCGACGACGCTCGCGCCGAACGCCGCGCAGCTCGTCGAAGCGGGCTACGCGCTGCGCCGTGTCGTCCCGGTCGACATGTTCCCGCAGACGCCGCACATCGAGTGCGTCGCGGTGCTCGACCGGGCCTGAGCTACCTGCCGAGGTCGTCCTGCACGCCGGCGCGGCGCCGGCGCGTCAGGACTTCGGCGCGGCGGGCTTCTTGCCGAAGCGCGTCGTACACGAGCGCTTCGCGCTGGCGCGGCGCTTGGCGCTCTTGACCTTGTTGGCCTTCTTGTTGCAGCTCGCGAGCTTCTGCGCTCGCGTCGCCACCGGCTTCTTCGCGGGCGCCTTGACCGCCGTCGCGGGCGGCGCCGTCTCGCCGTTGATCGACGGCGTCGCCACGGAGCCCGGCGCCGCGTCGACGCTGCCGCCGACCTTGGCGCCGTTGCCGAACGTCGAGCTGCCCGGGCCGCAGGCCGGGTTGAGCACCAGCGTCTGCCCGCGGTCGATGACGAAGCTGAAGCGGCTGAGCACCGTGCCGTCGGGCTGCTCGCAGGTCAGCTCGTAGGCTTCCTTCTGGCCCGGGGTCTTCCCGACGAACGGCCGCGTGGACGGGCCGACGTGCCACTCGTACGTGCCGCTCGCCGGCACGGTCGTCGTCGCGTCGAGCGCGTCGTCGAGGGTGAGCGGCGGCTGCTGGCCGGTCAGGCAGATCGCCTCGAGGCCGATGTTCAGGACGGGCTCGATGCTCTTCGAGCACCACGGGCTCGTCTTCGTCTCGAACGCCTTGTGCAGTCGCAGGATCTTCCCGGCGGGCGCGGTGCCCGTGATGATCGCGTGATCGGCGGGGTCGGCTGCCGCGCCGGCGGCGATGAGCAGGGCCTCCCTCAGGCCGCCCGCGCCGTTTGCGTGGGGGTTCGCGCCGGTCCACTCGGCGACGACGCCGGTCTCGTAGGGCATGTGGAAGTTGCCGTCCGGCGGGCCGAGCTCGATCGTGTAGCCGAAGCCGCCGGTCGCCGCGTAGGAGTCGTCCTCCGTCGTGCCGCTCGTGTCGTAGAGCTCGTAGCCGAACTGCGACGTGTAGCCGGCCGCGGCGCCCATCTGATCGCCGATCGCCTTGAGCTTCGCCTCGTCGGGCGCTTGGCCCGCGCCGCTCGTGCCGGGCGGGCGCAGGACGAGTGCGGCGACGTTGTGCAGCGTGATGAGCGTCGTCACCTCGTGCGTGCGGACGAAGTTCCAGACGGCCTTGACCTCGGGCTCCGAGCGCGGGGCGGGACCGTGGTAGCTCTGCGACGTGACGTCGGCCGAACTGCCCGAGCCGCCCCAGTTGTAGCCGTAGTTGCGGTTCGGATCGACGCCCCAGGCGAGCTCGCACGGCAGCGACGGCGGGAGGATCTCGCCGTTGCAGTTCTTGCGCCGGTAGGCGAACTGGCCGCCGAACGGGGCGATCGCCTCGACGAGCGTGACGTCCGGGTTCTGGCCGAGCTGATCGCCGAGATCGAACGCGTTGCGCGAGGAGATGAAGCCGTCGGGGTTGACGAGCGGCAGGATGACGACGCGCTCCTTGGCGAGCAGGCCCGCGATACGGCTGTCGCCCTGCTGCTGGACGAGCATGTGGGCGAACTCCATCGCGGCCTCCATCGCGGGCCACTCGCGCGCGTGGTGAACCGCCATGACGAAGTAGACCGGTCGCCCGTCGTGGGCGTCGACGTTCTTCGAGATCTCGACGCCCGAGATCTCGCGGCCCTGGAAGGACGTCCCGAAGACGACCTTGCGCACGAGGCCGGGGTTGGCGTCGACGAGGCCCTTCAGCTCAGACTGCACCTCCTCGTAGGTGCGGTAGGTCGTGCGGCCGGTCGGCAGCGGCGAGCCGGCCGCGCCGACGCGGGTCGCGTAGCGGCGGTCGGCGGCGCGCGCGGAGGCGAAGGACTTCGCGACGTCGCCGATGCGGATGGAGTAGCGCAGGCCGGAGGCGACGACCTTGGCCAGGTCGGTCGCGCCGCTCACCATGACGTCGGCCCAGCCGAGCCCGCGCGCATGCGTGACATCGAGGCCCGCTGCCTCGAGCGCGTCGAGCTGCTTGGGGTTGCCCTGCACGCGCAGCAGCTGCAGCGCGCCGGCGAGCTTGGGCAGCGTGACGCTCGTCAGGCGAAACGTCGTGCGCGCGGTGCGGCCCGCGCCGCTCGTGCGGCAGCCGACCGCGGTCACGCGCTGCCCTCTGAGCACGCGCGTCTGCACGACCTCGCGGCCGCCGAACGCGCGCGACGCGCCGAGGGTGCGGCCCGCGGCGTTGCGCAGCTCTAGATCCCAGTCGCCGCTGCCGCGCAGGCGCACGTCGAGGAAGCCGGCCCGCGGCGCCGTGTATGCCGTCGACGTGCACGCTCCGCGCTGCTTCGCCGTCAGCGTCTTGGCGACCGCCGGCAGCGTCTTCGGGGAGATCGCGGCGCCGGCGGGCGTCGCGAGGAAGAGCCCGGCGACCGTGCCGAGGGTGAGAAGCGTGAGCCGTGGCATCGAAATCCTTTTGCGCGGGGAACAGCGGCCACCGGGGAGCGTAGCGGTGCTCCGCATTTCTGACCAGTCACTGGTGCGCCGCTTGCACGCGCACGCGGCCGAGGGTCGCTGGCTCGCGCCCCGGGCGGCTACGAGGGGTTCGTCAGCCGCCGCAGGGCGGCGCGCAGCTGGGCCATCTCCGTTTCGAGCGTCGTGACGCGCTGCTCGAGCGTGCGATCGGTCGCCGACAGCGCTGCCGCGGCGGTCGGGCGCGGCGCGGGGGCGGCCGCCGCGGGAGCAGGGGCCGCGACGTAGGCGGGCGATGCGGCCTGCGTCTCGTCGTCCTCGCCGAGGCGCTGGGCGTAGCGCTCCTCCTTCTGGCCGGGGCGGCGCTCGAGCTGCAGCACGAGCTCGCGCTCGATGAGGCCCCGCAGCGTCGCGTGGACGGCCGGCAGGTCTCCGAACGGATGCAGGCGGTCGGTGCGCTGCTTGAGCTCGCCGGGCGTCTGCGGCCCGCGCAGCATGAGCACGCACAGGACGGCGAGCTCGTCGGGCGCGCGCGTCAGGGCCTCTTCGAGCAGGTGGCGGAACTTCGGCGCGCGGCCGCCGCCGGCGAGGCGGGCGAAGCGCCGGCGGCTCAGGCGCGTCATCGCGTCGCGGACGGTGGCGTCGTCGTAGCGGACCACGGGGTCGCGTGCGGTGGCCTGGTTGCACGCCATGCGCAGGGCGTTGAGCGTCAGCGGATAGGTGTCCGGCGTCGTGCGCTGCTTCTCGATCAGGCAGCCCAGCACGCGGATCTCGGTGGCCGTGAGGTCCACGGCCGGAAGGCTACTTCTCGGCGGCGGGCGGGTCCTCGTTGCCCGGGTCGCCGGTCTTCGACGCGCTCGCGTTCTCCTGCAGGTTGCGCAGCCAGTCCGAGAGCTGATGGCCCGCCGTCGAGACGTGCTCGCCGGCCTCCTTGAACGCGCTCTTGAAGACATCGGAGTAATGCGCCGCCGCGTCGGCGGCCTCTGCTGTCGGGGGCTTCGGCGGCTCGTCGCGGCGCGGGTACTCGCCGCCGACGATGCGGTCGTACTCGCCGCCGCGCACCCACGCCATGAGCTCGTGGACGCGCTTGACCGGCATCCCGTGGTCGAGCTGCAGGTCCGACAGCATGCGCTGAAGGCGATCGAGGCCGCCGCCGCCCTCCGTGTACTCCATGGCCTGGCGCTCGAACGCGTCGAGGTTGAGCTCGGCGGCGGCTGCACCGCCGGTCATCGCCATGAGCATCGAGCAGACGACGCGCGGGTCGCGTGTCGTGAGCGCCGCCGCGCGATCGCAGGACAGCTCGGCGGCGCGCGCCCACTCAAGCAGCGCGTAGCGCACCGCGAGCAGCGGCAGGTTGGCGCCGGGGATGGGCAGCCGGACCGCCGAGGCGCCCAGACGGATGATGATCATGAGCGCCGTGCGGTAGACGACGTGGTCGGAGAGGATGTGGCCGAGCTCGTGGCCGAGGACGGCCTCGATCCCGCGCTCGTCGAGCAGCTCGACGGTCGCCGAGTTCAGGACGATGATCGGCTTGCCGGCGCCGATCGTCGCCGCGTTGGCGAGCGGCTGCTGGGTGAGGTAGAGGTCGTACTCGTCCGGCATGTCGAGCGCCGTCAGCGCGCGCTGGTAGGCCTGCCAGATGCGCGGTAGCTGGTCGGGCCCGAGGCGGACCGACGCGCCGAGGTAGCTCTGGCGCAGCGCGCGCTCGTAGCCGAGCTCGATGAGCTTGCGCACGACGTAGTCGAGCATCGGGATCGAGGCGAGCGCGGCGGTCGCGGCGCGGTCGGCCGGATGCTCGTACGCCTTCGACGAGATGTTCGTCAGCCGATAGGCCTCGGCGGGTAGGGCCACCTGAGCAGCCTACGCCTTCGCGCAACCGCGCGGGCCGCGTCCTAGACTGCCCACCCATGCGTGCCGCCACCATCCGCGACGGCGAGGTCTTCGTCGACGAGCATCCCGACCCTGTCGCCGGGGCCGGTGAGGTGCTCGTGCGCATGCGCGGCGCCGGCTTGAACGGGGCAGACCAGATGCAGTTGCGCGGTCGCTACCCCGCGCCCCCGGGCTCGCCAGCGGACATCCCGGGCCTTGAGATCGCCGGTGTCGTCGAGGCTCTGGGTCCGGGCGCGCTGCGCTTCGCGGAAGGCGATCGCGTCATGGGGATCGTCGGTGGCGGCGGGCAGGCCGAGCTGGCGGTCGTCCACGAGCGCCAGCTCATGCGGGTGCCGTCGTCCGTCGAGTTCCCCGGCGCCGGCGGCCTGCCGGAGGTCTTCACGACCGCCCACGACGCGATCTTCACGCAGGCCGGCCTGCGGCCGGGCGAGCGCCTGCTCGTCCACGGTGGTGCGGGCGGCGTCGGCACGGCGGCGATCCAGCTCGCCCGCGCGGCGGGTGCGCACGTCACGGCGACGGTCCGCAACTCCGACGCGCGCGACGCCGTCGGCTCGCTTGGCGCGGACGTCGTGCTCGACCCCGAGGGCTTCGAGGAGCACGGCCCGTTCGACGTGGTGCTGGAGCTCGTCGGCGCACCGAACCTCGCGGCGAACATGAAGGCGCTCGCGACGAACGGCCGGATCGTCGTGATCGGCGTCGCCGCCGGCGCGAAGGCCGAGCTGAACCTGCTCGCGCTGATGAGCAAGCGCGCCCGCATCATGGCCTCCACCCTCCGCGCCCGCCCGCTGGAGGAGAAGGCGTCGACGGCGCGAGCGATGGAGCGCGAGGTGCTCCCCCTGTTTGATCGCGGCGCGGCGCGCGTCCCGGTCGCCGAGACGTTCGCGCTCGAGGACGTCGCGGCCGCCTACGGGCGCTTCTCGGCGGGCGGCAAGCTCGGCAAGATCCTGCTGGTCCCGTAGCCGGCGGGAAGAAGCTCCTCGCGCGTTGCGAGGTGGCCGGGGGGCGAGTTTCGGCGTTGCCCGGCTATGACGTCGCCGTGGGCGGACGGCCGGCGGACTCGCCCGGCGGATGCCTCAGCAGCCGTCCGACGCGATCGACGTTCGGCAGCAGGTAGCCGATGGCGATCAGTGGCAGCGCCGGGATCGCCCGATCGAGCACGATGCTCAGGACGAGCGAGGCGACGAGGCCGAGGATCAGTCCCGCGATCGTGGCCGCGCGGCGAAACCCGTAGTGCATCGCCCAGGCCGCGAACATCGACAGGAAGATCGCGTCGCTGACGCCGAGCTGGCCGGCGCTGCCCGCATCGCCCCACGCCGGCAGGTCGAAGCTCAGCGCGTCGGCGCTCTCCGGGCCGCTCTGAAGCAGCCGCGACGTTGGCCCGCTCGCGACGGACCAGACGTCGATCGCGCCGACGAACACCGGCACGGCGATCGCGACGGAAGGCGTGCTCAGCCAGTGCGCGAACAGCAGGCCCACCGCCGCTGCGAGCATTGCCTCGGCGACGTTCGCCCCGGCGCCGACGCCAGCCGCGTTCAGCGCTCCGTCGAGTAGGCCCGTCCCCGCGACGATGAGCAGCGGCCCTGCGACCGTGCCGCGGGCGGGTAGCAGCGAGAGCGTCGTCGCGGCGACCATGAGCAGGCCGAGCCCGCCGGCGACCAGCACCGTCGTATCGCCCGTCGGCAGCCCCGGCAGCGCCGGCGCAGCGAGGAAGTAGGCGAGGGCGACGAGCGGCACGCCGAGCGCGACGAGCCCCGGGCCGGGTCGGCGGCGCGGCGGCGTCAGTACGGGGGCAGGTCGGCGTACCACTCGCCGAGCACCCTGAACGCCGACCAGAACGCGCGCTTGGCGGACTCCTCGTCGAGCGCCTCGTCGATGTTCGGCACGTAGAGCGCCTCGATCGACGGCGTCAGGCGCTGGATCTCGCCGGGCGCGACGAGCACGGTGTCCGACAGCGGCACGTCGAGGTCGTTGAGGATCGCCAGCGCGTCCTCGCCCATGACGACGACGATCTTCGGCTGGACGATCGCGATCTCCTCGGCGATCCGCGCGACGCACGCTGGATCGGCGAGCGACGTGTCCGCGACCGGGCACTTCACGCACAGCGTCCCGTAGACCGCGAGCGGATCGATCGCGAGTCGCTTGAACGCCTTCATGAGCGCTGTCCCGGCTCGACCGTAGAACGCGACGCCCTCCTCGATCTCGGGCGCCGTCGGCGCGAGCTTCAGCAGCATGACGTCCGCCTGCGGGTGTCCCGAGCCGAGGACCGGCTGGAGGTTGCCGCGCGGACAGTGCGGGCAGGCCTGCAGCTCGCGCGTCAGGGTGTTGAGCTCGCGGATCGCCCGCTCGAGGTACTTCTCGCGGATCTCGTCGTCGGTCGCGGGCATGCTCGCCGGTGGTTTCGACGGCTCGGACTCGGCACCCTGCGCGTGCATCACGACTTGCGCGTCGCTCGCCTCACCCGTCGCTCGCGGCGGGCGGCTCGCGCACCCGAAGGCGTCGCCTTCGTCTCAAGGAACTTGAGCGCCTGCACGTAGAGCAGCGACGAGGGCTTCGTCGTGATCTCGGCCTCGCGCAGCGCTTCGAGGAACTCCTCGGCCCCGTCGAAGTCGGCCATTCGGACGCGAACGGATCCCAAGCCGGGCGCGACGTGCGAGTCCGAGCCGGCACCGGCCAGGATGCGGTACTTGGCAGCAAAGCGCTCCGCCTCCTCGTTGAACGAGCCGATCGCGACACGCGGGTTGTAGACCTCGATCGCGTCGATGTCGTCGACGATGGCCAGGAGGTGCTCGTAGTCGGGCACGGAGTGCATGCGGTCGAACGGGTGGGGGACGTACACGAGGCCGCCCTGTCGCTTGATCTCCGCGACGGTCTCGGCGAGCGTCATCCCGCGCGGGATGTGCTCCTCGATGAAGAGGCCGATGACCTCGCCTTGATCGGCGGTCTTGACCTCCTCGGCGACGATGACCTTGACGCCGAACTCCTTTGCCTTCTCGCGCGCTTCGAGCGCGCCGGTGATGACGTTGTGGTCGGTGACGGCGATCGCGCCGAGCCCCTGATCGCGCGCGGTGGCGAGCAGCACCTCGACGGGGGTCGCGCAATCGTGCGAGTGGTCGGTGTGCATGTGCAGGTCGACGTCGATGCGCGGCCGCGTTCGCAGCCGAAACGCGATCTGCGGATTACCGGTGCGCGAGTGGCGGCGCGCAGTCAGGCCGGTATAGACGTCTTCGAGCTCGTCGGTGACGCGCGACCACGAGAGCTGCGCACGCAGTGAAGCAGCGTGGTCGGTCAGGCTGCGACGCAACGCGGGGTCGTCGACGAGCTTCTGCAGCTGGGCGGCGAGGGTGTCCATGTCACGCGGCTCGAAATGCAGGCCGTAGGCCCCCACGTCCAGCGCCTCCTCGTAGACCGGCAGGCGCGAGGCGAGCACGACGACCCGAGCGTTGAGCGCGCGCAGCACGAGCCCGGGCGCGGCGGCCGAGCCGTCGGACGCGGCGACCAGGATGTCGGCTTGCGCGAGGGCTTGCGCTTCGCCGAGCTCGTCGGGCGTCACGTAGGTCACCCGCTTTGCGAGGTCGACCCGCAGCGGCGTGCTGCTGGACGGCCCGCGCGCGGTGACGATGGTGACGTCCCAGGCCGCCTCGATGTCGAGCCGGCGCAGCGCGCGCAAAAACAGCCGCAGCGCCGCACGCTCCTCGTCGTCGACGAAGAGGATGCGTGTGCAAGCATCGGGCGCTGCCGGCGGGCGCTGCTCGGGCGGGTCGGCTCCCGGCAGCAGCACCCGGTACTCGGCGGGGAAGTAGCGGTGCATGAGCTCGCGCGTGGCTTCGTAGCTGGCCATGCGAGCGTCGAGCCTGCCGAGCACGAGCTGCACGACCTTGCGCGCGACCTGCGTCGACAGCAGCCGTTCGGTGGGCGTGTGGAAGGTTCCGACGTTCAGGGCCCGCGAGTGCCGTAGCGCGGCGCTCGAGGTCGACGGCGCGAAGGGCTCGTGGACGTGGCAGATGTCCAGCGGCAGGATCGTGAGCAGATCCTCGATCGTCCGCGAGACGTCGACCGGCAGCGCCGGCGCCCGCCGGCTGGATCCGGGGAGGTCAGGCAACGCGTCGCCCACGGCGAGCACTCGCGGGGGCGCTCCCGGCTCGGGCAGCAGCCGCTCCGGGTCCTCCAGGGCGGCCCGCAGGGCCTGCCGAGTCTCGCGGACGGCGTCATGCGACCGCGACGGCGCGACGATGACCACTCGGTGGCCCCTGCGAGCCAGTTCGCCTGTCGCCCGCTCGACGTATGTCGTGACGTCCTCCGCCCCGCCGCCCCACGGGTAGGGCGTCACATGGGCGATCGCGAGATGTTCGGAGTGCACGCGGTGCAGGATAGGGCCGCCCTGACATGGCCTGGCGCCGTGTCTGGTCGATCCGTCTTCCCACTTGCGATCCGCCGCCGCGCCGCGGCGTGCTGATCCTCGGGCTGCGGGGCGGGGCATGCACCTCGGCGCGCGCCGGCCCTCGTTGTCGAGGACCGGCCGTGCCAGACGTGCCGTCAGGCTATCTGCGTGAGCGTGTGGCGGCGGCCCGCCGGGACGTCCTGCGCCGCAGCAGCGTTGGGCAAGTCGCTACGGGGCCGGCGCCGCGGCGCAGATGACCCAGACCGTCGGCCGGATGCCCGGGTTCGGGCCGAGGTTGGTCACGGTGATCCGCCAGCCTGCGAACGTGCCGCCCTGCGCGGGCGGTTCGGTGTTCGTGGTGCTGACTGCGGGCCGCGACGAGGTCACGGAGGTCAGCTGCGATGCCGTGTCGTCGCCGCGCCCACCGCCGCCGATGGCCTGTTGGCCGGCAGGACAGTACGCGTCGTAGGAGGCCTTCGCGTTGCTGCCAAGGTCGGCGGCAGCCGTGACGAACCTTGCCGTGACGGTGCCCAATGCGCCGGTCGCGCCGGTCGCGCCGGTCGCGCCGGTCGCGCCCGTCGGACCGGCCGGACCCGCGGGACCGTTCGCGCCCGTCGCGCCGCGCGGGCCCACCGGGATCTGGCCCAGTGCGAAGTCTTGCGCGCGCAGGGAGCCGTTCTTGACCTTGCCCGACGTGACCGAGCTGCTCCCCAGGTCGGAGTTCTTGACCGCTCCCGTCTTGATCTGCGCGCTGCCGACGCTGTTTCTCGCCAGACCGGCCGCGTAGCTCGTGCCCCCGAGCGCGATCATGACGGCGATCATCGACATGACGTTTGCGAACGACAGGTTGCCCCGAATTCCTTCGATCATCGTGTGTCCCCTTTTCCGGCGCGCCCGGTCGGTCGCTCCGGTGACGTGTGGCTAGGTGGCGGGTCGCGAGTCCGTCCGGCCTCGCGCTCCACTCAGCCGAGCGCGACGCGATTGCATCTGTTGCGAACGCTAACGTTCGCAACCGGCGGCGTGTGTGAGGGTCCACACCTACGAAGAACTGGTCTTTCGGGGAGGGTTCTGGCCGTAAGGACGGCGATCCGGCGCGTCAGCCCTTGCTGTCGTACAGCCCCTCGAAGCGCTCGGCGTAGCGCTCGTAGACGACGTTGCGCTTGACCTTCAGCGACGGCGTGAGCTCCTGCTCGGCCTGCGAGAGGTCGCGCTCGAGGATCGCGAACCGCTTGACCTGCTCGATCCGCGCGAAGCGCGCGTTGGCCTCGTCGACCCCCGCCTGGATCTCGGCACGCACGGCCGGATTGGATGCGAGGGCCGCGGGATCCGCGTCGTCGGCGCCGACCTTCTCGGCGAGCGCGGCGGTCTCGTCGGGGTCGAGCGTCAGCAGCGCCGTGAGGTACGGCTTGCGGTCGCCGTAGACGACCGCCTGCGACACCCAGCGAGACAGCTTCAGCGCGTTCTCGATGTTCGACGGCGAGATGTTCTTGCCGCTCGACGTGATGATGAGGTCCTTCTTGCGGCCGGTGATCGTCAGGTAGCCGTCGCCGTCGAGCTCGCCGAGGTCGCCCGAGTGCAGCCACCCGTCGCCGTCCATCGTCTCCTCGGTCGCCGCCTCGTCGCGGTAGTAGCCCTTGAAGATGTTCCCCCCGCGCATCAAGACCTCGCCGTCCTGCGCGATGCGGATCTCACAGCCGGGGATCGCCTTGCCGACCGTTCCCAGCCGGTGCTCGGGGATGCTGTTGAGCGTCGCCACCGACGACGTCTCGGTCATCCCGTAGCCCTCGAGCACCCACACGCCGGTCGCGTGGAAGAACGACAGGATGTCGACGTCGATCGGCGCCGCGCCCGTCAACGCGAGCTTGATCCGCCCCCCGAACAGCGCGCGGACCTTGTGCAGGACGAGCTTGTCGGCAAGCTTGTACTCGGCGTGCAGGAGCGCGCCGTTGTGGCCGCCCTTGCGCTCGCGCTCGCGCACCTTGCGCCCGACGCCCACGGCCCACCAGAAGAGCTTGGCCTTCGCCCCGCCCGCAGCGTCGACCCTGCTCGTCGCCGCCGTGTAGATCTTCTCGAACACCCGCGGCACCGACGGTAGGTGCGTCGGTGCGATCTCACCGACGTCCGAGACGATCTTCTTCGGGTCGCGATGCCAGAAGGCGAGCGCCGCCCCCTGGTCGATGCCGATGAGCTGCACGAGGCGCGTCAGGATGTGCGCCAGCGGCAAAAAGATGTAGATGACCTCGTCGCGGGGCTCGAACAGCACCCGCTGGACGCACCCGTCGACGTCGGCGAGCAGGTTGGCGTGCGTCAGCATGCAGCCCTTGGGCGGGCCGGTCGTGCCGGACGTGTAGACGATCGTCGCGACGTCGTCCTCGGTCGCGCTGCGGGCGCGCTCGTCGAACTGCTCGTCGGTCACGTCCGCGCCGCGCTCCTTCAGCTCGGACAGCTTCAGCGTGCCCTCGCTCTCGCCCTCGAAGCGGATGACATGGCTCAGCTCGGGCAGCTTCGCGCGGATGACGTCGAGCTTGGCGACCTGCTCGTCGTCCTCGCAGAAGATCGCGCTCGCGCCCGAGTGCTCAAGGACGTAGAGGCACTCCTCGGGTGAGTTCGTCTGGTAGACGGGGACGACGACGGCGCCCGCGCAGATCGCGCCGAAGTCCGCGAGCGTCCACTCCGCGCGGGTGTTCGAGAGGATCGCGACCCGCTCGCCGGGCTTGACGCCGAGCGCGATGAGGCCCTTGGCGATCTCTCGCACGCCCGTGCCGAGCTTGGGGTAGGAGATCTCGCCCCAGCCCTCGCCGAGGGGGTACTTCAGCGCCGTGCCGCTGTACTTCGCGGCGGCGTCGAGCACCAGGGTGGACGTGGTCCTGGCGGTCGCGATGCTCGGGGACGCCGAGTCGGCGTCGGGCGTGGTCTTGCTCGGGGTCACGGTGGGAGTCCTCGTGGACGACGTCGGGGCTCATTCCAGGATACGGGCGCGAGCGAGCCGCTTCGCCGGGTCATGCCTCCAGGTCGGTCAGCGCGAGCGGCGCTCTGCCTCGCGGAACGCGTTGGGGCCGAGGGCCGTGCGCAGCAGCTTCAGGCGCGCGCGGCGCGTTCCCGAGCCCATCGCGGGGAGCTGCAGCGACACCGCTTTGCCGAATGCGCGGCCGGTGATCCGCACGGGCTGGGTCGTGATCGGCGTGTAGTCCCTCGTCTCGATCTCGATCGCGGCCAGCAGCTGCGGCTTCAGGCGCCGGCACGCGGGACCGACGCTCGGCCAGTCGCCGCCGGCCGGCTTGCAGCGCAGGCGCCAGGTGCGCGTCGGCGCGCCCTTGCGCGCGCTCGCGGCGATGCGGATCCGCAGATCGATGGCGGCCGATGCGGTATCGGCGGTGCCCTCCGCCGGGAGCAGGTCGCGCAGGCCGCCAGCAGCGGCCACCGTGAGGATCGCGACGACGGCAGCCGCCGCGACCTTGACTCGCAGGCCCATCACGGGCCAGCGTAGCGGCCGCCTACGACTTGGCGGCGCGCTTCTTCGAAGCCGGCTTCTCGGCCACCGGCTCGGTGCGGGGCGCGCGAGCGTACTTCGCGATGAAGTCCGTCGTGGCCTTGTGCGCCTCCTCGTCGGGGCGCTGGTTCATCGGCGACTTCATGAGGTACGACGACGGGCCGTCGAGCTGGCCCGAGAGGCCGTGGTTGAGCGCGAGCTTGCAGCAGCGCACGGCGTCGATGACGATGCCGGCGCTGTTGGGCGAGTCCCACACCTCGAGCTTGACCTCGGCGGTCAGCGGGACGTCGCCGAACGCCTGGCCCTCGAGGCGGATGTGGGCCCACTTGCGGTCCGTCAGCCACGGCACGTAGTCCGACGGGCCGACGTGGACGTCGCCGGCCGGCAGCGTGTGGCCCATGATCGACGTCACGGCGTTCGTCTTGGAGATCTTCTTGGACTCCAGGCGCTCGCGCTCGAGCATGTTGAAGAAGTCCATGTTGCCGCCGACATTGAGCTGCGACGTGCGCATGAGCTTCACGCCGCGGTCGTGGAAGAGGCGGGCAAGGTTGCGGTGCACGATCGTCGCGCCGACCTGCGACTTGATGTCGTCGCCGACCACCGGCAGCCCGGCCTTCTTGAAGCGCCCCGACCAGTACTCCTCACGGGCGATGAAGACGGGGATGCAGTTCACGAAGCCGCAGCCGGCGTCGAGGATCTGCTCGACGTACCACTTCGTCGCGTCCTCGGAACCGACCGGCAGGTAGGAGACGACGACGTCGGTGTGCGTGTCCTTGAGGATCTGCACGATGTCGGCCGTCGGGCCGGGAGCCTTCGTGATCTTCTGCTTGAGGTACTTGCCGAGGCCGTCGTGCGTCATCCCGCGGTGGACCTGGACGCCGAGCTTCTTCGGGACCTTCGCGAACTTGATCGTGTCGTTCTGGCCCGCCCAGATCGCGGTTCCGAGATCCTTGCCGACCTTGTCGGCGTCGATGTCGAACGCGGCCGTGAACTCGATGTCGCGGATGTGGTAGCCGCCGAGGTCGACGTGCATGAGCCCGGGGACGTCGACCGAGGGGTCGGCATCGCGGTAGTAGTGGCAGCCCTGGACGAAGGCGTTCGCGCAGTTGCCGACGCCGACGATCGCGACACGCACCTTGTCGGACTGGTAGCGCGCCGCGCCGTTGGTGTGGGCGGCGCCGTTGCCGTTGGTGGGGCTCATGTTGTGCTGGTTTCCCTTCGGGTGAACGTTCCGGGTTTACACCCCGTGCCGTGGTGCTCGTTACACGGCCGCCGGGCCGTTGAGCTGGCGGCGGACGTGGAAGATGCGCTGCAGGACGGTGAAGCTCGACAGGGCTGCAAGCAGGTAGACGGCGGGTTCGAGCGCTCCGAGGGACGCGAATACGAGCCCCGCCGAGAGGATGATGACGCGGATCGCGCGGGTCGCGATGCCGACCTTGCACTCGACGCCGAGCGCCTCCGCCCGCGCGCGGGTGTAGGAGACCACGAGCGACGCGAGCACAGCGATGACGACGGCCGCGACGGCCGCCTCGTTCTGCTCCGTGGCGAACCAGACGGCGACGCCCGTCAGGACGATGCCCTCCTCGATGCGGTCGAGCGTCGAGTCGAGGAACGCGCCGAACGCCGTGCCCTTGCCGGACATCCGCGAGTAGGCGCCGTCGAGCGTGTCCATGATCGACCCGACGATGAACGCGACGCCGCCCCAGAAGAACTCCGTCTGCCAGATGAGCAGCGCGGCGACGACGTTCAGCGCGAAGCCGGTCAGCGAGATCGCGTTCGGCGTCAGGCGCGACTCGATGAGCTTGTTGCGGTAGACACCCCGGCGCTCGGAACCGGCCCCCGCGCGCCCTGCGCCACGAGGACGGGATCCGGGGTCGGTGGCCGGCTGGCGCGACGTAGCCATCAGGGCGTTGCGGTGGCGTTGGACGCCACGACCGACGACGGGCGGAACGTCCACACGCGCGGTCGCGTGCGGGCGAGTGCGCGGGCGGCGAGCGCGCCGATGCCGGCGGCCGCGGCACCGAGGACGGCGTCGGCGATGAAGTGGTTCGCCGTCGCGACGATGACGACGACGACCAGCAGCGGGTACATCGCCCAGAAGATCTTCAGCGGGCGCCACATGACGAGCTTCGACAGCGGGATCCCGATCATGAGCGCGAACGCGACGTGCATCGACGGCACGGCCGCGTACGGGTTGAAGAGGTTGTTGACCGTGACGCTGTCCTGCCCGATGCCGGTGAAGTCCGCGACCGTGTCGAAGAAGCCGTACTCGGGGAAGAACCGCGGCGGTGCGGTCGGGAACGTGGCATAGCCGACCAGCGCGATCCCGAACGCGATGAGGAACATGTTGCGCACGAAGTAGAAGCTCGCGTTGCGGAAGAGGTACAGCCAGGCGAGCGCGCCGACCGTGATCGAGGTCTGGGCGTTGATGTACATCCACGAGGCGGCGTCCAGGAGCCACTGCTGACCGGACATGAAGGCCTGCACGGAGGGCTCGACGAAGAGGTTGAGCGAGCGCTCGATGCCGATGAGGTCGCGTGCGTTCTGGAAGGCGGCCGTCGCGGCTTCGGGATGGTTGACGAGCCCGCGCGTGAGCCGGTAGAGCTGGTAGGCGGCCATGAACAGCAGCACCTGGCGCACCACGTCGAGCGGGCCGTGTGGCAGGAGCCGCGCCTGGAGCGTGCTGAGGCGTGTGGGCATGGAACGCAAGCCATCCTACTCACGGCTCCGATGAGACGAAAGTTCACAGCGGTGCGCAACGCGCCCCGCGATCGAGGATCCGGCGCGGCTCGAAGGCCGCCTCGACGACGATCGATTCGGTGCGCATCGAGCGCACCCTCCGACGACGCGTCGGTCGCTCAGCGCCGGCAGGCGGGTCCGCCGAGGCGCGCCCGCACGCGCACCGGGCCGGCGCGCAGCACGCGCACGCGCGTCAGGCCGCTCGGGTCCCGCTCGACGCAGGCGTGCCCGCGAACGACGGCCCACCAGCGCGTATGGCGTACGCGCACGAGCGCGTCGCCGCGGCGCGTCGCGCGGAGCTCGAAGCCATCGGGCTCAAGCGTGACCGCGCGCGCGGCGCCCGTGACGAGCGGCGCCGGCCGTGAGACGGCGAAGACGCGCCAGTGGGTGTTCCGCCAGACCGGGCGCAGGTAGGGCAGGCCGCGCGCGACGAGGCGAGCCTCGGCGCGCGCGGAGTAGTCGAGCGGGACGTCGGGCACGGCGACGTACGCGACCGCGTGCTCGTCGAGCCAGGCGCGGTAGGTCGCGGGCGTGAACGTGCCGTCGTAGAACAGCGCGCCGTAGCGGCGGTCGAGCTGGCGCTCCCAGCCGCGGGCGAGCGCGACGTGCGGCGCGACGTGCGCGGCCTCCCAGTGGTTCTCGGTGAACGGGATCTCGACGCGGAAGCTGCCCGGCCTGCGCTCGAGGAAGCGCACGAGCGGGGCGTGGTACGCCGCGGCGGTGGAGGGATCCCCGTGCGCTCGGACGACGTCGCGCACGGCGGGATAGGCCTGCCAGTACGCCAGCGGGACGATGAGCGCGACGAGGATCGCCCGCCGGCCGGGCGCGGCGAGGATCGCTCCGGCGAGGACCGGTCCCGCGAGCAGCGCGCCCAGTCGGGTCGCGTTGCCGCCGAGCGCTGTCGGGATGACGAACGCCGCGACGCAGGCGAGCGCGTAGATCGCGGCGCCGGTCCGCAGCGTCCGCTCGCGGGCGGGAAGCGCGAACGCGACGAGCGCGACGGCGACGAGCGCGGGCCAGAACGCCGACGCGACGAACGGCTCGGTCCCACCTTCGGGAAACAGCGCGGCGAGGATGAGCGCGGGCGCGAGCGCGGCGGCGGCGATCGCCGCGCCGCCGCGCCGGCGTGCGCCGGTGCCGGGCGTCGACGGTTCACCCGGCCGCTTGGCCCCTGCAGCGTCGCGCGGGGAGGCAGTGCCGGGCCGACCGCGTTCTGTGGTCGCTCCGCGCGTGGAGGGCGCCCCGGGCCGATCGCCCCCTCCGGCGGCTCCGCGCGCGGAAGGCGCGAGGGCGTACGCGATCGCGGCGATGGCCACGAAGAGGCCCGCGACCGGGCTGGCGAGCGTCGTGAGCGCGGCGAGCGCGCAGGCGAGCGGCCAGCGGTCGCGCTGCAGCGCGAGCATCGCGGCGAGGGCGAGCGCGACGCCGAGCGCGAACGTCAGTCGGCCGCTGACGAGCGTCGCCACGAGACCGAGCGCGAACCACGCCGCCGCGACGCTCCCGGCGCGCGGGCCCCAGCGGCGCTCGGCGATGAGGCCGAACAGCGCTGCCGCGACGACCGCAGCGAGCGCGCCCGCCACCCGCACCCCGAGCAGCGCGCCGAGCGGCGGGGACAGCAGGCTGTAGGCCGGCGTGTGGTGACCGGCGAACCAGCCGTTGTCCCACAGCGCGAATCCCGCGTCGCGGAAGAGCCAGGCGCGGTACTCCTGCGCGGCGTGGTCGGCGGTGGCCGGATCGAGCAGCAGGTACGCGGCGGCACCGAGCGCCGCGACGACGCACGCCCACCGCGCGGCGATCACGGCGGCGGAGGCTCGCCGCTGAGGTGGCGGATGATGCGCTCGCAGACCTCGGGCCGGTCGAGCCACGGCCAGTGGCCCGCGTCCTCGATCGTCTCGAGCGTCGCGTCGCCGAGCGTCGCGGCGTAGCCCGCGCCGAAGCGCGGCGCGATCCACGGGTCCTGCGCGCCCCACAGCACGAGGCCCGGCGCCATGATGTTGCCGAGCCCGGCGCCCGCGGCCGCCAGCGACTGCGGCGTCGCGCTGCGCAGGAGCTTCAGCAGCGCGCGCTCGGTGCCGAGGTCGATGTGCTCCGCGACGCTCGCGACGAACGGCTTTGCCATCGCGCCCTTCCCCGCCGACGCGCGGCGCGAGAGCCGGCGCACCATCCGGGGCGTCGCGAAGCCGACCGCGATCGGGCCGACGACCGGCATGCTCACCGCCCGCGCCCAGCCGCGCCAGCGAAAGCCATCAAGCAGCGGGACGCCGTCGATGACGACGAGCCGCTCGACGCGCTCGGGCTGGGCCGCCGCCCAGGCGAGCCCGACCGCCGCCCCCCAGTCGTGCATGCACAGCCGCACGCGATCGATGTCGAGCGCATCGAGCAGCCGGTCGACGAACGCGACATGGCCAGCGAGCGAGTAGTCGAGGTCCCCGCGCTTGCCGCTGCGCCCGAAGCCGGGCAGGTCCACGGCGATCCCGCCGCCGAGCGCCAGCGGCCCGATCCAGTCAAACGACGAGGTCGGCAGGCCGTGCAGGTAGAGGATCGGCACCGCGGAGTCGCCGGCACGCCGCAGGAACACGGGTTGCTCGTCGAGCTCGATCGTCTCCTCGGTAACCGGTGGCACGGCCGCGGAAGATAGTCTCAGCGCGTGCGGACCCTCTGCTTCGGCGAGGCCATCGTCGATCTCATATGCCAGCGTCCCGTCGCCTCGCTTGCCGAGGCGGACGCGTTTGTCGCGCATCAGGGAGGCGTTAGTGCCAACGTCGCCGTCACCGCCGCTCGCGCGGGAGCGTCCGTCGCGCTCGCCGGCGGCGCGGGTGACGACGCGTGGGGCGGTTGGCTGCACGACCGCCTCGAAGCCGAGCAGGTGGGCCTCGAGTGGTTCCGCCTTGCCGGCGGCCAGCGCACGGCCCTGGCCTTCGTCACGGTCGACGAGCAGGGCGAGCCGACGTACGAGCTGCACGGCGATGGCATCGCCGCGACGATCGCCGGGCTGAAGCGACGGCTGCTCGACGCCGTCGAGAAGACCGACGCGCTGTTCTTCGGCTCGAACGTCCTCGCCGGCAAGGCCGAGGCGAAGCTCGCCACCGCCGCCCGCGAGCGCGCGCTCGAGCTCGGCCGGCCGATCGTCTTCGACGCGAACATCCGGCTCGGGCGCTGGGAGGACTCAAGCGGCCGCGCCGGGGCGGCGTGCGGCGCATGCGTGCCGGGTGCGTTCCTCGTGAAGTGCAACCTGGCCGAGGCGCGCATGATGACCGGCGAGAGCCATCCCGAGAAGGCCGCCGCGTCGCTCCTCGCCGGGGGTGCGCAGCACGTCATCGTCACCCTCGGCGCCCGTGGGGCGATCCTTCGCGCGTCGGGCTTGAGTCGCGACGTCGCCGGCCGTCCGGCGCGGGTGCTCAGCACGCTCGGCGCGGGCGACGTCTTCACGGGCGTCGTGCTGGCAGCTCTTTGCAAGACGGACTTCTACGCGCCCGCGGTCGCGGCCGCTATGCCCGACGCCGTCGAGGAGGCCGCCCGCGCGTGCGAGCGCTGGGGCGCCCTGCCTGCGCCTGCGAACCCGGGGCAGTGAGGAGGGCCCGTCTGCCGCGGGCGCGCCCGCGAGCCGCGGAGGCAGCGGCGGCGAGCCGCGCGCCGGGGCGGTCGTTCGTCGAGCGCGGGGCACAGGCGCAGTGAGCCTCGCGTCGAGCCGGGCGGCGCGCGCCGCCTGGAAGGCACCGTCGCGGGCGCGGGTGGCGCGCATCCGCGCGCGGCTCGCCGAGGTCTACGGCGTGCCTGTCGCGCCACCGCACGGCCACCCGATCGCCGAGCTCGTGCTGACGGTCCTCTCGCAGTCGACGAACGACCGCAACCGCGACGTCGCGTACCTGCGGCTGCGCGAGCGCTTCGGGGACTGGCACGCGGTCCGCGACGCGCCGCTCGAGGAGATCGAGGAGGCGATCCGCCCCGGCGGCATCTCGAAGGTGAAGTCCGCGCGCATCCAGGCGATCCTGCGCGCGATCGGCGACCCGCTGGACCTCGACTGGATCGAGCACGCCCCGGTCGCCGAGTCGCGCGCCTACCTCTGCGCGCTGCCGGGCGTCGGACGCAAGACCGCGGCCTGCGTGCTGCTCTTCACGTTCGGACTGCGCGACGTCCCGGTCGATACGCATGTCGCGCGAGTCGGCACCCGCCTGGGCCTGTTGCGTCCGAAGGCCCCCTTCGACGAGCTGCACGACGCGATGCTGAAGCTCACCCCGCCGGGCGCCGAGCTCGAGCTGCACATCAACCTCCTGCGCCACGGCCG
>CAWEOF010000043.1:0-45199 GCA_963810605.1 uncultured Actinomycetes bacterium
CGGTCGGCGCGTGCGCGCCGAGGTGCTGCTGCAGGGCCTGATGATCCAGTCGGGCAACGACGCGGCCGTGGCGCTGGCGGTCGGCGGGGCCGGCTCCGAGCGCGCGTGGGTGCAGCGCATGAACCGCCGCGCCCAACTGCTCGGGCTGCGCTGCACGCACTTCGCGGACTCGAGCGGGCTCAGTCCCCGCAACCGCTCGTGTCCCGCCGACCTGGCGGCGCTGGCGATGCGGACGATGGCCGAGCCGCGCCTGCGAAAGATCGCTCGCCAGCGCTGGGCGCGCGTCTGGCCGGGCGGCGGCGAGAAGCTCACGCTGCGCTCGACGAACCACCTGCTGCGCGAGCGCTACCCCGGAGCGATCGGGCTGAAGACGGGCTACACGCGCGCCGCGGGCCACTGCCTCGTCGCGATCGTCCAGCGCGGCCCGCGGCGGATCGGGATCGTCCTGCTGGGCGCGAAGACCGACGCGTTCAAGGATGCCCGCCGCATCTTCCGCGAGCTCGCCCGCGCCGGAGCGATCGCGCCGGCGACGTGAGGCAGGCGAGCCGGGCGCCGTCCGGGCGCGGACGCCGCGGCGGCCGCAACCCGGGCGCGAGCTCGGCTCGGCCATGCGTCGCTCGGCCGGGCGCGTTCTTGCGCACCGTCCGGCGGCCGGGATACGAACCGGGCGTGCTGCGCGAGATCTCAAACGGGGCGCTCGCCCGCCAGCGCTTGACGCCCCTCGGCTGGCGCTGGAGCTTCGCGCAGGGCGCGACGGCGCGCGGGCCGCTGTGGTCCACGCGCCGCGTGCGGGCGATCGACGCTGCGCAGCGCGACCGGCCGGTCGCGCTCGTGCGCGAGGCTCGGCGCTGCACATGGCTCTTCGAGGGACGCTTCTACGTCGCGGACGACGGCCTCTGCGAGCTCGACGTCCTGGCGCTCGTCCGCGAGCGCGAGCGGCGCGCGCAGCGCACGCTGCAGCGCGCGCACGCGACGCTCGCCCGCGACGGCGAGCCGGCGCCCGCGTCGCGCGAGCGGATCGCAGCCGACGTGCGTCGCGCCGTCTTCGAGCGCGACGGCGGGCGCTGCGTGGAGTGCGGCTCGGAGTTCGACCTGCAGTACGACCACGTCATCCCGCACAGCCTCGGCGGCGCGAGCAGCGTGGCCAACCTGCAGATCCTGTGCGCGGGCTGCAACCGGCGCAAGGGGGCGTCGCTGTAGATCCAGCGGTGGAGGCTCCGGGTGGCGAAACGCGGCGAGCACGCCGAATCGCCGACGGCCGCCGATCGTTGTCTCGTCGATCGCGCGTGACGAAAGCGCCCGGGCGCCGTAGTGTCCGCAACGAGTCTCGATACGGAGGGCACGATGGCCTCGACGGTGCGCAGGATCCAGCCGATCTCATCCGACGGGGCGGGCGCGCTCGCCGGCCTGCTCGTCCTCTGCCTGGGCGCCGCGCTCGCGACGGCGCCGGCGGCGCCGGCGGCGACGAAGCGCTCGGCCAAGCTCACGGCGTTCTCGTCGTGCGCGTCGCTCGTGAGCTACGCGCATCGCAACGCGCGCCGCACCGGCGGGACCACCGGCGTGCCGACCCGCGCCGGCGGGATCTTCCCGCAGGTGCTTGCGAGCCCCGGGCCCGTGGCGCTCGACTCCACCGGCGGACCCGTTTCGCCGCCCATGGCCACGGCGGTTCCCACGGCCCCGGCCGGCGCGAAGGAGGCCGCGCCGTCGTTCTCCTCGACGAACGTGCAGGAGGCCGGGATCGACGAGCCTGACATCGTCAAGACCGACGGCAGGCGCGTGTTCGCGATCGCCGACTCCAAGCTCTACGCGCTCGACGCCGGCGACGGTGCCCCGAAGCTCGTCGGCGCACTCGACCTCACCGGCTCGGAAGCGCACCAGATCCTCATCCGCGGCGATCGCGTGCTCGTCATGACGACGTCCTACGGCCGCGCGCCCGGCGATCCGGGCGACAGCGCGAAGGTGGCCGGGTACGCCAGCACGACCGTCGTGCTGACCGAGGTCGACGTGTCGAATCCCGGAGCGATGACGATCCGGCGCACGATGCAGCTCGACGGCCAGCTCGTCGACGCCCGCCTGCACGGCGCCACGGCGCGCGTCGTCGTCGCGTCCTCGCCGCAGCCGGTCGCGCCGGCCGCGATCGCGAACACCGGTCTGCGCCGCTTCGTCCCGCGCACGACCCTGCGCAGCCGCGTCTCCGGGCGCACGTTCCGGCGCTCGGTCGTGGCCTGCGACGACGTGCGCCACCCGCGCACGTTCTCCGGCCTGGACCTGTTGACCGTGCTGACGATCAACCTGGACAAGGGCCTCTTCGACGTCGACCGCGACGCGATCATGGCCGGCGCGCAGACCGTCTACGGCTCGGAGACCGGGCTCTACGTCGCGAGCCAGCGCTATGTCGCCGCCGCCGAGGCGGGCCGCTCGCTGCCCGCGTCGATGAGCACGCAGATCCACCGCTTCGACGTCTCCAAGGAGGGCGTGACGACGTACGCCGGCTCCGGCGAGGTCACGGGCTTCGTGCTCAACCAGTACTCGCTGTCAGAGCACGACGGAGCGCTGCGCGTCGCCTCGACGGACGAGCCGCAGTGGTTCTCGGGCAGGCTGGCTCGCGACAGCGAGAGCTTCGTGACGGTGCTGGAGACGGCGGGCACCGCACTGTCGAGGGTCGGCCGCGTCGGCGGGCTCGGCAAGGGCGAGCGGATCTACGCGGTGCGCTTCGTCGGCGACAAGGGCTACGTCGTGACGTTCCGAGAGGTCGACCCGCTCTACACGCTCGACCTCTCCGACAAGCGCTCGCCGAAGGTGCTCGGCGAGCTGAAGATCCTCGGCTACTCCGCGTACCTGCACCCCGTCTCCGACGACCTGCTGCTCGGCGTGGGACAGGACGCGACCGCCCAGGGCCGGCGCCTGGGCACGCAGCTGTCGCTCTTCGACGTCTCCGACCTGCGCAACCCCAAGCGCCTCGCGCAGTCGTCGCTGGGGGCCGACAGCTCGTCGACCGCCGAGTTCGACCCGCACGCGTTCCTCTTCTGGAAGCCGGCGAGCCTCGCGGTGATCCCGCTGTCGGTGTACGGGATGGAGGGAGCGACCTTCAACGGGGCGGTCGGCTTCAGGGTCGGCACGGCGACGCTCGGCGAGGCGGGTCGCGTCGCGCATCCGGCGCGGGCGGGCTCGGGTCGCGACACGCCGCCGATCGCGCGCTCGCTCGTCATCGACGACAAGCTCTACACGCTCTCCTACGAGGGGCTTCAGGCCAACAGCCTCGACACGCTCTCGCCGCTCGCGTTCGCAGCATTCCCCGAGCCGCCGCAGCGCCCGATGCCGGTGCCCGACGCAGCCGTGAGCTCCCCACCGCGCTGAGCCGCGCCGGGGCGGGTCCCTGCCTTCGTGGCGGGTTCACGGGAACGCGGGTGTGGTCTTCCGCGGACCGCCGCGCCGTCGCGGCCACCGTAGGACGTGTTCGGCGGCTGCGGTCACAAGGTCAGGGGTCGGCGCTCATAGCTAGATGTGACGCACAAACGACGCCTGACGCCCGCGCTGCTGTGGATGGCACTCGTGTCGGCGTTCAGCTTCGGTGCGATCGTGCACTTCGCGTTCGCCGACGACTACCACACGACGTGTGTCGGGCATGGCTTCTACCACGGCGCCAGCCAGACGGATGGCTCGTTCTTCGCGCGGGTGGAACAGGGCTGCGGCTTCGGCACGCGCAAGTGTGACCTCTACGTCTCGGGCAGCTACATCGGCGGGTTGTCGGTCGGCGGAGCTACGTGCAGCGCCTGGTCGCGAGACTTCGGGAACTACACCGAATGCCACGCGACGGCTCATCTCACGTTCGTTCCGTATTTCAACGAGCACGTCCACAAGGCGTCGAATTGGTGCGGCTGACATGAGGCGGCGACTCGCGATCGCCGCTGCGCTGCTGCTGGCCGTCGTGGCCGGCATCGCGAGCGCGAGCCTCGTGACGGCGGGTACGGCCTCCGAGCAGCCGTCCGCCGGCCGCGACGAGCTGCCGTCCGGCGAAGTCCAGACCGGCGATCCGGTGTCCGACACGCGCGGCGGTCGCCCGTGGGCCGTGCGCATCTTCGACGGTGGCACGTCCTTGCGCTGCATCGTGGCCGGCCGCACCGACGGCGAAGCCTTCGGCCCCGTCGATGCGACGGGTGAGATCTCCGACCGGGGAGCGGTCGCGTCCGGGAGCTGTGGGGATCCCGCTGCCGAGCCGGTCCAAGCGGCGGTGATGAGGTTCCTCGACACCGCCGGCACGGGGCCGCGATCGGTGCTCTTCGGCATCGCCGCACCGAACGTCAAGAGCATCTCCGTCGTCGCGCCCGGCGTATCCGGCTCCGTCCGCCTTGACTCCAAGCGGACGTTCATCGTGGTGAGCGACGGGCTGACGAAGCCCGGAGCATCGACCGTCGCGGTCACATTGAGCGACGGCTCGACGCGCTCCTACGATCTCTGACCGATCCGTTCCGGCGCTCACCTGTCAACGGTCAGCGCCCCGTCTGGCATGCTGCCATTCGTGCTGTTCAGACCACTCGGACGCTCGGACAGTGAGCCTCTTTTGTGCCGAAGCGTCGACGACCCGGCGGCGTTTGGCGACTTCTACCGCGCGTATGTGGATCGTGTCGTCGTGTACTTCGCCCGCCGCACGTTCGATGCCGAGACGGCGCTCGACCTCACAGGCGAGACCTTCGCGATCGCGCTGGAGTGCCGCGAGCAGTTTCGCGGCGTGACGCCGCAGGAGGAGCAGGGCTGGCTGTTCGCGATCGCCCGCAGCCAGCTCGGGGGGTTCTTCAGCCGCGGCCAGGTCGAGCGCGCGGCGCTCGTGCGCCTGGGCTGCGACCCGCCGGGAACGAGCACCGCGGACCTCGAATGGGTCGAGCGCCTCGCCGACCTTCCGTCGCTGCGCGCGACGGTCCGGACCGCGCTCGACGAGCTGCCCTCAGACCAGGCGTACGCGGTCACGGCGCGGGTGGTCAACGCCCGCCCGTACGCCGACGTGGCCGGTGAGCTGAAGGTCTCCGAGCAGATCGTCCGGGCGCGCGTGTCGCGCGGGCTGCGCGCGATGGCCGAGACGCTGGGCGACCCCGCGCGCCATCACACCAGATGAGCGGCGATCCGCCGACCGTGGCGCAGGACGCAGACCGCCGCCAGGACCCGCCGACCGCCGCGAGGACGGCGGTTAGCCTGCCGCCCGCGCTCGAGAGCCTCGGCAAGCGCTTCGAGGCCGCGGTCGCGCGGGAGGTCGCCGAGCGCCCCCGCAAGCGGCGCTGGCGCCGGCGGGCGCGCCGCCTCGCGCTGCCCGTGGCGGCCGCCGCGGCCGCGGCGGTGGCGACCGCCGGCGCGGTTCGCGTCGTCGATCGCGCGGGCGAGCCGATCGCGCGCGAGCCCGGCGCCGGCGCGTCGCCGCGGGCGGGGCAGGAGTTCGCGGTCGTGGTGGCGAGCGCGACTGCGGATCCCGGCGGCGGGCCGCCATGGGTCATGCGCGCGTACCCGACGCCGGGCGGCCGCGCCTGCGTCCAGGTCGGCCGGCTTCGCGACGGCGTCTCCGGGCAGGTGCGGCGCGGTCGCGTCGCTGCCCTGCCCGCGTCGGCCGTGTGCGAGCCGGCCCGGTCGGTCGGTCCGCTCGTGGTCGCCCAGCGACGAGCTGCAGCGAACCTCACGCTCGTCTACGGCATCGGAGTCGACCGCTCTCCGGTGACGGTGAGCGACGGGAACGTGCGTCGTCGCGTCCAGCCCGTCGGTTTCGGGGCGTTCGTGACGATCCTCACGGGCGCCGACCCGCGCCGGCGGATCGTCGTGCGATCCAAGGTCGCGGGCCGGATCGACGAGCGGCAGCTCTGAACAACGTGAGCGCAAACGCGCCAACTTTTCGGGGTCGTGTCACAAACGACCCTGTCGAACCCTCTTATTCGCGAGGGACCGCATCGAGTGTCACGGACCAGGGAGACTGACTGCAGCCTGCGGACGACGACCCGCTGGGCTTCTGGTCACTTGATCGTCTGATCTGGTTTCCGCGGCGGGGCTTCTCCCCGTTGCCGCGCCGCGGAGCCGGTTCAGGCCGATGTCGGTCCCTCCTCACGAGCGCGTCGCGGAGTCGTCGGGTGCAGGCGCCACCATGCAGGTGTGCCGCTCACGCTCGTCACCGGTCCGGCCAACGCCGCGAAGGCCCGCGTCGTCCTCGACGCCTACCGTGCCGCGCTCAAACACGACGAGGCGCCGATCCTCGTCGTGCCGACGTTCGCCGACGTCGAGCGCTACCGCGGCGAGCTCGCGACCGGCGGCGTCGTGTTCGGCGCCGAGATCGTGCGCTTCGGCTGGCTCGTCGACGAGATCGCCCGCCGCGGCTCCGTTCTTGGTAGGCCGCTGCCCCGGCTGGCTCGCGAGCGCGTCGCCGCCGCGGCCGTCGCGGCGACGCCGCTGAGCGCTCTGGCGGGCTCGGCGCGGACCGCCGGCTTCGTCCGCGCGCTGCTGCGCCTCGTCGACGAGCTCGAGGAGCAGCGCGTCACGCCGCAGCGCTTCACGCAGGCGCTGCGCGCGTGGGCCGCGAGCGACGACGGGCGCCGCGCCTACGCCGACGAGGTCGCGGGCCTCTACGCGGCCTACCGGCGCAAGCTCAAGCGCCTCGGGCGTCGCGACGAGCCGCTGCACGCGGCCGCCGCGCTCGACGCGATCCGCGAGAACCCGGCCGCGTGGGGCGCGACGCCCGTCTTCGTGTACGGCTTCGACGACCTGACGACGCTGCAGCGCGATGCCGTCGAGGCGCTCGCCGCGACGGGTGCGCAGGTGATGCTGTCGCTCGCCTACGAGCCCGGCCGGATGGCGTTCTCGGGTCGCGCGACGACCTTCGCGGAGCTGCGCCCCGACGCGCACCGGGCGCTGAAGGCGCGCGCCGAGCACTACGCGCCGCAGGCCCGCACGGCGCTGCACCACCTCGAGCGCGAGCTCTTCGAGCTGCCCGCCGAGGGGCAGCTCTTCGAGCCGGACCCGGTGGACGCCGGCGACGCGGTGACGCTGCTGCAGGGCGGTGGCGAGCGTGCCGAGCTCGAGCTCGTGGCCGCGGAGATCGCGCGCCTCGTCAGCGAGGAGGGCTACGCACCGGAGGAGATCGCGGTCGTGCTGCGCGATCCCGCGCCTGTCGCGGCGCTCCTGGACGAGGTCTTCTGCGCGCTCGGCGTCCCCGTCGCGATCGAGCGCCGGATCGCCTTCGGCCACACGGCGCTGGGCCGCGGACTCGTCGCGCTGCTGCGCTGCGCGCTGCTCGACGACGCGAGCGCGGCGGACCTGCTCGCGTGGCTGCGCACGCCGGGCCTGCTGCGCCGCCCCGAGCTCGCCGACGCGCTCGAGGTGGCGGCGCGCCAGGCGGGTGTCCGGACGGCACGCGGGGCGCGCGAGCTGTGGGAAGCCGAGCACTGGACGCTCGCGGCGATCGAGCGCGTGTGCGCCGCTGAGCGCCGCGGCGCCGCCGAGCTGCTCGCGTGCGCCGGCGAGGAGCTCGCGGCGCTCTTCACGGCTCCGCGGCGGCGGTCCGCCGAGGTGCTCACGGGCCCGGCGGCGCAGGACGCCGAGGTGCTCGTGGCGGGTCGGCGCGCGCTCGACGAGCTGCGCTCGATCGTCGCCGCCGACCGCTCGCTGGCGCCGACGGCCACGCAGCTCGTCGCGCTGCTGGAGGACCTCGAGGTGCGCGGCGGCACGCGGCCGGGCCCTGGCCGCGTGACCGTGACCGAGCCGCTCGCGCTGCGCGCGCGCCGGGTGCGAGCGCTGTTCGCGTGCCGCCTGCAGGAGGGCGTCTTTCCCGCCGTGCCGGGCGCCGAGCCGTTCTTCGGCGACGCCGAGCGCGAGCGGATCGCCGCGGCGTCGGGCTTGCGCCTGCGCCGCCGCGACGACCTCGGCGCCGAGCGCTATCTCTTCTACGCGACGGTCTCGCGGCCCGAGGAGCGCCTGTACCTCGCGTGGCACGAGGCCTCAGACGACGGCGACCAGGCGGTGCCGTCGTTCTTTCTCTCCGACGTCTGCGACCTCTTCGCCCCGTCGCTGTCGGAGCGCCGGCGGATGCGCACGCTCGGCGAGGTCGGCTGGGCGGGCGGGGCGCCGACCGAGCGCGAGCGGCTGCGCGACGCGGCGTCGGCCGGCCCGCGCCATCGCGAGGCACCGATCGCCGCCCTCGGCGACGCATCGCTCGTCGACGAGCTGCGCGACCGCCCGACGTGGTCGGCGTCGGGGATCGAGCTGTGGGCGGGCTGCCCGGTGAAGTGGTTCGTCGAGCGGCGGCTGACCCCGGAGGGCCTGACGCCGGACCCCGAGCTCATGCTGCGCGGCGAGCTTGCCCACCGCGTGCTGGAGGCGACGCTGAGCGGGCTGCGCGAGCGGACCGGCAGCGCGCGCCTGGACGCGGACACGCTGCCGCTCGCCCGGACGCTCGCGATCGAGGCCCTCGAGCGCCTGTTGCACGGTGCGCAGGCACGCTATGAGATGTCGCCCGACCGCAGCCGCCAGCGTGCCCTTGCGCGGCGGCTTCGATCTGACCTCGAGCGCTACCTCGCGCATGCAGCGGCTGACGGCTCGGAGCTCGAGCCCTCGTCGCTCGAGGTCGTGTTCGGCGCCGGCGAGGGCGGTCTGCCCGCGCTCGAGCTCGCTGACGGCGTGCGGATCGGCGGGCGCATCGATCGGGTCGACCGCGGCCCCGGCGGCGAGGCGATCGTCTACGACTACAAGGGCCGCAACGCGCCCGACGCGGCGAGCTGGCGGCGCGAGCGCCGCTACCAGGTCGCGATGTACGTGCTCGCCGCGCGCGACGTGCTCGGACTGGACCCCGTCGGCGGCCTGTACCAGCCGCTCGGCGCGAAGGACCAGCGCCCGCGCGGGCTCGTGCTCGCGGGCGCCGATCCGGACCTCGACACCGTCGCGACGGACCGCCGCGAGCGCGAGGACTTCGACGCGACGGTCGCGGGCGTCGTCGAGGACGTGCTCGGCGCGGTCGGCGAGCTGCGCGCGGGTCGCCTCGCGCCGCGGCCGCAGACCTGCGGCCACAACGGCGCGGGCTGCGTCTATCCCACGATCTGCCGGTGCTCGGCGGCATGAGCGTCCTCATCGGGCCGGGCGGCCGGCCGTTCACCGACGAGCAGGCGGTCGCGATCCAGGCGCGCGAGGGCTCGCTGCTGCTCGAGGCGAACGCCGGGAGCGGGAAGACCTCCGTGCTCGTCGAGCGCTTCGTGCGCTCGGTCGTCGAGGACGGCGTGCGCCCGCCGCGGATCCTCGCGATCACCTTCACCGAGCGGGCGGCCGGCGAGCTGCGCGCGCGGGTGCGCGAGCGCTTCGTCGAGCTCGGGCGCCGCGACGAGGCGCGCGAGACCGAGACCGCGTGGGTGTCGACGATCCACGGCTTCTGTGCGCGCGTCCTGCGTGCGCATGCGATCGCGGCCGGCCTCGATCCCGCCTTCTCCGTGCTCGACGAGGCCGCCGCCCGCACGCTGCGCGACGACGCGTGGGATCGCGCGCTCGCCGGCTGGCTGGATGGCGAGCACGGCGTCGAGGCGCTGGACATCGTCGCCGCCTACGACACCGATCGCCTGCGCAAGATGATCGTCACCGTCCACGACGCGCTGCGCAGCGACGGCCTGACGCACCCGGTCCTGCCGCCGGCGCCGGTCGTCGGCGAGCCCGGCGCGCTGCGCGAGCCGCTCGCGGCCGCCGCGACGGCCGCGGCGCGCGAGCTCGCGCTCGCGGGCGCAGGCAAGCGCGTGGGGGAGGCGCGCGACAAGGTCGCACGCTGCATCGAGCTGCTCGCGCAGGCCGCGCCCGGCGGGTTCGGCGTGGAGGCTGCGTCGGGCGGGTTCGGCGTGGAGGCTGCGCCGGGCGGGTTCGGCGTGGAGGCTGCGTCGGGCGGGTTCGGCGTGGAGGCTGCGTCGGGCGGGTTCGGCGTGGAGGCTGCGCCGGGCGGGTTCGGCGTGGAGGCTGCGCCGGGCGGGTACGGCGTGGAGGCTGCGCCGGGCGGGTACGGCGCGGCGGCGCTCGCGGAGCTGCGCTTCGGCGCGTCCGCCAACGCGCTCAAGACCGAAACCTGCACGCGCTACCTGCGCGCGCTCGCCGCGTACGCCGGCGCGCGCCGCGACCGCGCCGCCGGCGCCGCCGTGGCGCGCCTTGACGAGCTGCTGCGCGGCTACGCGAGCGCGTACGCCGACGCCAAGCGCGAGCGCGCTGCGCTGGACTTCGACGATCTCGAGCTCTTCGCTCGCGACCTGCTGCTCGCCGAGCCGGGCCTGCGGCGCACCTACGCCGAGCGCTTCGACCGCGTCATGGTCGACGAGTTCCAGGACTCGAACGGCCGCCAGATCGCGCTCTTCAACGCGCTCGACCGCGACGACCTGTTCGTGGTCGGCGACGAGCAGCAGTCGATCTACGGCTTTCGCAACGCGGACGTCGAGGTCTTCCGCGCGCGTCGCGCCGACCTGTCCACCGAGGGCCGCGTCGCCACGCTCGCGACGAACTTCCGCAGCCGCGGGCCGATCCTCGACACGATCAACGCGACGTTCGCGCCGCGGCTGGGAACGGACTTCGTCGCACTGCGCGAGGGGCGCGATCCACCGGCCGGTGGGCACGGATCCGAGCCGCTCGTCGAGCTGCTGCTCACCGACCAGGCGGGGTGGGACGGCGACGACGCGCCCGACCTCGGCGAGCTGCCGCGCTCCCAGCCCTGGCGTCACGCCGAGGCTCGGCTGCTGGCGCAGCGCATCCGCGACCTCGTCGACAGCGGCGACGCGCGTCCCGAGGAGATCGTCGTCCTGCTGCGCGGCCTCGGCGACCTGCCGGTCTACGAGCGCGCGCTGGAGGACCAGGGCCTGCTGACGCTGTCGGTGGGCGGGCGCGGCTACTGGGGCCGCCAGGTGGTCCGCGACCTCTGCGCCTGGCTCGCGGCGCTCGCCAACCCGCGCGACGAGACCGCGCTGTACGGCGTCCTCGCGTCGCCGCTCGTCGGCCTGTCCTCCGACGCGCTCGCGCACATCGCACGCGCGGGCCGCGGCAACGCCTGGCGCGCGATCGAGCACGCCACCGCCGCGCGCGACGGATTGGCGCGGACCGCGGCGGCCCCGGCCGATGGCGCCGCGGACGACAGTGGTTCAAAACGGCCCTCAGAGGGCCGTTTTGAACCACTGACCGTCGCGGATGGCGGTGGCCGCGGCGACGACCTCCTCGACCGCGTGGGCGCCGACGACCGCGGACGGCTGATCGCCTTTGCCGAGCGATTCGCGGCCGAGCGCGCGCTTGCGCCGCGGCTCGGGCTCGACGAGCTGCTGCGCCGCGTCGTCGATGCGACGGGCTATGACCTCCACATCCTGTCGCTGTCAGGCGGGCCGCGGCGGCTCGCCAACGTCCACAAGCTCCTGCGGCTCGCGGCCGCGTTCGAGCGCGAGTCCGGCCGCGACGTGCGCGGCCTCGCCGACCTCGCGACGGCCGAGCTCGAGGCCGACGCGCGCGAGACCGACGCGCCGGTCGAGCTCGGCGACGTCAAGGCCGTGCGGCTCATGTCGATCCACGCGGCGAAGGGGCTGGAGTTCCACACGGTCTGCGTCGCCGACCTCGGGCGACGCCGGCCAGGCGACGAGGACGACCTGCTCGTCGACGGCGACGAGGTCGGGCTGCGGCTCGTCGGGCTCGACGGCTCGAGCGAGCGGGCGCTGGCCTACGAGCGGTTGCGCGACCGCGCCCGCGAGCGCTCGGCGCGCGAGGAGGATCGCGTCCTGTACGTCGCGGCGACGCGGGCGCGCGAGCGGCTGATCCTCAGCGGCGGCGTCGCGCTGGCGCCGTGGCCGAAGGACGGTCCCGGCGCGGCGCCGCTGTCGTGGCTCGGACGAGCGCTCGTCGGCGAGGACGCGCAGCGGCTGCCGACGGCGGCCGATCCCGTCCGCGACGTCACATGGAGCGACGGCGCGCGCACGGCGACGCTGCGCTGCACGCTCAACGCCCCCGAGACGATCGGCACGGCGCTGCGGGCGAGCTCGCTCGCGCCGGCGGGGGCGAGCCTGCCTGTCGCCCCGAACCGCCCGCCGCGAGTCGACCCGCCGGTGCCGCCGGCGCCGCCGCCCGCCGTCCGCACGCTGTCGTACTCGCGGCTCGCCGCCTGGAACGCGTGCGGCTACCGCTACTACCTGCAGCGCGTCCTGCGCCTTCCCGAGGAGCCGGTGATCAGGGTCGCGGCCGCCCGGACCGAGGGCACGCAGCCGACGCTCGATCCGCGTGTTCGCGGCACGCTCGTGCACGCGCTGCTCGAGGAGCACGGGCCGGCAGCGCCGCGCGTCGCTGCCGTCGCCGCGGCGCATGGGATCGCGCTGACCGCGGCCGAGGCCGCCGACGTCGCGCGGCTCGCCGACGCGTTTGTCGAGTCGCCGCTCGCTGCACGGATCGCGCGCGCGCGCAGCGTGCACCGCGAGCACGCTTTCGCCGTTGCGCTCGGCGACACGCTGTTGACAGGCGTCGTCGACGTCCTCGCCCGCGAGCGCGGCTCGGCCCAGCTCGTCGTCGACTACAAGTCCGACGCGCTCGCGGACGACACGGACCTCGCGGCCTACGTCGCCGAGCGCTACGCCGTCCAGCGCCGCGTGTACGCGCTGGCCGCCCTGCGCGCCGCAGCGACGCGGGTCGAGGTCGCCTACGCGTTCCTCGAGCGCCCGGACGAGCCGGTCTCCGAGCGCTACGAGGCCGCCGACGCAGACCGCCTCGAGGACGAGCTGCTCGAGCTCGCCGCCGGCATGCTCGCGGGCGACTACCCGGTGTCGAGCGACCCGCACCGCGCGCTCTGCGAGACCTGTCCCGGCCGGCGCGGCCTGTGCTCGTGGCCCGAGGAGCGGACGCTCGCGGCCGGCCCGCGCGACCCGGTGCCGGCGGGGGCGGCACCGTCGTGATCGGGCTCGCCCCGCGGGTAGGCTGCACGCGATGAACCGCGTGGCCCTCCCGCTCGCTCCGTCGATCGGCCTGAGCGCCGCCACGACCGGAGCCGCGGCGCTCGGTGCGGCCGGGGTCCTCGGCGCGTCCGCCGCCGGCGGCATGACCTGCCTCTTCGCTGCGGCGACGGGCGTTCCGTGCCCGTTCTGCGGCCTGACGCACGGCGTCGCCGAGCTCGGGGCCGGTCACGTCCAGGCGGCCGTCGCGCTGCACCCGCTCGCACCGATCGCCGTGATCCTCGCGCTGGCCGTGCCCGTCGCGCTTGCGCGCCGGCGCCCGCTTACGGTCACGCCCGCAGCGCTTGCCGCGCTCATGGTGCTCCTCCTGCTCACCTGGATCGTTCGAGTGGCGTAGCGCGTGGCGAGACCTGAACATCCCCGGACCGACAGGACGGAACGCTGATGGCCAAGGACGACGACAACCCGTTCGGCGCCGAGCCGCCGTCGACCGACGCGTTCGGCCGCCCGCTCGAGCGCAGCGACGACCCGTTCGGCGCGCCCGCGCCCGCGGACTCCGCCCCGCCGCCGTCGGCGGGCGACGCGTGGCGCAGCGGGCCGGCGCCGCCGCCGAGCGGCGAGTACGCCGCGCCTCCGGCGCCGGGGCGCAAGGCCGAGGGCGCGGTCACGGCGCTCGTGCTCGGGATCATCGGCGTCGTCTTCTGCCCGCTTCTCGCGCCCGTCGCCTGGTCGGTGGGGCGCAAGGCCGAGCGGCTCGTCGACGCGTCGGGAGGCACGCTCGGCGGTCGCGGCGAGGCGACGACCGGCAAGATCCTCGGGATCATCGGGACCGTGCTCATCGTCCTCGGGATCGTCCTGTTGATCGGCTTGATCGCCTTCGGCACGTCCATCGAGTCCGGCGGCGGCGGCACGACGACGACCTTCGAGTTCTGAACGGCGATCGCGATGGCGTGGCTCGCCGTCGTCGCCTACCCGGACGTCGCGTGGGTCGTGCGCGTCAGCGAGCGAGCGCGTCGCGCCCGTACTTGTCGTCGACGAAGCGACCGTCGGATACGTTGCCCGTCGACGGCCGCGAGGGAGGCGGCTGCGGGGACTGCGGGGGATCGTTCGACCGAGGACGCCGCTCGCGCTCGCGCTCGGCGTTGAGCTCGGCGCCGAAGAGAAACGCGACGCTCGACAGGTAGAGCCACAGCAGCAGGATCACCGCGCCGGCGAACGCCCCGTACGTGGCGCCGTACTTGCCGAAGTTCGAGACGTAGAAGAAGAAGCCGGCCGACGCCACGAGCCAGATGGCGACGCCGGCGATCGTCCCCGGAGTGATCCAGCGCAGGCGGCGCGGCTTGATGTCCGGCGCGAACGAGTACGTGATCGCGTACATGATCATGACCGCCCCGATCGCGACGAGCCAGCGCGCGTAGCCCCAGACATCGGCCGCGGTGTCTCCGAGGCCGATCGTCCCGAACAGGTCGCGGGCGAGCCGGGTGCCCAGGAAGACGCAGACCAGCGAGACGATCGCGAGGGTCATCGCGACGAGCGTCCATGCGATGTCGGCGAGCTTGTGCTTGAGGAAGCCGCGCGACTCGCTCGCGCCGTAGACCGTGTTGAGCGCGCGGCCCGCGCCGCCGAACGCGCCCGAGGCGCCGTAGATCGCGACGAGGACGCCGAAGACGAGCGCCGTGCTCACGGCCCCGCCGGTGTTCTCGACGGTTGCGGACAGCGATGCGTCCAGCGCGTCGGTGACCTCGGACGGCGCGCCGTTGTCGCTCGCGTAGCGGACGGCGTCCGCGACGAGCGACTTGTCGCCGAGCAAGCCCAGGAGCGCGACGCACACGAGCAGCGCCGGGAAGAGCGACATCATGACGAAGTACGTCATCGCCGCGGCGCTGTCGGTCATCCCGTCCGCCTGGAAGTGCGCGAACGCGCGCTTGACCGTTTTGAGCATGCGATGCAGATGCCCACCGACCCCGGACGCTAAGCAAGCGCTACGCGTCGTCGCCGGTGCCGGGAAGCAACGCGTGCCCGTCGGTCACCGCGTGCGCGAGATCAACGACGCGCCGGTTGGACTTGCGCGACTGCCCGCGCAGCAGCTCGAACGCGTCGCGCTCATCGACGCCGTGGCGCTCCATGAGGATGCCCTTGGCCCGCTCGATCGTCCCCCGCCGCTCGAGCGCGCTCTCGAGCTGCGAGACCTGCTCGGTCAGGCGCGCCTTCTCGTCGTGGCGCCGTAGCGCGAGCTCGATGGCGCCCTCGACCTCGTCGACGAAGCGCATCCGCGCGAAGGCGTAGATCCCGCGCTCGGCGGCGCTCGACACGAAGCCGGGCTCGTGGCCGCCGACGAGCGCGATGATCGGGCCGCGCGCGTACTCGCACATCTCGTCGATGAGGTCGAGCGCGTGCTCGTCGTCGTCGTCGACGACGACGATCGAGAGGTCGGGGTCCTCGCTCGCGATGAGATCGCCGACCGCCGCGACGCTCGTCGCATGGCCGGTGACGGTGTGGCCGAGACCTTCGAGGATCGCGTCGGTCGCGCGCAGCGTCGCCTCGTCCTCGTCGGCGGTGAGGATGCGTAGAGCCTGCGCCTGCATCTCGTCGGCCATCGTCGAGCATCCCTCCGATTGGTCCTGATGACCTTGGGTATCATGCCCTAAGCGCGGCCGAGGATCCCGCCGCGCACCGCTCGCGCCCCAACCCTCCGGCGCATCACGTTCCTCCCGGAGGTGTGCTGTGGACGCGTACCGCTACTTGCCGACCGATGACCGTCACCCTCCGCGGAGGCTGACCGGTACGTCATGCTCACGATGACGCCGCCGCGCGACGAACCGGGCAGCGGGGCCGAGCGCTCGCGCGAGGATCGCGAGTTGTTCGTCCGCTACGGCGCGGGCGACGTGCTGGCCCGCGAGCAGCTCGTGGACCGCTTCCTGCCGCTCGCCCGCCAGCTCGCTCGCCGCTACCAGCGGGCCGGCGAGCCGCTGGACGACCTCATGCAGGTGGCGTCGATGGGCCTCATCAAGGCGATCGACCGCTTCGACAGCGATCGCGAGATCGCGTTCTCGTCGTACGCGGTGCCGACGATCCTCGGCGAGATCAAGCGCCACTTCCGTGACCGCACATGGGCTGTCCGCGTGCCCCGCGACCTGCAGGAGTTGACGCTGCGCGTCGACAAGGCCGTGGGCGAGCTGGCGGAGGCGCTGCATCGCCAGCCCTCCGTCGCCGAGATCGGCGAGGCCGTCGGCGCCGACGAGGAGCAGGTGCTCGAGGCGCTGCAAGCCGGTGGTGCGTACCGCGCCGTGTCCTTCGACGCGCCTCGCGGCGGTGGCGGCGGCGAGGACGACGTCGCGACGCTGGCGGACTCGGTCGGCGTCGACGAGGACGGGTTTGACCGCGCCGAGGAGCGTGCGACGCTCGCGCACCTCCTGAGCACCGTGACGCCGCGCGAGCGAGACGTGCTGCGCATGCGCTTCGAGGAGGACATGACGCAGGCCGAGATCGGCGCCGTCATCGGGGTGAGCCAGATGCAGGTCTCGCGCGTCATCCGCCAGGCGCTGTCTCGCCTGCGGGCAGCCGCGGGCGCCGACGCGGACGCCGACGAGGCGACCGTGCGCTGAGCCGGCATCCTAAGCCGGCGACGTTCGCAAACCGGCCTGACGGGGAATGCATCGTCACGCAATGGCCGCCAAGCATCACGAGCGATCGGACGAGACCGAGGGCGAGCGCCTCAACCGCGAGCTCGACCAGCTCCTGCAGGAGCTGCGCGTCGCGATGCCCGGCGTGCAGGTCCTCTTCGCGTTCCTGCTCGCGGTCCCGTTTCAGCAGCGGTTCGCGCAGGTGAGTGAGTTCCAGAGGGACGTCTACTTCGGCACGCTGCTCGCGTCCGCCGTCGCGTCGGCGCTCTTCATCGCGCCGACGGCGTACCACCGCATGATGTTCCGCGGGCGCGACAAGCCGCGCCTCGTGCGGATCTCGAGCCACCTTGCCATCGCGGGCCTCGCGGCGCTCGCGGTCGCGATGAACGGCGCGATCCTGCTCGTCACCGACTTCATCTTCGAGGGCTCGGTCGTCCCCGTCACGGTCGTGCTGACCGTGACGATGTTCGTCGGGCTGTGGTTCGTGCTGGGGCTCGTCCGGCGCGCGTCCAACGACCGCACTGGCGACGCATGACGCCGCCGCCCGCCGCGCTGCTCGACATCGACGGCACGCTCGTCGACTCCAACTACCAGCACGCGCTCGCGTGGTACCGGGCGTTTCGCCTGCACGGCCTCACGATCCCGGTCTGGCGCTGCCATCGCGCGATCGGCATGGGCGGCGACCAGCTCGTGCGCTACCTCGCCGGCGACGGCTTCGAGGCCGAGCAGGGCGACGCCGTGCGCACGGAGGAGCACGCGCTCTACGCGCAGATGATCGCCGAGGTGCAGCCGTTTCACGGCGCCCGTGCCCTCATCGAGAACCTCAAGGGACTCGGCTGCACGGTTGTCATGGCGTCGTCGGCACAGCCCGAGGACACCCAGCACTACCTCGATCTCCTCGACGCGCGCTCGCTCGTCGACGGCTGGACGGACTCCGGCGACGTCGAGGCGACGAAGCCCGCGCCCGACCTCGTCGAAGCGGCGCTCGCGAAGGCGGGCGGGGGCGCGGCCGTGCTCATCGGCGACTCGATCTGGGACTGCGAGGCCGCGAAGGCAGCGAAGGTCAAGACGATCGCCGTGCGGACGGGCGGCTTCGGCGTCGACGAGCTGCGCGACGCAGGCGCGATCGCCGTGTTCGAGTCGCTCGGCGAGCTGTGCGAGCGGTTGTCGGAGACCGCGTTCGCCCGCCAGTAGGTCCGGGTAGCCGAACGGGACCCGACGAAGGAGTCTCATGGCTGTCCTGTGCCTCTCGCAGCAGCAGGTCCCGGCGAACATCGCCGAGGCGAAGGTCCCCGTGCCCGGTGAGCCGGTGGGTCCGATCGTGCCGGAGCAGCCGACCGTTCCGGCCGATCCCGTCCCGTCGCCCGATCCCGCGCCGCCCGGCGAGCCGATGCCGCCGAGCGTCCCAGAGCCCGATCCCGATCGCGACGTGCCGATCGATCCCCCGGTGGCAGGCCGGATAGCCATGCAACCTGCCTTGCTGCGGGAGGGACGCGCCGGTTCGGGGCATACTCTGTAGCCATGCCCAGGTCGATCTGGACCGGCGCCATCTCCTTCGGGCTGGTGACCGTCCCCGTGAAGCTCTACTCCGCGGTCTCGCGCAAGACCGTGCGCTTTCATCAGCTCAATGGCAAGACCGGCGTGCGCATCCAGCAGAAGCGCGTCGACCCGACGACCGGCGACGAGGTGCCCTACGAGGACATCGTCAAGGGCTACGAGCTGACGCCCGACCGCTACGTGCTCATCGAGCCCGGCGAGCTCGAGGCGCTCGATCCAAAGAAGACGAAGTCGATCGAGATCGAGGACTTCGTCGCGCTCGACGACATCGACCCGATCTACTACGACCACCCGTACTACCTCGCGCCGGGGCCCGGCGGAGCCAAGCCCTACCGCCTGCTGCTGGAGGCGATGAAGGAGACCGGCCGCGTCGCGATCGCGACCGTCGTCATCCGCTCCAAGCAGCAGCTCGTCGCGGTGCGCCCGATCGGCGACCACGCGCTGGGCATGGCGACGATGGTGTTCCCCGACGAGGTCATCGACGCCGACACGATCGACGAGATCGAAGCCATCGAGGACATCGAGATCAACGAGCGCGAGCTCGCGATCGCCGAGCAGCTCGTCGAGTCGCTGGCGGCGGACTTCGATCCCGAGAAGTACCACGACACCTACCGCGAGGACGTGCTCGCGCTCGTCGAGCGCAAGGCCGCGGGCGAGCACATCGCCGTGCAGCCGGAGGCCGAGGAGGAGGAGGCCGAGGTGCCGGACCTCATGTCGGCGCTGAAGGCGAGCCTCGACGCGGTCAAGAAGCGCGACGGGAACGGCGGCTCGTCGTCGAAGGACTCCTCGAAGAAGAAGGAGCCGGCCGCGTCGAAGTCCAAGGCGTCCGGCAAGAAGGAGACCGCCAAGCGGTAGCCGGGGGCGGCGGGCGGGTACAGAGGGGCACTCCTCTCGATGGCCATCGCCGAGCTGACCCCACCCACGCGCGAGCAGCGCCTGCGCCGCTCGGACCCGAGCGGGCCGGGGCTCGCGCGGCGGCGCTGCGGCAAGGGCTTCATGTACCTCGACGAGGACGGCGGCCGGATCACCGACGCCGAGATCGTCGCGCGGATCACCGCGCTCGTCATCCCGCCGGCGTGGCGCGACGTCTGGATCTCGCCCGATCCGTTCGGCCACATCCAGGCGACGGGCGTCGACGAGGCGGGTCGCAAGCAGTACCTCTACCACCCGCGCTGGCGCGAGCGGCGCGACCGCGAGAAGTTCGACGACATGGTCCGCTTCGCGCGAGCCCTGCCGGCGCTGCGCGAGGTCGTCGACCACGACCTCGCCCTCGGCGACCTCTCGCGCGAGCAGGTGCTGGCGTGCGCCGCCCGGCTGCTCGATCGCGGGTTCTTCCGGATCGGCTCGGAGGTCTACGCCGTGACGAACGAGACCTATGGCCTCGCGACGATGCTGAAGTCACACGCGACGGTCGAAGGGGACACGATCCGCTTCGACTACGTCGCCAAGGAGTCCAAGCGCCGCGTGCAGGCCGTCATCGACCCGGAGGTCGCGGAGCTCGTTGCCACGCTCAAGCGCCGCCGCGGCGGGGGCGACGAGCTGCTCGCCTACAAGTGCAACGGCCGCTGGTGCGACGTCCGCTCGCCGGACATCAACGCCTACCTCAAGGCGGCGACGGGCCTCGACGTCTCGGCGAAGGACTTCCGCACCTGGGGCGCGACGGTGCTCGCAGAGATCGGGCTCGCCGTCACGGAGCCGGCGCGGCTCGGCAAGACGGCCCGCAAGCGGGCGATGGCGCGCGCGGTCAAGGAGGTCGCGTTCTACCTCGGCAACACGCCGGCGGTCGCGCGCAACTCCTACATCGACCCGCGCGTCTTCGACCGCTACCGCGCCGGTGAGACGATCAACGGCAAGCTCGACCTCATCGCCTCCGAGCCGGGGGCGACCGCGATCCAGGGTCCGATCGAGGAGGCCGTGCTCGACCTGCTCGCCGACTGACGTTCTCGATGCGCCGGCTCAGCGGCGGACGATCTGGAAGGTGCGGATGCGTCGCGTGGACGACGCGTTGCGCGCGAGGTCCGTGGCCACCGCTCGCAGGCGGTGGACGCAAGCGCGTCGGGGAGAGCGCGGGCACGCCGAGGCGCGGCTTCGTCGTGTCGCGCGCCACCGACGATGGCGGCGGTGGCATGCGGAAGGGCAGCGGCGGGATGGCGATAGCGCTCGGCACCGCGACGTCCGGCTGTGCTGCGGGTAGCCGGCCGCCCCGACGAGGTCGTGCAGGTTCTCGCCGCTGTTCATCACCGAGGTCGGCGCAACGCCCGCCGACTGGTGCGGGCCCCCGCGATCCCCGATCCGCGCGGGGAGCCAGTGCGCACCGGCGTCGAACGAGGTCGCGGCCGGCCGCATGAGCAGCTCACCGTCACGGAGGATCAGCGGCTCGGGCCCCTCTGAGAGAAGCGACGTCCCGTCGACGCGGTCGCAGCCCAGCCCGCGCGCCCAGATGCGCATGCCGTCTGGCTTGCGCACAGCGTCTGCCCGGGAGATCGCGGCGGACGGCGGTCCCGCGATGTCGGTCGTCGCGCCGGCCGTCGGGGTCGTCGTGACCCTTCTGTTCGCTCAGATCGCTGCTGAGGACGCGCGCGTTGCGAGCGAGGTATGTGCGCGGGCGGCGATCTCGGCATCACAGCGCAACGCATCGATCGCGTCCAGAAACGGCGGGCCCGCTGCCGGCAAGACGAGGTTGCGCGCCAGGGGGATCTGATGTGAGCTGCTCTCCAAGATGTGCATGAGGTAGCCGGCGGTGTTCGGGAAGACGACGAGGTCGTCCACCGCGACGCCGTGCGGGAAGCGCAGCCGGCGCCAGGTCAGCAGCTCGCGCTCGATGCAGTACGCACCGACGAGGTAGCCCTCGATCGGGCCCGTCGGCTCGGGTGCACCGCCGGTAGGCGGCTCTGGACGGATCAGCAGCGGGTCCACGAGGAAGTCCTCGGACGTCGACCGGCACTGCGTGCGGTTCATCTGCACGCCGATGAGCCAGGTGCCGTCTTGTCGCTGCTTGCGGTAGGCGACGCGGGCAGCGGTCAGCCCGCAGCCGTCCAGCAGCGATCGCCCCGGCTCGCAGCGCAGCTGAAGGCCCCGAGCCCGAACCGCCTCCCCGACCGACGCGCTGCCGCGGCGCGATGCCACGGTCGAGGTCAATACGCGCGTCAGCCAGGCGCCGCGGATCGGCTCCTGGTAGAAGGGATAGACGGCGGGCCGGCCGATGAGCTCGCCCTTGTGCGCGATCAGCCCCAAGCCGTGGCCGTCGAACGTCAGCGGCTCGCGCTGCCCGAGCAGGGCTCGCCGGTGCTCGCGCCAGAACCGCGTCCACCCGTCCGCGTCGTCGAGGTAGCTCATGGGGATCCCACCGCCGATGTCGACGAAGGCCGGCGCGTGGCCGCGCTCTCGCAGGGCGTCGACCAGCTCGAGCGCTTGCTCCATCGCCGCCACGCGATCGTCCGGCTCGTAGCCGTCGACGTGAAAATGGACGCCGTCGACCCGCAGGCCGCACCGGGCGCCCGCGTGCCATGTGCGATCGACGACGCCGAGCGCCTCGCCGACGCCGAAGCCGAAGCGCGTCGGCAGCCGCTCAGCGCCAAGCTGCGGGGCGAGGCGCAGCGCGACGGATGCGGTCTCGCCCGCCTCGCTCGCCAGGCGCGCCAGCAGCGCAAGCTCGTCGGCGTTGTCCACCGCGACGGTCGTGCCTGATGCGATGCAGCGCGCGAGCAGCTTCGCCGGCTTCACCGCCGCGGTCATGACGAGCGCGCTCCCGGGCACCCCGCGCTCGAGGACCTGCTCGAGCTCGCGCTCGCTGGCGAGGTCGACGCCGAGCCCGAGCCGCCGCGCCTCGTCGACGAACGCGAGCGCCTTGTTGGCCTTGCGCGCGAAGTAGATCTGAAGGTCGACGTCCAGCGACGCGGCCGCGCGGAGCAACTCGTCGGCGTTGCCGGCCATCGACGACGGGTGCAGCACGTTCAGCGGCGAGCCGTGCTCTGCGAGCCATCCCGACAGCGCACCCGGGGCGTCGCAGGCCGCGACCTGCCACGCATCCAAGCGTGCCGGCAGCGCGACGACGCCCTCACAGCCGCTCCGCGGGCTCGGGGCGGGGGCGCTCACGGCACGGGCGCCGGGCTCCGGCGCCCACCGACCGGCGCAGCGGCGACCGCGCGCCGGACGACGCCCGCCGCCCAGCGATCGGCGTGGGGATGCAGCGTGCGGCTGAGCGTGTCGTTGCCGATCACCGAGTCCTCGGTGGCGCGGCCGATGACCGACAGGCCGGGCACGCGCCGCCCGTCGGGTCCGATGACCCCGGCGTCGGGCGCGACGTCGAGCCCACGGCGCCCTGGGCGCACCCGCGCATCTCTACCGGCGAGCAGCCGCCCGAGCACCCCGTCCCCGGCGGCCAGGAGCCCTCCGAGGGCTTCCCCCCGGCCGCCGCCACGCCCGGGGGAGCGAGCACCGCGTCGACGACGACGTCGACCGCGCGCTCGCCCAGGGCGCTGCGGATCGACGTGACCGTGTCGCGCGTGACGAGCCGCCCGCCGTCGACGTGATCGAGGTCGACGCGGCCGGCGTCGACCAGCGCCAGGAGCTTGGCGGCGTTGACCGGCGGCGGTCCGAACGACACCCGCTCCATCTGCGCGGCAAGCCGTCGAAACGCCGGCCAGTCGCCATCCGCCAACCCGCTGGCGCCAAGGCGCGCGACGAGCGCCGGGTACAGGGCTCGCCACATGTGACCGAGCGCCCACTGCAGGTCGGGTGCGCGCAGCGCCGCGCCGATGGCCAGCGAGCGCTCGACCTCGGCGGCCGGCGGCAGCTCGGCGGGCGGCGGGGCTCCGTCGCACGCGGTCTTCAGCCATGCTCGGGCGGCCGCGCTCGCGCGCCGCGACGGCTCTCCGGCGACCCGGCGCTCGTCGGCGGCGAGCAGGCAGGCGCCCGCCGTCGACGCGAGGATCCCCAGCAGGTCGCCGTGCAGCGACAGACCCTCGGGCAGCGCGAGGATCCGCTCGCGGCCCGCGTCCTCGATCGAGCCGAGCCCGGCGATGGAGGCGGCGAGTCGCGGGTCGGGCTTGGCGAGCATCGGGCGGCCCGTGCGCGAGAAGGGCACGAGCGCGGCAGCGTCGGCCGTGCCGGGGACATAGCGCAGCCGGTACGGGTGGCCGTCGTCGGACTCAAACGCTCCGCCGCGCCCCTCGGTCAGCGCGAGCGCTGCGTCGAGGAACGTCAGCGCGAAGCCGCGCAGTGCGACGCGCGACGCCGCGGGGACCCGCGACGGGGCGAGCCGGTGCGCGACCGGGAAGACGGCGGGCACGAGCGGCGCCGCGTGCTCCCAGCCGCCGGAGGGCCGGTCCGCGACAGCCGGATGGCCGACCGCGACCAAGACCTCGTCGTAGTGGTCCCGAGCGCCGCCCTCCGCGACGACCCGCCAGCCCACGGCGCACGCTTCGACGGCGCGGACCTCCGACCGGCGCAGCTCGATGTGCACGCCCGGCGGCGCGTGTCGGCGCAGCAGCGCGAACCCGTCGGCGAGGTACCGGCCGACCTCCGCGCGCGGCGGGTAGCGCTCGCCCGGGTCGGCCGCGCGCCAAGCGACGAACGAGCGCCGCTCGTCCGCGGGCACGACGCCGGTCGCGCTCCACAGGTCCACCTGGTCTGCGGCGAAGTTCATCCGCAGGTAGTCCGGCTGGCCGGGGTCGTAGACCGGCCCCGCCCCCGGAACGTGATGCGGCTCGTACAGGTCGACCGCCAGCGCGACCTCCCCGGCGTGCGCAAGCAGCCGTTCGAGCGCGAACAGGCCCTTCGGACCCACACCGACGATCGCGATCCGCAGGGGCCGCATTCAGGCGGCGGCCGCGGTCGGCTGCTGCGCCCCGATGCGCGCGGCGATCGCGTCGGCCGAGCGGCCGAGCCGCGCCGCGACCCAGTCGTCGTCGTAGATCGTCCGCAGGTAGCCGGCACCGCCGTCCGGGAAGATGAGTGCGCAGCGACTGCCGTCCGCCATGTGGGGCGCCATCGATCGCAGCGCCGAGGCCACCGCGCCGGAGGAGCCGCCGGCGAGGATCGCCTCGCGTGCCGCCAGCCGCCGGCAGCCGACGACGCAGTCGATGTCGTCGACGCGCACGAGCCGGTCGTAGACCGCCGATCGCGAGAGGTCCGTCTCGAGACCGGCACCGAAGCCGGGCAGCTCGCGAGCCGACCGAATCCCGCCGAACAGCGCGCTGCCGACCGCATCCACGGCCACCACCCGCGTCGCGCGCCGCTGCTCGCGCAGGTAGTCCGAGCAGCCGCGCAGCGTGCCCGCCGTGCTCGTCGCGACGAAGACGTAGTCGATGTCCCCGCCCAGCGACTCGTCGATCTCGCGCATCGTCCCCGCGGCGTGCGCGAGCGGGTTCGACGGGTTGGCGTACTGATTGGTCCAGAAGGCGCCCGGCTCGGTCTCCAGCAGTTTCGCGACGACGGCGAGGCGAGCCGCGAGCAGATCCCCGGTCACCGGGTCCGGTTCGGCGACGACGTGGACCTCGGCGCCCAGCGCGCGCAGCGTGCGGATGTTCGTGTCGTGAGCGCGCGTGTCGACGACGCAGACGAGCGAGAGGCCGTGGTAGCGGCAGGCCTGCGCCAACCCGACGCCCATGTTGCCCGACGTCGATTCGATCACCGTGCCGCCCGGCGCGATCAACCCCGCCGCGAGCGCGTCGCTCAGCATCCGCGCGGCCGGACGGTCTTTGGCGCTTCCGCCCGGGTTGCTGGCCTCGAGCTTGGCCCACACTGCGATGCGCGGGTTGTCGAGATAGCGCTTCAGGGCGACCAGCGGCGTATCTCCGATGGCGCCGAGCACGCCATCGACGGGAGGGCGACCAGGAGCTGCGCCGTGGATGGAGGGCTCCTCAGCCGGCGTTGTCGTGCGCCGCGCCGACGGCTTCGACGGCCTCGTCGCGCGTGGAGAGGATCGTGAAGATCTGATCCAGGCCGGTGATCTCGAACGTCTTGGCGATGTTCTCGTCGACGTTGACGATCGCCAGCGCGCCGTGGCGCGAGCGCAGCCGCTTCACGGCGCCGATGAGCACGCCGAGCGCCGTCGAGTCCAGGAACGTCGTCTCGGTGAGGTCGACGATGATGCGGGTGCGCCCGGCCTCGATCGACTCCGCAAGCACCTGCTTGAGCTCGGGTGCGGTGAAGAGGTCGATCTCCCCGCGCACCGCGAGTACGTGGCGCTCGGCGTCGATCGTCTGCTCGGTGATGGCGAACTCAGGGGGCATCTGCTTCCTCGGGGGCTGTCGTCGGTTGGCGCTGTGCACCGAAGCCCAGCCGGATGCGCAGGTACTCGTCGTCGCCGTTCTCGCCCGACTGTGGCTCAAGCTCATCGGCTACCCGCTCAAGCACGTTCCCGATCCCGGGCAGCGAGGCAGATGCGATAAGGCCGTCCGCGCCGTCGGCGCGCAGCGGGCCGACGTGCAGCTCGACCGATCCGGGCTCGGCGACGACCCGCACGTTGACGCGGCCGTCCGATGCGTAGGTCGCGGCTCTCGCGGCGATGGCGTCGGCGATGAGCAGCGCGTCGTCGAGGCGGTCGATCGGGCAGTCCGCACGCGCGGCGAGGATCCCGACGACGCGCCCCAGCACGGGCGCCGCCAGCGGTCCGCGCGCCAGCCCGACGGAGGCCTCGTTGTGGCCGGGCTCGGCGCTCACGCGGCCTCGACCTGCTCGTCGAGACGGAAGGTCATGCGAACCTCGGTGCGGTCGCCGTCGTCGGTCCCGAGCTCCAGCGACTCGGCGAGCGTCGCGATCAGGGGCAGGCCGAGGCCGAGCCCCGGCGAGTCCGGGCGCGGGACGATGCCGCGACCGTTGTCGCGGATCACCACCGTCAGGCGCTTGTCGTCGAAGCTGGCATCGACTTCCAGCGAGCCAGGGTCGTCGGGATCGTAGGCGTGGATGACGACGTTCGTGCACGCCTCGGTCACCGCGAGCTTGATGTCGGCGAGCGTCTGCTCGTCGACGGCCAGGACTTCCGCGAACCCGCCGAATGCGTGTCTGACGACCGCGACGTTCTCAGCGCGAGCAGGCAACTTGAGCTCCAAGTCGGGCGTTGCGGTCACCTCCTCGGCGGACCCTGACGACCCGATCGAGCCGTCGATTCGAAAGGGTGCCCAACGCGATCCTGTTTCACTCCCCCTACGCGCAACCGGAGCCGGGGTCCCTCGATCTCCGGCCATCATAGACCGCCGACAGAACGGGATGGTTCACCCGTGCAGCGCGGCCTGCAGGGCGGCCGCCGGCACGCCCCCGCAGACCCCGGCGAGGACAATCATCCGAGCCGCTCGCGCCGACAGCGAGCCCGCCGCAAGCACGCCGCTCGAGCGCACGTCGCCCTCGCAGCCCTCGAAGCCGTAGGTCTCACGCAGCAGGAGGCCGCGCTCGGGCCACAGCGTGACCGCGACCGGCACCGCCGCGGCCGCTTCGCGCAGCGCTTCGAGCACATGCGGCGAGACATGGCCCGCCCCGAAGGCGACGAACACGATCGCGTCGGCGCCGTCGCGCAGGGCGGCGCGCAGGCCGGCGCCGTCGTCGCCGAGGAACGTCGGGACGATCGAGACGCGCGCGTCGAGCGTGTCGGGCACGGGTAGCGGCGCCGGGCGCGACGGGCGCACGGCGATCCGCACGTCTCCCTCGGCGACGCGGCCGATCGGGCCGTGCGACGGCGATCCGAAGGCGGCCGGCGAGACCGACGACACCTTGCGCACGGCCCGCGCGGCGTGCAGCTCGCCCGCGAAGCAGACGAGCGCGCCGAGGCCCGCGGTCTCCGCGCAACCCGCCGCGGCGACGGCATCGAGCAGGTTCGCCGGCCCGTCGGCTCCCGCGGCGCCGGAGGGGCGGATCGCGCCGGTCAGGACGATCGGCTCCCTGCCGCCATGCAGGACGTCGCACAGCACCGCGGTCTCCTCGATCGTGTCCGTGCCGTGCGTGATGACGACGCCCCGTCCGGCCGCGGTCTCCCGCAGCGCGGCCCGCCCGATCGCCAGCGCGTCGGCGCTGGAGAGATGGGCGCCGGGCAGCTCGAGGACCGAGCGCGTCGTCAGTCCCTCCACGTCCGCGAGCCCCGGCACGGCCGCCACGACGGCATCGACGTCGAGCGCGGGGCGCGCCCGGGGACCGGCCATCGCGATCGTGCCACCGGTGGACAGGACGGTCACGGGTCTGCGAAAAGCCGTCATTGCGCGAAGGATTCGGCGCCGATCCACTGCTAACCTTTTTCGCCCCGCCTCGCAGTGCCACGCGCCACCCCGGAGGCACTCTCAACGCATGCAGACCCTGCCGCCAGAGGCCGCCGGCCTCTACGACCCCCGCTACGAGCACGATGCGTGCGGCGTCGCGCTTGTCGCTCGCCTCGACAACGTTCCTGTTCACGAGGTCGTCGAGAAGGGCCTGCAAGCGGTCGAGAACCTCGAGCACCGCGGCGCCACCGGTGCCGATTCGCGCACCGGCGACGGCGCCGGGATGCTGCTGCAGATGCCGCACGAGTTCTTCCGTGCGAACGTCGACTTCGAGCTGCCCGACCCCGGCCGCTATGGCGTCGCGGTGTGCTTCTTGCCGCAGGACCCGAAGCGGCGCGCGAAGCTCGAGGCGCTGCTCGAGCTCAACGCGCGCATCGAAGGGCAGGTCTTCCTCGGCTGGCGCGACATCCCCGTGGACCTCGATCACGTCGGCGAGACCGCGAACGCGACGCGCCCGGTCATGCGCCAGATGATCGTCGAGGCGGGGCCCGGCTTCACCTCCGACCAGGACGCCTTCGAGCGCAAGCTCTACGTCATCCGCCGCATCTGCGAGCTCGCCGCGGGACCCGACCTCTACATCGCGTCGTTCTCCTCGCGCACGATCGTCTACAAGGGCATGCTCGTCCCCGATCAGGTCCGCGGGTTCTTCACGGACCTGACCGACGAGCGCATGAAGAGCGCGATGGCGCTCGTGCACTCGCGCTTCTCGACGAACACCTTCCCGAGCTGGCCGCTCGCGCACCCCTACCGCGTCATCGCCCACAACGGCGAGATCAACACGCTCATGGGCAACGTCAACTGGATGCGCGCGCGCGAGTCCCAGCTGTCGTCCAAGCTCTTCGGGCTCGACCTGCAGAAGGTCATGCCGATCGTCGCCCCCGGCAACTCCGACACGGCGACGTTCGACAACGTCCTCGAGCTGCTCATGCTCGCGGGCCGCTCGCTGCCGCACGCGGTGATGATGATGATCCCCGAGGCCTACGCGAAGCGCGATGACCTGCCCGACCACCTCAAGGGCTTCTACGCGTTTCACTCCTGCCTCATGGAGCCGTGGGACGGCCCGGCGGCGGTCGCGTTCACCGACGGCTGCGTCGTCGGCGCGACGCTCGACCGCAACGGCCTGCGCCCGGGCCGCTGGGTCGAGACGCACGACGGGCTCGTCGTGCTCGGCTCCGAGGCGGGCCTGCTGCCGATCAAGACCTCCGAGATCAAGCGCCTCGGCCGCCTGCAGCCCGGCAAGCTCTTCCTCGTCGACCTCGAGCGCCACCGGATCGTCGAGGACGAGGAGGTCAAGCGCGAGGTCGCCACCCAGCGGCCCTACGGCGAGTGGTTCGAGGAGAACACCGTCCACTTCGACGACCTCGCCGAGGCGCACACGACGATGACCGGCCTGCAGCCGACCCGGCTGCGCCAGCTCGCCTTCGGCTACTCGCAGGAGGACGAGCGCGTGCTCGTCGCGCCGATGGCCGCGACCGGCGCCGAGCCGATCGGGTCGATGGGCAACGACAACGCGCTGGCCGTGCTGTCCGATCGCCGGCCGCCGCTGTTCAGCTACTTCAAGCAGCTCTTCGCGCAGGTCACGAACCCGCCGATCGACCCCATCCGCGAGTCGATCGTCATGTCGCTCGGGACCGGCATCGGCGGCGAGCGCAATCTCCTGGCGGAGACGCCCGAGCACGCGCACAAGCTCATCCTCGACCAGCCGATCCTGCGCAACCACGAGCTCGAGACGCTGCGCATCGTCCACGACGAGATCTTCCGCGCGCACACGCTCGACATCACCTGGCCGATCGCCGACGGCCCGGCGGGCATGAAGGCCGCGCTCGCCAAGCTCTGCGACGCCGCGCACGACGCGGTCGCCGACGGCGTCAGCGTGCTGATCCTCTCCGACCGCCAGGTCGGCCCGCGCCGCGCCGCGATCCCGTCGCTGCTCGCCGTCGCCGCGGTGCACGAGCACCTCGTGCGCGAGGGCACGCGGTTGCGCACCGGCCTCGTGCTCGAATCGGGCGAGCCGCGCGAGGTCCACCACATGGCGACGCTCATCGGCTACGGCTGCGGCGCCATCAACCCGTACCTGCTGCTCGACACGGTCGGCGACCTCGTCGCGACGGGTCGCGTCAAGGGCGTCGACAACGTCGACACGGCCGAGAAGAACATCGTCAAGGCGATCGGCAAGGGCCTGCTGAAGACCATCTCGAAGATGGGGATCTCGACGATCCAGTCCTACTGCGGCGCCCAGATCTTCGAGGCGGTCGGCCTCGAGAAGGCGCTCATCGACCGCCACTTCACGGGGACCGCTTCGCGGATCGGCGGCATCGGCATCGACGTCCTCGCGCGGGAGACGCTCGACCGTCACGCCACGGCCTGGCCGTCGGACCACCAGAAGCTCCTGCCCGTCGGCGGCGTCTACGCGTGGCGGCGCGAGGGCGAGCATCACCAGTGGAACCCGGAGACGATCGCGCTGCTGCAGCACTCCGTGCGCCTGAATGGCAACGGCGTTGAGAAGTACAAGGAGTACGCCGACCTCGTCAACGACGACGCGTCGCGCCGCGCGACGCTGCGCGGGCTCATGAAGTTCAAGGCGGATGGCGCCACGCCCATCGACATCGACGAGGTCGAGCCCGCGAAGGAGATCGTCAAGCGCTTCGCCACAGGCGCCATGTCGCTCGGCTCGATCTCGCGCGAGTCGCACGAGACGCTCGCGATCGCGATGAACCGGCTCGGCGGCAAGTCGAACACCGGCGAGGGCGGGGAGGACCCGGTCCGCTTCACGCCCGACCCCAACGGCGACTCGCGCCGCTCGGCGATCAAGCAGGTCGCGTCCGGGCGCTTCGGCGTGACGATCCACTACCTCGTCAACTCCGATCAGCTGCAGATCAAGATGGCCCAGGGCGCCAAGCCCGGCGAGGGCGGCCAGCTCCCCGGCCACAAGGTCGACGAGTACATCGGCGGCGTGCGTCACACGACCCCCGGGGTCGGTCTCATCTCCCCGCCGCCGCACCACGACATCTACTCGATCGAGGACCTCAAGCAGCTCATCTACGACCTGCGCTGCGCGAACCCCAAGGGGCAGGTGTCGGTGAAGCTCGTCTCCGAGGTCGGCGTCGGCACGGTCGCGGCCGGCGTCGCGAAGGCGAACGCCGACCATGTCCTCATCGCCGGCCACGACGGCGGCACCGGCGCGTCGCCGCTGAGCTCGATCCAGTCGGCCGGCGTGCCGTGGGAGATCGGCCTCGCCGAGACGCAGCAGACGCTGCTGCGCAACGACCTGCGCTCGCGCATCATCGTCCAGACCGACGGCCAGCTGAAGACCGGCCGCGACGTCGTCATCGCCTCGATGCTCGGCGCCGACGAGATGGGCTTCTCGACCGCGCCCTTGATCGCGGCGGGGTGCATCATGATGCGCGCCTGCCACCTCAACACGTGCCCGGTCGGGATCGCGACGCAGGATCCCGAGCTGCGCAAGCGCTTCAAGGGCACGCCCGAGCACGTCGTCAACTACTTCTTCTTCGTCGCCGAGGAGGCGCGCGAGATCATGGCCTCGCTCGGCATCCGGACGATGGACGAGCTGACGGGCCGCTCGGACCTCATCGAGGCCGACGACGCGATCGAGCACTGGAAGGCGCGCGGCGTGGACCTGTCGAACATCCTCATGCAGCTCGACCTGCCCGAGGGCACGCCGCTGCGCTGCGTCCGCAAGCAGGAGCCGGTGCTCGCCGACGCGCTGGACTGGGACCTCGTCGAGGCGTCCCGCGGAGCGATCGAGGACGGCGAGGACGTGTCGATCGAGCGCGGGGTGCGCAACGTCAACCGCTGCGTCGGCGGGATCCTGTCGAGCACGATCGCCGAGCGCCACGGCGCCGACGGCCTGCCATCCGGCTCGATCGCCGTCGACTTTCGCGGCTCGGCCGGGCAGTCCTTCGGCGGCTGGCTCGCCGAGGGCGTGACGTTCACCCTGCACGGCGACGCCAACGACTACACCGGCAAGGGCCTCTCGGGCGGGACGATCGCCGTCATGCCGCCCGACGGCGTGACGTACGTCGCCGAGGAGAACGTCATCATCGGCAACACGGTCCTGTACGGCGCGACGAGCGGCAAGATGTTCGTGCGCGGCCTCGCGGGCGAGCGCTTCGCGGTGCGCAACTCGGGCGCGAGCGCGGTCATCGAGGGCGTCGGCGACCACGGCTGCGAGTACATGACCGGCGGGCGGGTCGTCGTGCTGGGTCCCACGGGGCGCAACTTCGCTGCCGGCATGAGCGGCGGCCTCGCGTTCATCCTCGACGAGGACGGCACGTTCGCCGGACGGATGAACCCCGAGCTCGTCGACCAGATCGAGCCGCTCGACGAGGGCGACGCGATCGAGGTCCGCGCGCTCGTCGCCGAGCACGTCGAGCGCACGGGTTCGCCGGTGGGCCAGCGGGTGCTCGACGAGTGGGAGTCGCTGCGCCCGAAGTTCGCGAAGATCTTCCCGGTGGACTACAAGCGCGTGCTCGCCGAGCGCGCCGCGGCCGAGACCGCTGCTTCGAACGGCGCGCCACCGAGCGCGAACGGCGCGTCCGCCGGCTCCGCGGCGAAGAAGGTCTCATGACGATGGCAGCGCCCGGGGCGATCCTTCGCCCGCCTGCCGCGAGGTGCGTCGCTCATGGGTGAGCTCGGTGCCTTCCTGAAGATCGAGCGCGTCGGCGTGCCGTACCGCGACGCGCACGAGCGCGCGCAGGACTTCAAGGAGTTCACGATTCGCCGGCCGGACTCCGAGCTGTCCGCGCAGGGCGCTCGCTGCATGGAGTGCGGCGTGCCGTTCTGCCACTCGGGCTGCCCGCTCGGCAACCTCATCCCGGACTGGAACGACCTCGTCTACCGCGAGCGCTGGCACGACGCGATCATCCAGCTGCACGCGACGAACAACTTCCCGGAGTTCACCGGTCGCCTGTGCCCGGCGCCGTGCGAGGCATCGTGCGTGCTGGAGATCAGCGAGGGCGATGCCGTCTCGATCAAGCAGATCGAGAACTCGATCATCGACCGCGCGTGGGAGCAGGGCTGGGTCAAGCCGCTGCCGCCCAAGCACGAGACGGGCCACCGCGTCGCGGTCGTCGGCTCGGGCCCCGCCGGGATGGCGGCCGCGCAGCAGCTGCGCCGCATCGGCCACGCCGTGACGCTGTACGAGCGCGACGAGTCCGCCGGCGGCCTGTGCCGCTTCGGCGTGCCGGACTTCAAGATCGAGAAGCAGATCGTCCAGCGGCGCGTCGACCAGCTCGCGGTCGAGGGCGTCATCGTCCGCTGCGGGGTCGACGTCGGCGTCGACATCCCCGCCGAGCAGCTGCTCGAGGACTTCGACGCGGTCGTCATCGCGACCGGCTCGCGCACGCCGCGCGACCTCCCGGTGCCCGGCCGCGAGCTCGAGGGCATCCACTTCGCGATGGAGTACCTGTCGGACCGCAACCGCTGGGTCGCGACGCAGACGGGCACCCCGACCGGCTCCGAGCCGCCCGAGCTGCTCGGCCTGACCGCGGAGGGCAAGCACGTCGTCGTCATCGGCGGCGGCGACACGGGCGCGGACTGCGTCGGCAACTCGCTGCGCCAGGGCGCGGCGTCGATCACGCAGCTCGAGCTGCTGCCCGAGCCGCCGGCCCGTCGCCCCGACGACCGCACGCCGTGGCCGCTGTGGCCGCAGAAGTTCCGCCTCTCCTACGCCATGGAGGAGGCAACGGCCGAGGGCGTCGGCGAGCAGGACTTCTCCGTCGTCACGACCCACTTCTCCGGCGACGACGACGGCCACGTGCGCACGCTGCACTTCGCCCAGGCCGACGCAAAGCCGCCGTTTCAGCCCGTCGAGGGCACGGACGGCGCCCTGGAGGCCGACCTCGTGCTGCTCGCGATGGGCTTCCTGCACCCCGAGCAGGACCTGCTCGACGCGCTCGGCGTCGCGAAGGACCAGCGCGGCAACGCGAAGGCCATCAAGCCGTACACGACCTCCGTCGAGGGCGTCTTCGCCGCCGGCGACGCGCGCCGCGGCCAGTCGCTCATCGTCTGGGCGATCAACGAGGGCCGCCAGTGCGCCCGCATGGTCGACCGCTACCTCGGGCAGCTCTCCGCCCCGCCCGCCGAAGGCGACGCGGAGGGCGGCCAGGCCCCCGCCGCCGCGCCGCAGCACGTCGGTCCCGGCGTGCCCGCATAGAACGCGATTCAGCGCTGGATGCGGAGATGACCCGCCGGCGAGCCGCAGCGGGACCGGTCATCGCGGGGTACAGTCGGAGCCCATGAGCTTCCTCGAGTACCTGCTCGGCCTGCTGCTCGGCGGCCTCATCGTCGGGGCGCTCGCGCGCTTCGCGCTGCCGGGCCGCGATCCGATGAGCATCTCGATGACGATCGCGATCGGGATCGCGGGCTCCTTCGCCGCGGGCATGATCGTGGCGCTCCTGCATCTGCGCTACGAGTACGGCTGGTTCGTCGCGCTCGGCTGCGCTACGGGCATCGTCTACCTCGTACGGCGCTCGCGCGGTGGTGGGCTGACGGACCCCGGGGTACCGCCCGGCCTCGGCCGCTGAGCAGCAGGGACCTCGCTCGTGGCACAGCTACGCGAGGTCGTCCGCAAGCTCACGAAGTCCGCCTCCAAGGCGCAGCGCGCGGCCGCGGTCGCGATGCGCGAGCGCCCGGCCGGCGGCGTCGAGTTCCTGCTCGTGCGCACGTCCAACGGCGACCGCTGGACGTTCCCGAAGGGCCGTCGCGAGCGCGGCGAGACGCTGGCGGCGGCGGCCGTGCGCGAGGCGCTCGAGGAGGCCGGCGTGCGCGGCACGGCGGAGCCCGAGCCGTTCGCGCACTACCGCTACCCGGTGGGCGGGCGCGACGGCGACCTCGTCGCGGCGTTTCGCTTCGAGGTCACGCGCGAGGGGCTCAGGGCCGAGCGCGACCGCGACCCGGCGTGGTTCGGCTTCGAGGCGGCGCGCAGCCGGCTCGCGAGCGGCCGCGACACGGGGTTTGGCGAGGAGATGGAGCGATTGCTGCTCGCGGCTCGCGACGGCGCATCGCCGCCGAAGCGCATCGCGGGTGACGCGGTCTGAACCGGCCCGACCGCGTGCCGCCGGCGGCGCGATGGCCGCCGGCGGTCGCTGCACGCGCGCGTGCTACATGTTGCGCGTGATGTTGTAGAGGTCGATCGCGGTGTTGTCGAAGTACGGCGACAGGCTGATCGTCGGGCCGACGATGCGGTCGATGCGGCTGACGACGCCGTTGAGGTTGCCCCAGTTGCCGTCGAAGCCGTAGAGCCACGGGCCGCCGCTGGATCCGCGCGTCATGTCGCACGGGATCTTGATCGTCTCCGACGTGACCGAGCCCGACGTCCACTCCGGCGAGGCGTAGCCCCAGCAGCGCATGAGGTTGCCGCCGTCGAACGGCGACTCGGACGGATACCCGAACGCGTTCTCGTAGGTGTACTTGCCGAGGTTGGCGCTGAAGCCGTGCCCGCCGAAGTAGTTGACGATGTGCCAGCCGCCGAAGTTCGTGTTCATGATCATGACGCCCATGTCCTCGGACATGTCGGAACTCGAGGCCCACGCCGGACGCGTCTGCACCCACCACGGCGTCCACGTGCCGTACGGCCGCGGGTTGGCGAGATCGTCGTCGTAGGCCGGGATGAAGACCCAGTTGGAGTACCAGTTGCCGCCCGCACCCGCGTGCAGGCAGTGACCGGCGGTCCAGACCGTGTCGGCTCCCGGGCTGTTGACGATCGCGCCCGAGCAGGACGACGTTCCGCCGCCGGCGTTCGTGAAGAAGATCTTGCCGTTCGTGTATGCCGCGATGGACGAGCTCGGGTAGTTGGGGTTGAAGGCCGCCGTCTGTGCGCCCTGCGTCCCCTGCGGGCCGAGCAGGCCCTTCGCCGGCGCGACCGAGAACGGCGAGCCCGCGGGCGCCGGGCGCGCGGTGCTTGCGGCGGCCTGCTTCTTGGCGGTTGCCGCGTCGCTCTCGTGCTTGGCGAGCGCGGACTGAAACTCCGGCAGCCGCTCAGCCGGCACGGCCTCGCGCATGCGCTTCGGTGTCCAGTAGGCCTCGAGCGCCTGCTGGGCGGTGGCCTTGGCCCCGTGTACCGCGCGGCCGGCGGCCCAGGCAGCCGGGGTGATGTCGGTCACGGATCGACCGCTCGAGGATGGTGCCGGCGTGGCGGGCGCGGCCGAGGCTGCGCTCGGCACGAGCGCGGCGGCGCATGCGATGGCGCAGACCGTGGCCGCGCCGACGTTGCGTGTCCTGGATGTACGGGTGGACATGGTGCGTGTTCCCCTGGTTCGTGGTTGTGGGTTGCGGGACTCGTGTCCCGGGTCCAAGCATCCGGCGCGGGGCCGCGCGTGACATCACGCCGCCGGGGGATTGACCTCACTCTCGGGATGCCATGCACCGTCGTGCCGTAACGTGACGGCTGCGTCATGTTCAGACTCCCGGCAGCCGTGCCCACCACCATGCCGCCGGTCGCACCATGACCATCGCCCCCGACGCCGGGCCGGGCCGGCGGGCGGCCACGAAGGCTGCCAACCGCGCGGCGATCATCTCCGCGGCGCGCGCCGTGTTCGCGCAGATGGGCTACGGCCAGGCGACGGTGCGCGACGTCGTGCGTCGCACGGACCTCGCGAGCGGGACGTTCTACAACTACTTCTCCGACAAGGAGGAGCTGTTTCGCGAGGTGCTCGAGCAGACCGCGGTCGAGGTTCGCGCGCGCGTGCAGTCCGCACGCCGGCAGGCGCGGTCGCTCGAGGAGTTCGTCGCCGCCGGCTACCGCGAGTACTTCGGCTTCCTCGCATCCGACCCCGAGGCGTTCGAGCTCATGCGCCGCAACAGCGGCACGATCCGCGCGATGTTCGACCAGCCGATCTTCGGCGCCGGCATCGAGGAGCTCGAGGCCGACCTGCGCGCCGCGATCGCCGCAGGGATCGTGCCGGCGCTCGACACCGAGTACGTGGCCGCCGCGATGGTCGGCGCCGCGCTCGAGGTCGGCGTCGCGATGGTCAAGCGCGACCCACCCGACGTCGAGGGCGCGACGCACATGGCCACCTGCATGATGCTCGGCGGCATCGAGCGGCTCGGGCGCGGGGCGTAGCTACGGCGTCCAGTCGCTGAGCAGCGTGCGGCCCTCGATGCCACCGCTGACCGCCGTCACCCGCGAGCCGGCCGCGACGAGCGACAGGCCCGCGAAGCTCGCAGGCAGGGCGATCGCCGGGCCGAACGCGCCGCCGGCCGGGCGCACGCCCGACAGCGCGCTCGGCTCCGCGGGGCCGCCCGAGCTGACCGGCCTGACGCCGTAGGCCAGGAAGGTCGTCCCGGCCGCGTCGACGGCGAGCGCGGCATGGTCGGCGACGTGGTCCGCCGGCGACATCAGGACCGGCGTGCCGAACGTCGCGCCGCCCGCCGGTGCCGTCGCCGCGAAGACCAGCGGGCCCTCGGGGCTGCCGGGCGTCGCGTCGAAGGCACTCCAGGCGAGGATCGCCTCGCCCTGCCCGGTCACGCGTACCACGGGCAGTTGCGCGAACCCGGTCGCGACCGTCTGTACCGGCGCGGCGACGGCGTCGGGCGAGCTCGTGACGGCCTTGATCGGCGCCGGATCGTTCTGCTCGCCGCCGGCGGGCAGCGATGCTCGCCAGGCAACGATCGCGGTGCGGTCGCCGCGGACCGCGAGCGTGGGCTGGCTCGCGTCGCCGTCCGCGGCGCTCGAGACGAAGTGCTCGGCGAAGTGGCGCCCGCTGCGGCGGATGACGATCATCCGCAGCCGGGTGTGGACGTCGCCGGCGCTGCGCACGCCCGCGGCCCACACGACGTACGCGTCGCCGTGCGGGCCGATCGCGACGACCTGGTCCGATCCCGGGCGCAGCGTGAGCGGCTTGCGCAAGCACCGGATCACCGGCGAGCACGCCTTCGTCGCGTCGCGGCGTGCGACCTGCATGTGGCGGCCCTGGTTCCAGGCGATGACGGTGTCGCCGACCGCGCCGACCGCGATCTGCGGCTGCGCGTCGTTGAAGTGCGTCGATCGACCGATCTCGACGGGCGTGCCGAAGCGCCTTCCGTGCGGGCGGTAGGCGGCCATGATCGACAGGTGCGCGCCGGCCTGCGTCCAGACGGCGGTCGCGTTGCCGGCGTCATCCAGGCCGATCTGCGCGCCGGTCACGATCCCTTGCGTGGTCGAGATCGTCTGCGCCTTGCCGAGCCGGCCGTGCGGCGCCCGCATGCGGGCGCGGACGTAGCCGACCTGGCCGGTCTGGCCGCGCAGCCGGACCATCCGCTTCGTCGTGACGCGCCAGACGAACGCCTCGTGCCCGCGGGCGCTGCCGGCCGCGCCCACGTTCGACGAGCGCGAGTCCGAGGTGACGGTCAGGGGCGACGTCCAGGCGCCGTCGGCGGCGGGCGCGGCGATGGCCGCGCTCAGTGCCGCGAGCGCAACGGCGAAGGGAATGCGGAAGCGAGCGGGCACGAGCGTCCAGTCTCTTGCGATCGGGTTGACGGGGCAGACGCTGAAACGCGCGGCGTGGCGAGAAGGTTGCGTCGTAGACTGCGGGGAAGCGTGCCGCCCAGCTTCTGCCGCCACAACCGCTTCCTCGAGAACTGCCCGATCTGCCGCCGGCCCGATCCGCCGCCCGCGATGGCGCGGCGGTCGAGCGGCTCGCCGGCGCCCGCCCGCGCGCCGCGCAGCTCCTCGACGCCGGCGCGCGGCGTACGCCGCAGCAACGCCGTCAAGGTGCGCAAGCTGACGCAGGCGTCCGACGACGGCTACCGCAACGAGCTCGTCGTCGGCCTCAAGGCGTCCGCCGACGCCGAGCGCCTCGCCGCCGAGCTCGCGTTCGCGACCGCCCGGCTCGCGGAGCTGGCCGCCGACCCGCCCGCGCACTACGCGCGGATCGCGGCCGAGCCCGATCCCGAGGAGGCGCTGTGGCTCGCCTTCCTGACGGCCTATCTGACTCCGACCGAGGGCGAGGAGCCGTTCGCCGCCATCGCCGCCGCGCACGTGCCGTGGTCCGGTGGCGAGCTGCCCGACCTCGACGTCGCGCTCGGCTTGCGCACGTCGCACGCGCCGTCGATCGGCACGCGTACGGTGCTCGCCTACCGCGCCTGGGCGCAGCGCTCGGGCGGCCAGCAGGTCGCCTTCGCCGGGGAGGACGCGTGGGCGCCCGAGCGCCGATTCGACCGCCTCTTCGAGCGCCTCGCCGTCGGTGGCTTCGGCCGGCCCGGACGCTACGAGCTGCTCGTCTCGCTCGGGCGCCTCGGCGTCGTCGATGCGCGCCCGTCGACGCTCCAGCTCACCGATGACGCGACGACCGTCGCCGCCAAGCGCGTCTTCGGGATCGGCGACAAGATGCTGCTCGAGCGCCGCGCCCGCGACCTCGCGGACGCCGGCGGCGTGCCGATCGAGGCGCTCGACCTCGGGCTCTACAACTGGGCCGCACCGCAGCACGGACGCGTGACGATGGGGTCGCGCGCCGAGGTCTCGCCGCAGTTGCAGGCAGAGATCGCCTCTGTTCTCGGCGTCTGAGCACGTTTGTACAACGACTCGGACGAGTGTTCGACAAAGCGGCGAAAGCGCTCATCCTGCGCGGCGGCGGTGCCGATCCACGGGGAACCATGAACGCGCGAACCGCCATGCTCAAGCAGCTCGTCGACAGCGAGAGCTACCCGATCGACGAGGCCGCGATCGCCGAGGCGATCGTCGTCCGCTCGATGGCTCGCCGCCTCGTCCCGGACCTCGCCTTCCGGATCCCGCCGCCACCCCCCGCCGTGCGCTCGTTTCGACCGCACCGGGGCGCGCGGTCCTTTCGCCTCGCCCGGCCCGACCGGCGGACGCTGGCCGACCACGTGACACCGTCGCTGCGCGTCGGCAGCCCCGCGATGCAGCGCTAGCTCGACGCGAGCCGGCGCAGCAGGCCGACGGCCTCGCGAAGGATCTCGCGCTCCTGCGAGCTGAGGTCCTGCTCGAGCGCCTGCGCCAGCCAGCCCTCGCGATGGCGACGGTCCGCCGCCAGCGTCGCATGCCCCGTCTCGGTCAGCTCGACGAACGCCCGCCGCCCGTCATCGGGGTCCGGCCGGCGCACGACGAGGCCGGCCGCTTCGAGGTCGCGAACGGTCTGCGCCATCGACTGCGGGCGCACGCGCTCGACGACCGCGAGGTCGCTGATGCTCTGCGGGCCGCCGCGATCCAGCCGTCCCAGGACCGATCCCTGCGAGAGCGGGAAGCCGTGCTCCGCGCGCAGCCGCCGCACGAGGTGGCCGAGCGTCTCGCGTAGCTGCGAGGCCAGCAGCGCCGGCGACTCCGTGGTGCTCATGGGCGCAGTCTAAGAGCCGGGCTTCACGCAGGGAACCGACGGGAAACTGTACAGGTAGCCTGTAGAGTTGGGCGGGCGTGACCGACGACCGCTACAAGTGGATCGCCCTCTCCAACACGACGCTCGGCGTCCTGCTGGCGACCCTCGACGGCTCGATCACGCTGATCGCGATGCCGGACATCTTCCGCGGCATCCGGCTCGATCCGCTCGTCCCGGCGAACTCGTTCTACCTGCTGTGGATGATCCTCGGCTACCTCGTGGCGACGAGCGTGCTCGTCGTCAGCCTCGGGCGCCTGGGGGACATGTTCGGCCGCGTGCGGATCTTCAACCTCGGCTTCGTCATCTACACCGCGGCGTCGCTGCTGCTGGCGATCGACTGGATGACCGGCCGCGACGGCGCGACGTACCTGATCGTCTTCCGGATCGTGCAGGGCGTCGGCGGGGCCTGCCTGCTCGCCAACGCCGCGCCGATCATCGCCGATGCCTTCCCCGCCGACCAGCGCGGGATGGCGCTCGGCATCAACAACATCGTCGCGGTCAGCGGCACGTTCATCGGCCTCGTGCTCGGCGGGCTGCTGGCGCCGATCGACTGGCGCCTGGTCTTCCTGATCTCCGTGCCGGTCGGCCTCGCCGGCACCGTCTGGGCGTACCTGCGGCTGGAGGAGCGCGGGACGCCACGACGGGCACGGGTCGACTGGTGGGGGAACGTCAGCTTCGCGCTCGGCCTCGTGCTCGCGATGACGTCCGTGACGTACGGCATCCGCCCGGCCGGCGGCCACGCGACGGGCTGGGGGAGCCCGCGCGTCCTCGCGCTGCTGGCCGGCGCGATGCTGTGCATGGTCGCGTTCGCGGCGATCGAGCGCCGTGTCGCCGAGCCGATGTTCCGCCTGCGCCTGTTCACGATCCGCGCATTCACGTTCGGGACGCTGTCGACGTTCCTGGCGGCGATCGCGCGCGGCGGGCTGATGTTCATCCTGATCATCTGGCTGCAGGGCATCTGGCTGCCCCAGCACGGCTACGACTTCGAGGCGACGCCGCTGTGGGCGGGCATCTACATGCTGCCGCTGACCGCCGGGATCCTGCTCGTCGGCCCGATCTCGGGCTACCTCTCCGATCGCTACGGCTCGCGCGCGTTCGCGACCGCCGGGATGCTCGGCCAGGCGCTGAGCTTCGGCCTCCTGCTGGCGCTGCCGACCGACTTCCCGTACCCGCTGTTCGCGCTGACGCTGCTGCTCAGCGGCGCCTCGATGGGCCTGTTCATCGCGCCCAACCGCGCCGCGGTCATGAACAGCCTGCCGGCCGCCGACCGCGGCGCCGGCGGCGGCATGAACCAGACCTTCCAGAACTCCGCCCAGGTGCTGTCGATCGGCGTCTTCTTCACGCTCATGGTCATCGGCCTGTCGGCGACGCTGCCCGCCGCGATGCACGACGGGCTCGTGGCGCACGGCGTCGCGCCGGCCACGGCGTCGCACGTCGCCGCACTGCCGCCGGTGTCGATCCTGTTCGCGGCGTTCCTCGGCTACAACCCGATCGAGCACCTGCTCGGACCCGGTGCGCTCGCCGGTCTGCCGACCCACGACCAGGCCGTGCTGAGCGGCCAGTCGTTCTTCCCGCATCTCATCTCGGGGCCGTTTCAGAGCGGCCTGCACGCGGCGTTCGCGTTCGCGATCATCGCCTGCCTCATCGCTGCGGCGGCGTCTGCGCTGCGCGGCGGGCGCTACCGTCATGGCGATCGGGCACTCGTCCGACTGGAGGAGCAGCATGCACGTTGAGTGGTACGGCCAGTCGGCGTTCCGCCTGCAGGACGCCGGGACGACGGTCTTCGTCGACCCATTCGGCGACATGTCGGCGAGGCTGGCGGCGCGTGGCATGCGCTTCGACTACCCAGCGATCGCGGGCGTCGCGGCCGACCTGCTGCTCGTGACGCACGAGCACGCAGACCACAACGCCGTCGAGGTCGTCGAGGGGTCGCCGGAGCTCCTGCGCTCGACGGCCGGCAGGCTGAGCTCGGACGTCGTCGGCGAGGTGCTCGGGGTGGCGTCCGAGCACGACGAGGTGGCGGGGACACGGCGCGGGGCGAACGTCATGTACGCGTTCACGCTGGGTGGCGTGAGGGTCGCGCACCTCGGCGACCTCGGCCAGCGCGGGCTGCGCGACGAGCAGCTCGCGGCGCTCGGCAGCGTTGACCTGCTGTTCGTCCCGGCCGGCGCCGGCCCGACGATCGGCGGTGAGCAGGCGGCGACGATCGCCGCCCAGCTCGGCGCCCGCTGGACCGTGCCGATGCACTACCGCACGGCGCGCACGAGCTTCCTCGAGCCGGTCGACGACCTCGTCGCGCGCTCGCCGCGCGTCGCCTGGCTCGACGAGCCCGCCTTCGACCTCGGCTCCGTCGGCGCCGGCGACGGCCCGCTCGTGATCGTGCCCGCCGCGCCCTGATGACCACCCTCGCGGACCGGCGTGACGGCGCCGCCGACCGCGGGGCGCGCGACAATCACACGATGCGAGCCATCGTCATCGCGGGCTGCGCGGCGCTGATCCTCGCCGCGCTGGCGATCGCGGCCGTCGTGCTGTTCGCGACGGTCGGCCTCGACCCCGACCCCGAGGGGCTCGCGCAGCTCGAGCTTGGCGCGCTCGGCGGGACGCTGCGATCGGCGACGGTCCGGACCTCTGGTGGCAAGCGGGTGCGGCTCGTGCGCTCCGGCGACGTGCTGACGCCAGTCGCGCAACTACCCGGCGGCGAGCGCGTCGAGGTCGACGTGACGGTCAAGCGGCCTGGGGCGATCGCGTGGGTGCTCGGATCGCAGACCCACAAGCACCTGACGCTGCGCACACCGAGCGCGGCCGTCGGCTCGCGCTGGAACACCGTGGCTCCGGACGGCAGCGTCCGCGTCCCGTTCGCGGGCACCGTGGCACGCGTCAGCTACGTCGTCGCCCACCAGCCGTCGGTGCGCAGGTTCGCGACGCCGGTACGGTCGATCTCGCTCGGCCACCCGGGCGCCGCGGGCACGGCCACCGTCGCGGTCGCCGCACGGAGCTGGGAGCGGCTCGGCAGCCCGACGACCGTCGACTGGTTTCCGCGGGCCGGCGCGCCGGTCGCGATCGTGAGCCCGAAGCCGAGCGGCCAGCGCGGCCCGGCCGACCCGATCCGGCTGACGTTCTCGGTCCCGGTGCGCGAGGCACTCGGGTCGGCCAAGCCCAGGCTCACCCCCGCGACGCCCGGGCGCTGGACGCAGCCCGACAGCCACACGCTGCTGTTCAGGCCGTCCGGCTATGGCGCCGGCTTCGGGGTGAAGGTGGCGCTCGAGCTGCCGCGCGCCGTCGACGTCACGGGCACCGACGGGGCGCACCTCACGAAGGCGAGCAGGGTGAGCTGGGTCAGCCAGCCGGGCTCGACGCTACGCCTGCAGCAGCTGCTGGCGCAGGCCGGCTACCTGCCGCTGGACTGGACGGCCTCGGGCACCCCGGTCGCGCTCACGCGTGCGGCGCAGTCGCGCGCGGCGAGCACCGCTCCGGACGGGTCCTTCGCCTGGCGCTACGGCAACACGCCCGGTGAGCTCAAGAAGCTGTGGACGCCCGGCAAGGTCGACGCGATCACGCGCGGAGCGGTGATGATGTTCCAGGACGACCACCACCTGACCGTCGACGCGATCGCCGGGGCGGGGGTGTGGAAGGCCCTGCTCGACGACACGGTCGCCGCCAAGCGCACGTCGAAGGGCTACAGCTACGTCTACGTGCACCGCGACGTGCCCCAGCGCCTGCATCTGTGGCACAACGGCCGCACGGTGCTGACCTCGCCGGGCAACACCGGCGTGCCGGCGGCGCCGACCGAGCTCGGGACGTTCCCGGTCTTCGAGCACGTCGCAAGCACGACGATGAGCGGCACGAACCCCGACGGCTCCAGTTACAACGACCCGGGCGTGAAGTGGGTCTCCTACTTCAACGGCGGCGACGCGCTGCACGCCTTCAACCGCGCGTCGTTCGGGACGCCGCAGAGCCTCGGCTGCGTCGAGCTGCCGCTCGCCACCGCGCAGAAGGTCTTTCCGTACACGCCGATCGGCACGCTCGTCACGATCGAACACTGAAGGCGTCCGCGCTGAACCGCGCCGCCACCGGGTATGCAGCCCGGCATGGTCGGCTCCCTTCTGCGCACGAAGACGATCGAGCAGTCGATCGAGGACACGAAGGACGAGAACAACGGCCTGCGCCGTACGCTCGGCCCGCTCGATCTCGTCGTCTACGGCGTCGGCGTCATCATCGGCACCGGCATCTTCGTGCTGACGGGCAAGGCGGCGGGAACGCTCGCCGGGCCGGCGATCGCGTTGTCGTTCATCGCGGCCGGCATCGCCTGCGGGCTCGCGGCGCTGTGCTATGCCGAGTTCGCGTCGACCGTGCCGGTCGCGGGCTCGGCCTACACGTTCTCCTACGCGAGCCTCGGCGAGCTCGTCGCCTGGATCATCGGCTGGGACCTCGTGCTCGAGCTCGCGCTTGGCGCCGCCACCGTCGCGTCGGGCTGGTCGGACTACTTCCGCATCGTCTGCCACGACACGCTCGGCCTGAACCTCCCGGCGTGGGTCGACGGCTCGCACCACAACCTCGTCGCCGCGCTGCTCGTGCTCGCGATCACCGGGCTGCTGTGCTTCGGCATCAAGGTCTCGACGCGCGTGAACATGGTCATCGTCGCGATCAAGCTGACGGTCGTCCTGCTCGTCATCGTCGCCGGCGTCTTCTACGTCAAGGGCGCGAACCTGACGCCGTTCGTTCCGGCGTCCGGGTCGCCGCCCGCGCCCGGCGGGGATGTGACGACGAGCCTGATCCAGGACCTCGGCTTCAACACCGGCACGTTCGGCGTCGGCGGGATCTTCAGCGGCGCCGCGCTCGTGTTCTTCGCCTTCATCGGCTTCGACATCGTCGCGACGGCCGCCGAGGAGACGAAGAACCCGCAGCGCGACATGCCGATCGGGATCTTCGGCTCGCTGATCATCTGCACGGTCCTCTACGTCGCCGTGTCGCTCGTCGTGACGGGGATGGTGCCGTACGAGAAGATCAAGCTCGAAGCGCCGCTGGCGGAGGCGTTTCGCTCCGTCGGGCAGTCCGGCATCGCACAGGTCGTCTCGTTCGGCGCGCTCGCGGGCCTGACGACGGTGACGCTGATCCTCATGATGGGCCAGAGCCGCGTCTTCTTCGCGATGAGCCGCGACCACCTCCTGCCGCCGGTCTTCTCGGCCGTCTCGAAGCGTTTTCAGACGCCGTATCGCACGACGATCGCGACCGGCGTCGCGGTCGCGCTGCTGGCGTTCCTCGTCGACCTCCAGACGCTCGCCGAGCTCGTCAACATCGGCACGCTGTTCGCCTTCATCGTCGTCGCGGCCGGGGTCATGGTGCTGCGCCGCGTGCAGCCGGATCTCGATCGCGCCTACCGCACGCCGCTCGTCCCGCTCGTCCCGATCCTCGCGATCCTCGCGGCGCTGTGGCTGATGCTGAACCTGCCCGCCGAGACGTGGGTGCGCTTCGGCATCTGGATGGTCATCGGGCTCGTCGTCTACTTCGTCTACGGCCGGCGCCACAGCCGGCTCAACTGAGGGTCG
>CAWEOF010000044.1:0-38201 GCA_963810605.1 uncultured Actinomycetes bacterium
CCCTTTGCAGCGGAAAGTGCACCGCAGAGCAAGCAAGCGAATGGGAGCCACGATGACCCCACAATCGACCAGCCGGGTCGACCTGCACTGCCACTCGACCGCCTCCGCGGTCTCCAAGCTCGGCGTTCAGCGGGCGCTGGGCCTGCCCGAGTGCGCGACCCCGCCCGAGGAGGTCTACGAGCTGGCCAAGCGCCGTGGCATGGACTTCGTGACGATCACCGATCACGACACGATCGACGGCGCGCTCGAGCTCGCCAACAGGCACGACGACGCGTTCGTCTCCGAGGAGCTCACCGCCTCCTTTCGCGGCGAGGCGCAGGCCGTCCACATCCTCTGCTGGGACATCACGGCCGACGACCACGAGCGCCTGCAGCACCTCGCCGGCGACGTCGAGGCCGTGGCCAACGAGCTGCGCGAGCGCTCGATCGCCTGCGCGCTGGCCCACCCGTTCTACGCGGTCGAGGCGCCGCTGCTGCCGCGCCACCGCCGCCGCCTCGCGCAGCTCTTCCCGATCTGGGAGACGCGCAACGGCTCGCGGGCGAGGGAGCTCAACGCGCCGGCGGTGGTGTACATCGAGACGCACGGCGGCACCGGCGTCGGCGGCTCCGACGACCACGCGGGCGTCGACATCGGCCGGACGTTCACCGAGACCCCGCAGGCGCGCGACTGGCGGACGTTCCTCGACTACGTCGTGCTCGGCAACGCCCGCCCGCGCGGCGAGCAGGGCAGCGCCGCGAAGTGGACGCACGCCGCGATGGGTCTCGCCACCCGCGCGCTCGGCCACGGTCCGACCGACGGCGCGGCGCCGGACCCCCGGCGGGTCTTCGCGATGGTGCAGAGGCTCATGCGAGAAGGCGACGCGCGCACCGGCTCGACCGGCACCGGCCTGGGCCCGCAGGACGCCCGCGCCCTGCTGCGCGCGTGGATGGCCTCCGTCGAGCTCGACCTCACCGAGCCGGAGCTGCTCGCCCTCCTGCAGCACGAGGACTTCTCGCACGCCGATCTCTTCCGTCGCGCCCGGCGCTGCCATGAGCGCAAGCTCGCCAGGGCGGTCGACGAGATCGCCGCGGCAGCACCCGGCGGCGCGAACATCGCAGCCGCAGCGACGACGCTCTTCGACGCCTGCCTGGCGGCGATCCCGTACGCGCCCGCCGCGGCGTTCCTCGGCCGCGAGAAGGCGAAGCTCGCGCACCGCGACGGCGAGCCGCTGCGCGTCGCGCTCGTCGCCGACGCGGTCGGCGGGATGCACGGCGTCACGCACACGCTCGACGAGCTGCGCGAGCGCGGCGTGCCGGGCTTCGAGGTCGAGGTCGTCGGCACGGACCCGAACGTCGACCGCCGGCTGAGCGCGGTCGCGGAGATCGACATCCCGTTCTACGCGGGCCTGAAGGTCGGCGTACCGAGCCTCCCGGCGATCGTCGAGGTGCTCGCCGACGGGCGCTATGACCTCGTGCACCTCTGCTCGCCCGGCCCGTCCGGCGCCGCTGCGGGGATCATCGCCCGGATCATGGGCGTGCCGGTGATCGGCAGCTACCACACGGAGCTCGCCGCCTACGCCGGCCTGCGCTCGCAGGACCCGGGCCTGGAGATCGCGGCCCGGATGGCGATCGGCGCCTTCTACGGCCAGTGCCGGCGGGTGCTCTCGCCGAGCCGCTCATCCGACGAGGTCCTGCGCGCGATGGGCGTCCCGTACGAGCGCATCGGCCGCTGGGACCGCGGCGTCGACCTCGGCCGCTTCTCGCCCGCGCGCCGCGACGCCGCGCTGCTGCCGGGCGAGATCACCGTCCTCTACGCGGGTCGCCTCACCCGCGAGAAGGGCGCCGACCTGCTCGCCGACGCGTTCCTCACCGCCAGGGCGCGCGACCCCCGACTGCATCTCGCGCTCGCCGGCGGCGGGCCCGAGGAGGGCGTGCTGCGCGAACGCCTCGGCGAGCACGCGACGTTCTACGGCTGGCTGGAGGGCGACCGGCTCGCCGCCGCCTACGCGAGCGCCGACATCTTCCTCTTCGCCAGCCGCACGGACACGTTCGGCCAGGTCCTGCTCGAGGCGCAAGCCAGCGGGCTGGCGGTCGTCGCCGTCGGCGAAGGCGGGCCGACGAGCATCGTCACCGACGGCGTCACGGGTCGCCTGTGCCCGGCAGACGCCGGCGACCTCGCGAACGTCGTGTGCGAGCTTGCGGCTCAGCCGCTTCAGCGCGAGCGCCTCGCCCGCAGCGCGCTGGAAGCGGTGCGCCAGCGCACATGGGAGCGCTCGCTGCAGCGTCTCGCCGACGGCTACCGGCGCGTCGCGGATCCGGTCGCCGTCGACACGGACGCTTTGGAGATGGGCGCCCGGGGCCACGCGGGCGCGGACGTGGTTCGTGTCGCTTGAGGCGGCGGTGCTCGAGGCGAGGCGGGCGGCCGGATCGCCCCAGTCTCGCCCGGGGCGCCACGCGCTGGCGACGCCACGCTCTTCCAGGTTTCGGGTGAGCAACCCGTAGTCGCGCCCTACGCCCGGAGAACGGCTACCGCGCGTCGACGACCACGAGCAGGTGACTGCCGTCGTCGATGGTCATCGCCATGGTTGCGAGGCGGTCGATGATCGGACCGACCGTCGGGAGCTCCGCGTGCCGGAGCAGCCGGTCGGCCTCGTCGCCGGCGAGCGGACCCATGAGCAGCGCGAAGCTGCCCGGCCGGGCCGTCAGGACGAAGTGGACCTCCTCGGCGCGCGCGGTCTGGTCGTCCGCGAGCAGCGCCTCGAGGATGAGCACGGCGTCGTCGATGCGGTCGACCGGCAGCCCGGCCTTGGAGCATGTCCCGGCGACCGCGCGGCGCAGGACGGGAAGTCGGGCGCAGCCGCGGCCCGCGCTGACCTGCACGGTCAGCTCGCGGGCGTCGATCACAACGCGGAGCCGAGGTCGCCGAGCGTCGCGCGGTCATGGTCGGCGGTCAGGTCGAACGTCATGAGCACGTCCGTCCCCGCCGGGCTGCCGAGGATCTCAAGCGACGCGGCGACGTGGTCCATGAGCGCGAGCCCGTGGCCGGCTCGCGGCGTGTCGTCAGGCGGCGCGATGCCGCACCCGTGGTCGCGGACGAGGACGTGCAGATGGCTGTCCTGCACCCGCGCGACGAGGGTCATGGTGCCCCCGCGCGAGCCGTAGGCGTGCAGGACGGTGTTCGCTGCCGCCTCGCTGATCGCGAGCACGATGTCGTCCATCGTGGCCGGCGCGATGACGTAGGCATCGCGAAAGCCGCGCATCACATGGCGCAGCAGGGCGAGGCTGTCGCTGTGCGCGGGCAGCGTGACTCGCAGCGCGGGACAGAGGGCGTCGCTCATCGCAGCCATCGCGTCAAAGCCATGACTGCGTTCTTACCGGTCACGGTGCAATCAATGCGCGATCTTCGTCGCGGGGACCCTGTACCAACGTACAGTTCATCGCGAAATTCGCGATCCGCTGATCGTCAGTGCGCCGCCGCGAGCTGCTCGCGGTGCTCGGCGACGTGATGCAGGTGGGTGATCGTCTGGCGGATGATCCGCGACACCTGCATCTGGCTGACGCCGAGGCGCTCGCCGATCTCCGACTGCGTCATGTCCTCCTCGAAGCGCATGCGCAGCACGTCGCGCGAGCGCCCGGGCAGCCCGGCGTAGAGGCCTTCGAGCATCGCGCGCGACTCGGCTTGCTCGAAGCCGTCCTCGTCGCAGCCGATGCTGTCTTCCAGCGAGGCCGCCTCGGGATCGCGCGAGGTTGGCGCGTGGATCGACAGTGCGCCCCGGCCGCCGCGGGCCTCGAGGGCTTCGAGGACGTGCTCCTCGTCGCTGTCGGCTGCCTGCGCCAGCTCGGCGACGGTCGGCGCCCTGTCGAGATCCTGCGACAGCTTCACGGACGCCCGGTCGACGCGCATGATGAGCTCCTGCAGCTCGCGCGGCGGGCGCACGGCCCAGGTGCGATCGCGAAACCAGCGCTTGAGCTCGCCGACGATCGTCGGCACGGCGAAGCTCGAGAAGGCGTGGCCGCGCGAGGTGTCGAAGCGGTCGATCGCCTTCACGAGCGCGAGCGACGCCACCTGGACGAGATCCTCCAGCGGCTCGCCTGAGTTCTCGTAGCGGCGCGCGAGCGAGCGGGCAAGCGGCATGAACCGGTCGACGAGCTGCTCGCGGGCGCGCTCGTCGCCGTTCGCCAAGCGGTCGAACAGGACCCGGTCCGCACGCGCTCGCGCGTCGCCGGGGTAGCTCGCGAGCGGCGGTCCGATGCCGAGCTCGGTCGGGGCAGGGGAACTATCACGCATGGTCGGCCTCCTTGGTCAACAGCATGTGCCATAGGTCCGACGTGCGCCCGTGTGAAAGGCAGCACGCGTCTCTTCTGGTCCTCGCGGTCCGGGCGATCGTCCAGGCCACCCGCGACCTGACCGGGGCCTTACCCAAGCCTCCGGCGCCTCACACGGTGCCGAGCGCGCCAACGCTGGCAGACTGTGAGCGTGCCCGACGGCCTCCAGTTGCTCCTCGACGAGGGCCTTGCGGCGTCTGCCGTCGCCGACGCGCTCGCGGGTGAGGTTCCGATCGTCTCGCACAAGGCACAGACGATCGAGCGCAGCTTCTGGGACACGTTCGACGCGCGCGTGCGCGCCGCCGGGCTCGCGCTCGTCGAGGCCGGCGGACGGCTCGCGCTGGTCGATGCGACGTCCTATGCGGAGCAGGCGGCCGCGCCGCTGAAGCGCGGAGCCAGCCGGCTGCTCGCCACCGATCTCGCCGCCGGTGCGCTGCGCGAGCGCCTCGAGCCGCTCGTCGAGATGCGCGCGCTCACGCCGATCGCGCGGGTGCGCAGCCGCCAGCTGCCGCTCAACGTGCTCGACGAGCTCGGCAAGATCGTCGTGCGCCTGCGCGTCGAGGAGCCGACCGCGGTCGCCGGCGACGACAGGCGTATCGCGCTGCCCGCGCGGCTGCACGTCATCGGCGTCCTCGGCTACGACCGCGAGCTGCGCGAGATCTCCGAGCTGCTGGGCGGGCTCGGGCTCGTCGCCGCGCGGGGAACGGTCCAAGACGATGCCGTCACGGCGCTCGGCGGCAGCGTCGGCGGCGTCTCGCCGAAGCTGCGCCTGAAGCTCGATCCGGCCGACCGGGCCGACGCGGCGGCGGCGGTCATCCTGCGCCGGCTGCATGAGACGATCGACGCGAACATGCCGGGGACGCTCGCCGACACCGACTCGGAGTTCCTGCACGACCTGCGCGTCGCGGTGCGCCGCACGCGCGCGTTGCAGCGCGAGCTGCGCACCGTCTTCGCGCCCGAGCCGCTGCGCGCGTTTCGCGACAACTTCAAGGAGCTGCAGCGGGTCACGGGCCCGACGCGCGACCTCGACGTCCAGCTGCTCGAGTTCGCCGACCTCACCGCCGGGCTGCCCGAGGAGGTGGCCGGCGACGTCGCGCCACTGCGCCTGCTGCTCGAGGACCACCTCGTCGTCGAGCGCCGCGCGATGGTCCGCGCGCTGCGCTCAGCGCGCACCCGCGCGATGCTCGACAACTGGCGCGAGTACGTCGACCTGCTCGTCGACTCCTCCGAGGCCGAGCGGCCCGCCGGCGCGCGCCCCGTCGCCGAGGTCGCCTCCGAGCGGATCGCGAAGGTCTACCGGCAGATGGTGAAGATGGGCTCGGCGATCGACGACGGCTCGCCCGCCGAGGCGCTGCACGAGCTGCGCAAGAAGGGCAAGGAGCTGCGCTACCTGCTCGAGTTCTTCTCGTCGCTGTACGCGGCCGACGTCGTCAAGCCGATGGTCGCGACGCTCAAGGGATTACAGGACGTGCTCGGCCGCTTTCAGGATCGCGAGGTCCAGGCCCAGCTCCTGCGATCGCTCGGCGACGAGGTCGCCGCGCTCGAGGGCGGCGCCGCCGCGCTCATGGGGATGGGTGTGCTCGTCGCCCGCCTTGGCGACGACCAGGCCCGCGCCCGGGCCGAGTTCGCCGACAGGTTCGCGGGCTTCGCAGCCAAGTCCCAGCGTAAGGTCGTCGACCAGACATTCGGATGACGAAGGTCGTCGCGCTCTACAACATCAAGGGCGGCGTCGGCAAGACGTCGACCTCCGTGAACCTCGCGTGGCAGGCGGCGCGCAGCGGCTCGCGCACGCTGCTGTGGGACCTCGATCCGCAGGGTGCGGCGACGTACCTGCTGCGCATCAAGCCGAAGGTCAAGGGCGGAGCGCGCAAGCTCGTGAGCGGCGAGACCGACGCGGCATCCCAGCTCAAGGGCACCGACCACGAGCTGCTGGACCTGCTGCCGGCGGACTTCTCCTACCGCAACATGGACCTCGAGCTCGGCGACGTGAAGCGGCCAACGCGCGGGCTCGCGCGCGTGCTCGCACCCCTCGCCACCGACTACGAGTACGTGTTCCTGGACTGCCCGCCGGCGATCTCGCTTGCCTCCGAGAGCGTGTTCGGCGCGGCCGACGTGCTGCTCGTGCCGCTCATCCCGTCGCCGCTGTCGCTGCGGACGTTCGATCAGCTGCACCGGTTCGTCACGGCCGAGGTCAAGGACCCGCCGCGCATCCTCGTGTTCTTCTCGATGGTCGACGGGCGCAAGCGCTTGCATCGCGAGGTCATCGAGGAGCTGTCGGCGTCCCACGCGGGGGTGCTCGCGAGCGCGATCCCGGCGGCGTCTGACATCGAGCGGATGTCCGTGCACCGCCGTGTCATCGCTCAGACGGCGCCCCGCAGCCGAGCCGGGCGCGCCTACGACGCGCTGTGGGCGGAGCTGCGGATGCGCTTGTAGGCGGGCGCCGTGAATGTGTACGACGACACACTCGCGCGGTGACCGACTGCGTGGCGTGAGCTCCGGGGCGCCCGTACGGTGATGCCATGTCCACTCACCGAACCACCGATCTGCAGATCAGGGTGCTCGGTGACCTCGAAGTCGCCGGCCCGCACGGGACGTACGCCCCCGGCAACGCGCGGCCGGCCGCCGTCCTGGCGATGCTCGCGATGTACGCCGGCGAGGTCGTCTCGCTCGACCGGCTCGTCGACGAGCTGTGGACGGCGCAGCGGGCGACGCCCGGCATCAAGCGGGTGCAGGTCAACGTCCTGCGCCTGCGACGCGCGCTCGCCGCGGTCGCGCCGGCACGCGATCCCGCGAGGGTCGTCCGCACGCGCTCGCGCGGCTACGCGCTCGAGGTCGATCCCGACGCGATCGACGCTGTTCGCTTCGCGCGCCTGATCGCTCGCGGGCGAGCCGAGCTCGACGCACGCGATCCCGCGCGGGCAGCCATGAGCCTGAGCGAGGCGCTCGCGCTGTGGCGCGGGGAGCCATACGCCGACTTCGCCTACGAACCGTTCGCCGCGATCGAGATCCGTCGCCTCGTGGACCTGCGCGCGTACGCCGTCGAGGTGTGGGCGGAGGCCGAGCTCGCGCTCGGGTCGCATGCGCTGCTTGCCGTGGAGCTCGAGCGGCTCGTCGCGCGCGATCCGCTGCGCGAGCGCCTGCGCGCGCTGCACATGGTCGCGCTGTATCGCTGCAACCGCCAGAGCGACGCGCTCGCCGCGTATCACGCCGCACGCCGTGCGCTCGTCGACGAGCTCGGGATCGAGCCGGGCGCGGAGCTGCGCACGCTACAGCGCGCGATCCTCGACCAGAGCGCGTCGCTGGAGCTCCCCGGTGTCGCCGGCAGCCGCGCCGCCGGCCCGCTGCCGCGCCTCGTTCAGGCGGCGTAGCGGCGCAGCGCAGCCGCGTCGAGGATGACGATCCGCCTGCGTTGCGTCTCGATCCAGCCCAGCTCGCGCAGCGTGCGCATCGCCTTGGCGACGGCCTCGCGCGAGGACGCCGTCCACGCCGCGAGCTCCTCCTGCGACAGCGCGAGCGTCACCTCGATGCCCTCGTCGCAGGGCTCGCCGAAGCGATCGGCCAGCTCCACGATCCGCCGTGCGACGCGGCCGACGACACCGACGCCGGCGAACTCCGCGCGCGCCGCGTCGGCCGTGTGCAGGCGGTCGATGAGCATGAGCACGAGCTTCATGGACGCGCGTCCGTGCATCTCGAGGAACTGCCGGAAGTCGTGCGCCCCGACGGCGAGCGCCTGCACGGGCTCGACCGCTCGCACGGCGCTCGAGCGGGCGCTGCCGGCGATCGCGGCCACCTCGCCGACGATGTCGCCGGGGCCGCGGAAGGCGAGGATGACCTCCTTGCCCGACGGCGACAGCGACGTGACCTTGACGCGGCCGTCGAGGAGGATGCTCACGCCGCCTGGCTCGTCGCCCTGGTGAAAGAGCACGTCGCCCGCGTCGTAGCGGCGCAGGCGCCCGAGCGCGCGCAGCTCGCGCGCGTCGTCCTCGGACAGCGCCGCGAGGAATGGTCCGGGGGAGGCTGCGCCCAGGGTCACGAGCGCAGGCTACATCCGCGATCGCGTCCGATGTGCGCGCGAGCATCCGAGCATGCGGCTGACGGCGATCAAGCCTGGCGACATCGTGCACTGCAACAAGAAGGGGCGCCTCTTTCATGCGAAGGTCGTCGGCGCTGCGTCCCCCGGCGTGCTGCGCGTGCTGCCGATCGAGCGCAACATCAGCTACCGCCACGTGGCGGCGTCGGAGATCGCCGACCACTGGTCGCACACCGTGGCTACCCGCCGCGCCGACCGTCGGCCGCCGACCCAGACCCGCCTCGACCTCGGCGACACATGATGCCCGAGCGCACACGGCCCCGACCAGGGGTCGCTCGCCGCGCTTACGACGCGGGTCGCTGCCCGTCGCGCGTGTCGCCCTCGGTGCGCGGCGCGAGCAGGGAAGCTTGACGACGCGGCTCCGCGCGCTGAGCCGCGCCGTCGCCGGCGGCGGCGGTCGCGCGGCTCGCACAGATCCGCCGCGCTGACGGCGCGGCCGGCGTTGTACCGTCGTGGCGTGTCGATCTCAAGACCCGTCGCGCTGTCGCGCCGCTGCCTGGCGACCGCGCGCCGACTGCGGACCCGCGCGGGCGCGATCGCAGCCGCGCGCCGGTCGCTGTCGCTGACGAACGTCGAGGGCGTGCTCGCGCTCCAAGACGAGGCGCAGAAGCACATAGCCGACGGCACGCTCGTCATGGGCCGCGAGAGCTACTACGCGCCCGAGGTCCGCAAGTACAAGGGGGACACCGGGCGCGTCTTCATCGGCAACTTCGCCTCGGTCGCGCACGACGCGGTCTTCTACTCGGGCGGGCTGCACCGCACGGAGTGGGTGTCGCAGTACGGCCTGCGCGCGATGCTCGATCTGCCCGGCGCGTACGAAGACGGCTTCCCGCATGGCGACGGGGACATCCACGTCGGCCACGACACGTGGATCACGCGCGGCGTCGTCGTCATGTCTGGTGTGACGATCGGGCCGGGCGCGGTCGTCGCGACGCGCTCGGTCGTCACGAAGGACGTCGCGCCGTACGCCATCGTCGGCGGCATCCCCGCCAAGCAGATCGGCCAGCGCTTCAGCGACGAGCAGATCGCCGCGCTGCTGCGCATCGCCTGGTGGGACTGGCGGCTCGAGACGATCAAGGCGCGCGTCGACGAGCTCTGCAGCCCGGACGTCGACGCGTTCATCGCGAGCTACGACCCCGCCGCGCAGCCCCGCTCGGCTGCCGGCGACGCGCCTGCGCCGGCCGGCGAGTCGGCGGCGTAGCGCTTCACGCCGCGTCGCTCTTCGCGCTGCCGCACTCCTGAAATCCGTACGCGCTCGTCGCGCTGCGCGCCCGCACGATGACGTCCTTCTGCTCTTCGGACAGCACCTTGTATCGGTCTGTGTCGCCGCGCTTGGCCGCGAGCCCCAGCTTGCGTACGATCTCGGCCTGCTCGTCGTAGATCTTGCGGATCCGCTCGATCTCGGCCGCGTCGTCGCTGGGCGGGTTGACGGCCTGGAACGCCGCGGCGTTGTCGCGTACCTGGGCGTAGCCGCGCTCGAGGATCGGCGCGAGCTTGCGCAGCAGCTGCGCCTCGCTGCCGGCGGTCGTTGCTACGCGGGCCGCCGCTTCGTTGAGGATCTTCGTGCGGGCGTTGGACACCTTGCACTGCGCGTCGGTCTCCGCGATGAACTCCGCGCGCGTCAGCGGCGGATCGTCGCCGCCGGAGTCACCGCACGCGGCGAGTCCGAGCGCGGCCGTGGTGAGGACGACGACGATGTTGGTGCGCATGCGCGACATCATCGCGCGTGTGGCGGCCGGCGCGCTACTCGCCGGTGTGCGCGGAGGAGGCGCGGGGGACCGGCACCGCGATCGCGTACTTCGACGGCGTCTTGGCGACGCTCGGGTTGTCGATGTGGCCGAGGCGGTCGATGAGCTTGATCCACTGCGAGGGCTTGAGGATCGCCTCGAGCTCCTTTGCGGCCGGCGTGCCCGCGGCGTAGCCCGGCCCGTAGCCGACATGGATGTGGTCGTCGTGGTCGCCGAGCGCGAGCGTGTTGTCGCGATCGGCGTAGGTCATGAGGCTGATGATCTGGCTCGGCTTCATCGTGCCCTGCAGGGTCAACAGGCGGCGGATCGTGATGTCGGTGATCGAGCCCTCGCCCTGGTTGCCGAGGATCGGGATCCCGTTGATCATCGCGATGTCGACCGCGTTGCCGGACGAGTGGGCCGAGACGTTGCCGCTGGCCGTGTAGTAGCCGTGCCCGCAGTACAGCGACGTGACCGTCGGCCGCAGGCCGCTCGCCGCGAGGAACTCGAGCGTCGCGAGCACACGCCGGTCGACGCCCCCGGCCTCGATGTCGCGGCGCCCGCAGGAGTAGACGTCGATGCGAGGGTTAGACAGGACGCGCCGGGCGAGCGTCTCCTTGCTCATGAGCAGGATCTGGCCGATCGAGGCGTTCAGCGCGCCGGCATCGGCGAGCGGGTTGCGCCCCTTCGCGCGGTAGATCGCGGTCGCCTCGAGGAGCTTCCAGCCGTCGAGGATCGGCTTGGGATCGATCTGCGGCGCGCCGCGACCCGCGGGGCGGATCTCGAAGTGGACGTGCGGCGCGACGCGCTCAGACAGCGTCCCGATGCGGCCGAGGACCGTGCCGGCGATGACCCTGCTGCCGGCGACGAGCGGCCGCAGCACGACGTCCTTCTCGTCGAGGTCCAACGTGAAGTAGGACTTGAGGCTTTCGCCTGCCGCAAGGGTCGACTCCAACTCGAGGACCTGGCGGGCCCCGCCGTGCTTCAGCGGGTTCGGGCGGCTCGGATGGGCGAACAGCCGCTCCTTGCTGATCGCGGCGGCCTTCGGCTTCGCGGCGGACGGGGGCGCCGGCGGGCTGAGCGAGGGCCGGTTGCGCGTGGGACGGCCGGCGCTGGCGGCGCGCGTCGGCTTCGGATCGGCCTTCGGCAGCGCGAGCTCCTTGGCGATCGACGCCTTGCTCTGCGTGCGGTCCTTCGGCACCGGGATCCGCGTCGCGACCTTCTTGAGCTGCGAGTACGTGTACGTGTTGCCGTAGACGTCGCGCATCTTCACGTAGCGGCCAAGGCGCTTGCTCGTGCCGACCGAGACGATGCGGCCGTCCTGCACCGCGATGGCGGGAGATCCGGCGGCGGCGTAGATGTCGATCCCGCGCCGCGTCGCGTCGGCCTCGACCGGCATCGCGACGTTCGTCCCGATCTTCGCGCGCCGGGTCGCGCCGCGCTCGGTGATGTCGTCGGCGTAGCGGGCCTTGGCGAAGACGGGGAAGTGACCCTGGGTGAGGCCGCTCAGCGAGCCCACGAGGTCGGATGGCAGACCGCCGATGAGCCGGGCCCGCATGAGGACGGACTCGACGTACCAGTCGGCGTGGTTGTAGGCGAAGATCGCCTTGCGAAGGTCGTCGTCGGCGCCGGCCGCCTTGAGGTAGCGGGCCGCGGCGAAGATCGCGTCGACGGGATTGAACGGGTCCTTGCGACCGTCGCGGTTGGCGTCGACCCCGTAGCTCTTCCATGTGGCCGGCATGAACTGCATCCAGCCGAGCGCTCCGGCCGAGCTGACGTTGAGGTTGCGCCCGTAGTCGGTCTCGATCTCGTTGATCGCCGCGAGGACCTCCCAGCGCACGCCGTACTGGATGCCGGCGGCCTGGTAGATCGGCAGCAGGAAGACGGGGATGCGGAACTTGTCGATGAAGAAGTTCGGGACGCCGATCGCCGCCGCGCCGGGGATCGCGAGCGAGGTCGACGGGTTCGAGAGGGTCGGGACGCCCTGGTCGTTGCGCAGGACCTTGCCGGTGGCGCCGTCGCGCGTGCCGGAGCTCTTGCGCGACGTGCTCGTCTTCGCGCGGCCGGCCGTGTTCTTCGCCGCGGGCGCCTTGCACGCCGCTGCGGCACGGATACGGGTGGCGGGCTTCGCGGAGGTGAGCGCGACCTTTGCGCCGGCGACGAGGCGGCTGCGGCGGGCGGCGCGGACCGCCGGGCTCGCGGTGCGGGCCGCCGGGTTCGCGGTGCGGGCCGCCGGGTTCGCGGTGCGGGCCGCCGGGTTCGCGGTGCGGGCCGCCGGGTTCGCGGTGCGGGCCGCCGGGTTCGCGGTGCGGGCCGCCGGGCTCGCGGTGCGGGTGCGAGTGCTGGTGCAGGTGCGTGCCGCGGGAGCCTGCGGCGCTCCGGCGAGGTCGCCGAGCGGCTGCGGGTCGGCGGTCGGCTCGAGCGTCGCCGTCGGGGCGGGCTGCTGCGGTGCGGCGGGTGCGGCGGGTGCGGTGGGTGCGGTGGGTGCGGCGGGTGCGGCGGGTGCGGCAGGTGCGGCGGGCCCGGCTGCGGCCGGCGGGGTGCCCGGCGTCGCGAGGGCCGTCGCCGCGGGGTCGGGCGGCGCGGGCTCGCTCGCGGATGGGGCCGTGTCGGCCTCGGACGCCGCCGCTTGGGCCGCGGCCTGCGCGGCAGCGGCCTCCGCGGCCGGGTCCGCGGGGGCGGAAGGGGTGGTCTGTGTCGTCGACGTCTGCGGCGTCGTCGACGCGATCTGCGTCGGCGGCGCCGCCACCGACTCGCCCGGCACCGGCGGCGCGTTCTCGGCGCCGGCGCCCACGAGGCTGCTTGACAGCGTGCCGGCGACGAGTCCCGCGACGCACAACGCGACCGCGATCCGCGTACGGCTCGCGCGCTGCATGGTGCCGGGGGCTTGTGCCTTCATGTCGCCGTGGTCCTCGCTTCGTGGGGTGCTCGCCCGGATGGGCGATCGGCCCCGCTATCGGCGGCGGGTGGCGCGGCCTTGATCGGTGCTCGTGCTGCACCGAATGTCCGTCCGCTCCAGCCCTCGCGCGGGCGATCGGCCGGGCGTTCGGAGCGTTGAGGGCGCCGGCAGGGGCTTGCCGGGCGACGCTCGAGACCTTGAATCCGGCGCGAGCCATGGGTTCGCGCGGGGCCTAACCCTCTAGTCGAGCCTGATCGAGGGACCGCGATGTGGCTCAGGGGCGCTTGGGCACCGCGAGGATCGCGGCGGCCGAAGGCGCCGTCGCGACGCGCGGGTTGTCGATCGCGGTCAGGCGATCGATCAGGCGCTGCCAGGCCTTCGGCTCGAGCACGCCGTCGAAGAGCCGCGCCGCGACCGAGCCCGGCTGCTGCTGGGGTGAGAAGCCGACGTGGATGTGGTCGGCATGGTCGGCGAGGGCCAGCGTGTTCAACGCCTCGGCGTACGTCATGAGGCTGATGATCTGATGCGGCGCCATCGTGCCCTGAAGCGTGAGCAGACGCCGGATCGTGACGTCCGTGATCGACCCAGCACCTTGGTTGCCCAGGATCGGCGTGCCGTTGATCGCCGAGATGTCGACGGCGTTGCCGCTCGAGTGCTCGGAGACGTTGCCGGACGCCGTCAGCCTGCCGTGGCCGCACTGCAGCGAGCTGACCGTCGGGCTCAGGCCGGACATCGCCAGCATCTGCAGCGTGGCGAGCACGCGGCGGTCGACGCGACCGGCGCGGATGTCCTCGCGGCCGCACGGATAGGTCGCGATCCGCGGGTTGGCGAGCACCAGCCGTTCGAGCGCCTGCTTGCCGAGCAGCATGACCTGGCCGATCGACGGCTGTGCTGTGGTCCCGAGCGAGGACGAGCCCGCCGACGACGCCTGCAGGAGCTTCCAGCCGGCGACGATCGGCGCGGGATCGATGCGCGCCGAGCTGGCTCCCGCGGGCCGGATCTCGAAGCGCATGCGAGCAGGGCGGTCGGCCGGGCGCTCGGCTCGGCCGAGAATCGTCCCGGCGACGACGCGCGACCCGACGCGTAGCGGGCGATAGGTCACGCGCGAGGCGGGGACATCCCCGAGCAGCCGGCGGTCGTACGCGCTCGGCTGCGCCGGCTTCGGGCGCGCCGGGGCGGCCACGGGCAGGCCGATGCCCAGGCGACGTGCCCGAGCCCCCCAGTCAAGCGTCGCCAGCGGCCCCGCCAGTCTTGCGGCAGGGTCGCGCGGCTCGCCGGCCGAGGGGGCGCGGAGGCCGGGGTCGGCGATCAACGGCGCGAGCGCCGCGGCCGCCGCCTCCGCGATCGACTTCGGCTCGCTCGCCGCGGGCGCGAGCGCCGCGGAGGGCTGCTTCGCGGCTGCGGGGGCGGGCGCCGCGGAGGCCGTTGCCGCGGCTGCGGGGGCGAGCGCGGCGGAGGGCTGCTTCGCGGCTGCGGGGGCGAGCGCCGCGGAGGGCTGCTCCGCGGCTGCGGGGGCGAGCGCCGCGGAGGGCTGCGCCGGGGCTGCGGGCGCGGGCGCCGCGGAGGCCGTTGCCGGCGCCCGCGCCGTTGAGCGCTGCGCGGGCGTCGCGGACCCGGCGGCCGTCTTCGGCGTGGCGGTCGTGGTGGGCTGCGCGCCCGCGGTCGCGGGCGCGCTGGGCGCAACGTCCTGCTCGATCTTCGCCGGCGCAGGCGCGGCGGTCCGCCGGGGCGCCGGGCGCAGCACCGGGAAGCGCTGCTCGAACCGCGACAGCCGGCCGTAGGTGTACGTGTTGCCGAACGCGTCCTGCAACCGGACGTAGCGGCCGAGGCGAGCGCTGCGGCCCATGCGGACGACGCGCGCGTCCGCGACGGCGACGATCCTCGCGCCATCGCTCACGCTCAACCTGAGGCTTCGATTCTGCTTGAGGCGTGACGTGAGGGTGCGGGCTGGACCGAGCACTGGCGAGCGGCCGCTGGCGAGGCCCGTCAGCGCACCGACGAGGTCGGCCGGAAGCGCCGCGAGCCGTTGCGCGCGCTCGAGCACCGAGGTCACGTACCAGCCGGCATGGTTGTAGGCGAAGATCGCGCGTCGCAGGTCAGTCTGCGCACCCGCGGCCTGCAGGTAGCGAGCCGCAGCGAAGATCGCATCGACCGGGTTGTAGGGATCGGCGCTCCCGTCGCGGTTGGCGTCGACGCCGTACGCGGCCCATGTCGCGGGCATGAACTGCATCCAGCCCGTTGCCCCCGCCGTGCTGACGTTGAGGTTGCGGCCGTAGTCTGTCTCGATCTCGTTGATCGCCGCGAGGATCTCCCAGCGCACGCCGTACTCGGTGCCGGCGGCCTGGAGGATCGGCAGGAGGAAGACCGGGATGCGGAAGGAGTCGATGAAGTAGCTCGGCACGCCCGCAGGCGCGACAGCCGGGATCGCCGCGAGCGCCGCACCGGGAGCGCCGGGTGGAGGCGGCGCTGCGACGCCGGGCTCGGCGGTCGTCGTCGTGTCAGCGGGCTTCGTCTCCTTCTTGGGCTTGTCGGGCTTCGGTTCGCGCGTGGGCGCCGGCTTCGCCGTCTCCGCGGGATCCTCGACGGCGTGCGGCGGTCTCGGGTCGGTCAGGACGAGGGGTGCGTTCGGGTCGAAGCTGGGGTCCGCGGTCGTCGTCGACGGTGCCGGCGCGGGGGTCGCGGGCGCAGCATCTGGCACCACCGCGGCCGGAGCCGGAGCCGTGACCGCCGGACCGGACGACGCGGGGGCCGGCGGGGTCTGCGCCGAGGCGCTCGTCGCCGCGGGCGACAGAGCGGCGGCTATGAGGCCGGCGGACACGATGCGCCCAGCACGTCCCGGTCTTGCCCCACGCCTTGACGCCGCCGTCAACCGGTGTGCAGCAACCCTCATGCTTGGCTTGAGGCCTTTGAAGAGAGCACTTGGGCGGCGGCGCCGCACGCGTCAGACGGGCCGGCACCGGGACAGGTCCGTCCCGCACCGGCCTCGTCGAGGTGCAGGAGGCGCTCGATCTCCACGAGCTCGAGGCCGACCGCTTCGGCAGCGGCCGCGACGGGCACGAGGACATCTACGCGGAGGTGTTCGCGGGTCGCCATCTCGTCGGTCAGCGCGCTGAACTCGGTCTGCGTTCCGGTGCGCTGTCGGGTCAGCCTATCGCGACCCCGGTGCGGCTCGCCATGCCCACTTGGATCGGAGGCCTGAATCGACGGTCGCCGGGGCCTCGGTGGATGCGCGCCGGCACACCCCTGCGGACCGCGCTTGCCCGGGGTTTGCGCGCCGCGCCTGCTCCGTCCGTTGGGTCAGCCGTCGCACAGCCCCGGTGCACTCGGAACCGGGACGTCCGCGGCTGCCCGCGGCGAAGCATGCCCCGCTTGTCGTCATCGCTCGCGACGGCATGGGCGACTCCGAGGTGACGCTCGCGCGCTACTACGGCAAGGGCGCCGCCGGCCGACTGCACATGGACCGCCTCCCGTTTCGCGGCAGCTCGATTCACTATGTGCTGCGCGCCGGGCCGGGACCGAGCTATGGGACGGCGGACACGGGCCGCGGCGCGGCGACGGGTGGCTCGCAGACGCACACGGGCGCGCAGGTGCCGGTGTGGGCCTCGGGCCCGCAGGCGGCCAACATCCAGGGGACGACCGACGAGACCGACATCTTCGCGATCCTCAACGGCCTCGTACCGAGCAAGGTCGGTGGCGCCGGCTCATCGGGTCCGGCGGGTCCGAGCGGTCCCGCTGGACCCTTCGGGTCGGCTGGTCCCGGCGGATCGGCCGGACCTGCCGGGCATCGATCGCCGGCCCGGCGGGCTCGAACGGCAGCAACGGGGCGCCGGGTGCGGCCGGCAGCAACGGGGCGCCGGGTGCGGCCGGCAGCAACGGGGCGCCGGGTGCGGCCGGCAGCAACGGGTCGCCGGGTGCGGCCGGCAGCAACGGGTCGCCGGGTGCGGCCGGCAGCAACGGGGCGCCGGGCAGCACCGGCTCGCCGGGCAGCGCCGGAGCCGCGGGTAAGGACGGTCGCGACGGTCGCGTGGCCTGCCGCGTCACGCGGGCCGGCAGGAGCTTGGCGTGCACGGTCACGTACTCGAAGTCGACGACCGCGACATCGGCGCGCCTCGTGCGTCGCGCCCGCACCGTCGCTCGCGGGCGGCTCGTGCGCGGGAAGGCGACCTTCGCCCTCGCGCGCACCCTGGCCAAGGGGACCTACACGATCGTCGCCGCCGGCCGCAACACGCGCATCGTCATCCGCTGAGCCCGAGCCACGCTCGCCCGCGGGTTGGCCCGATCGGTCGACCCGCCGGGCGGTGCTGAGGGTGCATGCGCGAAGTTCGAGCGGGCAGCCGATCTATTGACAACCATCGTTTAGATCGGTAGTTGTAGATAGATGCCCCTGGAGCTCACCCCGAAGCGCAAGCGTGCCGCCGGCGAGCGTTGCTGCGAGCCCGTCGTCTATCCCGACGTCGAGCGCGAGCAGGCACTGCGCATGGCCGAGGTCGCGAAGGCGCTCGGCGATCCGATCCGCCTGCAGCTCGTCGACGTGCTGCGCAGGCACGCGGGCAAGGTCTGCGTGTGCGAGCTCGTGCCGCTTTTTGAGATCTCGCAGTCGACGCTCTCGCATCATTTGTCCAAGCTGCGCGCGGCGGGGATCGTCGATTCCGAGCGCCGCGGGCTGTGGGCCTACTACTACGTCCGTCCCGACGCGCTAAAGGAGCTGTCCGCATGGCTGATGTGACCGACATGAAGACTGGCGTCCGCGAGCTGGTGCGCGAGCGCTACGCCGCCGCGGCGACCTCGATCGCCGGGGCCGCGCCAGCCGTCGACCCGCTGGCCGAGCCCGCTCAATCGTGCTGTGGCCCCGCGTCGGCGGCGGGATCGTCGTGCTGCGCGCCGATCGGCCTCACCGACGCCGAGGGCAACGAGGTCTTCGGCGGCTCGCTCTACGACGGCGTCGAGGGCGCCGCGGACGCACCGGTCCAGGCATCGCTGGGCTGCGGCGTGCCGACGGCCCTCGCGGACCTGCGCGACGGCGACGTCGTGCTCGACCTCGGGTCCGGAGCCGGCGCCGACGTGCTCCTCAGCGCGCGCCGCGTCGCGCCGACCGGGCGCGCCATCGGCCTCGACATGACCGACGAGATGCTCGTGCTCGCCCGCGCCAACGCCGCCGCGGCCGGGGTCGAGAACGTCGAGTTCGTCAAGGGCTATCTCGAGGATCTGCCCTTGGCGGACGCCAGCGTCGACGTCGTCATCTCCAACTGCGTCATCAACCTCTCGGGCGACAAGCCCCGCGTGCTGCGCGAGGCGGCGCGCGTCCTACGGCCGGGCGGCCGCTTCGCGATCTCGGACGTCGTGGCCGACCCCGACATGGATGCCGCGACGCGCGCCGACATGGCGCAATGGACCGGCTGCGTTGCGGGAGCCCTGACGCGCGAGGAGTTCGAGCGGTCGCTCGCCGACGCGGGGCTGGTCGACATCGAGGTCCGCGAGACCCACCGCGTCCACGTGCATGCCGCCGCGGCGATCGTGCGCGCCCGCAAGCCGTCGCAGTAGGCGCTTCGGCGCGGCGCGGCCGTCGCGACGTTCCGGGCGTCATCGCTCCTCGACGTGCTGCTCGTTGCTGTCCGATCGCCGCGCGACGCGAGCCGGTCGCGCGGCGAGCGCGCCGGCGATCCGAAGCTCTCACACGCGAAGCCGACGCTCCGGCCGTCGACGAGCGTCCTGTCCGCGGCTACGCGCGGCTGAGGCCGCGCGTCAGCGAGATGCCCTCGACGAGCATCCTGTCCGCGGCTACGCGCGGCTCAGGCCGCGCGTCAGCGAGATGCCCTCGACGAGGTGTGCGACGGTCTGGCAGGCGTCGACAGACGCCTCGAGCGACTCGAAGATGTCCTTCCAGCGAATGACGAACATCGGGTCGATGCCGTTGGCGAACAGGCACGCCAGGCCCTCGCGTAGCACGCGATCGCCCTCGCTTTCGAGGCGGTGGATCTCCCGGAGCGCGGGCCCGAGCGCGTCGGCGTCGCCGGCACCGAGCGCGGCGAGCGCGCGTGCGACCTCGTCGGAGGACGAGACGAGGATCTCCGCGAGCGTGACCGACTGCTCCATCGGTGCCTCGACGCCGTAGACGCCCAGGGCGTCGGCGGTCTGCTCGGCGAAGTCGACGATGTCGTCGAGCGCGGTCGCGAGGGCGTGCCCTTCCGCTGCGCTGAGCGTCGCGCGTGAGTTGCCTCCGCGCGCTCCGGGAAGCGGGCGCCGGCCTGCGTTCCCGTTTCGACTGAGGCGATGGATGATGTCGCGGGCGATGCGGTCGCCGCGGTGCTCGCGATCCTGGACGTCGGCGATCAGGCCGGCGTGTTCGGGATAGTCGACGAGCAGATCGCGCAGGAGCCTGGCGACGTCCCGGATGTTCTCGCCGGACTGCGCGAGCAGCGCCAGCAGCCCGGCGTCCAAGGCGGCGTTCCGGCGCAGTCTGATCATCGCGGCCAGCGTAGACGTGGATCGCGGCCCGGACGATCGGATCGGCCGGGGTTTCACACGAGGTTCACGAGTCGGTAACGGCTGACGCCACGGCGCCGGTCAAGGTGCGCGCCGATGGACACCGCCGTCGACGACGAGCTGATCTCGGTCGGGGCCCTGCAGATCAGGGCCTCCGACGGTTTGGTGACGACCGCTGGGCGCCCGTTGACGTTGTCGATCCGGGAGTACGAGCTGCTGCTCGCGCTCGCGCGCCGCAGCGGTCGCATCATCGCTCGCGACGCGGTGTACCGCGAAGTCTGGGGCTCGGAGATGCGCAAGGGCGACCGGTCGGTCGACGTCTACGTCCACAAGCTGCGCGACAAGCTCGACGCGGCGCTGCCGGGTTGGCGCTACATCCATACCCACCTCGGCTTCGGCTACCGACTCGCCGCCGAGCCGACCGCGCCGGCGGCGGCGTCCGAGGCGCAAGCCCCAGGTTCACAAGAGTTTCACAGCAAGGCAACCACGCGCTAACAGGCTGCAGTCGGTGCCCCTGGAAGTCTCGCGCCCGTTCGCACTCATCGATGAAGGAGCACACGTGAAGCCCATCCGCGTACTGGCGGTCACCGCCCTGTCTGGCGTTCTTGCGTTCGGGATCGCCGCCTGTGGCGACGACTCGACCGCCAGCAATACCGGGTCCAGCGGTGCAAGCAGCCTGTCCGGCAACATCAAGATCGACGGCTCGTCGACGGTCTTCCCCTTCGCGCAGGCGGCTGCGGAGCAGTTCAAGGGCGCGAACTCCGGCGTCGACATCTCCGTCGGCGAGTCCGGCACGGGCGGCGGCTTCGAGAAGTTCTGCGCCGGCGAGACCGACATCTCCAACGCCTCGCGCCCGATCAAGGACGACGATGAGGCCCCGGTCTGCGAGAAGTCCGGCATCGCCTACTCCGAGGTCCAGGTCGCCAACGACGGGATCGCGATCATCACGAGCAAGGACCTCGAGATCGACTGCATGACGACAGACCAGATCAGGGCGCTCTGGAACAAGGACTCGAGGATCTCCAACTACAAGGATCTCGATCCCAAGTTCCCCGATCAGAAGGTCGCGCTGTTCGGACCGGGCACCGACTCCGGCACGTTTGACTTCTTCACCGCCGAGATCAACGGCGAGGAGGGCGACACGCGCAGGGACTACTCGCCGAGCGAGGACGACAACGTCACGGTCCAAGGCGTCTCGGGCGACAAGGGCGGCCTCGGCTACCTCGGCTTCTCATACTTCGAGGACAACGCCGACAACCTGAACCTCGTCAAGGTCGACAGCGGCGAGGGCTGCATCGAGCCGTCCGCCGCGGCCATCCAGGACGGCACGTACAAGCCGCTCGCGCGGCCGCTGTTCATGTACCCGTCCGCGAAGGCGATCGCCCGCTCCGAGGTCAAGGGCTTCATGGACTACGTCCTCGCCAACCAGCAGGCGATCGCCGACGCGTCGAAGATCGTCGCGCTGACCGAGGAGCAGGCCAGCGCCGCCAAGGCCGCGCTCACCAAGGCAGAGAGCTGAGCTCGGCGCGTGACCTCGGCCAATCCAGTCGTCGCACCCGCGACGCCAAGGACTCCGGTCCTCGGCGTCGCGAAGCGTCGCAGGGGGGAGGAGGCGATCCGCGTCGCGCTCTTCGTCGCGGCGCTGCTGTCGATCCTGACGACGCTGGGGATCATCTTCTCGCTGCTGAAGGAGACGCTCGCCTTCTTCGGTGAGGTCGGCATCATCGAGTTCCTCACCGGCACAGAGTGGGCGCCGCTCTTCGCCGACCCCTCGTTCGGCGTGCTGCCGCTCATCACGGGCACCCTGCTCGTCACAGGCCTCGCGCTGATCGTCGCGATCCCGCTCGGGCTCGGGACGGCGATCTACCTCGCCGAGTACGCCAAGCCCGGCGTGCGCAAGGTCGTCAAGCCGTTCATCGAGCTGCTCGCCGGCGTGCCGACGATCGTCTTCGGCTACTTCGCGCTGACGTTCTTCACGCCCGTCATCCTCAACGACCTGCTGGGCATGGGCGTCCCGACGTTCAACGCCCTGTCGGCCGGCATCATCATGGGCTTCATGGTCCTGCCGACCGTCGCCTCGATCTCCGAGGACGCGATGTCGGCCGTGCCGTACTCGCTGCGCGAGGGGGCCTTCGGCCTCGGCGCCAACAAGCTGCAGGTGTCCCTGCTCGTCGTCGTCCCCGCGGCGCTGTCCGGGATCGTCGCGGCGATCGTGCTCGGTGTCTCGCGCGCGATCGGCGAGACGATGATCGTGCTCGTCGCCGCTGGCCAGCAGCCGAACCTGACGTTCGATCCGGGCCAGTCGGTCGAGACGATCACGACGTTCATCGCGGCGACCGCCAAGGGCGACATCGCGACCGGATCCATCGAGTACAAGACGATCTTCGCCGTCGGCATGGTCCTCTTCTTGATGACGCTGCTGATGAACCTCATCGCGATCCGCTTCGTGCGCAAGTACAGGCAGGTGTACGAATGAGCGCTGCTCGGGTCTCGCTGCGTCCGAAGTCCGGCAGCGCGCGCGTGAAGGACATCGGCTTCCGGATCTCGATGCTGCTGTGCCTCGCGTTGAGCGCGATCGTCCTGGTCACGTTGATCGTCGACGTGCTCCTCGACGCGATGCCGGTGCTCAACAGCAAGCTCTTCACGAACTTCCCGTCGTCGAACGCCGAGATCGCGGGCCTGCAGCCGGCGATCACCGGCACGCTGTGGATCATCGGCGTGTGCGCCGTGTTCATCGTGCCGATCGGCGTCGCCACGGCCGTGTACCTCGAGGAGTACGCCGACAACTCGAAGTGGTGGAACCGCCTGATCGAGGTCAACATCCAGAACCTCGCTGCCGTTCCGTCGATCGTGTACGGCATTCTCGGGCTGGCCTTCCTCGTGCGTGGTCCGCTGAACCTCGGGCGCGTCGTGCTGGCCGGGGGGATGACGCTCGGGCTGCTCGTGCTGCCCGTGGTGATCATCGCCGGCCGCGAGGCGATCCGCGCGGTGCCGCCGTCGATCCGCGAGGGCTCGATGGCCCTCGGCGCGACGAAGTGGCAGACGATCTGGAAGCAGGTGCTGCCGGCGTCGATCCCCGGCGTCGCGACCGGCGTAATCCTCGCGCTGTCGCGGGCCATCGGCGAGACGGCACCGCTGATCGTCGTCGGCGCCGCGACGTTCATCACCTTCAATCCCAGCGGTGTCGTCGGAGACGGAGCCGGCTTCAGCGCGCTCCCGATCCAGATCTTCAGCTGGATCTCGCAGCCGCAGGACGACTTCCGCCAGCTCGCGGCGGCGGGCATCGTCCTGCTGCTCGGGCTCCTGGTCTGCATGAACGGCGTCGCGATATATCTGCGCAACCGGTACGAGAACAAGTGGTAACGAGCGAAGGCGAGCCGATGGAGCCCGATCCCATGAGCGAGACGACGATTCCCGAAGCGATACCTGTCGACACCAGCCCGCTCCTCGGGACCGCCTCCGGCGGTGTCCGGCTGGCGCCCGACGTCTCGGTCGGGCGCGCGGCCGCTCCCTCGACGAAGGCCGTGTTCGAACTCCAGGGTCTCGGCGTCCTGTACGGCGGCAAACAGGCCGTCAAGGACGTCTCGTTCGATCTGTACACGAACGAGATCACCGCGTTCATCGGGCCATCCGGCTGCGGCAAGTCGACGATCCTGCGCTGCCTGAACCGGATGAACGATCTCGTGCCGAGCGCGCGCGTGGAGGGCTCGATCCACTACCACGGCCAGGATCTCTACGACTCCAAGGTCGATGCGGTCGAGGTACGCAAGCGGATCGGCATGGTGTTCCAGAAGCCCAACCCGTTTCCGAAGTCGATCTTCGACAACATCGCCTTCGGTCCGAAGGTCCTGGGTATGAAGGGCGACACGCACGAGATCGTCGAGCGCGCCCTGCGCCGCGCCGCGCTGTGGGACGAGGTCAAGGACCGCCTCAAGACCAACGCGTTCGGCATGTCCGGCGGCCAGCAGCAGCGGCTGTGCATCGCGCGCTGCCTTGCGGTCGATCCCGACGTGATCCTGATGGACGAGCCGTGCTCGGCGCTGGACCCGATCTCGACCGGCAAGATCGAGGATCTCATGATCGAGCTCAAGGAGCGATACTCGATCGTCATCGTCACCCACAACATGCAGCAGGCTGCGCGGGTGTCCGACCGCACCGCGTTCTTCATCGTCGACCTCTCTGCCGGCGAGGGGAACCGCATCGGCCGGCTCGTCGAGTACGACGCGACCGACAAGATCTTCACGAACCCCGCTGATAGCCGGACCGAGGACTACGTGACCGGCAAGGTCGGCTGAGCGCGCGTGGGCGACGGACGACACCACTTCCAGCACGAGCTGCTCGCGCTCGAGGAGCAGGCGCTCGGTGGGCTCGACATGGTCGTCGGGATCCTCGACTCGGCGCTCGAGGCCCTGTCGCACGGCGACGCCGAGCTGGCCGCGATCGTGATCGCCGACGACGACCGCGTCGACGGGCGCTACCTGGAGGTCCATCAAGGCGTGCTGTCGCTGCTCGCGCGCCAGGCACCGGTCGCCGGCGACCTGCGGGTCGTCGCGGCGCTGCTGCACCTCGTCAAGCACCTCGAGCGCATCGGCGACCAGTGCACGAACATCGCCAAGATGGTCCCGCTGCTCGGCCACGATCCCCCGACCGATCCCGAGATCGTCGAGTGGATCTGTGCGATGGGCGCGCAGGCGCGCTCGCAGGTGCGCCAGGCCCGTCAGTCGTTCGCCCTGCGCGATCCCGAGCTGGCGATCGACCTGACGCGTCAGGACGACATGCTCGACCGCCTCAACCGCGACATCTTCCGCCGCGCGATCGACGTGGGCGGCGCGGACGCCGACGTGCGCGAGTGGGCGATGACGATGATCCTCGTCGCGCGGGCGCTGGAGCGCATCGGAGACAATGCCGTCGACATCGGCGAGCAGACCGTCTTCGTGGTGACCGGGCTGTTTCGCGAGCTCGGCGAGGAGCGCGCACCGCTGCCCCGCGACGAGCGCTTGCGATGAGCCCAACCCGCCGCATTTTGCGGCGATCCGCTTGTGAAAATGTCGTGACCGGGACCCCATGAGGCTTCGTTTGCATCGGCACCTCCCCGTACACTCGGCCGCGTCATGACTGCCACGAACACAGCCACACCCAGCTTCTCCCTGCGCGTCGCCGTCATCGACGGGGACTCGGGCTTCGTGCAAGTGCTGACCAAGCGCTTGGACCGGCTTGGCTGGGAGCACCGCGTGCTCACAGGACCCCTCCCGGCCGATCGTCTCGTGGCGATGCGGCTCGGAGCGCTCGTGATCGACTTGGCGCTGCTCGGCCAGCACGCCTGGGGGTACCTCGAGCGCGTCACCAGCGAACTGCCGGGGCTGCCGATCGTCATCTGCACGGGACAGTCCACCGTCGCGCAGCGCGTGCGCGGCCTGCGTCTCGGCGCCGACGACTGGGTGACGAAGCCCTTTCATCCCGAGGAGCTCATCGCGCGGATCGAAGCGGTCGCGCGGCGTCGCCGCCAAGCCGATGGTCCGAATGCGGTGGAGCCGGTCGTCGCCGGCGAGATCGAGGTGCGCCCCGATCAGTTCCAGGCCTTCGCGCACGGGCGCTCGATCGACCTGACCCGGCGCGAGTTCGAGCTCATCGCACTGCTGTCGGCGGCCGGCGGTCGCGTTCTCGAGCGCGAGGAGATCTACCAGCGCGTGTGGGGCTACACGATGGCTCACGGCGACCGCTCGGTCGACGTCTTCGTGCGCAAGCTGCGCTCCAAGCTGCAGCAGGCGTCTCCCGGCTGGAACTACATCCATACGCATTTCGGCGTCGGCTACCGGTTTGCGGCGGAGCGGCCCGCGGAGGTGGTGGACGCGGCGCGCGCCGATGCCGGCGAGCCGGCGCGTGTGTCCACCGACAGCAGCGTTCAGAACGCGCGCGCGCGTAACGAAGGCCCGACCGCCGCGGCTGGTCGCAACAGGACCGCGACCGCGGAACCGGTCAGCGGCGCGACGGATGAGCCGGGCCACACACCCGCGGTGCGCAAGGTCGGCGCGTTGGCGTAGCAGCGCGGCCTGGCACGCCGCGACGGGCGGTTGCCATGCATCGGGGCTCGCGCAGGAACTGCTGACGCGCTTGAGAATCGCTCCGCGGCGCCAGGCGCCCTCCGCGATGCTCGAAGGGCTGGCGCCCGCCTGCGCTCGTGTGCGGCCTCTGGCATCCACGGAATCGATCCTCAATCCCGCCACGAGTTCCTGCGCGAACCCTTAGCCTGTGCCGCATGTCGGCTCAGATGGCGCGCAACATCGGGATCCTCGTCCTCCTCGCGGTCGTCGTGGCGTTCGCGCCCGCGGGAGGCGAAGGAGCGGATCTCGTTGGCAAGGTCCTCAACGCAACGTTCATCGTGGTCATTGCGCTGATCATCGGGACCCTGTATCGCCAGTACCGCGGCGAGATCTTCGGTTTGGGAGACCAGTGGCGCTTCGCGCTGTACGCCGCCGTCGGCTTGGCGATCCTCACGGTCTCGATTACCGGCCGGATGTGGGCGACGGGTGCCGGCGCGGTGATCTGGGTCGCGATCATCGGCACCTGCTCCTACACGCTCTACGTGATCTGGCAGCGATACCGCTCGTATACCTGAGGGACTCATGCCGCCAGCATGCGGCACGATCGGCGAAATCGACCGAATGCAGGAGTTTTGTAACACGTTCGCGCGTGATTTGTAACGATCGCGTCTAGTTCCGTGACAAGCGGTGCGGGATGGTGCTGCCATGCCCCCAACCGCCCCTCGCAGCCGTCCCGGAGAGCTCGGTCAGGCGACCGTCGAGCTCGTGGCGCTGCTGCCGCTGATCGCCGTCCTCGGCGCACTCTTGTGGCAGGCGGTCGTGGCCGGACAGGCGATCTGGTTGGCCGGATCGGCTGCTCGCGCCGCGGCGCGAGCCAGCGCGATCGGCGCCGACGCCCGCGCCGCTGCGCGACGCGTGCTTCCCGAGCATCTCGAGCGCGGGCTCGAAGTGCGTCGCGAGCGTGGGGAGGAGGGCGTGCGCGTTGCGATCGCGATCCCGGCGATCGTCGGTGCGGGCCGCCTGGGGAGCGTGTCCGCGCGCGCCCGCCTACAGGACCAGGCGCGATGACCGGATCGCGAGGGAGGAGCGAAGGCGGGCAGGCATCCGTGGAGCTCGTCATGCTCGCGCCGCTCGTCGTGCTCGTCGTGCTCGCCGCGGCACAGCTGCTGGCGGCCGGCGCTGCCGGCGAGCTCGCCGACCACGCCGCCGAGGCGGCAGCCGTGGCGCTGCTCCAGGGAGACGATCCACGGGCGGCTGCGCGCGACGCGGTCCCTGGGTGGTCGCGCGATCGCATGGCCGTGCGGGTCGACGGGAGCAAGGTGCGCGTGCGCCTGCGGCCCGCGTCGCCGATCGCATCCCTGGCCGAGCTGCTGGAGGCTCGTGCCGAGGCCGACGCGGGGCCGGAGGCGCGGTGAGCGCGCTGCGCAGCCTCGTCGAGCACTTCGTGGCACCGCCGGCCGATGCGTCGCCGGCGGGCCACCACGACTTCGTCCCCCCCGACGAAGGACCGGATCGGGCGTGCGCGGAACCCGCGCCGCGCACGCCTCCCGGTGTCGCTCTCCTCGCGCCTGTCGAGGACGCGCAGCCGCTCGGAGCAGCGCTGGGGTTGGCAATCGCCCGCCTCCGGCGGGCACCGGTCGCCGTCGTCTGCGTGTGGACCGCCGGATCTCCTGGCCGGCCGTGGTGGCGCGCGCCCGCGGTGCCGGCGGCCCGCAGGCTTGCGACGGCCTTCGGGGCACGCGGGCACGACACGCGAACCGGTGGGCGCCTCGTGCTCGTGCGGCTTGCGACGAAGCCGCTGGAGGCGTCGCTGGAAGCCAGGCGCGCCGCGGCGGCCGCAGGCGAAGTGCCGACCGTGCTGGCCCTTGGAGGCCCGCGCGCCGCGGAGTTCGAGGAGCTGCTGGCCGAGCAGGATCTCGTCGTCGTCGCGACTCCGAGCGGGACAGATCCCGCGCTGCGTCGCCTCGCGCTGTCCAGTCTGACGGGCGGAGCCTCGCGTGCGTGCACATGCGACTTCCCTCCCGCGCAGTTCGGCCGCGCTGCGGCGGCGGCCGGCATCGTGCTGTTGCCGTCGGTGCGGCGCTCGCTCGTCGACGCCGTCGAGGCGCTCTCATGAGGTCCTGCTCGCGCGGGTTGGCCGGCGGTTCAGGGGATCGTGCCGAGTCTGGCCAAGCGACGATCTTGTTGTTGGGAGTGGCGATGGCGGTGCTCCTGGGGGCGCTCGTCCTCGGTGCCGTGGCGCGCGGCATCGGCGTGCAGAGCGACGAGCAGCGAGCGGCCGACCTCGCGGCGCTCGCGGGGGCACGAGCAATGCACCGCTCGTACGCGCGGCTCTTCGAGCCGTCGGTGCTCGGCCGGCGAGCGAATCGATTCCACCTCGAGCGCGCTGCCTACGTAGAGCTCGGACGTCGCGCGGCGATGACCACGGCGCGGCGAAACGGGGCACGGGACATCGAGGTCAGCTTCCCCGACGGTGAGACGTTCGCTCCGGTACGGATCCGGGTGGACGTGCGTGATGCCATCGACGTGCCGAACGCCCAGCGGCCGGTCGCTGCCGGCGCGCGAGCCGACGCCGAGCTGGCGCCTCCGTCGGATCTTGCGTTCGCGACGGGCCCTGGCGAGTACCGCGGGCCGCTGGCCATGCGCCAAGGCAAGCCGATGCGCCCGGACGTGGCTGCGGCTTTCGATCGAATGGCGGCGGCGGCGCGCGAGGACGGCATCTCACTCATCGTCGTCAGCGGCTTTCGCTCGAACGCCGAGCAGGCGGTGCTCTTCGCTCGCCATCCGGATCCGAAGTGGGTCGCGCCGCCGGGCCAGTCACTGCATCGGCTCGGCACGGAACTCGACCTCGGTCCTGCCGCCGCCTACGGCTGGCTTGCCGCGAACGCCAAGCGCTTTCGCTTCGTGCAGAGATATTCGTGGGAGCCCTGGCATTTCGGGTTCATGTTGAACGCCGGCACCGCCTCCGTGGGCTTCGGTGCCAAGGGCGACGGAGCGCGCGCGCGGGCGATGCCGTCGTTCGTCCCGGCGCGCTTTGCGGCACCGCTCGCGCGCGCGGCTCAGCGCTGGAACGTCTCTGCCGCGCTGCTGGGCGCGCAGCTCTACGCCGAGTCGAACTTCAACCCGTTCGCGCGCTCTAGCGCGGGGGCGCTGGGAATCGCGCAGTTCATGCCGGGGACTGCGCGGGCGATGGGCCTGAGCGACCCGTTTGACGCCGCGGCAGCGATCGACGCCCAAGCCCATCTCATGCGCGACCTCCTGCGCCGCTTCGGGGCCGTGCCGTTGGCGCTCGCGGCGTACAACGCCGGTCCTGGTGCGGTCGCCGCGTGCGGCTGTGTTCCGCCGTACCCGGAGACCCGCGGCTACGTCGCCCGCATCCTCGGCCTGCTCGGCGGGGCCGGGGAGGCGGTGACGGGCGGCGGGCTTGAGGTCAGGCTCGTGCGATGACCGGTTACGCGAACCATGCTGCCGCCGCCCTCTCGCGCGGGAGCGCTCGTTCAGGTCGCGATCGCCTCGCGCCCGTGCGGGGCGTCGAGGTCGATCACCGGGCCCGCCGGCACGATCCCGCTCGGGTTGATCGCGCCGTGTGTCTCGTAGTAGTGGCGCTTGATCTGGTCGAGGTCGACCGTGGCCGCGACAGAGGGCGTCTGGTAGAGGTCGCGGACGTATCCGGACAGGCTCGGGTAGTCGACGATTCGGCGCAGGTTGCACTTGAAGTGCCCGACGTACACCGGGTCGAAGCGCACGAGGGTGGTGAACAGTCGCCAGTCGGCGAGGGTCTGGCGATCGCCGAGGAGGTAGCGGCGGTCGGCGAGCCGTGCGTCGAGCTTGTCGAGCGTCCGAAAGAGCGGGAACACCGCTTCCTCGTAGGCCTCCTGTGTCGAGGCGAACCCCGCGCGGTACACGCCGTTGTTGACGTTCTCGTAGATCGTGTCGTTGATCGCGTCGATCTCGCCGCGCAGGTCGGCGGGGTAGAGATCGAGCTGCGGATTGGCAGCGACCTCGTCGAATGCCGAGTTCAGCATCACGATGATGTCGGCCGACTCGTTGTTGACGATCCGCTTCGTCTCGGTGTCCCACAGCACCGGCACGGTGACGCGAGCGTCGAACTGGGGGTCCGTCGCCACGTAGCCCTCCGCGAGGTACCTCCATTCGTTGACCTTGTCGACGGTCGTACCGGGCGCGTCGGTGAACGCCCACCCCTGCTCGTCGCGGATCGGATCGACGATGGACATGTTGATCGCGTCCTGCAGGCCCTTGAGCTGTCGCACGATCACCGCGCGATGCGCCCACGGACACGCCAGCGACACGTAGAGGTGATAGCGGCCGGCCTCGGCCTTGTAGCCGGAGCTTCCGTCGGCCGTCACCCAGTCGCGGAACTGGCTCGCTTGGCGAGCGAAGCGACCGCCGTCGCCGCGCTCGCCCCTGCCGAGCGTCTGCGTCGCGAGGACGTCGCTCATGACCGTGCCCCGCTCACCGCGGGCTCGGACCCGGAGTCGACGGAGGGTGTCGAGCTCCCCAGCGCCCAATCCGCCCGCGGATCCGGCAGCGGCGTGAGCCCCGCGGCGATCTCCTCGCGCCGCGCCTCGAGGAACGGCGGCAGGATGAGCTTGGTGCCGAGCTCCTCGACCGGGCCGTCGACGGTGAAGCCCGGCTCGGCCGTGGCAAGCTCGTACAGGACGCCGCTCGGCTCGCGGAAGTACAGGGAGTGGAAGTAATGGCGGTCGACGTAGCCGCTGTTCGGCACGCCGGCGTCGGTGACCCGCGCGATCCAGCTCGGCATGTCCTCGTCGGTCGTTCCGAACGCGACGTGGTGCACCACCCCCGCGCTCTGGCGGCCGCGCTCCGCCGGCGCCGCATCGAACGCGATCCAGCCGCCGCGCCGCGCGCCGCGCAGCTCCCAACGGTCCTCGTCGCCGATGCGCGTGGCGCCAAGGAGGCGCTCGAGCATCGCCGCGCTCGAGGCCGGATTGCGGCTGTACGCGCGAACGCCCTCGAAGCCCTGCAGGGCGTGCTCGGCCGGGACCTCCGGGTGCTCCGCGACGAGCGCCGGGTCGTCCGACGTCGAGACGACGAGCTCGTGCTCGAGTCCCTCGACGTCCGCGAAGCGAAGCGAAGCGCCGTCCTCGGCCACCGCGGCGGAGATCCCCTCGGACGACAGACGCGCCGCCCAGAACTCGATGGCATCCGGGGAGCCGACGCGAGACACGATCCGGTGGACCATCCCGGCGCCTGGCCGGCCAGGCACGGCGCCCGGGTACTCGAAGAACGTGAGGTCCGCGCCGGGCCGGGCGTTCTCGTCGCCGTAGAAGAGGTGGTAGACGCCCGGGTCGTCCTGGTTGACCGTCTTCGCGATCATGCGGAGCCCAAGGACACGCGTGTAGAAGTCGACGTTGCGCGGCGCGTCGCCGGTGATCGCGCTGATGTGGTGGATGCCGTCGAGTCTCATGGTGCTCCTTATACCCGGACCTGGAAGGTCGTTGCCAAGGCAACCATAGCAAGTAGTTGTGCATACAACTATTTGGGCCGGACGGGGTCGGGACGCCGATCTATCCTCGAACGAGATGGCTTGCGCACCGACGACCCCACGCGAGACCCGGCTCGCCGAGCAGCGCCGCAGCCTTCCCGACGGCCCGGGCGTCTACCTCTTCCGCGACGAGCAGGGGACGGTCATCTACGTCGGCAAGGCGAAGTCGATTCGCAAGCGGGTGGCCGGCCACTTCAGCAACGTCAAGGGCGCGGGCGCGACGCGGGGCGCGATCGAGATGGTCAGCAGGATCCACCACATCGAGTTCCTGCTCGTCGCCTCGGAGGCCGAGGCCCTGCTCACCGAGAACCGCTTCATCAAGGAGTACAAGCCGCGCTTCAACGTCCGCTTGCGCGACGACAAGTCCTATCCGTTCCTGGCGATCTCGCTCGACGAGGACTACCCGCGCGTGTACTTCACGCGCGAGCGCCATCGCAAGGATCGCGCCTACTTCGGCCCGTACTCGAACGCCAAGAAGGTCCGCGGCACACTCGACCTGCTGCAGAAGGTATTCGCGTTCCGCTCGTGCCCGGGGCCCGAGCCCGGTCGCCGAAGCGGCTCGCCGTGCTTGGACTTCTACATCAAGCGCTGCGGCGCGCCGTGCGTCGGCTACCAATCCAAGGAGGCGTATCGCGCGGCAATCGAGGGCGTCATCGACTTCCTCTCCGGCCGCTATCGGCAGATCGAGCGCGACCTCGAACGGCGGATGAAGGCGGCCGCCGCCGACGAGGAGTTCGAGCAGGCGGCGCTGGAGCGCAACCGGCTGCGGGCCGTCAAGAGCCTGCTCGAGCGCCAGCGCGTCGCGAACGAGGCCGTCGGGACGCTCGACGCGATCGCCATCGCGGTCGACGGCGTGGACGCGAACGCGCAGGTCTTCCAGATCCGCGACGGCGTCCTGTCGGATCGCCAGTCGTTCTATCTCTCCAACGAGACCGGCCGTGCTCTGGGCGAGGTGGCGGTCGAGTTCATCCTGCAGTACTACGACGCGACGATGGCGATTCCGGCGCAGGTCATCGTGCAGCGCGACGTCGAGGACACCGTGCCGCTCGGCGAGGCGCTCGCGATGCGGCGCGGGGCCAAGGTCGAGGTGCGTGCCGCCGAGCGCGGGGACAAGCGCCGGATCCTCGAGCTCGCCGAGCGCAACGCACAGCTCGCGCTCGACCAGGAGCGGCTGAAGGACGAGCGTCGCCGCCAGCAGCGCGTCGAGGCGCTCGACGGCCTGCAGCACGTACTCGGGATGGATGCGCTCCCCTTGCGCATCGAGTGCTTCGACATCTCGAACCTCATGGGCACGAACACCGTTGCGTCGATGGTCGTCTTCGAGGCCGGCGCGCCGAAGAAGTCCGACTACCGGCGGTTCAACATCCGCTCGACGCAGGAGGGGGTGCCGGACGACTTCCTCGCCATGGAGGAAGTGCTTTCGCGACGGCTCGCCCGCTGGGAGTCCGAGCAGGACCTCAGCCCCAACGACCCCAAGCGCAACGAGTCCTTCGCGACGCTCCCGAGCCTGGTGGTCATCGACGGCGGGCCGGGCCAGCTGTCGGCCGGGATGCGAGCGCTGCAGGGGTTCGTCGACAAGGGCGTGACGGTCGTCAGCCTCGCCAAGCGCATCGAGGAGGTCTTCATCCCCGGCTGCCACGAGCCGCTCTGGCTCGCGCACGATACGCCCGAGCTGCAGTTGCTTCAGCGCGTGCGCGACGAGGCGCACCGCTTCGCCATCACCCATCACCGCCAGCGCCGCGACCGCCAGATGACCGAGTCGGTCCTCGACGGCCTGCCGGGCGTCGGTCCGAAGCGCAAGCGGGCGCTGCTGAAGCACTTCGGCTCGCCGGACTCGGTCCTCAACGCCTCCCGCGAGGCGCTCGAGGCGGTGCCCGGGATGCCGTCGAAGATCGCGCGCGACGTCTACGCATACCTCAACCGCACCTCCGGTTGACCGCGTGGCCATCAGCGACTCGACATGGCGCATACGTCGAGGGGAAGGGGAGCGGCAGCGACGCCAAGGCTCACGACGGGCTCATGACGGCCAGGACGTACGAGGACTTCCCCAAGACCGGAGGTGACTGACGCCGCGCCACCCGCCAGAATCAACGGGGTGAGCATCGCCGACGAGCCGTCCACATCCAGCCTGGAGGACCTCGTCGTCATCACGGGGTTCTCCGGGGCGGGCAAGTCGACGGCGATGAACGTGTTCGAGGACACGGGCTACTTCTGCGTAGACAACCTCCCTCCGGAGATGATCCGCGCGCTCGTCGACCTCTTCGTGCACGAGGGGTCGAAGGTCGAGCGCGCCGCGATCGTCTCCGATGTTCGCGGCGGCGAGTTGTTCGACGCGTTGAGCGACGTGCTCGACGACCTTCGCGAGCACGGGGTCAAGCACCATGTGCTGTTTCTCGACGCCGACGAGGAGACGCTGCTCGGCCGCTACAAGGAGACCCGCCGGCGCCATCCGCTCAGCCCCACCGGCTCCGTCGCGCAAGGGATCGCCGCCGAGCGCGACACGTTGGCTCCGTTCAAGGCCCGCGCCGACCTCGTCCTCGACACGAGCGGCATCAGCGCCGCGACGCTGCGCCGTCGCGTCATCGACGAGTTCCTCCCGCGCCAGTCGCGCGCGAAGCTCGCGCTGACGTTCACCTCGTTCGGCCACAAGCACGGGATGCCACGCGACGCCGACACAGTCATCGACGTGCGCTTCTTACCCAACCCGCACTGGGAGACGACGCTGCGCCCGCTCACCGGCTTCGACCCGCAGGTCGTCGAGTACATCGACACAGGGGGCAAGTTGCACGCGTTCTACGAGCATCTCGAGCCGCTGCTCGACTTCCTCATCCCCGAGTACATCGCGGAGGGGAAGGCCCATCTCGGGGTGGCGGTCGGCTGCACCGGGGGACGGCACCGCTCCGTGGCGGTCGCCGAGGCCCTGGCGTCGCGCTACCGCAGACGCGACGACGTCGAGGTCGAGGTCGCGCACCGGGACGTCGGGCGGCTCGCGCGATGATCGGCCATGTGGCCTTCGAGGTGTCCGACCTCGCCCGCTCGGCGCGCTTCTACGACGCGATCTTCTACGCGCTCGGCGCGCGGCGGATGTTCGAGAGCGAGGGCGCCATCGCCTACGGACGCGACCGCGAGCAGTTCTGGATCGTCGCGCGCGGGCACCCGCCCGCCCCCGGCTACGGTCATGTCGCGCTCTCGGCCGCCGGGCGGGCGGCGGTCAACGGCGCGCACGCGGCCGGGCTCGAACACGGCGGTCGCGACGACGGCCCGCCCGGCCCGCGACCGCAGTACGGAAGGTCCTACTACGCCGGGTATCTGCTGGATCCTGACGGCCTGCGGGTCGAGCTCGTGGCCGGAGCGCGCTGATGACCGACACGCCGCCGCCGGTCGAGCCCGCTGGCCTGGAGCCGAGGCCTGAAGAGGTTCCGAGGCGCTTCGTCCTCGTCGCCTACGCGCTCGCAGCGCTGTGCGCGGTCGCCCCGCTTGCGGTGCTCGGCGCGGGCTTCGCCGGTGCGGTGCTGTTCACGCGCGGACGCCGAGGGGCGGGCGCCGGCGTCGTCGCCTTCGCGACGCTCTGCGCGGCGCTGGGAATCCTGCTGCGCTGAGCTCCCGAATCCGGCGGCCCGGCGGCCCGGCGGCCCGGCGGCCCGGCGGCCCGGCGGCCCGGCGGCCCGGCGGCCCGGCGGCCCGGCGGCCCGGCGGCCCGGCGGCCCGGCGGCCCGGCGGCCCGGCGGCCCGGTGGCTGAGCGGTCCGGCGTCCGGGAGGTCCGGCCGGCGTCTGGGAGGTCCGGCGGCTGGGAGGCCCGGCGGCGCGAGGCCCGGGCTGCGCGATGCCGGGCGGCGGCGGGACGTCGCGAGGTTCGGGTGGATCGAACGCGAACGCGAACGCGGATCGGCTCGAGGCGCGAAGTTGCGGCAACTCGGGCGGGTCTACGACATTCGTCCGCTCGATCTGCGGAACGGCCGCAGTTGCGTCGACAACGGAGGTGCAAGCCACGTCGCGGCTCAGGTCGCACGCAGCTTGCCGTGCCCATCACGTCTACGCACGCCCGTCGAGCAGGCCACCCCAGGAGAAGGACCATGTTCTCGAAGCGATCTGCACCGTCGACCAGCAGGCGAGCCGCTCGGGCCGTGGTCGCGGGCTGCATCGCCGCTGGGCTCGTGCCCGCCGCGGCCCATGCGCAGCCGAGGGTCGAGATCACTCCAGCCCTCGCGGGTGGCACCGTCGCCGTCGGCGATGCGGCGCAGGGCCAGCTCACGATCTCCAACTCCTCGACGTCGCCGCACGACCTCGGCTACCTCACGCTCGGCGAGATCTCGCTCATTCCCGCGTGCCGCACGTCGTTCGTCGACATCTCCTGCACCGTCTCGCCCGGCGCGGAGCTCGGCGTCGTCGCGATCGGCGGCAGCGGCCAGGGCTCCGGCGCGTGCAACAACACGACGTTCGCCATTGCGAGCACGGACGCCATGACCGACAAGCGCACGTTCACGGCGAGCTCTCCGGTCCAGCTCAGCGTCCAGGGGGCGACGTCGACGTGCACCGTCTCGTTCCCGTACGCCGTCGAGCGCATGCCCACGCACGACTCGAACGCCGCGCTCGACGGCATGCAGACGAACCTCGTCGGGTTCGTCCGCGCCACGGGCGGCCCCGGTGTGACCACAGCCGACCCCGATTGGCGGGAGGTCACGGTCGAGAAGGACGCGCCCGACCTCGTTGCGCGGGCCCCCGGATCCGTGACGATCGGCGATCAGCTGACGGTCTCCGGGACGCTGACGGGAACCCATCCCACCGGCAGCCTGACCTTCGACCTGTACGGACCCGCGGACCCCGGCTGCACTGGCGCGCCCGTCACCCAGACGACCCCCATCAACGGCAACGGGACCTACCAGTCGCCAGCGGTCACGTCGACGCAGGCGGGGACCTACCGCTGGAAGATCTCCTACAGCGGCGATGGCGACAACAAGGTCGCCGGCTCTGCCTGCAACGCGGCATCGACGCTCGTCACCGTGCCGCCGCCCCCGCCGCCCCCGCCGCCCCCGCCGCCTCCGCCCGCGGTGACGCCGCCGCCGCCCTCGTCTCCCGGCGACGGCGGGACGAACCCCGGCGGTGGGAGCACCCCCGGCGGTGGGAGCACGCCCGGCGCTAGCGCCACCCCAGGCGGTGGCAGCACCCCGGGTGCCGGCACGCAGCCCACGGGCGTCGTGCCGGGCGCGACCGTCCAGCGGATCCGCCTGGATAAGTTCGGGCTGACCCGCAAGTCCTTCGCCCGCGCCTCGACAGCGACCGCGCTCGCCGCGACCGCCGCGAAGGTCAAGACGACGAAGAAGAAGGTCAAGAAGTCGGCCAAGGGCACGACGATCAAGTACACGCTGTCGGCGCCGGCGATCGTCACGATCGTCGTCGAACGGGTGACCACGGGCCGTCGCTCGGGCACGAAGTGCGTGAAGGCGACGGCGAAGCTCAAGAAGAAGAAGCCCTGCGCGCGCTACCTGAAGTCCTCCACGTTCAAGCGCACGCACAAGACCGGCGGCGCCAAGAAGGTGCCGTTCAGCGGCCGCGCCGGGCGCAAGGTGCTCGCCGCCGGGACCTATCGCATGCGGGCCACGGCAGCGGCCGGAGTGGGGACGAAGAGCGCGACGCGCAGCGCGCGCTTCAAGATCGTCAAGCGGTAGATCCCCGGCATCACCCTCCGGACGAGGCGGCTGCGGCGATCACGCGAGGGCGCAGCCGTCTTCCAGCCGGGCCGATCAGGACAAGCTCGGGAGTCCCGCGGCGACCGCGAAGCCGCAGGCCAGCGCCAGCCCGACCCGCGGTCTGACCAGGGCCGCGCGAACCTCAGCAGCGCGCCGAGCACGAGCGAGGCGGCGGCAAGCGATCCCCACGCGAGCGCGCCGATCATGTCAGCGTCGCGGGCGCGCCGGGGACATGACTGCGGTTGTACCCGACGCGCGAAACATCGAGCGATCGGAGCCCCCGCTGGCCCTACCCTTCCGAGCGCCATGGCCGCCCACATCCCCACCCGAGAGCCCGTGACCTGAATGGCGCGGACTGCGCCCGTTCGCCACGGCGGCGTGGATCTCGGCGGGACGAAGATCCAGACGGTCGTGGTTGACGCCACGCACGCGGTGCTCGGCCAGGCGCGCCGCGCCACGCCGACGAGCGGCGGCCCCGCCGGCGTCGTCGCCGAGATCGCCGAAGCCATGCGCGCGGCAGCTGCGGCCGCGGGGGTGCAGACCAGCGACCTCGGCCACGTCGGCGTCGGCTCGCCGGGGGCGATCGACGCCGCTGCCGGGACCGTGTCGAGCGCCAGCAACCTGCCGGGATGGTCGGGCACCTACCCGCTCGGCCCGGCCCTCGCGGACGCGCTCGGCACCGCTGTCGCGCTCGGCAACGACGTGCAGGTCGCGACCGACGCCGAGGCCCGCTTGGGCGCGGCGCGCGCGTACAGCTCGATGCTCGGCGTCTTCTGGGGGACCGGCGTCGGCGGCGGGATCGTGCTCGACGGCAAGCCCTGGGTCGGCGTCGGGGCGGCGGGGGAGATCGGCCACGTCTGCATCCAGATGCGCGACGGCCTGCGCTGCCCCTGCGGGCGGCGCGGCTGCATGGAGGCCTACGCGGGCCGCAGCGCCATGGAGCACCGCGCCCGCGAGCTGCACGACAAGGGCCACGACACGGAGCTCTTCAAGATCGCGCGCAAGCGCGGTCGCGAGCGCCTGACGAGCGGGATCTGGGCAGCCGCGCTTGACCGCAAGGACCCGCTGGCGCGCAAGCTCATCGACGACGCCGTCGAGGCCCTGGGCGCCGGCGTGGCCTCGGTCGTCAACGTGCTCGACGTCGAGGTCGTGATCCTCGGCGGCGGCCTCGGCGTCCGGCTCGGCGAGCCCTACGCCGACAAGATCGCCGCGGCGATGGCGCCGCACCTCTTCAACGACGATCGCCCGCCGCCGGTGCTCGTCGCGGACCTCGGCGACCTCGGCGGCGCACTCGGCGCGAGCCTCCTCACGCCGGCGGCCGGTTAGCGCGCCGCACGCCGATCCGATCGGTCAGCGGCCAGCCTCCGCCTGCGCGGCCTTCAGCTCGTCGTCGGGGACGAGCGCGAAGCCCAGCCCATGCAGCGTCGCCGGGTCCGTCTCGA
>CAWEOF010000045.1:0-8527 GCA_963810605.1 uncultured Actinomycetes bacterium
GTGTCCGCGGATTGGTCCCCTCGGGCCACCCCCCGCGTCCGCGCACCTCCACCGCGACCTCCCGCGCGAGCTCGAGGATGTCGCGATGCAAGATGAAGAAGCCGGCGAGACCGAGCGCGTCGATGACGCGCAGCTCCTCCTCCAGGCGAACCAGCGCCTCCGCGCGGTGCCCGGACCCGTCGCCCGTCAGCGGATAGCGCTCCTCGAAGCGCGCCTGGCAGATCTCGGCGAGCGCGCGGTCGGCTCCGGCGTCCTCGGCGCCCGGGTAGCGGTAGCCGAGATCCTCGGTGAGGTCGAACGTCAGCGTCTCGGCGAGGCGCGCGGTCTCGGCGACGGCCTCGGGGTGGTCGGAGAAGCGGGCGGCCATCGCCTGCGGCGTCGTGAGCACATGCGCGTGGTTGCCGCGGCGCAGCGGCTCGGAGGCATCGAGCGTCGTGTGCTCGCGGATCGCGACGAACGCGTCCTGCAGCAGCGCGCGCTCGGGCGTGTGCGCGTGGACGTTGCCGGTGGCGACAGTCGCGACGCCGAGCCGCGCGGCGAGCTCCGACAGCCCGCGGTTCAGCGCGCGGTCGTGGCGGGCGAGCGGGCGCTGCAGCTCGACGCGCAGGCGGTCGCTGCCGAAGCTCGCGAGCAGGCGGCGCAGCGTCGGCTCGTCGCGCACGCCGCGGGTAGCGCAGCCGCTCAGGCAGACGAGCCCGTCGGCGTGCTGCTCGACGTCGGCGAGGCCGACAGCCGGGTCGCTTCGGTCGCGCTGCGGGCCGTCGCGCGTGTGCGCGTGCGCCTTCGTCAGCAGCCGGCAGAGGTTGCGCCAGCCCGTCGCATCGCGGACAAGCAGCGTGATGTGGCGCTCCGGCGCGTCCGAGCCCGGCTCCGCGAGCGTCACCTCCGCCCCGTGGATCGCGCGTAGGCCGAGCGTCTTCGCCGCCTGCGCGAACTCCATCGAGCCCGACAGCGAGTCGTGGTCGGTGAGCGCGAGCGTCCCGTGACCGTGGCTCAGCGCGGCGGCGACGAGCTCGTCGGGCTGGGATGCGCCGTCCAGGAAGGAGTAGGCGGAATGGCAGTGCAGCTCGATGTACGGCATCGAACAGATGTTCGCATGCCGAGAGGACGATGTCACGTCCCCGCAAGGCCTCGCGGGCACTTGTCGGGCGGCACCGAGGCCGCCTCGTGGACGTTCGTATGACCCTCGCGCCGAGGCCCGCTCGGACGAGCGTCCAGTCGATGTCCAACAAGGACTCATCCAGCCGATGACCTGACGAACAACGTGACATGACCATTCGCTTGCTCGCTCTTGCTCTCGCCTGCTGCTTTGCCTTCCCGGGCGCAGCGCTCGCCGGGAATCCCGTTCCCGACTCCGAGGAGCGCGCGTTCTGCAAGCTGATCAACACGTACCGCGTGCAGAAGGGCCGTCCCGCCCTGAAGCTCTCGGTCAAGCTGACGAGGTCGTCGGAGTGGATGGCCGCCGCTATGGCCCGCAACGACAACCTCGACCACGTCGACAGCCTCGGCCGCACGTTCATGCGGCGCATCTCCGCCTTCGGCTACACCGGCTCGGTGCGCGGCGAGAACATCGCCGGCGGCACGGACGGGTCGGCGGCAGCGATGTTCAACATGTGGAAGAGCTCCGCCGTACACAGGAAGAACATGCTGAACAAGCGCTACAAGGTGATCGGCATCGGGCGCTCGTACGGAGCGGACACGATGCTCGGCTGGTACTGGACGACGGACTTCGGCGGCACCGTCGACCGCACGATCCCCTGCTGACGCGACGCGTGCCATCACTCACGCCGCCACGCAGTCCGAGCGCTGCGCCCACATGCCACCCGGCGGTCGCTCAGCGGCCGCCAGGAGCCGGGCGCGATCGGTGATGCGGTCGAGCTCGCCCCCGAGCCGCAGCCCAAGGCCGGCACCGACGGCGCCACCGTCGGCCTCGCTGCTGACGGCGTAGCTACGCACGTCGAGATGCGCCCGCGTGCGCAGCGCTCCGGCGAGCGCGCGGATCGCGCCGGGGTCCGCCGGGTCGTGGCGAAACGCTGCCCAGGCGGCCCCGACCTCGGGGTCGCGCAAGTCCAGCCGCGCACCGAGCTCCCAGCGACGGCCACGCAGCTTCATCTGCGCGTCGTCGGAATGGACCCCAAGTCGCTGCGCGAGCCCGGTCGGCAGCGTCGCGCCCGCGGCGAGCAGGCCCGTGGCCGTCAGCCCGAGCTCGATCGGCCGGCGGTCGCGATCGAGCGTCAGCGCGAAGGCGACCTGGCGATCGGACGCGCCCGCCGGTCCGGCCATGAAGGCGCTGAGCAGCGCCCAGCCCGCGCTCCCCGCGGTCAGCGTGATCGTGATGTTGCCGGTGCGCTCGTCGCGGCGCCCGCCGAGCACCGTCTCCGACAACGTCTCGAGCGAGACGCCGGCGATCGAGCTTCCGATGCCGAGCCGGGCCAAGCCGCGCGTGCCGCCATCGACGAAGCGCTCGCTCGGGTCGGGACCGTCGCCGCCGATGAGCGGGATGCGGCGGCGCAGCGAGCGCAGGATCTTGTCGGCCTCGCGCTCGTCGCGGGCGACGTAGACCTCGCCGTAGCCGAGAACCCCCTCGATGGCGCCCCGCAGCTCGTCGTCGATGCCGATCGTTCGGCCCTTCAGGTTGATCCGCGCGCGCCCGCCGACACCGAGCTCCACGCCGGCCCCGCCGCGATGGGCGAGGGTAAGGCGGACGGTGCCGTCGGACATCGTCTCGCGCAGGACGTAGCGGTCGCCGTCGACGCGTACGAGGAGGATCGTGACGGCGGCGTGGTGCGCGTCGCGCTTGCTCGCGACGACGCATGGCGGCCGGCGCTCAGCGCCACACGGGCCGCCGGTGACGATGCACAGCGCATGCCGGACCTGGCCAAGCACCGCGTTCGCGATGCCCGGTGCGCCACCGCTCGCGAGGCCCGCAGCGGCCGCGAGCACGACCGCGAGCACGGCGATGAGCCCGAGGTAGTCGATCGTGGCCTGGCCGCGCTGGCATCGCATACCGCCAGGCTGCCGGGCATCGTGTTACGGATCTACACGCGATCGTGACGAAAGAACCCCAATGTCGTGCCACGACTCGCGCTCGAGCCGGGACGCCTCACATAGGTGCGCCCGTTGCGCGCCTCGTCGGCCGCGACGATTCGCTCGACGACCAGCGCCTGAGCGAGTCCGACGAGCAGGCAGCCGCCCGTGACCCGCAGCCCGGCGTCCCAGCCGGCGGCGGCGACGCCGAGCTCACCGGCGACGACGAACGGCGTCGCCAAGACGAGCATCACGAGCGGCGGCTTCCATAGCGCCGTCGGCTCGCCGGAGAGCTGTTCGCCGGGCTCGATGGGTCGCGTCCGTGCGAGGGCGCGGCGTGCGGCAAGCGGCGCGAGCAGCGCGAGCAGCAGCGCGACGCCCGCGAGCTGCCCGATCGTCGACGACGCACGGTCCGACGCCTCCGGGACCGCGATCAGCAGCACCGCGGAGCCCAGCCCCCCGGCGGCGGTCAGGGCGAGTCCTTCGACGCGCAGGCGCTCTCGGTAGGTCGGTGGTTGCACGGTGGTGAGTGCGCAGCGTATGCCAGCGCGGATGTCCAGGCGGTGGCCGTGCTCAGCGCTGGCGGAACCAGCCCTGCGCGACGAGGTCGCGGAAGACGACCATGTTGCGCCCGCCATCGGTGATCACCTCCCAGTAGCGCCGGCGCAGCGGCCGGTCCGTCCACCAGCGATCCTCGACGAGCCACGACTCCGCGACGGCGTCGATGCGCTCGCCGTCGACGACGAGCGGCTGCCCGCCGTCGTCCGCGCGAACCGCGGCCGGCCGCGGCTCGCGAATCCTGCGCGGGCGAGGGCTCACGGCTCGAACGGCGTCAGGACCACGCGACGCTCCGGTACGCGCGAGTCGGGGTCGATCTCGATCACCCGCAGCGCCGCGTCGGGTCCCGCGACGGCGCGCGCTTGGTGCACCGCCTCGCGCAGGCGCTCGTCGCGACGCGCCGAGCCGTCGTCGAACAGGGCTCGTACATCGGGATGCGGCGGCCCGAAGCGCTCGACGGTCAGCTGGAGCGTCTCCGCCGGTGCGGGCAGCAGCGCCAGCCGCCCGCCGAGCGCGAGCCGCATCCGCTGCGGATCGGCGAGCGCCTCGCGGAAGACGACGCGCTCGCGCCATGTGCCGCCTTCGACGAGCCGCGCGGAGAGCACGACCGCGCGCAGCGTGCGCCCGCGCCGCTCGCGCCGTGCCAGCAGGCGGTCGATGAGCAGGCCCAGCGCGCGCCCGAGCTGCTCGCCCGAGCCCGACTCGGGCAGCTCGAGCGCTTCGTGCAGCAGCTCGCCGGGACGCCGCGGACGCAGTGGCGTGTCGCGCCCGCGCGCGAGGTCGTGCGCCAGCAGGCCGGGCCGCCCGAAGCGATCGGCGACCGCGGCGCGCGACAGCGCGGCGAGCTCGCCAAGGGTCGCGATCCCCAGCCGCTCGAGCGGATCGACGAGCGCGGCGGTCTCGGCGCGGCGGCGCAGCAGCGCAACCGGCCGTGCGGCGAGGTCCTGATCGCCGGCGATCCGCAACGGCCGGCGGACGCGAGCCCCGCTGGCCGCGGCCGTCGCGCAGAAGCGCGTCGGCCCCTGCCCGATCCGCGCACCCGCCAGCACCTTGCGCATGGACTCGGTGCCGCGCGCCGCGAGATAGCCGTCGCTGAGCATCTGCACGACGCGCCCGGCGTGCAGCCGCCGCAGCCCGCGAGCGTCGAAGCACGCCTCCCCGGGTCGCAGTGACTCGACCTCCGCCCCAAGGCTCTCCAGGCGCACGAGAGCCCCCTCCCATGCCTCGGCGACGCCCATCGGATCGGGCGGCACGAGGACCAGTCGCGGACAGCGCGCCAGCGCCTCGCCCATCCGCATCCCCGCATGGATCCCGAACGCCTCCGCGGCCTGCGACACCTCTCCCACATAGAGCTCCCGGCCGGGCTCCGGCGCGAGGGCTGCCGGCTCGCCGAGCAGCCCGGCTCGTCCCCCGGCGGCGACGGCCAGCTCGAATCTGTCCAGCAGGACGCATACGATCACGAACACATGTTCGCATCGTAGACCTCTCGTAGCAAGCGATTCTCTGGCCTGGCATAGAAAAGCCCCGCGTTTGCGGGGCTTTTCCGTAGCGAGCCGATAAGCCGGATTCTGTCTTGAGCAACCATCCATCTGAGCGGCCGACCTGGACCTTGGCGGGCAGCCTGCAAGCGGTCCTGCTTGGCCTTGCATCAGGTGGGGTTTGCCTGGCCGCCGTGTCACCACGACGCCGGTGCGCTCTTACCGCACCTTTTCACCCTTGCCTGTGCGCGTCGCACGTGCTGACGCGCCATCGGCGGTGTGTTTCTGTGGCACTTTCCCGCGGGTTTCCCCGGGTCGGGTTCCCGACCACCTTGCCCTGCGATGTCCGGACTTTCCTCGAAGGCGATACCTCCGCGGCTGCTTGGCTTGCAGCTTGAGCGTAGCGCGCGGCGGCCTACGGTCGACAGCCGCTGGACCGCCCCGGCGAGGCAGCGGAGCATGCTGCCGCGAGCAGGGGTAGGGTCCGGCCATGGAGCAACCCGACGTGATCGGCCGGCGCATCGGCGCGGGCATCATCGACATCGGCATCGTGATCATCATCGTGCTGCTCGTCGGAGGCCTCATCGGCAACGAGACGGCCCCGGGCGCCCCCGACTCGGCGCGCTTCGGGACGCTCGACCGTCTCGGGATCCTGGTGCTCGCGTTCGCCTACTACTTCGTCACGGAGATGGTCTGGGCGCAGACGCTCGGCAAACGTGCGCTCGGCATCCGCGTCGTACGGGTCGACGGCTCGAAGGCGGGCGCCGGCCCGATCGCGGTGCGCACGCTCTTGCGAGCCATCGACGGCTTCCCGGCCTTCTACATCGTCGGCCTCATCGCGATCTTCGCGACCGGCTCGAAGCGCCAGCGAATCGGCGACCTCGCAGCCAAGACCCGCGTCGTCGCCATCGACGCCCCCATCGACCAGCCGTCCGCTCCCCCGCCGCCGCCATCGGACGACGACGTCATCTCGCAGATCATGCGGTAGCAACTGCGAGCGGGCGGGCGCGGGCGGCGCGGCGGGCGCCCGCCGGCGGCCCGCCGCGTAGCCCAAGCGTCAGCCGAGCTCGGTGCGGCAGCCGCGACACCGTCCCCCGACCGCTGACGGCCCGGATCCGTAGCGGGGCTCCATGACCCCGTCACAGATCGGGCACGCCGCGGCGCGGTGCGCGGAGAGTTCCTCCCAGGCGCCGGAGAGCACGTCCTCCAGCGTCGGACCCTCGCGCGGGGAAGCAACAAGCCTTGGACGTTCGAGCTCGAGCGTGACCATCAGGGCACGCTCCGAAAGAGCCCGACGACACGCCCGAGGATCTTTACGTCGCGCGAGCGGATCGGCTCCATCGACGCGTTCTCGGGCTGCAAGCGGATGTGGTCGGACTCGCGGAAGTAGCGCTTGACGGTCGCCTCCTCCCCCATGAGCGCGACGACGATCTCGCCGTCGACCGCGGTCTCCTGGGGACGCACGACAACGTAGTCGCCCGGCAGGATGCCGGCGTCTTTCATCGACTCCCCGCGGATCCGCAGGACGTACTCGCCCTCCTCGCCGCCCGCGAGCGCAGGCACCGACACGTACTCCTCGATGTTCTCCTCGGCGAGCACCGGCGAACCCGCGGCGACCTGTCCGATCAACGGCAGGCCGTCGGGCCGCACGATCGACTTGACCTGCTCGACGGCGCGGTCCAGCAGCTCGATCGCGCGGGGCTTCGTCGGATCGCGCCGCAGCAGCCCGAGCTTCTCGAGGTTCGCGAGGTGGGCGTGCACCGTCGACGACGACGCGAGGCCGACGGCCTTCCCGATGTCGCGCACGGTCGGCGGATACCCGTGCCCCGCCGAGTAGCGCTTGATGAAGTCGAAGATCTCCTGCTGGCGCTTGGTCAGGTCCATCGGGTGTGCTCCTTGACGCGAGTCGAGCGGATCGAGAGGGCGAACATCTGTTCGCATAAGCTACCCGGGCCAGCGGATGGAATCAAGCGCCTATACTGCGCAAGCCCCGCGCCGGTGGCGGAATTGGTAGACGCGCAAGGTTGAGGGCCTTGTGGGGGGATTCCCCCGTGGAGGTTCGAGTCCTCTTCGGCGCATTGCGCAAAACCCCTGCTAGAGCGGGGGTTTTTGCGTTCCAGGCTTCTCGCCCGGTCCCACTGATCTGGGCAAACAGCAGCCGTAGCTTCGAGGGCGGCATGAGCCGCAGTGCGCACGGTTCGGCTGCTCGGCCGCCCCGACTGCCGCGTCGCGCCCTACACTCGCGCTCAATGGCGCCGGCCCGGACACCTGGCCTTCGGCGCGTCTTGCATGTGATGGCCACCAGCGCCGCGCTGATGATCGTGGTGGCCTCGGCCGCAACCACCGCCGCAGCTGCCACATCCGGCAGCCCCGGTCCGCGACCTCATGCGGATGCGCAGGACGTTCTCGGCAGTCCGCTGGACATCGCGACGGTGACGTTCGGTCAGCGGGGCGGCGACATGGTGCTGGATCTCGGCACGACCGGCCGATGGGCCGGCGGACAGCTCTCCAGGGACGCGGGGCGGTACATCTGCGTCAAGCTCTTCTACGGCAAGCTTCCGAACCCGCGCGCGAGGATCTGCGTCGACAAGGACGGCAGCGGCACGGGACTTCGCTACACCCGGTTGGACCCCTTCGGCAATCCCTTCCGCGTACGTCCGCTCGCGGCGAAGGTCTCGCGGCGCGACGATCGCTCGGTGCAGGCTACGTTCACGCCCGCGGCAGCCGGACTGCGGGTCGGTCGCTACTCGTGGCAGGCGGAGACGGCCTGGAGGGATTCGACGCAATGCGCGACGCCCGGGGCCTGCACCGACCGAGCCCCGGACAACGGCAACGTCATCGCGCGAATCCGTCCGGTCTCGCTCGAGCCCAAGGGATGCTTCCCGAACGGCGAGACGCAGCGGTCGACGGGGGTCCGCGGCCGGCCCGAGGTCGCGCTGACCTTCGATGACGGACCAAGCCCGTACACGCCCGCGGTTCTGGACATCCTCGAGCGCGAGCACGTACCAGCGACGTTCTTCATGATCGGCGGCAGCGTTCCCGGCCGCAGCGCGTTGCTACGCAGGATGCTGCGCGGCGGCTCGATGCTCGCCAACCACACCCTCTCGCACGCGAACGTGGCCGGTGGAGGATCGTTCGCGGCACATCAGATCGCCGCCGCCCAGAGTCGGATCCGCCAGGCGTCGGGCTTTGAACCCTGCCTGTTCCGCCCGCCCTACGGCGCGACGAGCGGCGCGCTCAACGGGGTCGTGCGCTCGCTCGGCGCGCTGTCGATCCTGTGGGACGTCGACCCGCAGGACTGGCGCACGCCGGGAACCGCAGCGATCATCTCCACGGTCCTGAACGCGACACGCTCCGGCTCGATCATCCTCCTGCACGACGGCGGAGGCCCACGAAGTCAGACCGTGGCCGCGCTTCCGACGATCATCCGCACGCTGCGCGCTCGCGGCCTGCGCTTCGTTACC
>CAWEOF010000046.1:0-31362 GCA_963810605.1 uncultured Actinomycetes bacterium
GCCGCCGGCTGCACGGTGATGGATCGGTCCCACCCGCCCGCGGTGCGCATCGGCCTGGGCTACGTCCTCGGGGTGCGCGCCGACGACGTCGCCGCGCTCGTCGCCGCCCGCGAGGCGGGTGGCCCGTTCACGTCGCTGGGGGACCTTGCCTCACGCGCGGGCGCAGGCCGCGCGGCGCTCGAGCGGCTCGCATGGTCGGGTGCCTGCGACGCGCTTGCGAGCGGCGACCGCCGCGTTGCGCTGTGGCAGCTCGGGGTCGCCACGCCGGGCACTCACATGGGATCTCGAAAGTCCGCAGGAAGCCGACGCGCACGCGGGCGCGGGACGGGTGCCGCGGGAGGCGGCCTGCTCGCGCAGGAAGGCGGGTCGGACGCCCGCGTCGCGCACTCCTTCGTGCAGCTCTCGCTCGGGCTCGACCTGCCCGCTGCGCCGAAGCTCAAGGCGCTGCCGGCCTGGGAGGCGATGGTCGCCGACTACGCGACGACCGGGCTGACCGCGTCGACGCACCCGATCGCGCTGCTGCGCGATCGCTTGCGCGCCGATCGCGCGGTCGGCATCGACGAGCTCGAGCGCCTGCGTCACGGCGCGCCCGTTCGCGTCGGCGGGCTCGTCGTCGCGCGCCAGAGGCCCGGGACCGCGAAGGGCATCCTCTTCTTGCTGATCGAGGACGAGCACGGGACCGTCAACGTCGTCGTCTCGCCGGACGTCTACGAGCGCCATCGCCTCGAGGTCCGAACCGAGCCGCTGCTGCTCATCGAGGGGCGGCTTGAGCGCCACGCCTCGGCGGGCGGGGCGATCAACCTGCTCGCGCGGCGCGTCGTGCGGCTCGAGGTCCCCGATCGCCTCGCTGCCGAGATCAAGGACATCTCGCCGCTGGACCTCGCCGAGCTCGCGCGCCAGGCCGAGCTGCGGGGCGCGGCGACGGGCACCGACGACTTCCGCGCCGTGGCCCCCGCTGTGCAGAGCTTCGCCGCCGGAAGGCGAAGGTGAGGCGATGACGGGCGCAAGTGCGGGCGATGAGGGGCACACCGTCCGACGCCGTGAAGTAGATTGCGCGCTCGCATGGCTGCTGCGATCTTCCTCGGCTTTTTCACCATCCTCGGGCTTGGCGTCGTCGGCGTCGCGCTGCGTGGCGGGCCCCGCGGCGTTCGCGACACGCTCGAGGTCGGCCGCAAGCGCCCGCTGCACGCGGCGGAGTTCGCCGTCGCGGGGGCGATCGTCGTGTTCGGCGTGGCCGTTCCGGCGGTCGTGCTCATGGGCGACCAGGCGTCCGCAGGACCGGGTGGCACGAAGCTCTCGGCCGAGGAGAAGGATGGCCGCGTGCTCTTCGCCGAGAAGTGCGCGACCTGCCACGCGCTCAAGGATGCCGGCGCCGTCGGCAGGGTGGGTCCGAACCTCGACGTCCTGGCACCCGCCGCGGCGCTCACGCTCAACGCGATCGAGAAGGGTCGCGCGGGCAACGGCCAGATGCCGGCGCAGCTGCTTGAAGAGGACGAGGCGAAGAAGGTCGCCGCGTACCTCGTCGACGTCGCCGGTCGCTGAGCCGCGCGACCCGCTGTGCACGCGTCGAGCCGCGGCCGCGCACACCTGCGCGTGTGCTTCGTGCCCCGCCCGAACTGCCGACGTTTCCGCCCGCAGTCTGCGTACGACTGGGCATATGCAGGAAACCGATCGTTGCTAGCCCATCGGCGGGGGATCGGCCAGAACCTCCTGAGTGCCGTTCTTGAGCGTCGCCACGACCTCGCACGTTCACCGGCCCCGCGGGCACCTGCCAACAACGCACCGAGCTGACCAGCCGCCAGCGCGACCTGCTGCGCACCCTCAAGCTCCCCGAACCCGCCACGTTACCGCGCCTGGACCCCACGCCCGTCCCGGCCCCACAGGCCACCTGACCCACCGCTCGGCCACCGGCCGCCCTTCCTCGTCAGTCAGCGACACCGCCGCGGCGCCCCCGGCGGCCTAGATACACGCCCCGACGCGGCAGAAACCCAGGTTCTGCCTGCAAAACCGCGCTTTCCGAGCCGTCCTCCGGCGCGTCAGCTGCGGAACCCAGGGGAGCGGTCGAGTCAGCACCGCGACATTGGTCCGTGGCAGCATCGGCTCCGTCGCAGAGCGCTCCTATCGTCGAGAAGCGGCACTCCGCCCGACCGCCCGCCGTCGGAAGGGTCTCCGTGGTTCGAAACGGACCTATGGGGACCGTTATGAACCACTGTCCATCGTTGTGGCCCGGAGCAGAGACCGCCCCTTGTCGCGCAAGGGGGCGCTTTCGTCGGCGCGCGCGGTGGCTTCTGCTGTTCGCGCAAACGGGTGCTCCGCGCCGGCGGGCAACGTCATATCGGTCCACATGCGCGGCTACAAAGCCGATCCGTGGTCCGCCGACAACATGCTACGGCTCATGGACCAGATCAATCGACGTGCGATCTCCATTCTGGGAGCAGGGGTGGGCGTCCGCCGCACATGCGAGTCTGCGAGCACGATGGCATTCAGGGATCGGTTTCCATTCAAGACGAGGTCGCCCGATGAAAGGCGTCAGCACGAGATCGCCGAAACGTCGGTCGTGGCCAAGAGCGCGCCTCTCCGGTCCGGCGTCAAGTCCCACGCTTTCGCGGCCCGGCGCGGCCACTTCCGTCTCGCCTTCAAGGCCATGCCCGTTCCTGGATTCCCGGCCGAGGTTCGCGTGGGCACGGCCAGTATCACCCAGACGCCGGGACCGATCTGGACTCAGCGAACCCATGTCCTTCAGCGGCCGGGATGGCGGCCGGTGTACGTCAAGAGCATGGACCAGGGCATGCTGGAAGTCGGGGACGGCTACCACCTCACCGTGTGTCAGCTTGAGGTCACCATTCCCCGCGACCTCACCCATGCTCTCAACGTTTGGCGAGACGAGGCCCTCGGGGCGGTCAGCGTCGTCGTATCTCTACTCGATGAGCGCGTCGCCCAAGAGGAACTGGCGGAGGACCTCCTCGTGTTTGACGAGGGCGGCGTGGAAGCGGTCGCTGTTGTCGACCAGGTCACGAAGTTGCGGAAGTTCCCGTCGACAACGAAGGTGATACGCGCTCATCAGAGCGCGCTTCGCACGCTCGCCGACCTGGATCTGAGCGCCGACGACCCACGTCTGGCCGCCGGACGGTGGTATCTGCGGGCGGCGCAAGCCGGCCCGACCGCGGACGCCATCGTGTTCCTTTGGATCGCGCTCGAGGCACTTGCGAAGCCTCGCTATGGCGACAAACTCACCAAGGAAGAGAAGCGCCGGACGGACGTCGCGTGGGTCGAGTTGGCTATCCGAGGTGCCGGGCTTGACCCTGACGAGGTTCAACCCGACATCGGCCGACTAGCAGGCCTCCGGGCGGCGGTCGTGCATGGCGGTGTTGAGGAGCCACCGCGCATGCACGAAGGCTTCCGCATGCTCGTGCAACTCGCTCGGCTCCTGCTACGTCACCGCCTCGAAACCGGGCGATACGGCTGGCCCCTCTCGCCGGACGCGAACAACCTTCGCTCGCCACTACGCGAGATCGCGACCGTCGCACACCACTTTCCCAAGACGGAGTGGCGCGACGCCAAGCCTGGCCTGTAGAGCAAGTCCGAGGGCCGCGAGCATTCTGTCGTTTCCGGCGTCCTCGTCAGGGCTCGCCCTCCACTGTGACTGACACCGCAGTCGCGCTGGCGGCACAGTTCCGCTTTCGCGGCGTGGTAGGAGCGCTCTCCCCCGCGCCTACGCAGAGCGCACCTCCTCGCGCAGAGCGGCACCGCTCGCGGCGAGGCCTGGGCGTCCCTGCCACGGGCGCCTATGCCGCGCTCTCCCGCAATGGGTTGCGCCTCACTCAGCGTCCCAGGCATGCCGCCAGCCATCGGCGCACGGCGCGGTGCTGATCGGGCGCCGTGGCTGGTTTCTCGGAGTACCGGGGCTTGCTGCGAGTTCTCCGAAGTACTGCCGATTGGCTGGCCAATCGTAGTCGCGGCCGATGTCGATCCTGGCTTGTGACCAGCGTCCTGCCCCATGGACGCACCGTTCTCGATCCAGTAGTGCGACTGACAGTCGGGTTCCAGTTGCCGATCGATGGCTCCAGGGGCAGGGTCTCACCGTCGAAGATGAGGCGCCAATCGGTGGGCGATATGGGTCAGGATGCCGGGCGCGCGGGGCGCGTTCAGCGACGTCGAAGCCGGAGCATGTCGCTCACGACCCGCGCCGCGCCGCGCGGGCGTCGCGTTCGACGGCCTCGTAGCGGTCGATGCGCGAGAAGCGCCGGCCGCGGTAGCTGTAGACGGTCGCGCGGCCGCTCGGATGATCTGCTCGCCGATGTCGCGGCCGCGCACATCGGCGAATCCCAGCGTCCGGCCATATGCGTCGACGATGTCCCCGGTGGCGCTGTCGGTGCTGACGGTGACCTTCGTGCCGGATGGCGCGAGACGCGCCATCAGCGCCGTCGCCTCCGGGCCGCCGCAATCGCGGCGCTTCCTCGTTTCGGGCGCTGACACCCCCAGAACGCGCAAAGTGACGTCGGTGTCGTCGATCGAGACGTGGACGGTGTCGCCGTCCACGACGCGCGTCAGCGTGCCCGTCCGGCCGCGTCGAACGTGCCGGCGCTGCTGCCGGCCTCACCGGGCACGCCGCACGCGGCGACGCCCGTCAGCAGCAGCCCGAAGGCGCAGATAACGAGCAACCGGGCGAGGCCGCGGATGACGCACCGGCACGGCCAGGCGGCCGGCAGCAGGCCGAGCATGACGTTGAGGTGTTCAGTGCAAGGGCCATCCCGCCATCTGCCGTGGTAGATGGAGTCGGAGGTTGAGTCGCCGTGAACCATGCCGTGCTCGTTGCAGATCTGGTGGTAGTGGTACGCCTTGGCTACCTTCACCATGGCGCTCGCCAGCGCACCAACCGACAGACCGGCGAGCGCCATCAGGACCAGTATTCCCCTAGAACACCTGTTACCTGTTCGCATCTTGCTCGTCTCCTCGTGCTGAACGGGGCCGGATCGTAGCGCCGCCGGTTGCCCGATCCAAGAGAGCCTGTAAGGCCAGCTTCGCTGATGCGACGCTTGCCCTGGGACCCCGGCTTGTCCCGCGCGGGTTGCGCCTGCGACAACGCAGGCGCAACCCGGTGCTCGGCGACGTTGATCGGGTCGAGGATCGAGACCCCGCAAACTGCGCGATTCCGTCCGCGGTCTCCATAACACTGCGGATATGCAGGGATTTAGATCGTTGCTACGATGGCGCCGTCACAACGCCGAGTTCCGGGGCCGGGGGCACCGGAAGCGGGGGACCCAACACAGCAGGGGCGAATCGTCCGGAAGGTCGGATGTAGCGCAGCTCTTTCAGCGCGAGCCCGTCAGCTAACCCCGTAGGCCTCACCGAAAGAGGACAACAGACCGCATGGCACAATCGGAGGCCCGCGCCTGGTGGGCCGATGTCCAGCATCTCCGGGATGGCTACGAGCGCACCGACGAGGCGCGCCGGCGTGCGGACGAAGCCGACCTCGCGGCTCGCAGAGCGACTCGCGAGCGCCGCGGCGTCGAAGCGGAGGTCAGCTCGATGCTGTCCGGGCCGCGCCGGTCGCCGGCCGCGCCGCGCCGCGTGTCCGGCCCCGAGCCTGCGCCGCGCCGGGCCCCCGAGCCGGACTCGGCACCGGACTTCGCCTCCCGGACCGATCCCGCTCCGCGCTCCGCCTCGCGGCCTGATCGCGCTCCGCGCTCCGCCTCGCGGCCTGATCGCGCTCCGCGCTCCGCCTCGCGGCCTGATCCCGCGTCCGCACTCTCGCCTCCCGGCCCGATCCCGCGTCGCACCTCGCCTCCCGGCCCGATCCCGCGTCGCACCTCGCCTCCCGGCCCGATCCCGCGTCGCACCTCGCCTCCCGGCCTGATTTCGCTCCGCGCTCCGCCTCGCGGCCCGATCCCGCTCCGCGCTCCGCCTCGGGGCCCGATCCTGCATCGCAGGTCGCCTCCCGGACCGATCCCGCGCCGCGGCTCGCACCCCAACCTGACCTCGCACCGCGCCGTGGGGCTCATGCCGACGGGCGCTTCGCGGGGGAGCCCTCGAGCGGCCCTCGCGTCAAGGGCAGTGCGACCCCCGGTCGCCGCACGGTGGAGATCCGCGGCCGGACCGTTCCGGCCCCGATGGTCCCGCGCCCGATCGCGTCCGATCGTCGCAGGCCGCCGCGCCGCGCGATCGAGCGCGTTGGCGCGCGCCCCGACCGCGTCGCGATGTGGGCCCTGCTCATGGGCCTGATGCTGATTCTCGTGGCGATCGGCACGGCCGACACGCCGGCCTTCGTCGCGCTCACGCTGCGCTGACCGCTGACAGCGCCAGCGGGCCGGACCCGCTTGGCTCACGTTACGTGGCCCCGATCCGGCGAGCGTTCGCGCGCCAGGGTGGCGTGGGCGTTCTCCGGGCGGCCGGGACGGGAAGCCTTTGCACATCCGTCACATCTCGATGAGTCCGGCTTTAGCCCCGGACCGTAGAAGTCATCAGTGCTTGTGTACGCGGGGGAGGCGGCCTACACTTACGTCAAGTAAGGAACGCACCCCGAGTAGAGCCGACGGCCGATCCCACCTCCCCCAGAAGGCCACCATGAAGACACCGATGAGCAGATTCCAGATCCACGACGACCTCACCGCGCCCGAGGGCTCGGTCCCGGTCCTGCGTGGAGCCCTTGCGACCGGCGGGCAGCTGCCGAACTTCCTCGGCGCGCTCGCGGGGTCCCCCGCCGCTCTACGCGGCTACGCACGCTTTCGGTCGGAGCTGCGGCACGGCGCGCTCGATGTCATGACGCTCGAGCGCATCTCGCTGGCGATCGCCGAGCACCACGGCTCGCGCCCCGGGATCGCCATGCACAACCGGACCGCCCGTCAGGCCGGCCTGCGGCTCGACGAGGTCGCCGCCGCGCGCAAGTTCCATTCGAGCGACGAGAAGCAGGCCGCGCTGCTGCGCTACCTCGAGGCCGTCGTCGAGAACCCGGGCGCGCCCCCGATGCACCTGCACGAGGAGGCGCGCGAGGCCGGCTGGTCGGACGAGCAGATCCTCGAGGCGATCGCGTACGTGGCGCTCGAGCGGTTCACCGCGATGGTGAACGTCGCGGGTGACGTGCCGGTCGACGGATCCATCGAGGACACCCGGGCGCTGCGCGCGGCATAGCCGCCATGGAGGCCGCGCAGAACGGTCGCCCGTCGCGGGCGGCCGCAGCGGACCTCGCCGACGCGGAGCCGCGGGCGGCCGCCGGCGACGCGGAGCTGCGGGCGGGCAGCGTCGACACGGGGCCGCGGGCGGGCAGCGTCGACACGGGGCCGCGGGCGGGCAGCGTCGACGCGGAGCTGCGGGCGGGCAGCGTCGACACGGGGCCGCGGGCGGCCGCCGGCTGATGCCGAGCTGCGCGCGGCCGCCGCCGACGCCGAGCTGCGGGCGGCTGCGACCGACGCCGAGCTGCGGGCCGCCGCCGCGGACGCGAAGCTGCGATCGGCCGCCAGCCGGCAGGGTGGCGACGCCCACCCGGGGGAGCCTGACCGGCCGCCGTGCTGCCCCCTCTACCACGAGGCGATCGAGCTCATCGGGCGGCGCTGGACGGGCGCGATCGTCAGCGTGCTCATCCACCGCACGACCCTGCGCTTCGGCGAGATCGCCGACTCGGTCCCGGAGCTGTCGGACCGCCTGCTGTCCGAGCGTATGAAGGAGTTAGAGGCGCGCGGCGTCGTCATCCGCACCGTGCGTCCCGGGCGCCCCGTGCGCGTCGAGTACGAGCTCACGGACATGGGGCGTGAGCTCGAGCCCGCGGTCCGCGAGCTCGAAGCCTGGGCACAGCGCTGGCTCGCGCAGCGCTGAGCCGGTCCAGACTGAGCGGTCGCCGGCTCTCGCCAAACAAATCCAGGGCGTGAAAAGCTGCCGAAACGCGGGTGAACTAGGCTCCCGGCCATGTCCGCCGACCGCCCGCAAACGCCCGACGACGTCAAGGCCATCGTCGCCGAACGCGATATCCGCTTCATCCGGCTGTGGTTCACCGACATCCTCGGTCAGTTGAAGTCCTTCTCGATCAACCGCACCGAGCTCGACGCCGCGTTCGCGGACGGCATGGGCTTCGACGGATCCTCGATCACGGGCTTCAACGCGATCGAGGAGTCCGACATGATCGCGATGCCCGATCCGTCGACGTTCGCGATCTTGCCCTGGCGCCCCGAGGAGCAGGGCGTCGCGCGCCTGTTCTGCGACGTGCTCACGCCCGAGCGCACGCCCTACGAGGGCGATCCGCGGCATGTGCTGCGGCGAGCGCTCAAGCGCGCCGAGCACATGGGCTTCGACACGTTCAACGTCGGCCCCGAGCTCGAGTACTTCCTCTTTCGCGACTCGAACAGCCCGCCCGAGACGCTCGACAACGGCGGCTACTTCGACCTCACGACGCTCGACGCCGGCTCCGACGTGCGGCGCGAGACCGTCCTCGCGCTCGAGCAGCTCGGCATCCACGTCGAGTACACGCACCACGAGGTCGGTCCCAGCCAGCACGAGATCGACATGCGCTACGCCGACGCGATGAAGATGGCCGACGACTGCATGACGTACCGCATCACGGTCAAGGAGTACGCGATGAAGTACGGCTGGCACGCGACGTTCATGCCCAAGCCGCTGTTCGGCGAGAACGGCTCGGGCATGCATACGCACATGAGCCTCTTCAAGGACGGCCGCAACGCGTTCTTCGACGAGAACGACCCGTACTTCCTCTCGGACGTCGGCAAGGCGTTCATCGCCGGCCAGCTCAAGCACGCGCGCGAGGTCTCGTCGATCTTCGCCCAGTGGGTGAACTCCTACAAGCGGCTCGTGCCGGGCTTCGAGGCGCCCGTCTACGTCGCATGGAGCCGGCGCAACCGCTCCGCGCTCGTCCGCGTGCCGCTGTATCACCCCGGCAAGGAGAAGGCGACGCGGATGGAGCTGCGCTGCCCGGACCCGGCGTGCAACCCGTACCTGACGTTCGCGGCGCTGCTACAAGCAGGCCTCGAGGGCATCGAGAAGGGCTACGAGCTGCCCGAGCCGATGGAGAAGAACCTGTACCACCTCTCGCCCGACGATCGCCGGCGCCTCGGCATCGAGCAGCTTCCCGAGACGCTCGGCGAGGCGATCGAGCTGACCGCCGAGTCCGAGCTCGTCCTGCGCGCGCTCGGCGAGCACATGTTCAACCGCTACGTGGAGATCAAGCGCCGCGAGTGGGAGGACTACCGCGTGCAGGTCAGCCAATGGGAGCTCGACCGCTACCTGCCAGTGCTCTAGAGGAGACCAGCGAACGTGTCCGACGTAAAGGTGCTCATCATCGAAAACGGCCCCCTGAAGGTCATCGGCGGCGTGGCGTGCGTCGACGACGCGAGCGGCAAGCCGGTCCCCGGCGGCGACGCCGGCACGATCTTTCTGTGCCGCTGCGGCGGCTCGGCCAACAAGCCCTACTGCGATGGGTCGCACAAGCGCAACGGCTTCGACGGCGGACTGGCGGTGGGGGATCCGGGCGCTGACTGATCGGCTGACTTCACCGACCGGGCTGCGGGTGCCGTGTCCTGTGGGCACCCGGATCCCGGGCGGCGGGTCATCGCTCGACCCGGCCGGCTCGGCGGAGGTCCAGCAGACGGCTTCGCGGCCGTTTCGCACCTGCGATGGCGACCTGACCGACGGTGAGTCGTTTGACGCCCGGCGCGCGGTCTACGTCAACCCTGCCGGCGGGGGCGTCGCCGCGGCGCACGCTTGGGCGGTGTGCGCGCAGACATGACCACCTTCACGATCGGCGGCGATATCGAGATCAACCGCCTCGGCTTCGGCGCGATGCGGATCACCGGCGACGGCATCTGGGGGCCGCCGCGCGACCACGACGGCGCGATCGCCGTGCTCAAGCGCGCGCTTGAGCTGGGGATCGACTTCATCGATACCGCCGACAGCTACGGCCCGCACATCTCCGAGCGGCTCATCGCCGAGGCGCTGCACCCGTACCCGGACGGCCTGCTCATCGCGACGAAGGGCGGGCTCGAGCGCACCGGCCCGGGGCAGTGGCCGCGCAACGGCCACCCGGAGCACCTCAAGGCCGCCTGCGAGGGCTCGCTGCGCGACCTGCGCGTCGACCGCATCGACCTCTACCAGCTCCACGCGCCCGACGAGAACGTCCCGTACGCCGAGTCGGTCGGCGCGCTGAAGGAGCTCCAGGACGACGGCAAGATCCGCCACATCGGCGTGTCGAACGTCAGCGTCGAGCAGCTCGCCGAGGCACGATCCATCGTGGACGTCGTGACCGTCCAGAACCGCTACAACCTCATCGACCGCGAGCACCAGGACGTCCTCGACGTCTGCGACCGCGAAGCCATCGGGTTCATCCCGTGGTTTCCGCTCGAAGCCGGCAGGCTCGCAGAACCCGGCGGCATCGTCGACGGCGTCGCCGAGCGCCACGGTGCGACGACGAGCCAGGTCGCGCTCGCATGGCTGCTGCAGCGCTCGCCCGTCGTGCTGCCGATCCCGGGCACGGGGTCGATCGAGCATCTCGAGGAGAACGTCGCAGCGACACGGCTGCGCCTCGCGGACCGGGCCGTGGCCGAGCTCGACTACTCCGCGAGCTGAGCTACTTGCCCCTCGCGAGGCTCGACGGCCACCACACGCGTGGCCCGACGTCGAGCACGAGCGCCGGCACGAGGATCGACCGCACGATGAACGTGTCGAGCAGGACGCCGAAGGCGACGACGAAGCCGATCTCCGTGAGGAAGATGAGCGGCAGCACGCCGAGCACGAGGAACGTGCCGGCGAGCACGATCCCCGCCGCGGTGATGACGCCGCCCGTCACGGCGAGGCCGCGCAGCATGCCTTCGTTTACTGCCAGCACGGCTCCGCGCGGCCCGAGACGGCGCGTCTCCTCGCGCACACGCGTCATGAGGAAGATGTTGTAGTCGATCCCCAGCGCCACGAGGAACACGAAGGCGAACAGCGGCAGGGTGGGGTCAGAGCCCGGGAAGCCGAAGACGACGTCGAAGACGACGGCACCGACGCCGAGGGCCGCGGCGAACGACAGGATCACCGTCCCGATGAGGAGCACCGGGGCGACGACGGCGCGCAGCAGGATCATGAGGATGAGGAACACGACGATGAGCGCGATCGGCACGATGAGCTTGGTGTCGCGGGATGCCGCGTCGCGCAGGTCGGCCTCGACGGCCGTCGCGCCGCCGACGAGCGTCTCGGGGCCGCCGGCGACCTTCGCCGCGCTGCGGATCCGCGGGATCAGCGCGTAGGCCTGCGTCGAGTACGGCTCGGGCTCGAGCACGGCCTGCAGCCGAACGATGTTCGACGTCGTGCCGGCCGGATCCACGGACGCCACGCCGTCCACCGCGGCGACGGCCGTGCGCACCGCGTCGGTCTTCAGCAGGTCGCGCACGATGATGTCCACCGGGGCGTTGGCGCCGCTCGGGAAGGACTCGCCGAGCAGCTTCTGGCCCTGAACGGACTCGACCTCGCCCCGGAACGAGTTGCCGGTCGTCAGGCCGGTGCTGAAGTTCAGCAGGCCGAGCGAGAAGACGAGCAGCAGCACGACGACGCCGACCCAGATCTTGCGCGGGCGCGCCGCGATGACGCCGCCGAGCCGAGCCCAGACGCCCGTCGGCTCGCTCGTCGCGGACGGGTCGAAGCGGGGGATGAACGGGAAGAAGACCCAGCGGCCCACGATCACGAGCAGCGCCGGCAGCAACGTGAGCATCGCGGTCATCGCGACGGCGATGCCGAGCGCGCCGATCGGCCCGAGCCCCGAGGTCCCGTTGACCTCGGCGAGCGTCAGGCACAGCAGCGCCGCGATGACCGTGAGCCCGGACGCGAAGATCGCGGGGCCCGCGGTCCGCAGTGCGAGCGCCATCGCCTCGTGACGATCGGCGTGGCGGCGTAGCTCCTCGCGGTAGCGGGCGACGAGCAGCAGCGCGTAGTCCGTGCCGGCGCCCAGCACGAGGATCGACAAGATCGCCGAGGACTGGCCGTTGACGGTGACCCCGAGGGTCGTCAGCCAGTAGCCGATCCCGCGCGTGGCGACCTCCGCGAACGCCACCGCGAGGATGGGGAAGAGCCAGAAGATCGGGCTGCGGTAGATGAGGATCAGCAGCAGCAGGACGAGCCCGAACGCCGCGCCGAGCAGGCTCCCGTTGATGCTCTCGAAGACCTTGATCGCATCCGCGGAGTAGCCGGCGCCGCCGGTGACCTTCGTCTCGAGGCCGCCGCCGTGGATCGCCATCCGCTTGCGGACCGCCTCGACCGGGTCGAGGATCGTCTCGCCCTCGCCGTCGCTCGTGATCTGCGCGACGACGAGCGCCGCCTTGCCGTCTTCGGAGTACGAGGGCTTGCCGAAGGGCGAGGTCGCCCGCAGCTGCTTGCGGTTGAGGACCGTGCGGTCGCGGGCGATGACGCGCTTGTCGGCGGCGGTCAGGCCGTCGTCGCGCTGATAGACGATGACAAGCGGCGCCCGCTCGCCGTCCTCGAGGTCGGTGACGACCTCGAGCGCCTTCGTCGACTCGGCGTCGCCGGGCAAACGCGAGGTGGACTCGTTCTTTTCGGCATCGGCGAACTTGCCGGGGAGGTTCGCCGCGCCCGCTCCGCCGACGGCGGCGAGCCAGATCAACGCGACCAGCCACTTGGCGCGGCGGCCGGCCACGACGGCGAAGAGCGAACCCATGCGCGGGGTGTTCTAGCGCATCAGGCGGGCGGAATGAGCAGCGCCTCGAGCTCCGACGGCTCAGATACCGGCTGCTTGCAGGTAAAACCCTCGCAGACGTAGGCGGCGGGGCGGCCGTCCAGCGGCGTGCGGCCCTCGAGCAGGGGCACGCCACCGGCCTGCGCGCCGTCGCCGCCGGCGAGGACGAGGTGCGGGCGAAACGCCCCGCGCACGACGGCGGCGAGCGGCGCGAGGTCGGAGCCGACGAGCGCGACCTCCTGCACCGTCGCGAGCTGGAAGTCGAGCGCCTGCAGCAGATGCCCGAAGGCCTGCGGGTAGCGGCGCGCGAGCTCGCCGGCGAGCGCGAGCACACCCGCAGCGTGCTGCGCGTAGCGCGCCTCGCCGGTGAGCGCGGCCAGCCGCAACAGCCCGAACGCGGCGCTCGACGCACCCGACGGGATCGGGTTGTCCTCAAGGTCCTTGCGGCGCGCGACGAGGCGCTCGTGATCGCTCGAGGTCTGAAAGAAGCCCCCGCGTTCGGAGGGGTCGGCGAAGCGCTCGATGATCGCATCGGCGGTGGCGCGCGCGCCGGCAAACCAGCGCGTCTCGAAGGTCGCCTCGTAGAGCGTGACGAGCGCCTCGAGCAGGAAGGCGTGGTCTTCGAGGTACGCGTTGAGCTTCGCCTCGCCAGCGTTGTAGGTCCGCAGCAGGCGCCCGCTGTCGTCGCGCATCGTCTCGAGCAGGAACGTCGCGGCGCGGCGGGCGGCGTCGAGGTAGTCGTCGCGCCCGAGCGCCGCGCCGGCATCGGCGAGCGCGCTGATCGTGAGCGCGTTCCAGGCCGTCAAACGCTTGTCGTCGAGCCCCGGCCTCACGCGCTCGGCGCGAGCGGCCAGCAGCGCCGCGCGGATCCGCGCTCGCACCTCGGGCGCGGGCTCCGCGCCGCGCGACTCGAGGATGTTCTTGCCCTCGAAGTTACCGCGCACGCTCGCGCCGAACCACGGCAGCGCGACGTCGGCATCGTCGCCGAGGACGTCGTGCAGCTCGTCGATGGTCCACACGTAGAACTTGCCCTCGACGCCCTCGGAGTCCGCATCCAGCGCCGAGTAGAAGCCGCCCTCCGGGCCGGTCATCTCGCGCAGCACCCAGTCGAGCGTCTCCTCGGCGGTGCGGCGCAGGATCGGATCGCCGGAGACCTGCCAGCCGTGCAGGTACGCGCGGGCGAGCAGCGCGTTGTCGTAGAGCATCTTCTCGAAGTGCGGGACGGTCCAGTTCTCGTCCGTCGAGTAGCGCGCGAAGCCGCCGCCGATCTGGTCGTTGATGCCGCCGGACGCCATGGAGCGCAGGGATTGCAGCGCCATCGCCGGCTCGCCGCGGCGCAGGAGGAACTCGATGGCGGACGCGGAGGGGAACTTCGGCGCGCCGCCCCAGCCGCCGTGGACCGAGTCGAACGTCGTGCTCAGGCGCGCCACGGCGTCGGCGAGGACATCCTCGCCCGGCGGCTCGTCGGCGGGCTTTAGCGCGGCGGCGCCGGAGAGCCGCGCGATCATGGCCTCGCTCTGTGCGCGGATGTCGTCGCGCTGCTCCTCCCACGCCTTCGCGACGCCGCCGAGCACGTTCGGCCACGCGGGCATGCCGCCGCGCTGGACGGGCGGGAAGTACGTGCCGGCGTAGAACGGGACCTGCTCGGGCGTGAGGAAGACGTTCAGCGGCCAGCCGCCTTGGCCGGTCATCGCCTGGACGGCCTCCATGTAGATCGCGTCGACGTCGGGGCGCTCCTCGCGATCGACCTTGACGCAGACGAAGAGCGCGTTCATGAGCGCGGCGATCTCCTCGTTCTCGAAGCACTCGCGCTCCATGACGTGGCACCAATGACACGCCGAGTAGCCGATCGAGACGAGCAGCGGCCGGTCGAGCTCGCGGGCGCGGGCGAGCGCATCCTCGCCCCACGCCAGCCAGTCGACGGGGTTGTCTCGATGCTGCAGGAGGTACGGCGACGTCTCGCCGGCAAGCGCGTTGGGCATGCGCTGGACGGTACCCGTCGAGCGCGGTCGCTCGACCCGCCAGGCGCCGCTGGCTAGCGCGCGTTGCGCAGCTTGAAGCGGCGCAGGAGCCGGCGGTAGTCGGCCTCGAGCGCGCCCGCACGCGCGCCGGCGGCCCGAGCCACGATGCTGATCTTGCGGCCGCCGAGGCGGCCGGTGATCGACGACGACGTGACCGTGATCTTCCCCTTGGCGGCCTTCGAGCCGCTGACCGTCAGCCGCTGGAGGCCGCCGCTGAGCGGCACGCTGCCCGACACCTTGACGCCGGGCACGTAGACGACGTCGAAGAGCGTGAGGATCTCCCTGCGGACGACGACGCGTCCGCCGCGCAGGCCGCCGGCCCGCGCCGGCAGCCGCCCGGCTTCGAGCGCGTCGCCGATGATCTGGCGGCGCATGTCCTGGGCGGTCGCGAGCGCCGCGGTGATCGTGCGTCCGACCTTGCCGCCGCGCCCCGTCGCCTTCAGGCGGCTGAAGCTCGTCGGGGCGACCGGGGTGGGCGAGAACGGGTTCTCGGCGGCCGCGCACGGGGTCACGAGCTCTCCGATGAAGAACTGCCGCACAGCGCGCGCGGCGCACTGCTCGCCGGACAGGTCGCTCGCGAGCGTCGAGTGGCCCGTGAACGGGACCGCCAGCAGCTGCGCGGACGGGATGAGCGACTTGACGACCGCGGCGTCCTCGGCCGGCGTGCGGATGTCGGTCTTGCCGGCGATGACGAGCGTCGGGACGTCGGGCAGCGGCCCCGCGGGCACGTAGCCGCCGGTCGTCGACGGCCAGCCGAGGCACAGCGAGATCATCTCGGTGCTCAGGGCGGTCGCGATGTCGAAGGGGCTGAAGGCCGCCTCCCCGATGCCGCGCGCCACGGCGTTGATCTGCTGCGCGCGGCCGCTGATGTTCGACGCGCGGTTCCAGGGGAAGTTGCCCTCCTCGCAGAGCGTCGCGGCGAAGACCGCGTCCGAGAACTCGCTGCCGGCCGCCTGCCGCTTGGCGAAGCCGATGATCCCCGCCGAACGTGCGGCGAGCCGGATGAGCGGCGCCGAGTCGCCCTTGCGGGCCGACGTCAGCGCGCCTGGCAGCTCGGCGCGCAGCGTCGGGTTGAGGTCTCCCATGAGCATGACGTCGAAGAGGTCGCCGCGGACGAGCTCGACGCGCTGATGCGCGCCGCGGGCGCTCGTGAGCAGACCGCGCAGCGGCTTGCGCGCGAGGCTGCGCACGCGGCTCGAGAGATCGCCGGCGGGATTGCCGGAGATCCCGGCGCACTCGCCGCCGGCGCACAGCTCGGTGAGGACGCGGCGCATCGCCGCGAACGTCGAGCGCTGCAGCGGGTCGGGACCGGGCGGCAGCACGACCGAGTCGAGGATCAGCCCGGCGGTGCGGGTGGGGTAGCGCGCGGCGTAGTCGAGCGCGACCTTGGTGCCGTACGAGACGCCGTAGAGGACGAGCTTGTCGTAGCCGCTGTTCGCCCGCAGGGCCTCGATGTCCTCGACGCTGGCGGCCGTCGTGTAGTGGCTGCGCCGCATGCCGATGTCGCTCGCGCAGCGCTGGCCGGCCGCGGTCAGCGAGTCGCCGGTCAGCGAGCACGTCAGCGGGCTCGAGACGCCGGTGCCGCGCTGATCGAACATCAGCAGATCGCGCGTGCTCAGCGCGGGCGCGAGCAGCGTGGCGAAGTCGGAGATGAGCGGGAGCGCAGCCTGGCCAGGGCCGCCCGCGAGGCCGAGGACCGCGGTGTTCGTCGGATTCGACGGTGCGACCCGGCGTGCGGCGACGAGCCGCACGGTACCCGGGACGGCGCCGCTGCGGTCCAGCGGGACGTCAAGCGAGCCGCACTGCAAGGCCGGTCTGGCAGCGCACGGCGAGAAGGCGATGGCCGCGCCGGCCGTCGGCGCGACGAGGAGCAGAACGCCTACGGCAACGAGCAGAGCCAGCGGTGCCGTTAGGCGCATCCGTTCTGACGGTAGCAGCGCGATAGCGTCCGGCACTCCGGTCCCCGAGCGAAGAGAGTCGCCCACCATGTCCTCACGTCGCGAGCCCGTGACCGCCCTCGGCGCGCCGGCGGCCATCGGCCCATACAGCCATGCGATCAGCGCTGCCGGGCTGCTCTTCTGCTCGGGCCAGACCCCGCTGGACCCCGAGACCGGCGACCTTGTCGGTGACACGCCGGGCGAGCAGGCGGGCCAGTGCCTGCGCAACCTCGCGGCCGTGTGTGCGGCCGGCGGCGCGTCCCTCGCCGACGCCGTGCGAATGACCGTCTACCTCACGGACATGGACGCGTTCGCGGCCGTCAACGAGGCCTACGCCGAGTTCTTCCAGGCCGACCCCCCGGCGCGCGTGACGATCGGTGCCGCGGCGCTGCCGATGGGCGCGCAGGTCGAGATCGACGCGATCGTCGCGCTGCCGGGGTAGCCGACGTGGTATCACAGGTGGTATCGTCGTCGGCATGGCGATGACGCTGCGGTTGACCGACGACGAGACGGAGGCCTTGCGCGAGACCGCCCACCGGGAGGGGCGCTCGATGCAGGAGGTCGCGCGTGGCGCGGTGCGGGAGTACATCGACCGGACGAGTCGCCGTGAGCTGCTCGACCGGGTGCTCGACGAGGAGCTTCCGCGCTATGCGGAAGCGCTCGAGCGCCTCGGCGAGTGATCTTCCTCGGTCTCGAAGACCTGCTCTACGTCGGAGAGCGGGTGCTCGGGACGGCTGCGGTCGTCCGCGACCATGGCCTGCTGGAGTCCGCGCTCGGCCGTCCGCAGGCGAAGGTGTTCGGGAAGGACGCCTATCCCGCGATCCACGAGAAGGCTGCCGCGTTGCTGCACTCGCTGGCGCGCAGCCATGCGCTCGTCGACGGCAACAAGCGCTTGGCGCTTGCGGCGACGATCGCGTTCTACGGGATGAACGGCATGCGCCTGAGGCTGACCAACGACGACGCGTATCGGCTCGTCATGAGCGTTGCCACGGGCGAGCTCGACGACGTCGCGACGATCGCCGTGGAGCTCGAGCGCGGCACGGGTTCGCGCGCCTGAGTCCGCTTCAGCCGCGCTCGCGCAGGAGCGCGCGACGGACCTTGCCGCTCGCGGTCTTGGGCAGCTCGGCGGCGAACTCGACGATCCGCGGGTACTTGTAGGGGGCGGTCTGGGACTTGACGTGGTCTTGGAGCGCGCGGGCGAGCGCGTCGGACGGGGCGAAGCCGTCGCGCAGGACGACGACGGCGCGCACGACCGCGCCGCGCTCCTCGTCGGGCGCCGCGACGACCGCCGCCTCGGCGACGGCCTCGTGGGCGACGAGCGCCGACTCGACCTCGAACGGGCCGATGCGGTAGCCGGCGGAGATGATGACGTCGTCGGTGCGGCCCTCGAAGAAGAAGAAGCCGTCGTCGTCTTGCGCGACGCGGTCGCCCGTGCGCCACACGCCGTGCGGGGCGTCGGACCCCTCGTAGCGCAGGAAGAACGTGGGCACGGTCGCCGGGTCGACCACGAGCTCGCCGTCGTCGATCTCAAGCGCGATACCGGGCAGCGCACGGCCCATCGAGCCCGGCCTGACACCCTCGCCCGGCGCCGTCCCGGTGAGCTGGCCGGTCTCGGTCTGCCCGTAGCCGTCGCGGATCGCAAGGCCCGTCGCCTCCTGCCAGGCGCGCAGCACCTCGGGGTTGAGCGCCTCCCCGGCGGCGACGAGCCCGCGTAGCGCGGGCATCGGGCGCAGCGCGGCGCGCTTGGCGATGACGCGGTACTCGGTCGGCGCCATGCAGAGCACGTTCACGCGCTCGCGCTCGAGCAGGTCCAGGCGCTCGGCCGGATCGAAGCGCGCGTCGTGCAAGAGCGCGGCCGCGCCGCGGATCCACGGCGCCACGAAGACGTTGCGCGCCGACTTGCTCCAGCCGCTGGCCGCCGTGCACCAGACGAGATCGCCGGCCCGCGGCGCCAGCCAGTGCTCGGCCTGCAGCGCCTGCCCGGCGAGGTAGCGCTGGCCGTGCACGACGGCCTTCGGCTCGCCCGCGGTCCCGCTCGTGAACGTGACGAGGCACGGATCCAGCGGCGAGAGGTCCGCGGGCCCGGGAGGCTCGCGCACGGGCAGCTCGCCCGGCACGAGGACCGTCGGGCCGGACCAGCCCGCCTCTGCGAGCACGGCTGCGTTGCGCTCATGACAGACGACGAGCGCGGGCGGGCACGCGGCCAGACGCAGGCGCAGGTCCTTCGCGCGCAGCTGCTCGTTGCACGGCAGCGCGACGTACCCCTGGCGAAAGCAGGCCACCATCGCGACGACCCAGTCCGGCGTGTTGCCGATGAGCGTGAGCACGGTGTCGCCGCGTCGCACGCCGCGCTCGTGCAGGTGCGCGGCCAGCGTCCGCGCGGCGGCCGCGACCTCGCCGAACGACCGCTCGCGGCGCGCACCGTCGCGCGCCAGCTCGACGAGCGCGAGCCGCCAGGGCGGCGGCGCTTCGACGATCTCTGACGCGAAGTTGCGCATCGGGGGCGCGCAGTCTCGCAGGCTCCCCGCGCACCCCAACGGCAGGTAAGCTGCGCGTATGGCAGTCGCCCCCACTTACAGCGAGTACACCGACGAGCAGAAGGACATCATCGCGATGGTCCGCCAGTTCGCCGACGAGCAGATCCTGCCCAACGCAGAGCACTTCGACCACGAGGACGAGTTCCCGCAGGACATCGTCGATCAGATGAAGGAGCTCGGGCTGTTCGGGGTCACGATCCCCGAGGAGTACGGCGGGCTCGGGATGGACCTGACGACCTACGTCATGATCGTCGAGGAGCTCTCGCGCGGCTGGATCTCGATCTCCGGGATCGTCAACACGCACTTCATCGGCTCGTACCTGCTCATGAAGTTCGGTTCCGAGGAGCAGCGCCAGAAATGGCTGCCGCAGATGGCGACCGGCGAGCTGCGCGCGGCGTTCAGCTTGTCCGAGCCGGAGATGGGCTCCGACGTGCAGGCGCTGAAGGCGACCGCGCGCAAGCAAGACGACGGGACGTACGAGATCAACGGCCAGAAGATGTGGGTCACGAACGGCCTGCGCTCGGGCCTCGTCTTCGTGCTCGTCAAGACCGACCCCGCCGCCGACCCGCGCTACAAGGGCATGACGTGCTTCGTCGCCGAGAAGGAGCCCGGCGTCTCGCACAACACCGGCCAGTGGGCCGGCTTCGACGTCCCGCCGCCGCTGAAGAAGATGGGCTACAAGGGCGTCGAGTCGACCGAGCTCGTCTTCGACGGCTACCGCTGCCCGGCCGACAACATCCTCGGCGGCGAGGAGGCCGGCCTCAACAAGGGTTTCATCCAGATGATGGACGCGCTCGAGGTCGGGCGCGCGAACGTCGCGGCGCGCGGCGTCGGCATCGCCCAGCGCGCGCTCGAGCTCGCGCTGCGCTACTCGCAGGAGCGCAAGGCGTTCGGCAAGCCGATCGCCCAGCACCAGGCGATCCAGTTCAAGCTCGCCGACATGGCGACGCAGATCGAGGCCGCTCGCCTGCTCACCCGCAAGGCCGCGCGGATGAAGGACGCGGGGGAGAGCTCGGAGCTCGAGGCCGGCATGGCGAAGCTCTTCGCGTCGGAATGCGGCCGCTTCTGCGTCGAGGAGTCCTTCCGCATCCACGGGGGCTACGGCTACTCCAAGGAGTACGAGATCGAGCGCCTGTACCGCGACGCGCCGCTGCTGCTCATCGGCGAGGGCACGTCGGAGATCCAGCGCATGGTCATCGGCAAGAAGCTCTTGCAGCGCCACAAGATCTGATCGCCCCGCCGTCCCCGGGCCGGTCAACTAGGGTTGCGCGTCGTGACGACCAACGAAGACGCGAAGACGCTCATCGAGATCGCCGTCGAGCGGTTCATCGAGGACGTTCCCGCGCTCGCGCCGCTCAAGCTGATCTTCGCGGTCGAGCTCAAGGGCCGCGGCGACGTGCAGATGTACCGCGTCGAGCTCAGCGGCCCCGGCCAGGTCAAGGTGACGAAGGGCATCGGCGAGGACGCCCGCGTCCGCGTCCAGATGCCGCGCTCGTTCTTCAACGTCATGGCGAAGGAGGCCCACATCGCCGACTGGCGCGAGGCCTTCACGTACGGCCAGGCGAAGGCGAGCGGCGTGCAGGAGATCCTCAAGCTCATCGTCCACGTCGTGGAGAAGCAGGAAGAACGCCTGCGGTTGCGCCGCGCGCGCAGCTAGACGACCGCGGCGCCCCGGCCCGGCTGCGCGCAGCAGCCGGTCCGAAGCGCCGGAGGCGTTGCGGACGACGATCTAGTGGCGGCCGTACGGGTCGACGAAGATGTCGTCGACCGACCAGCTGCCGCCGAGCAGCGGCGTGAAGCGGAACGCGACCGGCGTCGTCTGGCCCGGAAGCAGCGGCAGGAGGCTCGCGATGACGGTCATCGGGAGCGTCGGCTGCCAGGACCCCGACGGCAGGACGACGCCGATCGGCAGGCTGGAGACGAGGCCGACGTTCGTCTCGAAGAGCACGTCGACGCGCATCGTCGAGAGGCCGAGCAGCCCGCCGGTGTTGCGCTTGGCGAAGAAGCGGATCGTGGGATGCTCGATGCCGACGCAGATCGCCGGGCTCGTCGCCGAGCCGCCCGACGGGATCGTCAGCGAGGACGAGCCCGGGCCGGCGACGTTGAAGGACTCGCTGCCGTTGGCGACGGCGGCGCCGCCGCTCAGCGACCACCCGGCGGCCGAGGACTCGAAGTCCCCGCCCCTCAGCGGCGTGTAGCTCGCGTAGTCCAGCCACGGCTGGAACGGCGTGGACAGTGGTTGTGCGTCGCAAGAAGGCGCCGAGCTGACGAGGATGCCCGCGTTCGCGGAGACAGCGCCGAACGACAGCGCGGCGAGGGCGATCGATGTGGTCGAACCGATACGCAGTTTCAAACGACGTGTGAACAAGAGGGGTCCTTTCCCGAGGTTGGCGCCTGTCCGCTGCGTCACGGTGTCGGCGCGCGAGCTCCATCGGCGTAGCGCGCGCCCGGGTTGGTAGGACATCCGTCCAGGCGCTCCGGCTAGGATGGGGTCGCGCCGATACTGCTCGGGGGTGACTGTGTGAACGACCACAAGCCGGCACCGCTCGCTCGCCTGCGCGGCGATAGCAAGCCGCACCTCACGGGTGCAGCGCAACGGCTTATGGCCGACCGCCACGAGCGCAGGCGCGGACGCGCGGAGCGCCGCGAGGCGATCGTCGAGACGAGCTCCGTCCTCGCGCTTGCCGCGATCGCGCTTGCGTTGCCGCTGCTTTCCGCGGCGCAGATGCCGCCGCTCGACGTCACGATCGCGCTCATCGGCGCGCTCGCGATCGCCTCGCGCGTGGAGTTCGATGTCGGCGCCGGCTTCGTGATGGCGCTGCAGATCGTCTTTGTGCCCGTCCTGTTCGTCGTCGATCCGGCTTGGGCTCCCCTGATCGCCATGTCCGCGCTCGCGATCGGCCGCTTGCCCGACGTCTGGCGCGACCACAACCCGGCGCGCGGCCTGCTCGTCGCGGCGGGCAACTCGTGGTTCGCGGTCGGTCCGGCGATCGTGCTGACGGCCGGCGGCGTCCACGGCCTGGACTCCGGCGAGTGGCCCCTGTACCTCCTCGCGCTCGCGAGCCAGTTCATCGGCGACACCGCCGCGGGGATGATCCGCGAACGGCTGGTGCTCGGCGTCAGGCCCCGCGTGCAGCTGCGCATGATCGGACTCGTCTTCCTCGTCGACGTCCTGCTGACGCCGATCGGCCTCATGGCCGCGCTCGTCGCGCAGGACGCGCCGCTGGCCTTCCTGCTCGTGCTGCCGCTGGCGGGGCTGCTGCGCGTCTTCGCCCGCGAGCGCAGCACGCGCATCGACCAGGCGATCGAGCTGTCGGCGGCCTATCGCGGCACGGCGTTCCTGCTGGGCGAGGTCATCGTCGCCGACGACGAGTACACCGGCGAGCACAGCTACGGCGTCATCGCCCTGTCGCTTGAGATCGCCGACGAGATGGGCCTGGACGAGGACGACCGCCGGCTCGTCGAGTTCGGCGCGCTGCTGCACGACGTCGGCAAGATCGCCGTGCCGAAGTCGATCGTCAACAAGCCCGGGCCGCTCGACGACGACGAGTGGGCGGTCATGCGCCAGCACACGATCGCCGGCCAGCGGATGCTCGACAAGGTCGGTGGCAGCATGACCGACGTCGGCCAGATCGTGCGTGCGTCGCACGAGCGCTGGGACGGCGGCGGCTACCCCGACGGCACCGCCGGCAAGGACGTGCCGCTGCCGGCGCGCATCGTGTCGGTTGCCGACACGTTCCACGCGATCACGACGACCCGCCCGTACCGCCGCGCGCAGACGACGGAGGCCGCGATCAAGGAGCTGCGGGCCTGCGCCGGGACCCAGTTCGACCCCGAGGTCGTCGACGCGCTCGTGCGGGTCCTCGCACGGCCCGGCGCCGCGACGCCGAAGGAGTTCTTCGCGCGCACCGCCGTGCCGGAGGCGCCGTTGCTGCGGGTCGTGCGCGCCGACGACGAGCCCGAGCCCCACCCCGCCGCCGACGAGGCGCTCGACAAGGCGCTCGAAGAGCAGCTGAAGAACCTCTTTTGACGGGCTGCGGCCCAGCCTGATTTTGACGCGCCAGGGATGGCGAGGGGCGGGCATGCCGTGTACAAACAACACGGCAATGATGCACTCAGACAGGGACGGAGCCGATCCGGTCGCCACGGCCGTGGCGACCATGCGCGATCTCGCCGCGCTCGACCACGTGCCGGTCGGGGCCGTGTTGCTGCGGCCCGTCCGCGACACGTCGGACGGCGTCGTGGATTTCGTGTTCGACTACGTCAACGCGTGGGCGGGCAGCGCCGCGGGGATGCCGATCTCGCGGCTGGTGGGCCGGCGCGTTCTAGAGGGCCTGTGGGCGCCGCCCCGCAAGCTCTTCGACGAGCTCGTCGTCGTGCTCTGCACCGGCGAGCCGCTGCAGACCGTGACGGACTACGGCGACCGGTTCGCGGGCAACCGCGAGTTCTCGGGCGGCTTCCGGCTGACGGCGTCTCGGCTCGGCGACGCCGTGCTCGTCGTGTACGACGATGCCGCCGCCCGCAGCGCCGAGAAGCACTACGGCGCCGTGCTCGAGGCGACGTCGGACTGGGTGTCGATCGCCGATCACGACCAGAACCTCCTGTACGTCAACGCGGGCGGCCGGCGGATGGTGGGCATGGGCCTCGACGAGGACATCCGCGGACGCCGAGCCGGCGAGTTCGCGCCCGCGTGGGCCCGCGAGCTCATACGCAACAAAAGGGTTCGCGATCGCCCGGCGCGATGGAATCTGGCGCGGCGAAGGCGGACGGATGCATCGCGACGGGCATGAGATCCCCGTCTCGCAGGTCGTCGTGGCGCACACCGGACCGGACGGCGAAGTGGACTTCTACGCGACCATCGCGCGCGACATGACGCGTGAGCATGCGGCCGAGGCGGCGCTGCGCGCCAGCGAGGAGCGCTTCCGGATCGCGTTCCAGCAGGCGCCGGTCGGTATGGCGCTGGCCGACCTCACGGGCCGCTACGTGCAGGTCAACGACGCGTACTGCCGGACAGTGCAGCGGACGCGCGCGGAGCTGATCGGCGCGCGGCCGGTGGACATCACGCACCCGGAGGACGCGGGCGACTCCGAGCACGCGATGCTGCGGCTGCTCGCGGGCGAGTCGGAGGAGTACAGCTTCGAGAAGCGCTACATCAGCCCGGACGGCGACACGATCTGGGCGGAGCTGACCGTCGGCGTCTTCCGTGACGACGCCGGGGCGCCGCAGTACCTCATCGGCATGGTCCAGGGCATCGGGGAGCGCCGCCTGGCGCAGACCTTGCAGCGCAGCATGATCACGAGCCAGCTGCCCGAGGTCGACGGCATCGAGCTCGCCGTGCGCTACCTGCCGGGCAGCCGCGAGACCGAGGTCGGTGGCGACTGGTACGACGTCATCCCGCTTCCGTGCGGTCGCGTCGGCATCGCCATCGGCGACGTCGTCGGACGCGGCATCGAGGCGGCCGTGACGATGAGCCAGCTACGCACAGCGCTGCGCGCCTACGCGATCGAGGGCCTCGAGCCGGTGGACGTCGTGCGCAAGCTGCACCACATGACCGACCACCTCGCGGAGGGGCTGAGCACGACGCTCGTCTACCTCGACCTCGACGTGGCCACCGGCGAGCTGCGCTACGTCAGCGCGGGCCATCTGCCCGTTCTGCTCATCGGCCGCGACGGCGGGTCGTCGTACCTCGACGAGGCGCGCTCGACGCCGCTCGGCACGCTGCCCGCGGGCGCCGCCATCCCGCAGGGGCGGCTCACCCTGCGGGCCGGGGAGCGCCTGTTCCTCTACACCGATGGCCTCGTCGAGCGTCGCGACGACGGGATCATCAGCCGGCTGGAGCTGCTGCGCCGGACGATCGACAGCGCTCCACCCGGGATCGAGGCGTGCCTGGACCATGTGACGGCGACCATGGCCGGGGACGCGCTACGCATGGATGACATCGCGATGCTCGAGTTGAGGTACGTACCGACGGCGTGACGGCCCGATAAGGTTTCGCCGATGGAGTCCTACTGGTTCTTCGATCAGCTGATGGACGTGCTGGTCGGTGGCGAGCACACCGGTGGTACGTACTCGCTGTGCGAGTTCTGGGCACCGCCGGGCTCCGGCACGCCGTTGCATGTTCACAACGACCTCGACGAGGGCTGGTACGTCGTCGAGGGAGAGCAGACGGTCTGGGTCGGAGACGAGATGCACGTCCTCGGGCCGGGCGACTGCGCGCACGGACCGCGAGGCGTGCCACACACCTTCCAGGCCACCGGCTCGACCGCGCTGCGCGGCCTTGTCACGATGTTGCCGGCGGGGTTCGAGGACTTCGTGCGGAGCTTCGGCACGCCTGCCCTGGAGCACCGCGTCCCGGTGCTCGACGGGCCGCCCGACATCGCGCGCGCAGCTGCGCTGGCGGCCGAGCACGGGATCGAGCTGCTCGGCCCGCCCGGCATGACGCCGGACCAGCTCAAGTAGCGGCTGCTAGTCCTTCAGGACCGCGCCGTCGTCGTAGAGCTTGATGACCTTGACGGCCCCGTCGGACTTCGCGAGGCACAGGCCGCACAGGACGCACTCGTCGACGTTCTCGGCGACGATCTCGAGGACGCCGGGGGTCGGCTCGCGGTAGATGGCGACCGGGCAGACCTCGGTGAGGTGCGCCGGCAGCTCGGGGTGCTTGGCGAGCGTGTCGTCGTCGACCTCGATGGCGATGAAGATCGCGTCGGACCTCATGCGGCGCTCCTCGCTGCCAGCTTGGACTTCATGATCTCGGGGATCTCGGAGATCTCCTCGGCGACGGTGATCCCGGCCTCGGCTAGACGCGCGATCTTCTCGGTCGCCGTGTCCTGGATGCCCTCGACGATCGTGCCGGCATGGCCGAAGCTCATGCCCGGCATCTCGTCCATGAAGCGCCCCGCCATGAACGCGACGATCGGCATCGTGCAGCCGGTCTCGGTGACCCAGCGCGCGAGCTCGGCCTCCATCCGCCCGCCGGGCTCGGTGTAGATGACGATCCCCTCGGTCTGGGTGTCGGCTTCGAAGAGCGGCATGAGCTCGGCGTACGTCGAGCCGATGATGGCGTCGCCGCCGATCGAGACGGCGGTCGACTGGCCGAGTCCGGCCGCGCTCAGCGTGCTCGACATCTCCGTGGTCATGCCGCCGGAGCGGCTGATGACGCCGATCGGGCCGGGCGTGTATGCCTGCGCGGCGTTGCGCGCCGGGCCGCCGATGCCGCCCATCTTCACGACGTCGGGGACGATCATCCCGAGGCAGTTGGGGCCGATGATGCGCGCTCCGCGCAGCGTCGCGAGCTCGACCATCTGCGCGACGTCGCGCCGCGGGATGCGCTCGGTGACGATCACGACGAGCTTGATGTCGTTCTCGATCGCCTCGAAGACCGCGTCCTTCGTGAAGGCGGGTGGGACCGTGACGACCGACCCGTCGATCGGCCCGCCATGCGCCTCGACGACCTGCGCGATCGTGTCGTACACCGCGACGCCGTGGACGTCGCGGCCCTTGCGACCCGGGGTCACGCCGCCGACGATCTTCGCGCCCTCGCCATAGTCGAGGCACTCGCGGGTGAGGTTGACGGCCTCGCGACCGGTGATGCCCTGGACGATGAACGTCGTGTCCGCGCCGATGAGGATGCTCATGCCTTGACGGCCTCCGGGCCGGCGATCTTGGCGACGGCGCGGCGCGCGGCCTCGTGCATCGAGACGGAGCGGTCCGCGTACTCGACGCCGTACTTCTCGAGGATCTTGAAGCCCTCTTCCTCCCACGCGCCCGGGATGCGGAAGATCGCGATCTTCTCCGCCGGGTCCATGCCGAGGTCCAGGCACGCCTTGATGACGCCGCGCGCGACGATGTCCACGCGGGTGTTGGAGACGATCGACATCATCACGGCGATCTTGTCGACGCCCGGCTTGGTCAGGACGAGCTTGGCGAGGCCGCACGCCTTCTGGACGTCGGGGTTGCCGCCGATCTCGCAGTAGTTCGCGGGCTCGCCGCCGTGCGCGCGCACCGCGTCGAAGAGCGTGAGCGAGCCGCCGCCCGCACCGATGACGAGGCCGATGTTGCCGTCGAACTCCGTGACGTTGCCCGCGACGCCGCGGTGGCTCGAGCCGTCGACGGCCTCGCCGGCGAGCTCGAACGCGGTCGGCTCGCGTGCCTCGCGGGTCTCGTCGTCGCCGACGCCGAGATCCTTCAGCAGCTGCTTGTGGCGCCCGCGCGCCTCGCTCTCGATGTCCATGTGCGCGTCGAGGGCGACGAACGAGCCGTCCTGCATCTCGGCGAGCGGGTTGATCTCCGCGAGCGTCATGTCGTAGTCGACGAACAGCTGGGCGAGCTTGCGGACGATCGGGGTGAGGCGCGTGAGCGCGCGGCCCGTGACGCCCGTCTGGGCGATGCACTGCTTCGCGTGGAAGTCCGAGAGCGGCAGGATGTTCGAGAGGTGCACGCGCCCGACGTGGTCCGGGTGCTCGCGCGCGACCTCCTCGATGTCGATCCCGCCCATGTCGCTGAAGAGGATCACCGGCTTCTTCGCGACGCCGTCCCAGACGACGCCCGCGTAGTACTCCTGCTTGACGTCGGCCTTCGGGTCGACGAGCACGCCGCGCGGGTGCTGGCCGTTGATCTCGAGCTTCAGGATGTCGGCCGCGTAGGACTCCGCCTCCTCAGGCGTGTCGGCGAACTTCACGCCGCCGGCCTTCATCCGCCCGCCCGTCAGCACCTGCGACTTGATGACCGTCGGCCCGCCGATCCGCTCGGCGATCGCCTTGGCCTCGGCGGCGTCCGTCGTGAAGCCGAAGTCCGTGACCGGGATGCCCGCGCGCTTGACGATCTCGCGGGCCTCGTACTCGAAGAAGCGCATGGCGCGAGACCCTACCCGCCCGCCTCCGCGAGTGGCGGCTCCCACGGGTCGAGCGGACCCCGTTCCGGCGTCTCGCTCATTGCTCGGTGCCCGGTTTCCTGCTGCTTGCGCAGGCGGTACTCATCGGCGGCCACCACGACGACGATCGCCTCGCCGTGACGCTCGATGAACTGGGGGCCATCCTCGACCGCGCACCGAAGCAGCTCGTCGAATCGCTGCTCGGCATCGTCCATCGCCCACGCCTTCCAGGGCTCGTTCGGGTGTGGCGGCATCGGACCCGGATCCTCTCACGGTGCCTGCGGGAAGGGCGCGTAACCGATCTCGCCCGATCGGATCGCGGCGTGGCGTTCGGCGAGCCGCCGCTTGAGCTCCAGCGGGTCGTCGCGCAGCGCCGCGGGCCAGCCATAGGCGTCGAGGACGGCCACGTCGAGCTGGCGGTGGAGGTCTGCGATAGGGCGCCATGCGCCGTCGTCGACGGCGTTGTACAACGCGGTGAGGCCGATGCGCTCCGCGCGTGTGATCGCCTGCCGTGCGGTGACGAGCCGGGCCGCGACATCGCCGATCCGCGCCCGCTGACGCGGCGTCGGAGTTGGCCAGGGGTACGTCTCGAAGCAGGTGGTGGGGGTGTAGCGCAGATCGACGCGCAACGTCGAGGACTCGGAGCGCGCCCATGCCTGATGGGGGACTGCGGTCAGAATGCCGATCGCGTAGTCGTCGTCGAACGCGAAGACGATGGTGAGATCGCTCGGGCAGACCTCCGGCCGTTGCCAGCTGTAGAGGAAACGCTTGCCGACACGATTGCCGGCGATGTAGCGGTCCAGCGGCGCAAGCGCCGCACGCAGCTCGCCGCGTGGACGTCCGAAGAGCCACCACCGCTCGCGAAATCCGCGGTCGCGGTTGACGTCTCGCTCAGGCTTCACTCTCGTGCGCACGAGAGCCATGGCCGCCGGATAGCGCGCGGCGGATTCGAGCGGTCGATGTGCGAAGTCGATGATGTATCGACGGGGTCGTTGCGCGGGATCGTCCGTGATGTCGTCGCCCACGAGATATGGGCGAACGACATCGGCGTACCGCGCGTCCTCGATCGCCAGCAGATCGCCCGCCTCGTCGGCGGTGAGGTAGAAGCTGCCTGCCGGAATCGGGCCTTGGAACGAACGACCGAGGTTCGCCTCGAGCACCTCGTACTCCTCGATCGCGAGCTTCGACTCGCGCAGGCGCGTGCTGATGCCCGCAACCGGCACGCCGTCAAGCTCGAACGCTGTGGGCGGCTCGTCGGGCTGCGCCACCCAGTTGACGATGCTGACGTTGACGACCGCCTCGCCGGGCCACTTCTGCCGCGAGACAGCGTCGGTGATGACGCCGCCGTGCTCGACGACGTAGTTGAGGCTCGCCGCGCGAGCACGGTTCTGGCTGATCGAGTTGGTCCCGACGAGCCCGGCGCGCGCGCCGGGCTGCATGTGGTCGGCCGCACGGCGAAACCAGTAGACGCACAGATCCTGGACGCCGCAGCCAAAGCGCTCGGACAACCACCGCACGCGCCGGTCTCCGAGCACGCCGCGTAGGTTCTGCGAGCCGTGATACGGAGGGTTGCCGATGATCGCGTCCGCTCGCGGCCAGGGTTCAGACAGCGCGTCGGCGTTGGCGATGCCTGACAGGTCGACGAGCGGCAGCGTTCGCTCGTCGAGCGCGAGCTCCTCCACGGCGAGCCTGTGTCCCATCCATAGCGTCACCCGAGCGAGCGCCACCGCGAACGGGTCGATCTCCATGCCGCGGATGTTCTGCAAAGGGAAGAAGACGTTCAATCGCGGCGCATCGGATAGCCCGGCGGCGCGCCGCAGCTCGGCCTCGCGCTCGTGCAGGCGCCGCTCGATACGGCGTAGCTCGCGATAGGCGAGGTACAGGAAGTTGCCCGAGCCGCAGGCGGGATCGAGCACGACGTAGCTCATGAGGTCCGCCTGCGCGCGGCCAGCCTCCGCCAGGCTGGAGAGGTTCCCGATCCGCTCGGCCCACGGCCGCACGATCGTCGGCTGGACGATCTTCTGCATCTCGGCGTCGTGGGTGTAGTGCGCGCCGAGCTCCCACTGCTTGTCGTGGCCGAGCGTGCCCTCCAGCAGCGAGCCGAAGATCTGCGGCTCCACGGCGCGCCAGTTGAAGCCGCTCGCCGCACGCAGCAACTCAAGCTCGTCGCGCTCGAGATGCAGGCGCGCCGGGCGCGCGAAGAGACCCCCGTTGGCGTACGGGACACCGGCGTACAGCCCGTGCTCCGGCCGCTTCGGCGAGGGATCGTCGAGCAGCTCGAACAGCCGCCCGAGCTCGTCGGCGCTGGAGCGGCGCGGCGCGGCCAGCAGCTCCTCGACGATTCGGGTGAAGCCGTGGCCCGGCAATTGCCCGAGATCCTCGGCGAACATCGACCACACGCACTGCAGGATGAAATCGCGCCGCTCGTCGGGGCCGCCGCAGCGGCGATCGGCCAGACGCCGGCTCAACTCGGTGACCATCTTCGCGGCATCGCGGGTGACCGCGGCGTGGCCGCCGACGAACACGGGCTCGCGCCCCGACAGAAACAGCAGCGCGTCATAGCGGTCAGGCAGTTCGATGAGCTCGAACGTCGTTCGCGGCGCACCGGGGAACCGGCCGGGCTCCCACACCTCGAAGCGATGAAACGAGCACAGCACCACGTAGTCGGGTGCGGGGACGCCGCGATCGGGGTCCGCGGCTCGCTCCCAGTAGGCCATGGCCTGGGGCCGATGGCGGGCGAGGCGCTTGGACTCGGTCGGCGCCTTCATCTCCACGAGGCAGACACCGGGCCAGAGGAAGTCGACGAAGCCGCGGTCCTGGCGGACTTCCATCTCGGCGCCCACGGCACGGCGCTGGCTGCCGTAGCACTCGAGCAGATCGTTGAGGAACGTCTGCGCCTCCGCGCGCTCGCTGCCCGCGTAGAGGCTCCAGCGCGCTGCGAACGCCGTGAGCCGTGCGCGGATCTCCTCGCCGGTCAGCGCCACCGGCGCGGTGGCGTCAGACAGCGAGGCGCTCCTGGTCGGTGACCGCGTAGAACGTCGATTGCATCAAACGCCGGTGCTCGGCGAGCAACACGGCTTCGCTGGCCCGCAGCGCCGCGATGAGATGCGGTTCGGCACCCGTCTTGCTGAGCTCGCGGCGGGCGCGCTCGGCGCGTTCGCGCGCTTCCGACACGTACAGAAGAACCTTCTCGATCTCGCCGAAGTGGGCCTCGTTCATCACGGCAGCCATGCTAGATCCCGGGGTGGACGGCACCATGTGCCCACCCCGGAGTTTGCGGGCAGCGCTTGTGGCCCACTCAAACGGGCGCCGTCTCCAGCTCGTACGCAAC
>CAWEOF010000047.1:0-375829 GCA_963810605.1 uncultured Actinomycetes bacterium
GCTCGTCATGCACCCCGGCGTCGCCGAGCACCTCATCCTCCTCGGCCGGCGCGGCGGCAGCGCGATCGCCGCGGCGGCCGTCAACGCGCTCCCGAGCGCCGCCGAATGACCGGCCGTCTCTTCGGCGTCGGCGTCGGGCCCGGCGAGCCCGAGTTGCTGACGCTCAAGGCGCTCGCCTCATCGAGGCGGCGGACGTCGTCCGCTATCCAAATGCCCGCCAGGCGCAGCGTCGCACGGAGGATCGCGGCGGCGTTCCTGCATGCCGACATCGTCGAGGTCGCGCTGACGTACCCCGTGACCACCGAGGTCACCGACCACCCGGGCGGCTACGAGGCCGCGCTGCTCGAGGTCTACGACGCGGCCGCCGCGCAGCTCACCGAGCACCTCGACGCCGGGCGCGACGTCGCCGTCCTCTGCGAGGGCGACCCGTTCTTCTACGGCTCCTACATGTACCTCCACGAACGGCTGGCGCCGCGGTATGAGACCGAGGTCATCCCCGGCGTGACGTCGTTCAGCGCCGCCGCCGCCGCGGCCGGGACGCCGCTCGCCAAGCGCGACGACGTCCTCACGGTCCTCCCCGGCACCCTGCCCCCGGACGTCCTCGCCGCGCGGCTGCGCGCGAGCGACGCGTCGGTGGTCATCAAGCTCGGGCGCACGTTCGAGCGGGTGCGCGACGCCGCCGAGCGCGCGGGCGTCGCGGGGCGCGCGGTCTACGTCGAGCGCGCGAGCTCGGACGTCGAGCGCCTGTCCGCGCTGCGCGACGTCGACGGCAAGGTGCCGTACATGTCGCTCGTGCTCGTGCCCCCCGCGATCCGCGAGCCGACCGACGGCTCGGCTGGCAGCGTCGCGGTCGTCGGGCTCGGCCCGGCGGGCGCCGACTGGCTCACGCCCGAGGCCCAGGCCGAGCTCGCCGCCGCCGACGACCTCGTCGGCTACGAGAACTACCTCGCGCGCGTGGCGCCGCGGCGCGGGCAGCGCCGCCACGCCTCGGACAACCGCGTCGAAGCGCAGCGCGCGCGCCATGCTCTGGAGCTCGCGGCGGCGGGCGCGCGCGTGGCCGTGGTCTCCTCGGGCGACCCGGGCATCTTCGCGATGGCATCCGCCGTCTACGAGCAGGTCGAGTCCAACGGCCTGCCGCACGTCGAGGTGCGCGTCGTGCCGGGGCTGTCGGCGATGCAGGCGGCGGCCGCGCGGGTGGGCGCGCCGCTCGGGCACGACTTCTGCGTCATCTCGCTGTCCGACCAGCTCAAGCCCTGGCCGGTCGTCGAGCGCCGGCTCGACGCGGCCGGCGCCGCGGACCTCGTCCTCGCGCTCTACAACCCCGCGTCCAGGACGCGCCGCGACCAGCTCGATCGCGCGTTCGCGGTGCTCCGCGGGCATCGCGCGCCGGGCACGCCGGTGGTCGTGGCGCGCGCCGTCGGATCGGCGGACGAGGCGGTGACCGTCACGACGCTCGCCGACGTGGACTCGGTTGCGGATGCGATCGACATGCGCACGCTGCTCATCGTGGGCTCGTCGACGACGCGGGTCACCGCCGGCGGCGCGGTGTACACGCCGCGGCGGTATCCCGGGTGAGGCGCGTCTCGATCGTCGGGATCGGGGCCGGCGATCCCGACGACATCACCGTGGCGGCGGTCAAGGCGCTGAACGCGTGCGACGCCTTCTTCGTCATCGAGAAGCCCGGGCGGCGCGAGGAGCTCTCGCGCGCGCGGCGGGAGATCCTCGCGCGCCACGTCCCGGGCGGTGCGCGGCGGATCGTCGCGGTCGACGATCCGCAGCGCGACCGCGCGGCGTCCGCGTACGTCGAGGCCGTCGAGGACTGGCGGCGCAGGCGCGCGGACGTCTGGGAGGCGGTCATCTCGCAGGAGCTCGCCGACGGCCGGCGCGGGGCGTTTCTCGTGTGGGGCGATCCGGCGCTCTACGACAGCACGATCGCCGTGCTCGACGAGGTCGCGGCGCGCGGGAACGTCGCGTTCGAGCTCGACGTCGTCCCCGGGATCAGCTGCATCGCGGCGCTGACCGCGCGCCACCGGATCGCGCTGAACCGCGTCGGCAAGCCGGTTCAGATCACGACGGGGCGAAGGCTGGCGGGCGGCTGGCCCGCGGATGCCGATGACGTCGTCGTCATGCTCGACGCCGGCTGCGCGTTTCGCGACGTCGACCCCGATGCCGAGATCTACTGGGGCGCCTACCTCGGGACGGACGACGAGCTGCTCGTGTCCGGGCGCGTGGCGGACGTCGCCGGCGAGATCGAGCGCGTGCGCGGCGAGGCGCGCGAGCGCAAGGGCTGGATCATGGACACGTACCTGCTGCGGCGGTCGCCCAAGCCAGGGCCTCGCCGACGGTCGTGACGGTGGCGACGTCGTCGGGGCGCGCCGGACGGCGCACGACGATGACCGGCAGCCCGCGCTCGCGAGCGGCGTCGAGCTTGGCGACGGTAAGCGGGCCGCCGCTGTCCTTCGTGACGACGAGGTCGATCGCGTGCGCGTCGATGAGCGCGAGCTCGCCTTCGAGGGTGTAGGGGCCGCGGTCGAGCAGCAGCTCGTGCGCGCGGGGCAGCGGCGGCTGCGGCGGATCGACGCAGCGCACGAGAAACCACGCGTCGTCGCACGCCGCGAACGCGGCGAGGCCCTGGCGGCCGGTGGTCAGGAGCACTCGCGGGCGCGCAGCACTGCGCTGCGGCGCGATCGCGGCCGCCGCCTCACCGAGGTCGTCGACCCACCGCCACCGATCCCCCGGCCGCTCGTCCCAGCCCGGTCGCTCGAGCCGCAGCAGCGCGACGCCGGCGGCCGCGCATGCCTCGGCGGCCGAGGCGGAGATCCGCTGCGCGAACGGGTGCGTGGCGTCGACGACCGCCCCGGCCTCATGCTCGACGATCCAGCGCGCGAGCCCCTCCGGGCCGCCGAACCCGCCGATCCGCGTCGCCCCGGCAGGCAGCCTCGGCCGCCCGACCCGCCCGGCCAGCGACGACGTCACCGGGACCCCTCGCGCGTGCAGGCCCGCCGCGAGCTCGCGCGCTTCAGCGGTCCCACCCAGGATGAGGATCATCGCCGTCGAGGTTGCCACATGGCCGCGACGGGCCGGCGCGGGGCTCGCCGCGCTCGTGGAGACGCACGAGTAGCGAGCGACGCCGCGGCCGCGCGGCTCAGTGGTTCAAAACGTGACCTATAGGGCCGTTTTGAACCACTGAACCTGCTCGGAGTGGCGTGGAGGCGTTCGCGCACGACGTCAATCCGTCCACCAGTCCTGGTCGATCTCACCGTCGCCCTCGACGTGCGCGCCGAACGCGATCATCTCAAGGCCGTCCGGGCCGGCCTCCCATGCCCGCATGACCGACGGCGGGCAGTAGACGGCGTCGCGCGCGGCGACCTCGACGAGCTCGTCCTCGATCTTGAAGCGGCCCGACCCGGCGAGGACGACGTACACCTCCTCGCACTCCGTGTGGCGGTGGCCGAAGCCGACGCGCTGCCCGGGATTCAGGCGATAGGTGGCGAGGCCGATGCCCAGGGCGCCGAGATCCTTGCGCAGGAAGCGGGCCGAGCCCATGTCGCCCATGCCGTACTTCGGGGCCATGTCCTCGGCGTCGTCCAGCTTCATCGTCTTGTGTGAAGTGCTCATGCGCTCGAACCTACCCCGTAGGGGTCATGTCCGCCGGTCCACACACCGCGGCGGGCGCCGGCTGATTTCGGTGGTATCCCCAGCGTGTTCGGGGCCGCCGGCGAGCCGGCGCCGAACATGGACGACTACGACGTGGCGCCGAACTACGGCCCGGCCTCTGGCCCTGACGCGTTTCTCATCTATGGGCGCCGGTATCAGCCGAGCGACCCCGAGCGAACGCAGATCGCGGACGGCACACCGACCGACGGCGTGAACGCCAACGCGTACATCGATGCCGACAACGATCTCTCGACGCTCGACGACGAGCTTGAGACCGACCAACTCGTCACGCAGCAGCAGGGCGTGGTCCTCAAGGACAAGATCGGGGAGCGCGCGATCCTGCGGACCATCCCGCGCGGCGATAGCGCCTGGATTCACGCGTACGTCGACGCGGAGATTCGCCCGGACGGTCTACAGCGAGATGCTCGACTGGACAGAGGCTCGCGCCGCCGCAGCGACACCCGCGCCCGCCGCGAAAGCGCCTCTCGCGGTGCCCGAAGTCCCCGGCCTGCTGCCCGGACGATACGTCGTGCGCACCTGTAACGCCGCGCCGGCAGGCCTCGGCGTCTTCTCGACCGGTGCCTGGCGACCGCAGATCACGGCCGTCGGGCTGGATATCGCGGAGGCAGGCTGCTCGAGCGCAGGCGCCGGGCAGGCTGGCGGCGAGGGATGGAGCTGCGGACACGGCCGTCCGCGGCCCCCGCGGTCCCCGATCGAGCCACAGCGGCGATGACGTTCAACGCGCCGCCGACCACGACCGTCAGACGCTATGAGACCGCCTATCGGGGCGCGCGGAGCGACCGCGGCTGGAGGATGGCACTAACCGCAGCCGGCGCGTCCGGGCCGGGGGCGGTGCTGGCATCGTGTGCTGCGGGCGCGCCGTGCCCGACCGCACCGGATGCGTTCGCGCCTCCGGGGACGGCCGACCCGTCCGCCGGCCCGGTCCCGACACAGTCGCTCCAGCCGCCGCCCGGGACGACATCGCTGGCGTGGAGCCTTCAGTGCGAGCAGTCCGCCGGCTGCGCCGGCCAGGGTCCGTCGTCCTTGGACGTCTATTCATCTCGCGTCACGATCACCGACCACGCCAACCCGGCGCCCGCCGTGTTCGCGGGACAGGTGCACAACGGCACCCTGTCTGGAACCGTGCGCGCGGCCGACGACGGCGGCGGCGTCCGTCGCGTGGACGTCATCGGGATCGGAGCGCTGAAGACGAGCTCGCCGGCGTGCGACTTCAGCCGCCCGCAGCCATGTCCGCCCCGCCACGAGTTCGCCGTCCAAGCCAACGTCGGCGGCTTGGCCATCCTCGGGTTCCCGGTCATCCTCACCACGGTCGATGCGGCGGGTCGCAGCCCGACGAACGTCGTCCTCGTGCCGGTGACCCGGTCGGCGTTCCTGCGCCGCTGATCGGGCGCGAGCGCTCTGCGAGACCTGTCGACGGTGCGGACCCCCCGATCGACGCAGGACATCCGGGTCGACGACGAGCCCGGAGCCGCCCGAGCCCGCGGGTCCCGCCGACCTCGCCGGCGCCCGTCTCGAGCGGGCCGCGGATCGCGACGCGCACGGCTGCACCGTGGCACGCGCGGACCGCCAGCCAACGCTCACATCGTGTACAACGGGCTGCTCGACCTCGAGGAGGTGAACAGCACGCCCACGCACTGGGGAGCAGGCAGGACCAGCGTCGAGACGATCCGGCGCTACGGGGAGTTCGCCGATCGCGACGACGACGCCGCGGCCGCGGCGAGCGCGTGGACCGACGCGCAGTTCGACGACGAGATGACGACGCGCTGGCTCGACGCGCGCTGCTTTGACCCGGTCTCGGCGCGCGAGCTCGCCGACCTCGGCGTCACCCCCGAGCAGGCATCCAAGCGCACCCGCGACGGTGCCGGCGAGAGCACCATCGACACGATCGCGTACAAGGTGTCGATGAAGCAGCTATCCGCCCGTCAGGGTGCGGCGCGGGCGGCGTCGAGCCGATGAGCCCGGCAGGCGGAGAGGTCGGCCGGGCGCACCCGAACACGCTGCCGTGCGCGGATTGCGGGCACGTCTTCTTCGAGGGCGAGCGGCGCCACGACTACGTCGATCCCACCGGGACCGTCACGATCGAGGACGGCGCGGATCCCGTCTGCACGCTGTGTCGCCAGAAGCGCGCCCGCGGCCGCCGGCCCGACGACGACGAGGGCTACGTCACGCACTGGTGAGGCCCCCTCCGAGGCAGCGCCCGGCTGCGGGTCGCAGGCGACCTCGGGCGCAAGCGCGACCCCGCGCCTTTACCGGGGGCGAACGCGCGTGCGGGAGTAGAGGTGGCTCTCGCGGTGGTCGTCTGCGGCGAGCGCGGGCCCGACGAGGATCGTCGCCGTGCGCTTGACGCCCGCTTCGCGCACCTGCTCGGCGATCGTCGCGAGCGTGCCCGTCAGCACGAGCTCGTCGGGCCACGACGCGCGCGCGACGACAGCGGCCGCGCAGCCGTCGCCGTAATGCGGCGTCAGCGTGGCGACGATCTCCTCGATCGCCTGCGTGCCGAGGTGAATGACGAGGGTCGTACCGTGCTGAGCGAGGTCGGCGAGCCGCTCGCCTGCGGGCATCTTCGACGCGCGGCGGCCGTAGCGGGTGAGGATGACCGTCTGCGCGACGCCGGGGATCGTGAGCTCGCGCTTCAGCGCGGCGGCGGCCGCGGCGAAGGCGGGCACGCCGGGGGTCACGTCCCAGGGGATCTGCAGCTCGTCGAGGCGGCGCATCTGCTCGGCGGCGGCGCTGAAGATCGAGAGGTCGCCGGAGTGCAGGCGCGCGACATCCAAGCCGTCGTCGTGAGCCGCTTTCAGCTCGGCGACGATCGCGTCGAGGTCGAGGTGCTGCGTGTCGACGACGTGCGCGCCCGGCGGCGCGTGGGCGAGGATCTCGGGCGGCACGAGCGCACCCGCGTAGAGGCAGACGGGGCTTGCCGCGATGAGGCGCTGGGCGCGCAGCGTGAGGAGGTCCGGCGCGCCCGGGCCGGCGCCGATGAAGTGGACGGTCATCGCTTGGTCGCGGCCCACTGCACGACGGGCCGCTGCTGGCGCCAGCCCGTGAAGTCGCCGAGCGGCTCGGCGAGCGAGATGTCAAAGCGCGCGAGCTGGCCGCCGTGCTCGGCGCGCGCGGTCGCGAGCACCTGCTCGCCCTCGAGCGTGACGGCATTGGCGACGAGCCGTCCACCGGAGTTCAGCGCCGCGTGGCAGGCGGCGAGCAGGCCGGGGGTCGTCAGGCCGCCGCCGACGAAGACCGCGTCGGGTGGCGGCAGCTGCGCGAACGCGCCGGGCGCCTTGGCGGTGCGCACGTCGAGCTCGGGCACCCCGAGCGCGAGCGCGTTCGCCTTCGCCTGCCGCGCGCGATCGGTGCGCTCCTCGATCGCGATGGCCCGCGCCGACGGCTCCGCGCGCAGCCACTCGATCCCGATCGACCCGCTCGCCGCGCCGACGTCCCACAACAGCTGGCCGGGCGCCGGCGCGAGCGCGGCGAGCGTGAGCGCGCGGACGTGGCGCTTGGTGAGCTGGCCGTCGCCGCCGTAGGCGTCGTCCGGGAGGCCGGGGATGCGCGGCAGGTGCGCCGTGCCGGGCGTCGCGCGGCACTCGATCGCGATCGCGTGCAGGGGGTCGGCCCAGCGCGAGACCCAGGCGGCGGCCGTGGCCTCGACGATGCGCTCGCCCGGCCCCCCGAGGCGCTCGAGCACGACGAAGCGGCTCGGCCCGTAGCCGCGCGCGCGCAGGACGCGGGCGACGGCGGCGGCACCGTCCTCACCGGAGGCGTAGACGACCATGCGCCGGCCGGGCACGAGCACGCGCGCGACCGTCTCTGGCGGCCGAGCGACGACGCTGACGAGCTCGACGTGCGCCGACGGCCAGCCGAGCCGTGCACACGCGAGCGCGTGCGCCGACGGATGGGGATAGACGTCGATGGCGTCCGGGCCGAGGCGGCGTGCGAGCGTCGCGCCGATGCCGTGCAGCATCGGGTCGCCGCTCGCGAGGACGCAGATCGTGCGCGCCGGGCGGGTGGCGAGCTCGTCGACGAGCGGGTCCATGGGCGACGGCCAGGCGCGGCGGGCGCCGGTGACGGTCGCGGGCAGCAGCTCGAGCTGGCGCGCCGACCCGATGACCTCGTCGGCTGTCCGGATCGCCGTGCGGGCAGCGTCGGCGAGCCCCGGCCAGCCGTCGGCGCCGATCCCGACGACGACGATCCTCGGCGGGCCCGAAGGTGGATGGTCGGACGCCATGGTGGCGATTCTCGTCGGTTGCGCGGCGCGCTGCACGGCGTTTGGCTGCGGCGTGCGCGGCTCGGCTCGATTTGGCCAGCTGCGCGGCCATGGCGGACCGCGGCGCGAGCGACCCTCGAGCGCCGAGATGCCGGCGCGCGCGGGCGTTACGTGCACCGCGCGAGCGCCGCCTCCATGGCTTCGACGAGCCGGGCGTTCTCGGCTGGGACTCGCGCGGTGAGCCGCACATGTCCGGGGCCGAGGCCGGGGAACGAGGCCGCCGGCCGGACCGCGATGCCGCGCTCGCGCAGCGCCGCGACAAGGCCGGGGCCGTCGGCCACCTCGACGAGGCAGAAGTTCGCGGCGCTCGGCCAGGTGCGCAGGCCGCGGACGGCGTGCAGCCGGCCCGCGAGGTCGTCGCGCTCGGCGTGCGCGCGGTCGGCGATCTTCGCGAGCTCCTCGGGCCGGCGGGCGGTCGCGGCGAGCGCGGCGAGCGCGAGCGCGTTCGCCGACCACGGCGGCTTGACGTCGCGCAGCCGTGCGACCAGGGGCGCGGCGGCGACGGCGTAGCCCGCTCGCAGGCCCGGGATCGCGAGGACCTTGGTGATGCTGCGTACGACGATGACGCCGTCCAAGCGCTCGCGTACGAGCGACCCGGGCTCGCCCGGGACGAGGTCCATGAACGCCTCGTCGACGACGACGACGCGACCGGGGCGGCGCAGCGCGAGGATCGCGTGGGCGGGATCCAGCGTGCCGCTGGGCGACGCGGGGTTGCCCACGATGACGAGGTCGGCCTCGTCGGGGACGGCTTGCGGGTCGAGCGCGAAGTTGCGCTCGGGGTCGCGCAGGACGCGCACGACCGCCACGCCGTGCGCGCGCAGCGCCGCTTCGGACTCGGTGAAGCCTGGATGCACGCAGGCGGCGAGCCGCGGGCGCAGCGCGGCCGGCAGCAGCCACAGCGCCTCCGCGGCGCCGTTGCACGCGAGGATCTCCGCGGGCTCGCGACCGTGGAGCGCCGCGAGCGCGACCGTCGCGTCGCGCTCGTCGGGATAGCGCGAAACGTCGTCGTCGAGCGCGCCGCGCAGCGCCTCGCGTAGCCACTCGGGCGGTCCCCCCGCGACGACGTTCACGGCGTGGTCGGCGTCGCCGGGCCGGACATCGCGGTCGCCGTGGTGGCGCAGGTCGCCGGCCGCGTGGTCGCCGTCGCCGGGCCGGACATCGCGGTCGCCGTGGTGGCGCAGGTCGCCGGCCGCGTGGTCGCCGTCGCTGGCGCACGGACATCGCGGTCGCCGTGGTGGCGCAGGTCGCCGGCCGCGTGGTCGGCGCTGGCGCGGAGCAGCGCGCCTTCGAGCGCGCCGGCACCGTCGTCGCCCACCCCTTCGGGCGCGCCGGCGCCGTCGTCGCCCAGCCGTGCGGGCGCGCCGGCGCCGCCGCGCCCCTGGCCGGCGCGACCAGCTCCATCGGCGTCGAGCGCCATGACGCGACCCGCGACGACGACCTCGACGCGGACCGCGGCCGCGGCGAAGCGCTGCGTCGCCTCGCCGAGCACGTCCAGCCACGCGCGCGATCCGCGATCGGGCGGCAGCAGCCCGTCGCCGGCCTGCTCCGCGACGATGATGGCGGCGCCCGCGCCGCCGGCCGCGCGCACCGCCCGATCGACCTCCGCGAGCACCTGTTCCCGCGCGCGCCCGAGGAGCTCGTCGTCGGAACCGTCGAACGCGCCGGCGGCGTGCAGCGCCGTGGCGATCCAGGCGCCGACGCCGTCGAGCAGCACGCACTCACCGGCGCTGGCCTCGAAACCATCGGCGAGCAGCGGCCCGGCCTGGACCCTCGTCGTCCAGGCCGCCGGCCGGCGGACGACGTGCGCCGCGATCCGCGCCGCCATCGACGGGTCGTCGGCGGCGGCGGTCGCGACGTAGCGCACGGGCAGCCCGGTCGCAAGCGCCAGGCGCTCGGCGTGCGCGCTCTTGCCCGAGCGCGTCCCGCCGATGACGAGCGTCAGGCTCACGCCGGGCCCGCCCCGCCGCGACGACGCCGTGCGCTGCCTCCGCGAGACGCGCGAGGCCGCCGGGTCTTGGCGACCTCAGGACCTTCGTCGTCCAGCGCGCGATCTTGGCATGCGATCCGCGTAGCCGCCGTCACTGCTCGACCTCGCCCTTGCCCGCGATCGCGAAGCGCTCCGAGGCGCTCGCGCGAAGCGGATCGTCGGCAGCGGTCGGCCCGGCCGCGGCCTGTGCGAAGCGCAGCGCGAGCTGCGGATGGGCCGCCCAGTGGACGTGCAGGAAGCTCGCCTGCAGCGCGCCCGCGACGGCGCCCTCCCAGCGCCGGACGTCGCGCGACGACAACTCCCACGCGGGCCTGACGCGACGGTCGGGCAGCGGCTCGACCTGCGAGTAGTGAAACTCGTGACCGCGGACGCGCTCGCCCGCGTCGATCCACGGCGTGGGCGTCGCGGCGACCGCCTCGCGGTAGCCGAGCGTCAGGCGATCGGTCATCCGCGCGGTCGCGGGGATCGCGCCGCACATCGCATGGCCGTCGAGCTCGCGGCAGAGGTACAGCAGGCCGCCGCACTCGGCGACGATCGGCTTGCCGGCCGCGGCGAACGACGCGATCTCCGCGCGCAGCGGCGCGTTGGCGGCGAGCTGCTCGCCGAAGACCTCCGGGAAGCCGCCGGCCAGCACGAGGCCGCCGCAGTCCGGGGGCAGCGCCTCGTCGTGCAGCGGGTCGAAGGGCGCGAGCTCCGCACCCGCCGCCGTGAGCAGCTCGAGGTTCTCCTCGTAGTGAAACGAGAACGCCGGGCCGCGGGCGATCGCGATGCGGGCGGCGGCGGTGGGAGCGGCGGCGTCCGCGCTCCACGCCGGCCCGGGGTCGAGGGCCGGCGCCGCGCGCGCGAGCGCCTCGATGCCGGCGACGTCCGCGTCGCGTTTCACGGCATGCGCGAGGGTGGCCAGAGCGGCGCGGGCAGGCTCGTCGCGCTCGCCGGCGGGCACGAGACCGAGATGGCGCTCGGGCGCGACGACGCGCGCGTCGCGGCGCAGCGCGCCGAGTACCGGGATGCCGAGCGGCTCGATCGCATCGCGCAGGAGCTGCTCGTGGTGGTCGGAGCCGACGCGGTTGAGGATGACGCCCGCGAGCCGCAGGCCGGGATCGAACGTCGCGTAGCCGTGGACGATCGCCGCAGCAGAGCGCGCCATCGCCTTGGCGTCGACCACGAGCAGCACCGGGGCTCGCAGGAGCTTCGCGACGTGCGCGGTCGACGCGAGCTCGCCGCGCCCGGAGGCGCCGTCGAAGAGGCCCATGACGCCTTCGACGACGGCGATATCGGCGCCTTGCGCGCCGTGGCGAAACAGCGGCGCGACGAGGTCCGGGCCGCCGAGGAACGCGTCGAGGTTGCGGCCCGGACGCCCGGACGCGAGCGCGTGGTAGCTCGGGTCGATGAAGTCGGGTCCGACCTTGAACCCCTGGACGCGCAGGCCGCGCCCCCGCAACGCGCCGATGAGCCCGCACGAGACGGTCGTCTTGCCCGCGCCGGAGCTCGTGCCGGCGATGACGACGCGGGGGGTCATGCGAGCGCGGCCGCCACCGTCGCGAGATCCTGCCGGGGGAGGTGCGCGACGGCGCGCTCCGTGAGGCGGAGCGGTGGGGTCCGGGGCGCGAACGCGCCGTCGAGCTCGCGGCGCAGGGTGACGTCTGCCGGGATCCAGGTCAGGCGCGGCACGGGGGCGCCATCGTGCTCGCCGGTCGCCGGATCGCAGCCGTGGTCCGGGCAGACCGTGAGCGTCCCGCCCGCGCGGCCCACGGCGTCTGCGAGCGGCCCGACGAGGGCGCTGTCGGCGGCCTCGATCGAGCGCACCTTCGCGGCCCGGTCGCGCTGGTGGGAGGCCTCGTCCGGACCGCCGACATGCACGACGACGCGCTCCGCGCCGGCAGCGATCGCGCGCAGCGCGGCGTCCGCCTTCGCGGCGAGGTCGCTGGACGGCAGGCCGGTCGCGCCCGCCGGAACGATCGTCGCGGCGCCCATGAGCCGCGCGGCCCCGACCGCCGCGCCGCGAGCGCCGATGAGCACGGTCTCGGGACCGAGGATCGGCGGCGGCACGACGCCCTCGGGCCAGACCCGCAGCCCGGCCGTGAGCGCCGCCGCGGGCAGCGGCGCCCGGCCGACCAGCAGCAGCCGGTGGCCGGCGAGGAGGTGCAGGGCGTGGTCCGGCGCCGACGCCCGCAGCGCGGCCGCCGCGAGCTCCTTCGCACGCGTCCCGCCGCTCGGCGCGCCTGCGGGCGCCGCCGCACCGCCGACCACATCGACCCTCCACGCCCGCTCCCCCTCGCGAACCTCGACGCCGTGAGCCGCGGCTTCGAGCGCTCCGCGGTCGACGAGCTCCGGCGGTCGCCAGCCCAGCAGCGCGGGGATCGCGGACTCCGAGCCCGGCGGGAGGCCCCGTCCGATCGTCTGCACCCGCGTGAGCTCGCCGTCGCGCGCGAGGCGGTCGAGCGCTGGCGTGCGGGCGAGCTCGAGGCTCGTCGGCTCGCCGTCTCGCAGCGGCTCGCTCGCGCCGTCGAGGATGACGAGGACGTCTACCACTCGATCCCCTGCTGGGCGCGGATGCCCTCGTCCATCGGGTGCTTGACCTTCACGACCTCCGAGACGAGGTCGGCGAGCTCGAGCAGCTCGGGCGCGGCGTCGCGGCCGGTGATGACGATGTGCTGGAAGCCGGGGCGATCGCGGAGCGTCTGGATGACGTCCTCGACCTCGATCCAGCCCCACTTGATCGGGTAGGTGATCTCGTCGAGCAGCAGGAACTCGTAGCGCTCGGCGGCGATCGCGCGCTTGACCTCGGCCCAGCCCTCGCGGGCGAGGTCGGCCGACTCGTCGAGGTCCTTCGACAGCCACGACCAGCCGTCGCCCATCTTCTCCCAGTCGATCCCGCCGAGCGCGGCCGCGGCCTTCGCCTCGCCGACCTTCCACTTGCCGGACTTCACGAACTGAAAGACGCCGCAGCGGTAGCCGCGCGCCCACGAGCGCAGGAGCATCCCGAAGGCCGACGTGCTCTTGCCCTTCCCGTGCCCGGTGATGACCGCGACGAGCGGCTTGTCGCGCGGCTTGCGGCGCTTGGGCTCTGCGCTGCCCTTGTCGCCCTGGCGGTGCGGGACGTCGACGCCGGCGGCGCCGTGGCGAGCGAGTGGCGTTTCGTCGGTCATGCGGCCTTCCTCGTGAGTTCGTGGACCTGACCCCCGGCTGCGCGCGCGAGCGCGAGCGCGAGGCCGAGCCGGACCGGCCCGTCCTCGGTATCGACGACGTGCACCGCGGCCGCCGCGCGGCCGAGCCGTGCCGCGGCGCGGGGGATCTCCCCGCCGGGGTCCGCGACGCGGCCGTCCGTCAGCACGACCGCGATCGCTCGCCGGTCGGGGTCGCGGAGCGCCTCGCGGCGGATGAGCTGCTCGGCGGTGTCCAGGCCCGCGGCCAGCGGCGTGCGGCCGCCGGTCGGCAGGTCGCGCAGCGCAGCGGCGGCGACGGCGAGCGGCGCGCCGGGGGCGACGAGCACGCGGGCGGCGCTGTCGCGGAAGGCGACGACGGCGACGCGATCGCGGCGCGCGTAGGCGTCGCGCAGGAGCGCGATGAGCGCGCCCTTGACGCGCGCGAGGCGGCGGCGCGCGCCCATGGAGCCGCTGGCATCGACGACAAGGCAGACGAACGTCGCCTCGCGACCCGAGCGGACGTGCTCGCGCAGCGCCGCGCGCGCATCGCTCGGCGGGCGCACCGGCGACGCGCTCGGCGCGACCGTCGCGGGGCCGACCGGCGCCGTGGCGAAGGCGGTCGGCCCGGCGGCCCCTTCGCGCGCCGCTGCGCCGTACTCCCCGCCGGCCCCTTCGCGCGCCGCGGCGCCGTGCTCCCCGGCGGCCCCCTGGAGCAGCCGCGCGCGCAAGCTGGCGACGAGGGCGAGATCGCGCGAGTCGGGACGCGCGGGGAGGCTGTCGATGGCGCCGGCGCCCGGGCCGCGGGTGCGGGCGCGCCGGCCGGCGGGGCCGACGCCGGTGCCGGCAAGGGCGAGTACGTCGGCCGGGAGGTGCGCGCGCGCGGGCGGGTCGCGGCGCTCGCGCGCAGGGAGGGTCGGGCTCGGCGGCGCGTCGCCGGCCTGCGGCTGTCGCTGTGGCGCCCCGCCTTCGGCGCGTGGCCGGGGCGCGTCCTCGCGATCTCGCTCGCGGCGCGGCGCGTCGGGGGCCGGCTCGTCTCGCGACCCGGACGTCGAGCCGCCCGGCGCCGGCGCGCGACCCGCGCCGTTGGCGGCGTGGCCTCCGGGCGGCGGCGCTGCACCGCCTCCCCGCGGCGGGGGATCGTCCTCGGGCGGCTGCCCGGCATCGTCGAGCGCTCGATCGACATCCTCCGCGTCCGGCATCCGGCCGTCGAGCGGGTCGCGGCGCCGGCGGTGCGCGAGCGCCAGCGCCGCGGCCCGCCGGACATGCTCCTCACCGACCTCGTCGACGCCGTCCAGCGCCGCGAGCGCGCGCGCCGCCTGCGCCGTGACGATGTCGCCGCGCACGCCGTCTACCCCGAGCGCCGCGCACGCGCCCGTGATCCGCAGCAGCTCGCGCTCGGGCAGGCGCACGCCGTCCACGGACGCGCGCGCCGCGGCGATCCTCGCTGCCAGCGCGCTCTCGGCTTGCACCCAGGCGGCGGCGAACGCGACCGGATCGCGCTCGAACGCCAGCCGCCGGCGCACGATCTCCGCGCGCACGCCCGGGTCCTTCGGCGCGGTGACCTCGACGCCCAGGCCGAAGCGGTCGAGGAGCTGGGGGCGCAACTCGCCCTCCTCGGCGTTCATCGTCCCGACGAGCAAGAAGCGCGCCGCGTGGACCGCCGACACCGCTTCGCGCTCGACGCGTGCGACCCCGGTGGCCGCGGCATCCAGGAGCGCGTCGACGAGGTGGTCGGGCAGGAGGTTGACCTCGTCGACGTAGAGGATCCCGCGGTGCGCGCGGGCCAGCAGCCCGGCTTCGAAGGCCTGCTCGCCCGCGAGCGCGCGGGCGAGGTCCAGCGAGCCGACGAGCCGGTCGAGCGTCGTTCCCAGCGGCAGCTCGACGAGCGGGGCGGGGCGGGGCGCGGTGGGCGCGTCGGGCGCGACCTCGCCGCCGGGCGCGCGCTCGCCGGGCGCGAACGCGAAGGCCTCGCCGACCGCGGCGTGCACGGGCGCCAGCAGCGGCGCCAGCGCCCGCACGGCGGTCGACTTCGCCGTCCCGCGCTCGCCACGCACGAGCACGCCACCGATCTCGGGCGCGACGGCGTTGACGAGCAGCGCCTCGACGAGCGCTTCCTGGCCGACGATCGCGCTGAGGGGGTAGGCGGTCATGGCCGCGGTCCGACGGCTGGACGCGGCGAGCGGCTCACGGATGCGCCTCCTCGAGCTCGCCCTCGAGCGAGAGGTAGCGCTCGCGGATGGCGTCGAGCGTGGCGTCCGCGGGCTGCGCCCAGAGCCCGCGCTCGGCGGCTTCGAGCAGCTTCTCCGCGATGGAGCGCGCCGCCCACGGGTTCGACCGCGCCATGAACGCCGCCACGTCGTCGTCGAGCAGGTACTTCGCGGCGACCTGCTCGTACATCCAGTCCTCGGCGACGCCCGCCGTCGCGTCGTAGCCGAACAGGTAGTCGACGGTCGCCGACAGCTCGGCCGCGCCCTTGTAGCCGTGGCGGATCATCGACGCGATCCAGCGCGGGTTCGCGACGCGGGCGCGGAAGACCCGCCGCGTCTCCTCGGCGAGGGTCCGGTTGACGACGCGCGACGGGTCTGAGCTGTCGCCCAGATACGCCGCGGGATCCTTGCCGGTCAGCGCCCGGACGGTCGCGATCATGCCGCCGTGGAACTGGTAGTAGTCGTCGCTGTCGAGGATGTCGTGCTCGCGCGAGTCGACGTTCTTCACGGCCACGTCGATCCGCGCGTAGCAGTCGCGCATCGGCTCGGCCGCGGCGGCGCCGTCGAGGCCGCGGCCGTACGCGTAGCCGCCCCACGCCTCGTAGACGGCGGCGAGGTCGGCGTCGTCGCGCCAGTCGCGCGCGTCGAGCAGCTGCAGCAGGCCCGCGCCGTACGTGCCCGGCTTCGAGCCGAAGATGCGGGTCGTCGCGCGGCGCCAGGCGGGCTGCGCGCCGAGCTCGAGGGCCAGCCGCTCGGCGTCCGCCCGCGCGTGCGCGGCGACGAAGTTCATGTCGTCGGGCTCGTCGAGCGCGGCGACCCGCGCCACGGCGTCGTCGAGCAGCGCGACGAGATGCGGGAACGCGTCGCGGAAGAAGCCCGAGATGCGGACGGTGACGTCGATCCGCGGGCGGCCAAGCGCTTCGAGCGACACGACCTCGATGCCCGTGACCCTGCGCGACTCCGGGTGCCACGTCGGCCGGACGCCGAGCAGGGCGAGGATCTCCGCGACGTCGTCGCCCTGGGTGCGCATCGCCGCGGTCCCCCACGCGACGAGCCCGACCATCCGCGGCAGCTCGCCGGTGTCCTCGGTGTGGCGCTCGAGCAGCGCGTCGGCGAGCTTGCAACCGACCTCGTAGGAGAGCTCGGACGGCAGCGCCCGGGGGTCGACGGAGTAGAAGTTGCGCCCGGTCGGCAGGACGTCGAGGCGCCCGCGGGTCGGCGCGCCCGAGGGCCCGGCCGGCACATGACGCCCGTTCAGCGCGCCGAGGACGTTGGCGAGCTCGTCGGGCGTCCGCCGGATCCGCGGCACGACCTCGGTCGCCGCGAAGCGCAGCACTCGCGCGACGCCGGTGTCGGCGCGGCCGAGGACGGTCTCGCAGACCTGCGCCGCCGCCGCGGGATCCCAGTCGCGCGCGGCGAGCGCGTCGAGCAGCGCCATCTGCGCCGCTTCGAGCCGGTCGACCAGGTCGCCCGCCGTCGCGCTCGGCCCGCGAAACCGCTCGACCAACCCTCGCGACCCCTCCGACTCCGACGAATCCTCGACGCCCGCGAGGGGGTCTGGCGAGAAACGTCCACCATGTCGTCGTTTTTCGCCAGACCCCCCCGCGGAGCACGGCGCGGGAGCGCCGGGAGCCGCGACGAGCGCCGGCTCGTCGAGGCCGAACGCCGCGCCGACCGCGCGCCGCAGGCCCGGCACGTCGCCCGAACCGAGCCTTAGCATCGCCGCGGTCAGGCCGCGCAGCTGGTCGCCGGCGGGCGGCTGGCCGAGGACGTGCAGGCCGTCCTTGATCTGGATGTCCTTGACCTCGCAGAGGTAGCCGTCGATGTGCTCGACGAGCGCGCCGAGGTCGTCGGGGCGCTCGGACACGCCCAGGTCCGATTGCAGGTTCGCCTTCTCGATCCCCGCCCAGATCCGCGCGGCCAGCGCCGGCAGCTTCGGTGGGTCGAGGACCTCGAGGCGCGCGTACTCGTCGAGCATCGCCTCGAGCTCGGCGATCTCGTCGTACGTGTCGGCGCGCATCATCGGCGGGACGAGGTGGTCGACGATGACCGCGTGCGCGCGGCGCTTGGCCTGGACGCCCTCGCCGGGGTCGTTGACGACGAACGGGTAGACGAGCGGCACGTCGCCGAGCGCCGCGTCGGGCGCGCACTCGGCGCTCAAGGCGAGCATCTTGCCCGGCAGCCACTCGAGCGTCCCGTGCTTGCCGAGGTGGACGATCGCGTCCGCCCCCCACGTCGCGTCGATCCAGCGGTAGCAGGCGAGGTAGTGGTGGGTCGGGGGCAGCTCGGGGTCGTGGTAGATGCCGACCGGGTCCTCGCCGTAGCCGCGCGGCGGCTGGATCGCGACGACGACGTTCCCAAGCGACAGGCCCGCGATGACGAAGTCCTCGCCGTCGAGGTAGCGATCGCCGGGCGGCGGACCCCAGCGCTCCTCGATGGCGCCGCGCATCGACGCAGGCAGCGTCGCGTACCAGTCGAGGTAGTCCGCGACCGGCAACCGCAGCCGCGACGAGGCGAGCTGGTCGTCGGTGAGGAACTCCGGGTCGTGGCCCCCGGACGCGATGAGCGCGTGCATGAGCTCGTCGCCGTGCGCGTACGGGCGCTCGACGTCCATCCCGTCGGCGTGCAGCGCGTCGAGCAGCTTGAGCGCGCTCGCGGGCGTGTCGAGGCCCACCGCCATCCCGACCTTCGCGTGCTTCGTCGGGAAGCTCGTCAGCAGCAGCGCGACCCGGCGGCGCGACGGAGGCAGCGAGCGCAACCGCGCACTGCGCACGGCCAGCCGCGCGACGCGCGCGCAGCGCTCCTCGTCGGGGACGTAGCGCGCGACCGCGGCGCCGACCGGTGACGCATCGACGCCGCGCTCCTTGAACGAGATGACCCCGCCGAGGATGCGCCCGTCGAACTCGGGGATCGCGACCTGGGTTGCCGCGTCGAGCGGCGTCAGGCCGGAGTCCGACTCCTGCCACGCGGCGCGCGAGCCCGTCGCGCAGACGGCCTGGAAGACGGGCACGCCGAGCGCGGCGAGCGCGGCGGCGTCCCACTCCTGCCACTGCTCGCCGACGCCCTCGCCGGACGCGGCGGCGTTGTCGGCGACGCCGCTTCCGCCCGTCGCGAGCATCGTCGTGATGAGCGCGTCGACGACGCCGTCGAGCAGCGCGAGCGCCGGGACCCGGCCGTCGGGGTCCCGGCGCAGCGTGTAGCTCCAGACCGCGAGCGCGTTCGCGCCGGCGTCCTCTAGCGCGGCGCAGAGCGCGTCGACGAACGCGGTGTTGGCGGTCAGGCGGTGCGAGCGGTAGAAGCAGATGCCGACCGTCGGCCGTGCCGGGTCGTGGCGCTCGATCGCGTGTGCCAGCGAGACGTCGCCCACGCCGGGCGCGTACACGCCGAGGTCGGCGACCTCGCGCGGGGCTTCGAAGCCGAACCCCTCGAGCAGGAACGTGTCGGCGAGGAAGCGCAGCAGCTGCTCGACGTTGTCGACGTCGCCGTGGCGCAGGTACTCGCCGGCCTGCGCGACGGCGCCGGCGGGGGCGAGCGAGAGGCCGGTCATCTCGGCGTCGGGCGCCGCCTCGCCGCCGAGCGCGAGCAGCGCGATCCCTTCGGCGCGGCAGCGCTCGCGCAACAGGTCGAAGCCTGGCCAGCCGCGGCGCCCCCCGAGGATCCGGCACAGCACGACCCGCGCGCCGCCCTCGAGGATCTCGTCGACGAGCGCTCCGTCGGTGCGACCGCCCGGGTTCGCGCAGCGCACCTCGGGGAAGTCGTCGGGGAGCTGCCCCACCGCCGCGGCCGCGGCGAGGATCTCTGTGTCGGCGGTCGTCACGAAGCGCAGCACGGGTGTACCTCTGTCTGGACGGTGGGAAGGCCGGCGGGGATGCCGCCCTCGATCAAGTCGGTGAGGCGAGCGGTGTCGAGGTGGTCGGCCACGAGGTCGCCGAGGACGTCGAGGCGCCGCTCGCGGGCGGCCGCGAACGATCCGGCGCCCGGTTCGAAGCGCCGGCCGCGCGCGGCGGCGACCCGCACGAGCAGCGCGCGCCGGAACGCGTCGTGCTCGAGCGCGCCGTGCCACGACGTGCCGGCAACGTTCCCGACGCGACAACCGTCGGGCTCGCCATCGTCGTCGCGCAGCAGCGGATCGCCGCCGCGGAGCGCGACCCGGCCGTGGCGGATCTCATAGCCGCCCGCCTCCGTGTCGAGCCACGCGCAGCGGCCCGCCCGCCGGCGCAGGACCTTCTCGCGCTCGAACGTCGTGACGACCGGCAGGACGCCGAGCCCCGCGACCTCGCCCTGCCCGGACTCGACGTCGTCGGCGATGCGCTCGCCGAGTAGCTGGTAGCCGCCGCAGATGCCGAGGACCGGCGCGCCCGCGGCGGCCCGCGCGACGATCGCCCGGTCAAGCCCGGCGGCGCGCAGCCGCGCGAGGTCCTCGACCGTCGCCTTCGTGCCGGGCACGACGAGCAGGTCCGCGCGCTCGACGTCGGCGATCGAGCGCGTGAAGCGCACCCGCACCCCGGGCTCGGCGGCGAGCGCGTCGAGGTCGGTGAAGTTGCTCATCCAGCGCAGCCGCAGCACGACCACGTCGAGGGTGTCCGCGCCCGGGGCGTCCGCCACGGGCTCCTCAGGCCGCGGCGCCTCGAGCGCGAGCGAGTCCTCGACGTCCATCCAGAGGTCCTCGACGTGCGGCAGGACCCCGAGGACCGGCCGTCCCGTGAGCGACGCGATCTGCTCGAGGCCGGGTGCGAGGATCGACGCGTCGCCGCGGAACTTGTTGATGACGAAGCCGGCGACGTGCGCCTGGTCGTCGGCGTGAAGCAGCGCGAGCGTGCCGAACAGCGAGGCGAAGACGCCGCCGCGATCGATGTCGCCGACGACGAGCACCGGCAGGCCGGCGTCGCGGGCAAGGCCCATGTTCGTGAGGTCGGCGTGGCGCAGGTTGATCTCGGCGGGGCTGCCGGCGCCCTCGCAGACCACGACGTCGAAGCGCGCGCGCAGGTCGGCCAGCGCCCGCGCGACGACGGGCCGCAGCTCGTGCTTGAGGGACTGGTAGGAGCGCGCGTCGGCGTCGGCGTACGGCTTGCCCATGACGATCACCTGGCTGTGGCGCTCGCCCGAGGGCTTGATGAGGATCGGGTTCATGGCCGCCTCCGGCTCGATCCCGGCGGCCGCCGCCTGCACAGCCTGCGCGCGTCCGATCTCCGAGCCGTCGGGCGCGACAACGGAGTTCAGGGCCATGTTCTGCGCCTTGAACGGTGCGACGCTGACGCCCTGGCGACGCAGCCAGCGGCAGATGCCGGCCGTGACGACGGACTTGCCGGCGTCCGAGTGCGTGCCGCAGACGAGGATCGCGCCGTTCACCGCGCGACCCTCCGGCCGAGCGCCCACGAGCCGGCGCTGCGCCGCGGCTGCGCGCCACGAGCTGACCGGCGCGCGACCGCGGACGCGGCCGCGCACGCGAGACCGCGGCGCGGCCGCGCCACGCGAGACCGCGGCGCGGGCGGCCGCGCCACGCGAGACCGCGGCAGCGGGCGGCCGCGCGACGCGAGACCGCGGAGCGGGCGGCCGCGCGACGCGAGACCGCGGAGCGAGCGGCCGCGCACAGCGCCACCGCCGCCGCGCCGACCGCCCACGAGAGGCGGGCCGCCCGGTGGACGTCGCGGCTGCCGGGCGGGCGCCCGTCGCCGAGCGCCGGGCGGAGCTCTGCGACGCCGCCGTAGGTCAGCGGCCCGCCGAGCCGCACGCCGAGCGCCCCCGCGAAGGCCGCTTCGGCCAGACCGGCGTTCGGGCTCGGGTGCTTCGCACCGTCGGCGAGCGCGGTCTGAGCCGTGGCCCGCATCGAGCCCCCCACGACGGGGGCGCAGAGCACCGTCAGCGCGGCCGTCAGGCGGGCGGCAGGCCAGTTCATCGCGTCGTCGAGGCGCGCGGACGCCCAGCCATACGAGGTGTAGCGCTCGCTGCGATGGCCGACCATCGCGTCGAGCGTGTTGGCGGCCCGGTACGCGGCGACGCCCGCCGGCCCGGCGATCGCTCCCCAGACGAGCGCGCCGACGACGGCGTCGGCGGTGTTCTCGGCGACCGACTCGACCGCTGCCCGGCACAGCTGCGCCTCGCCGAGGCCGGCGGGGTCGCGACCGCACAACGCCGGCAGCGTCGCTCGAGCGCCGTCGAGGTCGCCGAGCTCGACGCAGGTCGCCAGCCGCCGCGCCTGAACGGCGAGCGATCGCCCCCCGAGCGCCGCCCACGTGACGGCCGCGAGCGCGGCCCCGCGTCCGGCCCGGGACCGAGCCGCGACCCGAGCGAGCAGCTCGCCGGCGGCGCCGGCGGCCACGACGAGCCCGGCCGCGTGCAGCACGCCGCGCAACCGCGTCGGCCGGTACGTCGCCCGCTCGACGGCGAGCGCGACGTTTCCGAACCCCGCGACCGGGTGCCAGCGCCGCGGATCGCCGAAGAGGACATCGGCCGCGTAGCCGCCGACAAGCGCGGGCCCACTCACGAGGTCCGTCCGCCGCGCGCGCCCGCCGCGAGCCGGGGGCCACCGCCGCGGCTCGCCCGCTCGGCGCCCCCGCCCGCGGCGTGGCGAGTTGACGCCGCATGGCGGTATGAGCTCGCCATCGAGTTGACGCGCGCGACCGTCCAGCGGCCGTCGTGCGCGTGCAGCTCGGTGATCGAGAGCGGGCTGACGTCGACCTGCCAGAAGGCGGCGAGCGGCGCGCCGAGCGCGTGCACGACCGCGGCCTTGACGACGCCGCCGTGCGTGATCGCCACCGCGCGACCGTCCAGGCTCGCCTGCGCGTCGAGCCAGCCGGCGATCCGCTGCCCGAAGGAAAGCAGCGACTCCCCGCCATGCGGCGCCGCCCCGGGATCGGTCATCCATGCGCCGGCGTCGGTCTCGTCGACGTCGGCGAGCGAGCGACCGGCCCACCCCCCGAAGTCGCACTCCATGAGCAAGGGCTCGACGCGCGGCGGCGCGAGCACCGCGGCCGTCGCGGTCTGCACGCAGCGCAGCGCGGGGCTGCAGAGCAGCTCGAAGCGCGACGGCAGCCGCTCGGCCAGCGTCGCGGCGTCGGCGACGCCGCGCTCATCCAGCGGCTCGTCCGCGGGAAACGCCGCGGCACGCGTGGCGGCCGTCGCGGCGTGGCGCACGAGCAGCAGGCGCCTCACGAACGGATGCGATCCCGACGGGGGATCTGAGCTGCTACGACGTCCGCGTCCATCTCGATACCTCCACGGGATCTGGCGTCCCGACTTCAGAAGGGCTCGCGGCGGACGAGTTCCTGACTGCCGGAAGCCGACGGCTCCCGGTCACAGTGGCGCGACCGTCCCGGACTCACACCGGGTTCCTCGCACCGCCACGCTTGACGGCCGTGATCCTACCGGCCGGGTCTAGGCTTGCGGTCTTGTCCGCGCCCGACCATCTCGTGCGACCGCCGACTCCGCCGGGGTTCGATGCCTCCCGCGCCGCGGAGCGCGCGGCCGACCCGCGCGGCTGGCGCTACGGCGACGACGCGCGCGCCGCGGTGCACCGCGTCATCGCCGACCGGCGCGACATCCGGCGCTTCCGCCCCGACGCCGTCCCCGACGACGTCCTGCGCCGCGTGCTCGATGCCGCACACCGCGCGCCGTCGGTTGGGCTCATGCAGCCGTGGCGGCTCATCGTCGTGTCGGACATGCGCACGCGCGTCGCGGTCCGCCGGCTCGCGCAGCGCGAGCGCCTGCGCCAAGCCGACCGCTTCGACGCACGCGCGCGCCAGTTCCTCGACCAGAAGATCGAGGGCGTCGTCGAGGCGCCGCTCGGCATCTGCGTCTGCTGCGACCACGGCGACCCCGAGACGGAGGTCCTCGGCCGCGGCACGATCCCCGAGACCGACGTCTACAGCACGGCCTGCGCGATCGAGAACCTCTGGCTCGCGGCGCGCGCCGAGGGGCTCGGCGTCGGCTGGGTCAGCTACTACCGCCCCGACGACCTGCGGTCGCTCCTCGGGATCCCGGCTCGCGTCGACCCGATCGCGTACCTCTGCCTCGGCTGGCCCGACGAGCGCCCGCAGCGACCCGGGCTGGAGGCCGCCGGCTGGTCGTCGCGGATGGCGCTCGACGAGGTCGTCATGGACGGCCGCTGGCGCGAGCCCGCGCCCGCGACACCAGCGACGGCCGTGCCCGCAACGCCGACGGAGCCCGCGCCCGCCGGCGGAAGGCCGCGCCCGCAACGCCCGCGAAGGCCGCGCCCGCACCGCCGGCGCAGGCCGCGCCCGCAACGCCGGCGCAGGCCGCGCCCGCAACGCCCGCGACAGGCCGCGCCCGCAACGCCGGCGCAGGCCGCGCCCGCAACGCCGGCGCAGGCCGCGCCCGCAACGCCGGCGCAGGCCGCGCCCGCGCCGCGGGCGACCGCCAGCGCCGCGAAGGATCCGCGCCGCGCGGCACGCGCCGCGAGCGGCCCCGATCGCGCGGCGGCGATCGCCGCGCGCGACCGCCTCGACGCGCTCGTCAAGCCGCCCGGCAGCCTCGGCGCGCTCGAAACGCTCATCGAGCGCTGGGCGTCGATCACCGGCGCGCCTCCCCCCGCGACGATCCGCGCCGGCGTGCTCGTCTGCGCAGCCGACCACGGCCACGTCGTCCACGGCACGAGCCTCTTTGACGCCGGCGTGTCGGCCCAGGTCACGGCGGCGGCGGCACGCGGCGAGACGGCAATCGGCGTGCTGGCGCGACGCGGCGGCCACGAGCTGCTCGTCGCCGACCTCGGGCTGTGCGGTCCCACGCCGCCGGGCGTACACGACGCGAAGGTCGCCTCCGGCAGCGCGGACATGCTCGCCGGCCCGGCGCTCACAGACGACGAGCTCGACCAAGCGCTCGCCGCCGGCGCACGACTGGCCGCCAGGCTCGCGAGCGAAGGCGTCGACTGCCTCGTGCTCGGCGAGATCGGGATCGGCAACACCGCCACGACCGCGGCGCTGGCGTGCGCGCTCACCGGCGCGCCGCCGGAGGTCACCGTGGGCCGCGGGACCGGCCTCGACACGGCCGGCGTCGAGCGCAAGCGCGCCGTCGTCGCCGCCGCGATCGAGCGCCACGGCGCACCGCTGCCGGCACGCGCCGCGCTGCTCGCCGTCGGCGGCCTCGAGCTCGCGGCCCTGGCCGGGGCGATCGCACACGCCGTCGCGCTCCGGCTCCCGGTGATCCTCGACGGCTACGCGGTCGGCACCGCCGCGCTCGCCGCGATCGGCCTGCGGCCCGCCGCGAGCGAGCACCTCGTCGCCGCGCACCGCTCGAGCGAGCCGGGCCACGCGCTGGTTCTCGCCGAGCTCGGGCTCGAGCCGCTGCTGGACCTCAGGCTGCGCCTCGGCGAAGCATCCGGCGGCCTGCTCGCGCTGCCGATCGTCGAGGCCGCGGGCGCCCTGCACCGCGAGATGGCGACGTTCGCCGAAGCCCGCGTGGATCGCGCGGCGCCACGGCCACCGAGCCCGTGAGCGGCGGCCGCTCCGCGCGCGCGGCCCCGCGGGCGGCGGGCGGGTCCCTCCACCGCGCGGTCGACGGCGCCGTGCTCGCCGTCGCGTTCCTCACGATTCTCCCGGCGCGACCGCGCGGCGACAGCGCCGACCTGCGCGCCGCGGCGCCATGGTTCCCGCTCGTCGGCGCGCTCGTCGGCGGCCTCGCGGGTGCCGCGCGCTACGGCGCCGAGCCGCTGTTCGGCGCGACCGTCGCGTCCGTGCTCGCGGTCGTGGTCCTCGTCGGCGTGACGGGCGGGCTGCACCAGGACGGCCTCGCCGACTGCGCCGACGGCCTCGGCGTCCGCGGGGACCGCGCGCGCCGGCTCGCCGTCATGCGCGACCCGGCGACCGGCGTCTTCGGGACCCTCGCGCTCGTCGGCTGGGCGCTGCTGCTGACCGCCGCGCTCGCGCCGCTCGACGCCGGCGATGCGCTGCGCGCCCTCGTCTGCGCCGCGATCGTCGGCCGCGCCGCCGCGCTCGTCCACGCCGCGACGACGCCGCCCGCCCGGCCGGACGGCCTCGGCGCGACGTTCGGCGTCTCCAGGAGCTCGCTTGCCGTGGCCGGCGCAGCCGCGGTCGCGAGCTCGGTCCTCCTCGCCGGTCCGCTGCGAGGCTGCGTCGCGGCAGCGGTCGGCGTCCTCGTCGCGCTCGCCGCGGGCGCATGGGCGCGCGCATCGCTCGGCGGGCGCACCGGCGACACGCTCGGCGCGACCGTCGCGCTCGCCGAGGTCGCGGTCTGCCTCACGCTGCTCGCCCTTGCGACCGCGTGACGAACGCGGTCCGTTTCTCGGATTGACCGCCGCAGCGGCCGACCGTAGTCTCCCCGCCGGAACACCGTCACCGGGAAGGATGGCTGGCATGAAGCGAGGCCTGCTGAGCGTGCTTGCAAGCGGGCTGCTCGGCATCGCGGTCATGGCGCCCGGCACCGTCGCCTCGGCCCAGTCGCCGGGTGTTGCGGACTACGACGTTCGCCGCAACGACGTCGCCACCGTCTCGCAGCGCACGCTCAACGCCCGCGCGACGTTCGAGAAGCGCACCGCCGGCGCAAGCATCGACGTCGACCGCGCCAGCGGCGGCATCCGCTCCCTCGACCGGACCGACGCGCTGCTGAGCGCCCCCGCCGGCGGCGACGCCGCGACCATCGCGCTCGCGTACGTGCGCGACCGCGCGCAGCTCTTCGGCATCGACGGCACGGACCTCGCGGCGCTGCGGCTGCAGGCCCGCTACACGTCACCCAACGGCGTCACCCACCTCACCTGGCAGCAGACGAGCCGGGGACTTGACTCGTACGACAGCCTGCTCACCGTCAACGTCGCGAAGGACGGCCGGATCGTCAACGTCACCGGCTCGCTCGTCCACGACCTCGACGTCGCCTCGACGGAGCCGGCGCTCACGGCGTCCCGGGCGCTTGGCGCGGCGCAGCGCGACGTCGGTGCGCGGATCTCCACGCCGGCCGTCCGCAGCGCCGGCGGCACCGAGCGGCGCACCGCGTTCGCAAACGGCGACACGGCGCGCCTCGTCGCGTTCGCCGACGAGGACGGCGACCGCCTCGCGTGGCGCTTGACCGTCGCCGGCGAGGACCCACACGTCTACGACGTGGCGATCGACGCCGCCACCGGCAAGGTGCTCGCCCGCCACTCGCTGACGGCGTTCGCGAGCAACGCGAGCGTCTTCGACAACCACCCCGGGGCGACGGGACCGAGCGGCGTTGCGCACACCGTCGACCTCGCCGCGGACCCGCAGTGGATGAACCGCTCGACGCTGACCGTGCCGAACAAGCTCGACGGCCGCAACGTCCACGCGTACGCCGACGTCGGCGCGCCGAACGGCTTCAACGCCGGCGAGGACATCGCACCGAGCGGCGGCACGGACTGGATCTATCCCCAGACCTCGGTCGCCTGCGCCGGGCCTGGCGTCGCGTCGATCTTCAGCTTCATCTGCACCTGGAGCGGGACGCGGGCGACGCGGGCGGGCGAGCTGACCAACCGCGCCCAGACCACGACCCAGCTCTTCTACTTCGTCAACACGTTCCACGACTGGCTCGCCGCCGCGCCGATCGGCTTTACGGACGCGTCGCACAACTTCGAGATCGGCGGCGTCGGGGGCGACGACCAGGTGCGCGCCGAGGCCGACGACTCGAGCGGCTTCAACAACGCGAACATGGCCACGCCCGCCGACGGCTTCGAGCCCGCGGATGCAGATGTACCTGTTCTCCAACCCGATCGTGAACTCCGGCGACGACGCGGCGGTCGTCTACCACGAGTACGCCCACGGCCTGTCGAACCGGCTCGTCAACAACGGGCTCGGCGGTGGCCTCACCGCGCGCCAGTCGCGGGCGATGGGCGAGGGCTGGAGCGACTACTACGCGATGGACTTCCTCGTCGGGAAGGGCTACGTGGCCGACACCGCCGCCGACGGCGAGGTCGCCGCCGGCGAGTACTCGACGAACAACGCGAACGTCGGCATCCGCCGCAACGCGATCGACTGCTCCGTCGGCTCGGCGAACGCGACGAGCTGCCCCGGCAACGCGACGGCCGGCGCCGGCGGCTGGGACTTCGGGGACATGGGCTACATCGGCTCGTATGGCAACGTCGGCTCCGATCGCTACTCGCGCTTCGAGGTCCACGACGAGGGCGAGCTGTGGACCGAGACGCTGTGGGACCTGCGCAAGGCGCTCGGCGCAGCGGTCACCCGCGGCCTCGTGACGGAGGCGATGCGCCTGTCGCCGGCCGACCCCTCGTTCCTCGACGAGCGCGACGCGATCCTGCTCGCCGACCAGGTCGCCGGCGGGACCCGCCACGCCCAGATCTGGGCGGTCTTCGCCGCCCGCGGGATGGGCTACAGCGCGCAGGTCTCCGGTTCGGAGGCGACGCGCGGCACCGCGGCCTTCGACGTGCCGCCAACGTCCATCGCCACGGCGAGCGCGCCCACCGCCACCGATCCCGCACCGCTCGGCGACGGCGACTCGCGCCCGGAGAGCGGCGAGACCGCCCTCCTGCGCATCGCGCTGCGCAACACGACGGCGGCGCAGCTGACGAACGTCACGGCGACGCTGTCCTCGACGACGCCCGGCGTCATGGTCGGCCAGCCGACCGTCGCCTATCCCAACCTCGCCGTGCGCGCGATCGACACCGGCAACGCCCCGTTCGCGATCACGCTGCCGACGGCGCTGCCGTGCACGGCGATCGTCGCGCTGAGCCTCGCCGTGCACGCCGACCAGGGCGACGCGACGCTCCCGCTGACGCTCGATCTCGGCACCCGCAGCGGCACGACGTACCCGGCGACCTCGGCCCTGCCAGCGCCGATTCCGGACGCGACGGCGGGCGGGACGATCGTCGCCGGCCCGACCGTCACGGCGAACGTGCCGACGGCCGGGACCGTCGACGAGCTGCGCGTGACGGTCTCGACGGACCACACATGGGTCGGCGACCTGCAGGGGCGCCTGACCGCGCCGGACGGGACGCAGATCGAGCTCTTCGAGCGCCCGGGGCGCGGCGCCTCGGGCGCGAGGAACCTCGGCTTCGACGGCGTCGTGTTCGACGACGACGCGCCGACCTCGATCCAGGATCTCCCGGCCGCGACCAACACGCCCCTGCCGGCGATCACCGGCGCCTATGAGCCCAACGAGCCGCTGTCGAAGCTCGACGGCCACTCGCAGCAGGGCAACTGGACGCTGCGCGTGTTCGATGTCGTCAACGGCGACGCAGGCTCGATCACGGCGTTCAGCGTCCAGCCGATCCAGGGTGCCGCCGCCTGCTCCACGACCGCCCCGGCGCCCGCCGGCCTCGCCACCGCGCCGGCGACGGCCCTGACGACCTCGTCGGCGACCCTCAACGGCACGGTCGACCCGACGGCCGCGAGCACGGACTTCGAGTTCCAATGGGGCGCGACGACCGCATACGGCCAAGTCGCCGGCGCCGGTACCGCGGCGGCGGGTAGCGGCGCCGCCGCGCGCTCCGCGGACCTCGCCGGGCTCGCGGCGAGCACGACCTACCACTACCGCCTTGTCGCGCGGCGGGCGGGCACCGTCGTCGCGCTGACGCCCGACGCGACGTTCGCGACGACCTCGCCGCCGGTCGCCCCGCCACCACCGCCGCCACCGCCGGTCGCGCCTCCTCCACCGCCGCCACCCCCGCCGCCACCCCCGTCCTACGCCATCAGCGGGCTCACCAAGCAAGCGCGGCTGACCGGCAAGGGCACGCTGGCGCTGACGTTCAAGGTCAGCCCAAGGCGCGGCTCGGGGAAGATCTCGCTCGCGAGCGTCCCGAGAAAGAAGGGCCAGAAGGCGATCACGCTCGGGACGAAGACGTTCAAGGTGCCGGCCAGGGGCATCGTCAAGCTCGTCTTCAAGCCATCGCGCAAGTCGCACAACGCCGCACGCAGGCTGCGCACGCTGAAGGTCCGCGCCAAGATCACGATCGGCGGCCGGACCTTCACGCCGACCTTCACGCTCAAGGTCTCCAAGCGGCGCTGAGCGGCCGGCTCAGAAGACGAAGAATGCCTTCAGGATCATCAGGAGCAGCGAGATGAAGGCGAGGGCGGCGACGGACCCGAGGATCCTGATCGCCCACATGTCATAGCGCGTCACGCTCTGCATGCGCTCGCGCTGGGAGCGATGCAGGCTCGGGGCGATCGTGCGCGCCGCCGGGATCGTGCGCACGCCGATCGGCGTCTCGCTCCCCGCAGCCCCTTCACGAGGCGCGACTGACGGCGTCCGCTTGCGCCGGGGAGGATCGGCGGCGGGAGGCCCCGGGACGTCCGGAGACTCCACGGCGGTCAGCGGCTGCGTCCGCGCCGCGTCCGCCGGCGCGCCGTTGCGCGGCGCCGGCAGCGGCTGCATGCGCACCGCGTCCGCCGGCGGGCCGTTGCGTTGCGCCCGCAGCGCCTGGTAGACGAGCAGCAGCTCGTCGCGCTGGCGGCGCGCTTCGTCACGCTCGGCGAGCGCCTCGTCGCGCCGGGCCTCGGCCTGCGATCGGACGACGTGCGCCTCGTCGAGCTGGCGCTCCATCCGCTTGCGCGCGCGCACCGCGGCCTCGCGGTCGCTCACGGCCTCCGCGTGCTGGGCCAGCGCGCGATCGCGATCGAGCACGGCCATCGCGTGGGCGCGCACGATCTCGTCGTCGGCTACCTCCGCGTCGCCCGCCGCGCGGCGCTCGCGCGCGACGGCCTGCTCGAGCTCGCGGCAGCGCTCCTCGCGCTCGGCGGCGCGTGCCCGGGCGTCGTGCAGCTCGCCATGCATCGCGTCCAGGTCGCGCTCGATGCCCTCGAGCTCCTCGCGCAGCGGCTCGCGGACCTCCCGGACAACGGTCACCGGCGCGGCCGGGACGATCCCGACCTCCCGCAGCACGGGCGCCGGGTCCGGCGGGTCCGCGTCGCGATCCAGCGGCACCTCGATGCTGGGCGCGACGACGAGCGTCACCCCGCCGACATCGAGTCCCCGCGTCCACTCGAACGCGGCCGTCCACGCCCCGTCCTCGGCGACCGCCCACGGCTTGTGCTCAAGCGTCGCGAGCACGCGGCGGCCGTCGACCACGAGCCCCGGCCGCATGAAGCGCACGCCGCGCACGCCGAACCACCAGCCGCGGACGACCAGCCGGCCATCGACGATCTCAAGCCGGTCGAGCGCGAAGCTCGCGCCGGCACATGCCACCTCCGAATGCAGAGCCCCGCCCATTGCACGCGCCCCTACCCGCGACACCCGCTCGCCACACGGCTACCCTCGACACCAGAGATGACCGTCGCCACGACCATGAGCACGGTGGCGACCGAGGCCGCGCGCAGGCGGACGTTCGCGATCATCTCCCACCCGGACGCGGGCAAGACGACGCTTACCGAGAAGCTCCTGCTGTACTCGGACGCGATCGACGTGGCCGGCGCCGTCCAGGGTCGCCGCAGCCGCCGCGCGACGACCTCCGACTGGATGGACATCGAGCGCCGCCGCGGGATCTCGGTGACGAGCACCGTCCTGCGCTTCGAGCACGAGGGCACGGTCTTCAACCTCCTCGACACGCCGGGCCACAAGGACTTCTCCGAGGACACGCTGCGCGTGCTCGCCGCCGCGGACTGCGCGGTCATGCTGCTCGACGCGGCGAAGGGCGTCGAGCCGCAGACGCTGCGCCTGTTCGAGGTCGCGCGGGCGCGCAACATCCCGCTCATCACGTTCGTCAACAAGTACGACCGCCCCGGCCTCGACCCGCTCGAGATGCTCGACCACATCGAGTCCGTGCTGGGCCTGGCGCCCGTCGCGGCGACGTGGCCCGTCGGGATCCCCGGCGACTTCCGCGGGGTCGTCGATCGCAACACCGGCACCTTCCACCGCTTCACCCGCACGGCCGGCGGCGCGAAGCGCGCGCCCGAGGAGCTCATGAACGCCGAGCAGGCCGCCGTGCGCGAGGGCGACGCCTGGACGACGGCCGCCGACGAGCTCGAGCTGCTCGACGGCGCAGGGGGCACGCTCGACGACGCCGACTTCGCGAGCGGCCGCGCAACGCCGGTCTTCTTCGGCTCGGCGGTCTCGAACTTCGGCGTCGGCCTGCTGCTCGACGCGCTGCACTCGCTCGCACCGTCCCCGCGCGCCCGTGACGACATCGACCGCGCGCCGCGCCCGATCGACGCCCCGTTCGCCGGACTCGTCTTCAAGGTCCAGGCGAACATGGACCCCCGCCACCGCGACCGCGTCGCGTTCCTGCGCGTCGCGTCCGGGCGCTTTGAGCGCGGGATGAAGGTCACGAACACGCGCAGCGGCAAGCCCTTCACGCTCGCCCACGCGCACGAGGTCTTCGGCGACGACCGCGTCGTGCTCGACGAGGCGTTCCCCGGCGACGTCGTCGGCGTCATCAACGCCGCCGACCTGCGCGTCGGCGACACGCTGTACATCGACGACCCCGTCGAGTTCCCGCCGATCCCGACGCTCGCGCCCGAGCACTTCGTCACCGTGAGAAACCGCGACGCGACCCGCCACAAGCAGTTTCACCGCGGCCTGGAGCAGCTCGCCGAGGAGGGCGTCGTGCATCTGCTGCGCAGAGACCCCGGCGCCGACCCGGCACCCGTCCTCGCCGCGGTCGGACCGCTGCAGTTCGAGGTCGCCGTCGCGCGCCTGCAGCACGAGTTCGGCGTCGAGGTCGGCCTCGACCCGACGAACTGGAACCTCGCGCGCCGCACAGACAAGGACGGCGCCGACGTCCTGCGACGCAGCCGCCACGCGGACATCCTCTATCGCAGCGACGGCACCTTCATGGCGCTCTTCACGAGCGAGTTCATGCTCAACCGCTTCGAGGGACTGCACCCCGACGTGCTGCTCGAGCGGATGCTCACGCGCTGAGCGGCGAGCTCAGCCTTCGAGCCGGCTGCCGAGCTCGCCGCGCAGAACGGCGATCTCGGTCACGGCCGCGCCGACGTAGGCATCGCGGCAGCCGCTGATCTCGTCCTCGAGGTCGTCCATGTACGCGCGGTTCGCGGTCAGGCCCTCGCTCTCGGCCAGCGCCCGCTCGACGTAGAGCAGCCGCAGCCGCTCGGCGATCTCGGGGGCGTAGGTGGTGGCGGACGGGCTCATGCGTAGCACTGTGCACCAAGCAGGCGCGCCCGGGTGTGATTCGCGGCACGCTCGAACCCGGGGGACTCCCAGCGATCCCCCGGGGCCTGCGCATACGGGTCACCGAAGGTGTTCTCGGACGCCGGGCGCTCCGCCCGGCGAGAACCGACAAGGAAGAGACACATGACTCGCTTTCGCAAGATCACCGCCGCCGTCTCCACCGTCGCGCTGCTCGGTGCCGGCGGCCTCGGCATCGCGCAGTCCGCGACCGCCGCGAAGGACTCGACGTCGAACTCCGCCCGTCCAGACGGCAAGCGGGGCGGTGGGCCGATGTCCACCGCCAGCCTCGCGGCGATCGCCAAGACGCTCGGCGTGACGAGCGCCCAGCTCAAGGCGTCGCTCGACGCGTCCAAGGCCGCCAAGCCGACCGGCGCGAAGCCCAAGGGCGACGGGAGGGCGACCGAGCTTGCGTCGGCGCTCGGCGTCGACGCCGCGAAGGTCAAGGCGATCCTCGACGCCAACCGTCCCGCCAAGCCGGCCGCCGGCACGCGGCCCGCGAAGGGCGAGCGGCCCGCCAGGCCCGACCAGTCCAAGCTCATCACGGCGCTCGCGACCGGCCTGAGCCTCGACGAGGCGACCGTCAAGGCCGCGTTCGACAAGCTCGGCGCCGCCCGCAAGGCCAACCACACGGCCCGTGCGACGGCGATGCACGCCGCCGTCGCGAAGGAGCTCGGCCTGAGTGCCGGCGCCGTCAAGGCCGCCTTCGAGGCCAACCGCCCGGCGAAGCCCGCGAAGTAGAACCCCACCCACGGACGCGGCCGGCCCTTCCGCGGGGCCGGCCGTCGTCAGTCGCTGAACAGGTCGTCGAGCGCGAGCTCGAAGCTCGCCAGCAGCGGCGACGTCAGCGTCTCACCGCGAGCCACCGTCAGCTCGACGTCGAACGTCGCCGCCTCGGGGCTGGAGCGGCGCGAGACGAGCACGCACTCCGCGACCGTGTCGACGAGCCACAGCTCCGGTAGCCCCTGCTGCTCGTAGACGGGCTTCTTGATCGTCCGGTCGCGGCGCCACGTCGACGGCGAGCGCACCTCGACCGCGATGTTTGGGATCGGCGACGGTCGCCCGCCGTCGCGCCGCGGTGCGCGGCCCTCGGCGTACCACATCAGATCGGGTCCGAAGACGTTGTGTTCGTCGAGGCGCACGTCGAGCGGGATGGTGATCCGGCCGCGGCCCGCCGCATCGCGGGTCCACGTCACAAGCGCGAACAGCAGATCCTGCACGACGTATTGGTGCAGCGGCGGTGGCTCGTTCATGACGACCTCACCGTCGATGAGCTGGCTGGTGAACCCGTTCGGGTCCTCCGGCAAGCGCAGGAACTCGTCTGCGGTCATCTTCTGCGCGACGGACATCGGGTTCATCGTACACCGGCCCTCCTCGTGGTTCGAACCTGGTCCCTCATAAGACCTAGGCGCGAAAGCACCGGTTTTCGCCCCCCTCCGCGACCCCGCAACGTCCCCGCAACCAGCGTGCGCTAGCGTCATGCGCCGTGGACGAGCAGCCGTTGGCGTATGACAGCTTCGAACCCTCCGAGGAGGGGCTGCGCGAGGCGCTGACCTCGACCGGAAACGGCTACTTCTGCACGCGCGGAACCGCCGAGTGGGAGGACGCCGACGACACGCACTACCCCGGCACCTACGCCCACGGCCTGTACAACCGCGAGACGACGATCATGGGCGGGCGGCCCGTCCTCAACGAGGATCTCGTCAACCTCCCCAACTGGCTCGTCCTCAAGCTGAAGATCGAAGACGAAGACGCGATCCGACTCGGCAACATCGAGCTGCTGCGCTACCGCCACGCCTACGACATCGGGACGGCGACGGTCATCCGCGAGCTCACCTTCCGCGACCGCGCGGGGCGCGAGACCGAGCTCCGCAGCCGGCGCTTCGTGAGCATGGCCCACTCCCACCAGGCCGGCATCGAGTGGACGCTGACGGCGCTGAACTGGTCGGGCTCGGTGGAGATCGTCTCGGCGCTCGACGGCCGCGTCACCAACGGCGGCGTCGCGCGCTACCGCCAGCTCGAAGGGCGCCACCTCGACCCCGTCTCGCCGCGGACGTTCGGCCCCGAGATCATCGCCCTGCACGTCGAGACGCGCCAGTCGAACATCTACGTCGCCCAGGCGGCGCGCACCCGCGTCTTCGGCGAAGCTGGGCCACGCGACGTGCGTCGAACGCTGTATCAGATGGAGGACTACATCCAGCAGGTCCTGCATTTCGACCTGCGCCAGGGCACGCCGCTGCGCGTCGAGAAGCTCGTCTCCTTCTACACCTCGCGCGACCGCGCGATCAACGAGCCGCTGACCAACGCCGGCAAGTCGTGCGCGCGCTACGCCGACTTCGACGAGGCCCTGCAGCGCCACACCCGCGCCTGGGACGAGCTGTGGCGCTCGTGCGACATCTACCTGCCTCGAAACCCGCGCGTGCAGCAGCTCCTGCGACTGCACATCTCCCACATCCTGCAGGTCTGCTCGCTGCTCACGACCAACCACGACGCGGGCGTCCCGGCCCGCGGTCTCAACGGCGAGGCCTACCGCGGCCACGTCTTCTGGGACGAGCTGTACGTCTTTCGCTACCTCACCTCGCGCCTGCCGGAGATCACGCGCGAGCTACTCATGTACCGCTACCGGCGCCTCGGCGAGGCGCGCGCGGCGGCGCGCGAGGCCGGCTACACGGGCGCGATGTTCCCCTGGCAGAGCGGCTCGGACGGCAAGGAGGAGACGCAGATCGTCCACCTCAACCCGCTGTCAGGCCACTGGGATCCCGACCTCAGCCACCGCCAGCGCCACGTCAACGCGGCGATCTTCTACAACATCTGGCACTACCACCAAGCGACCGACGACCTGGATTTCCTGCGCGACTACGGCGCCGAGCTGATGCTCGAGATCGCCCGCTTCTGGGGCTCCATCGCACACTACGACGCAGAGCACGACCGCTACGAGATCCACGGCGTCATGGGCCCCGACGAGTTTCACGAGAAGTACCCCGGCGCCGACGAGAGCGGGCTGCGCAACAACGCCTACACGAACGTCATGGTCGCGTGGATCTGCGAGCAAGCCCAGACCGTGCTCGGCCTGCTGACCGAGCGCCGCCGCGACACCCTCCGCGCGAAGATCGGCCTCACCGACGACGAGATCGACAAGTGGCGCGAGATGAGCCGCAAGATGTTCGTCCCCTTCCACGCCGACGGCATCATCAGCCAGTTCGAGGGCTACGACGACCTCGAGGAGCTCGACTGGGACGCCTACCGCGCCAAGCACTCGAACATCCAGCGCCTGGACCGGATCCTGCGCGCCGAAGGCAACGACCCGGACCGCTACAAGCTCGCCAAGCAGGCAGACACCGTGCTGCTGTTCTTCCTCTTCTCGCCGGAGGAGATCCGCCGGCTGTTCGAGCGCTTGGGCTACGACTGGGACGAGAACAGCGCGCGGCGCAACATCGACTACTACGACCGGCGCACGTCGCACGGCTCGACGCTGAGCTACATCGCGCATTCGGGCGTGCTCGCCCCGATCGACGCCGAGCACTCGTGGGAGCGCTTCCTCGTCGCGCTGGAGTCCGACGTCGGCGACGTCCAGGGCGGCACGACGAAGGAGGGCATCCACCTCGGCGTCATGGCCGGGACGCTCGACCTCGTCCAGGGCGCCTACACGGGCGCGGAGATCCGCGACGGGATCCTCTTCTTCGCGCCGACGCTCACCGACCACCTCGACGGGCTGTCGTTCCCGATGCAGGTCCGCGGGACGCCGATCCGCGTCACCGTCGGCCGGGACGAGCTCACGGTCGTCATCACCGGCGGGTTCAGCCGGCCGATCAGGGTCGGCATCGGCGACGACGTCCGCGAGCTCGGCGCCGGCGAGCGCTGCACCTTCAAGCTCGCCACGCGCGAGACCGTCAGCCAGGGAAGCGAGTGACACATGGGGTTTGAGGGAGGCATCTTCGACGTCGACGGGGTGCTCGTCGACTCGCCGCACGAGGCGGCCTGGCGCGACACGTTCTCAGAGCTCATGGAGAACGAGTGGGCGGACATCCGCGCTGAGACGACATGGACGCCGGAAGCCTTCACGCCGCTCGTCTACCAGCAGGTCCTGTCCGGCAAGCCGCGGATGGAGGGCGCGCAGGCCGCGCTCGACCACTTCGGCGTACCCGATGTTGACGGCGCGCGGCTGCGCGCCTACGCCGACCTCAAGCAGGAGATGGTCATCGAGCTCATCGAGGCCGGCAAGTTCTCGGCCTATCCCGACGCGCTGCGCTTCCTGCTGGCCGTCAAGGACGCCGGGATCAAGGTCGCGGCGGCGTCGTCGTCGAAGAACGCCGGCCTGTTCTTGCGCCAGATCCGCCTCGACGAGTTCGCTGCCGCCGAGGGCCTGCACTACGACTGGATCGAGGACGGCCTCACGCTCCTCGCCGCGTTCGACGTCGATATCTCCGGCCGCCACTTCGAGCAGGGCAAGCCGCACCCGGCGATCTTCCTCACCGCCGCGCAGGAGCTCGGCGTCGACCCGCACGCCGCGTTCGTCGTCGAGGACGCGGTCTCGGGCATCCAGGCCGCGAAGGCGGGCGAGTTCGCCGCGCTCGGCGTCGCCCGCGCCGACGACGAGCAGGCGCTCGCCGCGCAGGGCGCCGACCTCGTCGTCACGACGATCGACGACGTCGACCTCGCCGTCCTCGCCGACGGCCGCCTGGCCCGGCGCACCGCGGACTGACCGCACCGCCACCGGGGGATTCGGACTGACCGGGAGCGAGGTCAAGGATTTCCCCGCCAGCACGCTCCGCGGCTTAGAGTCGGTCCGGTATCGCGCGCCCACACGGAGGTGTCTCGTGCTGATGGCTCCCCGGTTGTTCCTAGCCCTGGTCGCTACGGCGACACTCGCCGCCCTCGCCGCGCCAGCGCCGGCCAACGCAACCGCTCCGATGGTGCTGCTGCTGCACGGCGGCGGATGGCAGACCGGTGTCCCGTCGTCGATGTACCCCTACCGCGACGACTTCGCGGCGCATGGGTATCGAACGCGGGTCGTCGCCTATCCCCTGCGCAACGTCACCTACTCGATCGACTACGTCGACGCGATCGCCCAAGAGGAGCGCCTCGCCGGCGAGCCCGTCATCGCCTACGGCATCAGCGCCGGCGGGACCATCGCCGCCGCGCTGGCCGCGCAGGGGCGCGTCGACGGAGCGGTCGACGTCATCGGCGCCACGAACTTCACGACCTGGTTCGCGCCGGCCGGCCAGGTCATCATGCTGCTGGCGAACATGAGTGCGGCGGAGAAGGTCTCCGCCTCGCCGTACTGGCGACTCAACGGTCTGCAGACGCCGCAGCTGTTGCAGTGTGGGCAGCTGGACCCGGTCACGACCTACGACCAATGCACGAGCTACACCGACCGTGCGCGGCAGGGCAACCCCGACACGACGCTGCAAGCGATGCTCAACGCGCACGCCCACTGGCCGGCGGACCGCGACCGTGCTCGCGCCTGGGTCCAAGCCCGCTGGCCGGCGTCTAATACGACCGCGCGCGCGAAGCTCCGGCGAACGCCGGCCCGCCGGGCGGCCTGCCCTACGACGCGTAGCTTGAGCGCTTGCGCGCGAACATCGCGAGGTCCGCGCGTTCGAGCGCCTTCAAGGGCGACGTCGACTCGAGCAGCGACGCGTGCCCGAGGCTCGCGCCGATCTGCGCCAGGGCCGGCCACGACACCGCCGCCATCGCTTCGCGCAGCCGCGCCTTGAAGCTGTGCGCCGCGCGCTCGTCGCAGCGGATGAGCAGCACGCCGAACTCGTCGCCGCCGATCCGCGCGAGAATGTCGGTGCTGCGCGCCGCGACGCGCAGCGCGCCCGCGAACTGGCGCAGGACGAGGTCGCCGGCGGCATGGCCGCAGGAGTCGTTGAGCGCCTTGAAGCGATCGAGGTCTGCGACGACGACGAACGAATCGACGCTGTCGCGCAGCGTCAGCGCCCACTCGCGCTGGAGGTGCAGGTCGAAGGCGCGGCGGTTGCCGAGACCGGTCAGCGCATCGACGTAGGCGAGCTCGGCGAGCACCTCGCGCTGCTCGCGCAGGCGCACGACCTCGGCGTGCAGCGACGTCGTCTCCTGCTGCAGCCGGGCGACGGCGCGCGTGCGCTCGACCTCGCCGGTCAGCAGCGAGTACCCCTCGCTCGGGATGACGGAGGTGTGCTGCTCGCAGACGCGCTGAAACGCCGCCGCGCTGTCGGTGTCCTCGAACGCGCGCATCGGGTAGGCGCAGAGCAGCTCGAACGCACGGACGTCAGCAAGGTCGTTCCAGAGATCCTCGAGCGCGAGCGCCGAGGCGACGTCGCCGTCGTCCCACAGCAGCGCGACCATCTCGCCGTACGCGCGCAGCGTGCGCTCACCCGCCCCGGCTCGATCCATGACGGCGTCGATCGTTTGTGCGAAGCGCGACGGATCCGGCGCGCCGTCGACCATGAACCGCGCCAGGACGTCACGCGCGTCCAGGGCGACGTAGCGCCCTTCCCGCACCGCTGCGTCGACGTCGATCCCGGCCTCATCCAGCGCCGACTCGAAGTCCGCGCGGTGCTCGGGCGTCGCGATGACGATCGCGGCATCGCCGTCCTGCAGGGCGGGCACGAAGAAGTCGCGCACGGTGTCGACGAGGAACGCCTCTGTCTCATAGAACTCGACGAGGTGGCCGTGCGCGCAGGAGGTCCTCTGCCGGGCAACCGTGCTCATGGGCGACATGTCTATCCATCGGCACGTCGCGGACAAACAGTGAGCCGGGGGTAGATCCTCACACCCAGCGGGAGCTATCGGCGGATGCTCTCGCAGTCCTTGGCGACGGCGTCGCCCGAGTCGGCGAACACGACGTCGTCGCCCGGGCCGCAGACGACGACGTCGTGCCCGCCGTGGACGACGTTGATGCGATCGTCGCCCGGACCGCCGTCGATCCGATCGCGGTCGAAGTTGCCGAAGATCGTGTCGCTGCCCGCGCCGCCGAAGATGCGGTCGCTGCCGCGGTCGCCGGTGATGCGGTCGTCGCCGGCGTCGCCGTAGATGACGTCCGCGCCCTTGCGCCCGGCCATGACGTCGTCGCCCGGCCCTCCGTGCAGCTCGTCGGGTCCGTCCTCTCCGTCGACGTAGTCGTCGCCGCCCTTGCCGAACAGCCGGTCGGCGCCGTCGCGGCCGAACATCGAGTCGACGCCGTCGGTGCCGATGAGCAGGTCGTTGCCGAGCGTCCCGCGGACGATGTGCGGCGGCGGGGTGCCGTTGTCGGGTTCGGCGGCAATCGGCACGACGACCTCGCAGTTGAGCAGCTGATCGCGGGTCGGGGCGTGCGCCTCGACGTAGACGGTGTCCGTGCCCGCTCCGCACTGGACCGTGTCGATGCTGTCGTCCGCGGCGCGGATCTCGTCGTCGCCGTCGCCGCCGTCCATGTAGTCGGGCGCCGAGCCGCCGATGAGCACGTCGTTGCCGTCGCCGCCGAGCAGCCGATCGGCACTCGCGCCCCCGTCGAGGTGGTCCGCGCCGGGGCCGCCGTAGAGACCGTCGGGCCCGGCGTCGCCGAGGATCCGGTCGTCGCCCTCCTCCCCCTCGAGCCGGTCGCCCGCCCGGCCGCCGTCGATGAGGTCGTTGCCGGGGCCGCCGAGGATCCGCTCCTGTCCGGACTCGCCGTAGAGCTGATCGTTGCCGGGGCCCCCGAACATCCGCTTGTCCGAGCCGCGCCCGCCGCGGATGACATCGTCGCCGGGGCCGCCGTCGAGGATCCGGTCGTTGCCGAACCCCTTCTCCACGATGAGGTCGTTGCCCTCGCCGCCGTAGATCGTGTCGTCGCCGTCGCCGCCGTCGAGCGTGTCGTTGCCGAGCTCGCCGTAGATCACGTCGTCGCCGGTCCCGCCGTTCGCGCCGTCGTCGCCGCCGCTGCCGAAGATCTTGTCGTTGCCGGTGCCGCCGAGCAGGAAGTCGTTGCCGTCGCCGCCCGTGAGCACGTCGCTGGACCCCCCGCCCGAGAGGCTGTCGTCGCCGGCCCCGCCGTCGAGGTTGTCGCGATCGCGACCGCCGCGCAAGACGTCGTTGCCGCCGAGCCCTTCGATGCGGTCTGGTCCGCGCGTGCCTGTCAGCCGGTCCGGCCCGTCCGTCCCGATGAAGACCGCGAGGCCGCGCTGCACGGCGAGATCGCTCGGAGCCGAGCCGGGCAGCGCCACGGTCGCGACCCGGCCGCGCGAGAACGGGCTGACGAGGGTCATCGTCGCGGCGCCGCCGTCGGCCATGAGGATCCGGCTCGAATCCGCGTTCCAGGCCGGCCAGCCGGGTCCGCGCCCGGCGGCTAGGCGCCGGACGCTCATCGTCCGCAGGTCGACGAGCGCCGCCGACGCGCCGCCGAGCGCCGCGCCGACGACCAGGCGCGAGCCGCCGCCCGACAGCGCGAGCCCGCCGCCCGCGCCCTCCGGCAGCTTCAGTCCGCGCTTGCGCGGGCGCCGCTGGCCGGGCGCGATCGTGCGCAGGCGGTCGGCTGTGCTCACGAGCGTGCGGCCGCCGCGGTCGATCGCGACGTCGACCGCGCCCTTGACCTTGACGTGGCGCAGCAGGGCGTTGCGCGCGAGCGACACCATCGCGACGCGCCCGCTCGCCAGGACGACGGCCGCGAGCCGGCGCCCGCCGGCGTCGAGCGCGAGCCGCGTCCCGTCGCCGTTGAGCGCGATCGCCGTGCGCAGTGCGAGCGTCTGCGGGTCCAGGACGGCGAGCCGCCGGCCCTGCACGACGTAGAGCGCCGTATCGGTCAGCTCGATGTCGGAGATCTCGGGCGGGCCGAGCGGCGCGCGCACGACCTCCGCGCGCTTGTTGACGTCGAAGACGACGATCTCGCTGCCGGCGGCGACGAACCCGCGCTGGCCGTCGCGGGCCACGGCCACCGCGCGCGCCGGCCCCGGCAACCCCAGCCGTGCCACGACGTCGTTGGAGGAGACGTCGACGAACGCGACCTCGGGCATCCCCGTCGCGACGAGCACGACCCGGGCGGATGCCAGCTGCGGCCCCGCCGCGCCGAGCGCCGCGAGCAGCGCGACCGTCGCCGCGAGGAGCCTTACCCTCGTCCTCACCTGGCCAGCGTACGCGAGCCCGGCCACGGCCGCCGCACCTCGGACTGCTCCTCGAGGAAGGCCCGCAGGTCGGCGTTGAAGCGGTCGGGTCGCTCGAGCATGACGAGATGACCCGTGTCCTCGTAGACGATCTTGCGTGCGTCCGGGATGAGCCATTCGAACTCCGCGGCGTCGCGCAGCGGTACGAGCCGGTCAAGCTCGCCCCACACGACAAGCGTCGGACAGGCGATCTCGCCGAGCCGGTCGCGGATCGGGTAGCCGGTCATGGCGTCGAGCGCCTCGGCGAAGCCCGGCTTGCCGGCGCCGTGCGCCTGCTCGGCGACGAGCGCGCTGGGCAAGCGCTCGGGATGCGCGGCGAGCAGGAGCAGCAGCGCGCGCCGCAGCCGCTCGCGGCGCGCGACGCGATCGGACTTCGCCGCAGCCCAGTACGTCCCGAAGAACAGGTAGTTCTCGATCCGCGCGCGCAGGCCGCGGTTGCGCTCGTTGCGCATGTGCTCCATCGAGAGGCCGGCCGGCGAGGTCAGGCACAGGCGCTCGACCTGCGCGCCGTAGCGGATCGCGAACTCGGCGGCGACGAAACCGCCCATCGAGCTGCCGACGAGCGTCGCGGAGTCCACGCCGAGCGTCACGAAGAGCTCGTCGAGCATGCGCGCGTAGCCGGGCATCGTGATCGATCCGGACGGCATCGGCGAGGCGCCGAAGCCCGGCAGATCGAGCGCGACGACGCGGTGATCGCGCGCGATGTCCGGGATGCTCTCAAGCCAGTTCTGCCAGCAGCCCGCGAGGCCGTGGAGGAAGACGACGGCCGGCCCTTCGCCGATGTCGACGACGTTGACGGGCGCGCCATCGACGCTGACCCAGCGCAGATGCTCGCGCCAGTCGACGTCCATCCACGCCGAGCGCCCCGGCGGACCCTCGGACGTCACTTCGCGAAGGTGCGTGCGCCCGATTCTTCGGGCTGCTTCTCGCCGGGCGCCTCGCGCAGGAACGCGACGACGTCGTCGTTGAAGCGAGCGGGGCGCTCGAGCATCGTGAGGTGGCCGGTGTCCTCGTAGATGACCTTGCGCGAGTCTTCGATGAGCTCCTCGAAGACCGATGCGTCCTTCAGCGGGACGAGCCGGTCCTTGTCGCCCCACACGATGAACGTCGGACACTCGATCTCGGGCAGGCGCTCGCGGATCGGGTAGTTGCAGAGCGCCTCGAGCGCGCCTGGGAAGCCGTCCTTGCCGGAGCCCTTGACCTGCTCGAACGTCAGCTCGGGCGGGAGCCGGTCGGGGTGGGCGACGACGAGCAGCATGACCGCGGCGCGCAGCCGCGGGCGACGAACGACGGTCGGTGAGCGCGACGCCAGCCAGCCGATGTTGAAGAAGGCGATGTTCTCGGCGCGGTGGCGCAGGCCCTTCTGGCGCGACGTGCGGATGTGCTCGACGCTCAGCCCGGCGGCTGCCACGAGCACGAGCCGCTCGATGCGCCGCGGGTAGCGGATCGCGAGCTCGGCGCCGATGAAGCCGCCCATCGAGTTGCCGACGAGCCTGACGGCCTCCTCGATCTCGAGGACGTCGAGCAGCGCGTCGATCGTGTCGGCGTAGTTCGAGATCGAGATGTCCTTGTTCGGCATCTCGGATTCGCCGAAGCCGGGCAGGTCGACCGCGATGACGCGGTGGTCGCGTGCGAAGAACGGGATGTTCTCGAGCCAGTTCTGCCAGGAGCCCGAGAGGCCGTGGACCATGAGCACCACGGGACCTTCGCCGATGTCGACGAGGTTCATCCAGCGATCCTCCACGCGCACCCAGCGCATGTGCTTCTGCCAGTCGATGTCCTGCCATTCGGATCGTCCGACCGGCCCGTAGGCATCGTGCGCGGACGGCTGCGAGGAGGGTTTCACCACGTCGGTGAGCATACCCGGGGGTTACGAGCGTAAGCGCCGAATGGCTCAACCCGAGACCGATCGTCGCCCAGATGCCGCCGTGAGACATGGGTCGTCGAGATCCCGTCGCCTGGCGGCTCACACCGCTGAGAGCACGTCGCTGAGCTGCTCGAGATCCTGCTCGTCAGCGGCTTCGCGTAGCGCCTCGACGACCTCCGCGCCGCCCCGAACGACGAGCCGGTCGCCGAATGCGCCCATGTCCTTGGCCGGCAGGAGGGCGGCGAGGCGCGCGAGCTCGGGCTCAAGGCGCTGCTCCCAGACGCCGTCGAGCAGGCCGTCGAGGACGTCGTCGTCGACCTGCGCGAGCAGCTTGGCGACGTCCACCCGGGTACGCGGCTCGAGCTCCGTCGCGAACTGCAGCAGCGGGCCCCACAGCCCGCGGCCATGGGCGGCGCCGACGATCTGCCCGAGGACCGGGCGGCCGAAGCCGGTGCCGAGCGCGGCGACGCGGCGGCGTGCGGCAGCCGGCAGCAGCGGCAGGAGCTGCAGCAGCTCCGGCCACAGGCCGTGGCGCGACGCCGCATCGACGATGGAGGCGAGCACCGGCCGCGTCTGGACCGCCTTCAGCGCGGCGAAGCGGGCGCGGCTGTCGTCGCTCATCGCGCGCGTCACCGGCAGGACGTCCTCCCACAGCAGATGCTTCTGCGCCGCCTTGATCATGCCGTCGAGGACCTCGTCGTCTTGGCCGGCGGCGATGTCGCCGAGCTCGCCGCGCTGGCGCTCGTCGACATGGCGCAGCACGTCGAGGGCCTCGACCCACAGCCCGGACGCGTTCGCCGTCGCGATGATCGACTCCAACCGCTCGACGGGCAGCGTCGCGACAAGCGCGCCGAGGCTGCCCTTGGACTCGACGACGTACGCCGTCTTGAGCAGGGCTTCGTCGCTGACGACCGCGATCGCCGCGCGCAGCGCCGCCTCCGACAGATGGCCGACGAACCCGCCCATCGCGATGTACTCCTCGCGCTCGGCGAGCAGCCGCGTGATGTCGGCGATCTGCTTCGGCGGGATCTCGGCGATGACGCGGCTCGCGCGGCGCGGGTCGAGCGCGACGGCGAGATCGGTGAGAAAGGGTGTCGGCAGCTTTGCCGCGACGTCCACCGCGCGCGACGGCTCGAGCAGACCTGTGAGGCGGGCGCACAGCAGCGGGCCGAACGCCCGCTCGCCCACGACGGCCGCGAGCCTGGACGGGATGAGCTTCGCCGCCGAGGCGACGCGCTGGAGCATCTGGCGGTCGGCGTCGAACATCACGACCGTCACCTGCTCGCGCAGGTCGCGGACCTCCTGCGCGTCGACGAAGCGCAGATAGTCGAGCTCTGACGAGTCGCACGCCACGAGGCGGGCGAGCTTGAGGATCTCGACGTCGGTGTTGAGCGCCGAGCTCACGCCGCCCGGATCACTATCCGAACAGGATCTTCCGCACCGGCCCGCGCACCATCCGCGGCACGATCTCGAGCGCCTCCTCGACAGCGGCCTGGAGCGCATCCGACTGGCGGCGCTTGGCGTCGCGCAGCACGCCGGTGAAGGCGCCGAGTTGCGCGTCGGTGAGCCGCTCGAGCCCGTCGGGAGGAGCACCGCCGAGCTCGGACTCGAGCGCGCGGACCGCCTTCGCGCTCATCGCGACATGCGCCTGCTGCGACGGTGGCGCGAGGCTGTGGAGTGGTGCGGAAAGGGGACCATGGGGCGCGAAGAGCGTACGTGCAGTTCCCTGCGGAGCACGCTCGCGGCCGGATCACGGCGCCGCAGCGCTCGCGCGCCGAGCGCGAGCGCGTCGTGTCGAATAGTGAGCGGATAGCGCTCACAACTCGACATTCGCGGCGCTCGTAGCCCGGGGATGAACCGGCATGCGGCGGACGCCGTAGAACGGGTCGTGCGCGGCGATCTCGATCCCCTGGCCCAGTCGTGAGCGCGTCGCGGCTGTCGGCGCTCGACGCCGCCTTCCTTGCGATCGAGGCCGAGCACGCGCCGATGCACGTCGGCTGGGCGGCGCTGTTCGGGCCGCCGGCGGACCGGCCCGCCCCGTCGTTTCAGGCCATCCGCGACCACATCGCAAGCCGCCTGCACCGCGCACCGCGCTACCGCCAGCGTCTCGCCGAGGTGCCGCTCGGGCTCGGCGACCCCGTCTGGGTCGACGACGCGTCCTTCGACATCGCACACCACGTCCTGCACTCCGATCAGGGCGACTTCGGCGCGCTCGTCGACGAGGTCATGTCGACGCCGCTGTGCCACGACCGCGCGCTGTGGGAGCTCTGGATCGCGACCCTCGACGACGGCCGCATCGCCGTCGCGGGCAAGGCGCACCACTGTCTCGTGGACGGGCTCGCCGCGGTCGAGCTCATGGCGCTCCTGCTCGACGCGACGCCCGAGCCCCCCGAGCCCGCCGGCGACGAAGGTGGCGGCTGGATCCCGCGCTCGGTTCCGAGCGCCGTGACGATGGTGAGCGACGCCGTCGCCGCCCGGGCCGGGCAGGCGTTCGAGCTCGCGAGCGCGCCCCTGCGCTGGCTGCGCGACCCGAGCAAGCTGCGCGACGTCCCGGCGCAAGCCTGGCGCGTCGCGCAGGCGGTCGCGCACACCGCGCAACCGCTCGCGCGGAAGTCGAGCCTCAACGGCGCGATGCCCGCGACGCGCCACCTCGCCAGGGTCTCGCGCCCGTTCGAGGACCTGCGCATCATCAAGCGGCGCTTCGGCACGACCGTCAACGACATCCTGCTGAGCGCCAGCGCCGGCGCGCTGCACGGTCTCGCCGACGCGCCGCGCGACGTCAAGGCCATGGTCCCCGTCAGCGTCCAGGCGCCCGACGAGCAGTGGGGCAACCGCATCGCGTTCCTGTTCCTCGAGCTGCCGTGCGGCGAGGCCGACCCGGTCTGGCGGTTGCGCGAGATCCACGTCGCGATGCGCGAGCGCAAGCGCGAAGGCGAGCCGGAGGGCGCCGATGCCGTGCTCAGCGCGCTGTCGTTCGCCCCGCGGCGGGTGCGCCGCGTCGCATCGAAGGTCCTCGCCAGCCCGCGGCTGTCGAACCTCACGATCTCGAACATCCCGGGGCCGAACGTGCCGCTCTACCTCATGGGCTGCGAGGTGCAGCGCGCCTACCCGATCGTGCCGCTCACGGACGGCCACGGCGTCTCGATCGGGATGACGACGATCCACGAGCGCGCGTGTTTCGGCGTCTACGCGCAGTCCGGCCTGGCTGAGGACGCCGACCGCATCGCGCACGGCATCGGCGAGGCGATCGACGAGCTGCTCGCGCTGGCGCAGGCCGCATGATCCGACTCGCAACCGTCGCGCCGACGCCAGCCATCGAAGCGGCGGGCCGGCCCGGGGGCGACGGCGTCCTGCTCACCGGCGCCACCGGCTTCGTCGGGATCGAGCTGCTCGCCCGCTACCTGCAGCTCACCGACCGCGACGTCTTCGTGCTCATCCGCGCGTCCGACGACGAGCACGCCCGCGCGCGGCTGGAGGAGACGCTCGTCTGCGCGTTCGGCACGGCCGAGCCCTATCTGCACCGGGTACGCGCGCTCGCCGGCGACATCACCCACGAGGGCCTCGGCCTGGACCCCGACACCGCGCTCGAGGTCGCCGCGCAGGTGTCCGAGATCGTGCATGGCGCCGCGTCGGTGTCCTTCGACCTGCCGCTCGGCGCATCGCTGACGATCAACGTCGAGGGCACCCGGCGGATGCTCGCCTTCGCCGAGCTCTGTGCGCTGGAGGGCGGGCTGCGGCGCTTCACGTACATCTCGACGGCGTACGTCGCCGGCCTGCACCGCGGGACGTTCACGGAGGACGACCTCGACGTCGGCCAGCGCTTTCGCAACCACTACGAGCAGTCGAAGTTCGAGGCCGAGATCCTCGTGCGCGAGGCCGCGGAGCGGCTGCCGATCACCGTCGTGCGGCCGAGCATCATCGTCGGCGACCGCCACAGCGGCTGGACGTCGTCGTTCAACGTCCTCTACTGGCCGCTGCGCGCGCTCGCCAAGGGCTCCTATCCGATCCTGCCCGCCCGCCGCCGCGCTCCCGTCGATGTCGTGTCGGTCGACTACGTGGCCGACGCGATCGTCGCCCTCGCGAGCGCCCCCGACGCCGAGAGCCAGACGTTCCACCTCACCGCGTCAGACGACGCGAGCAGCATCGGCGAGCTGCTGTCGCTCGCCGTCGAGCGGTTCGGCTGCAAGCGCCCGCCGCTCATCTCGCCGCGCCTGTACCGCCACGTCGTCCACCCGCTGGCGTGCCGCCTGCAGCCGCGCCGCCGGCGCTTCCTGCGCGCGACCGAGACCTACCTGCCGTACTTCGCCATCGCCGCGACGTACGACAACACCCGCGCCCGCGCCGCCCTCGCGCCCGCGATCGCGCCGGCACCGCTTGAGTCGTACTTCGACGAGCTCGTCGGCTACGCGCTGGCGGCCCGCTGGGGCGCCCGCCCGCTGACCCGTGCCGCGGCGAGCGGCGCGCTGCTCGCCGCGGCAGCGGCGCCGGCACCTGCCTGAACTCGCCCCAAAGAAGATTCCGCAGGGCAGTGGAGAGACCGACTATTAATAGTCGTCGATGCTCGTCGTGACATGTCGCTGACTGGTCCGCCCGACGTAAGCGGGCGCTACGAGGGCGTCCGCGGGCGCTTTGCGATCGAGCTGCGAGTAGATGTCGACGGAACGCGCTCGACGCGCCGCGTGAGCGCCGACTACCACCGCGACGGGGAGTACTACGGCTCGATGCGCATCGACGCACCGTCGATCACCTCCGACGACGTGTCGGTGACGATCACGGGCACGGCGAGCTTCACATGGACAACGCGCTTCACCAAGGTCCGCGTCGCGATCGCGCGCGCGGCGCGAGGCCAGAGCCCTTTGCCCGCCGAGGTGAGTCACTTTGCGACAAGCGGCGCGCCGGGATCGGCCTTCACCTGCGCGTTCGTGTCAGAGCGCTTTCGCACGGTCGTGCTCGAGGAGGCCATCCAGCACGGCGTCACGACGTTTGACAGCTACGACACGGGTGCCCTGCCGTCGGCCGGTGAGCGGCGCACGTTGTCCTACGTCCGCGCATTCGAGGAAGCCGGGATCGAGCTGGTGCGCCCCGCTGCGCCGACACGTATCGACGCGCGGGCCGCGGGGTCGGACGCGACCTGGAACGACGCCGAACTGCATGCGGCGATGCAGCAGCACTTCAGCCGCGTCGGCGACGAGCCGCGCTGGGCGATCTGGATGCTGCACGCCACCCGGCACGACACGCCGGGGCTGCTCGGCCTCATGTTCGATCGCCGCGGCCTGCAGCGCCAGGGCTGTGTCGTCTTCCACGGCCCGATGCAGGGCTCGAGCCCCGACCGCGTACGCCGGCAGCTGCACACATGCGTGCACGAGTTGGGGCATGGCTTCAACCTGCTGCACTGCTGGCAGAAGTCCCTCGCGGAGCCACCTGTGCCGAGCAGGCCCGCCGCCGCTTCCTGGATGAACTACCCGCGCTACTTCCCCGGTGGCGAGCCGGCGTACTGGCCGCGGTTCGCGTTTCAGTTCGACGACCTCGAGGTCGCGCACCTGCGCCACGCCTTTCGCCAGAACGTGATCCCCGGAGGCGCGCCGTTTCTCGGAGGGGCCGCGTCGAAGATCGGCCCGGACCCCGACGAGGCCCGCGGCAAGCCGCCCCTGCGGCTGACGCTCGTTGCGCCGGCGACCTTCGGTCTCGGCGTGCCGGTGACCGTGAGGACCGTCCTGAGCGCCGTGTCGCCTTCCGGGCAGCTCGTGCCGGCCGCGCTCGGCCCGCGCGCCGCCACCGTCGACTTCCTCATCCACAAGCCCGGCGGCGAGGAGATCCTCTTCGAGCCGCTGCTGCACCACTGCCGCGGCGAGAAGACATTCGTGCTGCACACCGGAGACGCCCCCGTCGTGGATGACTCGTTCATCTACTACGGCAAGCACGGCTTCCCGTTCGACCGGCCCGGCGTCTACCCGACACGCGCGCGCTATACCGCCGCCGACGGCCAAGAGATCTTCTCGAACGTCGTGAACATTCGCGTGCTCGCTCCGGCGACGCCCGCCGATCGCGCGGTGGCCGACCTCGTCGGCAGCGACGACGTCGGCACGCTGCTGTCGGTGACGGGCTCGCGCGCTCGCGAGCTGCGCGGCGCCAACAGCGCGCTACAGGACGTCATCGATCGCTTCCCGCGTCACGAGTTCGCCGACGTCGCGCGGATCGTGCGCGGGGCGAGCCTCGTCCGGGAGTTCAAGACGATCGCGCCGGACGGGACCGTGCTCGTCCAGAGCCCCGACCGCGCCGAAGCGGAGTGGCTCGTCGACCCGCTGCTTGACGCCGAGGCGCGCCCCGGGGCGCGCCGTGCGGAGCGCCCGCCCGGGCCCGCCCCCGGTCGTCGCCGTCGCCGCGTCGGTGCTCGGCTTCGTCCGCAGCAGGCAGACGGAGATCGCGCAGGCCGAGCCCTCGTTCCCCACGATGGTCACCTCGACGGATCCGGGCCGGCGCGGCGCGACGAGGGGCGCCCGATCCATGTGCGCCGCGACGACGCGCTTGGGGTGACCGAGGTTCTCCGCACGCCCGGATCACGCCCGCGCGAAGCCCGGGCGTGAGGCCGGCGATTCACCGTCCGGCGAGTGGATTTCAGAGGACAACCCCACCTGCGACGAGAAGCCTGTGCAGCGCGGCTTGACACCCGAGCCCGGCCCGGCTTACAGTCGCCCGCACATGTAGGACAGCGCAGCCCGGCGACGGGCGCGACCGTACCCACTGCCAAGGACGTGGCCACCGATGCCCCCCGACCCCTTTCTCGCCCGAATTTGACAATGTCGCCAAGGCGGTGGCGCCCGGCGGCAAGCCGTACCCGGCGGTCTCGCTGTGCTGCTATGTCGGCGAGGGTCTGACCGACGAAACGGTCCACTTGTACGCCAATCCGTACTTCCAAGAGTGGTATGTGATCTCGAAAAGCGATCTCATCTACCAGATGAAGCCGAGCGAGCTTCAGGAGAACGGCCGCAGCGCGGTCTGGATCAACGCCGATGCGATCATGGTCAAGTGTGAGCAGAGCACGGCTGACGTTCTCGTGGCGCAGCACGTCAGGGAGAACGACGACCCCGCCGGCGGCGACGGGTCCGGCAGGAGGGGCAAGCCCTGACGTACGCGCAGCGCAGTCGCCGTCGGCCGGATGACGGCGGACGGCGGACCTACTCGTCCTCGCCGAGGTAGCGCAGGCGATCGCGGTCGCTGAGCCGGCGTACCGCGCGGTCGTCCGCGACCTCGAGCACGTCCGATAGCTCGCCGCAGACCTCGCACGGCGTGATCAGCATCCCGTCGGGACCCGCGCTGACGACGCGCTTGCCCGCGCGGTCGAGGTCCGCCCCGGTGCCACCGCCCCGATGCACGAACAGCGTCAGGCTCGCGCCGGCCGAGACGTCCCAGACGCGGACGGTCCCATCGGCGCCGGTACTGACGACGCGGTTGGCGTCGTGGGAGAACTCGGCGGAGTTCAGCGGCCCCTCGTGGCCGATGAGGATCGCCGGCGCGCCTCCGGCGATCGCCCAGACCCGCACCGCCCCGTCGGCGCCGCCGGTCACGACGTGCGTGCCGTCGTCGCTGTAGGCGACGGTCGTGACGGCTTCGCTGTCGCCGGGCAGCACGCGCGCCTTGCGGGTCGCGACGTCCCAGATACGCGCCGTGCCGTCGTCGGACGCGCTCGCGAGATGGAGGCCGTCGGGACTGAACGCGAGCGAGTTGACGGGTCCACGGTGCCCGCGGAGCTTGACGAGGTTCCCGCCGTCGACGTCCTGGACGTCGATGTCGGAGCTCTCGGTGTCTCCGGCCAGCGCGACCCGCCCGGCGCGGTTCATGACGATCGCGTACTTCGGGCTGTCGTCGGTCTTGACGTCGGTCGTGTCGCCCGTTCGCGGGTCGTACACCCGTGCGGGGCCGTCGTGCGACGCACTGAGGACGCGGATGCCGTCGGCGGCGAACGCCGTCACGCTGAAGCCGTGAAACCCGCGCAGTCGCCGCTCGCGCCCCGTCTTGATGTCCCACAGGTGCACGCCGCCGTCCTCGTCGCCGCTGACGACGCGCTGCCCGTCCGGGCTGAGCGTCGGGATCGTCCCGGGGTCGCGCGCGACGAGATCGCGCGGGGACCGCCACGTCCGCAGCGTCCCGTCGGCTCCGGACGTGACGACGACGTCGCCGCCGCGCGCGAAGTCCGCGTACTGGACGACACCGTCGTGGCGCTTGAGCTCGGCGAGCACCAGCGACGCACGCCCGTCGAGGACGCGCGTCACGCCGTTGAACACGGACGTCACGAGCCGGCGCCCGTCCGCCGAGAAGCGGACCGACTGGAGAGGCTGGTCGTCGAGCCGCAGCACGCGGAGCTTCTCGCCGCTCCCCGCGCTCCAGACCGTGAGCACACCGCGGTCGGTCCCGGACACGACCTGCGTTGCGGCGGGGTTGAACGTCGCCGCATTGACCTCGCCGGCATGGCTCAGCTCGCGCAGCAGCGAGCGGCCACCGACGTCCCAGATGCGCGCCGTGCCGTCCGCGCTCGCGCTGACGAGCCGCCGTCCCGCGCGATCGAAGCTCACGGTGTAGACCGTCCCCTCGTCGGCGTGGCGTCCGAGCACGAACCCCGGGTTGCCGAGGTCGGCCGGCAGGATCCGGACCTCGCCGGTCACGGTCCCCACCGCCAGCGTGCTCCCGTCGGGGCTGAACTCGACGTTGAACGCGAAGTTGTCGGCGCCCAGCTCGAGCGTCCGTCGCGCGCTGCCGTCGAGGTTCGCGACGGCGACCTGGCCGTCCAGCGCGACGCTCGCCACCCGCGTGCCTTCGGGATCGAACGTCGCGCCCAGCGCGAGGTCGCCGTGCTTGATCGGGCTCGACTCGAGGCGCAGGCCGTCGACGAGCCAGACCTTCACGGCTCCGTCCGCGCCGGCACTGACGACGCGCCGCCCGTCGGGGCTCGGAACCGCGACGTACGCCTTGCCCTCGTGCGCGCGCACGACCCCGATCACGCGCTGGTCGAGCGTCGCCTGGCGTACGGCGTTCGCGGCTTGCACGGTGTCGTGGCGGTCGAGCGCCTCGCGTCCCAGCGCGAGGCCGAGCGCCGGGTCGATCGCGGTGATCGATGCCGCCTTCGCGGCGACGTTCCGCGACGCCGCGACGTCGCTAGCGCGACCGGCGTAGAACGTCACGAGCGCGAGCGCGACGACCGCAACGGCCACGGTCCCGGCCGAGCCGAGCAGCACGGTCGCACGGCGCCGGGCCGTGCGGCGCTCGTGCTCGCACGCGGCCTCGGCCGCCTGCAGGAAGGAGCGCTCGAGCTCGTTCAGCGCGCGGCTCTGCGCGTCACGCCACTCGATCGCCTCGCTCAACCGCGTCCCGCGATAGAGCGCACCCGCATCGCGGCGCACGCGGTCCCACTCCTCGGCGGCGATGGAGAGCCCGCGCTGGATGCGAAGACCGTCGCGGTCCTCCTCGATCCAGCCGCGCAGCCGCGGCCACTCGCGCAGCAGCGCCTCGTGCGCGAGCTCGACCGAGCCGGAGCCGACGGTCAGCAGGCGCCGGTCGGTCAAGAGCGCCACGACGCGCGCGGCGTCCTCGTCGCGGTCGATCTCGAGGTCCTCGAGCGCGATCCGGCGGCGTTCGACCGAGCCGTCCTCGCCCATCCCGACGAGCCGCATGAGCACGCTGCGCCCGACGGCCTGCTGCGCCTCGTCGAGCTGGGCGAAGGCATCCTCGGCGAGTCTCGCGACGGCGCCGTGGACCCCGCCGGTCCGCACGTAGGCGCTGTGTCGCAGGCGCCGGCCGTCGCGGTGCTGCCACAGCTCAAGCAGCGACGCGGACAGCAGCGGCAGCCCGCCCGGCTCGCGCTCGACGTCGTCGACGAGCGCGTCGACGAGCTCGGGCTCGATGCTCAGCCGTCCCTGCTCGCACGGACCCTCTACCGCGAGGCGCAGCTCGTCGCGCGTCATCGACCCGACGAGCACGTTGCTCTCGGCGAGCAGCGCCGGCAGCTCGGGATAGGCGGCGCAGCGGCCGTAGTGGTCGGCGCGCAGCGCGATCACGACGACGTAGCGACGGCGCGGGTCGCGGACCGCGTGCACGAGCTCTGAGATGAACTCGGCGCGCTCGGCTTCGTCATCGCAGACGGTGAACGTCTCCTCGAACTGGTCGACGGCGAGCACTGCGCGGCTGGCGCCGTTGATGCCGGCGAGGGCCGCGGCGAGCTCGCGCAGTGGATGGCGGCCCGGACGGATGAGCACCTGCGCCCACGTCTCGCTGCCCGGTAGGACGCCGCTGGCCAGCGCCGGCAGCAGGCCGGCGCGCATGACCGACGACTTGCCGCTGCCGGACGGCCCGACGATGGCGAGCAGCGGCGCGCCGACGAGGCGCGCGACGACCTCGGCGACGAGGCGCTCGCGTCCGAAGAAGTAGCGGGCGTCCGCGGCGTCGAACGTCGCGAGCCCCTTGAACGGGCAGACGACCGGCGGGTCGTCGCGGCGGCCCGGATCGAAGCGCTTGCGCTGCTCCTGCAGGTCCGCGACGCCACCCGCGAGCTCGGCCTCCAGCGTGCGCAGCTCGGCCCGCCCCGTCTCGGCGCGCTCGGCGACGGCGCCCACGTGGCGAGCGGCTTCGCGCCGGGCCCACTGGCTGGCGGCCTCGTGGACGCGGCGCGGCATGCCGGCGCTCGCCTCGAGCAGCCACTCCGCCGGCACCTCGGCGGTCGCCGTGCCGGGCGCGTAGCGGGCGGCGATCTCGCGCACGGCCTCGGCGCAGATCGGCCCGACCGCGAGCACGCCCGCCGGTTGCAGTGGCGCGAGCGCCGCATCGTCCTCGGCGATGACGACGACGAGCACGGCCGCGTCGGCCAGCCGCGGCTGCAGCCGCGCGAGCTCGTCGAGCACGCCGGTGCCGGCGCGGTCGGCATCGTCGACGACGAGCAGCGTGGGCCGCGTCGCCTCGCGCGCGGCGCGCAGCACGACGAGCGTCGAGTCGGCCGGGCCGTCCCCGCTCGCGTGCAGGATCGTCACGCCCGGCCTGTGGGCCGTGCGCGCGAGCTCCGCCGCCAGCCGCGTCTTGCCGGCGCCGCGCGGACCGGCGAGCGCGACGAGCCCTCCGCCGCCGCCGTTGCGCGCGACCTGCCAGCGCGCGAGCAGCCACCCGAGCTCCTCGTCGCGGCCGACGAGCGGCTGCGCGTTGGATGGGTCCAGAGCCGCCGGCAGCTGGACGTCGGCGGGCTGCGCGTGCAGCGCGGCGTCCTGGCGCAGGATGGCCTGGTGGCGCTCGCGCAGCTCGGGCCCGGGCTCGATGCCCATCTCCTCGACGAGCGTGCGGCGGACCGCCGCGTAGGCCTCGAGCGCCTCGGTCTGGCGGCCGCAGCGGTAGAGCGCGAGCATGAGCTGGGCGGCGAGTCGCTCGCGCAGCGGGTTGTCGACGACGAGCGTCTGCAGCTCGCCGACGACCTCGGCGTGACGGCCGGCGGCGAGGTCGGCCTCGACGCGCAGCGCGAGGGCCGCGAGGCGCTGCTCCTGCAGGCGTGAGATCTCCGCGGCGGCGAACGGCTCGTGCGCCAGCTCCGCGAGCGCCGGGCCGCGCCACAGGGCGAGCGCCTCGCGCAGGCTCGCGGCGGCGCGCTCGGCCTGGCCGTCGGCCATGGCCTGCCGCCCGTCTTCGACGAGGCCCTCGAAGCGCTCGGCGTCGAGCTCGCCTGCGCGTACGCGCAAGCTGTAGCCGGCCGGCGTCGTCGTGAGGATGTCGGGGTCGCCGAGCGCCTTGCGCAGCCGCGAGACGTGCACCTGCACGGTCTTCACGGCGCCGCCGGGCGCATCCTCGCCCCACAGCGCGAGCGCCAGACGCTCGGCGCTGACGGGCTGGTTGGGGTGCAGCAGCAGCACTGCGAGCACCGCACGAGGCTTGTTGCCGCCGAGCGAGACATCGCCCGACGCACCACGGACCGCGATCGGCCCAAGAATCAGAAACTCCATCGTCCTGCCTCCGACGCTACCGCGTTGGGGATGACGGCAACAAGGGCTGTTGCCCGACTGCAAGCGCACAGCAAGGGGGTGAGCAGAAAGTTGGTGTCAAGGCCAACGCCATAGGACGGCGTACCCGACACAACGAGGATCGCGATGACCCCCGCAACCCACACAGCCAGCAACGAGCTCTCGAGTCTCGCGAGCGCCGCGCGCTCCGGAGACAACCTCGCATGGTCGCGTCTCGTCGAGCGGTTCGACGGGATGCTCCGAAGCGTTTCGCGCTCATACCGACTCTCTCCCCCGGACGTCGACGACGCCGTCCAAGCGACGTGGGTAAAGCTCTACGAGCATCTGGGCGACGTGCGTGATACATCGGCTATCGCGGCGTGGTTGGCTACCACCGTGCGGCGCCAGTCGCTGCACCTCCTCCAGCGGCGCGTGCGCGAGCACCTGACCGACGAGCCCGAGCTCATGGTCGACAACCACGGCGAGACGCCGTACGAGACGCTCGTGGAAGACGAGCGGCGCGTCGTGCTGAGCCGGGCGCTCGGGACGCTGCCCGCCCGCCAGCGCAACCTCATGACGCTGATCGCCAGCGAGGCGACGCCCGACTACAAGCAGATCGGCGCGACGCTCGGCATGCCGGTTGGGAGCATCGGGCCGACCCGCGCCCGCTGCATGGCCCGCCTACGGCTGCACAGCGAGCTGCGCGAGTACGCCGCTGTCGCCTGAGAGCCACGGCGCAGCCGCCCGCGCCGGGGGGTCACGTAAAGAGCGCTCAGATACCGGCCGCTTCTAACGTGACCCCCGTCGCGGCTCAGGTCGCGACGTCGAGCGGGCGGCCGAGGAACGCCTCGATCGCCAGCCACGCCGCCTCGTGGGCCAGCGGCCCGAGGCGCAGCGTCGCGCCCTCCTGCGGCCCCGGCCGGACGATCGCGACGAGTCCCGCTTCGTCGAGGCGCGCGAGCTGATGCTCGGCGCGCTGCACCCCGGTCGCGCCGTGGTAGATCGCGTCGATGCCGAAGCGCCCGCCCTCGACGGGCCAGACCGACAGCGTGTCCGGCGCGCGGGTGGGCCCGGTCTCGGCGGGCAGCGCGGTGAAGCGGACGAGATCCTTGCCGGCCGCGTCGCGCGCGTGCATGTTCGTGCGCGACGACCACTGGCGGTCGGCGACCGGCGGCTCAGGCTCGCGGGGTGGGGGCTTGCGGCGGCGCATCGTCGTCTTGAACGTCGGTCCGTGCGGCGGCGCCTTGCAGCGCCCCGCCGCGCGGTGGACCATCGATGGTGACACGAGCCGGTGCTCCCGCGCGAACGCGTGGACAATATGCGCCATGCGCGACGAGCTGACCATCCCCGGCCTGCGGCTCGTCGAGCACGAGCTCGCGGTCCCGCTCGACCACGCGCGGCCCGGCGGCGAGCAGATCACGATCTTCGCGCGCGAGGTCGCCGATCTGGACGGGCTCGACCGGCCGCTGCTCCTCTTCCTGCAGGGCGGCCCCGGCCACGAGGCCGCCCGCCCGACGCGCAACCCCACCGGCCCCGCGTGGCTTGACCGCGCGCTGCAGGACTTCCGCGTGGTCATGCTCGACCAGCGCGGCACCGGTCGCTCGACGCCGGTCGGCGCGCTGCCCGGTCGCACGCCGCACGAGCAGGCGACGTACCTCACGCACTTCCGCGCCGACGCGATCGTCCGCGATGCCGAGTGCCTGCGCCGCGCGCTCGGCGCCGAGCGCTGGAGCGTGCTCGGGCAGAGCTTCGGCGGGCTGTGCGTCGTCAGCTACCTCTCGATCGCTCCCGAAGGGCTGCGCGAGGCGTTCATCACCGGCGGCCTGCCGCCGCTGGGCAACCGCATCGACGAGGTCTACGCCGCGACGTACGCGAGCGCGCTGAGCGCGAGCCGGCGCTACTACGAGCGCTACCCGGCCGATCGCGAGCGAGTGCTCGCGCTCATGGCCCGCCTCGAGCGCGAGGACGTGCGGCTGCCGTCGGGCGATCGCCTCACGGAGCGCCGGCTGCGCCAGCTCGGCGGCCGGCTGGGCATGAGCGCGAGCTTCGAGAAGCTGCACTACATCCTCGAGCTCGACGCCGACTCGCCGGCGTTCCTGTACGACGTAGACACCGAGCTCGCGTTCGCGCGCAACCCGCTCTACGCGATCTTGCACGAGGCGTGCTGGGCGGACGGCGGCGCGACGAGCTGGTCGGCCGAGCGGATGGCGCCGGCCGACTACGACGCGCACCCTGAGCTCTTCACCGCCGAGCACGTCTGCTCGTGGATGTTCGAGGAGTACGCGGCGCTCGCGCCGCTGCGCGAGGCCGCCGAGATCCTCGCCGCGCACGACTGGCCGCGGCTGTATGACCCGGCGCGCTTGGAGGCCAACGAGGTCCCCGTCGCCGCCGCGATCTACGCCGACGACCTCTACGTCCCGCGCGCGTTGTCCGAGCAGACCGCGGCCGCGATCCGCGGCCTGCGCCCGTGGCTGACGAACGAGCTCAACCACGACGGTCTGCGCATCGACGGGGCGCGCGTCCTCGGCCGCCTCGTCGACATGGCACGCGGCCGGGTCTGATTGGACCGGTGTAGACAAGGACGGACTCAAGCGACCGCGACGCCGACCGACGGCGGCGTGAGGTTCGACACGGTCGTCAGGGCGTCGACGCCGAACCCACGGCTCGCACGCCTTCTCCCGGCGGTGCGCTGAGACGCCGCGCTGGCGGTCGTCTGCGCGAATCCGTACCGTCATGGGTCATCGTCACTGCAGATGGGGAAGTGATGACAACCGTGGCAAGCGCATTTCAGCGACGCGAGGTCGCGGACTACTGGCGCCGCGACGACCCCGTCCTGCCCGGCCAATGGGTCCTCGGCCCGTACTGATCCGCGGGCTCGCGCTCGCGATCCTCGCCGCGTGCCCGCCGCCGGCCGGCGCGGCAGCGGCGCGCGCGGATGGGGCGGCGCCACGAAAGGCCATGACGGTGACCGTGGTGCAGACCACCGCCGACCTTTCGCAGCGGATGGCCCGCCTCCCCGCCCTGCACTTCGGCTCGCGGCCGCCCCGAGCGACGCGCGTCATCACGGTCGACGATCGCCGCCGCTACCAGCGCGTCGCGGGGTTCGGCGCGGCCATGACCGACACCGCGGCGTGGCTGCTGTACGACCAGCTCTCGCCGGCGGCGCGCGCCGCGGCGATGGGGAAGCTGTTCGGCCCCCGCGGCATCCGCCTCGGCTTCGTGCGCGTGCCCATGGGCGCCTCGGACTTCACGCGCGGCGGCACGCCATACACCTACGCCGACGTGCCGCCGGGCCAGTCCGATCCCGGCCTCTCGACGTTCTCGGTGGCGCACGACGACGCGTACATCGTTCCCGCGCTGCGACAGATGCGCGCGATCAACCCGCGCGTGCAGATCCTCGCGAGCCCGTGGAGCCCGCCCGGCTGGATGAAGAGCAACGGCGCGCTCGACAACCTCGCCGACCGCGCGCGGCTCCTGGCGGGCGCGCACCGGCCGCTGGCGGACTACTTCGTCAAGTTCCTGCAGGCGTACGCACGTCGTGGCGTGCACGTCGACGCGGTCACGCCGCAGAACGAGCCCGGCCAGCAGACGGCCTATCCCGGCCTGAGCTGGCCCGAGCCCGACCAGGCGCGCTGGATCGTCTCGCAGCTCGCGCCGGCGCTGCGCGCCGCGGGCCTGCGCACCCGCATCTACGGCCACGACCACACATGGGCCGGCCACGCGCAGGCTCGCCTGACCGCGTCGCGGCCGCGGGTCGCCCGTGCGATCGCCGGGCTTGCATGGCACTGCTACGTCGGCAACCCGCGCTCGATGACGCGGCTGCACGCGCTCGCCCCGCGCCTCGACCAGATCGTCTCCGAGTGCTCCTCGGGGATCGCGCCCGGCCCCGCCGCGCCGCTGCTCATCGCGTCGCTTCGCAACTGGTCGAGCGCCGTGCTGCTGTGGAACCTCGCGCTGGACCGTGACGGCGGTCCCGTCCAGGCGCCCAACACGGGCTGCCTTGGGTGCACGGGCGTCGTCACCGTCGACGGCGCGACCGACACCGTCACCTACGGGCGCGACTTCTACGAGCTCGGGCAGGCGAGCGCGTTCGTCGCCCCCGGTGCGCGCCGGATCGCCTCCAACACGTTCGCGACCTACAACTCCACCGTCCTGAACCGAGGCCCCGGCTACGCGACCGCGGCAGTGGACAACGTCGCGTTTCGAAACCCGGACGGCAGCAAGGTGCTGCTCGCCTTCAACAACGCCGCGACCTCGCAGCGCTTCGCGGTGCGCTGGCGCGGCCGCTCGTTCGCGTACAGCCTCAAGCCTCAGGCGACGGCGACGTTCGTCTGGGACCGCCCGCCGCGCGCGGGCTGACCCGGCCGCAGCGCCAACCGGCCCGCGGCGCAGGGCGCGCCGCGAGCCGGCCGGCCGGTCAGGTGCGCGAGCGGCGGCCCTGGAACTGGTCGAAGGCCACCGCGATGAGGATCAGGGCCCCGATGATGATCTGCAGGTAGAACGAGTTGATGTTCAGCAGGTTGCCGCCGTTGTTCAGCGTTCCCACGATGAGCGCGCCGGCCGCCGCGCCGTACGCGCCGCCCTTCGCGCCGAACAGCGACGCGCCGCCGATGACGCATGCGGCGATCGCGTTGAGCTCATAGCCCGTGCCGCCCGTCGGGATGCCGGCGTTCAGCCGCGACATGAACAGCACGCCGCCGACCGCCGCCAGCAGGCCGCCGATCGCGTACACCGCGACGAGCACGCGGGTGACGGGCACGCCCGCGAGCCGCGCCGACTCGGGGTTCGAGCCGACCGCGTAGATGTAGCGGCCGAACACCGTCCGGCGCAGGACGAACGCGGTCGTGACGACCACCAGAGCGAACATCCACAGGAGGTTCGGCAGGCCGATGAAGTCCCCGTTGGCGATCTTGCCGAACGACTCGGGCAGCGGCTGCACCGTGCTCGCGTCGGTCAGGACGAGCACCGCGCCGCGCGCGATCCCCAACATGCCGAGCGTGACGATGAACGGCGGCAGCTTGACGTAGGCGACGAGCACGCCGTTGAAGATGCCGATCACCGCGCCGGCGGCGAGGCCGCCGATGATGGCGATCACCACCGGCGTGCCATAGACGAGGAGCTCTGCCGTGATGCAGCCCGTCAAGCCGAGCACCGAGCCGACCGACAGGTCGATGCCCGCCGTCAGGATGATGAGCAGCTGGCCGACGGCGATGATCCCGAACACCGCCACCTGGCGGGCGAGGTTGGACATGTTGTTGGAGGTCAGGAACTCCGGCGAGGCCAGGGTCATCGCGCCGAACAGGACCAGCAGGACGATGAGGCCGCCGGCGTCGCGGCCGAAGACGTCCGAGAACGTCAGGACGCGTGTTTCGGCCACGACGGGCGCACCGTCGCCGGCACCCGCCGCGGCGGGCTTCTTGCTCTGCGGGCTCATGCCTCCGTCTCCTCTGATGGTGTGATGGGTTCCTGCCTGCGCGCCGCCTCCGCGGCGGTTTCGCGATCGTCCTGCGGCCCACCGAGGCTGGCGAGCCGCAGGACGTCCTCCTCGGTCGCCCCCTTCGCGGACAGCTCGCCCGCCACGGATCCTTCGCGCATGACGAGCACGCGGTCGGCGAGGCCGAGCACCTCGGGCAGGTAGGAGGAGACGACGATGACGCCGAGCCCCTCGACGGCGAGGTCGCCGATGACCTTGTAGATCTCGGCCTTCGCCCCGACGTCGACGCCCTTCGTCGGCTCGTCGAACAGCAGGACCTTCGCCTTCGTCGCCAGCCACCGGGCGAGCAGCACCTTCTGCTGGTTGCCGCCCGACAGCGACGACACCGGCTGCTCCCAGGACGCGGCGCGCAACCGCAGCCCGCCGAGGTACTTGTTGACGATCCCGCGCTCCTGCTTGCGGTCGACGAGCGTGAAGTTCGACAGCTCGTCGAGGTCGGCGATCGAGGCGTTCTCGCGGATCGTGAGCTCGAGCAGGAGGCCCAGGCGCTTGCGATCCTCGGTCAGCAGGCCGAGGCCCGCCCGCACCGCGCGCCGCGGATCGCCGCACCGAAGCTCCTTGCCGTCGATGTGGATCGTGCCGCCCTCGCAGCCGTCCGCGCCGAAGATCGCGCGCAGCAGCTCGCTGCGACCGGACCCCAGGAGGCCCGCGATCCCGAGGATCTCGCCCGAGCGCACCTCGAAGGAGATCGGCGTCTGCACGCCCGCCGGCCGCAGGCCGCTCACCTTCATCCGGACCTCGCCGATCGTGCGATCGCTCGCCGGGTACAGCGACTCGATCTTGCGCCCGACCATCGACGCGATGAGGCTGTCCTTGTCGAACTGCGCCATCGGCGCGGTCGTCACGAGACAGCCGTCGCGCAGGATCGTCACGCGGTCGCCGATCTCGAACATCTCCTCGAGGTGATGGCTGACGTACATGATCGCGTGACCCTCGTCGCGCAGGCCCTTGATCTTCTGAAGCAGCGCGTGCGTCTCGGTCTCCGACAGCGCCGTCGTCGGCTCGTCGAAGATCAGCACCCGCGGCTGCTCGCCGAGCACCTTCGCGATCTCGACGAGCTGCTGCTGCGCGAGCGGCAGCTCCTCGACGAGCTTGGCCGGGTCGAGCCAGCCGAGGTCGACGCGCTCGAGCATCTCGAGCGCCGCCCGGCGCAGCTCGCGCGGGCGGGTGATCCCGCGCGCCGCGGGCAGCCGGCTCATCATGAGGTTCTCGGCGACGGAGAGGTCGGGCAGGAGGCTGAGCTCCTGGTAGACGACGCCGATGCCGGCCTCACGCGCCCGGGTCGGGCTCGGCGAGCCGCCGAGATCCACACCGTCGACGTGGTAGTCGCCGCGGTCGCGGACGATCGCGCCGGTGAGGATCTTGATGAGCGTGCTCTTGCCCGCCCCGTTCTCCCCGGCGAGGCACATGACCTCGCCGGCTCGCAGGTCGAGATCCACGTCCGTCAGCGCCTTGTTGGGTCCGTAGGCCTTCGTGGCGCCCTTCAGCGCGACCACCACGGGCTTGTCTTGCCCCGGGGTCGGCTGGGGACGGTCCTTCGTGATCGTCGGCATCAGCTCGACGCCTTCGTGGTCGGCGGGTTCAGCAGCGGGGCGACCGTCGGGTCCTTGGCGTTGGACGTCGTCGCGACGACGGCGCCCGGGTCGAGCTTCGGCGGCGGCAGCGAGCCGACCGAGGCCATGCCCGCCTCGATGACGCCCTGGTAGCCGAAGAAGTACGGGTTCTGGACGACGAGCGCGTCGATCGAGCCGTCGGCGAGCGCGGCGTTCTCCTGCGGGTCGGTGTCGAAGGCGACGACCGGGATCTTGTCGGCCACCTTGTTGTCCTTGATCGCGCGTGCCGCGCCGACGCCGGAGGTGTTGTTGTCCGCGAAGATGCCGACGATGTCGGGGTTGGCGGTCAGGACGTCGTTGACCTGGCTGGCCGCGGTGTTGATGTCGTTGTTGTTGAAGCGCTGAGCGGCGACCCTGACGTCCGGACAGGTCGCGGCGAGGCCGCGCTTGAAGCCCGTGTCGCGGTCCTTGATGGTCTGCACGCCGGCGACGGAGGACTCGATGAGGACCGAGCCGGACTTCTTGCCGCCCGCCTTGATGAGCGAGCACAGCGTCTGGCCGGCCTGCTCGCCCGCCTTGACGTTGTCCGTGCCGATGAAGCCGTCGGACGCGGTCGTGACCGCCGTGTCGACCGTGATGACCTTGATGTCGGCGTCGCGGGCGCGCTTGATCGCGGAGTTCAGCGCCTCGCTGGAGTTCGGCGCGAGGACGATCGCGTCGACGCCGCGCGAGATCGAGTTCTCGATGAGCTGGACCTGCTGGTTGACGTCCGTCTCGGACGTCGGCCCGAACAGCCCGACCGTCAGGCCGTAGTCCTTCGCGGCCTTGTCGGAGCCGGCGAGCATCGTCTGCCAGAACGACGAGTCCGACGCCTTGATGATGACGTCGACCTTCTTGCCGGCCGCCGCTCCGCCCGCCCCGCCGCCGCCACCGCCGCCGTCCGAGCCGCCCGACGCCCGGCCCGCGACGACGCCGACAACGACCGCGATCAGCGCGATCACGGCCACCAGCGACAGCGAGAACTTGACTTGACCCTTGCTCATGGTGCCTTCGACCTCCCGGAATTGGTTCTCGCCGCAGCGCATGCCTGCTGTGCTGAGACAACGTTTTCTTGCCCTGCCGCGAACATACGCCCCGCCTTCCCAAATGTCAAGAGAAACGTTTTCTTGACGCGTACGCTACGCTTTTCCCAGCCAATGAATGCAAGGGATCCCATGGAGCCGGCCGTCAACGAAACGATTTCTCATATCGTGGAGCCGCCACGCACCCGCGACGGCCGGCGCGCCACGATGAAGGAGGTCGCCGCGCTGGCCGGCGTCAGCCTCAGCACGGTCTCCCGGGTCGTCAACGACGATCCCGCGGTGCGGGCGGACCTCGCCGCGCGCGTGCGGCGGGCGGTCGACTCGCTCGGCTACCGCGCCAACGCGACGGCGAGCGCGCTGCGCCGCAACGACGGGCTGTCGGCGAGCATCGGCCTCATCGTCGAGGACGTCGGCAACCCGTTCTTCTCGGCGGTTCAGCGGGGTATCGAGGAGGTGGCGCGCGAGCGCGGCGTGCTGACGTTCGCCGGCAGCTCCGACGAGCTCGGCACGCGCGAGCGGCAGCTCGCGGAGGCGTTCGGCGCGCGCGGCGTCGACGGCCTCGTCATCGCGCCGGCCGGCACCGATCACAGCTTTCTGCTGCGCGACCGCGACGCCGGCATGGCGCTCGTCTTCGTCGACCGGCCGGGCCGCTTCATCGACGCCGACGCGGTGCTCACCGACAACGCGGGCGGTGCCGGCGCCGCCGTCGACCACCTCGTCGCCGCCGGCCACAGCCGGATCGGCTTCCTCGGCGACCGCCCCGATCTCTACACCGCGGCCGAGCGCTTGCGCGGATTCGAGGCGGCCCTCGCGCGCCACGGCCTGCCTGCCGACAGGTCGCTCGTACGACACACGATGACCCGGGCCGACGACGCGTACGCGACGACCCGGGAGCTGCTGGGTGGCGACGACCCGCCGACCGCGGTCTTCACGAGCCAGAACCTCATTACGATCGACGCCGTGCGAGCGTTGCACGACCTGGGTCTCGCCCGCTCCGTCGCCCTCGTGGGCTTCGACGACGTCGTGCTCGGCGACGTCGTCGACCCCGGCCTCACCGTGCTCGCCCAGGACCCGGCGGGCCTCGGCCGCAGGGCGGCCGAGCTGCTCTTCTCGCGCCTCGACGGCGCCGAAGGCCCGACGCAGCGCATCGTCCTCGCTCCCGCGCTGATCGCGCGCGGCTCCGGCGAGCTGCCCGGTCCGGGGGCGTCGCGGTGAGCGGTGCCCCGATCCTCGTCGGCGGCGAAGCGCTGTACGACCTCGTCGCCCACGCCGACGGCAGCGTCGACGGGCACCCCGGCGGCGGCCCCTTCAACACCGCGCGCACGATCGGCCGCCTGCGCCAGCCCGTCGCCTACCTCGGTCGCCTCTCCACCGATCGCCTTGGCGCGACGCACGAGCGGATGCTGCGCGAGGCCGGCGTCGACCTGTCCGCGACGCTGCGCACCGACGCACCGACGACGCTCGCCCTCGCGAGCCTCGACGACGACGGCGCGGCGAGCTACAGCTTCTACGCCCCCGGCACGGCCGCGCCCGGCCTGACGCCCGCGGCGGCGCTCGCGGCGCTGCCGCGCGAGGTCGCCGCGCTGCACGTGGGCACGCTCGGCCTCGTCCTCGAGCCGCTCGCCGCCGCGCTGGAAGCGGTCGTCGCGACGGCTCGCCGGCCGTACGATGGTGGTCGTCGACCCGAACTGCCGCCCGTGGGTCATCGACGCGCCCGACGTCTACCGCGCGCGCCTGCAGCACATCCTCCAGATGGCCGACCTCGTGAAGGTCAGCGAGGAGGATCTCGCCTGGCTGGACCCCGGCCAGCCGGCCTTCGACGCGGCCCGTGCTTTGCTGGACTACGGACCGAAGGTCGTGCTCCTGACGCGCGGCCCCGCCGGCGCCACGATCATCATGCCCAACGCGAAGACCACGGTGCCGGCCGTGCCCGCCGACGTCGTCGACACGATCGGCGCGGGCGACGCCTTCAGCGGCGGCTTCCTCGCCTGGTGGAGCTCGCACGGCCTGGGCGCCGACGACCTCGCCCGCGAAGGCCTCGTCGTCGAGGCCGCGCGCTTCGCCGCGGTCGTCGCGGCGCGCACGGTCGCGCAGGCCGGCGCCTCACCCCCCTTGCTGCCGCCCGACACTCCTTCGCCGCTGGACCTGCGCAGCCTGTAGCGGATACCGCCGCGCCGATCCGGCTGCCCGCCCGGTCAGCCCAGCACTGCGATCGCCGCGTCGTGGCCCGCGATGGCGCCGACGCCGCCACTTCGTCGCGCGCGGGCGCCGCAGAGGAGGATCGCCGGGTCGTGGCCACTCTGATCGCGGCGAAGCGCCCCATCCACGCGAAGGCGAAACTCTGCGCGTCGTGTTCCTCGGCCGCCCGGCGCTGTTGCCCAAGCGGTATGACGCGGTTATACTCGCGGGCGTGAAGACGGCCATCTCCGTTCCGGACGACACCTTCCGCCGCGTCGACGACGCGGCCAAACGGCTGGGCGTCTCGCGCAGCGAGTTCTTCGCGCGCGCGGCCGAACGGTGGCTTCAGAGCCTGGACGACGACGGCACCACGGACGCCATCAACCGCGCGATCACCGGGCAACCGGCCGATCATCAGTTCACCGAGGCCGCCGCTGCGGCGTTGGTGTCCGGCGACCCGCGCGAGTGAAACGCGGCGAAGTGTGGTGGGCCGATCTGGGCCTACCACGAGGCTCCGCTCCGGCCCCGCGACGCCCGGTGGTGATCATCAGCGCCGACGCCTACAACCGGTCCGAGCTTCGCACCGTCACCGTGGCGGTGCTCACCACCAACACACAACTCGCGGCACTACCAGGGAACGTCTCCGTTCCCGCCGACATCGACGCGGTTGACGCTGACTCGGTCGTCAACGTCACGCAGATCGCGACCGTGGATCGCGGCGCGCTCGAAGATCGCATCGGTGCGCTGCCCGATTGGCTGATGGCTCATGTCGATGTCGGGCTCGGGCGCGCTCTGGCGATCACATTCCTCCGGCAGCCATGAACGGGCTCCGACAGCATCGCTCCTGTGCGCGACGAGCGACAGTCTGCCCCTGTCGTTCCGGTGGCAGGTCCAGCCGCTACCGCGCGACCCCCACGCTGCACTCGGGTTGCCGCGGCCGGCCGGGCGGGTACGCGGCCCGCATGCCCGACATCGCAGTCACGCTCAACGAAGCCGGCGAGGCGTACGTCGCGCTCGTTACCGGTCGTCCTCCGCAGGTGCGCCATTCGGTGGCGCTCGATGCGCTGGAGGAGGCCGACACGATCCCAGCGCTTGAAGGCCTCGTCCTGGACTTCGACCACTACGGCCGCCTCGTCGGACTACGCGTCACCGCCGCGGCCGACTCCGTCCTCGCGCCCTCGCTGCTGGAGGCCGCCGAGCCCGGCGACCCGCCGAGCGCCGAGGTTTCCTGACGGCGCCGCAGGGGCATGGCACTGTCCGATGTTCCCCGATGACCAGGCCGCCGCAGCGGCTCCCTCGCTCGTCGACAGCCTCAAGACCTACATCGACGACGTCCCCGAGGACGAGCGCGCTGACGCGCTGCACGGGGTCTTCTACGGCTTCTACACGCGCGTGGCGATCATCGACCGCACCACGCACGAGCTGGCCGCCTGGGCCAAGAACGAGGCGGGCCAGCTTGCGAACGTCCCCGAGCCGCTGAAGGAGGCGCTGCGCGACAACGCGCTGTTCGTCGGCCAGGAGCTGTTCGCCAGCCGCGTGCGGACGATGCGCGCGATGGGCTACGTCTCCCAGCGCCTGGCCGAGCTGCTTCACGGATCGCCGCCGGCGCGGCCGTTCACCCTCCAGCGCGCGATCGCCTTCGACCAGAAGCAGGGCCGGATGCGCAGCTATCGGCTCTCCCACCCCGGCGAGCACCCCGACCTGCCCTACGACGCGGCGGCGTACGACCCCCACGCCGCCTGACGCGCGCTCGGCGGCGGGCGGCAGGGTGTCAACTGCGTTACCCCCCACGCCGGCCCCGTTTCATGATCGCCGGCCGCTTCCTGCGCTGCTACCGCACCCGGCCCGCTGGCGGCGGAACCGTTGTTCGATCGTCAGGGGCTGCTCCCGCCCTCCACGGCGCTGCACCTCCGCCATCAGGCTGCCCCTCAGCTTCACCGACCGTCACGGCGGCCGGGGCAAGGGTCTCTCACCCACTTGGTCATATGGCGCCTCGTAGCGCAGAGCCGCTTCGGCCGACGTGCCGAGCGCCGCGGCCGCCGGTGAGAGCGCCCGCTTGCACGAGAAGGGGCGGTCTCTGCCTGGGCACAACGATGGACAGTGGTTCATAACGGTCCCCATAGGTCCGTTTCGAACCACGGAGACCCTTCCGACGGCGGGCGGTCGGGCGGAGCGCCGCTTTCGACGGTTGCGAACGCCTGCGACTGCTCGCCATGCGCCACGCCTGCGATCGCCCGCATGGCCTGCGGTTGCGCGGGCTGATCGTCGTCATGTGGCGAGCCGGGCTTCGTATCAGCGAGACGCTTGCGCGGACCGAGAGCGACCTCGACGCTGGTCGCGGCGCCACCTTGGTGCGGCACGGCAAGGGCCACAAGCGTCGAGAGGTCGGCATGGATCATGGGGATGGGAGCTGCTACGCCGTTGGCTCGCTCACCGCGTGCAGGTCCCCGTCGGTCCGCTGTTCTAACGTCAGCGACGGTCGCACGCGCGGACGGCCGCTGTCGACGACGAGCGACGTTGTCGAATTTGGCTGGCCGAGTCAGTGCCGCTCGGCCCGCGGGAACCGTCACCCGGGTTCGGAAACCTCATCCCCAAGCCGCTCGAGCAGCGGGATCTGGCCCTTGACGACCTTGCGGGCGCGGTCTTCAGGTCAAACCAGGCGACGCGGTCGAGCTCGGGGAAGGTCGCGCGCCGGCCCGACCGCGGCGGCCACTGCATCTCGAACGTGCCCGCCACGAGCGAAGCGGGGTCGAAGTCGCCCTCGACCGCGAACGCGATGACGCGCTTGCCCGCCTTCTGGCGGATCTCGCCGAGCGAGAGCACCTCCCCCTCGGGTGGCGGATGGCCGAGCTCCTCGGCGAACTCGCGGCGGGCGCCCGCCAACGGGTCCTCGCCCTCGGCCAGCTCGCCCTTGACGATCGACCACGCGCCCTCGTCCTTGCGCGCCCAGAACGGGCCGCCCATGTGGCCGAGCAGCACCTCGAGCACGCCGTCGCGCCGGCGGTACAGCAGCAGGCCGGCGGAGGTCTGAGCCGCCGTCAGTAGCCGCCGCGCCAGGGGCCGGCGCCGGTCTTCGGCGGTAGCACGTCCCAGCCGTCGGTCACATGCACGATGACGCCGCCCTCCGCGAACGCCGTGCGCGCCTGGCCCTCGTGCGTGAACGTGATCTCGGTCTGCAACCCGGCCTCGTCGACGCCCCAGATGTTGTCGACCTCGACCTCGGCCTCCTTGAGCATGCGATTCGCGCGGTCCTTGTCGGAGCCGGGCTCATAGCGGCCTGGGAGCTTGACAGGCATACCTCGCGCGACCATACCGCCAGCCGCGCGGATCGCCAACTCGCGAGCGCCGGAGCGCCAGGCAGCGACGGCCAGACGTCAGGTCAGGTCGCGCCGGCGCAGCAGCAGCGCCCCGGCCGCGAGCAGGACCGACACCCAGCCGAACATCACGAGCGCGGCGATGCCGGGATCCAGCAGGTCGTCGGGACCGTCGTCGAAGCTCACGTCGACGATGCCGCTCGGCGCCCCGTTGATCGGCGCGTACGCCGCGACCTCGGACACGTAGCCGAACAGCGGGAGCTCGACGATGAAGGGGAAGAGGATCAGCCCCACGATCGCCGCGACCTGCTGGCGCACGATCGCGCCGACCGCGACGCCGATGACGCCGAAGTACGCCGCGACGATGAGGTTGCGCCACATGATGTCGACGAGCGTCGCGAAGTCGAGCGTCGTCAGGTCGCGGCTCGACAGGATGATCGTGCCCACGAGCATGAGGCTCGCGGTGACGACCAGCGACACGACCATGCCGGCGATCGCGTAGGAGATCGCCTTCGCCGCGATGAGCTTGAGCCGGTCGGGCGCGGCGAGGATCGTGCTGGTGATCGTCCGGTGGCGCCACTCCCCCGCCATGCCCATCGCGCCGAGCAGGAGGATGAAGATGCCGGTGAAGTCGCCGGCGAACGCCGCGCGGACCTGCTCTTCGGTGAAGTCGTCGGACAACAGCGTGTTCAAGATCAGCAGCAGCAGCGAGAGCACCAGCCCGGAGCCGATGAGCGCGAAGAACGTGCGCGTCGTGCGGAGCTTCAGAAGCTCGGCCTGCAGCAGCGCGCTCATGCCCTGCGCTCCGCGGTGAGCGCCATGAACGCCGCTTCGAGCGACCGGGCGCGCGGAGCGAGCCCCAGCACCGTGACCTGCGCCCTCGCGGCGATCGGGCCGACCTGCTTGGGCGTCAACCCGATCACGACGAGCTTGTCGCCGTCCGTCGTGTACGTCGCGCCGGCGGCTGTGAGCGCCGCCGCCATCGCGGCCGGGTCCTCGGCGGTGACCTCGGTTGCCGGGCCGTCGTCGCCGCCGAGGACGGCCTCGAGCGTCCCCTGCGCGCGCAGCTCGCCGTTGGCGATGACGATGACGTCGTCGACGGACTGGGCGACCTCGGCGAGCAGGTGGCTGGAGATGAGGACCGCGCGACCGCGCCCCGCCTGCTGGCGGACCATCCCGCGCATCCACGCGATGCCGGGCGGGTCGAGGCCGTTGGTCGGCTCGTCGAGCAGCAGGACCTCGGGGTCGCCGAGCAGCGCGGCGGCGATGCCGAGACGCTGCTTCATGCCCATCGAGTAGCCCTTCACGCGGCGGTCGGCGGCCTCGGTCAGGCCGACGTCGTTGAGCACCTGGTCGACGCGATCGGGCGGGTGCTGGCCGGTGGTCGCGAGCACGCGCAGGTGGTTGCGCGCGGTGCGCCCCGGATGAAACGACGCGTCCTCGAGCACCGCGCCGACGCTCGCGCTCGGATGCTCGAGCTCGTCGTAGCGCTTGCCGCCAAACGTCGCGGTCCCGGTGGTCGGATGGATCAGGCCGAGCAGCGCGCGCAGCGTCGTGCTCTTGCCGGCGCCGTTGGGCCCCAAAAAGCCGGTGACGCGCCCTGCCTCGACGTCGAAGCTGAGGTTCTTGACGGCCTGAACGGAGCCGAAGCGCTTTGAGAGGTCGCGAACCTCGACGGTTGCCATGGCGGCGCATGATTGCGCATCACCGCCATGACATGAGTCCCTGTGTGCCCGGATTCACAGGACCGCAAAGCGGTGCGACCGGTTTCGCTTGACGTGGAGGCGCTAACCGTCTGCGACCAGCTCGCGCTCCAGAGGCGTGCGAAAGCGGGGCGTCACGCGGACGTCGGCGATCCAGTCGCGCACGCGCTGCGCCTCGGCGGCGATCGCGGCCGCCGCGTCCGCGCCGACGTCCTCGAGCAGTGCCAGCGCGATCTCGCCGTCCTTGCGCTGCGCCCAGCCGCCGACGATCCGCCCGTCCCACCAGATCGTGGGCCCGATGTTGCCGCTGTGGTCAAACAGCCGCTCACGGTGCGCGCCGAGGTACCAGTCGCGCGCCTGCCAGCCCATCGGCGCGGGGTCAAGCGCGGGCAGCAGCGCGGCGAACGGCTCGGCTGAAGCGGCGACCGGCTCGTCGTCGCCGCGCTGGACGAGCGCGGTCGCGCCGCCTTCCAGGGCGACCTCGACGGGATCGACGGTCGCGAGCGCGCGCCGCAGCAGCGCCGCCGGCCAGCCGGTCCACCACTTCAGGTCGGCGTACGTGCCCGGCCCGAAGGCGTGCAGCCAGCGCCGCACGAGCTCCGCCGCCGCGACCTCCGTGTCGAGGTCGTCGAGCCCGCCCGGCAGCCACGACGCCATCGGCGACCAGCGATACAGCGTGCTCGTCCACGTCCCGAGCGGGCGCCCGCGCACGATCCGCCCCTCCGCGGCCAGCATGAAGAGAACTCGCGGCCCGACCGCGGGCGTCGCCGCGTACGGCTTGTCGCGCGCGAGCGAGAGCTTGGCGCGCAGCGCGGGCACGTCCTGCGAGAGCTCGGCGGCCTTCGCCTGGCCGCGCGCCTGGAGCGCGCGCAGCGCGTCCTCCATCACCACCCGCAGCCACGCCTCGCCGTCGGCGGCCACGCCGCCCTCCTCGAGGTGCTTGACGAGGAGCTTGCGCTGCACCGGGACGATCGCGCGCGTCGACGACGCCTGCACGACGGCCGCGAGCTCGACGGGCACGACGAACATCGTCCGCCGCATCCCGAGGATCCGCACGAGCGAGCGATCCGCGTACAGCGCGCGCTCGATCGCATCCACGGAGGGCGCCGCCAGCCGGGCGCGGGCGGCGAGGAACACGGTCGCGGGGTCCGACGCGTGCAGCCCGCAGAGCTCGCCGGCGAGAACCGCGACGTCGTCGCCGCGATGCTCGGGCGCCAGGCGATGGCGCAGCGCAAGGCGCGCGCGCCGCTGCGCGTCGTCGATCGTCCTCATGCCGTGACGGTGAACGGCTCGATGCGCCCGTCGTCGGAGACGATGTAGACGACCTTGTCGTGCAGGAACGCCTCGCGCGCGGGCGAGCCGAGCGCCATCGCCGCGATGAGCGTGCCACCGATGCGATCGACGTCGCGCACGACGCCGAGCTTCAGCAGCGCGCGCGTCTCGCTCATCATCTCGCCGCGCCCGGCACGCAGCAGCGTGCGCAGGTCGTCGCGGCACGTCAGCGCCGACACGACGATCGCGATGTTCTCGATCTCGTCGGAGGTGACCGCCGCCAGCGCGCGCGCCCGTCGCGTCGAGACGCGCTTGAGCAGCCGCAAGCTGCCGCCGCGCCCGATGACGACCGGGATCCCGTTGTGCTTCGCGCGGTCGATGTAGTCGGCGTGGCGGTTGGATTCGATCGCGAGCACCGGCGTCCCGAGCTCGCGCAGCAGCAGGCACAGCCGCAAGCCGACCTGGCCGAGCCCGACGACGATGACGTGGTCGCGGCGCGGGACCACCCGCCGGCCGACGAGCGAGGTGAGCCGCCGGTCGATGAGGCGATTGACCAGGCCGGCCGTGAACAGCGCGGTGAACGCCAGGCCCGCGACCATCATCACGGAGGAGAAGACCTGAAACCACGCGGGGCCCTCGTCGACGTGCGGATTCGGGCCGACCGTGACGATGGTCTTCGTGGCGGTGTAGATCGCCTCGGTCAGCGACTCGTGGAGGAAGGCCATCGTCATGAGCGCGTCGAAGACGAGGAGCGCGAAGAACCCGACGACGCCTGTGAGCAGGATCTTCGCGCTGAGCTCATAGGGCAAAAAGACCGCGGCGAGCACCGCGCGCAGGCGGGCCAGGGCGCCCCGCCGCGACAGGTCCAGCGGCACGATCTCCGGTCCGTCGGTGCCGCTGCGAACGGCCTTGAAGCCGGCCGGCGTGCGGTGCAGCGACAGCGGGCTGTGGTCCAGGCACGCGGCCGCGATCGACGGCACGACGATGTCCGCCATCGAGATGACGCGCACGTTGCGCACCGCGCGTTCGAGACGGGTCGCCACGTCGTGGTCGAAGACGGTCACCACGAGCGGTACCCCCGGCCGCACGCCTTCGGCGACGAGCGCCGAGCGCAGCGAGACGTGGTCGTCTCGGGAGATGACGACGACCGTCTGGACGTCGCGGCGCAGCGCCGTGCGGATCGCCGCGTCGGCCGGATCGCGCAGGTTCGTGACGATCGCGCCGGAGTCACGCAGCGCGCGCTGCGTGACGGCGGTCAGCTCGTCGTTGCCGATGAGCAGGATGTGGGGGCTCGTGGCCCCGGGCTTGGAGTCGTCGACGGGGTTCACGCGGCCCGGAAGTATCCCGAGACGCGCGCCCGATCGGTCAGCGGACGCGCTCAGCCGAAGCCGATGACGCTGCGGATGCCGTCCTGGGCGTGCATGAGGTCGAAGCCCTTGTTGACCTCGTCGAGCGTGATGCGGTGCGATAGGAACGCGTCGACGTCGATGTCGCCGTCGAGGTAGCGCTGCACGAGCTGCGGCACCTGGTCGCGGCCCTTGACGCCGCCGAAGGACGAGCCCACCACGCGGCGGCCGGTGATGAGCAGGCGCGGGATGATGTCGAGCGTCTCGCCCTTGCCCGCCACGCCGCACATCGTGGCGAGTCCCCAGCCCATGCGCGCGGACTCGACGGCCTGGCGCATGACGGCGACGAGGCCGGTCGCCTCGATCGTGTAGTCGGCACCCAAGCCGCCTGTCATCTCGAGGATCCGCTCGACGGCGTCCGGCCCGCCGATGAAGACGTCGGTCGCGCCCTGATGGGTCGCCATCGCGAGGCGCTCCTCGGACATGTCGACGCAGACGATCCGCTCGGCGCCCTGGAGGCGACAGCCGGCGACCGCGCCGAGGCCGACCATCCCGGCACCGAACACGACGCACGTCGAGCCGGGCTCGACCTTCGCCGTGAACATCGCCGCACCGAGGCCCGTCGACAGGCCGCAGGCGAACAGGCACGCGCGGTCCAGCGGCGCCTCCGGCGGGACCTTCGCCAGCGCGATCTCCGGCATGACCGTGTACTCGGCGAACGTCGAGGTCCCCATGAAGTGACGGATCGGCTCGCCGCCGGCGCCCGGGCGCGAGAGACGCGCGGTGCCGTCGGGCAGGTAGCCCTTGCCCTGCATGTCGCGGATCGCCAGGCAGAGGTTCGTCTTCGGGCTCAGGCAGTGCTCGCACTCGCGGCACTGCGGCGAGAACAGCGTCACGACGTGGTCGCCGACCTCCAGGTCGCGCACGCCCTCGCCGAGCACCTCGACCACGCCCGCGCCCTCGTGGCCGAGCACCGCCGGCGCATAGCCGGACGGGTCGACGCCCGAGGCCGTGTACATGTCCGTGTGGCAGACGCCACAGGCGACGAGGCGCACGAGCACCTCGCCCTTCTGCGGCTCCGCGAGCTCGAGCTCCTGCACCACGAGCGGCTGTCCGAACTCCTCCAGCACTGCTGCTCTCATCCGCATGGGCGGGAACTTACAGCGGCTCGACGCGCGGGTCGCCGAACAGTCCCTCGGCGGGATGGCGCGGGCGGCGGGCCAGCGCCGCCCGAACCCGGTCCAGCGCGCGATCGGCGACCCGGACGACGAACAGGCCGGCGCTCGGATCCGTCGCGACGACGCCGAACTCGGCATCGACGTCGGCGAGGTCGAGGCCGAAGCTCGCGAGAACCTCGGCGAGCTCCGGGGCGCCTTCGGGATGGTGGAACTGCAGGAGCGATGCCATGGCTGGGCGCTACCCGGTCGGCGGCGCCTCGCCGTCGCACAGCTCGGCCGCGAGCGCCCCGCCGTCGACGACGCCGTGCCCGTGCTCGAAGTCGTAGCCGGCGGTGCCGAGATCGCTCGCGGTCGAGATGAGCAGTGCGCGGATGGCGGCGGGCGACGTCGACGGCTCGTCGGGGTCGAGCGGGCGCTTGGACCGGATGGCCGCGAGGATGCCGGCGACGACCGGCGTCGCAGCGCTCGTCCCCCCGTCGGACTCGAAGACCTCCGAGCCCTTGAAGTGCGTGTAGCCGCTGATGTCGGGCTTGCGCCGCGCGAGGCGGCCCGGGCCGATCGACGAGTAGCCGACGCGCATGCGCTGCGTATCGACCCCGGCGACGCTCAGCACCGCCGGATGGCCGTTGGCGCCGTAGATCGCGTTGGATGACACGCCCTGACAGCGCGAGTCCGGGCACTGCGGCCCGCAGTTGCCGGCCGCGAACAGGATGTCGGCGCCGAGCGCCTCGAGCGCGCCGACCGAGCGGTTGAACGGGTGGTTCGGGTTGTCGGAGTAGTTGCCCGGATCGCCCGGCGGCAGATCCCAGCTCGGGTGGAACATCCCCCAGCTGTTGCTCACGACCAGCGCGCGCGGCCGGTCGCTTCGCGTCAGGAGGCCCTGCAGATGGCTGTACGCCCTCACGGCGTCGGACAGCAGCGCCGCGAGCCCGCTGCGCAGCGGGCTCACCGGCCGCAGGACCGCGATGTCGACCAGCGTGCACGCCGGTGCGGCGATGCAGGCGTCGAACGCGCACATCGTGCCGTGCCCGACGGCGACCGAGCCCGGCGTGACGCCGACCGCGTAGCCCCACGAAGCCTCGCGCGAGAACGCCGGGCGCTTGCCGTGCTCGGCGAGGTACGCGACGTTGACGCCTCCGTCGACGATCGCGAGCATGACGCCGGAGCCGTCCATCGCGCAGCCGCGCAGGTCGGCCACGCGCAGGAGCTCCTCGACGTCGCCATCGTCGCCGAGCGGCGGCGAGTCGATGCATGTGAGGCAGCGCTCGATCAGGGGATCGCTGAACACGCCCACCACAGCGTCGTGGCCGCGGAGCGCCACGATCTGCGCTTCGTCGACCTCGGCGCGCAGGAGGTAGGTCGCGCGGTCGGGCGACGGATCGACGACGACCGCGTGCTCGAGCTCACCGGAAGGCTCCGCGGGCGCCTGCGGCGCGGTCCCCGGGAGCCGCACGGGCGCGAACTCGAGGTCGAAGGGGACCGCGTCGATGGCCAGCAGATGCGCCAGCGGCTCGGCCTCCAGCGACGTCGCCGACGACGTCGCTTGGCGGTCGAGCTCGGGATCGGCTCGGTACTCGACGATGACGCTGCGCGTGTCCATGCTCTCTCCCCGTGCCGGGCCCCGCGATCCGGACGAGGGGCGCGTGCGGGCAGGCTACCCGCGGAGCACGACGGCGTTGGCACCGGGCGCCGACGACCTTGCGCAAGCCTTGGCGAAAAGGTGTCGCATAGCGACACGTTCTCGCCAACGGTCTGTGCGCCGGACGCGCGCGGATCCGGGCTCAGCCGAGCATGCCGCCGGGCGCGCGCTCGATCGCGACGTGGCGCTGGCCACCCGGGACGGGCCGCCGCCAGGGGCCGTCGCCGGCGAGGTCGTCGCCGCGGTCGAGCAGCAGGAGCGCGAGGCGGCGCGCCTCGTCGAGCCCTTGCGGCGGCGAGCGGTAGCGCCGTGCCGGCCGGTTCGTCAGCGGCCCGCTGACGCGGTCGTCCACGACGACGACGTACAGCGGACCCAGCGTGAGCTCGAGCTGTTCGCCGCCGGGACCGTAACGATCTGGCATACAGCGGCACGCTACCTGCCGCATCAGATCGCGGCGGCCTTGCCGTACCGTGAAACGCGCAGCCGAAATAGGCTTGGCGGCCCGGAGCGTCCTTCTCGTCAAACACCTCGCGCAGATGCTCCAGCGCCTGGCGTACCATCGGCCCGTCGAGGTTCACATCGTCGTCGTCGACGATGAGCGCCCAGTCATCGTCGCTCTCGTTCGTGAGTTCATGCCGACCCCAGGACCCGAACAGCACGAGCGACGATCGATCGGGCAAGCGGTCGTCGTCGACCTTCTCCCGCAGCTCCGCAAGCCTTGTCGTGGTCGTTTCGCGCGCCCGTAAGAGGGCGGCACAATGTTCGGACGCCCCTGGGAGCCCTTCGACGGCCCCCGCGGCCGCTGCTATGCCGGCGGCGCTTCCAGGATCCACGGTACGTCGCGGCAGCGATCCAGCACCGGCATGAAACGGTGTTTATCAGCATCTCAGGAGCTGGACGCCGCTCCGGCCGGAGCACGGTAGACGGCAGTGCCCGGGACGGGGCTGGCAGCGCGCAGTGCCGGCACGAGTCGGCCATTGCGGTCGGCGGGGCGCGGCAGGCGACGCTGCAACTCGGTCATGTGTGTCGCGGTTAGGGGCCGTGGCTCGCGAACGCCGCGTACCTTCGTTTGCCTCGGCCCTCGCGGCGCCTGCCAGACGCTGGGGTTCGGGCGGCGTGCGCGCCGGACAACGCGAACGTCAGCACCAGCGTCCCGTGCGTCACGCGGAGCAGGCCGGACACCCCCCGGCTCAGGCCGCGGCTTGCACGGGCTCGGGCGGCTTCGCGCCGACGAGCTTCGCGGCTTGGCGCTCCGGTGCGATCCGCACGACGGTATGCACGAGGCCGACGCGCTCCATCGCCCAGATGACCATGGCCGAGATGTCGATCTCCCAGCGCCCGAGGCCCTGGCGCGCCGAGCGCGGGAACGCGTGGTGGTTGTGGTGCCAGGACTCGCCGAACGTCGGGATCGCGAGCCAGGCGACGTTCGTCGACTTGTCCTCGACGTCGAAGCGGCGGCGGCCGAAGAAGTGGCACACCGAGTTGATCGACCACGTCGCGTGGTGCAGGAAGAACATCCGCACGAAGCCGGCCCACAGCAGCGTCCAGAGCGCGCCGGAGAGCGAGAAGCCGTGCAGCACGAAGCCGAGCACGAACGGGATGAGCAGGCTGAGCCCGACGAAGGCGAGGAAGTTGCGGCTGATCCAGCGCATGCCCTTGTCCTCGCAGAGATCCGGCGCGTACTTGCGAAACGCCGCCGAGCCCTGCGTCTTCGTCAACCAGCCGACGTGCGCGAACCACAGGCCCTTGAGACCCGAGCCCTGGCCGACGTGCGGGCTGTGCGGATCGCCGTCCTCGTCGGTGTGGGCGTGGTGCTTGCGGTGGTCGGCGACCCAGGCGATCGCCGGCCCCTGCACGGCCATCGAGCCGAGGATCGCCCATGTGTACTCGACGGGCTTGCTCGCCTGGAAGGCCTTGTGCGTGAGCATCCGGTGGTAGCCCACCGTGATGCCGAGGCCGGTGATGATGTACATGAAGGCCATGACGCTCAGCTCGATGGCACCGACAGCGCGGTTCCAGAGCAGCACGATGGCCAGCAGCAAGGCAAGGAACGGCACGACGACCGCTCCAAGATTGGCGTAGCGCTGGAGAGTTGACATGCGTTTGAGCCTAGACGCTGATGTCTGGCGGTTTCTTGTCGAATTTCTGCCGGACACCGGGCATGGATCTGTAGGTTTGTGAGCAATGGAGGGAATTGCACCCGAGGTAGGAGCGGTACTGCGCCCGGTTCTGCCCGACCTCTCCGCGGAGATGATCCGCGAGATCGGCGCGCAGGTGCCCGACTACTCGCGCCCGCTGGAGGGCCCGTTCGGCGTCACGCTGCGCTACGGGGTCGAGCGGGCGCTGCGGCGCTTCGTCGACACGATCGAGCATCCCGGCAGCGCCAGCGAGCACGCCGGCCGCACCTACATCGAGCTCGGCCGCGGCGAGATGCGCCAGGGCCGCACGCTGAACGCGCTGCTCGCGGCCTACCGCGTCGGCGCGCAGGTCGCGTGGCGGCGGTTCGTCGAGGCGGGCGTGCGGGCGGGCCTCGAGCCGGCGGTGCTCTACCGCGTCGGCGAGGCGATCTTCGCGTACATCGACGAGATCTCCGGCGAGTCGATCGAGGGCTACGCGGCCGAGCAGAAGGCGCTGGCCGGCGAGGACCAGCACCGCCGCGAGCAGCTCGTGCGCCTGCTCGCGAGCGACCCTCCGCCGCCGGCGGACGCGCTGCGTGCCGCGGCCGAGCGAGCCTCGTGGACGCAGCCGGCGCGCGTCGCCGCGCTCATCGTCGACGGCGTCGGCGCCGACCGCATCGCGAGCCGTCTGGGTCCCGGCGCCGTCGCCGCCGCGCTGGAGCCGGCCGAGGACCCGGACGGCTCGGCGCGCGCGCGCCAGGTGCTGGCGTTCGTCCCCGACCCGGACGGTCCGGGGCGGCGGAACCTCATCGCGCGCGCCGTCGGGTCGCGACGCGCGGCGCTCGGCCCGTCCGTCCCGCTCGTCGCCAGTGCGCGCAGCGCCAGCCGCGCGCGCCGCGCGCTCGAGCTGTTCGCGTCCGGCGCGATCGAAGGCGACGGGCTCATCGACGCCGACGAGCAGGCCGCGACGCTGCTGCTGCACGCCGACGAGCAGCTCGCGGGCGAGCTGGCCGCGGCGCGGCTCGCGCCGCTGGAGGCGCTGCGGCCCGCGGTGCGCGAGCGCCTACAGGCCACGCTGCGCGAATGGCTCGACAACCAGGGCCGCGTCGACGAGACGGCGCGCGCGCTCGAGGTGCACCCGCAGACCGTGCGCTACCGCCTCGCGCAGCTACGCGAGACGTTCGGCTCGGCGCTCGACGACGCCGGCGGGCGCTTCGAGCTCGCGCTCGCGCTTCGCGTGCGCCGCCGCGCTCGATAGGCCGCCCGGTTCAGCGCAGCGCGGCGCCGACGTCCAGCGTGCACGCGAGTTGCAACCGTGGGTGCGTCACACAGCGCCGACCGGCGACTGCCGTGAGGCGCGTAGCGCCTGCAAGCCGAACGTGACGCCGGTGAGCTCCTCGGAGACCTCCCACAGCCGCTTGGCGGTGACCTCGTCGGTGGCCTCGACGCTGCGGCCCGCCGCCGCGGGGTAGCCGCGCACCTCCTGAAAGCCGCCGGGGCCGGTGTAGCTCGCGCCGGGCAGCTCCTGCGTCGCGGCGTAGAGGATCGGCAGTGCGCCCATCGCGTCGCTCTGCGCGAGGACGCGGTTGCCGAAGCCCATGATGATCCTGTCCGCGCGGTGCGTCGTGTGGCTTTGCAGCGCGGTCGCCGAGTAGCCGGGATGGGCAGCGTGCGCGCTGATGCTCGAGCCGGCGGCCTCGAGTCGGCGCTGCAGCTCGAGTGTGAAGAGCAGGTTCGCGAGCTTCGACTGCCCGTAGGCGCTCCAGCGCCCGTAGCGGCGCTCGCCGTGGAGGTCGTCGAAGTCGATCTTGCCCATCCGGTGCGCGGCGGAGGACACGGCGACGACGCGGCCGGTGATGTGCGCCAAGAGGAGGTTCGTCAGAGCGAACGGACCGAGGTGGTTGGTCCCGAACTGCATCTCAAAGCCGTCGGCGGTCCGGCGCCGGGGTAGCGCCATGACGCCGGCGTTGTTGACGAGGACGTCGAGCGGCCCGTCCCAGCCGGCGGCGAACGCGCGCACCGAGGCCAGGTCTGCGAGGTCGAGGCGGCGAACCTCCGTGTCGCCGGGCATCGTTGCGGCGGCGGCCTCGCCGCGCTTGGTGTCGCGCACCGCGAGCACGACGCGGGCGCCGGCGCGCGCAAGCTCGCGCGCGGTGATCGCGCCGAGGCCGCTGTTGGCGCCGGTCACGACGACGGTGCGGCCGGTCATGTCGGGGAGGTCTTGGGCAGTCCAGCGAGAGGAGGGCATGCGCAACAATGTAGTCGCTGACAACAATGATGTCAACGTCTACATCATCGAGTACGATCCGCCGCATGCCCGACGCCCGCGCCTACCACCACGGCAATCTGCGCTCGGCGCTGCTCGAGCGCGCCGAGCGCACCGTCCGCGAGCGCGGGGTGCAGGCGCTGTCGCTGCGCGAGCTCGCGCGCGATGCCGGCGTCAGCCATGGCGCCCCGCGCCGGCACTTCCCCGATCGCCGCGCCCTGCTGCAAGCCCTCGCCGTGAGCGGCTTCGAGCGGCTCGGGCGCGAGCTCGAGCAGGCGGTGGCGGCCGCCGGGTCCGACGCGGATGCCCGGCTGCACGCGCTCGCGCAGGCGTACGTGGCCTTCGCGACGCGCGACGCGGCGCTGCTCGAGCTCATGTTCGCGACCAAGCACCGTGACGGCGCCGAGCGCGTCCTCACCGAGGCCGACCGCTCGCTCGCGATCGCGCTCGCCGTCGTGGCGAGCGCGCAGCTGCACGGCGAGCTCGTCGCCGGCGACGCGCAGCAGATCACGCGGTTCGTGTTCGCCACCGTGCACGGCCTCGCGACGATGGCCAACGGCGGGATGCTCGGCGACGCGGACGTCGACGCCGTCGTCGCCGACACGGTGCAGCGGCTGCTTGCCGGGCTGCGCCCGCGCTGACGCATCGGTTCCGGTAAGCGGTCGCTTGACTTTTCGGCGGTCGCCAGGGGACAGTGATGGCTCACCAGGGAGTGGCGCCGGTCGGAACGGCCCGGTGCGCGACCAGACAGGAGACAGCGTTGGCCTCCGACTTACCGTACGATGCCGCCTCGATCTCGCGGCACGATGCCGCGGGCCGGGACGTCGCCGGTGACGATGACATGACGATCGACGCCGCGCGGGAGGACCCACATGGTGGCGCCTGACGTTCTTCCGGTAAGCCTCGCCGACGAGGTCGTGGCGATCGTTCGTCGCGCCGAGCTGCTTGGCATCCCCGCGTGGCGCGTGATGACCGCGCTGGGCATCTCCCAGGCGCCGACGTACCGGTCGGCAGGCGTCGCCGGGTACAGCGAGCGCTGATCTCAGCCGCGCTGCGTCCAGTCGACACGCGAGCTCGTGGCGCGGCGGTCGCTGCGGCGCAAGAACAGGAACGCGGCGAGCGACAGCACGACCGCGAGCTCGATGAACGCCGCGAGCGTGACCGCCGGGCGCAGGGTCGGCTCGGAGTACGCGAACAGGACGTCCGCGCGCGAGATCGCGAGCGAGACCAGGGCACCGAGCGTGAGGCCGAGCCCCGCGAGGGCGCTCAGCACCGAGACGAACCCTCGCGAACCGGCGAGGACGAGCGCGATCGCGGCGGCACCGATCGCGTTGAGGACGAACAGCGCGTTGATCGTCGGCACGGCGTTCAAGGGACCCTCGTATTGCTGGAGGTGGATGGCGCCCTCGACGAGCAGCAGCGCCACCGCGAGCACGCGGATCGAGTCGACCGTCGTCCAGGCTCGCGAGCGTGTCACTTGACGATGACCGTGGCCTTCATGAACGGGTGAAACGCGCAGATGTACGCATAGGTCCCCGGCTTGTCGAGCGTCGCACTCTTCTTGTCGTTCTTGTCCAAGGTGCCGGTGTCGAAGGCGCCCGCGACACTTGACGTCGCGGTGTGCGGAGCCTTGTCGTTGTTGATCCAGGTGATCGTGCTGCCGGCCTTCACCGTCACGCTGATCGGCTTGAACACGAAGTCCGTGATCTCGACCGTCACAGCGCCGCTGGCAACGGGCGCAGCGGACGTCGACGCGGTCCCGCGGTCGGTCGCGTCGTCTGAGAGGACGACGATCAGCACCGATCCGACCGCGATCGCCACGACCGCGAACAGGAGTGGCAGCAAGAGCCTGCGGTCGTCGAGCAGTGTCTTCATGGATGCCTCGCCCAGTTAATGGTCATTGCCAGGTTCTGCGGACCCTAAGCAGCGGTGGATCACTCGCGCCGTGTGCTCGCGTCAGTGGGCCACGACCTCCGAGCGTGATGCGTGCGTGCAGCGGTCAGCCGCGCTTGACGAGCCGGCCGACGGCGGCCATGAGCTCGTCGGTGCGATCGGCCTGAAGCTGGCCGTCGGCGGGCAGGACGCACTCGCGCGCGTGGCCGTCGAGCAGGCCCAGCGCGACTTTCTCGAGCGCCGCCTGGGCAGCCGAGATCTGCGTGAGGACGTCGATGCAGTAGCGGTCGTCCTCGACCATCCGCTCGATGCCGCGGACCTGGCCCTCGATGCGCCGCAGGCGGGCGAGCAGCTGCTCCTTGCTCGCGGCGTACCCGCGCCCGGACGTGGACGTCGACTTGGGCTCCGCGGTGGCCATGGCGTGCATCCTACAGTACCCCACCAGGGTATACTCGCCGCCACAGCGCGTATACCCCCCGTCCGTATCGACAAGGAGCCGCGAACAATGTCAGAGGATCGCACCTACACCGTCACCGGCATGACCTGCGGGCACTGCACGTCCGCCGTCACCAACGAGGTCCTGCAGGTCGCCGGCGTGCGCGGCGTCGACGTCGACCTCGAAAGCGGCACGCTGACCGTGCGCGGCGAGGCCGAGGACGACGCGATTCGCAAGGCCGTCGACGAGGCGGGCTACGCGGTCGCATGAACGCCGGTGCCCGCGTCGCGGCGTTCGTCGGGCTGCTCGTGGCCGTCTTCGCGGCCGCCGCGCTCGCGGGAGCAGCCTTCGATCCCGGCGGGGGCGACGACAACGCTCACCCGGCCGCGGCGCCGGGCGCGGGCGCGGCCGAGCACGGCGGCGCGTCGACGAGCGAGCACACGGCGACCGGGCACGGCGGTTCGGCGACGACGACGGCCGCCGGTGGCGCGCCGGCGGGCGTCGCTTCGACGGACGGCGTCTATCGCCTCGTCGCGGGCGCGACGCGCTTCGCAGCCGACCGCTCGTCCGCGCTGAGCTTGCGCATCGTCGACGCGGACGGCGCGACCGTGCGCGAGTTCGAGACCGAGCAGGCGCGGCGCATGCACGTCATCGTCGTCCGGCGCGACCTGCGCCGCTACCAGCACCTGCATCCGACGCAGGCCGCCGACGGCGCCTGGACGACGCCGCTCACCCTGCCCGACGCCGGCGTCTACCGCGCCTTCGCCGACTTCCGCATCGACGGCACGCAGCACACGCTCGGCGTCGATCTCTTCGCGCCCGGCGACTTCGAGCCGCTCGACCTTCCCGACCCGTCACCCAAGGCGGCCGTCGACGGCTACGAGGTCGCGCTCCACGAGCATCCCGGCGAGGCCGGCTTCTTCGTGCGCCGTGGCGGCAAGCTCGTCACCGACCTGCAGCCCTACCTCGGCGCTCGCGGCCACCTCGTCGCGATCAGGGACGGCGACCTCGCCTACCAGCACGTCCATCCCGATCGGGGTCCGCCGCCGGAGATCGCCTTCCAACTCGGCGACGCCGAGCCCGGGACCTACCGGCTGTTCCTCCAGTTCCGTCACGGCGGCCGCGTGCATACCGCCGCCTTCACGAGGATCGTCACGCCGTGAGCACCGAGCTGCCCGAGCACCTCGACGTCCCGATCACCGGCATGACGTGCGCGACCTGCGCGGCGCGGATCGAGAAGCAGCTGAACCGCCTCGACGGCGTCCAGGCCTCCGTCAACTACGCGACCGAGCGCGCGTCCGTCGCTTACGATCCCGGCAAGCGCACCCCGTCCGAGCTCGTCGCGACGATCGAGAAGGCCGGCTACACCGCGACGCTCCCGCCGCGCGAGCCCGGCACCCCGCCCGCCGCTCGCCGGCCCGGCGCCCGCCTGCGGGTGCGGCTCATCGTGTCGGCGGCGGCGTCGCTGCCGCTGCTGTTGCTCGGCATGATCCCCGCGCTGCAGTTCGACAACTGGCAGTGGCTGTCGATGCAGCTCGCGACGCCGGTGCTCGTCTGGTGCGGCTGGCCCTTCCACCGCGCCGCGTGGTCGAACCTGCGCCACGGCGCCGCGACGATGGACACGCTCATCTCGATCGGCACGATCGCCGCGTGGACGTGGTCGGTCGTCTCGCTGTTCTTCCTCGGCGCCGGCGATCCGGGGATGCGCCACGAGCTGAGCTTCGTCCCCGAGCGCGGCGGGCCGGCGGGCGACGTCTACTTCGAGATCGTCGGCGTCGTCATCACGTTCCTGCTTGCCGGGCGGACGTTCGAGGCGCGCGCCAAGCGGCGCGCCGGCGACGCGCTGCGAGCGCTCATCGCGCTCGGCGCGAAGGACGCCGCGGTGCTCGCCGACGACGGCAGCGAGCGGCGCGTGCCGGTCGAGCGGCTGCGCACGGGCGACCGCTTCGTCGTGCGGCCGGGCGAGAAGATCGCCACCGACGGCGAGGTGCTCGAGGGCTCCTCCGCCGTCGACCGCTCGCTGCTGACGGGCGAGAGCATCCCGGTCGAGGTCGGGCCGGGCGACGCCGTGACGGGCGCCACGGTCAACGTCGGCGGGCGGATCGTCGTGAAAGCCACGCGCGTCGGTGCCGATACGGCGCTCGCCCGGATCGGCGGGCTCGTCACGCGGGCGCAGTCGGGCAAGGCGCCCGTCCAGCGGCTCGCCGACCGCGTCGCTGCGATCTTCGTGCCGGTCGTCATCGCGATCGCGGTCGCCACGCTCGGCTTCTGGATCGGGGCGGGCGAGACCGGCGTGGCGTTCGCGGCGGCGGTCGCGGTGCTCATCATCGCCTGCCCCTGCGCGCTCGGACTCGCGACGCCGACGGCGCTGCTCGTCGGCACCGGGCGCGGTGCACAGCTCGGCCTGCTGATCAAGGGCCCGGAGATCCTCGAGTCGACGCGCCTCGTCGACACGATCGTGCTCGACAAGACCGGCACGCTCACGAAGGGGCGCATGTCGCTGCGGCGCGTCGTCGTGGCCCGCGGCGAGGACGAGGAGCGCGCGCTGGCGCTCGTCGGCGCGGTCGAGCATGCCTCCGAGCACCCGATCGCCCGCGCGATCGCGTCCGCCGCGCGCGAGCGCGGCGGCGGCGAGCTCGCGGCCGTGGGCGGCTTCGCGAGCGATCGCGGCCTTGGCGTGCGGGGCGTCGTCGACGGCTGCGAGGTCGTCGCCGGCCGGTCGGCGTTCGTCGCGAGCGGCGACACGCCGCTGCCGCCCGAGCTCGAGGCGGCCCGCGTCGAGGCCGAGGCCGAGGGGCTGACCGCGGTCGTCGGCGGCTGGGACGGGGCGGCGCGCGCGCTGTTCGTCGTCGCCGACGAGCCGAAGCCGTGCGCGCCGGAGGCGGTGCGGCGGCTGCGCGACCTCGGCCTGCGCCCGATCCTCGTGACGGGCGACAACCGGCGGGCCGCGCGTGCGGTCGCCGATCGCGTGGGCATCGAGGAGGTCGTCGCGGAGGTGCTGCCTGCCGAGAAGGCGGCCGTCGTGCGCCGGCTGCAAGCCGAGGGCCGCGTCGTCGCGATGGTCGGCGACGGCGTCAACGACGCGCCGGCGCTCGCGCAGGCCGATCTCGGGATGGCGATCGGCACGGGCGCCGACGTCGCGATCGAGGCTTCGGACCTCACGCTCGTCTCGGCCGACCTGCGCGCCGCGGCCGATGCGCTGCGCCTCTCGCGCCGCACGCTGCGCACGATCAAGGGCAACCTCGTGTGGGCGTTCGGCTACAACGTCGCGGGCCTGCCGCTCGCCGCCGCCGGGCTGCTGAACCCGATGATCGCGGGCGCCGCGATGGCGTTGTCAAGCGTCTTCGTCGTGTCGAACTCGCTGCGCCTGCGCCGCTTTCGCATCGAGCGCGACGACGGATTGCCGCGGCGCGAGCAGGCACGCGGGTGACCGCCACGCAACGCGTGGTCCTCACCGCTCAGTGACGACCGGCACGACGCGACGGCGACGCCGTGAGCGCCGGCCGGATCGCCGACGTCTGCGCCGCGCGAGGCCCGCGGGCCGCCGCCGGCGATGGCGATCTCGAGCACCGCCGATCGCCACGCGCATCGACTGGATCGACGCAGGCGACGCTGAGCCGTGGCTGTTGCTGACGAAGCGCACGCGTGTTCGTCACGGCCGGACGCTGCGGGCGCGGACAGCCGCGCCGTCGCGGAGCACCGCACGGCGAGGCTCATCCGTGCTCCGCGGAATGCTCGCGGTGTGCCATCGGTTCCCATGTGGGGAACGGGTCGTCCAGCAGCGCCCATTCGAACGGTCCCTGGTCGTACGTGGTGTCGTCGAGCAGGCAGGCGTCGAGGCGTGCGCGGATCGCGGGTTCGTCCATGTCGGCGCCGATGAAGACGAGCTCCTGGCGGCGGTCGCCGAACGGCGCCCGCCACTGCGCGGGGCCGTCGATGCCGTCGAGCTGGCCGAAGGCCTCGCGTTCCCCGTCAGACAGCGATGCCCACCACGGGCCGGCGGCGCCAATCGTGAGGACGCGGCCGGCTTGTGACCATTCGCCGGCGAGGTTGTGGCGGGTCGCCAGCCAGAAGAACCCCTTCGCGCGCAGCACGCCGTCCCACGACTCGCTGGCCGTCGCGTTCAGGCGCGCCGGGTCAAACGGGCGCCGCGCGCGGTAGACGAACGAGGTGATGCCGTACTCGTCGGACTCGGGGATCTCCTCGCCGCGCATGGCGGTCAGCCAGCCCGGCGCGTTCGCGGCGGCGTCGATGTCGAAGCGGCCGGTGTCGAGCACCTCCTCCAGCGGGACGCAGCCTCGGCTTGCGAGCAGCACCCGGGCGGCGGGGTTGAGGGTGTGCACGATGCTCGCCACGCGATGCAGCGTCTGGGGGTCGACCAGGTCGGCCTTGTTGACGATGATCGTGTCGGCGAACTCGACCTGGTCGACCAGGAGGTCGACGATCGAGCGGTCGTCGTCGTCGCTTAGGCCGATGCCGCGCTCGGCGAGCTCGTCGATGCCGTCGCACTCGTCCAGGAAGGTCGACGCGTCGACGATCGTGATCATCGTGTCGAGCCTGGCGAGATCAGACAGCGATTGGCCGGAGTCGTCTTCGAAGGTGAACGTCTCGGCGACGGGCATCGGCTCGCCGATCCCGGTCGACTCGATCAGCAGCGCGTGAAATCGGCCGTCGCGCGCCAGCCGCGAGACTTCGCGCAAGAGGTCCTCGCGCAGGGTGCAGCAGATGCAGCCGTTGGTCATCTCGACGAGGCGTTCCTGGACGTGGTCGATCGCGGCGTCGCCGCGGCGTATGAGCGAGGCGTCGATGTTGACCTGGCTCATGTCGTTGACGATCACCGCGACACGGCGGCCGTCGCGGTTTCGTAGGACGTGCTCGAGCAGCGTGGTCTTGCCGGCCCCGAGGAACCCGGACAGGACGGTCACGGGCAGGCGGCTGTCGGTGTGCGTCGATGGTGGAAGCTGGCTCATGCCACCGAACCTACACTATTGCGACTGAGAATCAGATGCGTTAGTGTCGGTTCGGATGACTCCTCGCAGACTCATCGCCGTGCTCGCCGTCGCTCTCGCCCCCACGCTTCTCGCTGCGTGCGGTGCGGGCGACGGCGCAGCGTGGCCGACGCCGGGCCTGTAGTCCTGCGAGCAGACACGACCGCGCAGCGCGCGGTTGCCTCGCGCGGTTCTTGAAGTCCGAGCGCGCGCTCGGGCCCGGCCGCGCAGCAGCAACGCATCGGGAACGCGCGATACGCCGCTCGGACCTCGCCGGCACCGACCGCGAGGAATAGCCCGTCCGTCGCGATCGGCCGGCGGGTAGCTCGCAGCGGCACGCTCGCGCCCCGGGGACGATGGGCCGTTCGGCCAGCGCTGCGGCATGTCGCGGCGGGCATCGGCATACTGCGCGGCGTGCGTCGAAGGATCGTCGTGTCGTCTGTGCTCGTGCTCGTGGCCGCTGCAGGTCTCGTGGTCGCTCTCAGATCCTCCTCCGGCGATCCCGTCGGCGCGCCCGCGCCTGCCGCGGCGAAGGCGTCGGCCCCGCTGACGCCCAGGGCCACCGACGAGCTGCCGGCCCGCAACCGCAAGGCCAAGGTCGTCGCGCCGGTCGCGGGCGAGACGGCGGCCACGGCCGCCCTGCCGGTCGAGGATCCCGCCGACGCGACACCCGCGCCGACCGGTGCCGCCTCCGCTACGTCGTCGGCGCGCCTGAAGCGCGACACGGGGCCGACCAGCGACGCCGCGATCAGCCAGGCCGACGTCCTGAAGAACGGCATCGCGCTGCCGCCCATCGAGGCGCCGCAGCCCGTGCGCCAGATCATCGAGGCGGGCAACTCGATCGCCCGCGCGCCGTACCTCTGGGGCGGCGGCCACGGCAAGTGGCTCGACAAGGGCTATGACTGCTCGGGCTCGGTCTCCTACGCGCTGGCGTCCGCCGGCCTGCTCAACGCCCCGCTGGACTCCGGGCGCCTCATGAGCTGGGGCGAGCCCGGGTCCGGCAAGTGGGTGACGATCTACTCGAACCCCGGCCATGTCTTCCTCGTCGTCGCCGGGGTGCGCTTCGACACGTCTGGAACGCGCGCCACCGGCTCGCGCTGGCAGAAGTCGATGCGGGCAGGTGGCGGCTTCGTCGCGCGCCATCCGCCCGGCCTCTAGCGAGACCGACCCCCACTACAATCGCGCGTCATGTCGATCCCCTCCTTCGGGATCCAGGTCATCCAGAACGGCGCCTCGACGCGGATCGCGCCCGCGGGCGAGCTGGACATCGCCACGACGCCCGCGCTCGAGCAGGCGATCCTCCAGGCCACAGCCGAGGTCGGCACGGCGCTCGTGCTCGACCTGCGCGAGCTGACGTTCATGGACTCGACCGGCCTGCGCACGCTCGCCCAGTGCAGTGCACGCGCCGAGGAGGACGGCTTCGAGCTGAAGATCTGGCGCGGATCGCGGCAGATCGAGCGCGTGCTCGAGATCTCGGGGCTCGGCGCGCTGTTACCGCTCGAGGACGCCCCGGCCGACTAACCGGGGCCGGACCTACCTCGGGCTCGGCAGGGTCCGCCCGCCCGCCCGGCGCCGAGGCGGCGCCGCCTCAGCGCGAGAACTTCGCGAGCTTGGCCTTGAACACCGCGTAGACCGGCCGCGGAGCGCCGCCCGGATAGACGAGCCCGGCATCGAACATGCACGTCAGCCCGCAGCCGCGGTTCTCGATGCCGAAGAAGTTGTAGGAGTACACGCGCTCGACGCCCGAGGCGCGGTAGCGCGTCGCGTACGTGAACATGTTCCTGATGCGCGACGCTTGGCGCGCCTCGTCGTAGGGGAACGCGGTCCTGAAGCTCGCGAGCGCGCCTGTCTCGGTGAACCAGAACTTCGTCGATCGGTTGTATTTCCGCGCGCTGCGGATGATCTTCGCCGTGCCCGTCGAGCGGCTGCGGTTGACGTCGGAGTAGTTGTGGATGCCGACGATTGACAGCCGCTTGCGCCAGGTCGAGCTGAGTCGCCTGTAGAAGCTCGCCATGTACTTGTCGACGCCGGCTTGGTCGAGGACGTCGAGCCCGACGACAGCGCACCCCCTGCAGCGCCTCTTGACCGCGGTGTACATGCTCTTGAAGTACGAGACGGCGTTGCCGACGCGGTTCCACGTCTCCTGCGTCTTGTGGTTGACCTCGTTCCAGGCGCCGAAGTCCTTCACGCCGAGCGCGCGGAAGTAGACGACGATCCGTCCGACGTTGCGCCTGTAGGCCGTCGTCGAGACGACCCGACCGCGCTTCTCGCGCAGATCCGTCGTCGAGATGTGCAGCAGCGTCGAGACGCCGGCCGCCCGCGCGGCGAGGACGAACGCGCGCGCCTTGGCCCGCTCCGTCGCGTCCTGCATGACGTCGGATGCGACGAAGTAGCGCGTGCGCTTCGTGTTCAGCGCGCGGAAGCTCGGGTTGGCGAACATCGCCGGGCTCTGGTCGGCGACGCCGACCTTGATCGGGCTCTTCGCGGACGCGAAGGGGGCCGACGACAGCGCGCCCGCGACGACGACGGCGAGGATGAGGATGGCGGTTTGAGGCTTCACCAGGGTCACGCGATGGGTCCTTTCAGGATCGTTCGCTCTACGTGGAACCCGGTGCGGGCAGGTGAGGATGCGCCGCCTCACAGGTTTCTCATCCGACGGCGGCGACGCGTCGAGGCGGTAGCGCGCGGCCTGTGCGGCGCCGCGGGTCGTTGCGGTCGGAGGCTGACGCGGTGGCATCGCCGACCCGCGGGGGTCATCTGGACGAGATCGCCGCGACGAGCTCGGCGATCGTCTGCTCCGGGCGCTCGAACACGTCGCCGTAGGTGAACGCGACGTGGTTCGAGCGACGGCGCCGAGCGACGTCGATCTCGAAGGCCTGGCGCGATGCGTGGAAGCGGTAGCTCAGAAGCTCGACCGTGAGTCCGAGCGCCGGCCAGTGGCAGTCCACCTTGTCGCCGCCGCGGTCGACGTTCGTGCGCGGCTTCGGAAGGCCATGCGCGCGCAGGAGCGCGAGGAACCCGTCCTCCAACTGGCTCAGCGTGGTGTCGGACCCGATCGCGACGCGCAGCTTCGCGATGCCCTTCTTGCCGGGATTGCGCGCGATGCAGGCCTCGATGAACCGGGGCGTCGTGCGATGGTGGACCCACGCCTCGTGGACCGCGCGCGTGAGCTGCGCGAGGTCGAGCGCGGGCGCGAGGTCGAGCAGCGTCCGCGGCACGGTCGTCATCGGGATGCCGTGGACGGTGCAGACGTCGAGCCTGTGCAACGCCTTCACGCGATGGATGACGATGCCGGGACGAGCGCGACCCGCCAGGGTCGGCACGGTCACCTCGGGCGGCGGCGGCTTGCCCGGCAGCAGGCGCATGACGTGGGCCTCCGCGCGATGGCTGAGCCGCCCGCCGCCGCTGCACGCGAGCACCGCGGCCATGTAGTCGCCCAGCACCGACGGGGCTTCGTGACCCACCGCGTAGACCCCGCGGTGGACCGGACGAAGCCGTCCGTCGGAGACCCACTTGTCGATCCGCCAGCGCTGAACGCCGAGCTCGAGTAGCTGCTTGCAGGAGATCCGCCCGTGCTGCCGGCCCGCCCGGCGTGCGGTCTTGTCGAATAGTTCGCCCATATAGCGGTATAGGCGACAAGACCCCGAAATTCGCCCCCCGATTTCATGCCGAGGTTGCGGGGTTTCGCCTTGACGGCGGCGGGCGCTCCCATGTGACATCCGATGCATGGTCGATGATCGCCTTGTGCAGCCGCGGCAGATCTACGCGAGCACGCTCACCCGACGTGATCGCCGGTGGGCTCGACGGCGCGCGCGCGGCCTCGCCTTGATGACGGGCGCGACGCTCCTCGCAGCGCTGTCGGTGCTGGCGATCCTGGTTTCGGGCGTCGCCTGAGCGCAGGTCGGCCGCCGGGCGCAGCGGTCGGGCCCGACCCCGCGCGGGGCGTGTCGCGGGCTACGGTGCCGCTGCGGGCTCGCCGCCCGCGGGGCTGCGCACGCCGCGCGCCAGCGGCTTGCCGACCGCGGCGACCGTGAAGAGGATCGCCACCCACGTCATCGCGGCGAGCACGACGTGCACCCAGACGATCTCCGCCGGCAGCTCGAGCTCGTACTGCAGCCCGCCGACGACGCCCTGCGTCGCGAGCAGGACGCAGACCCACGTCAGCGGCCGGACCTGCGCGCTCGTCGCTCCGCGGCGGCGCGCCAGCACCCACAGCGCGACCGCCAGCACGCCGAGCAGCGTCGCCAGGCGCGCGTGCTGCTCGATGACGTAGCGCAGCGTGTCGGCGCCCTTGAACGTCAGGCGCTTGATGACGTCGCCCGTCCCGGCGCCGCCGGCGTGCGGGCCCGCCGCGCTCGCCGCCGTGCCGGCGAAGATCGTGATCGCCCCGACGGGAACGAGCGCCCACGCGCCGAACGCGACGAGCCGGTCGCTCGGCGTGCGCGGCTCGCCCTCGGGCCGGTGCGCGCGCCAGTCCAGCGCGACCGCGGCGACGAGGATGAGCATCGACAGCAGGTAGTGGCTCATGACGAAGCCCGGCGCGAGGTCGTAGCGCACGGTGAAGCCGCCGAGCACGATCTGCGCGACGACCCCGAGCGGCAGCAGCGCGCCGAGCAGGACGAGGTCGCGGCGACGCGGCCGGCGGCGAAACGCGCCCGCGAACGCCGCGAGGCAGGCGAAGCCGACCACGGACGTCAGCATGCGATTGCCGAACTCGATGAGCCCGTGCGTGTTGAGCTCGGTGTAGAGCGACTGGTCGGTGCACTTCGGCCACGTCGGGCAGCCGAGGCCCGAGCCGGTCACCCGCACGGCCGCGCCGGTCAGGACGATCCCGGTCAGGGTCCACAGCGCGATCCGCGCGACGAGCGCGTAGCGCTCGGGCGTCAGCGTGAAGCGCTCGGCCGAACGGGTGGAAGGCTCGCTCATCGGCCGGGAAGCTTAGGCGGGGGCAGGGGCGGGCTGCTCCGCGGGGGCCTCCGCCGCGCGGCGCGGGTTCTGGATGCCGGCGGCGGCGAGGATCCCGCCCGCGAACATGAGCAGCGCCGACACGATCATGCCCGTGCGAAAGGCCTCCACGCCGGCATCGCGCACCGCGGCGCGAACGCGCGCGTCGCCACCGCCGTCCGGCACCGTCAGCGGCCGCTCGCGCGCCTCGCCGACCAACGCGCGCGCGGCCGGATCCAGGCGCGCGTCGCGCAAGCGATCGTCGACCGCGGCCGAGAACTGCGCCGCGACCACCGCGCCGACCGCCGCGATCGCCACGAGCCCCGCCACGCGCGCGATCGCGTTGTTGACGCCCGAAGCCACGCCGGCGTGGCGGCGATCGGCCGCCTGCAGCACCGTCGCCGTCAGCGGCGCGACCGTGATCGCCAGCCCGAGCCCGAACAGGATCGACCCCGGCAGCACCCCCGTGAGGTAGTCGGCGCGCTCGTCCAGGCGGGCGAACGCGAGCAGGCCGACGCCGCAGAACAGCGGTCCGACGGCCATCGGCAAGCGCGGCCCGACCCGCGTCGACAGCGTCCCGAAGCGCCGGGCGAGCGTCACGAGCAGCAGCGTGATCGGCAGCAGCGAGAGGCCCGCCGCAAACGCCGTGTAGCCCGCGACCTGCTGCAAGAACAACGTGATGAAGAACGTCGCCGCGCCGAGGCCCGCATAGACGACGAACGTCACCGCGTTGCCGACCGCGAAGTTGCGCGACCGGAAGATCGCAAGCGGCAGCATCGGATCGGGCGCCCGGCGCTCGTAGGCGAGAAACGCCCCGCACGCGCCGAGCCCGCCGACGAGCGGCACCCAGACCGACGGGTCCGACCAGCCGAGCTCGGGCTGGCGGATGAGCGCGTACACCGGCCCCGCGAGGCCGAGCGCGCACAGGACGGCGCCGGGCACGTCGATGCGGTGCGAGCGGTCGCCGGGGCACTCCGGCACGAACCGGACGATGAGCCATACGCAGACGAGCACGAGCGGCACGTTCATCGCGAAGATCACGCGCCACGACAGCGCGTCGACGAGCAGGCCGCCCAACGGGGGCCCGATGGCGATCGCCGCGCTCGTGCCGGCCGTCCACGAGCCGATCGCCGCCGGGCGCTCGTCAGGCCCGAACACCGCCGTGATGATCGCCAGCGAGCTCGGGACCAGCAGCGCCCCGGCCGCGCCCTGTAGCGCCCGCGCGGCGATGAGCACCTCGACCGTCGGCGCGACCGCGCAGATGAGCGATGCCGCGCCGAAGCCCGCGGTGCCGAGCGCGAAGATCCGTCGCCGGCCGTAGAGGTCGCCGAGCGACCCGCCGACGAGCACGAGCGAGGCGAGCAAGAGCAGGTAGGACTCCACGACCCACTGCTGGTCGGCGAGCGACGCGTCGAGGTCCGAGCGCAGCGCCGGCAGCGCGACGTTGACGACGGTCCCGTCGACGAAGACGATCGCCGAGCCGAGGATGCAGGCGATGAGGGTGAGCCGCTTCGCGCGGGCGTCGTCCATCGGGCGGAGACTAGATGGCCGGGCGTCGGCTACATTGCGCGCGGATGCGCCGCCTCGACACCCGCCTGGATGGCCTCGTCGCACTCGAGCCCGCGATCCACGGCGACGCACGCGGCTTCTTCGTCGAGAGCTACCGCGCGAACGTCTGGGCCGAGCACGGCATCGGCGACACGTTCGTGCAGGACAACCACTCCCGCTCCGCCCGCGGCGTGCTCCGCGGCATGCACTTCTCGATCGGCGACGGGCAGGCGAAGCTCGTGCGCTGCGCGCGCGGCCGCATCCTCGACGTCGTCGTCGACCTGCGCCGGGCCTCGTCCACGTACGGCGAGTGGGAGTCCTTCGAGCTCGACGACGAGGACGGCCGCCAGCTCTACATCCCCATCGGCTTCGCACACGGCTTCTGCGTGCTGTCGGAGATCGCCGACGTCACGTACAAGTGCTCGACCTACTACAGCGCCGACGTCGAGCGCGGCTTTCGCTACGACGATCCCGACGTCGCGATCGCCTGGCCGGACGACATCGCGCTGCTCGTCTCCGACCGCGACCGCCACGCGCCGACCCTCGCGCAGATCGCCGGCGACCTGCCGTTCTGAGCCGCGCTACGGCCAGCCCGCGACGACGAGCCGGTGCCCGTCGACGTACTGCGGATTGCCGGTCGCCGGCACCAGTGCCTCGACCCGGCTGAAGCCCGCGACCGACATCGCCTCCATCAACGCGGCCCGATTCGGGACGAGGCTGATGACCCCGCCGTACGACGCGATCGCATAGCCGTCCTGCAGCTGCGGCGGCTCGAGATAGGACGCCCAGCTGCCCGCCTGCTCGAGGAAATGGCCCGTCTGTCCCGAGCCGTGGCGGATCGGTTGCACCTGCTCGGTGAGCTGCGACTCGACGATGCACACCCCGCGCGTCAGCGCCCGCGCGATGCGCAGCGCGCCGATCGGGTTCTCCAGGTGGTAGATCAGCCCGAGGCACAGGACGACGTCGAAGGTCCCCAACCTCTCGGTATCGAGCTCGAAGACGTCCGCGCTGCGCAGCCCCAGGCGCTGAGCGTCGATGCCCAGCCGGTCGCGCACGAGGCCCGCGCGGCGGATGTTCTCGTCGCGGATGTCGATGCCGGTGACCTCCTCGACGCCCCACTCGAGCAGGCGATGGGCGAACCACCCCTCGCTGCAGGCGAGGTCGATGCCCGTCGCGCCCCGAGCGCGCTCCACGGCGGCGCGCACGACCGGCTCGCAGACCGCGGCTCGCGTGCGGTGGACGTCCATGAGCTCAGGCCCGATCGTGGCGGTGCGAAGGCCCTCGCCGAGGTCGAACTCGTACATCCACGTCGGTTCGGCGGCGATCCGGGCGAGCTCGTCGTCCTGCGCCAGGGGGCCGTCCGCGCGGCGCCGGGGCATGCGCACGCTCAGCCCGCGACGACGCGGCTGCGCAGCAGGCAGAACGCGCGCTCGTCGTGGTCCATCGTGGCCGGGTCCGAGCCCTCGGTGACACCGAGCGTGACGAAGTCGAGGACATCCCACCCGGTGCGAGCGAGGATGCGCCGCAGGCCGGCCTGGGTGAACATCCAGAAGTTCGTGGCATCGTTGTTCGTCTCGTCGGGATCGACGAGGTACGCGGCCGGGATCGTGGAGATGTCGACGCGCGCGACGTTGACGGCGCTGGCCGGATCCTCGCGGCCCGCGGCGACGTTGTACTGCGCGACCCGCGTGCTCAGCAGCATGTGCTCGACGCGCGTAGCGAGCGTCTCGAGGACGTAGTACGGGTTCTTGAGGTGGTAGAGCAGGCCCAGCAGGAACGTCAGGCCGAAGCGCCCCTCGGGCAGGACGAACTGGCTGTCGAGGTCGATCTCCGTGATCTGCACCTGCGACTGCAGCGCGTCGCGCATCGCGCGGATCCCGCGGCAGCCGTTGAAGTTCGTCGGCGGGTTCTCCAGCACATGCACCTCGTGGCCGAGCGACTCGAGGAAGAAGGCCGTGTCGCCGTCCGCAGCGCCGATGTCGAGGATCGGCCGCGACCCCGCGTAGCGCAACAGGGCGCGATGCTCACCCGTGAGCATGCGGTCCAGATGGGAGAAGTTGCCCATCGAGCCGTACGGGTACCAGCCGGCGCCGTCGAGTTCGATGCCCTCCTTGAGCGTCGACAGCCGCCGCTCGAATGCTGCGGCCGGTTGCAGCAGTTCGGCGACGTCCATGCCGGCAAGCATCTCAGACGACCCCGTCCGAGGCGTTCGAGGCGCCGGCGCGCGCGGCGCCGTCACGGCGAGGCGACCGAGACTCCGAGCAGGCCTTCGAGGCGCTCGCGCGCGATCTCCGGCGAGAACACCCGCGCGGCGAGCTCCTGGCCGTTGCGCGACAGCTCGCTCCACAACTCGTCGTCGCCGAGGAGCTTGATGATCGCGCCGGCGAGATCCGCCGGATCGGTGGCGATGAGCATGTCGCGGCCGTCGACGGCGTCCAGGCCCTCCGCACCGATCGGCGTCGTGACGACGGGCAGGCCCGCCGCGAGGCTCTGCGTGACCTTGCCCTTCAGCCCGGCGCCGTAGCGCAACGGCGCCACCATGACGCGCGACTGCGCGTACAGCGGCGCCAGGTCCTTCACCCAGCCGGCGACCTCGACGTCGGGGGCCGCCAGCGCGAGGACCTCGGGCGGCGGCTGGGACCCGACGATCCGCACCGCGACGGGGCCGAGCTCACGCCACACGATCGGCATGACGTCGCGCACGAGCGCCAGCACCGCGCCGGCGTTGGGCGGGTGCTCGAAGCCCCCGACGAACAGCACCCCCGCGCGCTCCGCGGGCGGCTCCACGGTCTCTGAGATCGCATTCACGACCGGGATGACCACGACGCGCGCGTCCGGGACGTGAGCTACGACGATCTCGCGCTCCTCGTCGGTCACGGTGATCGTCACGTCGGCGCCGCGGACGAGCCCGAGCTCGAGCTCGCGCAGCGTCGCGGCCTTGACGGTGTTGCCGTCGCCGAGCGCGGCGCGGCGCTCCTCGCGCACGAAGTGCAGGTCGACCGTGTCGTATGCGAGCGTGGCATCCGCAGCGTGCTCGCGCACGATGTCGGCGTAGCGCGCCGCGACCACCGGCCGGCTGAGGATGGCGAGCTGCAGGTACGGGCCGATCGACGCGATCTCCAGGCCGACGTCGACGGGTCCGTGGAGCACTTCGATGCCCAGCTTCTGCAGGTTCTCCGTGTAGGGCTGCACGCCCGCGAGGTTGTCGGGGATGAACGTCACGCGACACCCGATGTCGACGAGCAGCGACAGGAGGTGCAGCATGCGCAGCGAGCCGGCGTCGCGGTCGGGCAGCGGGACCTTGTGGTCGATGACGAGCACGTGCATCGCGCGATTGCGATCGCTCGCGCGGCGGACGTTCTTCGGCGACGGCGCGAGCTGCTCGGCGACGATCGCGTCGTGCCACTTCTCCACGAACTTCGGCCGGTTGAGCTCCTGGTAGCGCTTGCCGCCCGAGCCGAGGTCCGTGCCGGCCGAGCCGCCCTCGACGTGCACGACATGCGCCGCCGGCTCGTAGACGACGCGAAAGCCGCGATCGCGCGCCGCGAAGCAGAGGTCGGCGTCCTCGTAGTACATCGGCTCGTAGCGCGCGTCGTAGCCGCCGAGGTCGCGCCACAGGTCGGTTCGGATGAGCATGCACGCGCCGGAGCCGTAGTCGACCTCGCGCGTGTGCCCGAACGTCGCGGCGTTCGGGTCCAGCCCGCGGCCGTAGTTCCAGCCGGTGCCGTCGGAGAAGATGATGCCGCCCGCCTCCTGCAGCGAGCCGTCGGGATACAGCAGCTTGGGCACGACGATGCCGATGTCGGCCGCGGATTCGGCGCGTTGCACGAGCGCGGCGAGCCAGCCGGGCTGGACCTCGGTGTCGTTGTTGAGCGTCAGGACGTAGCGGCCCCGCGCCTCGGTCGCTCCGCGGTTGACGCTGCGCAGGTAGCCGAGGTTCTCCTCGTTGACGATGACGCGCGCGCCCTGAAGCTCGCTCCACAGCGCAAGGTTGTCGGCGTCGCCCGCGTCGTCGACGACGATGACCTCATACGGCGGCGCATCGGTGCTCGCGGCGATCGCGAGCAGGCACCTGCGCGTGAGCGCCGCGCCCGTATGCACGGGGATGACGATCGAGACGAGCGGCGTCGTGCCCAGCGGGAAGCGGATCTGCACCGTCCGGGCCAGGGTCCCTGCCGGCGCGCTCGGCGCGCGGCGGCTCGAGCGCAGGCGGCCGAGGCCGCGCAGGCACCGCTGCAGGCCCCGAGCCGCGATCGAGTGCTCGCCGATGGCGGAATAGATGCGCCAGCGCACGAACTGAAACGCCGACCACGCCACGGACGCGTGGACCCGCTCGATCTGCCGGCGGGCGTCGGCGAGCTCGCCCCGGACCAGCGTCACGTCGCGGACGGACTCGCCGAGCTGACCGGAGAGTGTCCTGACCTCCTCGCGGTGCAGTTCGCCGGTCCGGCTCGCGGACTCCGACATCGACCGGATGACGTCGCCGGCCGACTCCGTCGCGGCCTGCTCGGCGGCAAGCTGCGTTCGCGTCGCCGCGAGCTCCGATTGCCTCGCCGCGAGCTCCGATTGCGTCGCCGCGAGGTCGGCCTTCGCCAGGACGGCGTGGCGTTCGCTCTCGCGGACGAGCTGGATGCCGTGGTCGACGAGCGTGGAGTCCGCCGACGGCATCGCAAACGGCGCTCGCGACGCGACGGCGACGAGGTACATCGGCGCCGCCTCGCCCGCTTGGCGCCAGTCGCGGCCGGCGCGCTCCAAGAAGAGCGTCAGCGGGCGCTCGGCGGCCCCCTCGTCGAGCGATCCCATGCGCGAGCCGCACATCGTGCGCTGGCCCCACAGCGCGACGTGCTCGAAGCGCTCGCCCAGCAGGGCGCGGAACTCCGCCTCGGACAGCTCGAGCTCGTGAAAGGGGTTGTCCTGGCCGGTCGACTCCGAGTACATGCGCCGATCGGGCGTCGACATGACGAGCAGGCCGTCGGGCGCGAGCACCCGCTCGATCTCGGCGAGCATGCGCTCCTGCTCGACGAGGTGCTCGAGCACCTCGAACGCCACGACGACGTCGAACGCGTCGGCGGCGAACACGCCGAGGTCGAGCGCCGAGCCGACGTGGAACGCGAGGTTCGGCGAGCGGTAGTTGAGCTGGCTGTGCTCGACGGCGCGCGCATCGATGTCGATGCCGTCGACCGAGGCGGCCTCGCCGGCGAGCAGCGCGCTGCCGAAGCCCTCGCCGCTGCCGAGATCGAGCACGCGGCGCCCCTTCGTGAGCTGGTTCGCCCACAGGTAGCGGTGATAGTGCTCGTAGGCGACCTGGACGTCGTCGGTCCAGGGAACGAATCGTTCCCCCGTCCACTCGATGAGCTGCGGGGCGCCCGCGCGGCGCTCGACTGCCATCCGCTCAGCCTACCGTTGCCTCTCGCGCGCGCGATCCGCCGCGGCCGGCTGCGCAACTGCGTCCTGCTCGGGCCGTTGGAGCGCGCATGCAGCGGTTTCCCAGCCCCCGCGCTGCCGTCGATCCGGTGTCGTCTACCCTCCCGGCGTGAGCGTCAAGGGTTCCGCCATCGTCGTCGACGGCGTGTCGAAGCAGTTCCGGCTGCCGCACGAGCAGGTCCACACGCTCAAGGAACGGGCGCTGCATCCGTTTCGTCGCCCGACCTCCGACGTGCTCCCCGCGCTCCGCGACGTCGACTTCGAAGTCAAGCACGGCGAGTTCTTCGGCATCGTCGGGCGCAACGGCTCGGGCAAGTCGACGTTGCTGAAGTGCCTCGCCGGGATCTACCGCGTCGACAAGGGCGAGATCTACGTCGACGGGCGGATGTCGACGTTCATCGAGCTCGGCGTCGGCTTCAACCCCGACCTCGCCGCGCGCGACAACGTGATGATCAACGCGACGATGCTCGGGCTCAGCTCGAAGGAGGCGCGGCGGCGCTTCGACGGCATCATCGACTTCGCCGAGCTGCACGACTTCGTCGACCTCAAGCTCAAGAACTACTCCTCGGGGATGATGGTCCGCCTCGCGTTCTCCGTCGCGATCCAGGTCGACGCGGACATCCTGCTCATCGACGAGGTCCTCGCGGTCGGCGACGCCGCGTTTCAGCAGAAGTGCTTCGACGAGTTCGCGCGCATCCGCAAGAGCGACCGCACGGTCCTGCTCGTCACGCACGACATGGGCGCCGTCCAGCGCTTCTGCGACCGGGCGATGCTCCTCGAGCACGGGCGCCTCGTGGACATCGGCGACACCGACCGCATCGGGACGCGCTACCTGGAGCTGAACTTCTCCTCCGACGCGCGCGCGGCCGAGGTCGAGGCCGCCGAGGCCGCCGAGGCCGAGTCCGAGGCGGTGCAGGCGCAGGCGGCGGGCGCCGGCACCGTCGGAGCCGGAGCCGGGTCGGCCGAGGCGCCGGACGCGAGCGAGGAGGTCGTGCCGGAGAACAGCGTCGCGGCGGCGCCGGCCGCCGAGAAGACGCGGTTCGGCAACGGCAAGGCGGAGATGGTCGAAGCTTGGTTCGAGGATGGCGGCGGCCGCCGTGCCGCGCTGCTCAAGTCAGGCGAGCCGTGCGCGTTCTGCGTGCGAACGGTCTTCCACGAGCCCGTCGAGAACCCGCTGCTCGGCGTCTCGATCTACAACGACCTCGACAACCCGGTGCTCGGATTCAACAACGTCCAGCTCGGTCCGTCGGGGACGTTCGGGGCCGGCGACGAGATGGTCTTCCGCATCCGGTTCGAGAACATCCTCGTCCCCGGCCGCTACCACGTCAGCCCGGCGGTCGCGCACGACGGCGGCGGCGTGCACTGGCTCGACTACCGCAAGCGCTGGCTGTCGGTTGTCGTGTCCGGGACGGGCGGCACGACGGGCGCGCTGACCGAGCCGCCCTTCGAGCTCTCGCTCGAGCACGTCGGCGCGGCCGAGACGCGGCGGGTGCACAGCGCGTGAGCATCGCGCCGAAGGTCGTGCCCCGGGGCACGCTCGTGCGCGGCCCGACGGCGCTCGGCGACGACATCCCGCGCCTGCTGCGCCTGGCCTGGACGCTGGCGGCGACGGACTTCAAGCTGCGCTTCTTCGGCTCCGCCCTGGGCTACGTCTGGCAGCTCATGCGGCCGCTCATGCTCTTCGGGATCCTCTACGTCGTCTTCACGCAGTTCCTCGACGTCAGCGGCCCCGAGAAGTACTTCGGCGTCTCGCTGCTGCTCGGGCTCGTCCTGTACGCCTTCTTCGGCGAGGCGACGGGCGGCGCCGTCAAGAGCATCCTCATGCGCGAGCAGCTCGTCCGCAAGATCGACTTCCCGCGGCTCGCGGTCCCGCTCTCGACGGTGCTGCAGGCGCTGTTCAACCTCGGTCTGAACCTCATCGTCGTGCTCGTGTTCCTGCTCGCCCAGGGCGCGCGGCCGCGGCTGTCGTGGCTGGCGCTGCCGCTCGTCGTGCTGGGGCTCGGAGCGCTGAGCCTCGGCTGCGCGATGCTGCTGTCGTCGCTGTACGTCCGCTACCGCGACATCGAGCCCATCTGGGACGTCGTCCTGCAGGGGCTCTTCTACACGACGCCGATCCTCTACACCGTCGAGCTGCTGCGCCAGAAGGCGGGTGAGTCGGTGGTGCAGGCGGTGCTGCTCGTCAACCCGTTCGCGGCGTACGTGCAGGAGGCGAAGCATCTCCTCATCGACCCCAGCCACGCCAGCACCGCGTCGGCCATGGGCAGCAACGCGCTCCTGCTGGTGCCGCTGGCGATGACCGTCGGAGTCCTCGTGCTCGGCTACCGCGTCTTCGCTCGCGAGGCGCCTCGCATCGCCGAAGACCTCTAGGCAGAAGCCTTGCGCAGGGCGACGATGCCGTCGTAGACCTGCATCGACGCGATGTTCAGAGGCGCATCGACGGGGGCGCCCGCGTAGACGAGCGTCCCGCGCGCCACGTGATCGACGAGCCGCTTGACGACGCCGACCATCCCGACGTCGTGGCTTGGCAGCGGGATCGGCGCGGCGACGTCGTGCATGGCGACCGGCCCGCGATCGAGCATCGCGGTGCCGACGGTCTCGGCGACGGGACCGCCGTCAAACCAGGCGGGCAGGTAGCCCGTCCCCCAGTCCTCGATGACGTACAGGCCACCGGGGCGCAGGTGCCGCTCGAAGAGCGCCTGCAGCGACCGGGCCGTGGTGATGCCCATATGCGACGCGTCGTCGACGATGAGGTCGAAGCCGCCGGGCGCATGGCGTTCGCGGATCTGCGCCATGAGCGCCGCGTCGGTCTGGTCGCCGTAGACGATGTGGACGCGATCGCCGAGGTCGAGCGCCGGCGGCTTGAGGTCCACGCCGACGACGGTCGCGCGCGGGAAGCAGTCGCGCCACATCTCCAGCGAGTCGCCGCCGAAGACCCCGAGCTCGAGAATCGCGCACCGGCGCCGGCGCAGCGGCGCCAAGAGCTCCGCGTAGATCGGCACGTACGCCGGCGGCTTGACGCCCACCTCCCAGGCGGGCCGCTCGGGCATGCGCAGCCAGTCCCGGCCGCGAGCGCGGCGCACGACGCGTGCCGTCCGGCGCCGGGCAGCGAGCGCCACATGTCGCGCGCTGAGCTTGCGCGTCACCGGGTCGTCCGCGGCGGCGGCCTGCGGGGGTTCGGCCGGTGGCTTCATGCGCTCGCTCTCCATGGTCGGTCGTCGGACAGGGTCGCATGCGCCGCAAGGCGCCCGCCGGTCATGCGTCCGGCGCTTGCAGCGCTCGCGGGCCGAGATCGCGCAGGAACGCCTCGGTCTCGGCGCGCGCCGCGGGACTGCCGATCTCATAGAAGCGCTCTGTCGCCGGGTAGCCGGCGAGCAGCCCGTCGGCGGCCAGCCGGCGGTAGACGTCGGCGAGGTCGTCGCCGGGCGCATGCGCCAGGGCCTCGGGGGTGAGCACGCCGACGCCGTAGTCGATCCAGGCCATGCCGGCGTCCGGCGCGTGCTTGTCGTGGCGCGTCACGCGGCCGTCCGCGTAGTCGGCGTTGCTGCGCCCCCAGCGCCCGGCGTTGCGCAGCACCGCCATGAGCGCGGGCAGGCCCGACGCGCGCCGCGCGGCCTGCAGCGCGCGGTAGTCGATGCGCAGGTACGTGTCGCCGTAGAGCACGAGGAACTCGTCGCCGAGGTGCTCCAGCGCGCCGCGGACGGCGCCGGCGGTGCCGGTGAACCCCGGCGCGTCGAAGACGACCGTGGCGTCAAGGCCGAACGCCGACCCGTCGCCGATCGCGTCGGCGATCTGCTCGCCGAGGTGGTCGACGAGCAGCACGACGCGGTGCGCGCCGTGCGAGCGCAGCAGCCGCAGCGGATGCACGAGGAACGGCTCGCCCGCGACCTCGACGAGCGGCTTCGGCCGATCGGTCGCGCCCAGCCGCGTGCCCTTGCCGCCGGCGAGGATGCAGACCGGGCAGAGCTCCTGAAGCGAGCTAATCCAGACCCCAGGACAGGCCGCGGTCCGCGGGCACGATGCGCCGCAGGGTGTAGACGTCGGAATCGAGGTCGGCGGCGTGCTCGGGCAGCTCGGACCACGGATCCCAGATCGCGCTGATGAGCTTGCCGGTGACGCCGTCGCTCGCGGCCGACGCGAGGAAGCACGCGAGGTCGGCGCCGCGCTGAAGGCCCGCCCCGCCGGAGTCGCGCTGCTTGATCGCGCGGTCGTAGAACGACTGCCCGACACGCTCGGGGCCGGCGGACGAGCACCTCGTCGAGCATGCGCGTGTTCAGCGCTCCGGGCGCGACCGCGTTGACGTCGACGGAGTGCTCGCGCAGCTCGCCGGCGAGCGTCTCCGCGAAGCGGACGATCCCCGCCTTCGAGGCCGCGTAGGCGCTGATCTGCGGCATCGGCGCGGTGGCGCCGCCGCCCGCGAGCTGGATGACCTTGCCATAGCCGCGGGCCTTGAAGTGCGGCACGACCGCGCGCGCCACGAGGACCGAGCCGAGCAGGTTGATGCGGATCGCGTCCACCCACGCGTCCCAGTCGACGTCCTCGATCGTGCCCATCGGCCCGTAGACGCCCGCGTTGTTGACGAGGATCTCAAGCTGTCCGAAGCGCTCGAGCGCGACGTCGACGAGCGCGCGGACGTCGCCGTCGCTGGACACGTCGGCGACCTGCGCGACGACCTGCGCCCCGCCGGCGGCATACTCGCGCAGCTCCTCGGCGGCGCGCTCGAGGTCGGCCGCGCCGCGCCCGCAGATGCAGACCGACGCGCCGGCCGCGACGAAGCGGCGCGCGATCTCAAGGCCGAGGCCCTGGCTCGCGCCCGTGACGATGGCGCTGCGTCCCGCGAGGTCGGCGCTCACGTGTCACCTGCGGCGTGTTGCGAGACGCTGCCCACTTGGACGAACCGTACCCCGGGCGTCGCGCCGAGCGTCTGCTTGAGAAACCCGCCCGCATCGACGACGAGGGCGCCGGCCATCGCCGCCAGCGCCTCGTCCGCGTCCACCGCCAGGTAGTCCGGCCACGGCGTGCAGACCACGAGCGCGTCGGCGCCCGTCGCCGCCGCGAGCGGGTCGCCCGCGAGCGCCACCGCGCCGGCGAGATCCTGCGGCAGCGCCGTCACGACCGGGTCGTGCGCGTGCACGATCGCCCCGCGCTGAAGCAGCCACGAGCACAGCGCGATCGCGCCGGAGCGGCGCAGCGTGTTCGTCCCGGGCTTGTAGGTCAGCCCCCAGACGGCGACGGTGCGCCCCTCCAGGGCGCCCAGCAGGGTCGACAGCGTGCGCTGCGACCACGACTTGTGCGCCTGGTTTGATGCCTGGACGCCGCTCAGCAGATGGGCCGGCAGCTCCGCGCGCTCCGCGCGCTCGCGCAGGAACGCGATGTCGCGCGCAAGCGTGCCGCCGGCGAACGCGTCACCGGGGCTCAGGTAGGCGCGCGGGCCGATGCGCCGCTCGCTCTTCAGGCCGCGGGCGACCTCGGACGCGTCGGCGCCGGCGTCCTCGCAGATCGTCGAGACCTCGTTGATGAACGCGACCGACAGCGCCAGGAAGCTGTTCAGCGCGTGCTTGGTCATCTCGGCCGACTCGACGCCCATCCACTCGATCGTGTCGCAGAACGGCGCCAGCAGGGCGGCCACGCGCTCGCGGTCGGCGGCCGTGCGCGTACCGGCGACGATGCGGTCGGGCTCGCGAAAGGCCTGCAGCGCCTTGCCGAGGCGCAGGTTCTCCGGCGAGCACGCGAACGCGAGGTCCGCGGCGCCGCGCGACGCCGCGCAGCGCGCCTGAAGCTCGGCGGCGCTGCCGACGGGCAGCTGCGCCGAGATGACGACGAGCGTGCCGGCGGCGGCCGCGGTGAGCGCGTCGTGCGTCGCGTCGAGCACGAACGCGACGTCGGCGCGGTCGTCGTCGTCGACGGGCGTGTCGAACGCCACCCAGACGACGTCCGCGGCGGCCACCGCGCGCGCGGGATCGGCCTCGAAGGTCAGGCGGCCGGCGGCGCGCCCGGCTGCGACGAGGTCATCCAGCCCCGGCTCGTAGACGGGCAGGCGGCCGTCGTCGAGGCCTGCGACCACCGCGCCGTCCGGATCGGTCCCGACCACCGTGAAGCCCGCCTCGGCGAGGCAGGCGGCGATGACCGTGCCGAGATGCCAGAGGCCCAGGACGCAGATCGTGCCGGGCGCGGGGGCGGTGGTGCTCATGGCGCCGCGTAGCCGTTTGCGGCGTAGGCGGCCTCGACGCAGGCCCACGCGTAGCGCGCGGACTGAAGGTCGCCGGCCAGCGGCCGCCCGTCGTCGGCGGCGAGCGCGTCGCGCAGGTGGCGCCACTCGCGCACCCACGACACGTCCTGCGCCGCGAACTCGACGCGCTCGACGTCGGGCGGGCCGAGCTCGGGCTTCATCGCGTAGACGTGCAGGACCTGCGGACCGTAGGAGCCGGCCAGCCCGTCCACGGTGAGCTTGCCCGTGCGGCACGTGACCTCGATCGAGAAGAGGTTCTTCCACTCCGTCCACGTGACGTGAAACGTGCCCCACGGCGCGTCGCGCGAGCCGGGCTCGCCGAGCACGACGACGGCGTTGTCCTCGACCTCGGCGTCCCAGTACTGGGTGCGCAGCAGCGCCGAGGCGACCGGCAGCGGTCCGAGCAGCGCGTGAAAGAGGTCGAGCAGGTGCATCCCCTGGTCGATCATCTCGCCGCCGCCCGAGATCGCCGCGTCCATCCGCCACTCGCGGTCATAGCCGATCCGCCCGCCGTGCCCGTAGCGGGCGCGCGCGAACATGACGTCGCCGAAGCGGCCCGACGTCGCCTCGGCGAGCAGCCGCTCGAGCGCCGGATGGAAGCGATGGTTGAAGCCGACCTTCACGCGCCGACCGGTCTCGGCGACCGCGGCGGCGACCAAATCCACGTCCGCCGTGCCGATCCCCGCGGGCTTCTCGACGAGCACGTGCGCACCGCCGTGCAGCGCGCGCACTGAAAGGCCGGCCAGCCGGTCGTGCGGGACGGCCACGACGACGACGTCGGGCTCGTGCGCGAGCACCGCGTCGACGTCGGCGACGGCAGCCCCGCCGCAGTCCAGCGCGAGCTGCCCCGCCGCCTGCGCGTCGACGTCGCAGCACGCGACCAGCTCGTCGCCGTCGAGCGCGAGCGCCCGCTTGCGGCCGATGAGCCCGCAGCCGACGATCCCGACCCGCAGGGCCGTCACCGGAACTCTTGGCCCACGCAGCCGAAGAAGTCGAACTCGAAGCTCAGCTCCTGCGCGCCCGCGGCCGCCATGGCCTGACGGGTGTCGTCGGGCCGCGGGGCGTAGACGAGCAGGAAGCCGCCGCCGCCCGCGCCGACGAGCTTGCCGCCCGTCGCGCCGGACCGGCGGGCGAGCGTGTAGAGGTTGTCGATGCGCGCGTTCGCCATCCCCGGCGAGCGGCGCTTCTTGTTCTCCCAGTGCTCGTGCAGGAGCTCGGCGTAGCGCTCGAGGTCGCCGGATTCGAGCAGCGCCAGCGACTCGTAGCCGATCTCCTTCGTGCGATGCAGGTTGGCGACCATGTCCGCGTCGCCGCTTGCGGTGCGCGTGACCTGGTCGGCGAGGATCGACCCGGCCGAGCGCGTGTCGCCGGTGTAGAAGAGCAGGAAGTTGCGGTCCATCCGGCGCAGCGTGTCCTCGGCCAGCGGCAGCGGCCGGACGTCGACCGTGTCGTCGGCGTTGAAGGTGTACGCGCAGATGCCGCCGTGCGCGGCGACGTACTGGTCCTGCTTGCCGACTGGCTCCTTGAGGATGTCGATCTCGATCTCGCATGCGCGCTCGGCCAGGTCGGCCGGCGTCGTCGCCAGCGAGCGCGCGAGCGCGAGCGCCTTGAGCAGGCAGACCGTGTAGGACCCCGACGAGCCCAGGCCCGTGCCCGCCGGGACGTCGGCGACGGACGCGATCTCGAGCGGATCGCCGACCCAGTGGCGCATCAGCGCCTCGCGCAGCAGCGGGTGGCGGATCTCGGAGGGGTCGTCGACCTCCTCGAACTCCGAGTACTTCAGCCGGTAGCGCCGCTGGAAGACCGTGTGGGTGAGCATGTAGACGTACTTGTTGATCGCGCCGGCGACGAGGAAGCCACCGTGCTCGCGGTAGTAGGACGGCAGGTCGGTGCCGCCGCCGCCGAGCGAGATGCGCAGCGGGGCGCGGGTGAAGATGACGCTCATACGACGGCCTCCTCGGCGAACACGAACGGGTTGTCCTCAAGCCAGGCCACGGTTCGCTGCACGGCCTCGATGATCGACAGCTCGGGCGCCCAGCCGAGCGCGCGGATGCGCGCCGTGTCGAGGTGGATGAGCGGCGAGTCGCCCGCCCAGCCGCGCGTCCCGCCCGTGTGCTCGATCCGCGGCCGCACCCCGAGCGCCGCGCAGATCGTCGCGATCGAGTCGTCGACGACGAGGGTCTCGTCGGTCCCGAGGTTGAAGACCGAGAACGCGCCGGCGGGCGCGGCATCCAGGCCGGTGAGGATCGCCTCGACGCAGTCGCCCACGTAGAGGTAGCTCTTGCGCTGGCGCCCGTCGCCGAGCACGCGCAGGTGCGACGGGTCGCGGCGCAGCGCGGCGACGAAGTCGTAGACGTGGCCGTGCGTGTAGCGCTCGCCGAGGATCGACACGAAGCGGTTGACGACGCCCGTGAAGCCGTAGCCGTGGCAGTACGCGGCGATGAGGCCCTCGCCCGCGAGCTTCGAGGCGGCGTACAGCGACGTCTGCACCGGAAACGGGCAGTCCTCGGGCGTCGGGAAGACGTGCGGCTCGCCGTAGACCGAGCCGGTCGAGGAGAACACGATGCGCGAGACCTCGGCGGCGCGCATCGCCTCGAGCACGTTGGACGTGGCGATGGTGTTCTGCTCGAGGTCGCGCCGCGGGTGCTCGAGCCCGTGGCGCAGGTCCGCGTTTGCGGCGAGGTGAAAGACCGTGTCGCAGCCCTCTATCGCCGCCGTCAGCGCGCCGAGGTCGAGCACGTCCGCCTCGACGACGCGCGTGTGCGCCAGCTCGTCGAAGGCGCGCACGAACTCGCGCCGGCCCGTCGAGAAGTTGTCGTAGACCGTGACGTCGACCCCGTCGGCGGCGAGGCGGTCGGCGAGGTTGCTGCCGATGAAGCCGGCACCGCCGGTGATGAGGACCTTGTCCATTCGGGGGCGGAACCTACAGCGTGAAGCCGGCGGTCACGGCGTCACGGCGAAACATCTGGACGGTGTCGAGCGAGAAGCGGTCCAGATCGGTTCCCAGGAGATGCAGCTTCCCGAGCAGATCGTTGGTCATCGTGATGATGTGACAGCCGATCGAGTCCGCCTGCACGAGGTTGAGCACCTCGCGCGGGCTCGCCCAGATGAGCTCGGCGCGCGGGGCCGTCGCCTCGAGGATCTCGACGGCGCGGCTCATGATCGGCAGCGGCTCGACGCCGGCGTCGGCGATGCGGCCCGCGAAGACGGAGACGTAGCTCGGCGCGCCGTCGGCGAGCGCGGCCGCGACCACCTCGACCTGCGCGGTCGTCATGAGCGCCGTGACGTTCACCTGGACGCCGTCCTCCGACAGCTCGCGCACGAGCGGCGCGAGGGACGCCGCGTCCGTCGTCGTGACCGGGACCTTGACGTAGACGTTGGGTCCCCAGCCGGCGATCATCGTCGCCTGGCGGCGGATCTCCGCCTCGTCGTCGGCGAACACCTCGAAGGAGATCGGGTGCGTCGTGATGCGCTCGAGCAGCCGCTGCGCGAAGTCGGCGTAGTCGGTGAGACCCGCCTTCCACATGAGCGTGGGGTTGGTGGTGAACCCGCGGATGCGCGGATCCGCCGCGTGCTTGAGGATCTCATCCAGATCCGCTCCGTCGGCGAAGATCTTCGTGCTGATCGCATCAAGCATCTTCAGGCCTGCCTCGCATCGGTCGCAGTTCGGTGATCCTACCCCTGTTCCTCCGTCACCAGATAACGGTCGGTGATGACAGAGGTTGCGGTGTTGAGGTCGCGGGCGGTGAAGGTCGGGGCGTGCGCGCCGCGCCGGCGGTGCGCCGACCGCGGATGCTCGACGAGCACCGTACGGGTACCCGCGGCCGTTCCCGCGGCGACATCCGAGTCGCTGTCGCCGACCATCCACGAGGCCGCGAGATCGATCCCGTGCGCCTGCGCGGCATCGAGCAGCGCGCCCGGCGCCGGCTTGCGGCACAGACATGGCCCGGCAAGCTCGGCGACGGTGCCGTCGGGATGGTGAAAGCAGTAGCGCCAGTCGTCGAGCGGCGCACCGGCGGCTGCGAGCAGGTCGGCCGTGCGGTCGTGGACGGCGCGCAGGTCCTCAAGCGTGACGTTGCCCTTCGCCGCGGCGGGCTGGTTGGACACGCCGACGAGCAGAAAGCCCGCGTCGCGCAGCGCGCGCAGCGCCTCCGCCGTCCCGGCGACGAGCGCGACGTCCTGCGGGCGGTAGGGCGACTCGTCGGTGCCGAGCAGCGCGTCCGGCACGAGCTCGACGAGCACGCCGTCGCGGTCGAGGAACACGGCCCGGGGCGCGGGGCTCATGTCGCGGCGGTGACGGACTCCCACTTGCCGGCTTGCGCGGCGAGCGCGGGATGCGAGACGAGCAGGTGCCACACCACGGCCTGGAAGGCCTCGACGTGCGGCGTCAGCCGCTCGGCCGGCGCGGGTACGACGACGACGGCGGTCGCGGAGCGCGCGGTCTCGCCGTCGGACTTCCCGACGACCCCGAAGACGCCCGCGCCGACCTCGACCGCGAGGACGACCGCGTTGACGATGTTCATCGAGATGTTCTTCTCGCGCGAGCCGCCGCCGACCGAGAACACGAGCAGCGCGTCGGTCTTGCTCAGGCGCGAGATCTTCAGCCATTCGGAGTACGACGTATCCCAGCCCTCGTCGTTCGTGCGCGCCGTCAGCTCGGACACGTTGTCCGTCGGCGCGTAGCACTCGATGTGGCAGAGCTTGCGGAAGTCGTTGACGGCGTGCGAGGCGTGCCCCGCGCCCCCGCCGACGCCGATGATGAACAGGCGCCCGCCGCGCTCGCGGACGGCGGCCAGGCCGGTGGCCATCGCCTCGATCTCGTCGCCGGGCAGCTCCGCGGCGATCCGGGCGGTTTCGGTGAGGAACATCTCGGTGAAGGTGGGTGACATCGGACGGCAGCCTACGCACCGCGCGCGATGACCGGCGGGGTGACCGTTACGCTGTCGCGCATATGAGCGACGGCAGCAGTCCGGCGATCGCTCCACCGCGAGGTGCGGCGAACGTCCCGCATTTCGACGAGGGCTGGCTGGCCGCAGACGGCGGCCGCGACGCGTTCATCGCCTATGTCGATGCCGACCCGTCGGTCAACTGGTCCGACGAGCTCGAGCAGCTGCACGAGGAGAGCACGCGCACGCACTTCATCGACCAGTGGACGCGCGGCGCGATCCTCGCCCGCCTTGGCGCCATGCCGGCGCGACCGACCATCGCCGACATCGGCTGCTCGACCGGCCACCTGCTCGAGGACCTCGAGCGCGCGCACCCCGCGGCCACGCTCATCGGCGTCGATCTCGTCGCGGCCGGTCTGCGCAAGGCGCACCGCGCGACGCCGCGCGCACGGCTGCTGCACGCCGATGCCTGCGCGCTGCCGCTGGCCGACGCGAGCGTCGACGCGACCGTCAGCGCGAACCTCCTCGAGCACGTGCCCGACGATCGCGGCGCGCTGAGCGAGATGGCGCGCGTCCTGCGCCCCGGCGCGCGCACCGTCATCGTCGTGCCCGCGAGCCCGAGCACGTACGACTACTACGATCGCTTCCTCGGCCACGAGCGCCGCTACGCGCGCGGCGAGCTCGCCGGCAAGGCGGCCGACGCGGGCCTTGAGGTCGTCGAGGAGGTCCCGATCGCGGGCCTGCTGTTCCCGCTCTTCTGGCTCGTGAAGCGGCGCAACCGCCTGCGCCACGGCGACCTCGAGGGCGCCGCGCTCCAGGCGCGCGTGGCGCACGACATCGCCGCGACGAAGGACTCGCGCGCGGGCCGCGCGGCGTGGCGGGTGGAGGCGGGCCTCTCGCGACGCGGCGTGACGCTGCCGTTCGGCATCCGCTGGCTCGTCGTCGCGCGCAAGCCCGAGGTGCGGTAGTGCCCGAGGTCTTGAGCGTCGTCATCCCGGCGTACAACGAGGAGGCGAACGTCGAGCGCGTCTACGAGCGCCTGAGCGCGATCCTCGACGGCCTCGGCATCGGCTGGGAGCTCATCTTCAGCGTCGATCCGTGCACGGACCGCACGGAGGAGGTCATCCTCGCGCTGCGCGACCGCGACCCGCGCGTGAAGATGCTGCGCTTCTCGCGGCGCTTCGGCCAGCCGATGGCGACGCTCGCGGGCCTCGAGGCGTCGCGCGGCGACGCGGTCGTCGTCATCGACTGCGACCTGCAGGATCCGCCGGAGCTCATCCCCGACCTCGTCGCGCGCTGGCGCGAGGGCTTTGACGTCGTCTACGCGCAGCGCCGCAGCCGCGCCGGCGAGAAGCTCGTCAAGCGCGTCGTGTCGGCGGTCGGATACCGCGTCATCAACCGCATCGCGGACATCGAGATCCCGCCGAACACCGGCGACTTCCGGCTCATGAGCCGGCGCGTCGTCGACAACGTCGTCGCGCTGAAGGAGGGCCACGGGTTCCTGCGCGGGCTCGTCGGGCTCGTCGGCTTTCGCCAGGCGAGCGTCCTGTATGACCGCGACGCGCGCGCCGGCGGCGACGGCAAGTACAACGCATCGCTCGGCTCGCTCGTCATCGGCCTCAACGGCGTCGTCGGCTTCTCGCGCTACCCGCTGCAGCTCATCTCGATCGTCGGCATGTCGATGTCGGTGTTCGCGCTGTTCGCGGGCGTCGCGTACCTCGGCCTGAAGCTCGCGGGCGTGCCCTTCCCCGTCGGCAACCCGACGATCGTCGCGTCGATCGCGTTCTTCAGCGGCATCCAGCTCTTCTCGATCGGCGTCATGGGCGAGTACGTCGGGCGGATCTACGACGAGGTCCGCCAGCGGCCGAAGTTCATCGTCGAGTCCGCGTACGGCTGGGAGGGCGAGCGGGGCCCGCCGCCGGAGCGCCCGCAGGCGGATTGGCTGCGCCGATGACAGAGCGCGCGCGGCCGGTGTGGCTGGGCCAGGGCCTGCGCTATGCGGTCACGGGCGCGGGGGTGGCCGGCGTCTACGTCGCCGCGACGCTGCTGCTCGCCGACGTCGTGGGGCTGGCGTTTCAGCTCGCGCTCGCGATCGGCCTCGTCATCGCCGTGACGACGCACTTCGTCGCCCAGCGGCTGTTCGTCTGGAGCCGCGCGGACGAGTTCGCGCTGCCGGTGCGCCGCCAGGCGGGCCGCTACATCGCGATCACGCTGAGTCAGTACGGGCTGACGGCGCTGTCGACAGCCGTGCTGCCGGCGGCGCTCGGCGTACCGACGAACGTGGTCTACGTCGCGACGGTCGTGTGCCTCACGGGCCTCACGTTCCTCCTGCTGCGCGCGCACGTCTTTCATTCCGAGCAGGGGGCGACAAGCTCATGAGCACGACATGGCCGAAGACGCTGCCCCCGCTGTCTGACGAGCAGGAGCGCGTCTACGACGACTTCGTCAAGCGCTGGCACGAGGTGCTGCCGCAGCGCTACGGCATCGTCGAGAAGTTCAACCACACGTTCCCCGTCCGCCACTCGCGACCCGGCTTCAAGCGGACGCTCGAGATCGGCTCGGGCCTCGGCGAGCACATCCACTACGAGCGGCTCACGCCCGAGCAGGAGCGCGAGTACCACGCGCTCGAGCTGCGCGAGAACATGGCCGAGCAGATCGGCGCGGCGCACCCGGGCGTGCGGGTCATCGTCGGCGACTGCCAGGCGCGGCTTCACTTCCCCGACGGCTGGTTCGATCGGTACATCGCCGTGCATGTGCTCGAGCACCTCCCCAACCTGCCCGCCTGCGTGCGCGAGGCCTGGCGGTTGCTCGATCCCGAGCGCGGCCAGCTGCTCGTCGTCATCCCGTGCGAGGGCAGCCCGGCCTACTCGCTCGCCCGGCGGATCTCGGCGCAGCGGATCTTCGAGCGCGAGTACGGCCAGCCGTACGGGCCGTTCATCGCACGCGAGCACATCAACCTGCCGCACGAGATCGTCGGCGAGCTCGAGCGCTGCTTCGTCATAGAGAAGCGTCGCTACTTCCCGCTCGCGTTCCTGCCGGCCGTCGCGCCGAACCTCTGCATCGGGCTCTCCCTGCGCCCGCGCCCGGCGATCTGAAGCTCCGAAGTGTCAAGTGCGTGGGTAGCTGCGCTGCGTCCTCCGAAGCGGCGCGCTGCTCGCGGCGCTCGCGACGAGCAGCGAGGTGCTCATCGCCGCGCGCGTCATCCTGGGCTGTGGTGGCGCGATCTTCCACCCGCTCGGTGGTGGCCGCTCCGGCATGACCGCACGCGTCCGCGATCGTCATGGTGAAGCGTACTCTTCGCCTGTAAACATTGCTGGTCGTCCTGGCGACAGGCCGCTACCGTGTAAGCCGTGTCAGTGACAGCTAGGCGTACGGACTCCGGCGGGATCGTTCTGGTGACCGGTGCCCTGGCGCTTATCGGCCTCGCCGCTGCGGCCACGCTCACCGATCACGAGACGGTCGCGGGCGGCTTCGGCGTCCTAGCCTTCCTGGCGTTCGTCCTCGCCGCGCTCGCACCGCGCATGCGAGGCGAAATCCAGGCAAGCCTCAGCGGCGTGCGGTTCGAGCTCGTCCAGGAGATCGTCGAGTTGGGCGACGCGGACCGCGTGCCCGACGCCGTGGTCATCGAGGCGGTCCGCAAGGTCATCGCGGCACGCGACGTCGCGCTCGACGCAACCGAGGGCGAGGGCGGCCCCACGTTCCGCGGCGCCGGCGGGCCGGGACCGGCGGCCAACGGTCGCTCGCTCGTTGCCGTGAGGCTGATCGACGAGGCCGGGCGAGAGCTCGGCTGGAAGTCTTGACGCGCTGGCTGGGCCGCCGGCGGCGGCCGAGCGGGGAAGCCGCATCGTCGCCGTCCCAGAGCGCGGGCCGGCCACTCCCGGACAACATCGATCCCGAGTCGATGCAGGCGAGCCTGCTCTTCATGCAGCTGAACTTCGCCAACCCCGACTCCCATCCCGCGGAGCTCATGCGCATCCTCGATCCGATTCGCCCCCGGTTTACGAACGTACCCGACGAGCCGACCGTCGCTCACGCACTCGGAGCGCGGCACCTGGAGCGCATGCTGCAGACCGGTGATCGCGCGGAGCTCGGCGACGCGACCGCGATCCTGCGCTACGCGGCGTGGGCCATGCCCGCAGGGCACATCGACCGCGCTGCGGCATACTCGAACCTGGCCACGGCATGTCGCTTGCAGTTCGAGGTGACGGGGGACCTCGCGCCGCTGAGCGAGTCGATCGACGCGCAGCGCAAGGCGGTCGCCTTCGCCGAAGCCGGCCACCCCGATGCGGCGACGTTCCTCAACAGCCTCAGCGTCGTGCTCTCGATGCAGGCCGAGCGCACCGGCGAGGTCGCGCTGCTCGACGAGGCACTGGAGGCCAGCCAGCGAGCCCTGTCCACCGCGGGGCCGGACGATCCCCGCCGGGTCGCGAGGGTGGCTCAGCTCGGGGTTCTCCTCAGGCTCCGCTTCGAGCAGGGCGGGCAGCAGGGCGATCTCGACCAGGCGATCGGAGCGTTCTCCGGCGTCGTCTCGACGGTCGGCGAGACGCATTCGGAGTACCTGCCCGCCCTCTACAACCTCGGCGGGGCGCTCGCCATGCGCTTCGGGCTCACGGGCGACGCTCGCGACCTCGATGACGCGATCGCCGCGGTCCGCTCGGTCCTCAAGCGGGTCGGGCCGGGCCATCCTCAATATGCGGTTGCGCTGTCGAGCCTCGGAGGCAAGCTCCGCGATCGCTACGAGCGCGCCGGCGACGCAGGAGATGTCGCCGAGGCGATCACGGTGCTGCGGGAGGCGTCGACGACCGCACAACGGTCCGGCGCGCGGGCCACGGCGCTCAACAACCTGGCCATCACGCTGCAACTCGTGCATGGGCGCACCGGCGACATGGCAGCCCTCGACGAGGCGATCGTCAGTCTTCGCGCCGCGGCGGCTGCGGTGCCCACGGACCACGCGTTCCTGCCGGGCGTGCTCGGGAACCTCAGCGGCGCGCTCACCGCCAAGTTCGAGCGCAAGGGCGACCCGGCATTGCTGGAGGAGGCCGTCGACGTCGGTCGCAGGGCCGCGACGATGCGCGCCGGCCGCGGTGCGTGACGCGTACATCCTCTCGAACGTCGGGCGAGCGCTCTACCGCCGGTACCAGACGACGCGCGATCTCGCCGACCTCAACGAAGCCGCCCGCATGTGGCAGGACGCGGCCGACGCCGCGCCGGACGGCAGCGCGATCCACACGAGCTGCCTCGTGCACCTCGGGAACGTCGCCCGTAGCCGCTTCGCGGAGTACCGCGTCGCCAGAGACGGCGAGCAGGCGATCGCGCTGTACCGGCGCGCGGCGGCCGCGATGGGCACCCGCGATCCCGGGCTGCCGGCCGTGTTGAGCAATCTCGGGATGGCGCTCGAGGACCGCTACCTGCTCACCGGCGATGACGCCGCGTATGCGGAGGCCAGCGACGTCCTCCGGCATGCCGCGGAGGTCGAGACGGCTCCGGCGGACAAGCGGCTACAGGCCGCGTACCTGCGCGGGCAGATCGCCGCGGCAGCCGGCCGCTGGCCAGACGCAGTCGAGGCGTACGAGGTCGCGATCGAGCTCTTGCCGCTTCTAGCCTGGCATGGCCTGCGGCGCTGCGACCAGGAGCTTCGGCTCGCGTCGTGGCCGGCGATCGCGAGCGATGCCGCGGCCTGCGCGATCCGGGCAGGCGAGCCAGAGCGGGCGGTCGAGCTCGTCGAACACGGTCGGGGCGTGCTGTTCGCGCGGGCGCTCGAGTCCCGCACCGAGCTCGCCGACCTCGCCGTGGTCGCACCGCTCCTGGCCGAGCGCCTCGCGCAGGTTCGCGAGGAGCTCGACGAGCGGCACGCCCGAGAGCCCGCGGGCGAGCCGAGCAACTCCGGGGACTGGGTCGATCGCAGCCACGAGCTCGCACGCGAGTGGTCGGATCTCGTGGCGCGGGCGCGGCGGCTGCCGGACATGGAGCAGTTCCTGCGCCCGCTGCCGTTCAGCCGTCTGCGTTGCGCCGCCCGGGACGGCCCGGTGGTCATCGTGAACGTCAGCGCTATCGGGTCCGACGCGCTGGTGGTCAGCGCGGCAGGGGTGCGCGCCGTGTCGGTGGACGCGCTCACGCCGGAGGCGGTCATGCAGCACGCCGCCGGCTTCCTCGACGCCATCGACGCCCTGACCTCCGGCCCGCCCGCCGGCGCCGCGTCTGCCCGGGCGCGCATGAGCGAGGTGCTGGCGTGGCTCTGGCACGCGCTCGCCGAGCCCGTGCTGACCGAACTTGGGCTGACGCGCCCTCGGCGCGCGCCAGGCTGCTGCCCCAGGGTGTGGTGGTGCCCGACCGGCCTCCTGACCTTCCTGCCCCTGCACGCCGCTGGCACGAGCGGCGCAAACACGGTGCTGGACCGGGCAGTGTCGTCGTACACCCCCGGGTTGCTGGCGCTCGCCCGCACCCGCGACCGAGCTCGGCCGCCGGCCGAGCGCGCGCGACTGCTCACGGTGGCGATGCGGGAGACGCCCGGGCTCAGCCCGCTGCACGGCGCACAGGAGGAGACCGGGCCGCTCCGCCGGTTCCGCGGTGACGCGCTGAAGGGTGCCGCCGCGACCAAGGCGGCGGTCACGAGCGCACTCGGGAAGCACGCCTGGGTCCACTTCGCGTGTCACGGCGGGCAGGACCCGTCCGATCCCTCCCAGGGGCGCGTGTTTCTGCACGATCACCGCGAGGATCCACTGACCGTGCTCGACATCGGACGCCTCGAGCTGCCGGACGCCGAGTTCGCCTTCCTCTCGGCGTGCGAGACCGCGCGCGGTGGCGTGCGGCTCCCCGACGAGTCGCTCCACCTCGCTGCCGCGCTGCAGCTCGCCGGCTACGCGCACGTCATCGCAAGCCTGTGGCCGATCAGCGACGAGCTCGCCATCGAGGTGTCCGCATCCGTCTACGCGACGATCGAGTCGCGCGGGGGCGGGCTCGATCCGGCGCGCAGCGCCCTGGCGCTGCACGAAGCGGTGCACACACTGCGCAGGAGCCACGAGCACCCCATGCTCTGGGCCGCATACGTCCACTTTGGCCCCTGACGCCGCGGGGACGATGTCGAGATCGGGCTCGTGCTCCAACGGCGCGGCGAGCATGGCGCGCACCGAGGTCGTCGGGTTGGGTGACCAGCTAGCTAGCTAGCTAGCTAGACAGGAGTGGCTCGAATGCGGCCAAGATCTGCGCGACGGTCGCGCCAATCTCGTGAAAGAACCCATAGACCGGGACGCCTGTGTCGTCAAAGGTGGGGTGCGGTTCCGTCGTTATGGTCACCTGCGGCTTAGGCTCACCCGTGCCATCAGGTCGACCAAAGAGGCGTATGACTACGGTGTCGGGCTTTATGAAGTCGCTCGGGCTGGCGCGCTCGAAATCGACCTTGGTCCGCTCCCATATGAAGTGCAGTTGGTCTGCGGGATCGGTGACGACGACAAGTTGCTCATAGGCGGGGACAACCGCGCGCAAGCGCCTGTGCTTGTCCGTGTTGGACGCGTCTGCGAGCAAAGCGAGAGGGTCGCGCCAGAAAGCGCCGTCCGCCCGCGTGTACGGCTGGAAGCTCTCGACAACGTCGATATGCCTCTGCTGAGCACCCGGCAGGTTCCTTGGGAGCGCATCGCTGAACCGCTTGGCGGGCGGCACCCCCTTCTTGCTGGGGGTGCTGAAGATCGGGAACTGAACAAGCTCGGGCTTGGCCAGCGGCTTGGGGTCCGAACCTGCGGCAGCTATCTGCCAAGCAAGGTAGTCGAGCGTCGCCCGAAAGTTGTGGATGGCGTCCCCGGCCAGGAGGCTCCAACAGTCGGGACAGGTGAGGAACGGTTCCAGTTCGAAGACCCAGCAACTCTCGTCGGTGTCGAAGTGGTCGCGGAAGGTGGGGCCTACCGGATCACCGTCGCCCGCCAGCCACGTTTCGATCTGACCCAGGAGGTTGTCAGTGTGGCGCTTAGCACCATCTAACTTGGCCCAAGCGTCGGCCAACGCGGTCACGCCCGCGAGCGTACTGGCCCTATGCGGCCCGCGCGAGCGCGCTCGCCAGCTTGGCGAGGATCGTCAGAATCGGCATGCAGTCGTACCCGCTCGAATAGGGCAACTCCGGGGTGGTCCCAGGTGCGCGAGCTCCAGAGCGTGGCAAGTGCGTGGGTAGCTGCGCCGACATTGCGATCATGGGTTGCGCTGCGCGCTATCGGCTCGGCACGGGTCCCCTCCCGGTTAGGCCGCGACGAGGCGCTGAGAGCGCTCGGTCGCGCATCATGCGGCGGTAGACGACATCGGAAAGGTGGCGCTTGAGGACCGGCGAGCTTCGCGCTTGGTGTGCCCGCGGCCGCGAGCGTTCTCGTAGATCGCTTTCGCGCGTGGCTCGCAGCGCAGCTGCATGACGGCCATGCGGTGCAGGACGGCGTTGACGTATCGGGCAACTCGTCACGCAGCTCCAGCGGCAATGCCGAACGCAGCGACTCGGCCTCGTCGAGCAGATCCTGGCGGCTGGTCACGACGGAGCAGCGCGCATTGTGCCACAGCGCGAGCAGCTCCTGCTGCTCGTCGGGGCATCAGGTCAGGCCGATCCCGAATGCACGAACCAGGGTCGACACTTCAGACGAAAGACACCGACGCCCGGGTCAAGATCAGTGGCGGGTCAGACCCCCGTTCGGCCTTCGACCCTACGCCAGCCGTGACCGGCGCAGCGCACCGAGTTTGAACAGCGAAATCAGACGCGGCAGCGCTCGCTGACCGCGCGCATCCCGGTCAGCAGGACGGCTCCCGGGCCCGGGCTCGGCAGCAACAGCGAGGCCTCGCGGATCCTCGCGCGGCCCGTCGCGAGGACGCAGACGGTGAGCACGTCCGCCCGCGTGCGCGATCGCACGCCGCGCTGGCGAGGGACCGCCGTCGGTCCGGCGAGCCTGAACGTCAGCCGCGCCCAGGCGCGCCGTCCCGGGCTGCCGACGACGTTGAAGCCCATCGACGTCTGGCCCGGCAGCACCCAGGGCACGCCCGATCCGTCGAGCCGCGCGAGCGGCATCTGCAGGCCCGCGTACGGCGTGACGTCCAGCGCGGCCGTGCGCTCCATCAGGGCGATCGCCCCGCGCCGGACGACGAGGCGCCGGTCCGTCGCCACGCCCGACAGCCGCGTCAGCACATAGCCGTAGTCGGCGTGGAACGCCGGCCCCGGCGGCATCGTCGATCCCAGGTACTGAGCCGCGTTCCCGACGTCCGTTCCGAGCCGAATCGAGGCCCGGCCGGGAGCCCGCTCGTTGACGAGGTGGTACGTGAGCGGCTGCTCGGCCTGCGCGAACGTGCTGGCGAAGAAGCCCTCGACTTGGACCGGCCGGCCGTCGCGCGGCAGCGCCTGAAGCGCGCTGCGCGTCGCGGTGTCGAAGAAGTACGAGGTGTCGGCGAAGCGATCGAGCTCCACGCGCGTGCGCTGCCCGACCGCCACCACCGCCAGCAGCGCGCCGCCGATCCCGACTGCCTTCCACACGCGCGACGGCGCGCGCAGGGCGTGCCACAGCCCGAGCGCGAGCAGGGCGGCGAAGATCGGCGCCAGCGCGAGCAGGTAGCGCTGCGCGCAGTACGTGCACGCGTCGCGGCCGGCGTAGGACCCGTAGGCGAGCACGCAGAAGAGAGCGGCGAGCACGACGAGGGCGAGGCCCACGCGATGGCGCCGGACCGCGACCGCCGCGAACGCCAGGAACGCGATCGGGATCAGGACGGCGACGAGGATCGTGTTGAAGCCGCCCTGGCCGATCGGCGTGAGAAACCAGAACTCGCGCGTCTGCAGCAGCCAGCCCGGCAGCACCTCCGGCGGCAGCTTGAAGGCCACGCGCGGCAGCGGGAAGTCGTCGCGCAGGACGCGCTGGTAGTAGCCCACGGTGCGCACGAGCGCGACCGGGTTCAGCAGCGCCGTCAGGGCGCCGACCGCCAGCGCGGGCGCGACGAGGGTGCGGGCGAGCACGCCCGCGCTCGCACCCGCGCGCCTGCGCACGACGAGCTGCCACACGACGGCCGCCGCCCCCAGCGCGACGAGCGGGGGGACGAAGAGCGGATAGGTCGAGACGAGCGTCGCGAGCACCAGCGCGAGCAGCCCGAGCGTCGCTCGTCGGGGCTCGCGCAGGGCGTCGGCTCCGAGCACGATGATCGGCAACAGCAGCGCGAGGGCGACGATCGCGGCCTGGTAGGAGTCAAACCACAGCTCCAGGAACAGCGGGCCGCCGAACAGCGCGCCCGCGAGGACGGCCATCCACGTCGGTGTCCCGGCGATCCAGCGGACGGCGCCGAACGCCCCCAGCCCGCCGATCAGAAGCAGCACGATGAGAAACGGACCGAAGCTGTCGACGGCCGCGATCCCGAGCAGCTCGTTGACGTTCGCGTGCAGCGGCGTCGCGTCGAGGTTCGAGCCGAACCACGAGATGAAGCCGTAGACGCGCTCGGTGAGATCGCCGAACGGCTGCGCCGCGTTCGTCTTCTCGACGAACTCGGCGCGCGCGTCGCGCAGGGACGTCGTCGCGGCGGTCTGCTGGAGCGCGACGTAGTTGTCGACGTCCGTGAAGTAGTAGGCGACCGGCCCCACGCTGTGGCGCTCGTGCAGGACGGCGCTCAGCGGCACGGCGATCGCGACGCAGATGACGAGCATCTGGGCGACGTCGCGCCGCGTGAGCCACGCGCGCTCGGGCGATCGCAGCGTGCGCCGAGCCGCGAGCGCGCACGACGCCAGCGCGAGCACGGCGACGACGAGGTACGTGTCGTGAGCGGGAAAGAACTCGAGCAGCGTTGTCGTGACGCACGTCCCGAGGCAGAACCCGAGCACGGGCGCGAGCGCGACGCGCGACGCGGCGTCACATCCGCGCAGCAGCGAGGCGGGGCCGGCCCCGAGCGCGAAGAGGATCGCCAGCAGTCCGGCTTGGGACGTGGCAAGGTTGGTCCAGATGTTCATGGCGCGAGGTGGCCGACCCTATCCTGCACCCGTGCCCACGGCGGCGCAGAGGCGACGCCGCGACGCCGCCGGCGTCGTTATCGCGATGCTGCTCGTCGGCTTGCCGGCGCTGCTCTCGCGCAACGGGTTCTCGCTCGACTTCACGAACCACCTGTGGCTCGTGTGGGTGCAGGACCATGCGATCTCGGCGCAGGGCCACCCCACGTTCTTCCTGCACACGGCTCAGCAGTCGGGTGGCGTGTTCGACCCGTTCTTCATGTTCTACGGCGGCACGCTCTACGCGGTCACCGGCGCGCTGTCGGCGCTGCTCGGCCACAGCCCGCGGGTCGCGTACGTCATCAGCATCCTCCTCGGCGTCGCGGCCTCCTACGGCGGCCTGCTGTGGCTCGCCCGCCAGCTCGGCGCACGCACATGGATGGCCCACGCGCCCGCGGTCGCGTTCGTCGGCGGGGCCTACTACGTCACGAACCTGTACGGCCGCGGGGCGTGGCCGGAGTTCATCGCGACCGCCGCGATCCCGCTGCTCGTCGCCAGCGGCCTGAGCGTCGCGCGCTCGCGGCGGCCGCGACCGCTTGAGTGCGCGTTGCTCGTCGCGTCCACCGTGATCGCGACCGGCAGCCACAACATCACGCTCATGTGGGGGACGATCGCCGTCGCCGTGACGCTCGTCGCGCTGCGGCTCGCGCTCCGGCGACCGCTGGCGGCGGGGCGCCGTCAGCTCGGCTGGCTGGTCGCGCTGCTCACGCTGGCGGGGTGCGTCAACGCATGGTTCCTGCTGCCCAACGTCATGCGCGCCGGCGACTCGCAGATCGCGAACGGCACGGAGTACAGCTGGGCGGATTCCAAGGCGTTCAACTCGCCGCGCGCCGTGCTGCATCCGCTGCGCTGGGTCGACCCGTCGTCGAACACGCCGGCCCTCTACGTGCAGGCGCCCGTCTGGATGCTGGCGTGGGCGCTCGGCGCGCTCGCGCTGCTGCGCCGCCGGATGACGACCGAGCTGCGCCGCGCGGCCGCCGCGATCGGCGCCGCGCTCCTAGCGTTCCTCGCGCTGATCCTCGTCGAGCCCGTGTACGACGCGCTGCCATCCGTCCTGGGGCTCATCCAGATCCCCTACCGGCTCAACACGTACGTCGCGCTGCTCATCGCCGGCCTCGTGCTCGTGGCCGTGCTGGCGATCGAGGGCGCCGAAGCCGGGCGCGCGCGCGGGCTGGCGCCCCGGCTGCTCGCCGGCGCGATGACGATCACGGTCGGGCTCTGCGCGTGGCAGCTCTTCGTGCCCGAGACGAAGGCCCCCGTCGCCTACGACGACCTCGTCGGCGCACTCGTGTCGCCGAACGTCGCGCCGCGAACGTGGTACTCCAACGAGGCCTACCTCGACGGCCGCGCACGCGATCGTGCCCTTCCCGCCCGACCGCGTCCTGCAGATCGATCCGGCGAACCTCCGCGGCGACGAGGCCACGCTCACGCTGCGGCCGCCGCCCGGCCGCGAGCCGTTCGCGCTGACGATGGGCGCGGGGCCCCGCATCGTCGACATGGGCGGCCTGCAACGGCTCGGACGCACGCCCAACGGCTTCACGGTCGCGCGCCGGCCGGACGATGGCAGCGGCCCGGTGCGCGTCACGTTCGCTACCGCCGGCGGCGCGACGACCGCCGGGCGGATCGTCAGCCTCCTCGCCGTGGCCGCGCTCGTCGCGCTCGCCGCCGGGGCGGCGGTGCGCTCGCGGCGCCGGCGCGCGCTCGGCTCGCGGCACCTCTCGCTCCCCGGTGCCCCCGTGGCGCTGCTGCGCGCCCGGCTGCCCGCGCTGGGCCGCCGCAGCGACGCGGCGGCGGTGCTCGGCGCCGCGGTCGCGCTCGTGGCGCCCGCGATCCTCAGCCACGACGGCTTCACGTACGACTACACCAATCACCTGTGGCTCGTCTGGGTGCAGGACCACGCGATCTCCCAACAGGGCCTGCCGACCTACTTCATCCACACGTCGCAGCCCAACAGCGGCATCTTCGACCCGTTCTTCATGTTCTACGGCGGCACGCTCTACGCGGTCACCGGCGCGCTGTCGGTGCTGCTGGGCCACAGCCCGCGCATCGCCTACGTGCTGAGCATCGGAGCCGCCGCGGCCGCCGCCTACGGCGCGCTGCTGTGGCTGGCCCGCCAGCTCGGCGTGCGCTCGTGGATGGCGCACGCGCCGGCCGTCGCGTACGTCGCCGGCGGCGGTTACTTCGTCTCGAACATCTACGGGCGCGGCGCGTGGCCGGAGTACATCGCCGTCGCGGCGATCCCGCTGCTCATCGCCAGCGGCACGTACATCGCGCGAGCGCCGCGCCTGCGAACCGTGCCCTGCGTGCTGTTCGTCGTCGCGGCGGTCTTCGCGACCGGCAGCCACAACATCACGCTCGTCTGGGGTGTCGTCACGATCGTCACGACGCTCGCCTGCCTGCGCCTCATCCTGCGCCGGCCGCTCGTAGCCGGGCGCCGCCAGCTCGGCTGGCTGCTCGTCCTGCTCGCGCTCGGCGGGGCCGTCAACGCGTGGTTCTTGCTGCCGGACCTGCGCTACGCGGGCGGCACGCAGATCGCGAACGCGGACATCTTCGCCTGGGACGTCACCGCCGACTACAACACGCTGGGCACGGTGTTCTCGCCGCTGCGTCGCGCGGCGCAGGACAGCGACGCCCACGGTCTGTACATCCAGCTACCGGTCTGGCTGCTCGCATGGGCGCTCGCCGGCTTCGCGGTCCTGCGGCGCCGCATGTCCGCGCTGCACCGGCGGGCCGTGATCGCCCTGACGATCCCGCTGACGGCGCTGCTGGCGCTCATCCTCGTCGAGCCGCTGTACGAGCTGCTGCCGCGGTTTCTTCGCCTCATCCAGTTCCCCTACCGGCTCATCACGTTCGCCGGCCTGCTCGTCAGCGGCCTCATCCTCGTCGCCGCGCTGGCGATCGAGCGCGGCGCGAACGAGCGCGAGCGGCGCTGGCTCGGGGCCGGCCTCGCGGCCGCAACGGCGGTGAGCCTCGCGCTCTGCGCATGGCAGCTCTTCGTCCCCGACACGCATCAGAACGAGTTCGTCTACGACGACTACCGCGAGGCGCTCCTGTCGCCGAACGCCGTGCCGCGGACGTGGTACAACAACAGCAGCTACCTCGACACGACGGCCCCCGTCGTCGAGTACCCGCAAGAGCGCGCCGCGCTCATCGAGCCGCGCAACCTGCAGGGCGACAGCGCCACGCTGACGCTCGATCCGCCACGCGGGCGGCGGCCGTTCTCGCTGATGGCAGGCCCCGGTCAGGGGATCGTGCGCCTGGACGGGCTCGAGCGCGTCGGGCGCACGGAGGCCGGCCTCATCGTCGCGCGCCGGCCCGACGGCGGCAGCGGACCGGTGCGCGTGACGTTCTCTGCCGCCGGCGGCTGGGTGACCGCCGGTCGCGCCATCACGGTCGCAGCGCTGCTCACGCTGGTCGCGCTCGCGGCGCTGCGCGCGATCTGGCTGCGGCGAGTCAGGCGGCGGGGTCCGGGTCCGCCGAGCCCGGCGACGCCGTGACGGCGACCTGCGGAGGCTCGGCGACGCGCTGCAGGAACGTTTCCAGCTCGTCGATGCGCCGCTCCCAGGTGTAGTCCTGCGCGGTCGCGCGGCCGGCTTCGCCCAGCCGCGCGCGCAGGTCGGGGTCGGCGAGCAGGCGCGCGATCGCCGCGCTCACGGCCGCGGCCGTCGGCTCGGGCATGAGGCAGTTCTCGCCGTCGACGCAGAAGTCGCGGTTGCCGTGCGAGTCCGTGCTGACGACGGCACCGCCCGTCGCCATCGCCTCCAGCGGCGGCAGGCAGAAGCCCTCGTGCGTCGAGGTCTGCACGAACACCGTCGCCTCGTTGAACAGCGTGTTGACCTCCTCGTCGCTCGGGCGCTCGACGTAGCGCGCGCCGTGCTCCTGACCGAGCTCCGGCTCGATGCCGAAGAGGCACAGCTCGGGCCGCGGCTCGCCCCGGAGCGCCTTCCACGAGGAGATCGTCAGCGGCAGGTTCTTCAGCGGGTTCGTGCGACCCAGCGCGAGCAGCATGTCGTCGCGGCGCTGCACCCCCTGCAGCGGGCGGAAGTTGTCGAGGTCGATCCCCGGCGGCACGAGCGTGGACTCCAGGCCGAGCTCGCGCAGGCGATCTGCGTTCCAGCCCGAGATCGTCATGTAGCGGAACTCCTGGCGGTAGCCCGACAGCACGGCGTAGCGGTTGCGCTCGTCGTCGGGGTAGTAGCTCGTCTCGATGTCCTGCACGAAGAACACCGGGATGCCGCGCACGACGCTGGCCGTCCACACCGAGTTGCCGGTGTTCCACCACGTCGCGACCTTGATCGCGTCCTGCGCCGCCAGCGCCGCCGTCAGGTCGTCGTAGTCCTCGAACGTGTGCACCGGCGCGTCGAGCGCAAACCAGTCGGGCTCGTCGCCGAGCGTGAACAGCTTGACGTCATGGCCCCGCGCACGCAGGCGGTTGATGTGCTCGAAGATGTCGCGGTGCCCGCCGCCGACGCCGGTGTCCTCGGTGACGTAGACGACGCGCAGGTGGCCCGAAGGCGTGCGGACCGAGTCGCCGCGACCGTCGAAGAACGAGCCCCAGCGCTCCCAGAACGCGACCTGCGACGCCCGCTCGCGCTCGCCGAGCTCCGTGCCGCGGGTGACCGACTCGAGGTGCTCGAGGGTCGCCGGCGGGAAGTACAGCACCCGGTAGCCGGCCGCCCATGTGCGCAGGCACCAGTCGACGTCCTCGTACGCCATCGGATAGCGCTCGTCGAGCAGGCCGACCTCGTCGAGCACGACCCGCTTGACGTACATGCACGCGCCGGTCACGGCGAGCACCGGCGCGGTGATGTTCGCCGGCCCGTGGTCGGCGGGCTTGAAGCGGAAGCGATGGTCGAACCACACCGGCGCACCGAGGTTGCGCTGCACGCCGGCGTGCTGGATGCGACCGTCGGGGTACAGGAGCTTCGCGCCGACGATCCCGACGTCGTCCGCCGAGTTGGCCGCGTACTGCAGGCAGTCCAGCCAGCGGTCGTGAGCGACGACGTCGGCGTTGAGCAGCACGACGTCGAGCGCCGGGTCGCAGGCGCGCAGGCCGCGGTTGGCGTTCGCGGCGAAGCCGACGTTGTCCTCGCCGAGGACGAGCGTGTCGATGCCCTCGATCGCCCGCAGCGCCGCGATGTGCTCGGCGCCCGGCGTCGCGTCGTCGGCGACGACGATCGTCACGAGCTCGCGCTGCGTCGTGCGGCGGATGCTGCGCACGGCCCCGGCGACGTATGCCGGGTCGCCGTAGGTCGGGATGACGACGCTGACCGGCCGGCCCTTCTCGCGGTACCACGACACCGCATGGCGCTGCTCGACCTCGGCCAGCGACCCGAGCTTGAGGCGGTGGCGCAGCGGCGTGAAGCGGATCGGGAACGTGAGGATCCGCCACGCGACCTCGCGCGGCCCCAGGTACTCATAGGTCAGCGCGATCCGGCGGCGAAGGTTGGCCAGCGGGCCGCGCGGCATCGCGGCGATCGCGGCGTCGGGGGTCTTGTCCTCGCGCGTCGGCGCGGTCGGATGCTCGTCGGGACGCTTCATGGGCTCAGTCATTCTCACGATCGATCGGCCCGAACGTCGCGCGAGACTCAAGCGACAGCCGCCGCCGCACGCCCTCGGGCAGGCGGTCATGGCGCGATCCGAGCGTTGCGCCCGCCGTGCGCGCGGCGTGGTGCAGCGTCGCGCGTACGGCCAGCGCCGCCCGCGGGACCGCGCTCGCGGCGGCACTGTCGCCGCGCGCGCGCGCCCAGCGCACGTCGGCCCGCGCGGGTGCGAGCACGCGGTCGCGCACGGTCGTCAGGGTCAGCGGCTCGACGAAGCCGTAGACCTCGCGCAGCGCGCGCCACTCGTCAAAGCAGCGCTGCACGCGGCGCAGCGTCGAGTACTCGTGCGAGTGCTCGACCGCCGCGTCGGCGACGAAGACCTTCGCGTAGCCGGCGCGCAGCATGTCGACGGCGAGCTGCTGGTCCTCGGCGTAGGGCACGTCGCGAAACGGCACGCGCTCCCAGGCGGCGCGCGCGATCGCCCCGTTGGCGTCGGTGAAGAAGCCGCGCGCGCCGAGCAGCTCGCGCGGGCCGAGCGCGCGCGCGGCAACATCGAGGCGGTCGACACGGCCATCGCCGAAGGAGCGAAAGAACGACTCCAGCTCGTGCGCGGTCATCGGCGTCGCGCCGGGCTGCGGGACGTACGGGCCGAAGGCCAGGGCGACGTCCGGCGCCAAGTCGAACGCGCCCAGCAGGGCGTCGAGCCACCGCGGCGAGGCGGGCATGGCGTCCTGGGTGAGGAACACGACATGCGCGCCGGCGGCCTCGCGGACGAGCAGGTTGCGCGTCGTGCCATGCGAGAACTCCCGCGGCGCGATCGCCAGCACGCGCGCCCCGGCGGCCTCGGCGACCGCGACCGACCCGTCCCGCGAGCCGGAGTCGCAGACGAGCAGCTCCACGCTGCGGGCGGTCGCCTGCTCGCGGACCGCGGCGAGCACGAGCGACAGGCGCGCGCCGCCGTCGCGCACGGGCAAGGCAACCGTGACGTCGGGGGCGCTCATCGCGATTGCCGGCGGACGAGCTCGATCCAGTCGAGCTCCCGGCCGCATAGCGAGCGCCAGCGCGAGAGCGCCACCGTCTCGAGCCGGCGCGGCTCGTCGGCGGCGAACGCGACGTCTCCGATCAGCAGCGTGGCCCCGTCGCCGGGGACGAGCGAGCCGCCGGGGACGCGGATCTCGACCGCGTGGCGCCCCGCCTCGAGGCGCAGCGCCGCGCCGCCGAGCCACTGCCCCGGCGTGTTGGCGTCGCCCACGGTCAGGCGCGTCACGCCGTCGACCTTGACGTCGATGGCTCGCCCCAGGTTTCCGCGCAGCCAGATCCGGTAGACCCCCGCGCGCCGGATCCGCACCGCTCCGCGTACATGGCCGGGGTTGATCGTCGACAGCGTCCCGAGGATGGACTGCTCGGGGTTGAGGGCCGGCGAGCGATCGGCGCCCAGCACGTCCAGCCGCGGCGTGTCGGGAGCGGTCGCGGCGACGAGCGCGAGGCCGGCGCCCGAGGCCCGGCGACCGCGCCGCGCGAGCTCAGAGACCGCGCCGCACGACGGTACGCGGCTCGCGTCATCCAGGCCCTGCAGCGGCAGGTGCGACAGCACGCGCGGGCTCGCCTCGCGCTGCCACGACTCGTAGTAGGCGTTCGTGTAGCGGCGCCGGTAGTTCGCCGGCGGGCGGCTCGCGGCCGGGGAGCGGCGCGTGATGACCCAAGGGAACTGCGCCACGTAGTCGAGCTTCTGAAGATCGAGGTCGAAGTACCGCCCGAACACGCTGTCGGGGCTGCGCAGCTGGACCTGGCGGGGCGTGATCGACTCCGACGCCGCGTTGAGGACCGCCGCGCCGGCGAAGTACTTCGCGAACTCCTCGGCCTCGTTGAACAGGACCGGTCCGCGGCCGGCGAGATTGTCGCCCGCCGCCCGCAGCGCGACCATCCGATCGTGCGGGCCGATCCGGCTGTCGTGCAGGGCGAACGCGTTGGACAGCATGATCGTGCCGGCAAGTGCCGCCCCGAGCGCGACCGCGAGCACCGCTCCGACGGGCCGCAGCACGCGGGCGATCGCCGCGAGCCCGATCGCTGCCGCGAGGACGACCGACGGGCTCATGATCGCCAGCAGCTTGGCGTCGGCGTAGGGCACGACGCGCGGGGCCACGAGCGCCGCCGTCAGCATCGCCGGCACGAGCACGAGCAGCACGTCCGGGCAGCGCCGGCGCACGATCTCGACGAGCGCGAGCGCGGCCAGACCCGCCACGACCCACAGCGCGCGGTTCGTCCAGAGCTCGGCGCCGGCGTCGGGGGAGATCGGCGTCGCGTAGGCGCCGTCGAGCCAGATCCCGCCCGCCTGCAGCAGCGGGAGCGGGCGTGCGAGCTGACCGAGGACGTCGCCCAGCGGCGCGGACGCGCTCACCACGTCCGAGGCCACCGTGTAGAACTGCGAGATCGTCGCGACGACCGGCGCCGCCAGCACGGCGGCGGTCGCGCCGGCCACCGCGCCCGCCGCGAGCCAGCCGCGAGACAGCGCGGCCCGACCGTGGACGAGCGCCACGACGGCGGCGAGCGTCACGAGCAGCATCGCGACATACGGCAGCCCCGCGGCGCTGTAGACGCCGAGGATCGACGCCAGCGCGACCCCGAGCAAGATCGCGAGCGAGAGCCTGCGCTCGGCGCGCACGAGCTCGCGGCCCAGGGCCGCGGCCGCCGCCAGCGACGCGATGAGCCCAAGCTCCTTGATGCTGCCCTGCAGCGCGGTGTTGTACGTGAGGTTCGACGCCATCGCGACGGCGGCGACGAGCGCGCCGAGCCGGGCGCCGAAGATCGTGCTCCCCGCGACGACCGCCAGCGACATCGCCGCGAGCGCCCCCATCCCCGCGAGGAACGGCTGGTAGATGACCTCCGGCCCCACGCCGAGCAAGCCGGTCAGCCCCGACGCGTAGGCGTGGGTGCCGATCGGATAGCCGGTCGAGAGGTAGATGCGGGTGACCTCGTCGCCGGTCGTCAGCTTCAGCCCGTCGACCGCCGTCCCGAAGTGCTGCAGGTGCTCGATGAGCAAAAACTGCACGGACGTGTCGTTGAGGAAGTTGTAGCCCGACCAGGTCCAGTCGCCCGTCAGCAGCACGGGTGCCGCGTACAGCAGGTACACGGCGAGACCGGCGAGACCGGGCCAGCCGGGGTTCAGCCGCCGGCGCAGGTCGCGCCGGGCGAGCGCGAGGCCCGCGACGGTCCCCGCCACGAGTGCGACCACGGCGACGCTGCCGCCCAGCCCGAGCTCGTAGACCATCAGCAGCACCGAGGTGGCGACGCAGAACCCCAGCGGCGCGAGCAGCCCGGCATGCAGCTCGGCTCGGACGAGACCCGCCGCGAGCAGACCCAAGCCGGTGGTGGTCAGCCAAAAGACGGCGGGCAGGCCCGCCAGCGCGATGAACTGATCCACGCGGTGCGGCTACGAGTCGCGGCGGCGCAGCCCGAGAATGGACAAGAGGAAGGACGAGAAGAAGATCTGCAGGCCGACGATGATGAGCGTCGCGGCCGTCACGGCGAGGCGCTCCTCGGACAGCTCGCCGAAGCCGCGGTTGATCCACGTCACGACGATGACGGCGGCGACGGCGATGCCCGCCACGAGGATCGCCCCGCCGATCATGAGGCCGTGCTCCAGCCGGTAGCGCGCCCGCATGCGGTCAAACCAGGGGTCGCGCTCGGACATGAAGTACGTCCCGTAGGCGTGCGCGCAGAGGCCGAGCGCGACGATCTGCGTCCCGACGATGACGAGCAGCGCGCCCGCGACCGTCGTGTGCAGGTTCCACTCGCGTCCGAGGATCGAGATCTGCGACAGCGAGACGAGCGTGATGAGCAGGCCGATGGCGAGCAGCGCGACGCCGGGCACGATGAAGAGGTGCGTCGGGCTGTGGACGAGCAGGAAGCGCAGATGGCGCCAGCCGTCGTTGAAGCGCGAGAGCTTGGACTGCCCGCGGCGCGGCGCGTACGTGATCGGGAACTCGCGGATGTCGAGCTTCTCCTTCGACGCGCGGATCACCATCTCCGACGCGAACTCCATGCCCGTCGTGCGCAGGTCGAGGATTCCCAGGATGTCGCGCCGGAAGCCGCGCATGCCGCAGTGCGCGTCGCGAATGCCCGTGTGGAAGAAGAGGTTCAGCGTGCCGCTCAGGATCGGGTTGCCGATGTAGCGGTTGACCCAGTGCATCGCGCCGGGCTGGATGCCGTCCATGCGGTCGCCCATGACGAGCTGCGCGCCGTCGCGCAGCTCCTGCACGAAGCGCGGGATCTCGTCGAATGGGTACGTCATGTCGGCGTCGAGCATCACGATGTAGTCGCCGCGGGCGGCGGCGAAGCCGGCGAGGTACGCCGAGCCGTAGCCGCGGCGCGGCTCGTCGACGACGCGCGCGCCGGCCGCGCGGGCAAGGTCGGCGCTGCCGTCCTCCGAGCCGTTGTCGGCGACGACGACCTCGCCTTGCAGGCCCGCGGCGGCGAGCACCTCAAGCGAGCGCGTGACGGTGTCCGCGATGTTCTCCGCCTCGTTGAGGCAGGGGATGACGACCGACACCTCGAGCGCTGCGGTGCGGTCTCGGGGGGCGCCGGCGCCGGCGGGTGTGCTCTGAGTCGAGGCCATGGCTCTTGTCTTGTGTCTCACGCGCGGGCGGCGAACGTGTTGCGCGGTGACGAGACGGTCGGGTCGTTGCAACGTTACACATGCAGCCCGCATCACCTCCACCGCTTGCGTGCGCCGGGCCGCCCGGCGCGAGGGCTCGTCTGACACGCTGGGCGCCGCGATGCGGATCCTCGTCGTCTACGACTGCCTGTACCCGTACACGATCGGCGGGGGCGAGCGCTGGTACCGCACGCTCGCCGAGCGGCTCGCCGCCGACGGCCACGAGGTCACGTACCTGACGCTGCGCCAGTGGGATCGCGGCGCCCGCGCCGCCGTCGAGGGCGTGACCGTGCGCGTCGCCGGGCCGCGGCTGAAGCTCTACGTCGACGGGCGCCGGCGGATCGTGCCGCCGCTCGTGTTCGGTGCGGGGGTCCTCTGGCACCTGCTGCGCCACGGCCGCCGCTACGACGTCGTCCACACCGCATCCTTTCCGTACTTCTCGCTCCTGGCCGCGGGGGTCGCCCGGCCGCTGGGGCGCTTCGAGCTCGTCGTCGACTGGTTTGAGCTGTGGTCGCGCGAGTACTGGCGCGACTACCTCGGCGGCGTCGGCGGACGCGTCGGCTGGGCCGTGCAGAAGCTCTGCCTGCGGGTCCCGCAGCGCGCGTTCGCGCTCGCGCGCATGACCGCGGCGCGGCTGCGCGCCGAAGGCGTGCGCGGCGAGGTCGAGGTGCTCACGGCGATCCATGCCCTGCCGCAGGCCGCCGCCGCGCCGCTGCCGGCGGGTCCGGCCGTCGTCTTCGCGGGACGCCACATCCCCGAGAAGCGCGTCCCGGCGCTCGTGCGCGCGTTCGCCGTCGTGCACGCGCGCGACCCCGGGCTGCGGCTGGAGATCTACGGCGACGGCCCTGAGCGCAACGAGGTGCTGGGCCTCATCGCCTCGCTCGGGTTGGACGGCGTCGCCCGCGCGCCCGGGTTCGTGGATGGCGCCGAGCTCGAGGACGCGCTCGGCCGCGCGCTCTGCATGGTCCTGGCGTCGCGCCGCGAGGGCTACGGGCTCGTCGTCGTCGAAGCGGCGGCGCGCGGCGTGCCGAGCGTCGTCGTCGCGGACGTCGACAACGCCGCGACCGAGCTCGTCGACGAGGGTGAGAACGGCTTCGTCGCGCCGTCGGCGTCGCCCGAGGACCTCGCCGCGGCGATCCTGCGCGTCCGCGACGCTGGCCCGCAGCTGCGCGCCTCGACCGCCGCATGGTTCGAACGCAACGCGGACCGCCTCTCGCTCACCGCCTCGCTGGACCGGGTCGCCGCCGCCTACGCGGACCCGGGGAGGGTCAACACGCAGCGGGCGGACGACGGACGGTGACCGCGGCTGCTCGGGGGGCCTAATGGAAGGCATCCCCCGGACGGCGATCGCGACGGGCGGGCGGCGGAAGCGCTGACGTCCGTCGGCCGGCGATTCGCCTCGCTTCGGTACGTCCGTCGCCAGGGGTGACGCGGTGGATCCGTCGGGTTGGCCATGGCGGATCCGCGGATCGCTCGTGGTGGTTTTGTCGGCGTTCCCGTGGTGGATATGTCGGGATCGTCGTCTAGGATGCTCGGATGCAATCGCCGCCCAAGCTCCTCGCGCGTCATGCTCAGAGAGCTGTAGAGGAGGCGTTGGTAGACACCCGCGTGGTCGTCATCCTCGGCGGTCGCCAGGTCGGCAAGAGCACCCTGCTCGAACAGGTCGCCGGCACCGAACGTGCAGGTCGCGAGATCTTGACGTTCGACGATCAAGCGGTACGCGCTGCGGCGCGGAACGACCCTGCCGGGTTCGTCGCGGCGCTCAGGACGCCGGTCGCGATCGACGAGGTGCAACGCGTCCCCGAGCTCATGACGGAGATCAAGCTCCGAGTCGATCGGGACAAGACTCCCGGGCAGTTCGCCATCACCGGCTCAGCCAACCTGTTGGACATGAAGCAGGTCAAGGAGAGCTTGGCCGGCAGGGCGGAGTATCTGCGCCTGCACCCCTTCAGCCAGGGCGAGCTGCGGGGACATCCCGAGTCCTTCGTGCCGCGCCTCGCCGCTGGGAGCTTCCCGGCGGTGACGAACGCGCCCGTCGGTCGCCACGCCTATGCCGACACCCTGGCGCGGGGCGGGTACCCGGAGGCCCAAGGGCGGACGGCCAACCGTCGGGCGCGGTTCTTCGAGAGCTACGTCGAGGGGATCATGGACCGCGACTTGGCCACCCTCGCTGACGTGGCGGACCGTGCGGTCGTCGTGCGCCTCCTGCAGGCCATCGGCGCAACCTCGTCAGCCGAGCTCAACATCGAGCGGCTCAGCAGCTCGATGGGCGCTCCGGCGACCACCCTACGACGGCACGTCGAGCTCCTCGAGACGCTCTTTCTCATCCGGCGGGTCCCGGCGTGGAGCAGCAACCTGCTGTCCCGATCGATCAAGCGCCCGAAGGTCCATGTCACCGACACCGGTCTCTTGGCATACCTCGTGGGTGCTGACGAGCAACGCATCGAAGCCGACCTAAACCTCGGTGGGATGTTCTACGAGAGCTTCGTGGCGATGGAGTTGCACCGCCAGGTCTCCTGGCTCGACGACCGTCCCCAGCTCTACCACTTCCGCGACCGCGACCAGCGCGAGGTCGACATCGTCATCGAGCACCGTGACGGATCGATCACCGCGGTCGAAGTCAAGTCCGCAGCGACCGTCCACAAGCGGGACTTCCGCGGACTGGAGCTCTTGCGCGACAAGCTCGGAAGCGCGTTCAAGGCCGGAGCGCTGCTGTACACGGGGGCCAACACCCTCCCGTTCGGAGATCGACTCGCCGCCGTCCCGATCAGCGGGCTCTGGGCGGACCCTTCCGCGTAGGCCGTACCGCGGATGGTCACCCACGTCGCCGCGGGCGTGCGGCCGCCCGGCGCGAGCGCGTCTGACACGCTGGGCGCCGCGATGCGGATCCTCGTCGTCTACGACTGCCTGTACCCGTACACGATCGGCGGGGGCGAGCGCTGGTACCGCACGCTCGCCGAGCGGCTCGCCGCCGACGGCCACGAGGTCACGTACCTGACGCTGCGCCAGTGGGATCGCGGCGCCCGCGCCGCCGTCGAGGGCGTGACCGTGCGCGTCGCCGGGCCGCGGCTGAAGCTCTACGTCGACGGGCGCCGGCGGATCGTGCCGCCGCTCGTGTTCGGTGCGGGCGTCCTCTGGCACCTGCTGCGCCACGGCCGCCGCTACGACGTCGTCCACACCGCATCCTTTCCGTACTTCTCGCTCCTGGCCGCGGGGGTCGCCCGGCCGCTGGGGCGCTTCGAGCTCGTCGTCGACTGGTTTGAGCTGTGGTCGCGCGAGTACTGGCGCGACTACCTCGGCGGCGTCGGCGGACGCGTCGGCTGGGCCGTGCAGAAGCTCTGCCTGCGGGTCCCGCAGCGCGCGTTCGCGCTCGCGCGCATGACCGCGGCGCGGCTGCGCGCCGAAGGCGTGCGCGGCGAGGTCGAGGTGCTCACGGCGATCCATGCCCTGCCGCAGGCCGCCGCCGCGCCGCTGCCGGCGGGTCCGGCCGTCGTCTTCGCGGGACGCCACATCCCCGAGAAGCGCGTCCCGGCGCTCGTGCGCGCGTTCGCCGTCGTGCACGCGCGCGACCCCGGGCTGCGGCTGGAGATCTACGGCGACGGCCCTGAGCGCAACGAGGTGCTGGGCCTCATCGCCTCGCTCGGGTTGGGCGACGTCGCCCGCGCGCCGGGGTTCGTGGATGGCGCCGAGCTCGAGGACGCGCTCGGCCGCGCGCTCTGCATGGTCCTGGCGTCGCGCCGCGAGGGCTACGGGCTCGTCGTCGTCGAAGCGGCGGCGCGCGGCGTGCCGAGCGTCGTCGTCGCGGACGTCGACAACGCCGCGACCGAGCTCGTCGACGAGGGTGAGAACGGCTTCGTCGCGCCGTCGGCGTCGCCCGAGGACCTCGCCGCGGCGATCCTGCGCGTCCGCGACGCTGGCCCCGAGCTGCGCGCCTCGACCGCCGCGTGGTTCGCACGCAACGCGGACCGCCTCTCGCTCACCGCCTCGCTGGACCGTGTCGCCGCCGCCTACGCCGACCCGCGGCGGATCGACGCAAAGCGGGCGCGTGACGCACGCTGACCGCGCTACGTGGGGTCCTCACTGGACGGCATCGCCGATCCGGCGACGGGCGGGTGGCGCAAGCCCGACGACTGCCGGGATCGGCCTCCTCACCTCAGCGCCGCGGGGCGCCGGCACGAGCGCTCGGCAGCGCTCGGCGAGGCGTCAGTCCTCGGGCCTGAGCCGGAACACTCGTAGCGCCTGATCGCGCGCGAGGTCGCGCGCGAGCGTCGCGGCGTCGCCGAGCGAGAGCCGATGCTCGCAGACGAGCCCGGCGAGAAACGAGCAGTCGACGCGGCGGGCGACCTCGTGGCGCGCCGGGATCGAGCACAGCGCGCGCGCGTCGTCGACGAAGCCCGCCGTGCGGTGAAAGCCGACCGTGTCGGTCACCGCTTGGCGGAAGCGCAGCATCCCGGCGGGCGAGTCCAGAAACCACCACGGCGCGCCGAGGTAGACCGACGCATAGAAGCCGGCGAGCGGGGCGAGCTCGCGGGAGAACGTCGTCTCGTCGACCGTGAACAGGACGAGCCGCAGGTTCGGATGCGTGCCGTAGCGCTCGAGCAGCGGCCGCAGCGCGGACGTGAACTCAGCCTGCACCGGGATGTCGGCCCCTACGTCGGGACCGTGAGCGCGCAGGGTCGGGCCGTGGTGGTCGCGCTGGACGCCGGGGTGCAGCTGCATGACGAGGCCGTCGTCGCAGGACATGCGCGCCATCTCGTCGAGCATGTGCGCCGCGAACGCCGCACCGTCGTCCGGCGTGGCGTCGCCGCGCAGCGCCGCGGCGAAGATCCGCCGCGCGGCCGGGTCGTCGAGGCGCTCGGTCGCCAGCCGCCGCACGCCGTGGTCGCTCGACGTCCCGCCGAGCGCGGCGAAGTCGCGGCGGCGCTGCTCGAGCGCCGCGACGAAGTCGTCATACGAGCCGATCGTCGTGTGCGCCGCCGCGGCGAGGCGCTCGACGTGCGCGGGCCACCCCGGCCGCGCGACGGCCAGCAGCGCGTCGGGACGGAACGTCGGGACGACGCGGCCCTCCCAGCTCGGGTCCGCCGCGAGCGCGTGGTGGTGGCGCAGGTCGTCCGCCGGGTCGTCCGTCGTCGCGAGAACCTCGACGCCGAAGCGCTCGTAGAGCGCTCGCGGCCGCAGCCGCGGTTGCGCGAGGCGCTGCGTGAGCTCGTCAAACAGCTCGTCCGCGGTGGCCGCGGACGGCGTGATCCGCACGTCCAGCACGTCGTGCAGGACGAGCTCGAGCCAGAGCCTCACGACGGTTCCCCCAAGCAGCGGCCAGCGCTCGCACAACAGCCGCCAGATCGAGCGCGGGTCGGCCGGCGGTCGCAGCTCCTCGAGCGCCACGCCGTGAGCATGCAGCAGGCGGGTGACGTAGTGGTCGGGGGTGACGAGCAGCGCCGCCGGATCGCCGAACGGCGCATCGGCGACGAGCAGCGACGGATCGACGTGTCCGTGCGGGGAGACGATGGGCGCGCCGGCGACCTCGGCGTACAGCTCGGCGGCGACCGAGCGCGCCGGCTCGGCAGGCGCCAGCAGGAGATGCGGGTGGATGCTCAGCGGCTCGCTCATGACGCGGAGCTTCGCGAGCTCACCGGATCGCCGCTTCGATGGCGCCGCGGTGACCGTGGCGCACGAGCACGTCGTGCAGCTCGACGACGGCATCGACGAACGGGAGCGCCTCCGCGAGCGCGGGCTCGAAGATCCCGAGATCGAAGACCGCGGCGACGAGCTCGCGCGAGTCCCGGGCTCGCCGGCCGAGCGACCGCAGCTGCGCAGCGCGCGGGTCGTCGACCGCGCCCGGGCCGGCTTCGTCGCCGCCGTCCGGGGTCGCCAGGCAGCCAATCCAGGCGGCGACGACCAGCGCCAGCCCGCGCGGCACGATGCCGGCGGCGGCCTGCTCCAGCACCGCCGGCCCGACGCGGACCGGCAGCTTCTGCGAGCCGTCGGCTGCGACCTGGCGGGTGCGATGCTCGAGCGCACCGTTGCCGAAGCGCGCCATGAGCTGCGCGACGTACCGCGGCAGGTCGACGGCAGCGGGCGCGTCGAGCGTCGGCAGCAGGTCGCGCTCGATCAGGTGCTCGGCGGCGGCCCGGATCTCCGGCAGCGCGATCGCCTCGGCGATCGTCCGCGCACCGGCGAGCAAGCCGAGGTAGGCAAGCAGCGAGTGCGTCGCGTTGAGCAGGCGCAGCTTGAGCTGCTCGTAGCGCTGGACCTCGTCGCTGAAGCTGGCGCCGGCTGCCTCCCAGCGCGGTCGGCCGCCGGGGAAGCTGTCCTCGAGCACCCACATAGAGAACGGCTCGGCGACGACCGCGGCTTCGTCGCCGAGCCCGAGCAGCTCCGCGACGCGCGCGCGGTGAGAGGGCTGGGGCGCCGGCACGATCCGGTCGACCATCGTCGACGGGAAGGCGATCTCGCGCTCGATCCACGCATGCAGCTCGGCGGCGTCGGAGTCCTCGAGCAGCGCGACGAACGCCAGGACGAGCCGGCGCGTGTGCTCGCCGTTGCGGGCGACGTTGTCGCACGAGACGATCGCCAGCGGCTCGCCGTGCCCGCGCCAGCGCGCCTGCAGTCCCCTCGCGAGCAGCCCGATCGCCGTGCTCGGGGGCGCGCCGCGCAGGTCGGCCCGCACCGCCCCGAGGTCGATGGCGGGGCTTGTGTCGATGGCACGGCCGGCGGGACGCGCGCTGTAGCCGCGCTCGGTGATCGTCAGCGTCGCGATCCTCGTGTCCGCCGAGGCGAGCCGCGCGACGACCGCCGCGGGCTCGTCGGCCGCGACGAGCAGCTCGCTGTGCACGCCGACGACGAGCGGCGCGCGTTGCTCGGGACCGAGTTCGAGGACGCTGTAGAGGCCATCCTGGGCGCGCATCGCCTCCACCACCGCGCGCGATCGCGACGCGACTCCGACGATCCCCCACGGACCCGGCTCGTGGTCCAGCGCACGCGCCGTGTACACGGCCTGATGGGCGCGGTGAAAGCTGCCGAGGCCGAGATGGACGATCCCGGTCGCGTCCGGCGCGCGAGCGGGAACGGTCGCGATGCGCCCACCGAGCGCGCGGCGTGAGAGTCGTGCGGTCGCGATGGGAGTCACCAGTCGTGCATCGTTCCGTCGCGCAGGCGGTTGACCGGCAGGTACGCCGCGACGTACGGGTGCGCCGCCGCGAGCGCCTCGTCGATGCCGACGCCGAGACCGGGCTCGTCGCCGGGGTGCATGTAGCCGTCGGCGAAGCCGTAGGCGTGCGGAAAGACCTCGTCGACGAGCGGCTCGTGGCGCATGTGCTCCTGGATGCCGAAGTTCGGGATCGACAGGCCGACGTGCAGCGCGGCCGCCATGCCGACCGGCGAGATGTCGGTCGCGCCGTGGCAGCCCGAGCGCACCTGCGTGAGCTCGGCCAGCGCGAAGATGCGCCGCAGGTGGCTGATCCCGCCGCCGTGCGTCGCGGACACGCGGATGTAGTCCACGAGACGCTCTTGCAGGATCGTCCGGCAGTCCCAGATCGTGCTCAAGACCTCCCCGATCGCCAGCGGGATCGTCGTGTGCGCTCGCACGCCGCGCAAGAGCTCGGGGTTCTCGGCGGGCGTGACGTCCTCGAGCCAGAAGAGGTCGTAGGGCTCGAGCGATCGCCCGAGCTGCGCCGCCTGAAGCGGCGTCAGCCGGTGGTGCGCGTCGTGCAGCAGCGCCGGCTGCGGCCCGAGCTCGTCGCGGAGCTTCGCGAAGACCGCGGGCACGCGGCGCAGGTATGCCCGCGAGTCCCACGTCTCCTCGGGCGGCCGCGCGCGGCGGGCGGCCGGCTCGTAGACCTCGCGATCGTCCCCCACGCCGTAGACCACCTCGAGCTCGGGCACCGCGACCTGCGCGCGCACCGCGCGGTAGCCGCGGGCGAGATGGGCGTGCGCGCTGTCGAGCAGCTCGGCCTCGTCGCGCCCCGACGCGTGCGAGTAGACGAGGCAGCCCTCGCGGCTCGCGCCGCCGAGCAGCTGGTAGACGGGCAGCCCGGCGACCTTGCCCTTGATGTCCCACAGCGCGACGTCGACCGCCGAGATCGCCGTCATCGTGACGGGCCCGCCGCGCCAGTACGCGCCGCGGTAGAGGTACTGCCAGGTGTCCTCGATGCGGTGCGCGTCGCGCCCGATCAAGAGCTCGGCGACGTGGTCGCGCAGGTAGCTGACGACCGCCAGCTCGCGACCGTTGAGCGTCGCGTCGCCGAGACCGACGACGCCGTCGGACGTCACGAGCTTCAGCGTCACGAACGTGCGTCCCGGGCTCGAGACGATGACCTCGGCGCGATCGATCCTCACGGGCTCTCCCGGATCCTCGCGACGAGGTTGGTGGGATTGACGAAGCTCAGCGCGGCTGCCAGCAGCATCAGCATCAGGCCCATGTAGATCACCGCCATCGCGTCGATGGACTGCGACGCCCGAACGCCGGGCGAGAACGCCGCGTAGTACAGCACCACGACGAGCGGCTGGGAGTCCGGGCCGGCGGTGAAGAAGCTCAGCTCGAACATCCCGACGGTGCGCACGAGCACGAGCAGCCCCGCGGCGAGCATCCCCGGGATCAGCAGCGGACCGAGGACGCGCAGCAAGATCGTCGTGGTGCCGGCCCCGAGCGTCCGTGCGGCGGCCTCGATGCGCGGATCGATCTGCTCGATGAACGGGGTCATCGTCAGGATCACGAACGGCACGCTGGGGACGAGGTTGGCGACGATCACCCCGGTCAGCGTGCCGCCGACGCCCTCGCGCAAGAGGACCGTGGCCAGCGGGATGCCGTAGGTGACCGGGGGCAGCAGCAGCGGGATGAGGAAGGCGAACGTCACGAGCCGGCGGCCGGGAAAGTCGCGCCGCGCCAGCGCGTAGGCGGCCGGCACCCCGATGAGCAGCGACAGCACGACGACCGCGACCGCGACCTGGACCGTCACGACCATCACCGAGGTCAGCCCGAACTCGCGCCAAGCGGCGCCGTACCAGTCGGTCGTGAACGCGTCCGGCAGCCAGTGATCGAGCCAGCGCGTGCCGAGCGAGTTCACGAGCACAGCGGCGATGAGCGCGACCAAGAACACGAGGAAGAAGGCGACGAAGCCCCAGACCAGCCAGCCGAGCGGGCTCGCGACGACGGGCTTGCGCAGCGCGAGAGCCGAGCCTCGCATCAGCCCTTGCCCCCGCTGCTCGGTCCGCGATACAGCCGTCCGCGCGCGGCGAGCACGATCCCGACGACGACGAGCTGCACCGCGCCCATGATCATCGCGATCGCCGAGCCCATCGACGGGTCGAACTGCTCGTACGCGGCGCGGTAGGCGACGATCGACAGGACGCGCGTCTCGCCCGCCGGCTCGCCGACGAGCACCGCCGACGGGAAGACCGCGAAGGCGAGGACGAACGTCAGGATGAACGTGATCGCGAGGCCCGGCGCCAGCAGCGGGAACGTGATCCGCCAGAAGCGCTGGCGCGGCCCGGCCCCGAGCGTCGCGGCGGCGCGCTCGAGCATCGGGTCGATTCCGCTCAGGTAGGCCTGCGTCAGCAGGAAGGCGAACGGAAAGCCCGTGATGACGAGCGTCAGCATGACGCCCCAGTAGTTGTTGACGAACCGCACCGGCTCGTCCACGAGGCCGCTCTGCACCAGCGCGCGGTTGACCCAGCCGCGCGCGCCGAGCAGGGTCAGCAACCCCTTGGCGATGAGGACCGTTCCGAGCGTGACCGGCATGACGAGCATCGCCGTCAGCACGCGCTTGCCGCGGAACGCGCCCCGCAGCCGGTAGGCGACCGGCACGGAGGCGATGACGTTGAACAGCGCCGCCGGCACCGCGAGGCCGAGCGTGATCATGATCGTGTCGCGCAGGAACGGGTCGGCGAAGAACTGCTGGTAGTTGCCGAGCGCGCCGACGTAGCGCTGGGGCGCAAATGACAGCACGAGCCCGTACCCGAACGGGTACATGAAGACCACGACGAGGAAGACCACCGCAGGCACGAGCAGCAGCAGCGTGCGGTCGATCTCGTGAGCGGCGAGCTTGCGGCGCACCTCAGCCAGGCTCCGCGAACAGCAGCAGCTTGGCGGCGTCCGCGCGCAGGGTGACGCGCTCTCCGACCTGCACGTTCGCGTCGGCCGTCCCGCGCAGCCGCTGGCCGGACGCCATGACGCCCTCGACGACGAAGCTCCGCCCGTGGAACTCGACCGCGACGACGGCGACCTCGAACGCGTTCTCGCCGGTGCCGCCGGCGACGAGGTCGTCGGGGCGGACCATGGCCGTCACCGGCCCGGAGGTCGCCTCGCCGCCGCAGACGCGGCCGCGGACGCGCACGCCGTCCGCCGCGGCGAGGCCGTCGTCGCCGTCGCGGCGCTCGAGGGTCATCGCCAGCGTGTTGCGAAAGCCGACGAAGTCCGCGACCCAGCGGTTGGATGGGCGGTGGTAGATCTCCTCGGGCGCCCCGATCTGCTGGGTCACGCCGTCGCGCAGCAGGACGAGCCTGTCGGCGAGCGAGAACGCCTCCTCCTGGTCGTGCGTGACGTAGATCGTCGTCAGCCCGAGCTCGCGATGCAGGCGCCGGATCTCGCTGCGCATCTCCAGGCGCAGCTTCGCGTCGAGGTTCGACAGGGGCTCGTCCATGAGCACGAGCGGCGGCTCGATGACGATCGCCCGCGCGATCGCCACCCGCTGCTGCTGGCCGCCCGAGAGCTGGGTCGGGTACTTCGCGGCGTGATCGGCGAGTTGCACGAGCGCGAGCGCTCCGTCCACGCGCTCGGCGGTGCGCGCCTTGCAGACGCGGCGCATCCGCAGCCCGAACGCGACGTTCGCGCGGACCGTCATGTGCTGAAACAGCGCGTAGCTCTGAAACACCACGCCGAAGCCGCGGCGCTCGGACGGCACGCCGTCGATCCGTCGCCCGTCGAGCGCGATCGAGCCGCTCGTCGGCTCGATCAGGCCCGCGATGCAGTTCAGCGCCGTGGACTTGCCGCACCCGGACGGCCCGAGCAGCGCGACGAACTCGCCGCCCTCGATTGTGAGATCGAGGGCGGCGAGCGCCTTCTGCGTGCCGTAGCTGCGGCTCAGGCCGTCGAGCTTCAGCTCGCGCAGCCCCGGCGACGGTGTCACTCCGTGACCTTCGATCCGCCCACCTCCCGGTCCCACTTGTCGAACATGAACACGATGTCGTCGACATCGAGCTGCGTCTCGATCGGAACCTCCGCGAAGAGCTTCGCGTACTCCGGCCGCGAGAACTCCTCGACGACCTTGCGGCTCTCGGCGGGCGCGAGCGACAGCGGCACGTCCCTGACCGCCGGGCCGGGGTAGAAGTAGCCCTTGTCGTAGGCGTATGCCTGCGCCTTCGGCGTCATCATGTACCGCATCAACTCGATGATCGCGGCCTGCTCGCCGGCGGGAACCCCGCGCGGGACCGCCATGTAGTGCGCGTCCGCCACGAAGTGAAAGCCGTCGAACGTCGCGATCTTGAAGTTCTTCGGCACCACGCCGAGCGCCCGCGGGTTGACGTCCCAGCCCGTGGTGCTCGCGATCATGTCGACCGCTCCGGAGGTCAGCTCGTCCATCGTCACGCCCGTGCCGGACGGGTAGTGGTCGATGTGCTTGTCGAGCTGGCGCAGGAACGCCCACGTCTTGTCCCAGCCCTTGTCCGGATCGCGCGGGTCGGAGTCGCCGAGGATGTACGGCAGACCCATGAGCAGTGTCCGGCCCGGGCCGGAGTTCGCAGGTCGCGCATAGGTGAACTTCTTCGGGTTCGCGTCCGCCCACGCCAGCAGCGCGGCCGGCGTCGCCGGGGGCTCGTCGACCTTGGCAGGGTTGTACTCAAGCAGCGGCCCGTTGGGGTTGTAGTAACTCGTCAGCGCGTAGCCGTCGATGAGGTCGTACATCTTCCTCGCGCCGGGCTCGTAGGAGCCGGGGATCTCGCCGAGCTTGGACTCGTAGGTCGGCAGCAGCCGCTGCCAGATGCCCTGCTGCTTGCCGGTCGCGATCTCGCCGTAGCCCGCGACGACGAGGTTGTACTGCACCTTGCCCGCACGCTGGCCCGCTTGGACCTTGCCGGCGAGCTCGGGCCCGGTCGCCTTGGAGAACGTCACCTTCTTGATGAGCTTCGGGTTGTTCTTCACGAACTCCTCGATCGGCGCCTGGGATAGCTGGAGGTCGCCGCCGCCGTCGATGACGTTGAGCGTGATGGGGCTCTTGGGCAGCGCGGGAAGCGACGTCAGCTCACTCGCGCCGCCGGCACCGCTCGGGGTGTCCGTCTTCTCCTCGGGCTCGCCGCAGGCGGCAAGCCCCGCGACCATCGCCGTCGCCGTCAGTGTGGCTATGAGTGCATCTCGACCCCGCATCTGTCCTCCCTACGTTGTGGCAGCGCTGCCGTTGGTGTTCTCGAACGTCTCGTGCAGGTCGCGCGCCAGCGCGCGTACCCGCCGCTCGCCGCCGTCTCGGTGCGCGGCGGCGAACTCACCCGCCAGGCCCAGCGCGCGCGCGCCCGCGTCAAGCCAGTCCGCACCGTTTGACCGCGTCACGCCGCCGGTCGGAACGAACGCGACGTCCGCGAAGACGCAGCGCAGCGCGCGCAGGTGCGCGAGCCCGGCCGTGTCCGACGGAAACAGCTTGAGCGCGTCGAGCCCCAGCGCACGCGCGGCCATGACCTCAGTCGGCGTCAGCACCCCCGGCAGGAAGGCGACCTTCGCCCGCGTGCACGGGCCAAGCATCGCTCGGTCGAGGCCGGGTGCCACGACGAAGCCGGCTCCCGCCGCGAGGACCGCGTCGAGCTCGCGCGGCGACAGGACCGTCCCGGCACCGACGAGGACGTCGTCGTCCAGCGCGGCGCGCAGCCTCGCGATGAGCGCCGGCGCGCTCGGGACCGTCATCGTGATCTCGATCGCCCGCAGCCCGCCGGCGGCGCAGGCCATCGCGATCGCCTCGGCGACAGCCTCGTCGGTGTGCCGGACGACGGCGATCACGCGGCGGTCGCCCAGCATCGCGCAGAAGCTCGTCGGCTGCGCGCTCATCGGTCGACGACCGCCGTCGTGTTGCGCCAGGCGGCGTAGTCGGCGCGATCGGGCAGGCCCTCGTAGTCGCCGAGGTGGGTCACGACCTGGCCGGCCGCCCACGCTCCGGTCGTCAGCGCCGACGCGAAGGACGCGCCCGCGAGCCGCTCGAACAGGTAGCCGACAGTGAACGCGTCCCCTGCTCCGACGCAGTCGACCACGGGTCCCGGCGCTTGCGCAGCCACCTCGATCCGCTCGCCTTCGGTGAGCCCGATGGCGCCCTCGGCTCCCCGTCGCACGACGATCCGCGCGATCTTCCGGTCGGTCAGCCAGACGAGCGCGCCTTGCAGGCTGTCGGCCCCGGCGATCGCCAGCGCCTCGGCCTCGCTGAGCAGGAGATCGTCGACGAGCGGCAGGATCGCGCGCACGGCCGCGACGGCCTCGTCGACGGACCACAGCTTGCGGCGGATGTTCGGATCGAAGCTCACGCCGGCCGCGGTCGCCTTCGCGGCCTCGACCAGCTCGCGGACCGCGGTCGCCGGACCGGCGCCGAGCGCGAGCGTGATGCCCGTCGCGTGGACGTACCGGGCCTGTCTGAGCTCGCCTGCACCGCCGAGCTCGGTCACCGCGGAGCCCTGCCGGTAGTAGTGGACGCGAACGTCGGCGGGCGAGCGCAGCTCCTTCACCATGAGGCCGGTCGGTCTCGTCGTCGAGCGCTGCACGCCCGCGACGTCGACGCCCTCGCCGCGCAGCGTGCGCACGATCTCGTCGCCGAACGGGTCCTCGCCGACGCGCGACACGTACGCGACGCGCAGGCCCAGCCGCGCGAGCCCGATCGCGACGTTGGCCTCCGCCCCGCCGATGGACTTCTGCAGCACCGGCGACGCGGGCAGGCGCCCGGCGGCGGTCAGGCTGATGAGGGGCTCACCGAGCGTGAGGAGATCGAGCAGCGCCGGGGCACCGGCAGCCGGAGACACGTTTGACGCCGGCGCTCGCGCGCGCAGACCAGCCTTTGCAGTGGACACCGCTCCCCCTGATTGCCGTCGAGCAGATCTACTGCGTTGTACACGCAGGTGTCTTGCGTCAACCGGTGGCTAGGTGACCACGATCGACAAGCGCTGTCAAGCTCTGGGCTGTCGAAGATCTGTATACGACGCCGTTCATGTGCTCGCGCTCATCGCGAGATCGACCTGTATCTCGCCGCATTGTGGTTAAACGGCGAGAAGGTCGCCCTCCGTACGACGATCACACCGCTCAGCTCGCATGTGTCGGCTCGGATTCGATGATGACCCGGCACGGGCGTTCGGCGAGCACGGTCTCGACGGTCTTGCCGAAGATCGTGGTGCCCGTGCGCGGCGGGAGCGGCATGACGATCGCCTGCGCGCGGATCGCGCGGGCCTCCTCGATGACGACGCGGGCGCCCTGTCCCGTGCGCACCTTGACGACGCGCCCGCTGACGCGGCGCCCGACGAGCATCCGCGCGCGGTGGATGACGTCGGCGGCGGCGGCCTCGATCTCCGGCAGCTTGGCGTCCAGCGGGAGCGCCTGCGGGACGGTGATCGTGACGAGGACGTAGATGCCGCGGCCCCCTGGTGCGGCGAGTCTGGCCGCCGTGCCGACGATCTGCGCCGTGAAGCGATCGACCTCGACGGCGATCAGCACGGACTCGTACTCCGCCTCGGTGTCCGTGACGGGCCGGGGGACCGCGATCTTCGTGGTCGTGACGAGGTCGAGTCCGTGGCGGTGGCGGTAGAAGGCGTAGATCGCGACGCCGAGCGCGAGCCAGACGGCGCCGGTCACCGCGACGACAGGGTTCAGCGCCGTCACCGCGACGAAGCACAGCGCGGTCGCCGTGCCGCCGACGACCGCGAAGACCGGCACGTCGCGCCCGGCGATCCGCACGTTGCCGGGACCTCGGTACGGACGCTGCTCGTTGGGCTGGGTCAGGCGCAGCCGGACCACCGCCGCGTGCGCGATCGTGAACGACAGCATCGCGCCGAACGCGTAGATCTTCGCGAGGAGGTCGGCTTGGCCGGGCAGCAGCGTGAGGCACGCGATGACGCCGAAGACGAAGATCCCGATCCACGGCGTGTTGTACTTCGGGTGCAGCTGGCGCAGGCGCTCGGGGACCTGCCGGTAGATCCCCATCGAGTAGACGAGGCGCGACACGCCGATGATGCCGGCGTTCGTCGCGATGAGCAGGATCGTCGCCGCGAGGAGGCCGACGTACAGCTCGCCCGGCGCCTGGAGGAAGCCGAGATCGAGCTGCTTGACGACGCCGAGGATCGGGTCGCCGGCGAAGCCGCCGCGCTCCTCGGGGACGCCGAGCAGGGTGCTGTACTCGCCGGTCTGCGCGTTCTGCGTCACCGGCAGCGCCGAGAGCGCGACGACCGGCAGCGTGAAGTAGATCGCGTAGACCGCGGTGCGCACGCGCGCGATCGCCCTCGGGATCGTGATCGCCTCGTCCTTGGCCTCCTCGGCCATGTTCGAGATCGTCTCGATGCCCGTGTAGGCGATCATCCCGACGGGGATCGCGAGGAGGAAGTCCTTCCACGTCGGCGCGACGCCGAAGCTGATGTTCTCGACGAGCGTCGCGGGCGAGAAGACGAGCAGCGCGCCGACGACGACCATGAGCAGCTGCGTGAGGAAGTCGACGAGCGCGAGCACGATGTTCAGGCCCGCGGACTCCTTGATGCCGACGACGTTCACGACCGACAGCACGACGATGACCAGCGCGCCGAAGATCACGTCCCCGGGCGCCGATCGCAGCGGATCCCAGAACAGGCCGCCGAGGTAGTGCGGCACGAAGAACGCCGAGATCGCGACCGTGATGACGTAGTTGAGCATCTGCGCCCAGGCCGCGAAGAACGAGACGAACTCGTTGAAGGCGTGGCGCGCGAAGCTCGACGACCCGCCGGCTTCGGGGAACATCGCGGTCGCCTCGGCGTAGGTCGCCGCCGTGCAGAAGAAGAAGACGCCGGCGATGACGAAGACGAGCGGCGTCAGGCCGAGCGCGAGGCCGGCGACGAGCCCCAGCGCGTAGTAGATCGAGGACCCGACGTTGCCGTACGCGGTGGCGAACAGCGCGTTGACGCCGAGCACGCGCTGGAGTCCCTGAAGCCGGCGTTGCGCCATCTGACACCCCAGCATGCGGGCGCGGCTGTGAGCGCTGTGTGCGGATCGGGGGCTCGGCTGTGTGGATGGCGTGAAGCTGCCGGCGGCCGTCCCGGCCGGCCGGGACCGGCCGGCCGCGCCGCGCCTCGGCCGCGGGCTGCAGCCCAGGGCTCGCGCTCAGGCCAGGAAGCGGTACCCGACGCGCGCGTCCGTGCGGATGTAGTGCGGCTCGCCGCCGGGCTCGAGCTTGCGGCGCAGGTTGGCGATGTGCGTGCGCAGCGCCTGCGTGTCGTCGGCGTACTGCGGCCCCCAGACCGCGCTGAGCAGCGCGCGGTGCGTCAGCAGGCGGCCGCGGTTGCGAGCCAGGATCCGCAGCAGGTCGTATTCGATCGGGGTGAGGTGCACGTCCTGTCCGTCGCGGCGCACGCTGCGGGCGGCGAGGTCGATCTCCAGGCCGTCGACGCGGATCGTCGGCTCGTCGACGTTGCTCGCGACCCGGCGCAGGACCGCGTTGAGGCGGGCGACGAGCTCGCGCGGGTTGAAGGGCTTGGTGACGTAGTCGTCGGCGCCGGCGTCGAGCGCGGCGATCTTCACGTCCTCGTCGCCGACGGCCGACAGGACGATGATCGGCATCTGACTCCAGCCGCGCAGCTGGCGGCAGACGTCGACGCCGTCGCCGTCGGGCAGCACGAGATCGACGATCGCGGCCTCGGGCGGACGCAGCGCGGCGGCGTCCAGCGCCTCCTGCGCGCTCTGCGCGACGGCGACCTCGAAGCCGGCGTCGCGCAGCACGATCTTCAGGCCGCGCAGGATCTGCAGCTCGTCGTCGCAGACGAGGACCCGTAGGCGCGGCGTGCTCACGATCGGACCGGGGCCGTCGCGGGGTGCGGGTCGCGGGCGAGCGGCAGCTCGATCGCGAACACCGTGCCCTGGCCCGGTTGCGACTCGGCGCGAACCCGCCCGCCGTTGGCCTCGACGAAGCCGCGGACGATCGCGAGTCCCAGCCCGGAGCCCGGATGCGCGTCGCTGTTCTCGTCGCGGTAGAACGGCTCGAACGCGCGCGCGAGCTGGGTGGGGCTCATGCCCGGGCCGCGGTCGATGACGCGAATGTTCATCTTGGCGCCCACGACCCGCGCGCGGACCTTCACCGGGTGCCCGCCGCTGTAGCGCCGCGCGTTCTCCAGGAGGTTGACGAAGACGCGCTCGAGCTGGGCGGCGTCGGCCTGCACGAGCGGCAGGTCGCGATCGAACGACAGCGCGAAGCTCGAGCTGTCCTGCGCGCCGACCTCGTCCGCGGCCGTGCGCACGACCTCCTCGAGCGAGCACCAGTCGCGCCGCGGCTCGGCGGCGCCCGCCTGCAGCCGGGAGAGGTCGAGCAGCTTGTCGACGAGCGCCGAGAGGCGCTGGGCCTCCTCGACGACGACGAGCCCGAGCTCGTCGCGCTCGCCGCCCTCCAGCACCGGCGAGCGCACCGCGTGCCCGGCGGTGATGATGGCCGTGAGGGGCGTGCGCAGATCGTGCGAGACGGCCCGCAGGAGCGCCGTCTTGATGACGTCCGAACGGCGCAGCGCCTGCGTCTCGACGACCTCGGCCTGCAACCGGTCGCGGTCCAGCGCGGCGCGCAGCAGCGCCTCGAGCGCGGGCGCCACCCGCTCGCGAACGCGCGCGCGCAGCGTTTCGTCGTCCCCGCCGGGCCCCAGGAGCAGCAGCGCCTCGCGCCCTGTGCCGAGATCGAGCCGCACGCCGCGCCCCGCAGCGTCTTCGTCTTCGGGATCGAGCACGATCTCGACGTCCCGCAAGCCGAGCGCGGCGCCAACCAACCGCCCCGCCTCGGGCAGCGCTTCGGCCAGCGTCGCGCCACCGAGCAGGACCCGCGCCGTGTCAGCCGCGAGATCGGCCTCGCCCCGCCTGCGCTCGGCCTCCGCGGCGCGCGTGCGCGCGAGATCCGCAACCGCCGACGCCACCACGGCGGCAACGAGGAAGACGCCCAGCGCGACCCAATGCGCAGAGTCCGCGATCACCAGCCGGCCGGTCGGCGGGATGTGAAAGAAGTTAAACGCGGCCGCGCTCGCGACGCTCGTCGCCAGCCCGAACGCCAGCCCCCGGTACACCGCGACGAGCAGCACCGCGAGCAGGTAGACGACCCCGGGCGAGACCTCCGGCGCGATCTCGCGCAGCGGATAGATCACGAGCGTCGTGGCCGCCACCGCGAGGACGGCGACCACCACCCCCCAAGCCTTCGGGCGAGACGCGTCGACAAGCCGCGGAGACTCGCGAGAGATATCCACGACGCACATCATGGAGCACCGCGCGAACCTCACCGCCTTCGCCTGCCCTCGCGAGCAGTCCGTCCTGCGTCCCCGGCACGACGCGAGCTCACCCACCACAGACCGCAGGCTGCGACCAACCGGCCAGCCGGCCGGTCACCACGTCCTGTGCGCAAGCTCACAGGTTGCCCGCGAGACCCCTGATGTGCATAAGCGTTCACAGAGAAGCTGGTGAAGCAAGCAGCACAACACAACACCTACACAAGGAGCATCATGTCCACTACCACACCATCGACCCGGCAAGTGACATCCGCGCGCACCCGCGTCCTCAACGCACGAAGCGCGCGTCCGCGGCTCACCTCAATGCTCTGTGCGCTGCTGGCGGGGCTGGCGATCTCCGCGGCGGGAGCCGCACAGGCGAGCGCGGCTCCGGCCAAGCAGTACAACGTCTGCGTCCACACCGCCAACGAGCTGAACGCCGGAACCGACAGCGACGTCCAGATCGCGATCAACGGCACCAACGGGACCACCGGATTCATCGTGCTGGACACCGCCTGGTACAACGACTTCGAGAGGGGGTCCACCGACTGCTACAGCTTCTTCGCGCACGACGTGCAGACCATCACCTCGGTGAGCGTCTGGACCAATGGCAACCGCAACTGGAAGCTCGCCGATGTCAAAGTCAACAACGTGGCATTCGGCTTCAACATGTGGATGCCATCCGGAGTCACGACTCGGTAGGCGCCGGAGTCCGGCGTCGCTCGCCAGGACGCACGACTACCGGGCCTGCGATGCATCCGCAGCGTGTTGCCCGCGGCCTCGGGCGGCCGATCCGGCCGCCCGAGGCCGCAGCAGGGTGCCGGCCCCGACCTGCCGCGGCTCTGGCCGCGTCAGAGCCCGCCCGTCCGGCGAGTCGTCGCGGCCCTCCATGCCCTGTCGACGTCGGAGTGCGCGAGGCTCGACGGGTAGGGCGGGCGCCGCCAGACCTGGTTGCCGACCGCCCCGGAGTGCTCGCGCAGGAACGCCACGAGATCGCCGCGGTGTGCCGCGCAGGCATACCGAGGCGGCCCGAGGAGACCGCGACCGTGGAAGATGAGCCAGCGCCCGGGCAGGGCGTCCTGGTACTCGCCGAAGGTTGTCTGACGCATGGCGGTGACCGCCGTGCGTGAGCAGTCGCACCGGCCGCGGTAGGCGGCCGGCGCGTGGGCTCGCACCCGGCGGTCCTCGAGGCGGCGACGCGATGCGCCGCCACGTCCGTGGATCGGGCTAGTGCGCGACGAGGGCCACCGGGTCCGCCGGTGCGCCGGCGGGCTGGATCTGCCGGACGGGGACGTCGTCGACGCCGACCCACGGCCCCGGACGCGCCGTGGTGTAGCGGTAGCTCGCGACGCCGGCCGCCCAGCCGCCGATCAGCAGCATCCGCAGCTCGATGCCGGGCGCGTTGGGGTTGGTGCCCTGCACGTCGGACAGCACCACGAGGATGTCCGTCGGCTCGGGCGGCATCACGGTCAGGTACGTGAAGTCGCCCGCGAGCGCCATCGTGAGGTTCAGCGGCGGGTTGACCGCCTGCGTGAGCCGGCCCTGGCCGGTGATGGACCTGCGGGGCGCGTTGACGGCCAGGTGCACGACGAGCCTCGGGGCACCGGGAAGCTCGGTTCCGATCTCGTAGCTGACGACGAACAGGCCAACATCGTTGGCGGATGTGTCACTCATGATGACTCCTCGGGTGATCCCAGCGACGCCGGGTAAGTGTGAGATGCACGCGGTAGGCGCAGGCGCATCGTCTGCCCGCGCGGTTACACATCGGTTACACCAGCGTGCGCCAAGAGCCATGCGGGTCCGCCCGAGATCATCGAGGCGGTGGGCGTCTCGCGGCGACGAGCATCATTCGTCCGCGTGACCTCGTGTCGGGAGAGGCGTCCCGTACGGTTGCAGGCCGATGACCGATGGCGCATCCGATCCGCGGCGAGGCGACCGGCCGCGGGGCGCGAGCCCCGCGCGTCGTCTCGCGCTCGCAGTGGTCGTGGTCCTCGTCGCGGTCGCCGCGACGCTCGGCCTGGTGGCGGCGCAGCGCGGCGACGAGCGCCCGGCGCCATCGCAGACGACCGCCGCGGTGCCCGCGGTCGCCGTCGCGGTCACGGCCGACCCGGCGGGCGGCCCCGCGCGCGGGACGATGGTCATGGTCCACGGAGGTGGCTGGGCGGGCCACAGCGCAGGCGGACGCGACCGGCTGATGGCGAACCCGGGGACCCAGTTGCTGGCGCTCGGATGGCGCGTCGTGTCGATCGACTACGCGGAAGGCACCGCCGGGCTGCGCGACGTCCTGGACACCATCGACAGCGAGGTCGCGCGCAAGACCGGCCTCGGGCCGCTATGCATCTACGGCGAGTCGTCCGGCGCGCACCTCGCGCTCATCGCCGCGGCTCGGCGGCGGGCGGTCGACTGCGTCGCGGGGCTCGGCGCGCTGACGGATCTCCCGCTCTACGTACGCGACGCCGAGACCGGCACCGATGGCCAGGTTCGCCTCTTGGCCGAGCGCATCGAGCGGTTCTTCGGGACGACGCGCGCCGCGCTCGCGCCATGGGATCCCGTCTCGGTCGCGTCGTCCATCCGCGCCGAGGTGCTGCTGTTGCACGAGGCAGCCGACCCGCTCGTCCCGGCGACGCACGGCACGCGCTTCCAAGCGGCGCACCCCTCGACGCGGGTCGTGGAGCTCGAGGCCGGCGATCCGGACGACCCGTCCACGACCTTCATGCACGGCACCGTCTCTGCGCGCGGACGGGCGCAATACGCCGCGGCGATCAAGCGCCTCGCCGAGCAGATGGTGGCCGCGCTACGCGCCGAGCGCCGAGCGGCACGCAAGGGCTGAGCGCACGCCGGCAGCCGCTGCCGGCAGCTCAGCGATCCTCGATGCTCGAATCCGAGATCTTCCAGGCAGCCTCGAGCTCTTGGATCACGAGGCGCCTGCGGGTCTCGGCAACCGTGTCGACGGGCCGCTCGGGCAACGCCGGCGTCGTGATGCCGTAGGCGCCGGCGAGCACGGCCTGCGCGGCGTCGTACGCCCTGCGCGCGCGGTCCCAGTCGCTGCCCCGGCCGCTGAGCTGCAGCCGCCGGCCGCTGTAGCGCAGCGCCACGCGCGCTGCGTCCTCGTCGATGTGCGACAGGGTGATGTCCATCGACATCATGTGGGGGTTGCGGCGCAGGTCGTCCTGCGCCTGCTCGAGCGTGTCGACGGCGACCGGGGCGAACTCCCCGTTGAAGACGACCTCGCACAGAAACGGCGTGAGCGGGCCGGCGTCGATCGCCGCGCGCGCGGCGTAGAAGATCGCGTCGAGATCGCTCCAGGGGGACCACCGCTCGCTGAGCTCGAAGCGGCTCATGGCGTGAGGATAGATACTCCAGATCGCATCCGCGACGGAAAGCGAGCAGCGGTTGTCTTGCGCCCGAAGCGGTCGGTGAGCTTGCCGAGCAACAACGCGCCGCAGCACGCGCCGGTCCGAGGCGAACAGGGATGCGCGTCGAGTCGAGGATCGTCATCTCGAGCCCGTTACGCTGCGCCCGATGGTGCGCCGACGCCGCCCCGGGCACAGGTTTCGCTTCACCGGCGAGGGGCGCACGCGCGGCCAGCGCGGCTGCGGTGCAGGCAGCGCGAAGGCGTATGGGAGCGCACGGCTCGTGGGCGCGCTGCGCCCGCGGCAGGGAGCTGCACCCTGAGCCGGCGACCGCCCGTGGCGAAGCCCACCGCAACGGGTCCGCTCGCGCCCCGGGAGTGTCGCGTCTGGTGGGCGACGATCGCCGACGGCGGCGGGCACCTCGAAGCGCTGCTGTCGGCGCACGAGCAGGAACGGTGGCGCGCGTACCTCCGCGCCGAGGACCGCCTGCGGTTCTTGACCGGCGCCGCCCTGCTGCGCCGCGCGGCCGGCGGGTGCCTGTCGGTCGCCCCCGCGCAGCTGCGGGTGGATCGGACGTGCCCGCGGTGCGGCGCGCAGCACGGCAAGCCGCACCTCCCCGACCATCCCGGCGTCGACGTGAGCGTCTCGCACGCAGGCGAGCACGTCGCGGTGGCGCTGGCGCGCGGACCTCGTATCGGCGTGGACGTCGAGCTGATCCGCGACATCGACGTCGGCGCGCTCGCCCGGTCCGCGTTCTCGAGCGACGAGGCGGCGCAGCTCGCCGCGCTGCCCGCCGGCGAACGGACCGCGGCGTTCTATCGCCTCTGGACGCGCAAGGAGAGCATCGTCAAGGCGCTCGGCGTCGGCATCACCGACAGCTTCGCCGGTGTGTCGGCGAGCATCACCGGCGCCGCTCTGCACGAGCTGACCTGTGCCCCGGACTACGTCGCGACGCTCGCGATCCTCGGTCGGTGCGATCGCATCAGCGCGCTGGACGGCGCGGCGCTCGTGCGCGCCGCGGGGTGAGCCGGCTTCACCGCGACGTCGCCGAGCTGCTCGACTGAACACCGATCGCTGCAGGGAACCGCGCGGCGAGGCTCAGCCGGACATCGCGCGGTCGTAGCTCGCCGCGGTCGCTTGCGCCGTCGCCGCCCAGGTGAAGCGGGCCGCTTGCTCGCGCCCCGCCGAACGCAGGCGGTCGGCCTCGTCGCCGCCGGCGAGGATGCGCTCGATGGCCGCCCGGATCGCGCGCGGGTCCTCGGGATCGAAGAGCAGCGCAGCGTCGCCCGCGACCTCCGGCAGCGAGCTGCGGTCCGAGCAGGCGACCGGTACCCCGCGGCGCATCGCCTCGAGCACCGGCAGCCCGAAGCCCTCGTACAGCGACGGGAAGACGAACGCCGCCGCGAGCGCGTAGAGGCCCTCGAGCTCGGGGCCTGAGACCCAGTCGAGGAAGCGCACGTCGCCGAGCATCCCCAGCGAGGCGGCGCGCTCGCGCAGCACGGCCTCGTACGGCGTCGGGTAGCCGGGGATGACGAGCACGGGGCGCCGGGCGCGGTCGATCGCGGCGACCGCCTCGAGCAGCCGCATGAGGTTCTTGTGCGGGCGCTTGGCCGACACCGACAGCACGACCTGGCGCTCCCCGAGGTCGTGGCGGGCGCGCAGCTCGTCCTGTGCTTCGACGACCCCCGCCGGCGTCGTCCCGACGCCCAGCGCCACGACGTCGAGCTTGCGCTCGGGCACATGCAGGAGGCGCCGGACGTCGTCGTGCGTGGAGCGCGAGTCGACGATGACGCGGTGCGAGCGGTGCGCCGCGGTCGGGATGAGGACGCGCATCCCCAGCCCGAGGATCCCGAAGTGCGCGTCCGGGATGACGCGGTAGAGGAGGTCGTGGATCGTGACGACCCGCCGGAAGCGCCCGCGCGCGGGCGCCGTGCTCGCCAGCGAGTGCAGGACGTCGACCCCCGCCCGCCGCGCGAGCCCCGGCAGCAGCTGCTGCTCGCCGCGCACCCACTCGACCCGGTTGCGCGCGAACACCGGCACCTCGACCACCTCGGAGGCGAACTCGTCCCACTCCCCGCCCGCCGCGCGCGCCTCGCGGTTGACGAACGCGGTCACGCGCAGGTCGGGCCGCACGGCCGGCAGCGCACGCAAGAGCTCGCGGGCGTAGACCTCCATGCCGCCCTGCTCGCCCGGGACGAGGAAGACGAGGTTCAGGCCGACGTGCACCGCGCAAGCATCTAGCATCGGCGCTCATGTCCGCCGACACGCCGCTGTCGATCGACGTCGTCGTCGTCGCCTTCAACCGCGTCGACCTCACCGAGAGCTGCCTGCGCCATCTCGACGCCCAGACGCGCGACTACCGGCTCATCGTCTGCGACAACGGCTCGACCGACGCCACGACGCAGCGAGCGCGCGAGTTGCGCCCCGACGCCGAGCTCGTGCGCTTCGAGTCAAACCAAGCCTTCGCGGTCGCGTGCAACTCGGGCGTGGCGGCCGGCGACGGCGACGTCGTCGTCCTGCTCAACAACGACGTCGACTGCCGGCCGGACTTCCTCGAGCGCCTCGTCGCGCCGCTTGCGGCCGACGACGCCGTCGGCTCGGTCGCCGCGCTGTGCATCCGGCCCGACGGCGCCCACATCGACTCGATCGGGATGACGACCGACGTGACGCTCAGCGGCTTTCCGCGCTTGCAGGGCAGGCCGGTCGCCGAGGCCGCGCTGGCGCGGCCCGTGTTGACCGGCCCGGCCGGCACAGCCGCCGCGTATCGCCGCCGAGCATGGGAGCAGGTCGGCGGCCTCGACGAGCACCTCTTCGCCTACAACGAGGACTTCGACCTCGCGCTGCGCCTGCGCGTCGCGGGCTGGACGACCGTCGCCGCCTCGGACGCCGTCGGCGTACACCTCGGCTCGGCCACCCACGGCCATCGCAGCGCGTGGCAGCGCCGCCACGGGGGCTTCGGGCGCGGCTACGTCCTGCGCCGCTACGGCCTCCTGCGCGGCGTGTCGGGAGTGCGGGCCGCGGTGACCGAGTGCATCGTCGTCGTCGGCGACGCGCTCATCTCGCGCGACCTGGCCGCGGTCCGCGGGCGCCTTGCTGGCTGGCGCGCGGCCGCGGATCTCCCGGCGCGTGCGCGTCCGCCCCGCGAAGCCGTCGACGAGGGCCTCACGCTACGCGACGCGATCGCGCTGCGCCGCGGGGTGTACGCGGGCGGCGCGACCCGCCGGCGAGGAGACTGAGCCGCACACCCGACCACGCTGGTCTACTCCGCGCCCGCGCCCGCGGCAGGCCCGCGGCGGGCGAGGTCACGCAACTCCGGCGGCACGCGCCGCGCGAGCACGAGCACGAGCACGAAGACCAGCGCCCCGACCGTCGTCTCGACGAGCGGGTGGACGCCGGCGGCGCTGCCAACACCCCAGCCCGCGAGCGCTGCGGCGAGCGCCACGGGCAGCACCGACAGCGGCAGCCGCGGCCCGCCGCCGCGGATCAGCAGCGCCGTGTTCGTGATCGCGAGCGCGAAGTCCGCGGTGATTGCGGCGACGGCGGCGCCGCGCGCGCCGTAGGCCGGCACGAGCGCGAGCGCCAGCACGATCGCGAGCACGAGCGAGACGCAGTTGGCGATCAGCGTCTCGCGATGGCGGCGCAGGCTCAGCAGCGGGAAGCCGGTCGCCACGGCGATGAAGCTCGCCAGCACGGCGGCGCTCTGGATCTGCAGCACGCCCACCGACGGGTGGTCCGCCGACCCTTCGAACACCTCGATCGCGAACGGCGCGGCGAGCAGGACGCAGAGCGCCACGAGTGCGCCCAACAGCACGGCGAGCTCGAACATCCGCGCCGAGGCGTGCTCGAAGCGGTCGCGGTCGTCGCGGGCGGCGCGCGAGATGATCGGGAACACGCCGCCGATCAGCAGGCCCGGGACGACGATCAGAACCTCGATGATGCGGTACGAGATCGCGAACACGCCCGTCTCCGACGCCGTCGCGATGAGCGACATGATGACAAGCGTCACGCGGAAGTAGAGCGTGTTGATCGCGATCGCGACCGCGAAGACGATCGTGTCGCGCACGAGCGGCAGCCAGCGGCGCGGGTGGAACGCGGGCCGCAGGAGCGTCGTGCCGCGCACGAGCAGCACGGTGAGCACGAGCGCGGCGAGCCCGGCCGGGACCGGCACGGCGAGAAACGCCAGGACCTCGGCCCCCGACAGCGCGAGCACGACGACGAGCGCCGCGTTGACGAGCTGGCGCACGAACTCGACGAGCGCCGCCCAGCCGAAGCGCAGGCGACTCTGCAGCACCGCGGCGACGAGCGCCTGCGTGGAGGAGACGACGACGATCCCTGTGCCGGCTAGCAGCGTCCCAAGCACGAGGTCGCCGCCGTAGCCCGCGATCGCCGAGAAGGCCACGGCGATCCCCACCCCGATCACGCTGAGCGTCAGCCGCATCCCGAGCAGGTCCGCCATGAGCCTGTCGCGCGCGGCTGCATCCTTCGTCACAGCGAGCTCGCGCAGCGCGATCGTCGTGATGCCGCCGTCCATGAGCCCGCCGACGACCGTGACGACTGCCAGCACCGCGGCGTAGCGACCGAAGTCCTCGTCGCCGAGATGGCGGATGAGCAACGGCGTCGCGGCGAGCGCGAGCAGCATCCCGCCCGCGAGGCTCGCAGTGCGCATGATGCCGCCCCGCATCGCCGCCGGCCCGGCGGCCGAGGTGTCGATGATGTCGACGTCGGGGCCGGCCGCCGTCGATGGCTCGCCGATGGACACGCGCCGATGCTACGGAGGGGCCGGGTCGGACGGGCTGCGTCTACGATCATGCGCCCGTGCCGCCGCGCCCCGAGGTCCTGTTCGTCTGTCCCGACCCGGTGGGCGCGCGCATGGCGGGCCTCGGGATTCGCTACGTCGAGCTCGCCCGCGCGCTCGCCGACCACGCCGACGTCACGGTCGCGACCGGATCGCCCGAGTCGACGGAGGTCGACGGGGTGCGCACCGTCGCCTACGCGGTCCATGCGCCCCACGCGCTGCGTCCGCTCATCGCGCGCGCCGACGCGGTAATCGCGCCGCCGCAGTGGCCGCTCGTCGCCCGCTGGCTGCGCCGCTGCGATGCCCGTGTCATCCACGACGTCTACACCCCCGAGGCGCTTGAGACCGCGCAGCTCTTCGCAAGCCGCCCGCCCGCGCTACGGCGGCTGATGGTGAGCGCGACGCTCGACCGCCTGCACGACGCGTTTGCGTCGGCGCACCACCTCATCTGCGCGAGCGAGAAGCAGCGCGACCTGTGGATCGGGGCGCTGCTCGCCTCGCGCCGAATCGCACCTGCGCGCTGCGACGGCGACCCGGGCCTGCGCGAGGTGATCGACACCGTCCCCTTCGGGACGCCGGAGCAGCCCGCGCGCCACAGCGGCGGACCCGGCATCCGCGGCGAGCTGCCGCAGATCGGCGGCGAAGACGAGATCGTCCTCTGGAACGGCGGCATCTGGCGCTGGTTGGACGCGCCGACGGCGATCCGCGCCGTCGCGCTGCTCGCCGCGCGCCGGCCAGGCGTGCGGCTCGTGTTCATGGGCGCGGGAGCGTCCTCGCAGGCGGCGTCGCGGCGTGCGACTGAGGAGGCCGAGGCCGTCGCGCGCGAGCTCGGCGTGCTCGGCGACACGGTGCTTGTGCACCGCGGCTGGGTGCCCTACGACGAGCGTGTCGACTGGCTGCTCGACGCCGATTGCGCGCTGTCGACGCACGCCGACTCGCTCGAGTCGCGCTACGCGTTTCGCACCCGCCTGCTGGACTGCTTCTGGGCGGGGCTGCCCATCGTCGCGACGGCCGGTGACGATCTCGCCGCGCTCGTCGTGGCCGACGGGCTCGGTGCGGTCGCGGCGCCGGGCGATGTCGCGGGCACTGCGGAGGCGATCGAGCGCGTGCTCGAGGACGGCCGCGCCCCCTACGCCGACGCGCTCGCCCGCGCGCGCGACGCGCACGCCTGGCCTGTGGCGGCGCGGGCCCTGATGCGGTGGATCGCAGACCCGGCGGGCGTGCCGGCCGAGCGCCTCGGCCCGCGCGCCGCCGCGCGCCGGACACCGGCCCACCGCGCCCGTGCGGCGTCCTACCTGCTCGCGCGCCCCGCGATCGCGCGGCTGAAGCTGCGCACGCCGGCGGGCTAGACGCATGCCGGTTCACACCCTCTCGTGCCCGAACTGCCGCGCGCCGGCCCCGCGCCTGTGGACCGTCGGCGACCGCAACCGCGCGATCACGGACGAGGCCTTCACCTACGCGGGCTGTGTCGCGTGTGGGCTGATCTTCCTCGAACAGCCGCCAGCCGACCTCGGCCGCTACTACCCGAGCGAGTACTACGACCTTCAGACGCCGGCGAACCTCGAGCGCCACGCGCCGTCCGAGCGCCACAAGGTCGACCTCCTGCTCGCGCACGGTCCGGCGGGCCGCCTGACCGAGATCGGCCCCGGACAGGGCGTCTTCGCGTACGCCGCCAAGCGCGCGGGGTTCGACGTGACCGGGATCGAGATGGACGAGCGCGCGTGCGCGTACCTGTCGAGCGTCGCCGGGGTCGCGGTCGTGCACAGCGACGTGCCGCACGAGGCGCTTGCCGCGCTGCCCGCCCAGCGCGCGATCGCGTTGTGGCATGTCCTCGAGCATCTGCGCGAGCCGTGGGCGCTCGTCGAAGCAGCAGCCGCGACGCTCCAGGACGGCGGACTGCTCGCGCTTTCGACCCCCAATCCTCAAAGCCTGGGGATGCGCGTCCTCGGGCGCCGCTGGCCGCACGTCGACGCTCCCCGGCACCTGTTCCTCGTGCCGCCCGCGACGCTGCGCGAGCGCGCCGCCGCGACCGGTCTGACGCAGGTCGCGTTCACGACCGACGACCCCGGCGCCCGGCATTGGAACCGGTTCGCGTGGGAGTACGCACTGCGCGGCGCGGATCCGTCGCCGCTGCGCGCGCGGCTGGCGAGTCTCGCCGGCCTGGCGGCGACGACGGTCGTCCTGCCGGTCGAGCGACGCCCCGGCCGGGGCGCGGCCTACACGGTCGTGTTCCGCAAGAATGCGACGCCGTGAAGCTGTCGATCCTCCTGCCGACGCGCAACGGCGGCGAGCTGCTCGCGCCGGTGATGCGGTCGGTGCTCGAGCAGGACTCCGACGAGATCCAGCTCGTCGTCTCGAACAACGCGAGCGCCGACGCTACGCCCGAGATCATCGCCTCGTTCGCCCCCGACCCCCGGCTGACGGTCGTCACGCTCGACGAGCCCGTCGAGGTCACCAACAACTGGAACGCCGCGCTCGCGGCCGCGACGGGTGACTACGTCACGCTGCTGGGCGACGACGACCTGCTGCTGCCGGGCTACTGCGAGCGCGTGTTCGGCCTGCTCGACGAGTACGACGACCCCGACAGCCTGATGTTCAACGGCTATGCCTACGCGTTCCCCGGCTTCGCCGGCGCGCAACACAGCCATTACGCCGATCCGTTCTACGTGCCGCAGCCGATCGTCCCGTCGGAGGGCCTCGTCGACGGCAGGACGCGTCGCAGGCTCGTCGCGGAGATGTTCAGCTTCCGCTTCCCGGTGCATTTGAACATGCAGACCTCGCTCGTCTCGCGGCGGATGTTCGGGCGCCTCCCGCACGGGCTGTTCCGTCCGCCGTTCCCGGACTTCTACGGCCTCAACGCGGTCATGCTCGTCGCCGACCGGTGGGCGATCTCGCCCGCGAAGCCCGTCGTCGTCGGCGTCTCGCCGAAGTCCTTCGGCCGCACGCTGCACGGCCGCGAGCAGGGTGCGGGGCTGGAGTACCTCGGCATCTCGACGGACTTCCCCGGCCAGCTGCCGGGCAACGAGGTCACGAACGGCACCTACCGCACGCTGCAAGAGCTCGAGCGCGACTTCGCCGACGAGCTGCGCGGCGTGCGGATCGATCGCGACGAGTACGTCATGTCGCAGGTCTACTCGTGGTATGTCCATCGCCGGCTCGGCGCGCTGACGACGCGCGAGGTCGCGGCGCGCCTGCGGCTGCTGTCCGCACGCGACGTCGCCGGCCTCGCGCGCATGTCGGCGTCGCGCCTGCGGCCCGCGAAGCTCAAGCGGGCGCTCGGCATCGACCGCGACGAGCCCGTCGCCGACCTGTGGCCGGGGATGACGCCGCTGCCCGAGGTCGCGGACATCGTGCAGTTCGCCCGCTGGATCGACGCGCGCTAGCTCCGCGCTAGCCATCGCGGGGGACGCGCGGCAGCAGGCGCCAGTCGACCGGCGTCAGCGCCGCGTGCAGCCGCGCCGCCGAGATCGTGCGCCGGCGCTGGACATCGCGGCGCTTGCGCAGCGTCGAGGGCAGCAGCGCGACGGCCTGCCCCCAGCCGCGCAGGTGCGCGACGAGCTGGCCGCGCACGGCGCTCGCGACGAGCCACTTGAGCTGGTAGGCGACGAGCAGCGGACCGAGGCGCACGATCGAGCCCGCCGGCAGGCACTTGGCAAGCATCAGCGCGCTGTTGCGCGAGAAGAGATGCGCGTACGCCGGGCGATCGCGGCTCGTCGTCGCCGAGCCCATGTGAAACGCCACCGCCGTAGGCACGTAGCGACAGGCGTAGCCGCAGAGCTGCGCGCGCAGCCCCCAGTCGGCGTCCTCGAAGTACGCGCCGAAGTCCTCGTCGAACAGCCCGACGCGATCGAACGCCTCACGCCGGTACAGCGCAGCGCCCCCGCTCGCGCAGAGGATCGCGGCGGGGCGATCGAACTGGCCGCGGTCCTGCTCGCCGAACCCGCGCTTGGAGCACTCGCCCGTGCGGGCGATGAGGTCGCCCGCGCCGTCGATCTCGCCGCGGCGATGGAAGTTCAGCAGCTTGCAATCCGCCGACCCGGCGGACGGATGGGCCTCGAGCGCGCCGCGCATCTCCTCGAGCCAGCGGGGCTCGAGCTCGAGATCGTTGTTGAGCAGCGCGACGTAGCGCGTCGTCGCCGACTGCACGCCGCGGTTGAGCGCCCGCGTCACGCCGATGTTCTCGGGGATCGCGACGACGGTGACCTGCGGCCACTCGCGCGCGAGCCAGTCGCGCGACTCGTCCGTCGAGCCGTTGTCGATGACGTGGACGCGAAAGCCGCTGGCCGTCTGCGCCGCGACGGTCGGCAGCAGCCCGGCGAGCAGCGCGCGGCCGTTGTAGTTGAGGATCGCGAGAGTGACGTCGGACGCGTCCATTCCGGAGCTCAGGGCGCGGGCTGCGGCGATCGCGAGCGCCACCAACGCACCGTCGCAGCCAGGCCATCGGCGAGCGCGATCCGCGGCGTGAAGCCGACCTCGTCGCGCAGGCGCCGCACGTCGGCGACGAGCTCGTCCGGATCTCCCGGCCGTGGCGAGAGCGACCCTCCGTCGAGCAGGTCAGGGCGACCGGCCGCCGCCGCGATCGACTCCGCGATCGCGCGCACGCTCGTCCCCTCGCCCGAGGCGATGTTGACCGACCCGTCGACGGCGGAGTCCGCGAGCGCCACGAGCGCTCCGGCGACGTCGTCGACGTGCAGGAAGTCGCGCACCGCGCAGCCAGTCGCCGCCCGCTCGCCGGCCAGCAGCGTTCGCGCGACGCTTGCCACGAGCCGCCGCTCGTCCTCGCCCGGACCGTAGAGGAAGAAGATGCGCCCCCAGGCGACCGAGATCCCGGTGGCGCGTGCCAGCCCCTCGACGACGCGTCGCGTCGCGTCCTTGCAGACGCCGTAGTAGGTCGCCGGCGCCAGCGGGGCGTCCTCGCGCAACGGCTGCGGCGCGGTCCAGTCGTACTCCGCGCACGTTCCCGCCAGCGTCGCCCGCGCACCGCCTGCGGCTGCGAACTCGTCGACGAGACCGACGGTCGCCGCGACCCACGGTGCGTTCTCGCGCGCCGCCCAGTACTTCCCCGGCTCGGCGTACCAGGCGAGATGCAGCAGGTGCGACGCGCCGACCGCTGCGACGAGCGCGCGGCGCGCGGCGGGGTCGAGCAGGTCCGCGGTGTGCCATGCCACGCCGTCAGGCGCGTCCGCCGGGGCGCGCGCGCCGCGGCCGGTGGCGTGGACCTCGAACCCGCGATCAAGCAGAGGCGCGAGCGCTTGGCGCCCGACGAAGCCGCTCGCTCCCGTCACGAGCACCCGCGGCGCGCTCACGGCGCGTAGTCCGGGTAGCCGGCGTCGCGCTCGGAGATCGTGCGCTCGCCGTGCGGCGCCGGCCAGTCGATGCCGAACGCCGGGTCGTCCCAGCGCGCGCCGCGCGCGGCCTCGGGAACGTAGACGTGGCCCATGAGGTACTGCACCTCGCAGTCATCGGTCAGCGTCTGAAAGCCGTGCGCGAGGCCGGCCGGCAGGTAGTAGCCGCGGCGGTTGTCGGCGGTCAGCTCGACGGCGTGCCAGCGCAGGTAGCTGCCGGAGTCGGGGCGCAGGTCGACGCCGACGTCCCAGATCGCGCCGCGGACGCAGCGCACGAGCTTGGCCTCGCCGTGCGGGTCGGCCTGGAAGTGCAGGCCGCGCAGCGTGTCGCGAGCCGCGTTGAAGGAGCTGTTGGCCTGGATGCCGACCGGCTCCAGGCCGCGCTGCGTGAACAGCGCCTCGTCGTACGTGCGTGCGAACCAGCCGCGCTCGTCGCCGAGCAGATCGAGCTCGACGACATACGCCCCCGCAAGCGGCGTCGGCTCGAGCCTCATGAGAACAGCCGCAGCTCCGGCGAGCGCGCCGCGAACCGCCCGCCCCACTCACGGATGTACGACAGCTGGTCCATGATCTCGTCCTTGATGTTCCACGGCAGGATGAGCACGACGTCGGGCTTGCGCTCGGCGATCGCGTCGGGCGACAGGACCGGGATGTGCGTACCCGGCAGGACGTGGCCCTGCTTGTGCGGGCTCGCGTCGCATGTGAAGTCCAGGAAGTCGCGTCCCACGCCGCAGTAGTTCAGCAGCGTGTTGCCCTTCGCGGCCGCGCCATAGCCGGCGATCGACAGGCCGTCGCGCTTGAGCTCGATCAGCAGCGACACGATCGCGCGCTTGTCCGCCATGACGCGCTCGCCGTAGTCGAGGTAGGTCTGCGCGTCGCCGAGGCCCGCGGCGGCCTCGCGCTCGAGCAGCTCGCGCGCGGCCGGCGTCTGCTCGCGTTCGTCGCCGGCGTGGCAGGCGAAGATCCGCAGCGACCCGCCGTGCGTCGGGACCTCCTGCACGTCGAACAGGCGCAGGCCGTGCGCGTCGAAGATCTTCGCGACGGTCATGAACGACAGGTAGGAGTAGTGCTCGTGGTAGATCGTGTCCCACTGGTTGAGCTCGATCAGCGACAGCAGGTGCGGGAACTCCATCGTGATCGTCCCGCCGGCCTTCAACGCGATTCGCATGCCCGCGACGAAGTCGTTGATGTCCGGCACATGCGCGAGGACGTTGTTGCCCAAGAGCAGATCCGCGCGGGTCTCGATCGTGCCCGCGGTCTCGGCGCCCCAGAACTCCACGAGCGTCGGGATGCCCTTGGCGATCGCGACCTCGGCGGTGTTGCGCGTCGGCTCGACCCCGAGCACCGGCACGCCCGCCTGCGCGAAGTACTGCAGCAGGTAGCCGTCGTTTGACGCGACCTCGATCACCTGGCTGGACGCGTCAAGGCCGAGGCGCTCGATCATCTCCTCGGTGTAGCGGCGGCAGTGCTCGAGCCACGACGTCGAGAACGACGAGAAGTACGCGTAGTCGTCGCGGAAGATCGGCCGCGGCGTCTCAAACGGCGCGAGCTGGACGAGAAAGCACTCCGCGCAGACCAGCGCGCACAGCGGAAAGAACGGCTCCATCGCGGCGGCCTGGTCAAGCGGGACGTTGTCGTTGGCGACCGGCGACATCCCGAGGTCCGCGAAGACATGCTCAAGCGGCGCGCCGCAGAAGCGGCACGGCGGCGCGGTCATGCCCACGCGCACCACGCCGCGCGGTCGGAGTCCCACAGCGACTGCAGCTCGTTGCGGTCGCGCAGCGTGTCCATCGCCTGCCAGAAGCCCGTGTGGTGATAGACCGTCAGCTCACCGCGCGCGGCGATGTCGCGCAGCGGCTCCTCCTCCCACTTCGTCGCGTCGCCCGCGATCGCGTCCCCGACGCCCGGCTCGCACACGAAGAAGCCGCCGTTGATCCACGCCCCGTCGCCGCGCGGCTTCTCGGCGAACCGCGCCACCGCATCCCCCTGCACCTCAAGCGACCCGAAGCGCCCCGGCGGCTGCACCGCCGTCACCGTCGCCAACCGGCCCGCACCGCGGTGATGGGCGATCAGCGCCGTCACGTCGACGTCCGCGACGCCGTCGCCATACGTCAAGCAGAACGTCTCGTCGCCGATATACGGCAGCACGCGCTTGAGGCGCCCGCCGGTCATCGTCTCCGCGCCGGTCTCGACAAGCGTCACCCGCCACGGCTCCGTCGAGGACCGATGGACCTCCATCTCGCCGCTGCGCATGTCGAACGTCACGTCGGACGTGTGCAGCGCGTAGTTCGCGAACCACTCCTTGATGAGGTAGCCCTTGTAGCCCAGGCACACGACGAAATCCTCGACGCCGTGGGCGGCGTAGATCTTCATGATGTGCCACAAGATCGGCTTGCCGCCGATCTCCACCATCGGCTTGGGCTTCAGCGTCGTCTCCTCGCTCAGGCGCGAGCCGAGACCGCCGGCGAGGATCACCGCTTTCACGCGCCCAGGGTAGTCTGCGCCGGGCTCATGGCGCGCTCAGCTCTCATCACAGGCATCACCGGTCAAGACGGCTCGTACCTCGCGGAACTGCTCCTCGATCGCGGCTACGAGGTGCACGGCATGGTCCGCCGCGCCTCGACGGAGAAGTTCGACCGCATCGAGCACCTGCGCGACAAGATCACCCTGCATCAGGGCGACCTGCTCGACCAGCGCTCGCTCGTCGACACGCTCCGCGCCTCCAAGCCCGACGAGATCTACAACCTCGCCGCGATGAGCTTCGTCGCCGTCTCGTGGCTGCAGCCGACGCTGACCGCGGAGTTCACGGGCGTCGGCGTGACGAGGATGCTCGAAGCCGTGCGCGAGGCGGCGCCCGAGGCCCGCTTCTACCAAGCCTCCAGCTCGGAGATGTTCGGCAAGGTGCTCGAGGTCCCGCAGACCGAGACGACGCCGTTCTATCCCCGCTCGCCGTACGGGGTGGCGAAGGCCTACGGGCACTTCATCACGGTCAACTACCGCGAGTCCTACGACCTGTACGCCTGCTGCGGGATCCTCTTCAACCACGAGTCGCCGCGCCGCGGCCTCGAGTTCGTGACGCGCAAGATCACCTGGCACGCCGCGGCGATCAAGCACGGGCTGCGCGACGAGCTCTCGCTCGGCAACCTCGACGCGCAGCGAGACTGGGGCTACGCCAAGGACTACGTCGAGGCGATGTACCTCATGCTCCAGGAGGACGAGCCCGACGACTACGTCATCGCGACGAACCGTACGAACACGGTGCGCGAGTGCGTGCAGATCGCCTTCGACGAGGCCGGCATCGACGATTGGGAGCGCTACATCAAGATCGACCCCCGCTTCCTGCGCCCGGCCGAGGTCGATCAGCTCATCGGCGATCCGGCCAAGGCCAAGCGACAGCTCGGGTGGCAGCCGACGACGAGCTTCGAGGAGCTCATCCGGCTCATGACGCGCTCGGACCTCGCGGCGCTGACGAGCTGACGCTCGGCGCCAGCGCTACGTCCGCGTGCGGGCGACCGGACTTCGGCCGTGGCGGACTTCCAAGCGCCAGCCGTCGACCGCGCCTTTCTCAGACGAGCGCGCCGGCCGCCTCGAAGGCCTTGATCTGACGCAGCGTCACGGCGCGCATGTCCTCGCCGTCGTGCAGCGCGCGGTACCAAGCGACGACCTCCGCGAGCGCTTCGTCGAGGTCCCAGACGGGCGCCCAGCCGAGCCGATCGCGGGCCTTGGCGGAGTCCAGCGCGAGGTAGTGGGCCTCGTGCGGATGCGGGCCGCGATCGAGCTCCCAGCGCAGCTCGGCGGGCCACAGCTCGCTCACGCGGTCGGCGATCCAGCGCACGCTGCGCGCGTCGTCGAGCGCTGGGCCGAAGTTCCAGCCGCCCTGGTGGGCGCGCGAGCCGTGGAGCGCTTCCGCGAGCCGCAGGTACCCCGACAGCGGGTTGAGCACGTGCTGCCACGGCCTGACCGCCGCGGGATTGCGAACTGCGATCGGGCGTCCCGCGAGCGCGCCGCGCATGAAGTCCGGCACAAGGCGCTCTTCGCCCCAGTCGCCCCCGCCGATGACGTTGCCCGCCCGCGCCGATGCGATGCGCGCCGCGTCCGGCCCGGCGGTCGCGTCGAAGAACGAGCGCCGGTAGGCGTCGACCACGAGCTCCGCGCAGCCCTTCGAGCTCGAATAGGGATCGTGGCCGCCCATCGGGTCGCTCTCGACGAACGGGCGCGGCGGGCGGCCGGGGTCGTTGTCGTAGCACTTGTCGGTCGTGATGCAGATCGCGACGCGCACCGACTCCGTCGCGCGGACGGCCTCGAGGACGTTCACGGTGCCCATGACGTTCGTCTCGTAGGTCGTGCGCGGGTCGGCGAAGGAGCGCCGGACGAACGGTTGCGCGGCGAGGTGCAGGACGACCTCCGGTTGCACTTGCGCCAGTGCGTGCAGGACCGCCGGGTAGTCGCGCACGTCGGCGCGCACGTCGTCGCGCATGCCGTCCGCGACGTGCGCGAGCGCAAAGAGCGACGGCTCGGTCGGCACGCAGTCCGAGAGCCCGCTCACCCGGGCGCCGAGCGCTTGGAGCCATAGCGCCAGCCACGCGCCCTTGAAGCCGGTGTGCCCGGTCAGCAGAACCCCGCGGTCCCGCCAGAAGTCAGGATCCACAAGTGCCCGCATGACGTGTCGCTGATGCTAGCCCGCGGCCGTTGTCTCGGGGTAGGCCGTAGGCTCAGCCGTGACCGCACACGATCCAGATCGGAGGTGCACCCGCCTTGCTCAGCCCGAGAACCGGACGCGTCCTCAGCGCCACCGGCGCGGTGTTGCTCGCCGTCGCGCTCTTCGCGACGTGGTACCACATCGACCGCAGCGCAGCGCTCGGCGACCCCGACACGACCGGCTGGCAGACGTTCTTTCGCCTGCGCTGGGTCGTCCTCGCCGGCGCGGTGATCCTGCTCGCGAGCGCCGTCGTCACCCAGTCGCGCGCCGTGCTCGTCGCACGCACGGTCGTCGGCCTGGTCGTCGCGGCGCTCATCGTGCGCCGCATCATCGACCCGCCTGACCTCGACTACGCCGTGACGCCGCAGCTCGGCGTCTACCTCGGCGCCCTCGGCGCGCTCGCCGCCGCCGCGGGCGGGCTCATCGACAGCGGCCGCCAGGTCGTCGAGCAGCAGCCGGGCCTCGCGTTCTGGCGCTCCCCGGCGGGCGAGCTGCCGCGAGGCCGGGACGAGGCCGGCGCGCCGACCCGCAAGCCCGCGCCGCGCGGCGACGCCGGCGACACCGTCGACTCGACGGCCAGCGAGGTCTGAGTGGCCGCGCGCGCTACGGACTCCGCGACGGGCCCGGGCCGCTAGGACGCGCGTGGCGGTCGCGCTGTTTGACACCGGCGCGCCGCTGCGCCCGCTGCGAGCGCAGATCGATGCGGCGATCGCCCGGGTCGTCGACTCGGGGCGCTTCATCCTCGGGCCGCAGGTCGGCGCGTTCGAAGAGGAGCTCGCGGCGTACTGCGGGGTGCGCCACGCGATCGGCGTCGCCAACGGCACCGAGGCGCTGACGATCGCGCTGCGGGCGATGGGCGTCGGGCCGGGCGACGACGTCGTCGTGCCGTCGTTCACGTTCTACGCGAGCGCGGAGGCGATCCCGCCGACCGGCGCGCGGCCGGTCTTCTGCGACGTCGACCCGTCGAGCGGGTGCGTCACGGCCGAGACCGTGCGCGCGGCGCTGACGCCGGCGACGAAGGCCGTCATCGCGGTCCACCTCTTCGGCAACGTCGCGCCGGTCGCGGAGATCGAGGCGCTCGGCGTGCCGGTGCTCGAGGACGCCGCGCAGGCGGCCGGCTCGGTCGGCCCGGACGGCCGGCCCGGCGCGCTGGGCCGCGCGGCGACGTTCAGCTTCTTTCCCTCGAAGAACCTCGGCGCGTTCGGCGACGGCGGCGCGATCACGACGAACGACGACGATGTCGCGGAGCGTGCGCGGACGCTGCGCTTCCACGGCTCGCGCGACAGGGTGACCTACGACGTCGTCGGCTACAACTCGCGCCTGGACGAGCTGCAGGCGGCGATCCTGCGCGTCCTCTTGCCGCACCTCGACGAGTGGGCGGACGGGCGCCGCGCGGCAGCGGCTTCCTACGCGGCCGCCGGCCTCGGCTCGCTGGTCTCGCTGCCGGTCGCCACGCCCGGTGCGCAGCCCGCGTGGCACCTCTACGTCGTGCACCACGACCGCGCCGACGAGCTCGCCGCCGGCTTGGCCGGCGCGGGCGTCGAGTCGCGCGCCTACTACCGCACCCCGGTGCACCGCCAGCGCGCGATGGCAGCCTTCGCGGGCGACGTCCTCCTGCCCGTCACAGACGAGCTCGCCCGCACCCACCTCGCGCTCCCGATGAGCGCGGTGCTCAGCGCCGAGCAGGCCGCCGAGGTCGTGGCCGGCGTACGCGCGACGTTGCGCGCCGGCCGCTGACCACGGCCGGGCGCGGGTCAGACGGGGGTCGGCCCGATCCCGATCTGGCGCGCCTCGCAGTCGCCGTCGATCGTTTCGCCGAGGAGGCTGAGCCATGGGCGGTGGGATTCGACTTCAGCTGTCGGCGCCGCGACACATGGAGGGTCCCGCCCTTGTCGCATAAGGAAGCGTCCGAAGGCTCGCTCACCGGGTGAATCTCATGTCAAGCGTCCAGGGCACGGCGCTCGTCGCGGTCCCTCAGGCAGCTATCGCGTCAGGCGGTAGCTCGCCGGACATGGTCCAGCAACGTCCGCGGCGCGCCGTAGGTTCAACCGGTGGCGAAGAAGTTTCGAGAGGTTCGGCGGGCACTGTCGGATGCGGAATGGACGAAGGTACGGCAGGCCGGCTCGCACGAGACGTGGCGCAGCCCCGACGGCGCGACAGCGGCCTACAAGTGATCTCCACCGCCACCTGAAGTCCCACACTCGCCAGCACGACGCGCATGATGCGGACAACCTGCGGCCGTCGCTTTGGGCGAGCAGGGGCCCGCTTGCTCTCGTGCCGGTGGAACACCGTCGTCGGTTGCGTCGCACCTGCGCCATCGCGCGTCGGCCGTTCCTGCACAGGCGACGAACTCGGCCACGGCGGGCACGGGTGCCGCCACGGCACGCGAGCGCTGGTCATACTTCTGGTATGAAGACGGCGGTATCGATTCCCGACGACCTGTTTCGTCGAGCTGATGAGCTGGCAGGCCGACTTGGCAAGAGTCGCAGCGAGGTCTATCGCGAGGCGCTGGCCGACTACGTCGCTCGTCGAGATCCGGGCGCAGTGACCCACGCTCTGGATGCAATTGCCGACGAGCTCGCGGCCGACGCCGACGAGTTCGTCACCGAGGCTGCTCGCCAGACGCTCGAGCGCAGCGAATGGTGATCAGCCAGGGCGATGTCTGCTGGGCGTCGCTGGATGCGCCAATCGGATCGGGCCCCGGACTTCGACGGCCAGTCGCCATCGTCCAAGGCGACAGCTTCAACGCCAGCCGTATCGCTACCACCGTCGTGGTGCCCCTGACCAGCAACCTCCGTCTGGCTGCGGCCCCGGGCAACGTGATCCTCAGCGCCACGCGTACTGGACTGCCGAAGGACTCCGTGGCGAACGTGTCGCAGCTGCTCAGCATCGACCGCACGCTCTTGACCGATCGCGTCGGTCATCTGACCGCGGGCGATCTCCAGCTCCTACTTGCCGGTATCGACCTCGTGCTGGGCCGCGAGTAACCCATCACGTCCACACCTCCAATGCGCGAGGAGGGGCGGTCTCTGCTCCGGGCCACAACGATGGACAGTGGTTCATAACGGTCCCCATAGGTCCGTTTCGAACCACGGAGACCCTTCCGACGGCGGGCGGTCGGGCGGAGCGCCGCTTTCGACGATAGGAGCGCTCTCGAGCGGGCATCTGTGAGGAGTGCTCCGTCGAGATCTACGCCGGCACAACCTCGCTGTGCTCGGCGACGCCCGGATCGTCACCCTGACCCCAACGACCGTCAGTCCTTCGCCGGCCTCGGCGACGACTGCGCGGCTTCGTCGCCTGTCCGGCCGCGCGACGGCGAACTTCGCCGATCGGCGCCGTCTTCGGCGTGTGCCGCCTCCCGCAACGGCGGTCGGCGCGAGAGCCGGGTCCTACGCGCGCTGCGCGAGCTCGGCGAGGTCCGCCTCGACCATCTCCTCGATCATCGCCTCGAAGCTCGTCTCGGGCTCCCAGCCGAGGCGCTCGCGCGCGAGCGACGTGTCACCGACCGGGGGCGTGCGCTCGGCCCCGCGCCGCAGCTTCTCGTCGACGCGCACGTACTCGTCCGGATCGAGGCCGACGACGGCGAACGCCGCGTCGACGAGCTCGCGGACCGTTCGCCCGACGCCGCCGGCGAGGATGTAGTCGCCCGGCTCGTCGCGCTGGAGCATCAGCCGGTAGCCGCGCACGACGTCGCGGGCGTGGCACCAGTCGCGGACGGCGCCGAGATCGCCGAGCTGCAGCTCGTCCTGCAGGCCGAGCTTGATCGCGGCGGCGCCGCGGGCGACCTTGCGCGGCAGGAAGCGCTCGGGCCTGCGCGGCGACTCGTGGTTGTAGGCGAGCGCGCTCGATGCGTGCAGCTTGTGCTTGATGCGCAGCACGTCGACGAGCCCGTACGCCGCGAGCTTCGCGACGCCGTAGGGCGAGCGGGGGCGCATGGCGGTCTGCTCGGTCTGCGGCGACTCGTTCGCGGCGCCGAAGACCTCGCCCGAGTTCGCCACGAGCACGCGCATGCCGCTGCCGGCGTCATGCGCCGCCTTCAGCAGCGTCGCGGTCGCGCCGGCGACAAGCTCCATCGTGCCCGAGGGGTCCTTCCACGACGCCGGCACGAACGTCGGCGCGGCGAGGTGGTAGAGCTCGTCGGGCGCCGTTTCGAGGACCGCCGCACGCAGCGACGAGGGGTCGGAGAGGTCGCCGTGGATCGTCCTCACGCCGGGGATCGAGACCTCAGAGCGGACCATGCCGACGACCTCGTAGCCGCGCTCGAGCAGTTGCTCGGCGAGGTACGAGCCGTCCTGCCCGGTGATGCCGGTGACGAGCGCGCGGGGGATCGGCGAAGCCTAGTTGGTAGCCCCGCGGGCGCACAGGGCCGCGCATCGCGCCGCCGCGCCGGGTTCAGCAGGGGCTAACGCGGGGTAGCGCCCAGGAAACGAGGTCGATTGCAACATCGCAACCTTTCGGCAATCCAAGCGTTCTCACCCATAACTTAGCCAGTGCCCTCAGCGTCGCACCCCAGCATGACCCTTTCCCGCCCTCTTCCCAGCGGGTTGCACCGGCCCTCCCAGCCGGCGCAGCCGGCCCCGGTCCCCCCATCCTCTGTCGACGTGCTCGGCGTGCCGCTTTCGCTGACCGACTACGACGACACGATGGACTGGATCGACGCGTCCGTCGCGCACCGCGAGAAGGGCTACGTCTGCGTCGCCGCCACGCACACGATCATGGTCTGCAACGAGGATCCCGAGCTGCGCGAGGCCGTGCTCGGCGCGTCGATGACCGTGCCCGACGGCCAGCCGCTCGTCTGGGCGATCAACGCGCTCGGCGGCGACCTCGAGCGTCGCGTGTACGGGCCCGAGCTCATGGCGCGCTACTGCGAGCGCGCAGCCGCCAACGGCACCCGGATGTACCTCTACGGCGGTCGCAACCAGGGCGCGCTCGTCCAGCTCGCGCTCAACCTGCGCCAGCGCTTCCCCGGCGTGAGGATCGTCGGCGGCTACTCGCCGCCGTTCCGCGACCTCTCCGAGGAGGAGGAGGACGCGATCGTCGGCGAGATGAACGCGTCCGGCGCAGACGTCATCTGGGTCGGCGTCGGAGCACCCAAGCAGGAGAAGTGGATGGCCGCGATGCGCGGGCGGCTCGACGCCCCCGTGCTCATCGGGGTCGGTGCGGCGTTCGACTTCCACGCGGGCCTCGTGCCGCAAGCTCCGATGTGGATGCAGTCGGCCGGACTGGAGTGGTCGTATCGTCTCGCGCACGAGCCACGGCGCCTGTGGCGACGCTATGCGCGCTACAACCCGCGCTTCGTAGCGGGCTTCACGCGGCAGTACGTGCGCCACCGCATGCAGGCTCCGTCGCCCGAGCAGTAGATTCCCCACTTCATGACCGCTGAGGTTGCCGTCATCGGGCTGGGCCGGATCGGCCTCCCGCTGGCCATATCGTTCGCCGACCGCGGCATGAGGGTGCTCGGCGTCGACATCGACGCGCGCCGTCTGCAGGCCGTGCGCGATGCGCGCATGCCGTTCGAGGAGCCCGGCGCGCAGGACGCGCTGGACCGCGTGCACGCCGCGGGCATGCTCGAGGTCAGCGACCACGTCGCCGACGCGGCGCTCGCCGAGCACATCGTCATCACGCTCGGCACGCCGTCGCTGTCGCATGTCGAGATCGACATGTCCGACATCCGCTCGGCGCTCGACGACCTCCTCGGCCTTCTGCGGCCGGGTCACACGCTCTCGCTGCGCTCGACGATCGCGCCGGGCACGACGGACTGGGTCGCCGGCTACCTCGCCAAGCACCGCGGTCTCGTCGCCGGCGAGGACATCTTCGTCGCGCACGCGCCCGAGCGGATCGCCGCCGGGCGCTTCTTCGAGGAGATCCAGACGCTGCCGTGCATCGTCGGCGGCGTCGGCGAGGAGTCCGGGCAGCGCGTCGGCGCGCTGTTCAGCATCTTCGGAGCGCCGATCGTGCAGACGACCCCGGTCGAGGCCGAGCTCGCGAAGATCTGGACGAACATCCTGCGCTACACGAACTTCGCGCTGCCGAACCTCCTCATGATGGACTGCGAGCAGCACGGCGCGAACGTCTTCGACGTCATCGACCTCATCAACCGCGACTACCCGCGCGGCGGCATCGCATCGCCCGGCTTCACCGCGGGGACGTGCCTGCGCAAGGACTTCGCCTTCAGCGAGGAGCGCTCGAACGCCCCTGGCATGCTGCTCGCCGTCTCGCGCGTCAACGAGTCCGTGCCGCTGTTTCTCGTCGAGGGGATGAAGCGCCGCCTCGGCTCGCTGAACGGCCGCAAGGTCGCCGTGCTCGGGCTCGCCTTCAAGGGCAACACCGACGACGAGCGCGACTCGCTCGCGCACAAGCTCGTGCGCCTGCTCGAGCGCGAGCTCGCGGACGTCGAGGTGCACGACCCGCGCGTCGCGACGCCGACGGTGCCGTTCGAGGAGGCCGTCGCCGGGGCGCACGCGGTCGTCGTCGCCGCCAACCACGACGAGTTCCGGGGTCCCGAGCCGCTGCATGTGATCGGGACGCTGGCGGGCGGCGACGCCCTCGTCGTCGATCCGTGGAACTGCTTCGGCGCGTCGCAGGTCTTCGCGTACGTCTCCGAGCTCAGCCTCATGACCAACGGGCGGGTCGCGCTGCCGTGAGTTCGCGGGTGCTTGTCACGGGCGGCGCCGGCACGATCGGCGCCGCGGTCGTCCGGCGCCTGCTCGGCGATCCCGCATGGGAGGTGCGGGTCTCCGACCAGCGGGCCGCTCCGCAGTGGATGCGCGAGAGCTGCGAGGTCCACACCGGCGATCTGCGAGTGCACGAGGAGGCGCTCGCGGCGACGCGCGGCGCCACCCACGTCATCCACCTCGCCGCGATCGTCGGCGGGATCGCGAACTTCCACAAGCTGCCGCACACGCTGACGTCGGTCAACAGCGCGCTGTACGACGCGGTCATCCAGGCCGCGCTGGACTGCGACGTCGAGCGCTTCACGTACGTCTCGAGCTCGATGGTCTTCGAGCGAGCGACGGAGTACCCGACGACCGAGAACCACGTCTGGGAGGTCCCGATGCCGCGCTCGGCGTACGGCTTCTCGAAGCTCGCCGGCGAGGTGTGGTGCCGCGCCGCGTTCGACGAGCACGGCCTCCCGTACACGATCTGCCGCCCGTTCAACGCCTACGGGCCGGGCGAGATGCCCGACGACGAGCCGGGCATCGCGCACGCCGTACCCGACCTCATCCGCAAGGTCCTGGCCGGCCAGCAGCCGCTGCAGATCTTCGGCGACGGGACCCACACGCGCACGCTGACCCACGTCGACGACATCGCCGACGGCGTCGTCGTCGCGACCGGCTCGCCCGCCGGCCTGCATGAGGACTTCAACATCTCGGCGTCCGACGAGATGACGGTCGCGGAGATCGCGCGCGTCGTGTGGGAGGTCTGCGGCCGCGACCCCGGCGCCTTCGAGCTCGAGCACCTGCCGACGTTCGCGGTCGACGTGGTGCGCCGCTGGCCGAGCGTCGAGAAGGCGCGGACGGTGCTCGGCTGGGAGGCGCAGATCGGCGTGCGCGACGGCATCGCCCAGACAGCCGACTGGCTGCGCGGCGTGCTCGCCGCTTCGAGCTGACGCGGCGATGACGTCGAGTTCGGTTGGGTCACGGCGCGGCCGGGTAGGCGAGGAGACCCCCTTCAATCACGAGCTTGAGGAGTACCGATGAACCTGCGTAGGCGTCGCAAGCGCAAGACGAGCCAGGCGCTGGACGCCGTCGCGTCCGTCTCGAAGCTCTGGTCGGAATGGCAGCTCGGCAAGCGCGCCGCGAAGGGTGTCGCGAAGGTCAAGGAGGTGCGCCCGCCCTCGAAGGTCAAGCGCGCGCTGAGCCTCAAGTGGGTGCGGATCGGCGGCGCGGCCGCGGTCGCCGGCGGCACCGCCGCGGCGGTCGCGCGCAAGCTCAAGGGCTCGGACCCGGCGGACTACACCGGCCCGCCGCCGTCCGCGGCAGTCGACGCGGCCGGGCCCTCGCCCGACACGCCCGCACCGCTGGCGGCCGCTCCGGATCCGGCGACGCAGGAGCGCGACACGCCGGCCGCCTCCGGGCCCACGGCGCTGCGCGCGAACCGCGACGCCGCGGCGGCGATCGCCGCCGCCGAGGCGGCGAGCGATGCACCCGAGGCCGTCAGCGACTCCGCGGACACGGCGCCCGAGCCGGCGACCGCTGCAGCCGCCGCCGCGCCCGAGCCCGCGGCCGACACATCCGCCGCCGCCGCGCCCGAGCCCGCGGCCGACACATCCGCCGCCGCCGCGCCCGAGCCCGCGGCCGACACATCCGCCGACGACGCGCCCGAGCCCGCAAGCGCCGCGGACGATGCCGCGTCGGCCGCGGCCGACGACGACGAGCAGCCCGCGGCCGGCGCGACGGTCGACTCGCAGGACGCAGCCGCGACAGACGGCGAGCCCGACGCCGGCGCGGCCGTCGCCAAGGACAACGGCTGAGAGGTTTACTTGACGCGCAGGACCATCGACTGGTCCGACGCGCTGTGGATCATGCAGTAGATCTTGTAGGTGCCGCGCCGCGTCATGGTCCTGCTGTAGGTGCCCTCGGTCTGGACCTTGGAGCGGAACTTGACCGGGCCGCGCGACACCCGCACGTCGTGCGGCGAGTCGCCCGTCCAGCGCCAGGTCACCCGCGTGTTGCGGGTGACCGTGACGACCGGCACGCCGCGTGAGCGGACGAAGTAGTTGTCGCCGACCTTGATCGACCGCTTCGTGGCAGAGTCGGCGACCGCGGCGAGCGCCCCGCAGGTCGCGATGGCGGCCGCGATGGCCGAGGCCCGCAGCGCGAGGCTCATGGGCGCACGTCGATGACCTGCGTCATCGTGATCGGGTGCAGGTAGCAGAACAGCTTGTACCGACCGGGGGTGTAGAGCCGCTTCTCATAGCGACCTCCCTTCGTGAGCGTCGTGGATGCGACATGTCGGGGCCCGCTGGCGAGCAGGATGTTGTGCAGCGATGGATCGGTGAACTTCCAGACGACCCTCGTCCCGCGCGCGACCGACAGGTTCGCCGGCAGGAACTTGTCGCGGCCGACCTGGACCAGCGTCGCGGGCGAGCTCACGGTCCGCTCGGCTCCGAGCGGGCGGTCGATCTCGACGACCTTGCCGTCGCGCAGGCCGTTCAGCGGCAGATCGATCACGGGCGGCTTGGTACGGCCGTCCTTGCGCGTCCAGAAGATGTGCGCGTCCTCGGGCAGCGGGGCGCACGCGCGCGGCGCCTCGCGGTCGGGCGCGATGTAGACGTGCGTGATCGCCATGACCCGCGGGTGCGGGCGCGAGCCCTCGTAGAAGCCCGTCACCTTCAGCATCTCGCCCTTGCGCACCGGGATGCCGTCCTTCGACAGAAACAGCCCGGTCGCGATCGGCCCGGGTTCGTGGAGGATCGGCTTCGCGCGATAGACGATGTCGTCGGCGTAGCCGTAGAGCGGCTTCTGGTCGACGAGCAGGCGGTCCTTGCAGCGCGGCTGCGTGACGTTCAGGCCGTACGAGCTGCCGTGCAGGTGCCCGCTCGCCGCGACGATGCGGCCGCTGAGCGGCATCCGCCACAGCGACTGCTTCTTGTGGACGCTGCCGGGCGGCTGGTCGCCCTCGATGTCATAGCTCGGGTGGATCGAGCAGCCGTTGGCGCGCAGCCACAGCGGCTTGACGCGCTTGAGCGTGGCGCCGACCACCATCCGCACGGTGTAGACGATCCGCACCCTGTGGGCCCTGAGGCTGTGGCTCATGAGCATCGTCTGCATCCGCCACTTGTCTTTCGCGCCGACCCGGTAGCCATAGCCCTCGGGGAGGATCAGCGGCTGGCGCTCCTCGCCGGTCCCCCAGAAGGGCTCGCCGCCGCGACCCGGGCACGACCCGTTCTTGTCCCTGCCGCTCGTGATGAAGACGATGTGGTGAAGCATCACGTTGCGGATCGACACCCGGTGACCGCGCGAGTCGACGAGGTGCGCGTCCATCCGCGTGATGTACCCCGAACGCCTCGGCGTCGAGACGGGGATCTTCGGGAAGATCGTCTGAAAGCCGGACAGCAGGAAGGGCTTCGTCTGGAGCTTGAAGGTCTCGATGCGCGCTTCCGCGGACGCGGGAACGACCACGCCGACCGCGAACGCGGCCACGCAGAAGCTGGCGAGTGCCCCTCTCCATCGCATGGCGGGCATCCTACGACCCCACCCGGATCGCTGCGCCGCCCGGCGCGCGCGTCACCGGACGGCGGCGTCGTAGACGTCGCCGAGCGCGCCCGCGACGGCCTCCGGCGAGGCCATGCGGCGCACGCGCACGCGCCCGGCCTCGCCGGCGTCCGCGTCCCCGAAGCGCGCGCGCACCGCGAGCGCCAGCGCCGCCGCGTCGCCCGGCTTCACGAGGCCGTCGGGCCCGCAGAGCTCCGGCAGCGCGCCGATCGCGCTGCCCGCGACCGGAAGCCCGGCCGCCATCGCCTCCGCGGCCGCCAAGCCGAACGTCTCCGCCGAGCGCGACGGGACGACCGCCACGCCCGCCGCGGCGCGCAGCAGCGCGAGCTCGGCGTCGCCCACGCGGCCCGCGAAGCGGGTGTCGGTGCCACCGGCGCGCGCGCGCAGGTCGCCGAGCAGCGGGCCGTCGCCGGCGACGACGAGCGGTACGCCCGCGGCCGCGCACGCCGCGATCGCGACCTCGACGCCCTTCTCCGGCGCCAGCCGCGAGACGACGAGCGCGTGCACCCCCTGCGCCGCGGTCGAGCGCTCGACGACGCGGCGCACGACGTGGCCGACGACGTGCAGCCGCGCCGGGTCGACCTGAGCGCCAAGCTCGCACAGCCGGCCGCCCGCGAACGCGCTCGGCACGACGACGGCGTCGGCGTGGGCGAGCAGCCGCCGCTGCCAGAGCGCCAGCGAGGCCGCGTAGACCGCGGCCTCGGGGCCGGTCCCGCGGCAGTTCAGGCGCACGCCGGGGCGCGTGTCGCGGCCGTGGCAGCGGGTGCAGTCGGCGCCGCGCGCGAAGCACGTCCCGACCGCGCAGACGAGACGGTAGTTGTGCAGATGCAGGACGGTCCGCGCCCCCGCCTCCCGCGCGGCGGCGAGCGCGCGCCAGCCGAGCGACGGGTTGAGGTTGTGCGCGTGGACGATCCGCGCGCCGGTGCGCCGCACGGCGTCGGCGACCTCCTCCGGCCGCAGGCCGCCGCGCAGCAGTCCGGCGGCCGCGTGCGTGCGACCCAGCCCCGCGCTGTCGCGCATGAGGAGCTCCGCCTCCTCCCCGAGATGCTCGCGCACGAGCCACAGCAGGTCGTCGACGACGCGCTCCTCGCCGCCCGTCGTGCGGTAGCGGTTGTGCAGGAAGAGGATCACGAGTTCGCTGCAAACCTAGACTCTTTGGCGAGATGGACCCGAAGGCGAGCATCATCGTCCCCACCCGTGCGCGGGCGGGGTATCTCGACGTGGCTCTCGCCTCGATCGCTCCGCAGGCCGCAGCGGCCGGCGCGGAGCTGCTCGTCGTCGACGACGGGCCGTCGGGCGCGACCGAGGACGTCGCCCGCCGCCACGGTGCGCGGTACGTCGCGCACGCCTCCTCGCGCGGGCTGAACGCGGCGCGCAACACGGGCATCGACGCGGCGCGCGGCGGGCTGCTCGTCTTCGTCGACGACGATGTCGCGGTGCGCCCCGGCTGGCTCGACGCCCTGCTTGAGGCCGACGCTCGGGCAGGGCCCGACGTCGGCGTCCTGACCGGCCCGATCCACGCGCGCTTCGAGGATCACCCCTTGCGCTCGTGCGGTCGCGAGGCGCCGCCGATCACGACGCAGGAGCTCGGCCCCGACGACCGCGACGTGCCGCATGCCTGGGGCGCGAACATGACCGTGCGCCGCGCCTGGGTTGCGCGGGCTGGCCGCTTCGACGAGTCTCGCGAGCTGTATGGCGACGAGCAGGAATGGCAGCAGCGGCTGCGCGCGGCGGGCGGTCGCATCCGCTATGTCGGTGCCGCCGCGCTCGACCACCGCCGCGCCGGCGACGACGCGCGGCTGCGCTCGCTCGCGGCGGCGGCATACCGCCGCGGCGCGGCGAGCCGGCGCTTCGACGTCTTCAAGGGCAGCGCGCCGTCGCTGCGCAGCGAGCTGCGCGTGCTCGCGGGCTGCGCGATGCACCCGCTGCGCTACCGCTGCCTCAACGGGATCGTCTTGACGGCGCACTCGCTCGGCCGGCTGCGCGCGGCGCTCGCGGCGGCAGGGAGCACGGGGGCCGGCGCCCCGCGCGCGGCGGCGGCCGGCGCCCCGCGCGCGGCTGCAGGGAGCACGGGGGCCGGCGCCCCGCGCGCGGCGGCGGCCGGCGCCCCGCGCGCGGCGGCGGCGGGCGCGGCGGGCGCTGCCGGAGGCTGTGCCGCGGGCAGCCGGGGCGAGGACCCCGACTTCCTGTCCGGCGTCAGCGGGACGGTCCGTGGTCCGCGGAGGCTGTCGCTGCGCGCCGCGGACGCGCTGCTTGACCTCGAAGCCGCGGCCCGCGTGCGGCGGCTGGACCGCGCCGCCCGCGCCACGGTGGCGCGCCGGCGCGTCCTCGTGCTCGGCATCGAGCGGCCCGGTCGCCTCATGGGCGCCGCGAGGATCGAGCTGCACCGCACGCGTCACGAGGTCGCGATGCACACGATCGCGATGGGCGACAGCGGCAAGTTCGAGCACCTCAACGCCCTGCTAGCCGCGCACCCCGCGGCCGGCTTCGACTGGCTGCTCGTCGTCGACGACGACGTCGTGCTGCCGCGGCGCTTCCTCGATCGCTTCCTGCACTGCGCCGAAGAAGCGGGACTCGTCCTCGCGCAGCCCGCACACCGCCTGCACTCGCACGCCGCGTGGGGGGTCACGCGGCGACGGCCGGGGGGTGCGGTGCGCGAGTCGCGCTTCGCCGAGATCGGGCCGGTCACGGCGTTCGCCGCGGCGAGCTTCGACACCCTGCTGCCGTTCCCGCCGCTGCGGATGGGCTGGGGCCTGGACGCGCACTGGGCAGCGCTGGCGCGCGATCGCGCCTGGCCGGTGGGCATCGTCGACGCCACGCCGGTGCTCCACACGACGCCCGTCGGCGGCGGCTACGCGCGCGCCGACGCGGTCGCCGAGGCGACGGCGTTCCTCGCCGCGCGCCCGTACGTCACGCGCGAGGAGGCCCGATGGTCGCGGCGCGTGCGATGACCCCCACCCGCCGCTCGGCGCGCGGGCTCCGGCCGAGCGCACGGGGCGGCGCGCATTCACGCCCGCGCGCGGTCACGAGGCGCTCCTCGTGAAGGTCGCGGTCGTCGCCGAGTTCTACCCGCGCGCCGCCGACCCGGTGCTCGGCGTCTGGGCGCACCGCCAGGCGATCGCGGCGCGCGACGCCGGCGCCGACGTGCGCGTGCTCGTCCTGCACCGCCCCGTCCCGCCCCGCGCCGCGCTGCACGAGGGTCCGCGGGCGGCCGCCCGCGCCGCCGCGACCGCGCTCGCCCAACCGCGGGCGACGACGCTCGACGGCATCGAGATCGCCTACGTCCCGTTCCTCGCCCCGCCGCGCACGGCGAGCTACGGCAGCTGGGGGCGCTGGGCCGCGCCATCGCTCGCGATCGCGCTGCGCACGCTGCGCCGGCGCTTTGACTACGACCTCGTCCACGCGCACAACGCCGTTCCGGCCGGCGAGGCAGTCCGGCGGTCCGCGATCGGCAAGCCGCTCGTCGTCTCGGTCCACGGCGGCGACGTCTTCCACACCGAGCCCGGCTCGGCGGCGGGCGCGGAGGGCGTGCGGGCCGCGCTCGGCCGGGCGCGGCTCGTGCTCGCCAACAGCGCCGCGATCGAGCACCGCTGCCGCGTGCTCGGGGCATCCGAGACGCGCGTCGTCCGGCTCGGCACGGACCTGCCCGCCGCGCGCGCGGAGCCCTACGAGCACCCGACCGTCGTCACGACCGGCCACGTCATCGCGCGCAAGCGCCACGCCGACGTGCTGCGCGCGGTCGCCGCGCTGCGCGACCGCCATCCGCAGCTGCGCTACCTCGTCATCGGCGACGGGCCGGAGCTCGAACCGCTCCGGGCGCTCGCCGCCGAGCTCGGCGTGGCCGACCGCGTCGAGCTCGCCGGTCAGCTACCGCACGACGAGGCGCTGCGGCGCACCCGGCGGGCATCGCTGCTGGCGATGCCGTCGACGGACGAGGCGTTCGGCGTCGCGTACGTCGAGGCCATGGCGGGCTGGCTGCCCGCGATCGGCGCCGATGGCGAGCCGGGCCCGCTCGAGATCTGCTCGATGGGCGGCGGGCTGTCGCTCGTCGCGGCCGGCGACGTCGGTCGGCTCGCCGGCGAGATCGACGTGCTGCTCAGCGACGCCCGCACGCTGCGCATGGCGGGCGACTGGGCGCGCGCGACGGTCGTGCGCGCGTTCACATGGGAGCGCTGCGGCGCGGCGACGCTCGCTGCCTACGGGGAGGCGCTGCGGCCGGCTCGCCCGCGCGTCGCGCCGCGTGCCGCGCCAGGCAGCGCGCCGTGAAGCCCGTCCTGTTCGTCACGAACCACGTCCCGCCCGAGCGCGTCGGCGCGTTCGCCGCGCTGCACCGGCGCGTGCCGATCGAGCTCGCGATCTTCGGCGGTCGCTCGACACACGCGACGGCCGGCGTCGCCGACCCCGGCGTGCCGCATCGCTACGTGCGAAGCCAGCGCGAGATCCACCCGCTCGCCGCATCGGGCGCGTTTGACGCCGTCGTCTGCGGGACCGCGGGCCGGACGGCGCTGCCGGGCGCGTGGCTCGGCGCGCGGCGCGCCCGCGCCCCGTTTCTCCTCTGGACCGCGCTGTGGGCGCACCCGCGCACCCCGGCGCACCTGGCCGGCGGCGCGCCGCTGCTGGCGACGCTGTACCGCACCGCGGACGCCGTCGTCGCCTACGGGCCGCACGTCGCCGCGTTCGTGCGCGCGCGGGGGGCGCGCAACGTGCACATCGCGCCGCAGGCGGTCGACAACGCCTTCTGGAGCGAGCGCGTCGAGGTCGCTCGGCACGCGTCGTTCACGGCGGTGTTTCTCGGACGGCCAAGCCGGGCAAAAGGCGCTCAGGTGCTTCTGGAGGCCTGGCAACAGTCAGGTTTGGGAGCAACCGCCGCGCTCGTCCTCGTCGGCGCGGGATCCGGGTCCGCCCGGATCCCCGTCGGCGGCGCGGTTCGCGCGTTCGGAGCGCAGCCTCCCGACGAGGTGCGCAACTTCCTCGCCGCCGCCGACGTCTTGGTCGTACCGTCGCTTCGCACCCGCGACTTCCGCGAGCCCTGGGGGCTCGTGGCCAACGAAGCCATGAACCAGTCCACGCCCATCATCGCCAGCGACGAGGTCGGCGCCGTCGCCGGCGGTCTCGTCCGCCACGAGCGCAACGGCCTCGTCGTGCCGGCGGGCGACGTCGCAGCGCTGAGCGGCGCGCTGCGCCGCCTGCACGACGACGAGCCGCTGCGAGCGCGCCTTGGCGAAAGCGCCCGCCGCGACGTCTTCCCCTACACCTTCGACTCATGGGCCGCCGGCTTCGCCGCCGCACTGCGCTCGCTACGGTGAATCCACTCATGCGCAACTACGCCATCGCCTTCGCCACCGTCCTCGCGCTGTTCGCGGGCGGCTCGCCCGCGCTCGCCGCGGGCCGCGACGTCATCCAAGACTGCACCGACGACGAGATCCTGACGAAGAGCTACACCCAGAAGGAGTACCGCGACGCGCTCGCGAAGCTCCCCGCCGACGCCGACCAGTACGGCAACTGCCGCGACATCATCGCCCGCGCCCAGGAGCGCGCCGCGAAGAAGGGCGGCTCGACGACGAAGAAGGACACCGGCACCGGCAGCACCGGCGCCGCTTCCGGTGGCGGCGGGACGCCCGGTGGCCAGGCTCCGGCCACAGCGGACCCGTCATCCAAGCCGGCCGCCGAGCAGCTCGCTGCCGCGACGCCGGACGAGCGCGCCGCGGCGCAGGCCGCCGCAAGCGACGACACCCTTCCCGAGGTGTCCGCGGGCGACGTCGCAGCGGCCCCCGGCGACAGCTCGAGCAACCTGCCGACGCCGATCCTGGTCTTGCTCGCCCTGCTGCTCGCCGGCGCGCTCGCGCTCGCCGCCGTCCGCATTCGAAGCCTTGTCGACTCCCGCCGCGCTTGAGCGACGCACGGCCGCCGGCACGCTGAGCGTCCCGGGGCTGCGGGCCCAGCCGCTGCTGACGAGCGGGCTCGCGGCGATCATCTGCGCGATCGCGTTCAGCGCCGACGGCGGGCTGCAGATCGGCCGCACCACGCCCGCGGAGATCGGGCTCATCGCCGGTGGCGGGCTCGCCGTCGCCGGATCGCTCCTGCTCGCGCCGCGCCGCGAGAAGCTCTGGGGCATCGGTCCGCTGGCGCTGCTGGCCGCGCTCTCGGCCCTGACCGCGTTGTCGATCGCGTGGGCCGCGAACCCCTCGGACACCTGGCTTGAGGCCAACCGCACCTTCGCCTACCTCGCGGTCTTCGCGGCTGCCACGGCGCTCGCGCACGCCGTCCCGCACCGCTGGGGCGCGGTGCTCGGCGCGATCACGCTGGCGTCCGTCGTCATCAGCGCCTACGCCGTGCTGACGAAGATCCTCCCCGCGGCGCTGAATCCCGACGAGGTCTACGCGCGGTTGTCCGAGCCGTTCGGCTATTGGAACAGCGTCGGCCTTCAGGCCGCCCTTGCCGTGCCGGGGCTGCTGTGGCTCGGGACGCGGCGCACCGGCCATCAGACGCTGAACGCGCTCGCCTACCCGGCGCTCGGCCTCGTGCTCCTGACGGTCTTGCTGTCGTACTCGCGCGGCGCGCTGCTCGCGGCGATCGTCGGCGCGGCGTTCTGGGTCGCGGCGGTCGCGCCGCGGCGTCTGCGCGCGGCGGCGCTGCTGCTCGTCGGCACGGCCGGCGCCGCTGCCGCCGCAAGCTGGACGTTCAGCCAGAGCGCGCTCTCGGACGACCGCGTCCCGGTCAGCCTGCGCGAGCAGGCCGGCGTGCACCTCGCGATCCTGGTCGTCGTGCTCCTCGGGCTGCTGACGCTCGCCGGCCTGGCCGTCGGGTTCTTCGCCGAGGCCCGCCAGCCGAGCCCGCGCGCCCGCCGGCGCATCGGCACGGTGCTCGTCGTCTGCCTCGCGCTGGTCCCGGTCGGCGGGGCGATCGCGGCGCAGGGCGGCCAGCAGGGGCTGACCGACTCGATCTCCAGCCGCTGGAAGCAGCTCACCGACCCCAACTCCGGCGTGCCGTCCAACAGCGCGGACCGCCTCACCGCCGCGGGGAGCGTGCGCGCTCGCTACTGGGACGAGGCGCTGCGGATCTTCGGCGACAACGCGGCGAAGGGCGTCGGCGCGGGCGGCTACGCGACGGTGCGCAAGCGCTACCGCGAGGCCGACCCCGCGGTCCGCACGGCCCACGGCTACGTCGTGCAGACGGCGGCCGACCTCGGGATCGCCGGGCTCGCGGTCTCGCTCGCGCTGCTCGCAGCATGGCTCGTGAGCGCCGCCGCCGCGACCGGCCTGCGACGGCGCGATCGCGTGCGCTCGTTCTCGCCCGAGCGCATCGGCTTGCTGACGCTCGTCGCCGTCGTGCTCGTCTTCGGTGTGCACTCGCTCGTCGACTGGACGTGGTTCGTGCCAGCCAACGCGGCGGTCGCGCTGCTCGCCGCGGGCTGGGTCGCCGGACGCGGTCCGCTCGCCGCCGCGGCGCCGCGCCGCACGCACGGGAGGTTGTCCGAGCGCCTGCGCGCCGGCTTACGCGAGCGTTCGCGCGCCATCTGCGCCACGGCCGTCGTGCTCATCGCGCTCGTCGCGGCGTGGACGGTCTGGCAGCCGCTGCGCTCCGACACCCTCGGCCAGCGCGCCCTGACGACGCTCGAAGCGGGCGACGTCGAAGGTGCTCGCAGCCAGGCGCGGGCGGCTCGCGCCGCGAATCCGCTGGCCGTCGAGCCGCTGTTTCGGCTCAGCGCGATCGAGGAGCAGGCGGGTAACCGCCAGATTCAGGCGCGCGCCGCGTTGCAAGAGGCTGTGCGCCTACAACCCGCCAATCCGGAGCCCTGGATCCAGCTCGCCAACTTCGAGCTGCGAGCCGGCCAGCCGAAGGCCGCTGAGACGGCAAGTCGCCGGGCCGTCTATCTTGACCCCCGCTCCGCTCGGCCACTTGGCGTGTTCATTGACGCGCGCAGACAGATTGCAGCGGCCGGCGCCTCCATCAAGTGAAACGACTCCTCTCCCTCATCACAGCCGCCCTTGCGCTGGCGGCCTTGCCCTCTGCGGCCTCGGCGTCGCCGACCCAGGAGTCGATGTTCCAGGACGACATCCTGCTCGTCTACGGGACCCCGACGCAGGTCGACGAGACGCTCAATCAGCTTCAGGCGTTCGGCGTCGACCGGATTCGCGTGTCGGTCTTCTGGCGGATCCTCGCGCCGGCCAACGACGCGCAGCAGAAGCCGAACTTCGACGCGACCGATCCAGCGGGCTATCAGAAGCCCGTGTGGGAGCGCTACGACGCGCTCATCCGCAAGGCGCTCTCGCGCGGGATCCTCGTGAACCTCAACATCACCTCGCCGGTGCCGACCTGGGCGGCGGGCGATCCGCCGGCATCGCGCCCGGACCTGCAGGAGACGTGGGGCCCGAACCCCGAGGAGTTCAACAAGTTCGTGCAGGCGGTCGGCAAGCGCTACAGCGGCACCTACCAGGGCCTGCCGCGCGTGGACTACTGGTCGATCTGGAACGAGCCCAACCAGGCCGGCTGGCTGACGCCGCAATGGGCGCCGGACCCGCGCTCGCCCAGCCGCCGGATCGAGTCGTCCCCGTCGGTCTACCGCTCGCTCGCCGCCGCGATGTGGTCGGGCTTGGCCGCCACCGGCCACGGCACCGACACGATCCTCGTCGGCGAGACCGCACCCCAGGGCCAGGGGAGTCGCAAGGGCGTCACGCAGTCGATCGACGCGCTGCGCTTCATCCGCCAGATGTACTGCCTCGACGACAACCTCAACCTGCTGAAGGGAACCTCGGCTCTGGTCCGCGGCTGCCCCGATCGCAACCCGGCGCAGTTCGTCGCCGACAACCCGGCGCTGTTTCGCGCGACCGGGTTCGCTCACCATCCGTACGACCTCCTGACGCCGCCCTCCATCAAGCAGAAGCCCGCCGACTGGGTGACGATGGCCAACCTCGGCGACCTCAGCCGCGAGCTGCGCCGCATCTACGCGCGCTACGGCCAGAGGACGCAGACGTCGCGCGGCGTGCCGCTCTACCTCACCGAGTACGGCTACCAGACGAAGCCGGACCCGTTTCACGTCTCGTTCTCCCAGCAGGCGGCGTTCCTCAACCAGGCCGAGTACATCGCCGCGCGCAACCCCAACGTGCGCGCGCTGAGCCAGTTTTTGCTCGTCGACGACAAGCCCGACCCGCGCTACAGCACCAGGACGCAGTCGCGCCTGGCATGGCGGACCTTCCAGACCGGGCTGACGCTGCAGACCGGCAAGCGCAAGCCGGCCTACCGGGCCTACGTGACGCCGCTGTACCTCAAGACGCCGCGCGTGCGCCGAGGCCGGGCTGTGAGCCTGTTCGGCATGCTGCGCGCCGCGAACGCGAGCACGCGCCCGGCGGTCTCGCTGCAGTGGCGCCCGCGGGGCTCGTCGCGCTGGCGCACGCGCCGCACGATCCGCGTCAGCGGGCCGCGCCACTACTTCAACGCGCGGATGTCCGTGCCTCGGTCGGGCTACGTGCGGCTGCGCTGGGTCAACGGGCGCAAGGTGCTCGCGAGCCGGGCGGCCCGCGTTACCGTCACTCGCTGACGCTCCCGCCGTCGCCCGCTGCCCGCCGCTGCCCGCCGCTGCCCGCCGCTGCCCGCCGCTGCCCGCCGCTGCCCGCCGCTGCCCGCTGCCGCGCTGCCCGCTTCCCGCCCGCTGCCTACAGCGTGCCCGCGAGGGGCTGCGGGGCATCCGCACCCGTGTCCACGAGCTCGACCGGCAGGCCGCCGGGGCCGCCGCGCTCGCAGACGCTGACGAGCAGCTGCTCGTACTCGTCGGTCACGGCGTCCCAGGAGTAGCGGCGCGCGCGCTCCCGGGCGCGGTCGCGGTAGTGCTCGACGAGCTCGGGCTCGTCGAAGAGGCGCTCGAGCTGCGCGGTCAGCGAGGGCACGCCCTCCTTGCCCGAGAACGTCACGCCCGCGTCGCCGACCGTCTCGACGTTCGGCGCGTGGTCGTTGACGAGCACGCAGTTGCCTGCGGCGAGCGCCTCGAGGATGACCGGGTGCGTCCCGCCGACCTCCGTCGGCGCGCAGAAGACGTACGCGTGGTGCTGCAGCTCCCAGTAGCCGCGACCGAAGATGTAGCCGGGGAAGATCACGCGCGGGTCGCCGGCGCGCTGGACCTGCTTGATGTAGTCGTGCGCGTAGGGGGCGCCGCCGACGACGACGAGCTTCATGTCGCGCGCCCGCTCGCTTGAGATGCGGCTGAACGCCTCGACGAGCACATGCGGGTTGTTCTCGGGCTCCAGGCGCCCGACGAACAGGACGTACTTGCGCGGCTCCAAGCCGAGCCGCTCGAGCGTCTCGGTGCCGGTGTGGCCGGGGTCGTCGACGCCGTACGGCACGACCCCGATCCGCTGGCCGTAGCGCTGCTCGAAGATCTCGGCGACGGCGTGCGAGTCGGTGATCGCGGTGTCCGACCACTTCGGCGCGTTGCGCTCGGCGAAGCGCAGGTAGGCCTTGGCGACGGCGGGCCACTTGCTGCGGTCGGAGTCCAGGCCGTCGACGTTGATGACCGTCGGGATGCCGGCGCCGCGGGTCATGAGGCACATCGGGCTGTTGCCGGCGATGAAGAACAGCGCGACGTCGGGCCGCACCCGGCGCGCGCAGTGCGTCGCTGAGAGGAACGTGTGGCTGAACGTGTCGAGGTACTTGTTGCGGATCGCCGGCAGGTGGACCAGGCGCGCGCCCTTGTGCTCGGTCAAGCGGCGGTCGACGACGTGCGGGCGGCAGTAGACGATGACCTCGTGGCCGCGTTGCGTCAGGCGGCTGGCAAGCTGCTCCGCCGCCGTCTCAAAACCGCTGTAGGACGCGGGGATGCCGCGCGTCCCGAGGATCGCGACCTTCATCGCGGGGGGTGGTCTGTCATGGAACGGGCCACCCGGCGAGGGTATAGGCCGCGATGTGGGCGCGCGCCGAGGCCTGCCAGCTGAAGTCCGCCGCTCGGGCGCGCCCGCGGCGCGCGAGGCCGGCGCGCAGCGTCGCGTCGCGGGCGATGCTGGCGAGCGCGAGGGCGAGCTCGTGCGCGTCGTGCGGATCGACGTACAGCGCGGCGTCGGCGCAGGTCTCCGTCAGCCCCGGCGAGCGAGCTGCGACGACGGGCACGCCGGCGTACATCGCTTCGAGCGGCGTGAGGCCGAAGCCCTCGTGCAGCGACGGGTGCACGAGCGCGGCGGCGCCGTTGAGCAGCTTCGCGAGGTCCGGCTCGGGCTCGCAGCGCACGCCATCCTGCTCAGCCGTCGCCCTGCCCGCGAGCACGAGCGGCAAGCCCGCCGGACCCCCGACCATCTTGCACGCGGCTCGGTAGCGCGCGTGCGCGTCGAGCAGGAGCGCGAGGTTCTTGCGCGGCTCGTCGTCGCCGATGTAGAGGAAGTGCTCCGCGCGGACGGCGGCGACGAGCTTGGGCTCCTGGCCGGGGCCGTGGAGCGCGACGACGACCCTGTCGGGGCTCACGCCCCAGCGCGCTTGCGCGTCGCGGGCGGTGGTCTGCGAAACGGCCACGACGGCTTGCGCGCCGCGAGCCGCGCGGCGGTGCGTCTGGGACGTATAGCGCCGGAACGCGGGGCTGAAGCACTCGGGAAGGCGCTCGAACGCGAGGTCGTGGACCGTGACGACCTGCGGGCACGGCGCTCGGAGCGCGAGCGCCGGCAGCGGGTGGTGGATGACGTCCGCTGCCGCTGCGCGCGCGAGGCGCGGCAGCTCGATCTGCGTCCACCGCTGGTCGAGCGCGAGGTTGCGCAGGCTGCCCGCGCCACCGCCCGCGGGCGCCGGCCGGCGCTCGTTGCCGGCCTCGACGACGTCGACGCCCTCCTCGCGCAGCGCTTGCGCGAGGCGGTCGATGTAGACGCCGGTCCCGCTCGGCCCGCGCCGCGCGTACGTCGTGTCCAGCAGCACGCGCATCCGCCACGCACGATACGCCCCCGGCCCGGGCGCGCGGCTCGCCGCCCCTCCGATCCGGCGTGTGCAGCCCCTGCTAGCACCGGTGCTATCCCCGGCTGCTCATCCGCAGACGAGGACAGGTCGCGTCTGTCCCCCGGCCGGCGCGGGGGCAGCGCGCCGGGGCCGCGCGCCGGGGCCGCGCGCCGGGGCCGCGCGCCGGGGCCGGGTGGGGCCGGGCGCCGGGGGCCGCGCGCCGGGGCCGCGCCGGAGGGCCGCGCGCCGCTCGAGGGCGTCGCCGGGCGCGGGCCGTACGGCGCCCTCAGCCGCGTACCGCGCGAGCGAGGATGGTCGAGCGCATGCCCGGCAGGCCGCCGGCGCGACGCAGATCCTCGACGTCGAAGCCGAGGTCTGCGAGCAGCTCGCGCAGCGTGCGTGGCGAGAAGTACTGGACGTGGTCCGAGCGCGGCTCGAAGTGCTCGGCAAACGCGCGCGGGCTCAGCGCGAGGCGCAAGAGGGTGCCCGGCCCGTGGTGGGGCGTGGTCACCAGCAGCGCGCCTCGCGGGCGCAGCACGCGGCGCAGCTCCGACAACCACGGCGCGACGTCGGCGACGTGCTCGACGACCTCGCCCGCCCAGACGGCATCGACGCTCGCGTCCTCCACCGGCAGCGCCTCGCCGGGTACCCACAGCCGCGCGTCGACCCCCGGCACCCGCTCGCGCGCACGCCGCAGCGCCTCGCGCGCGACATCGACCGCGATCGGGCGCGCCTCCGCGTCGCGCAGCGCCAGGCTGAACTCGCCCGCGCCGCAGCCGACGTCCAGCACGGTGTGACCTGGCTCGACGTGCGCGAGCAGGAACGCCCGCCGCAGCTCGAAGCGCGCCGGTCGCGCGGCCTCGGGCGTGTGCGCCCAGACGGCATCGTGCAGGGACGTCGGTCCTGGCGGTATCGCCGATCGATCCAACTCCGGGTCGACGCTAGCAGTGGCGAGCGACGTGGCATGCATCGCCTTGCGCTCCCGACACACCACGTTCTGGCACTCACCGCCCGCCCCAGGCCGCGCCCTGCGACGATCCTTCGTGTGCGGATCCTCGCCGTGTGTGCCGTCGCCCACCCGGGCGGCGCGGAGATCGGGCTGCTGCGCCTCGCGCGCCGGCTGCTCGCGCGCGGCCACGAGCTGACGCTGGCCACACCCGAGCCCGGCCCGCTCGACGACGCCGGGCTGCCGGTGGTGCGGGTCGCGCTGGGAGGCCTTGAGCGCGGCCGCGGCGCGCGGGCGCTCGCGAGCTTCGCCCCGGTCCGCAAGCTCGCGCGCGGCTTTGACCTCGTGTACCTCAACGGGACGGTGAGTGGACGGACTGCTGCCGGCGCTGGCCGGACGACCCACCGTCCTGCACGTCCATGACATCGTCGACCGCGTGCCCCGCTTCTGGTCGCTCGCCGACGCCGTGCTCGCCGACTCCGGCGCGGTCGCCGAGCGGCTGCGCCCGCGGCTGGAGGCACACGTCGTCTACTGCCCCGTCGAGCTCGACGTCCCCGACGTGCCGCCACCGTGGCCGCCGAGCCGCAACGGCGGCGGGCCGATCGTCGGCTTCGTCGGGCGCATCGAGCCGCGCAAGGGCCCGCTGGACCTCGTCCGCGCCGCGGCCGCGATCCACGCCGGAGCGCCCGGCTCGCGGATCGTGCTCGTCGGCGACGACCCCTACGACTCGGCGCCCGAGTACGCCGCCGAGGTGCGCGCCGGCGAGGGCGTCGAGCATGTGCCGTGGGTGCAGGACGGCGCGGCCGTCATGCGCCACTTCGACGTCCTCGTCGTCCCCTCGCGCCAGGAGCCGTTCGGGACCGTCCTCGCCGAGGCCATGGCGGCCGGGACGCCGGTCGTCGCTACGAGAGTCGGCGGCCTCGCCGAGGTGGTCGCCGACGGCGAGACCGGCCTGCTCGTCACGCCCGGCCGCCCCGACGAGCTCGCCGCCGCCGTGCTCGAGGTGCTCGGGCGGCGCGCCGAGATGGGCGCCGCGGCGCGCGAGCGAGCGCAGCGCTTCGGCGCCGACGCGTACGCCGACCGCGTCGAGAAGATCCTCCTCCAGGCGGCGGGGCGATGAGGATCGCGTTCGACAGCCGGCCGGCGCCGGATCCGCGCGGGATCGGGCGCTATGTCAGCTGCCTCATCGAGGCGCTGCGCGAGACCGCCGGCGAGCACGAGCTCGTCGAGACGCACCGCCCGCGGCGCGTCGACGCGTTTCACTCCCCCTGGATCGACGGCGCGCTGCTGCGCCCGCCGTGCCCGCAGATCGTGACGCTGCACGACGTCGTCCCGCTGAAGCGCCGCAGCGAGTACCTGCGCTCTGGCATCCGCTTTCGCATGCGCTACCTCGCGGTCGAGCGCTCGAAGCTCGTCATCGTCCCGAGCGCGGTCGTCGCCGCCGACGTCACCGAGCACCTCGGCATCGGCTCGGACCGGCTCGTCGTCGTGCCCGAAGCGCCGGCGACGGCCCTACGCGAGCGCGGCCCGAAGGAGATCGCCGCGGTGCGCAAGCGCTACCGGCTGCCGGCGGACTACCTGCTGTGGGTCGGCGGGCTGCAGACGCCCGACCCGCGCAAGCGGATCGCCGCGCTCGCCAAGGCGCCGCGCGAGCTGCCGCTCGTGCTCGTCGGGGCGACGAAGCCGTGGGCGCACGAGCTGCCCGACGTCACGCTCACCGGCCATGTCTCAGACGACCACCTCGCCGCGATCTACTCGGGCGCCCGTGCGCTGGTGTTCCCCTCCGACGACGAGGGCTTCGGCCTGCCGACGGTCGAGGCACTGGCGTGCGGAACCCCCGTCGTCGCGTCCGACCTGCCGGTCCTGCGCGAAGTGCTCGGCGACCGCGCGACGTTCGTCGCGTCCGGCGACCTCGAAGGCCTGCTCGCGGCCGGGGTCGCCGCCCGCCGGCCGGCGCCCAAGCCGCCGTCGTGGACCTGGACGGACGCCGCGCGCGCGACGTGGGCGGTCTACGAGGACGCGCTGCGCCGCCCCTGACTGAAGCCGCGGCGGCTGATCCGAATGCCGACGTTGAGCTCGAGCCACGCCGCTTGCACCCGGCCGCCTCGCGCCGGGACGGCGACCGCGGGCACCGCGGTCGGGAACGGCGGCAGCGGCGCGACGAGCTCGGGGAGCTGGGCGAACGCGCCGCCAGGCGGCCGCGTCGAAGCGAAGACGCCGACCGCCTCGTCGAGCTCGCCGGTCTTCTGCTGGACCCACACGACCGTGGCGCTGCCGTCGGGCTGGACGGCGACGCCGCCGACCGCGCCGTTGCCGGCGGGCACGGGCACCGGCGGCCCGAAGGTCGCGTTCGCGCCGGCGTCGGACACGAGCACCGGGCGGATCGTGCCGACCCTCGGTCCGCCGTCGGCGACCCCGCCGAAGGCGAGGACCGCGCCCTCGCCGGTCGTCGCGAGGCCGAGCCGCCCGTCGGGCCGGTCGATGTTGCGGCCCTCCCCGCTGAAGAGGTTGCCCGCCGGTCGGAACGCGCGCGGGCCGGCCGGCTTGCTCGCCGCCCAGACGTTGAACGGATCGTTCGCCTCGATGCCGCCGTCCTGCGTGCCCCACGCGACGTAGCCGCGGCCACCGGGCGTGACCGCCGTGACGAGCTTCGTGACCCCTTGCTCCGGGCCGAGATCCATGATCGCGCCGAAGCCGTGCCCCGCGCGGCGAAAGCGCGCCTGGACGCGCCGCGGCCCGGGTTGGCCGCCCGCGTCGATCGCCTTGCGCTCGAACGCGACGAGCAGGTCGCCGGATGCGCCGTAGGCGACGCTGACGCCCGACAGCTTGCCGCTGCCGACGAGCACCGAGGGCGCGCCGAACCTGCCGCCCGCCGGGCGCAGGGCCAGGTAGAGCCGGTCGTTGTTCGCGCGCCGTCCGCGGTAGCCCTTGTCCTCGGTCCACACGGCGGCTGCCTGCCCGCGCGCGTTGACGGCCACCGCGGCGTGACGCAGGTTCACCTCGCGGTCGAGGACCCTGCGGGCGCCGAGCGAGCCGGGCAGCGACGCGAAGCTCACGACGAGCCGCGAGCGCCGGCAGCGGGTGTCGAGCGTGCGGCGCTGCAGGAGGATCGCCCGCGTGTTGGCGTACGCCGCCGGCGGTGCGGCGAGGTCGTACGGCCTCAGCGAGCGCGGACGACCGGGCGCGCCACGGCCGACACCCGCGACGGAGGCGATCTGCGTGCACCCGCGCGCGGGAGGCACCGTGCTCGTGAACCCGAGCGCCCCGCGCTCCGCGTTGCCGAGCGAGAGGCCGAGCGTGAACGGGTTGACGTTCGCCGGCCCCGGCACGGTCTGCGGCTCAGACCACGGCGGTGCGGCGTTCGCGGACGACGGGAGCGCGCCGAGCGCGGCGGCGAGGGCGATGAGAGCGGGTGTGCGTCGCATGCGGTTTAAACGCTCACCGGGCGCGAAAGTCGCGTCGCCCCGAAGGGTTCCCGCGTCGCCCCGAGGGCTCCCGGTACCCGCGAACCCCCAACCCTCCGCCCCGGTCAGGAGAGCGATCTATCATCGACGCATGCCCGCGACGGCTTCGAACGCACACGACGACGACGTCCGCGAAGCGACGCGGGGCCCGTCGGCCGTGGAGGCGCGCGAGTCGCTCGGCTACTGGCGCGAGCGCCTGGACGGCCTGCCGCGCCGCCAGCGCACGGCGCGCCGCGAGGCTCGCGCGATGGTCGTCGCGTGGGAGGCACGGGTGCGCAGCGCCGAGCTCGAGCGCTGGGGCGGCGGCTGGGTCGGCCGCGCGGCGGGCGCCATCGCCGTGCTGCGAACCGTCGGTGCCGGCGTGGCGATCCGGCGCGTCGTTCGAGCGGTGGTACCGGGCAAGCTCGTCGTCGGCGTACTGACGGCCGTGCTCGCCATGACGCTGCTCGCCGGCGTCGTCCTCGGCGCGATCCTCGCCGCGCTGCTGTAGCGGGCTCGCCGGCTCAGCCGCGCTCCGGCGGCGCGGTCCTACGGCTGAGCCGCGCGACGGCGGCTCGCACGGCTCGGTCCCCGGCTGCGCCGTGCGGCGGCAGCCCGCGCGCTCGGCTCAGCCGCTCTCGCGCACCCCGCGCTCCCACTCGGCTCGCGCCCGGTCAAACGCGTCATGGTCAAGCGCTTTGGGAGGCAGGTCGGCGCGCTCGCCGGGGCTCGGGTCGGGATCGGGCTCGCGCGGCGGGTCCGGTCCGCCGCCACCGCCACCGCCACCTCCCAAGCCGCCCATGCTCACCCACAGCAGGAACGACCCGGCGGCCACGACGAGCACACCCGCGACCAGCCCGCCGCGCAGCGTCGCGACGAGGCCGAGCACCACGATCCCCGCCGACCCGCCGACCCAGCGAACGACCGGCCCGACCGGCTTCTCCCGCTTGACGAAGAGCAACCAGATGACCGACGCCGCCACGATCCCGAGCGCGAGGATGAGCATGCCTCTGATGATTGCACTCGGCGCCATCCGGTTCGAGGCGTGAGCGTTCCAGCACCTCCCTGAACCGGTGGTGCGCGATCTCACACACCGGCACTTCGGGGTCTGGTAGATCCTCGCTCGTGGCCGTGACCGCCGACCTCACGCCGGGACTGGCTCCGCGCGTGTTCATCTCCTACGCGCACGCCTCCGACGATCACGTCGAGGCGGTCCGCTCCCTATGGATCCTGCTGCGGACGCTCGGGATCGACGCTCAACTCGACCGGCTCGCGGCTCAGCGCCGCCAAGACTGGCCTGTCTGGATGATGCGACAGATCCGCGAGGCGGACTTCGTCCTCGTCGTGGCCTCGGAGGAGTACTGCCGCCGAGCGGAGGGGCGGGCCGAAGACGACGAGGGGCGCGGCGTGCAGTTCGAAGCTGCGCTGATTCGCGACGCCGTGTACGCCGCGCCCAACGGCTCGCTGAACCGCTTCCTCCCAGTGCTGCTGCCCGGGGAGGCAGTGGCCGGGATCCCGGCGTTCCTGGGCGCGAACACCACCACGCACTACACCGTCGAGCCGATCGACGCCACGGGCGTGCAGACGCTGCTGCGCGCGCTCAGCGGCCAGCCGGAGGAGGTCGAGCCGCCGCTCGGCACGATCCCGCGCCTGCGGCCGCGCGGTCATGGCGCCGCGGCCGATGCGATCAAGCCGGATGTTGACGCTCCGACCCTCGTCCACCGGATCACGCTGCATGTCGAGTGCACCGAAGGGCGGGTGTCCTGCCAAACAGAGCTCGGCGGGACGCTGCTCGGAGAGCATGACGCCCCCGTTCCAACCGGCGCGAGGACGGCATGGGCCGCGCTAAGCCGCCCGCCCGCGGCCGCGGCCGCGGAGCTCGCCGACCTGGGGCATCGCTTGCGTGAAGCGCTCTTCGACGACACCACGCTCGCCAACCTCGGCGACCTCCTCGACCACTCCCCGCTGGGCACGGTTGTGGACATCGAGCTACGCGGCGATGCCGCTGCCCTCGGCCTTCCCTACGAGCTGCTGCGCCTGCACGACGGACGCCTGCTCTGCACGCTTCCCGGCGTGGGGTTTCGCCGCCGCGTCCCCGGCGTGGACCGAGACGTCGCCGCGGCGCTCCCCGGTCCGCTGAAGATCCTCGTCGCCGTCGGCGCTCCGGAGGAAACGCTCACGCAGAGCGATCCGTTCGACGTCGAGGCCGTGATGCAGGCGATCCTCGACGCGATCGCCGGCGTCGAGAGCGCGGGCAGCGCGCAGGTCCGGATCCTCGAGGTCGGCGCCCCGCAAGCGATCGAGGATGCGCTGCGCGAGGACCAGTACCACGTGCTGCACATCTCCGCGCACGGGTCAGCGGGTGGACTCGAGCTCGAGAACGAGGACGGCGAGCCGGTGCCGGTCGAAGCCGCAGAGCTCGTCGAGCGCGTGCGCGCGGCGGGCAGGCCGCTGCCGCTCGTCGTTTTGTCGAGCTGCGCCGGCGCGGAGCAGGGAGCCGCAAGCCTCGCGGCACGACTCGTCGCGGCCGGCGTCGATCGCGTGCTCGCGATGCAGACATCGGTGACCGACGCGTACGCGACGCTGCTCGCCCGGCGGTTCTACGACGCGCTCGCCTCGGCGCGGGGCGCGAACGCGAGCGCGGCGCTGGCGAGCGCGCGGCGGTCGGTCGAGCTGGCGCGAGCCAACGCAGCCATCCCCGGCCCGGAGGTGCTTCCCGAGTACGGCGTCGCAACGCTCCTGACCGCCGGCGACGACCTCCCGCTGGTGCGCGCCGGCGCGCCGACCGAGCCGCTCGAGCACGCGACGCAGGCACCGGCCGGTGGGGCCGTCCGGAGCCTGCGCATCGGCGAGCTGATCGGCCGTCGCAAGCAGCTGCGCGAGGCGCTGCGCGCGCTGCGCGGCGGTCCCGAGGCGGCTGAGCGCTTCGGCGACGTCTCGGGGGTCGTCCTGACCGGCGTCGGCGGGATCGGCAAGACCGCGCTCGCCGGGCGCATCGAGCGTCGCTTGATGGAAGGGGGTTGGCTGACCGCCGTCCATGAAGGTAGCTGGGATCCCTCGAAGCTGACGACCGCGGTCGTCACGGCGCTCGATGGCGTCGAACAGCTCGCGGACGTTCGCAGCGCGCTCATGAATCCCGAGATCGACGAGACGGCCAAGCTCGACATCACCTGCCGGATGCTCGCGCAGGTACCGCTGCTGCTCTTCTTCGACGACTTCGAGCGGAACATCGAATCCGACGAGGGCGACTTCAGCGACCCCGGCTTTGCCGAGGTCTTCGAGCGGCTGTGCGACGCCGCGCGCACCGGCAAGCTGCTCGTGACAAGCCGCTACCCGATCGTGACCGCGGATCCCTGGCTGTGGCGAATCCGCATGCCCGCGCTGAGCCCGGCGGAGCTGCGGCGGCTGCTCATCCGGCTGCCGGCGCTGCGCACACTCGCATTCGAGGACCGCAAGGTCGTCATGCGCACGATCGGCGGCCACCCGCGCCTGATCGAGTTCGTCGACGCGATGCTGCGCGGCGGACGCGGCAACCTGCGCGCGGTCACCCGCAAGCTCCACCGACTCGCCGACGAGGAAGGCATCGACCTCGCTGAGCCGGTCGCCCTTGAGCAGACGCTCTCGGACGCGGTCCTCCTCGGCAGCCGCGACATCGTGCTCGGCGAGCTGCTGTCACACCTCGACGAGGAAGAGCGCGAGCTCGTGCTGCAGGCCGCCGTATCGCGCATGCCGATGTCGATTGCCGACCTGGCGCTGGCCCGCCACGGCGCGGTACCGACGCCCCAACAGCAAGCCGCCGTCCGCCGCGGCACGAGCCGGCTGACCGACCTGACGCTGGTCTCCGCGGTCGAGGGCGGCGCGCTCGTCGTCCACCCGTGGGTCGCCGACGCGGTTGCCGAGCACCAGGGCGAAGAGCTCGACCGCCGCCACCGCGCCGCGCTCGCCATGCGACTCACGCACCTACGCACGGGCCAGGTCGAGTTCGGCGAGCTCATCGAGATCTGCGGCCATCTTGCGGCGACCGGGCAGTTCGAGCAGGTCGTTGACGCCGCAGCCGACTTCTGCGAAGCCATCGCGAGGCTGCTCGGGGAGCTGTCCGTGGCGTCGTTCCTCGGCGAGGTTCTCGTGATGGTGCCCGAGGACGCAGATGGGTACCTCCAGCTCGCTGACCGCGAGCGCGAGGCGCTTGAGCTGACCGGCAGCCTGACCGCAGCCATCCGGCGCGCGACCGAGATGTTGGACATCGCTCGATCTCGGGTCGAGACAGGTTCCGATGGTGCCACCGCCCAACGCGACCTCAGCGTCATCCACAACAAGCTCGGGGACCTCGCACTCCAAGCCGGCGACGGCGCGACCGCGACCAGCCACTACCAAGCCGGCCTCACCATCGCGCAGCGGCTCGCCGACCAGGACCCCACCAACGCCACCGCCCAACGCGACCTCAGCGTCAGCCACAACAAGCTCGGGGACCTCGCACTCCAAGCCGGCGACGGCGCGACCGCGACCAGCCACTACCAAGCCGGCCTCACCATCGCGCAGCGGCTCGCCGACCAGGACCCCACCAACGCCACCGCCCAACGCGACCTCAGCGTCAGCCACAACAAGCTCGGGAACCTCGCACTCCAAGCCGGCGACGGCGCGACCGCGACCAGCCACTACCAAGCCGGCCTCACCATCGCGCAGCGGCTCGCCGACCAGGACCCCACCAACGCCACCGCCCAACGCGACCTCAGCGTCAGCCACAACAAGCTCGGGGACCTCGCACTCCAAGCCGGCGACGGCGCGACCGCGACCAGCCACTACCAAGCCGGCCTCACCATCGCGCAGCGGCTCGCCGACCAGGACCCCACCAACGCCACCGCCCAACGCGACCTCAGCGTCAGCCACGAACAAGCTCGGGGACCTCGCACTCCAAGCCGGCGACGGCGCGACCGCGACCAGCCACTACCAAGCCGGCCTCACCATCCGCGCAGCGGCTCGCCGACCAGGACCCCACCAACGCCACCGCCCAACGCGACCTCAGCGTCAGCCACAACAAGCTCGGGGACCTCGCGCTCCAAGCCGGCGACGGCGCGACCGCGACCAGCCACTACCAAGCCGGCCTCACCATCGCGCAGCGGCTCGCCGACCAGGACCCCACCAACGCCACCGCCCAACGCGACCTCAGCGTCAGCCACAACAAGCTCGGGGACCTCGCACTCCAAGCCGGCGACAGCCAATCCGCCACGAGCCACTATCAAGCGGCGCTTGACGTGCTCGAAGCGACGTTCGGCACCGCTGACGCTTGGGCGGATTCGCTGCGCGCGAAACTCGATGCGTTGTCGGGCGACAGCGGGTAAGCGGGCGGCTCTACGACCGATCGGCCAGCAGGGCGCGCGCCGCGTCGCCGCCGAGGCGGACCGAGTAGTTCGTGCCGCGGTCCTCGGGATAGATCTGGGTCGTGTTGGCGAGGATGAGGCCGGGGACGCCGGTCTGCAGGGGCGGGATGCGCTTGTGGTAGCCGACCGTGACGATCGGCTGGGCGGCCGGTTCGCGGTGCAGCCAGCTCTTCACGATCCAGTCCGGGGAGAAGTCGGGCTGGACGGCCCGCAGGCCGGGGAGGTACGCGGCGAGCAGGTCGTCCTGCGACAGTGCGAGCAGCGGGTCGCCGGGGGCGAGGTAGTTGGCGACGTAGAGGAAGCGGCGGCCCTGGTAGCGCTTTGGGTCGATGAAGTTCGTGTGCTCGATGAGGCCCACGAACGGGATCGTCGTGTCGGCGATGTTCGTCCAGTAGAACGGCGAGAAGCGGCGGTCGAGCTCGAGCAGCAGGCACAGCGCCGTGTGGTACTCGGTGCTGCGCAGGCGATCGAGGTACGACGCTCCGATCGCCTCGGCGAGGTCGTCGTCGAGCAGGCCGAGGAACACGTCGTTGGGAACCGTCGCGACGACCGCGTCGTAGCGCTCGCCGCCCGCGAACGCGTCCCGCGCGGCGTCCGCTCGGCCCGCGGTCTCGCGCCGTCCGCGTCGCTCGGGGCCGCCGCGGCCAGGCCGCGCGTAGGCGCGCGGGTCGTGGCCGCGGCGAAACGATCCCTTCGCGCCGGACGCCACGACGAACCGGTCGCCGTCGCGCGAGAGCCCCGCCGCCGGGCGGTCGATCAACACGCGACCACCGCCCGCCTCGATGGCCGAGCGCAGCGCGTCGAACAACAGCTCCCACGAGTGCTTGGGGTAGCCGAGCTGCTCCTGGCGCGCCTCGTCGCCCTCGAGCTGGCGGCGCAGCGTGAGCTTGCTCCACAGCCACGCCATCGAGATGTCCTCGGCGCGCTCGCCGAACTTTCCGCGCAAGAGCGGCCCCCAGATCTTGCGCCACGGCGCGCGACCCATGCGCGACTCGATCCAGTCGCGCGCGGTGATCGACTCGAACGGGCCGGCCTCGTGCGCGCGCTTCTGCAAGAGCAGCACCGCAAGCCCCATCCGCACGCGCGACAGCAGCGGCAGCGGCCGAAAGCGCAGCAGGTCCAGCGCCCCGTTGAACGCCCACTGGCGCCCGTCGACGAAGAACGCCATCGAGGAGACGCGCCACTCGAGCTCGTCGCCCATCCCGAGCTCCTCGTACAGCGAGACGATGTGGCGGTCGCTCGTGAAGAGGTGGTGGTAGTAGCGCTCGAGCAGCTCGCCGCCGCCGACGTCGAGCGTCGCAGCCTGACCGCCGAGCCCCGGCCAGCGCTCGTAGACGTCGCAGACGTGGCCCTCCGCGGTCAGCCGGTACGCGGCCACCAAGCCCCGCGACGCCCGCACCCAGGACCGCGACCCTCATCCCGCCCGCACCGCCGAGCGCATCCGCGCGATCCCGCCGAAGCGCCCCGCCAGCGCCGCCAGCCCGACGAGCGTGATCGGCACCGCGATGACGAAGCGCAGCAGCAGCAGGTACGTCAGCGCGGACTCCGTGTGCCCCAGCGCGTGCAGCCCGAAGACGATCGCCGCATCGAACGTCCCGACGTATCCCGGCCCGCTCGGGACGAGCACGAAGACCGTCGCGAGGCCCATGAGATAGCCGACCTCGATGACCCCGAGCTCGAGCCCCGCGGCCCGCGCGGCGAGCCACCACGCCCCCCATTCGAGGCCCCAGATGAGCGCGGACCACGCGAGCAGCGCCGCGCCGTGGCGCCCGCGCATGCGCCGCGTCGCCTCGCCCATCGGCGCGAGGAAGTCCAGCGCGTGGCGCAGGCGCCCGCGGCGGTGCAGGACGAACGCCGCCGCGGCGAGCAACGCGACGAGGCCGGCCACGATCGCGGCGGCGAGCAGGAAGCGCCCCGCCGACGGGACGTCGATGCCGCCGAGCACACCGAAGGCGAGCACGACGAACAGGCCGACGAGCAGCACGACGTCGAGCAGCCGCTCGGCGACGATCGTCCCGATGACCGCGCGCGCGTCGGAGCGAACGCGCGGCGTGAGGAAGAAGACGCGCAGCGCGTCGCCCGCGCGCGCCGGCAGGACGTTGTTGCCGAGGTAGCCGACGGCGACGAGGCTGTACGTGTCGGCGCGGTGCGCGTCGACCCCGTTGTGCTCCAGCAGCTCCTGCCAGCGCTCCCCGCGCAGCGCGCAGCCGCCGAGGTACAAGACGATCGCGCCGGCCAGCGCCGCGATCTGCGACGGCGAGTCCGGCAGCGACGGCGGCTCCTGGTGCAGCGCCCAGAACACGACCCCGGCCAGGGCGGCGAGGGAGATCGTCGCGCCCAGCGCGGTCAGCGCCCGCTGCCGCCCGGCAGGTCCGCGGCCCGCGACCGTCATCCGCGAGGGGTCACGAGTCGGCGGAGGTGTGCTCGTGCTCATCCTCGGCGGCGTCGACGTTGGCGCGAGCGCTCACGATGTACAACGGGCGCCGCTTGACCTCGTCGTAGATCCGTCCCACGTACTCGCCGATCAGCCCGATCGCGATGAGCTGAAAGCCGCCGAGCAGCAGCACGGCGACGACGGTCGTCGTGATGCCCGGCAAGAACTGGCCGAAGATCCGGAAGCCGATCGCGACCGGCACGGCGAGGAACGCGATCGCGGCGAAGACGAAGCCGGCGATCGTCGCGAGCTGCAGCGGGACGTTCGAGAACGACGCGATCGCGTCCAGCGCGAAGTGGACCATCTTGCGGATCGGGTACTTCGTCTTGCCGGCGTGGCGGGCGGCGCGCTCGTAGGGCAGCGCCGTCTGCGTGAAGCCGACCCACGACGTCATGCCGCGCAGGTAGCGGTTGCGCTCGCGCATCGTGAGCATCGCGTCGAGCGCGCGCCGGCTCAGCAGCCGGAAGTCGCCCGAGTTCGACGCGAGCGGCACGGCCGCGACGCGGCCCATGAGCCCGTAGAACCAGCGCGCCGTCACGACCTTGAAGCGCGATTCGCCCTCGCGGTTCGTGCGCATCGTGTAGACGACGTCCGACCCGGCGCGCCAGTGCTCGATCATCGTCGGGATGAGCTCGGGCGGGTCTTGCAGGTCGGCGTCGATCATGACGACGGCATCGCCGGACGCGTGGTCCAGGCCGGCGGTGATCGCCATCTGGTGGCCGAAGTTGCGCGACAGCGTGACGACCTTGATGCGCGTGTCGCGCGCGGCGATCTCGGCGAGGATCGCGGGGGTGGCGTCGGTCGATCCGTCGTCGACGACCACGAGCTCCCACGGCAGCCCGTCGCACGCGTCGCGTACGCGCTCGCAGAAGACGCCCGCCGTGTCCTCCTCGTTGAGCATCGGCGCGACGACGCTCACCAGGGACAGGTGCCGCTCGACCACTCGCTGATCGTAGTGGGCACGCGGGTCGTCCAGGTGCACGAGGCCCCAGGTGACGTCCGGGCGCTGTTGCCCGGCGCGCCGGCGGGCGGGGTGCCGGCCGCAACTGCGTAGGCTGCGGACCTGTGACGCGATGCAGCGCCTGCGGCGCGTCCGGGCTCGTGCCGCACCTCAAGGTGGCCGGCGACGCGGGGCCGGACGGCCTGATCCCCACGACCGACAAGTTCGGCACGGCGCTGTCGGACCTCGTGCGCTGCACGACGTGCGGGCACCGCCAGACCGATCCGATGCCCGCCGACGCGGTGCTCGAGAGCGCGTACGCCGACGCCGCCTCCGACGACTACGTCGACGAGGAGGCCGGCCAGCGCGAGACCGCCCGCCGCGCGCTCGCGCAGATCGAGCAGCACCTGCTGGCTCCCCGGGCCAACGGCGCGCCGCGCCCGCGCCGCCTGCTCGACCTCGGCTGCTGGGTCGGCTTCTTGCTCTCCGAGGCGGCCGCGCGCGGCTGGGAGACGGTCGGCGTCGAGCCGTCGCAGTTCGCGTCCGCCTACGCACGCGACGAGCTCGGCCTCGACGTGCGTACCGGGGAGCTCTTCACCGCCGAGCTCCCGCTCGGGCGCTACGACGCGGTCGTCATGGGCGACGTCATCGAGCATCTGCCGCGCCCGGGCGAGGCGCTGGACCGGATGGCCGCGCTGCTCGCGCCCGGTGGCGTGGCTTGGATGGCCCTCCCCGACGCGGGCAGCGCCGTCGCGCGCCGGCTCGGCAAGCGCTGGTGGTCCGTCATCCCGACGCATGTGCAGTTCTTCACGCGCGACTCGATCCGCACGCTGCTCGAGGCCCGGGGATGGGAGGTGCTCGAGATCGCGACCGCGCCGAAGGCGTTCAGCGTGCGCTACTACCTCGAGCGGGTCGGCGGCTACTCGCCGCCCGTCGCGCGGCTGCTCGTCGGCGGCGCCAAGGCCGCCCGGGTGGCCGACCGGATGTGGGCGCCGGACTTCCGCGACCGCATGGCCGTCGTCGCGCGCGCGCCGTCGCGGTGACCGCTTCGCGACGCCCTCCCCGGCGGCGCTGATGCACTCCGGGTAGGTCAGGCCGGTCGCTCGTCGTGGCGCGGCAGCCCGTCGTCGGGGATCGGCTCCCACGGCGCGGCGTAGGCGACGAACTGGCGGAAGCTCGGCCGGATGCCGGGATCGGCGTCCAAGACGCCGAAGCGCACGTTGAGCTGCGCGTGGTCGTCGGGGTTGCGGCTGAAGAGATGCGCGCCGCAGACCTCGCAGAAGCCCTTCTCGAAGCCGCCGTCGGGGTGGCGCCACCAGCGCACATGCTCGGCTCCGCTGATGTCGCAGCCCTCGGCGCCGACGCGCGCGTTCACGGACGACGCCGTCCCGGTGCGGCGCTGGCAGCGCGTGCAGTGGCAGTAGCTGGCCAGCACCGGCGCCGCGGCGAGCGTGAAGCGCACCCCGCCGCAGAGGCAGCCCCCGGTGAGCGGCTCGGTCATGCGCACAGTCTCGCGCACGACGACGCCCGGCGCGACCGGCGGACGTCCGCCCGCGCGCGGCGCCCGCGCCGTGCATCCTGTGCTGCGATGCCTACGAGCCCCCAGCCCGCCCGCGCCGGCGCGCTCGAGATCCGCGGGTCCGCCGACGGCCTGCTCGACGAGCCGTTTCACCTGCGCGTCCGCGGAGCAGGCCCCGATGCCGAGCTGACCTGGCGCGCGCGCTACCGCGACGACGACGGCCGCGTCTGGCAGGCGGCCGCATCCCGTGCCGAGGAGCTCGGCACGAGTTGGTCGCCGGCGAAGGACTCGACCGGCTCCGTCGCGGCGCTGCGATCGCTGCGCGCGCTCGCTATCGAGGTCCGCGTCGAGGCCGCCGACGGCCGCGGAGCGACGCGCACCGTCACGCGCCGGCTCGCGGCCGACGGCGTGCGCACGCGGCGCTGGCGCGACGGCCTCGGCGCGACGCTGCATGTGCCGGCGCAGCCGCAGCCGTGCGCGACGGTCGTCATCGACGCGACGGCCGGCCCCGAGCAGCACCTCGCGGCGCAGCTCGCCGCGCCGCTCTTGGCCTCGCGCGGCGTGCTCGTGCTCGTCGTGGCAAGCGGCGCGCGGGACATCGCCGACCCGATCGCGACCGCCCGGGAGCGGATGGCCGGCGTCCCCGCGGCGCGACAGCCGATCGTGCTCCTGTCCGCGCTGCACCCGTTCGACGACGAGCCTCACGGCGGCGTCGTCCTGCCGCCCGGCGTCGGCGCGCGCGACGCGAGCCCCGGGGCGACGGCCGCCCGCGCCCGCGCCTGGGACGAGCTGCTCGTCCGCCTCGGCGCGACACCGCGCGCGCCGGGGGGTGTCGATCCAGTCGGTCCACCACACCCACTGCCGTCATGAGGCGCGTGCCTGGACAGGCGATCCGATCTTCCGCCCGCCCTATCCGGGCCATCCCCTGGCGGCGGATCTCGCGAAGGGCGTGAAGCGCTGCAAGGCCGGCCCGGCGGCCCGGCGGCGCTGACCTCGCGCGCGACCGTCGACGAGCGAGCTCGTCGCGCGCAAGCGACGCGGATCAGCGCGCCGGCGCGACCTCGACGCGGTCGCCGACCGCGACCCGGCCGCCCTCGAGCACCTCGCCGTAGACGCCGAACGCCAGCGGCTCGGTCGTGTCGAGCCCGCCGCGGTAGCTGCGCAGCAGGTCGAGCGTCGGCAGGTCGACGACGGCGCTCTCGGGGTGGCGGGTCGTGATCGAGCAGCGGCCGACATGCCCGCGGAAGCGCACGACCGCCTCGCCGATCCGCACGCGCGCGCCGATCCACGCGTCCTCCGCGTGCGCCTGCACGCCGTCGATCTCGACGAGCATGCGAAACCGCCGAGCGTCGACGGACGGCTCGCCCGCCACCCGGGCCAGCTCGTCCAGCGACGCGCGCGAGACGAGGCTCACGGCGCCTGCGCGACCGCGATCGACGCCCGAGCGATCGACCCCCTCGACGACCCGCAGCTCCCGCCCGAACCAGTCCGACAGGGCATCAGACCACGGGCCCGTCACGGGCCGCACGCGCAGGGGCCGCGAGCGCAAGCGCGCATGAAACGGCTCGCCGTGGGCGACGCCTGCGCCGACGATCGCGCCATCCGGGAACGTCAGCGTGAGCACGGCGTCGTCGTAGCTGGCCACGACCGTCCCGAGCTCGCCGACGTTCTTGCCGTTGACGAGCCGGCCGCGCTCGTCGACGAGGAAGAAGCGCCGGTCGTCCGCCGCGCCCGCCGTCGTGAGCGTGAGCGCCGGACGCTCGACGACCCGCATCCCCTTCACCGGCGTCGTCGCCAGCGCGGTGACGACGCTCGCGGTCAGGGCTCCGCCGGTCCCTCGAGCTCGAGGACGTCGAACGACCAGATCTCGCTGCCGGTGCCCACCGGACCGCCCGAGCGGTGCTGCGCGTGGCCCGCGGCGAAGTCCGGCCCCGAGACCCACGTCTTGAAGTCCTCCTCCGAGCGCCAGCGCGTCAGCACGAGGCACACCTCGCGATCGTCGTTGGGGCGCAGCAGCTCGAAGGCCTCGAAGCCCTCGGCGCTCGACACCTTCCCGGCCCGCGAGGCGAAGCGGCGCTCGAACTCGGCGAAGCGATCCCGCGGGACCGTGATGGCGTTGATCTTCACGATGCTCATGCGCGGATCCTACGGTGGCCCGGGCGCGGGTTACGGGCAGCCGTCGGGCCCGCACGTCGCGCCCTCGGCGACGACGTTCGCCGCGGGCTCCGCCGGCCGCGCCTCGCGCAGGAGGTCGAGCAGCACCGGCGCGGGCTGCGCCCCCGAGGCGCCGAGCTTGCGATCGACGACGAAGAACGGCACCGCGCGGATGCCGAGCCCCGCGGCCGTGCGCTCGTCCTCGCGCACGGCGTCCGCGAAGCGCTCGCCGGCGACGAGCTCGCGAACCTCCTCGCCGGGCAAGCCGACCTCGACCGCGAGGCGCTCGAGCACCTCGGCCGAGGAGATGAGCTCGCCCTCCTCGAGGTACGCGCGCATGATGCGCTCCTTCATCGCGTCTTGCAGCCCGTGCTCGGCGGCGAGGTGCACCACCCGATGGCCGTCGAACGTGTTGCCGCCGCGCGCGAGGTCGAAGCGGAAGGCCAGGCCCTCGCCGGCGGCGACCTCGGTCAGCCGTTGCTGGGCGGCGAGCGCCTCGTCGCGGCTCATGGCGTACTTGTCGGCGAGGTGCTGCGCCCCGTCGCCCGCGCGCTCCGGCGGCGCGGCCGGGTCGAGCTCGAAGGAGCGCCACGTCACCCGCACGTCGTCACGGTGCTCGAACCCGGCGAGCGCCGCCTCGAAGCGGCGCTTTCCGACGTAGCACCAGGGGCAGGCGATGTCCGACCAGATCTCGACGTGCACCGTTCGGCGTCCTTTCGTTGTGCAAACAACTACTCGTAGTCCCAGAATAGCGTTCGATCAAGTTCGCCTCCGAGCGCCCTCGCCATCGCTGACCTGGCGGCGGCTGCGCGCACGAGCGGAGCCGTCGTAGCGTCCCTAAGCCGGGGCTGTCCAGCCGGCGGCTACGGCTCGAAGCGGTAGCCGACGTTGCGCACCGTGCAGATCCGCAGGCCGTGCTCGCGGCCGAGCTTGCCGCGTAGCCGTCCGACGTGGCCGTCGACCGCGCGCGCGTTCGCGTGGTGATGCAGTCCCCACATGCGGCTCATCAGGCGCTCGCGCGAGAAGACCCGCCGCGGGTGCGTGACGAACAGCTCCAGCAACCGGTACTCCATGTGCGTGAGCTCCAGCGGCTCACCGTCGACGCGAACCTCGTACGCGGCGAGGTCGATCTCCAGCGAGCCGAGCCGGATGTCGTCGCGCGTGACGATCCCGTGCCGGATGCGCGCGCGGGCGATCCGCACGCCGAGCTCCTCGATGCGCAGCGGGTGGACGATGATCTCGTCCGCGTCGATGGCCGGGATCGAGGAGCCCGCGCTCCCGGCGTCGACGGCCACGACGAGCGGCACGTCGCAGAGGTCGACGTCGTCGCGAAGCTGGCGCAGCAGCTCGTCGGGCTCTGGATCGGCGTGGCCGACGAGCACGAGCGCGAGCGAGGGATAGGTCGACAGCGACTGCGCCGGCGCCGGGCGCAGCTCGCCGCCACGGGGCACACTGCGGGGGCTGAAGGCGAGCTCGGCCAGCATGCGCGAGACCTGTGGGCGCGTCTCCCCGTCGCCGTAGATCCACGCTTCCCGCATCCCCCAAGCAGACTAGGCACGGATGCGGCGCGCGTCTTTGGCCCGCCTGTCCCAATCGCTTGGACCCCCGGTCGGGGTCGAAACACGGTGTTCATCCGCAACGCGAATACGCGACGCACAAGCGCTGTCGCGCCAGCAGCGGACATCTGATCGAAACGTCTGCGACGCGGCGGTCATGGTGCGCCCGCCGTCAGGTCATCGTCGGCGTGTACCGTGGCGGCGGTGCCGAGGACCCTCACCGACGCGCTCGCGCCGCGAGCGCACCGTCAAGGGCGTCGGGCCCGGCTTCGACGCTGAGCGCCGTCCGCCGGGGCGTCCGAGGCGTGCGCTGCAAAGCGAAGGCCGGGGTCGACGTCTGCAAGATCGGCTCGAGTCGCAGCGGGCGGCGCAGCACGGTCTTCCTCATCACCCGCGGGGTCGTGGACACGGTGTCCGTAGCACTTGCGCCTTGACCGTTCAGTGCGAATGAACACCGTTCGCTGCACCCTCACGCCACGTATTCGACGACAGGCTAGGGACAGCCACCCGGTCTAAGAGAGGACGCCTCTTCCCCGTGGCGTCCTCTCTTTGTTTCCGGGTCCGTTTTTTCGCGGGTCCGATCGCCGAGCGAGGACCGCCGTCAGGCGGTACGCGAGGATCGCGTCAGGCGGTACGCGAGGACCCGCGTCACGCTCTACGCGAGGACCCGCGTCACGCTCTACGCGAGGACCCGCGTCACGCTCTACGCGAGGACCCGCGTCACGCGGCACGCGAGGACCGCGGTCAGGCAGCGGCTGCGAACACGCCGACCGGAGCGCCGACGTTCTTGAAGCTGCGCGCGCCGCGATCGGCGATCTTCATGGGGTCGCTCGACGCGAGCAGGTTGCGCGTCGTGAGGCTGATGAGCACCTCGCCGGCGGCCGCCGCGTCGGTGAGCCGGGCGGCGACGTTGACCGTCGATCCGTACCAGTCGCCGCCGCGCCGGACCGCGGTTCCGGAGTGCACGCCCATCCGCACCGGCGGACACCAGCTCTCGTGCGAGAGCTCGCGCGCGATCCGCAGCGCGAGCGCGACGACCCGGGCGGCGCTTGCGCCGTGGATCATGACCGCGTCGCCGAGGCACTTGACGACATCGCAGTCATAGCCCGCGGCGAGCCGGGCCGCGGCGGACTGAAACGCGACGGCGGCGTCAGCGGCCACGTCGTCTCCCACGCGCTCCGTGAAGGCCGTGAAGCCAACCAGGTCGGCGAACAGGAACGTGTGTTGCGACGTGGCGTCCATACGTGCCAAGCGTGACGAACAGATGAACGGCGTACAGGTTCGGTGACCGGACGTTCAGGTGCCGCGGGCGTCTTCGACCGCCCAGCGCACCGGACGGCGCGGGTCGGGCTCATAGACGCACCACATGCCGGTGCGGATGGCGGCATCGAGCTCGCGCCCGAGGCGTGCGTCGTAGCCGGCGATGCGCTTCAGCGTCGCGCGGATCGCCCGCGTGACGTTGACGCGCGCTCGCTCGGCGTGCGACCCGGACTCGGTGCGGTCGCGTCCGCCGAGCCCGACCGCGAGGTCGAGCTCGCGCGTGATGAACTCGCCCTCCTCGCGCGCACGCTCGGCGCGGGGGTGATCTGCGAGCGCCACGGCCTCCGCGAGCTCCGCCCGCAGGACCTGCAGACGCGCGCGGTAGGCGGCCTTCGCCTTCGCATCCAGGCGCGGCCCTGCCCCGCCCTGCAAGCCGCGGTTGCCGGCCGTCTGTAGTCCGCCGGAGTGAGTCGGCCCACCCGCCTTGGTGGCGCGGTCGACGATCGCGACGAGATCCATGCTGTGGATCTCGCGGCCGGGATGCTCGAGCAGCAGCGCGAGCAGGCGCACTCCCCGCCCGTCGGCGAGGTGCAGGCTCGTGCGACCGTCCTCCATGGTCCAGACGTCGCCCACGCGGCGCAGGGTCGGGCCGGGGACACCGCCTACATCGGACCGCCGCGCGGCCGACGCCGGCTCCGGCGCCCGCGGCGGCTCGGCCGGCTGGGGCTCGGCGCGGAGCGGCGGACGCGGGGCCGGGGCGGCCGGGGCGCCACCCGCGGGGGCGCCCGCCAGCCGCTTGCCCAGCGCCGCAAGCTGCTGGAGCATCGACGTGCGGCCCATCGCCTCGCAGGCCACGGTCGCCTGCACGATGAGCTGCTTCGCACGAGCGCGCTCGTCCGTGCCGCCGTGGTCGACGAGCACGGCGGCCTCCTCGACGGCGAGCCGCACGCTCGTCATGCGATCGCCGTTGCGCGTCGCGGTCGCGCGCGCCCGCGCGAAATGCTCGAGCGCCTGCTCGCCGCGGCCGCCGACGCGAGCGAGGATCCCAAGCCACATCTCGACCGGGCCGAGGAACGCGACGGTCGGTGTTACGACGTTGCGCCCCGCGAACGGCGCGAGCTTTGCGTGCAGCGTCAGCGCCGCGTCGGCGAGGCCGATCGACGCCGCGGTCTCCGAGAGCGCCGCCATCGCGCCGAACCAGACGTTGTCGCGCGGCAGGACAGCGAAGTCGTCGGCGGCCAGCCGGTCGAACTCCATCCGCGCCTCGGCGGTGCGCCCGACGGCGGCCAGCGACGCGGCGAGCCCGGCGCGCCAGATGGGCATCGCCGGCACGCTGTCGGCGTAGGCGCGAACGCTGTCGCCGATCTTGCCGGGACCGCGCTGCGCCCAGTTCAAGACGACCAGCTGCGAGGCGACCGAGAGCGGGATCGTGGTGTCAGGCAGCTCGCTGCTGATCGCCGCGACGCCGGCGAGCAGGTCGCGCGCGTCGTCGAAGCGCCCCTCGATCGTGACACGCCGCGCGCGCTGCAGCGGCACGAACGCCATCGCCCGGCGATCGCGCGCCGCCGCCGCCAGACGATCGGCCCGCTCGATCGCCATGTCCGCTCCCGCGAGGTCGTCGAGCTCCAGCAGCAGGTCGATGTGCCGGCTGCGGGCGTCGAGCGTCAGCGCCGTCTCGCCGGCGCGCTCGCTCAGCGTGAACAGCGTGCGCAGCCATTCGAGGCCCTGGACGGTGCTGTCCGGGCCGCAGGTTGCGAGCTGCGCCGACGACAGCGCGAACGCGAGCGTGACGTCGTCGCCCAGCCGGTGCGCCATCTCCAGCGCCTCCTGCACGAGCTCGGAGCGGCGCGGCAGGCTGTCGGACCAGTACAGCGCGGCCGCCAGCGAGCCCAGCAGGCGCACGCGCAGGGGGTCATCCCCGGGACCGACGCGATCGAGCGCCTCGATGAGCAGCGACACGTGAGCGTCGTCGACGAACCCCGCGGTGAGCGCGAACGGCGCCGCCCCGAGCGCGGCGCGCGCGAACGTCTCGCGGGCGTCGATCGAGCGCGCCCCCGTGATCGCCGCCTCGAACGTCGCGCGCGCGGTGGGCCGGCCCGCGCGCGACTGCGACGTGCCGAGGCCCAGCAGCAGCGCCGCGCGGCGCGGGACGTCGATCTCGAGCAGCGCCAGCGCTTCGAGCGCGCGCGAGAAGAGCTCGGCCGCCTGCTCGTAGGCGAGGTTGTCGAGCGCCCGCTGCGCCGCGCGCTGGGCGTAGTCGACCGCCTTGTAGTGGTCGCCGCGAGGCGCGGCCGACAGGAAGTGGTGCGCGAGCTCGGGGAGGTGGGCGTCGATCGCCCCGCGGTAGACGTGCTCGAGCGCCGCGGCGGCCGCCTCGTGGGCGACCATCCGCTCGGCGGCCGACATGTCGGCCACGAGCGTGTCGACGATGAGCCCGTGGCCGAAGCGGTACTGCCCGACCGTCGCCGCAATCTCGTGGACGATGCCGAGCTCTGCCGCGCGGTCGAGCGCCGTCAGCACGGCGTCTCGATCGCGCCCCGACGCGTGCACGAGGGCGCTGAGGTGAAACGTCCGGCCGAGCACCGCGGCGCGCTCGAGCGTCCCGATCGCGTCGCGGTCGAGGGGCTCGAGGCGGCGGCGGATCGTGGCCCGCACGCCATCGGGGAGCGGCAGGTTGCCGGGCGGATCCTCGAGGCGCCCCTCGGCGAGCAGCAGCGCGAGGATCTCCCGCGCGAAGAACGCGTTGCCCTCGGTGCGCGCGTGGACCGCGAGCGCGAGCGCGGGCGAGGGCGGGATGCCGCTCGTCAGCTCGATGAGCTGGCCGACGTCGTCGCTCGACAGACCGCCGAGCACGAGCCGGCGACCCGAGCGGACGATGTTCGACAGTGCTGCCTGAGCGTCGGGCTGGCGCTCGGGGACGCGCTCGTGCATCGTGATGACGAGCAGTACGGCGACGTCGCGCAACATCCGTGACACAAAGTCCAGCGCCACGAGCGATCCCTCGTCCACGGCCTGTAAATCGTCGATGAGGACGACGACCGGCGCGTTGGCACTCCGTGCTCGCAAGAGTGAGACGAGCGCGTCGAATAGCGTGAACCGCGCGATCTCCGACGTCTCCTCGCCGGTGGCGTGGGCGGCCGGCGGCTGAGCAGCCGGCAGCCGTTCAGCGAGCTCGGGCGCCAGGCGCAGCAGCTCGTCGGCACCCGATCCGAGCTCGCGGCGCAACGTCTCGCCGTCGACGTCGACGCACAGGCTGCGCACGACCTCGACCCACGGCCAGTACGCCGGCGCGGCCCGGCCCCAGCCCCGCGTCCACACGATCTTCGCGCCGTCGGCGGCCGCGTGCTCCGCCAGCGCCGCGGCGAGGCGCGTCTTGCCGACCCCCGGGTCGCCGAGGATGAGCTGCACGCCACCGCGCCCCGTGCGCGCGGAGGCATACGCGCTGCGCAGCTCGTCGAGCTCGCGGACGCGTCCGACCAGCGGGCCGTCGCCCGAGGATGTGACGACTCTGGACAGCTTCTCTCGTCTCGGCACGCAACTCCCTGACAGCGACAGTAGCCGTTGAGTCAAACTCCGACCAAGAATTACCCTATTTCTGCCGCTTGTTGCACAGCCGGTGCAGCAAACCGCACGCGCTCAGGCGCTGACGTCCCATACAAGAGGGGTGTCAGGGTCCGGCTGATACACGCATGAAGAGCCCGTACGGATCGCACGCTGGAGCGCGTGCCCCAGCTCCGGCTCGTGCGTCTCGATCCTGCGCAGCGCGGCGCGGATGGCGCGCGTCACGTTGACCCGCGCGCGCTCGCCGGTGCCCGAGCTAGCGTCGTCTTCGAGCCGGCCGGCAAGACGCTCGAGCTCGGCGGTCGCCCGCGCCAGCCGCTCAGGATCGTTGAACGCGCGCGCCTCGGCGATCTCCTCGCTCAGCTCGTCGGCCCGCGCACGCTGCGCCGCGGGCCCGGCGGCGTCCGAGCGTGCCGCGACCGGCGCCGCGAGCGCCGTCGCCGGGATCGGCGTGCCCGGGCAAGCCAGCAAGGCGGCGAGCTGGCGCAGGCCCTTGGCGTCCTGCAAGTGCACGCTGCGCCCGCCGAAGGCGAGCAGCCACACGTCGTTGGTGCGGTGCAGCCGCGCCGGGCACAGCGGCTCGACGGGCTCCTCGTCCACGCCGGTGACCGCGGCGAGCCGCTCGCACAGGTCCGCGACCCGCGCGACCGCGCCGTCCATCCCGAGGCGCTCCGCCACGGGCGCGACGCCCTGCACGAGCGCGAGCCCGCGCTCCGCATCGCCGGGCGAGCCGCGCCGCGCGAGCACCTCGGCCGTGTCGAGCGCGGTCAGCACCTGCATCGGCAGCGCCCCCGTGCGCTGGGTCGCCGAGCGTGCGGTCTCAAGATGTCCGAGCGCGCGCTCGACCTCGCCGGTCGCCATCGCCAGCAGGCCGAGGTAGCGGGCGACGGGGCCGATGTACGCCGCGCCGAGCGAGATGACGTTGCGGCCCTCGAACGGCGCGAGCAGGTCGTACAGCAGGCGCGCCCGGCGAGCGTCTCCGACCAGCGCGCAGAGCTCGGCGAGCAGCGACATCGCGTGCAGCCACGGAGCGTCGCGCGGGAAGTCGCGGAAGTCCTCGGCCGCGAGCTGGTCGAGCTCCCTGCGCGCCTCGTCGAGACGCCCGTTCTCGGCGATCACGAGCGCGAGCATGCAACGCCAGCGGCGCATGAGCGGCACGGTGTCGGCGTGGTAGCGCAGAAACGGCTCGGCATCCAGGTGCCGGCCGCGCACGCGCTGCTGCAGGAAGCGCTGGCCGTCGGCGACGAGCTGCGACATCGAGCCGGCCACCCCGCTCGATCGCTCGGCGGCGTCGGCCGTCTGGCGCGCGGCCTCGTCGAAGTCGCCGTGCATGTTCGCCATGAGCGCGCGGTGCAGCGGGTCGAAGACGAGCGTACGCGGCTGGCCGAGCCGGCGCGCGGTCTCGCCGAAGGCCTCGATCTCCCGCTCGGCGCGGCCGGGATCGTCGAGCTCGAGCAGCAGGCTGATGCGCCAGAGCCGCACCTGCATGGCCAGCTCGGCGTCCCGGGTGCGCTCGCAGAGCTCGAGCGCCTCGACGGAGATCGGCAGGCCGCGCTCCGCGCTGTCGGGACCCCAGACCGCGGGGAAGCCCTGCGCGAGCGCGAAGGCGAGCGTCCGGTCGGCGAGCATGCGCTGGTCCGGCGAGCTGTGCGCGAGCTCTGAGGAGTAGATCGCGCGCGCGATCTCGAACGCCTCGTCGACGAGCTCCTCGCGGCGCTCGAGCTCGGGCGACCAGAACAGCGCGACCGCGAGCTGCACGCGCACGCGGCAGCGCAGCGCGTCGATCGCGGCCCGCTGCACCGTGCCCGCCGGGTCGGCCGCGTCCAGGCGCCTCATCGCCTCCTCGAGCCGTGCTGCGAGCTTCGTGTCGACGACCCCGCGGGAGAACCCCGGCAGCGTCCCGGCGAGCGCCGACTGCGCGAGGTGCCGGGGATCCTCGAGCCGCCGCGCATGCTCCATCGCCGCGTGCAGCGCGACCCGCGAGCGCTCGATGTCACCGGCGCGCATGAGCGCCTCGCCCAGACCGTGTTGAAGCTCCCACGCGCGCAGCTCGTCCACCGCCAGAGCTGCCGCGACCTCGATCGCGCGCTCGTAGAGCCGCGCCGCCTCGTGGTAGGCGAACTGGCCGGTCGCGCGCTCGGCCGCGCGCGTGGCGAACTCGACGGCGCGCGCCGCGCCGCCGCCGCTCGCGCCCTGCAGGAAGTGATGGGCGAGCTCGGCGAGGTGCGGCTCGGCATCGTCGCCGTACTCCTGCTGGAGCGCCTCGCCGGTCAGCAGGTGCAGCTGGGCGCGCTCGGTCGCGCCGATCTCGCTCGACAGGGTGTCGCGGACCAGCGCGTGAACGAAGGCGTAGCGGCCGGAGTCCCCCGCGGACACGACGATGCCGGCGCGCAGCGCGGGGTCGAGGCGCTCGAGCATCTCGGTCGGCGATCCGCCGGCGACGCGCGCGACCGTCGTGACGCGGAACTCCCCGCCGATCACCGCCGCGGCGCGCAGCGCGTCCAGCGTGCGGTCGTGCAGCGGCGCGAGTCGGCGGCGGATCGTGTCGCGCACGCCGCCGGGCAGCGGCAGCGGGTCGCGAGCGGAGCGATCGTCGTGCAGGCGCCCCTGCGAGGCGAGCAACTGGACGAGCTCGTCGACGAAGAACGGGTTGCCGGCGCTCGCGTCGTGCACCGCGCTGACGAGCCGCGGGGGGATGCCCGGCGCGTCGGCGGGCCCCTGCCAGCTTGCGCGGGCGGTGGCCAGGCGAGCGACCTCCTCGCGGCCGAGCCCCTCCAGCGGCAGCCGCAGCGCCCCGCGAGCCAGGCCGCCGAGCGGCGCCGCGAGCTCCTCGCGGGCGTGCGCGTCGCTGTGGCGGTACGCGCCGACGACGAGGATCGCGAGGTCGGGGAGCGCGCGATCCAGGAACTCCAGCGCCATGAGCGAGGAGACGTCTGACCAGTGCAGGTCGTCGAGCACGATGACGAGCGGCCCGCGCGCAGCCGCGTTCGCGAGCAGCGTCGCGAGCGCGTCGAACAGGCGAAAGCGCGCCTGGTCGGCGTTGAAGTCCGACGACATCGCGGGCGCTCCGAGCGTGCCCGCCAGTTCGGGGAGCAGCCCCGCGATCCACGGCGCGCTGTCGCCGAGGGCCGCGCGCAGGGCCGCGGTGTCCTCGTCGCGGGTCAGCGCGCGCGCGATCTGCATCCACGGCCAGTACGCCGGAGCGCCGCCGCCGTCCCAGCACGTCGCCCAGGCCCAGGCGGCTCCGCGCTGCGACGCGCGCTCGACGAACGCCCGCGCGAGGGCCGTCTTGCCGATCCCCGGCTCGCCCGTGATGAGCACGACCCGGCCGCGACCTTCGACCGCGTCGCTCAGCGCAGCGTCGAGCAGGTCGAGCTCACGACCACGCCCGATGAGCGTCTGCGCGTCTCCCATAACCCACATGATCCCTGAACGGCTTCACCAGCCAAAGGTTCCGGGCGCACCTTTAAACGGTCCGGCGATCTCGTCGGTAATCCAGCCGCCGTAGAAGTCGCCTTCCTGCGAACGCACGAGCTCGTCGTCGAGCCAGCACGCGTCCATGCGGCCGGGATAGACCGCGACGTGATCGCGCAGGGCGGCGTAGCGCGCGACGGGCTCCGGATAGGCCCACGCGCAGCGCTCCTCGCGACGCTCTCCGACGACGAGGTCGAAGTACGCCGCTCGTCCCTTCCATTCACAGAACGAGCTCCCCGTGGCCGGCACGAGGTAGGCTGTCACCACGTCCGCCGGCGGGATGTAGATCGTCGGCGGATGACTCGTTTCGAGGAGCCTCAGCGCCGTCCGCGAGTCGGCGATGATCCGGCCCCCGAGCTCGATGCGCACGCGCCGCACGCAGGGTTCGAGCGCAGGTGGGCGGGGGTAGTCCCAGACGGATTCTGACATCGAAGGTGCTACGGCCGGCGGGCCGGACTCGATCAGCGCATGACATCGATCTTCCGTTCCAAGCCCCGAGCGGCGGGTGCCGGCAGGTCGTCTGCGGCCTTGTGGTCGTCAGCCGCCCCGCTGCGCCGCGAGCTCGCCGCGGCGCTGCCCGAGCGTCCCTTCGAGCTGCGCTTCTGGGACGGCAGCGAACTCCCGTCGACCACGGGCAACGGCGGGCCCACGTTTCGAGCACGTTCGCCCCGCGCCGTCGCGCACGCGCTGGTCGCCCCCGGGCAGCTCGGCCTGAGCCGGGCGTACGTGTCGGGCGAGCTCGAGGTCGACGACCTCGACGGCGTCCTTCAGCTGCTCGAGGGCTGGGATCCGCCCGCCCTCGACGGTGCGACGCGGCTGCGGCTGCTGGCGGCAGCGGCGCGCGCCGCCGGCCTGCAGCGCCCGCCGCGCGCGCCGGCGATCGAGCTGCGCCCCCGCGGCGAGCGCCACAGCCGCGAGCGCGACGCACGCGCCGTGCGCCATCACTACGACGTCTCCAACGACTTCTTCGCGCTCTTCCTCGACGCGTCGCTGACGTACAGCTGCGCGATCTTCGACGACGGCGACTCGCTCGAGCGCGCACAGGAGCGCAAGCTCGAGACCGTCTGCCGCAAGCTCGAGCTGCGCGCGGGCGAGCGCGTGCTGGACGTCGGCTGCGGCTGGGGCAGCTTCCCGATCCACGCCGCGAGCCGGCACGGCGTCGACGTGGTCGGGATCACCCTGTCCGAGCCGCAGGCGCGCCTCGCGCGCGAGCGTGCCGCGGCGGCCGGTGTCGCCGAGCGCGTCGAGATCCGCGTCATGGACTACCGCGAGCTGCGCGGCGAGCGCTTCGACGCGATCGCGAGCATCGGCATGGTCGAGCACGTCGGCGAGGCCCGCGTCGACCTGTACGCCCAGCAGCTCGCGGGCCTGCTCGAGCCCGGCGGGCGCCTGCTCAACCACGGCATCGCGCGCCTGCGCGCGGGCGCGGCCGGCGCGGGCGGGTTCTCCGAGCGCTACGTCTTCCCCGATGCGGTGCCGCTGCACCTCTCGCGCGTCCAGGCCGCCCTCGAGGGCGCGGGCTTCGAGGCGCTGCACGTCGAGGGCTATCGCGAGCACTACGCGCGCACGCTCACGCACTGGATCGAGCGGCTCGACGCCGGCGCGGCGGAGGCCGAGCGGCTCGCGGGGATCGAGCGGCTGCGCGTCTGGCGGCTGTACCTGCGCGCCGCCCGCAGCGGCTTTCGCACGGGCTTCACGTCGATCTACCAAGTCCGCTGCCGCCGGACATGACCCGCGCCGTATCCTCCACGGCTTGTCCGCGCCCACGAACAGCTTCGATGCCCGCAGCACGCTGACGGTCGGCAACCGGGACGTCGAGATCTACCGGCTCGACGCGCTGCAGGCCTCCTACGACGTCGCGCGGCTGCCGTTCTCGCTGAAGATCCTGCTCGAGAACCTCCTGCGGACCGAGGGCAACGGCGCCGTCGACGCGGCGGACATCGAGGCGCTCGCCACATGGGACCCGGCAGCGGAGCCGTCGAAGGAGATCGCATTCACGCCGGCGCGCGTCGTCATGCAGGACTTCACCGGCGTGCCCGCGGTCGTCGACCTCGCCGCGATGCGCGACGCCATGGCGGCGATGGGCGGCGATCCCGCGAAGATCAACCCCCTCGTCCCCGCAGAGCTCGTCATCGACCACTCCGTCCAGGTCGACGCGTACGGCACGCGCGCGGCCTTCGCATCCAACGCCGAGCGCGAGTTCGAGCGCAACCAGGAGCGCTACGCGTTCCTGCGCTGGGGCCAGGACGCGTTCGACAACTTCGCCGTCGTGCCGCCGGACACGGGGATCGTCCACCAGGTCAACCTCGAGTACCTCGCGCGCGTGGTCTTCGTCGACGACGACGGCGTGGCGTACCCGGACACGCTCGTCGGGACCGACTCGCACACGACGATGATCAACGGGCTCGGCGTGCTCGGCTGGGGCGTCGGCGGAATCGAGGCCGAAGCCGCGATGCTCGGCCAGCCGATGCCGATGCTCATCCCGCAGGTGCTCGGCTTCAAGCTGCGCGGCGAGTTGCCGGAGGGCGCGACGGCGACCGACCTCGTCCTGACGGTCACAGAGATGCTGCGCGAACGCGGCGTCGTCGGCAAGTTCGTCGAGTTCTACGGGCACGGGCTCGCGCACCTGCCGCTCGCCGACCGCGCGACGATCGGCAACATGAGCCCGGAGTTCGGCTCGACCTGCGCGATGTTCCCGATCGACGCCGAGACGCTGCGCTACCTCGAGTTCTCGGGGCGTGAGCCGGAGCTCGTCGCGCTGGTCGAGGCGTACGCGAAGGCGCAGGGGCTGTGGCATTCCGCGGACTCCGAGGAGCCGATCTACTCGGACACGATCGAGCTCGACCTCGGCGAGGTCGTCCCGTCGCTGGCCGGGCCCAAGCGACCGCAGGACCGCGTCTCGCTGAACCACGCGCAGGCCGAGTTCCGGATCGCCGTGCAGGACTACCTGCCCTCCGACGACGGCGACGACGACCAGCAGCCGACCGTCGAGTTCGCGGCGCTGTCGTTCCCCGCGTCCGATCCGCCGGCGACGAACGAGCCCGACCGCCGTCCCCCCGTCCACCACGGCTCGGACGAGCATGCGGCCGCGGTCGCGCAGCACGTCGACACGACCGTCGACGTCGAGCTCGCCGACGGCTCGCACACCGAGCTCGACCACGGGCACGTCGTGATCGCGGCGATCACGAGCTGCACGAACACCTCGAACCCGTCGGTCATGCTCGCGGCCGGGCTGCTCGCGCGCAACGCCGTCGCGCGCGGCTTGAGCTCCAAGCCGTGGGTCAAGACGTCGCTGGCACCGGGCTCGAAGGTCGTCACCGAGTACCTCGCGAAGGCCGGCCTCACGGACGACCTCGAAGCGCTCGGCTTCCACCTCGTCGGCTACGGCTGCACGACGTGCATCGGCAACTCCGGCCCGCTGCCGCGCGAGATCTCGGCCGCCGTCCGCGCCCACGACCTCGCGGCCGTGTCGGTGCTGTCGGGCAACCGCAACTTCGAGGGCCGCATCAACCCCGACGTGAAGATGAACTACCTCGCGTCGCCGCCGCTCGTCGTCGCCTACGCGCTCGCGGGCTCGATGGACGCCGACATCGTCAACGATCCGCTCGGCCAGGATCCCGACGGCAACGACGTCTATCTGCGCGACCTTTGGCCGTCGACGCGGGAGGTCGGCGAGACCGTCGAGCGCTGCGTGCGGTCGGAGATGTTCCGCTCGTCGTATGCGGGCGTGTACGCGGGGGACGAGCGCTGGAACTCGCTCGACGTGCCGACCGGCGATCGCTTCGCGTGGGCCGAGGAGTCGACCTACGTGCACCTGCCGCCGTACTTCGACGGCATGCCGGCCGAGCCGGCGCCCGTGTCGGACATCTCCGGGGCTCGGGTGCTCGCCATGCTCGGCGACTCGGTGACGACCGACCACATCTCACCGGCCGGCTCGATCCAGCGCGACGGACCCGCGGGCCTGTACCTGCAGGAGCACGGCGTGCACCCGCGCGACTTCAACTCCTACGGCGCGCGGCGCGGCAACCACGAGGTCATGGTGCGCGGGACGTTCGCGAACATCCGCCTGCGCAACCAGCTCGCGGGTGCAGGGGGATCGATTCCAGAGGGCGGCGTCACGCGCAAGCTGCCGGGGGGCGAGCAGATGTCGATCTACGACGCGTCGCTCGCGTACCTCGCGGAGGGCACGCCGCTGGTGGTGCTCGCGGGCAAGGAGTACGGCTCGGGGTCTTCGCGCGACTGGGCCGCCAAGGGCACGCGCCTGCTCGGCGTGCGCGCGGTGCTCGCGGAGAGCTTCGAGCGAATCCACCGCTCGAACCTCATCGGGATGGGCGTGCTGCCGCTGCAGCTGCCTTCGCCCGCGAAGGATCTGGGCCTCACGGGCGAGGAGGTCTTCGCGATCACCGGCCTCGCCGAGCCGCTGAACGGAGGCTCGCTGCCGACTTCGGTGCAGGTCGTCGCCGACGCCATCGAGTTCGACGCCCGCGTGCGCATCGACACGCCCAAGGAGGCGGACTACTTCCGCCACGGCGGCATCCTCCAGTACGTCCTGCGCTCCCTGCGCGACGCCGCGTAGTTTCGTCGCAACTTCACGCGACGTTTGTCGCAAAGGCGTGCTGACACGGCACACCTTCCCTGCCAACGTCCCGGCCATGGAGAGGTCTGGCGAAAAACGGCGATCAGACCGCCGTTATTCGCCCCACGGGGCGCTCGAGTGGCTGATCGCCGAGTTTGCCGCGTCTCAGCACGGCGTCGTGGCGCTCTGCCAGCTGCTCGCGTTCGGCTTGAGCGCTCGCGCGGTCCGCGATCGGGTCGCCGCCGGCCGCCTGCACCGCATCCACCCGGGCGTCTACGCCGTGGGACATGCGCTCCTGAGCCGCGACGGCCGCTACATGGCCGCGGTGCTCGCCTGCGGCTCGCAGTCCGGGTTGTCGCATCGATCGTCAGCCGACAAGCGCGAGCTCCGACGTACCGACCGACCGAACATCGACGTGATCACGCCGCGACGCACAGGACGCGGCCTTGCCGGCATCGAGGCGCATACGAGCTCGACGCTGCTGCCGCGCGACTTCGAGACGGTCGACGGGATCCGCTGCACGACCGTCGCGCGCACGCTCCTGGACCTCGCGGCGGTCGTGCCGCGCCGGTCGGTCGAGCGGGCGTTCGACCAAGCCGAGGTGCTGCGGGTCCTCGACGCGCGTGAGATCGAGGACGTCCTCGCCCGAACGAGCGGGCACCACGGCAACGCGATCCTCGGCTCGATCCTCGCCAACCACTCCCCCGGGACCACGGTGACGAAGAACAAGCTCGAGGAGGCGTTCCTTGCGATCTGTGACAACGCGGGCCTGCCGCGGCCGGCGGTCAATGTCTGGATCGCGCTGGAGCCCACCGGCTACGAGGCCGACTTCCTCTGGCGTTCGCACGCGCTCATCGCCGAGACCGACGGCCGCGACGTCCACACGACGCGGCGCGCCTTCGAAGACGACCGCCGGCGCGACCAGCGGCTCATGCTGGCCGGCTATCACGTCGTTCGCTTTCCCTACGGGCAGGTCCTCGGCGACCCGGCAAGCGTGCGGGCGACGCTCGATGGCCTCTTGCGGCGCGTTGCGTAAGCGCAGTCGCCGCGGTCCGGCCATGAGCCGGGGACTACGCGCAGTCGCGGCAGCGGCCGTGGACGAGCGCCTCGACGCGCTCGTGCTTGAAGCCGTGGCGGGCGGCCGCACGTTCCACCGCACCGCCGTCGAACTCGGCGTCGACGTCCTCGACGGAGCCGCAGCTCGTACAGACGAGGTGGTGGTGGTGCTCGGTGCGCGGATCGAAGAGCGTCGTGCCCGCGCGCTGCACCCGGCGGACCATGCCGAGCTCCTCGAGCAGCTCGAGCGTCGCGTAGATCGTGGGCAGCGAGACGTTCGGCAGCCGCTCGGTGACGGCGTCGAGCAGCTCATCCGCCGTGACGTGGCGATCGAGCTCTCGCAGCGCGCGGTGCACGACGACGCGCTGCGGGGTGACCCGCATGCCGCGCTCTCGCAACGCGATGTTCAAGTCTTGTGCCATATGCGCATCTTAGGGCATCCTTATTACAAGTCAAGCAGTATAGTGAGCGACTATGAACGCCACAGCAGCCACATTCCGCATGCGCTGGCGTGCGGCGGACGAGCGCCAGCGCCTCCTGCAGGTCATCCAGCCCTCCCTCATCGGGCTCATCGACGGCACGATCTCGACGCTCGCGCCGATCTTCGCGGCCGCGTACATCGCCGGCTCGAGAGCGGCGCTGCTCGTCGGCCTCGCCTCGGCGCTCGGCGCCGCGATCAGCATGGGCATGTCGGAGGGGCTCTCCGACGACGGTGAGATCACCGGCCGGGGCGCGGCGCTGACGCGCGGCATGATCACCGGCGTGGCGACGTTCGTCGGCGGCACGGCCCACGCGCTGCCGTTCCTCATCGCCGACGTGTCGACGGCGCTGACCGTGGCCTACGTCGTCGTGAGCATCGAGCTCGTCGCGATCGCGTGGGTCCGCAAGCGCTTCCTCAAGGTCCCGCTGCGCACGTCGCTCATCCAGGTCACGCTCGGCGGCCTCATCGTCGCGGTCGTCGGGATCCTCGTCGGGCACGCGTAGGGGTCGCCGTGGAGGATGCCCTCAGCCGGCCCGCTACTCCTGGCCTTTCACGCTGTACGTGAAGTTGCCGTTGGCGGTCGTCTGCGTCGCCGAGACGATGGCGCTGGTCTCGCCCAGGTTCGCCTTGCAGGCGAACTTGCCGCCGGTCTTGACGACGATGATGTCCGGGCAGACGACCGTCGCCCGCGGCACCCGCTTGCGCAGGTCGCTCCGGATGCTCTGCTCGGCCTCGTCCTTGTGGAGGAAGGGCGCGGCGACCGAGATCGTGCCCTTGCCGTCCGTCTGGGTCACCGTCGCGGTGCCCTTCGTGCCGTCCTTGCCGTTGACGAGGCAGGCGAACGTGGCCTTCGCCTTCACCTTGACCTCGTCGGGGCAGGAGATCGACTTGACGTCGGCGCCGACCTGCTCCTCGACGGCGCTCTGGATGAGCTTCGCGGACTTCTCGACGTCGATCCGCTGCTCGCCGCAGCCGATGGCGGTGAGCGCGGCGACGCCGGCTGCCAGCACGACGGATCTTGAGTGCATCGGCGCACCCTAGTCGAGCGCCGGGGGGCCGTGTAAATCCGCGTGCGGGGCGTTCACTACCCTTGCCCGCGTGCCCCTTGCAGACGTCCTCGCGAAGCTCCTCACCGCCGCCGGCCCGTCGGGCTACGAGACGGCCCCCGCCGCGGTCTTCACCGACGCCGCGCGCGCCTTCACGGACGACGTCTCGGTCGACGTCATGGGTTCCGCCGTCGCCCGCGTGGCGGGCACTTCGCCCGGTGCGCCCTTCCTCGCGGTCGTCGGGCACATCGACGAGATCGGGCTCATCGTCACGCACATCGACGACAACGGCTTCCTGCGCTTCATCGGCGTCGGCGGTTGGGATCCGCAGATCCTCGTCGGCCAGCGCATCGAGCTCTTGACGCAGAACGGGCCGCTGCCCGGCGTCGTCGGCCGCAAGGCGATCCACCTGCTGCGCGACGAGGACCGCAAGAAGGTCGCCGAGCTGCGCGACCTGCACATGGACATCGGCGCCAAGGACGGCGACGAGGCGCGCGAGCTCGTGCGCATCGGCGACGTGGCCGTCATCGCCGCGCAGCCGCAGGAGCTGCGCAACGATCGTGTCATCTCGCGCTCGATGGACAACCGCCTCGGCGCGTTCATCGCCCTTGAGGCCGCGCGGATCGTGGCCGAGGCCGGCGGCGCGCCCGGCGACGTCGCGGCGTGCGGCGTGGTCCAGGAGGAGATCACGTTCGGCGGGGCGCGAACGTCGGCCTACAGCTTGCAGCCGGACGTCGCGATCGTCGTCGACGTCACGCACGAGACGGGCTCGCCGGGCGTCGACCTCAACGAGATCGGCAAGCACGAGTTCGGAGGCGGCGCGATCATCGAGCGCGGCTCGGTCCTGAACCCGGTCGTCTTCGAGCTGCTGCACGAGACGGCCAAGCGCGAGGAGATCCCCTTCACGATCTCGGCGTCGGCGCGCTCCACGGGCACAGACGCCGATGCGATCCACCTGTCGCGCGCCGGCGTCCCGACGGGGGGCGTGTCGATCGCGCTGCGCTACATGCACTCGTCGGTCGAGATGGTCCAGCTCGGCGACATCGACGCCTGTGCGCGGCTCATCGCCGCCTTCGCGCAGTCGCTGAGCGCCGAGACCTCGTTCGCCCGCTCGTAGCGTCGCGGTCGGTGCGGTGCTGCTCCTCTTCGACATCGACGGCACGCTGCTCGTCGGGTCCAACCACGCGCACCGCGATGCGCTCCACGAGGCGCTGCGCGACGTGCACGGCGTGCCCGAGCCACGTCGCGGCGGGATGGAGGTCGCCGGTCGCACGGACGCCGACATCACGCGCGGCATGCTCGTGACGGCGGGCGTGGCGGCGCAGCAGATCGACGAGCGCGCCGACGACGTCCAGATCGCCGCCTGCGAGGCGTACGCGCGGCTGTGCCCCGACGACCTGTCGGCCTGCGTCGCACCGGGGATCGGCGCGCTGCTCGAGCGGCTCGCCGCCCGCGAGGACACCGTCCTGAGCCTCGTCACGGGCAACTACGAGCCGATCGCCCGGCTCAAGCTCGGCGCTGCCGGGATCGGCGGCTACTTCGCTCGCGGGCAGGGCGGCTTCGGCTCCGACCACGAGTCGCGCGCCGAGCTGCCGGCGATCGCGCGGCGACGGGCGGGGGCGCTGGGCGCGGGCGCGGGCGCGGACGGATCGTGGCCGCGCGCACGGACGCTGCTCATCGGCGACACGCCCCGCGACATCGCGTGCGCGCGCGCCGACGGCGTGCGGGTCGTCGCGATCGCGACGGGTCCGTTCGACGCGAGCGCGCTGACCGGTGCCGACGCGGTGGCGGGCGACGCCGGCGAGCTCGGCGCGCTGCTCGGCGATCTCATGGCGCCGGCGGCCTGAGCGCCGGGGCGGCGGGAGGCGGCCGGAAGCTAGGCTTCGCCGCATGAGCCGCTCCGGTCGCATCGCCGCCGTCATCGCCACGCTCGTCGTCCTCGTCGTCGCGTTCTTCGTCGCGCGACCCGGCGACGACGACGATGACACCACGCCGACGCAGACCGTGGCCGTCGCCCCGCCGCCGGCGTCGACGACGACCGCCACCACACCGCCACCTCCGCCGCAGCCCGAGTTCGCGACGATCCGCGTGCGCGGCGGCAAGCCCGTCGGCGGCGTGAAGCGGATCGAGCTGACGAAGGGCGACCGGGCTCGCATCGAGGTCTCCTCGCCGGATACGTCCGACGAGGTCCACCTGCACGGCTACGACCTGTCGCGCGACCTCAAGGCCGGCGGACGCGTGCGCTTCTCGTTCGAGGCGAACGCCGACGGCATCTACGAGATCGAGCTCGAAGGCGCCGGCGTGCAGATCGGCGAGCTCGTCGTCGAGCCCGGCTGAGCACCCCGCGCGCGACGGAGCGTCAGGCCGGCGACCAGAGCCCGTCGAAGCCCAGGTGACGCTCGCGGGCGACGCGGCCGAGCCGCTCGCGCGCCTCGTCGTGCGCGATGTCGCACACGACCGCCAGCTCGCGCGTGGCCAGCGGCTCGGCAGCCCATTCGAGCACGTCGAGCACGGACTCCGGCGGTTCGCGCAACCGCACGCCCGGCGCGAGGTTGGCGAGCGCGACCTCGTACGCCGCGTACGGCTGGAAGCCGGGCACGTCGATCTGCGTCCCGTCGTCGATCCGGACGATCTCATAGGAGGGGCAGGTGTAGCGGCGGCCGTCGCCGGCGGGCGCGAGCTTGTGGTCCTGCGCCAGGGCGGCAGCCGTCGGGCTGCGGGCGGCGGCGCGGTCCTCGTCGAGCAGCCGCTCGGTCTCGTCCTGTGCCATCCACGACTCGAGCGCGGCCGGGTCGAGGCCGACGTCGCGGGCCGCCCCCGCGCGCGTCGACTCGTCCTCGAGCGCCTCGCCCGCGAAGTGGCGCACGCGCAGCGCGCGCAGCAGCGCCGCCTCGGACCGCGGCGCGTGGACCCGAGCCGCGACGACGGCGCGGCACGCCGGCGCGGTCGCCGACATCCGCTCGCGCAGCGACGTGTCCATCGGCATGCCGTGCTCGCGCGAGAGGTCTGCGAACCCCTCGGAGAGAACCTCCGGCGTGAAGCCCTTGGCCTCGTACTCCTCGGCGCTGTCGGCGAGCACGACCATCCGCAGCCGCCACTCGAGCTCGTCGGCGTAGAGCCATTGCAGGCGGCGCCGGAAGGGCTCCGCCGACCAAGCGAACGGACAGCCCGGGTCGGTGTATTCGGTGAGGCGGATCGTGGGCACGCTTGAGGTTCTACCGCACGCCGCACACCGGACCCCGCCGCCCGGGGCCGTGAGAGGATGCGGCGATGCCGCGCTTCGCCGCCCTCGCCGTGCTGTCGGTCGCCGCGCTCGCGGTCCTCGCCCCCGAGGTCCTCGCGCAGGCGGGCGGCGGGAGCTCGGGCTTCGGCGGTGGTGGCGGTGGTGGCGGCGGCGGCGGCGGAGGCGGAGGCGGGAGCTTCGGAGGGGGCGGCGGCGGCTCGGGCGGCGGGAGCATCTGGACGTTCCTCGTCGTGGTCGCGATCGTCGGCGCCATCGTCCTGTTCGGGGTCGTCAAGACGTCGATCGCCCAGCGCAAGCGCCGCGAAGCTCGCGAGGCCCGGGACGAGCGCGTGAGCACCGCCAGCGCGGAGGCCGCCGAGGAGGATCCGGTCTTCGCGGCCACCGCGGTCAAAGCCGCGGCGGACACGCTGTACCGCGAGCTGCAGCAGGCCTGGAGCGATCGCGACGTGGCGGCGCTCGAGTCACGGCTGGGCCCCGACCTGCTCGTCGAGTGGCGCCGGCGCCTGGAGGACTTCGAGCGCAAGGGCTGGACGAACGCGGTCGCCATCCGCGAGGGTCCGCAGATCGGCTACATGGGCCTCGTCAACCGCGAGGGCACGGACTCCGATCGCGTCACCGTCTCGATCGCCGCGACCCTGCACAGCGTCGTGCGGACGAGCGCCGGCCAGACCATGTACCGCGACGAGGACTCAGACCACGACGGCCTCATCGCGATCTGCGAGTACTGGACGCTGGCGCGCTCCGGCGACGGCTGGCGCCTGGTCTCGATCGAGCAGGAGGAGGAGGGCGCGCACCATCTCGACGCCGCGATCGTCGCGGCGCCGTGGTCTGACGACGCGCGCCTGTCCGACGAGACCCTCGTCGAGCTCGCGACGTCCGACGCCCCGCCGCCCGAGATCGCCGTGTCCGAGCTCGTGAGCGTCGAGTTCGAGGGCACCGCGCGAGAGAAGGCGCTCGACCTGGCCCTCGCGGACCCGCGCTGCGCGCCCGACGTGCTCGAGGTCGCCGCGCGGCGGGCGGTCGAGGCGTGGGCCGAGGCGGTCGACGGCGACGACGGAGCGCTGCTGGCCATCGCCACGCCGCAGGCGGCGCACGCGCTGCTGTACCCCGACGGCGGCGACGAGCGGCGCACCGTCGTGCGCGGCCCGCAGCTTGAGCGCCTGGCGATCGCCGCGCTGCACACCGACGCCGAGCCGCCGCGGATGGAGGTCGAGGCGCGCCTGCGCGGCCGCCGCTACGTCGAGGATCGCGACACGGTCGCCGTCGTGTCCGGCGACAAGGACCGCGAGCGCGAGTTCACCGAGCGCTGGACGTTCGCCCTCGACGGCTCGGCCGAGGTCCCGTGGCGCCTGGTCGCCAGCGCGCGCGAGGATGTCGGCTAGTGAGCGATATCCGCTCACTATTCGACACGCGTCAGGTGCGGGTGAGCTTCTTGTAGGTGATGCGGTGCGGGCGGTCGGCCTCGTCGCCGAGCAGCGCGCGGCGGTGCTCCTCGTAGGCCTCGAAGTTGCCCTCAAACCAGGTGACGACCGAGTCGCCTTCGAACGCGAGCACATGCGTCGCGACGCGGTCGAGGAACCAGCGATCGTGGGAGATGACCACCGCGCAGCCGCCGAACGCGAGCAGCGCCTCTTCCAGCGCGCGCAGCGTGTCGACGTCGAGGTCGTTCGTCGGCTCGTCGAGCAGCAGGACGTTGCCGCCCGAGCGCAGGAGCTTGGCGAGGTGCAGGCGGTTGCGCTCGCCGCCGGAGAGCTTGCCGACCTTCTTCTGCTGGTCGGAGCCCTTGAAGTTCCACGACGAGCAGTAGGCGCGCGAGTTCATCGTGCGGTCGCCGACCTTGATCGTGTCCATGCCGTCGGAGATCTCCTCCCAGACGTTCTTGTCGTCGGCGAGCGCGTCGCGCGACTGGTCGACGTAGGCGAGCTCGACGGTGTCGCCGACGCGCAGGACGCCCTCGTCCGGCTGCTCCTGGCCGGTGATCATGCGAAACAGCGTCGTCTTGCCGGCGCCGTTGGGCCCGATCACGCCGACGATCCCGCCGCGCGGCAGCTTGAAGTTGAGGTCGTCGATGAGCAGGCGGTCGCCGAAGCCCTTGCGCAGCCCCTCGGCCTCGACGACGAGGTCGCCCAGGCGCGGGCCGGCGGGGATGTGGATCTGGATCTGGTCGAGTTTGACGTTGCGATCCTCGGCGAGCAGCGCCTCGTAGTTGTTCAGGCGCGCCTTGGCCTTCTTGCGCCGGCCCTTCGGGTTCTGGCGCACCCACTCGAGCTCGGCGTCGATCGTCTTCTGGCGCGCCTTGTCGGTGCGCTCCTCCATCGACATGCGCTTCTGCTTCTGCTCGAGCCAGGAGGAGTAGTTGCCCTCGTACGGGATCCCGCGGGCCCGGTCGAGCTCGAGGATCCAGCCGGCGACGTTGTCGAGGAAGTAGCGATCGTGGGTCACCGCGACGATCGTGCCCTTGTACTCGGCGAGGTGGCGCTCGAGCCAGTCGACGGACTCGGCGTCGAGGTGGTTCGTCGGCTCGTCGAGGAGCAGCAGGTCGGGCGCGGAGAGCAGCAGGCGACACAGCGCGACGCGGCGGCGCTCGCCGCCGGAGAGCGTGCCGACATCGGCGTCTGCGGGCGGCAGGCGCAGCGCGTCCATCGCGTACTCGAGCTGCGTCTCGAGGCTCCAGGCGTCGGCGGCGTCGATCTCGTCCTGGAGGCGCGCGAACTCGTCGGCGGTCTCCTCGGAGTAGTTCGCGGCGAGCTCGTTGAAGCGGGTCAGCAGGGCCTTCGTGGCGGCGACCCCGTCCTCGACGTTGCCCTTGACGTCCTTGGCCGGATCGAGCTGCGGCTCCTGGGCGAGCATCCCGACGGTCGCGTTCGGGGCGAGCATCGCGTCGCCGCGGAAGTCCGTCTCGATGCCGGCCATGATCCGCAGGACCGTCGACTTGCCGGCGCCGTTGTAGCCGAGCACGCCGATCTTCGCGCCCGGCAGGAACGCCAGCGTGAGGTCCTTCAGCACCGTCTTGTCGGGCGGATAGGCCTTCGACAGCTTGTGCATCGTGTAGACGTACTGGGCGGACATCGACGGTTCAGGGTAGCTGGCGATCGGGTTCGAACCCGATCGGCCGCGCGCGGCGCGGGCCGGCGATGAGTTCTCGTCACGCCGACGGTCCAAGGGGACATGACTAGCCTTCCAGGGGTGTCCGGCCTCGCTATCCGCCTGCGCTCCGTCGTCAAGCGGTACGGCGACATCCTCGCCGTCGACGGACTGGATCTCGATGTCCCCGAAGGCACATGCGTCGGCCTGCTCGGCCCGAACGGGGCAGGCAAATCGACGACGATGAAGATGCTCACCGCGCAGGTCATCGCGGACTCCGGCGAGCTTGAGGTCCTCGGCTACACGCTCCCCGGCCAGTCGAAGCAGTCGCGCGCGGAGATGGGCGTCACGCCGCAGCTCGACAATCTCGACACGACGCTGACCGTCGAGCAGAACCTGCTCGTCTTCACCTACCTCTACCGGCTGGCGCGCGCCGAGCGCAAGCCCGCGATCGAGCGCGCGCTCGAGATCGCCAACCTCGCCGACCGCCGCGACGCGAAGGTGGACGAGCTGTCGGGCGGGATGCGCCGGCGCCTGCTCATCGCCCGCGCGCTCGTGCATCGGCCGCGCTTGCTGCTGCTCGACGAGCCGACGGTCGGCCTCGACCCGCAGGTGCGCCAGGAGCTGTGGGCGCTCATCGACGCCCTGCGCAGCGAAGGCACCTCGATCCTCATGTCGACGCACTACATCGAAGAGGCCGAGCGCCTCGCCGACAGCGTGACGATCATGTCGCACGGGAAGGCCGTCGCGAGTGGACTGCCGCGCGAGCTCGTCGTGGAGCACGCCGGCCGCGAGGTGCTCGAGGTGTACGGACCGCCCGCGCGGCTCGCCGAGGTCGAGGAGGTCGCCGCCGCCGACGGGCTGCGCACGCGGCGCACCGGCACGAGCGTGGCGCTGCTCGGCGTCGAGCATCGCAACGGCGGCCTGCCCGAAGGCGAGCGCCGCGCGACGACCCTCGAAGACGTCTTCGTCCTGCTGACCGGGGAGGAGGTCCGATGACGGCGCTGCCGCGGCGCGCTGCGCGTCCCCGCGTCGGCCGCCTCGACTGGGCGGCGCTGCAGGGCGTGCTCATCCGCGAGATCGTCAACTTCAGCTCCTACTGGCGCGGCACGACGTTCTCCTCGACGATGGAGCCGACCGTCTACCTCATCGCGTTCGGCTTCGGCTTCGGCTCGCTCGTCTCGCAGGTCGCCGGCTATGACTACGTGGACTTCGTGGGGACGGGGACCGTCGCGACGGCCGTGCTCTTCTCGGCGGCCTTCCCCGCGATGTTCGGGACGTTCGTCAAGGCGACGTTCCAGCACACGTACGACGCGATCCTGGCGGCGCCCGTCGACACCGAGGAGCTCGTCACGGCGGAGGCCCTGTGGATGGCCATGCGCGCCGGGACCTACGGCTGCATCCCGCTGCTCGTCGCGATGGCGTTCGGGCTCGATCCGGCGCTCGGCATGCTCACCGTGCCGTTCATCGCGTTCCTCGCGGGCTTCGGCTGGGCCTGCTTCGGGATCATGATCTCGGGGCTCATGAAGAGCTTCGAGAACTTCAACTACGTCGTCAGCGGCGTGTTGACGCCGATGATGCTCACCGCCGGAACGTTCTTTCCGCTCAGCGGCCTGCCCGAGTGGGCGCAGGTGCTCGGCAACTTCAACCCCCTGCACCACTGCGTCGAGCTCGTGCGCCATGCGGCGTTCGGCTGGGATCCCGGCACGGACGTCCTGCACCTCGCCGCGCTCGTCTTCTTCGCCGTCGTGACGTGGCGCATCGCCGTCTGGGCGATGACGCGCAAGCTCGTGACCTAGCGCTCCTGCTCGGTCGGGCGGATCAGCACCTCGTTGATGGCGACGCGGCGCGGGCGGGTCACGACGTACGCGATCGCGTCGGCGATGTCGCCGGCCTGCATCGGCTCGTTCTCCCCGATGCGCTGACTCAGGACATCGCGGATCTCGGGGCGCAGGTGATGGGTCAGCTCCGTCGTGACCTGGCCGGGCTCGACGAGGCAGACGCGCACGTGGCGGCGCGTGACCTCCTGGCGCAGCGACTCGCTGAAGGCGCCGACGCCGTGCTTGGTGAGGTTGTAGACGCCCGCGCCGCTGTTTGCGACGCGCCCCGCCACCGAGCTGATGTTCACGAGGTCGGCGACGTGGCGGGGGTCGTCCGCCGCCGCCTCGAGCAGATGCGGGAGCGCCGCGTGAGCGACGTACAGCAGCCCCTGGACGTTGAGCGCGATCATCCGGTCCCACTCGTCGGTGGGGGCTTCGACGATCGGCCCGAGCAGCATGACGCCCGCGTTGTTGACGACGATGTCCAGCCGGCCCAGCCCCTCGACGGTCCGTGCGACGAGCGCCTTCGCCTGCTCCTGGTCGGTGACGTCGCACTCGATCGCGAGCGCCCGGCCGCCACCGTCCTCGATCTCGGCGGCGAGATCGTCGAGGCGGTCCTTGCGGCGCGCGGCGATCGCGACCGACGCGCCTTGGGCGGCGAGCTCGCGCGCCGTGGCCTCGCCGATGCCGCTCGACGCGCCGGTCACCAGCGCCACCGTGCCCTGCAGTCCGTCAGCCATCGCGGCCCCGTTTCCGTGTCGAAGGTGTCGTCGCACACAGCATGACCGTCGATACCCTGGTGGCTTCATGCCCAACGTGCTCGACCTCGAACAGGCGCTCCTTTTGCTGGAGATCGCGCCGCCCTTCGACAAGCGCCAAGTCCAGCTTGCGCGGCGGCGGATGGCGAAGGTCTGGCACCCGGACATCGCCCCGCCGGGCAAGCAGTTCGAGCATGAGCGCCACCTCAAGGCCATCAACCAGGCGGCCGATCAGCTCGAGCGGCTGGCCGAGGGCTCGCGCGGCGGGACGGTCTCTCGCAACGCCGTGAAGGTCAACGCCGCGGCCGCCCGCGCGGCCCGCGCGGAGGAGGGACGGCGCGCGTACGAGGAAGCCGAGCGCCAGCGCGCGCACGAGACCGACCGCAAGACGAACGACCCGTTCGGCAGCCAGATGCCCGACCACTCCGTCGTGCATCGCTACGCGCGCTGCGTGACGTATCCGGAGTGGGGCGTCGGCAGCGTCACGGGCATCTACTTCACCGGTGGCGGCGACGACATCCAGCAGTGGGCGCGCGTGAAGTTCGCGCCCGGCGTGCGCACGGTGCCGGCGGGCTCGCTGCAGTTCGTCGACTTCTCCAAGCCCGACCCGGGCGCAGATCGCGTCCAGCGGTTCCTCACCGCGGCCCAGCATGCGATCGCCGAGGGCAATCACACGCTGGCGGCGCAGCGGCTCATCTACGCGCGCGACGCCGAGCCCGACAACACGGCGGTCCTGCGACTCATGACGCTCGCGTTCTGGCAGGCTGACAACCTGCCGGCCGCGGGTCGCGCGGTGCGCGACTGGGCGCGCGTCGACGGCGACCGGCCGACCGCGCACCGCTACGCGGCACGGATCTACGAGGACATGGGCGCGATCGACCTCGCGGCGGAGGCGGCGCTGCGCGCGGCCGAGCGCGGTCCCGAGGACGCGGACGCCTGGGAGCGCGTCGGCCGGCTGCGGCTGCGCCTCATGGATCGGGAGGGCGCGATCGACGCGCTCGAGCGCGCCCGCCGGCTGGGTCCGTCGGTCGACGCGCTGCTCGACCTCGCGCTCGCCTACCAGCTCGCCGGGGATCTCGGAGCCGAGGTCACGGCGTGCGAGCAGGCGACGCTGCTCGACGATCGCCACCCGGCGGCCTGGTCGCGCCTGGCGCACGCCCTGGCCCGCACGGACCGCGTGTCAGACGCGATCGACGCCTGCGACCGGGCGCTGCGCCTGGGCCCGGACCCGGAGGTCGCACACCTCCTGCGGCACCTCCGCGCGGAGCTCCCGCGGGTGCTGCCGGCCGCCTGACGGCGCGCAGAGGCCGCGGTTCAGGCGGCGAACGCCTCGCGCGCGGCCATGCGGTGGTGCTCACGCAGGCCGGCGAGCTGGGACTCGGCGCGCTCGATCAGGCTCTGGAGACCGTCGGGGTCCAGGCGCTCGTCGGTCTCGGAGATCTCATACAGCGAGTCCCAGAGGGCGAGCTTGCCCTGGACGCCCGAGCGGAGCATCTCGAGCTCCAGCACGCGGCTGAGCGGCGAGTAGCCCGTGAGCTGCTCGTTGGGCTTCAGCCTTCCGAGCACCTCGCCGACCTTCGCGCCCGCCGTCTTCAGCAGCGCCTTGTCGACGCCGAAGGCCGCCATCGTCTCCTCGAGCGTCAGGACGTCCTCCTCGATCTGGCGGGCGAGGAGCGTGAGGAAGTCCTCGTAGGCGGTTCCGGCGTTCTCGTCGCGCAGGCGCTGAGCGAGGTTGACTCCCATCTCGGCCCCCGCCCGGTGGTCTTGCAGGTACGTGCTCAGGTAGTCGATCGCTGTCGGCATAGAAAGGGTCTCCTCGGTCGCGGACGGGCGCTTGCTCGCGCCACCTCGTCACCGGGTACCCGCTTCGCTGCGCGTGTGCGCACGCCGACCGTCCGCGTCCGTCGGCGACCGCAGATAGCCTGCGGCGATGCGCTTGATCGTCGCCCGCTGCGAGGTCCGCTACACCGGCCGGCTGACCGCGGTGCTGCCCGAGGCGCTGCGGCTGCTGATGGTGAAGTCAGACGGCTCGTTCATGGTCCACGCGGACACCGGCGGCTTCAAGCCATCCAACTGGATGACCGCGCCGACGGTCATCGAGGAGACTGGAACACCGCCCACCCGGATCGTCGTGCGCAAGCGCGCGGGTGCCACGGAGGACCAGCTCGAGATCCTCATCGCCGAGATCGTCTCCGACGTCAGCCACGACATGGGCGACGCTGCCGCGCTCGAGAAGGACGGCGTCGAGCGCGACCTGCAGGAGGCGCTCGCCGCCGCGCCCGAGCACTGCGGCGAGGGCTTCCGGCTCGTGCGCCGCGAGTGGCCGACGGACATCGGCCCCGTCGACCTCATGTGCCGCGACAGCGACGACGAGTGGATCGCCGTCGAGATCAAGCGCATCGCGACGATCGACGCCGTCGAGCAGCTCACGCGCTACCTCGACCGCATCCGCCGGGACCCCGCGATGGCGAGCTGCCGCGGCATCCTCGCGGCGCAGGCGATCAAGCCGCAGGCGCGGGTGCTCGCGCAGTCGCGCGGCCTGGATTGCGTCGAGATCGACCTCGCGCTACTGCGCGGCGAGCGCGAGCCCGATCTCACGCTGTTCGCGGTCTGACCGCACGAACACTCGACCGAACGTCGAGCCGGACAGCTTGTGACGCGCTTGTGTGTGTACACCCGGTCCAGGCCATTTGGCCCCAGCGCGCAAATATGCCGGGTGATCTCGACAAGGCGCCTCGCGAGCCTCATGCTCGCTTCATGGCCCGGCTGCCCCCACAGATCGTCGCGTTCGGAGGGGGCGGGTTCTCGATGGACGGCAACCCCCTGCTCGACGAGTTCGTGCTCGGGCTGACGCAGTCCGAGCGGCCGAAGGTCTGCTTCCTGCCGTCGGCCTCGGGCGACGCCGACCACTACATCGTGCGCTTCTACCGCGCCTTCTCGCCCGCCAAGTGCGAGCCTTCGCACGTCTCGCTGTTCCGGCGCGACAAGGGTGCCGGGCTCGGCTGCGACATCGCCACGCACCTGCTCTCGCAGGACCTCATCTACGTCGGCGGCGGCAGCGTCGTCTCGCTCCTCGGCGTCTGGGGCGCGCACGGCCTGGACGAGGTGCTGCGCGAATGCTGGCGGCGGGGGATCGTCCTCTGCGGCCTCAGCGCGGGGTCGCTGTGCTGGTTCGCGGACGCCGTCACCGCGTTCCACGGCCCGCCGCAGCGGATCCCCGGCCTCGCGCTGCTGCCGTACTCCAACTGCGTGCACTACGACGGCGAGCCGGCGCGGCGCGAGAGCTATCACCGGTTCCTCAACGAGGGCATGCCCCCCGGCTACGCCGCGAGCGACGGAGCCGCGCTGCACTTCCGCGGCGAGTCGCTGGCGGGCGTCGTGTCGTCGCGCCCGCAGGCGACCGCGTGCTGGGTCGAGGAGGTCGGCGGGGACATCTCCGAGGTCGCACTGCCGGTCCGCTGGCTCGGAGAGTCCCGGACCTTGACCGCTGCGTAGGCTGCTGACATGAGCCGGACGATCCTCGCGATGGGCGGCGGGGGGTTCACGATGGAACCCGCCAACCCCGCGCTCGATGACTTCATCCTCACGCTCGCGCGCAGCCGCGAGCCGAAGATCCTCTTCCTGCCGACGGCCAGCGGCGATCCGAACGCCCAGATCTCGTCGTTTCGCTCGACGTTCGGCGACCGCGCCTGCCGCCCGCTGCAGCTCTCGCTGTTTCGCCTGGAGCAGAACCCGGCCAACCTCCGCGAGCTCATCCTCTCGCAGGACATCGTGTACGTCGGCGGCGGCTCGATGCGCAACCTGCTGGCGATCTGGCGCGAGCACGGCATCGACGTGCTCATGCGCGAGGCGTGGGAGAGCGGCGTCGTGCTCGCCGGCATCAGCGCCGGTGCGATGTGCTGGTTTCAGAACGGCGTCACGCGGTCCGCGGGCAGCCCGGCTCCCGCGTCGGGGCTCGGCTTCTTGCCGGGCAGCATGACCGTGCACTGCGACGGCGATCCCTCGCGGCTGCCGGTCTTCCTCGACGCGATCGCGCGCGGGGTCATCCCCGACGGCTACGCCGCCGACGACGGCGTCGGCCTGCTGTTCGAAGACGAGCAGCTCGTGCGCGTCGTGAGCTCGCGCCCCGGCGCGCGCGGCTACCGCGTTCAGCGCTCGGCGCAGGGCGTAATCCGCACGGTCATCGAGCCCGAGCTGCTCGCCGCCGCGCCGTCGGGCCTGTTTCGCGACGTGCCCGCGGACATCCGCGAGTTCCGCGCCGAGCGCTACGGCGCCGCCGGCCGCCGCTAGGTCTGGCGATAAACGGCGGCCCAGCCGCCGAAATTCGCCAGACCCCCTCGCGCGGTGTGCGCTACTCGCCGTCCAGCGTCACGAGCAGTGAGCGCGGGCCGCCCCGGTCGCGGTGCTCGCAGAGGTAGATCCCCTGCCAGGTGCCGAGGGCGAGGCGACCGCCGGAGATCGGCAGCGTGAGCGACGGGCCCATGAGCGAGGCCTTGACGTGCGCGGGCATGTCGTCGGCGCCCTCGAGCGTGTGGGTCCACGCGAAGTCCTCCGGGACATACGCGTGAAACCACGTCTCGAAGTCGCGGCGCACGTCGGGCGAGGCGTTCTCGTTGAGCGTCAGCGACGCCGAGGTGTGGCGGATGAAGATGTGAGCGAGTCCGATGCGCAGGTCGCGCAGCTGCGGCACCTTGCCGACGACCTCGCTCGTCACGAGATGCACGCCGCGCGGACGAGCTTCGAGCGTGATCGTGTGCTGGCTCCACATGCGCCGTCCATCCTGGCACGTAGACGTGTCTCTAAGCGAATCGCGGGTATGGTCACGGTTATGCCAATTGATGCAGGTACGCACACGATCGGACCCAGCAACGGATCGCTGAAGGTCAAGACCGGCAAAGAGGGAGCGGCCGCGAAGATGGGCCACGACCTCGTTCTCGGTGTCAACAGCTGGGAGGCAACCGTCGAAGGCGGCGACAGCCCGTCGATCTCGCTGACCGCCGACCCCGGCTCAGTCGAGGTCATCGAGGGCTCCGGCGGCGCCAAGCCCCTCTCCGACAAGGACAAGGGCGACATCAAGAAGAGCATCACCGGCAAGGTGCTGGGCAGCTCGCAGATCACCTTCAAGTCAAGCTCCGTCGAGGACGGCCGCGCGCAGGGCGACCTCTCGATCGCAGGCAAGAGCAGCTCGGTCAGCGTCCCGCTGCAGGTCGGCGGCGGCAAGATCTCCGGCAGCCTCACGCTGAGCCAGAAGGACTTCGGCATCAAGCAGTTCTCGGCGATGATGGGCGCCCTGAAGGTCAAGGACCAGGTGACCGTCGAGTTCGAGGGCCAGGTCCCGACGAGCTGAGCGAGCGCCGCGCCCGGCGCAAGTCGCCGGGCAGCGGGAAGGACGGCCGGAGCTGCGCTCACCCGCGCCGGCCGGCTGTGCGGCGAACGTCGCGCCGAGCACCCGGGAGCATCCGGTGATCGCCGGCACACCGCGACTGTTATGGGAGCCGAGCGCGGCGTTCGCGCAGCGCTCGCGCCTGCGTGCGTACATGCGCTGGCTCGCCGTCCGAGCGCGGCGTCGACGCCGCGACCTACGACGAGCTGTGGCGCTGGTCGGTCGGCGACATCGCCGCCTTCTGGTCGTCGATCGCCGAGTACTTCGACGTGCGCTTCGACGAGGCGCCCAGCGTGGTGCTCGGCAGCCGCGCGATGCCGGGCGCGCGGTGGTTTGCGGGCGCGACGCTGTCCTACCCCGAGCACGTCTTGCGCGGCGACGACGACGAGGTCGTGATCCGCCACGCATCGGAGCTGCGCGCCCTCGCGACCATGACGCGCGGCGAGCTGCGCACGTCGACCGCGCGCATCCAGGCCGGGCTTCGCGAGCTCGGCGTCGGCCGCGGCGACCGCGTCGCCGCGTACATGCCGAACATCCCCGAGACGATCGCGGCGTTCCTGGCGGTGGCGGGACTCGGCGCGATCTGGTCGAGCTGCTCGCCGGACTTCGGCGCGCGGTCGGTCGTGGACCGCTTCGCCCAGATCGAGCCGAAGGTCCTGCTCGCCGTCGACGGCTATCGCTACGGCGGGCGCGATCACGACCGCACGGGCGTCGCCGACGAGATCCACGCGCAGGTCGGCGGAACGCTCGTGCGCCTCGGCTACCTCTCCGGCGACGGCTGGCAGGACGGCTTCCTCGGCGCGCCAGGCGCCGAGCTCGCGTTCGAGGCCGTGCCGTTTGACCATCCGCTGTGGGTCCTGTACTCGAGCGGGACGACCGGCTTGCCGAAGGCCATCGTCCACGGCCACGGCGGGATCCTGCTCGAGCAGCTCAAGAAGCTCAACCTGCACCTCGACGCGCAGCCCGGCGACCGCGTCTTCTGGTTCACGACGACCGGCTGGATGATGTGGAACTTCCTCACCGGGGTCCTGCTCACGCCGGCATCGATCGTCCTGTACGACGGCAAGGCCGGCGGAGACCGGCTGTGGGAGCTCGCGGCGCAGGCGCGGATCACGTGCTTCGGCACGAGCGCCGCGTACATCGCGTCGTGCATGAAGGCCGGCGTGAAGCCGGCGGGCGCTGGGCGCGACCTGCGCGCGCTGCGCAGCGTCGGGTCGACGGGCTCGCCGCTGTCGCCCGAGGGCTTTCGCTGGATCTACGACGAGCTGGGCGACGACACATGGCTGTTCTCGACAAGCGGCGGCACCGATGTCTGCACGGCGTTCGTCGGCGGCGTCCCGATCGAGCCCGTCTACGAGGGCGAGCTGCAGGCGCGGTCGCTGGGCTGCGACGTCCAGGCCTTCGACGAGCGCGGGCGCTCGGTGGTCGACGAGGTCGGCGAGCTGGTCATCGCGCAGCCGCTGCCGTCGATGCCGGTGGGCTTCTGGAACGACCCCGACGGCGCGCGGTTGCGCGAGGCCTACTTCGAGATGTACCCCGGGATCTGGCGCCACGGCGACTGGATCGAGATCACGTCGCGCGGGACGGCGATCATCTACGGGCGCAGCGACTCGACGATCAACCGCGGCGGCGTGCGGATGGGGACGAGCGAGATCTATCGCGCGGTGCTCGCGCTCGACGAGATCGTCGACGCCCTCGTCGTGGACGTGCCGCGCGAGGGTGCGGAGAACTGGATGGCGCTCTTCGTCGTGCTGCGCGCGGGCGCGTCGCTCGGCGACGACCTGCGCGCGGCGCTCGCCCGCCGCATCCGCGGGGACTGCTCGCCGCGCCACGTCCCCGACGACGTCTTCGCGGTGGCCGAGGTCCCGCGCACGCTGTCGGGCAAGATCCTCGAGGTGCCGGTCAAGCGGATCCTCTCCGGCACACCGCCCGAGCACGCCGCGAGCCGCGACTCGCTCGCGAACCCGTCCGCGCTGGACTGGTTCGTCGAGCTCGCCGCGGCTCGGAAGGCTGCGAGCGGGTAGCGCTGCGGGCCGGCTAGCCGGCGAGCATGGCCTCCCCGATCTTCTTGCTCAGGCCCGCTGCGCTGTGGCCGCCCTTCCAGCGGTTGGAGAGCACCGCGACGACGATGCCGTCGTCCGGGTACACGCGCAGGTAGGACTTCGCGCCCGGCTGGCCGCCGGCCTTGCCGACGAGGCGCTCCCCACCGGGGCCCGCGCCGACGTCCCAGCCGTAGGCGTAGCTGCCGATCGGCGACCACAGCGTCGTGCGCTGCGCTGCGCTGAGGATCGTCCCGTCGAGGACCTTGTTGGCGAACTGGACGAGATCCGGCGCGGTCGAGACGAGCCCGCCGCCGCCCGTCTTGTTGGACATGTTGTCGCCGGCGTACTCGCTGTTGTCGGTGTTGTAGAGCTGGACGCGGTCGGGCAGCCCGGCGGCGAGGGTCTCGGGCCGCAGCGTGTTCAGGCCGAACTTCGTCGTCAGCTCGTCGAGCACGATGCGGTTGATCGGCTTGCCCTCGAACTTCTCGTAGATGGCGTTCGGCACCTCATAGGCGTGCGTGCTGTAGAGGTAGGAGCCGGGCGTGCAGCCGAGGTCCTCGTCCATGAACGCCTTGACGGAGTCAGCGGCGGTGTCGTACTGCGTGGCGTTCTGCGACGTCATCGGCGACGGGTAGCTCTTGACGCAGCTGCGGTTCATGACCGCCTGGGCCATCGTGTAGTCGTGCTTGGCGGGCAGCCACGGCAGGTGCGTGCGAACCTTGTCCGCGAGGCTGAACTCCGGGTGCTTGGCGTCCATCCGCAGCGCGAGCACGCCCGCGACGGCCTTGCTCACCGACGCGGTGCGATTGACCGAGCCGCCGTGCATCCAGATCCCGTCGGCCTTGTCCTGAAAGCCGAAGCCGCGCCGGTAGACGACCTTGCCGTCGACGGATGCGGTCACGCTGATGCCCGGCACGTCGAAGTCGTCGAGCTCCTTCTGGACGAAGCCGTCGACCTTGCCGCGCAGCGACCAGTTCGGGCGGTCGGAGTTCTGGCGCCAGACGCCCGCGTAGCGCGCGCCCGACGCGGTGTCGTACTTCTCGTAGCCGTCGAGGCGGTAGCCCTGGTCGGCGAGGCGGTTCCAGCGGTTGCGAAAGCCGGTCGCGGTCATGTCGCGGTAGGCGTACCAGCCGCGGTGCGAGCGGTTCTCGATCCAGATGCCGGCGTAGCGCTGGCCGCCTGAGGTCCGGGCGGAGTCGACGACGATGGAGCGCAGGCCCTGGCCGGCGTACGTCTTGAACGCGTCCGCGTACTGCGCGGAGGTGCGGTTGCGGTGCAGCTTCCACGCGAGGCCGTCGACGTTCTTCACCCAGGCCGCCGCGTAGCGCAGGGCGCCGGAGGCGGTGCGGTAGACGTCGATGTCGACGGGCAAGAAGCCGCCGGCGCGGTACTCCTCGAACTTCGCGTCGAACTGCGCCGCGGTGGCGCCGCGGTAGGACGCCCAGGGGAGGTGCTCGCGGTTCTCGATCCAGACGCCCGCGAAGCGGTCGTGGCCGTCGACGGCGTAGGCCTCCTGGTCGATCAGCCTGTAGCCCTTGTCGCGGTACTCCGTCCACTTCGCGCCGAACTGCGCGCTGGTGAGGTTGCGCAGACTGGCCCAGCCGCGGCCGTCGGCGTTGGGCCGGAAGACCGCGCCGACGCGGTAGGAGCCGGCGATCTGGTCGACGTCGAGATCGAAGACCATCATCGAGCTCTTCAGGTCGTCGAAGCGGCTGGCGAACTGCGAGCTGGAGGCGTCGCGCAGCGAGAGCCAGCTCGTCTCGGCCGGGTCGAAGGTCGCGCGTGGAAGGACCGGGGTGGCCTGAGCGGACGCCGTCACCGCAAGCGCGGCGAGCGACGTGGCGAGCGCCGCGGCGGCGGTGCGCCGGATGCGCGGGCGGCGGTGGCGTGTGGCGCTGGAGTGCATCGTGGTGCCTTTCGATCGGGGGTGGTGATCTCCCAACCGCGCCGCGGGTCGCGACTTACGCTCGCCGCGTGAATTACGTTGTGGGCGTGAGCAAGAGCCGCGCGAAGCGCAAGCGCCGTCAGCGCGCACCAGCCGAGCGCGCGGTCGCGCCCGGCGCGACGGCGAGCGCCGCGAAGGCGGGCCGCGCGCAGGCGAGCGGCGCGAAGGCGAGCGGCGCGAAGGCGAGCGGCGCGAAGGCGAGCGGCGCGAAGGCGAGCGGCGCGAAGGCGGGCGGCGCGAAGGCGAGCGGCGCGAAGGCGAGCGGCGCGAAGGCGGGCGGCGCGAAGGCGAGCGGCGCGAAGGCGGGCGGCGCGGTGCGGCGGCCCGAACCGATCTGGGCGCCGTTCCCGCTGACCGAGGTCGGCATGGGCGTCGGGATCGTCATCTTCGGCGTCGGCTACGCGACCACGAACACATGGCTGCTCTCGGTCGGGGCGATCATGCTCGCGGTCGTCGTCGGCGAGCTGTGCGTGCGCGAGCACTTCGCCGGGTTTCGCTCGCACGCCCTGCTGCTCGCGGCGCTGACGGTCGTGAGCGCGCACAGCCTCGTGTTCGCGATCGACGACGCGTACCGCGGCCCGGTCGCCCTCGCCGTCGATCTCGCGATCGGCGGCGGGCTCGCATGGTGGCTGCGCGGGCGCTTTCGCATCGCGCGGGAAGGCCACGCCGCGAGGTAGGCGCCCGCCCTCGGTGCGTGGTCGAGCCGTGCGCGGCGTGAGAGCATGCACGCACACCGGCAGTCGACAGCGAGGAGGTCGCCATGGGCAGTGCCGGCACCGCAGCGCTGAAGGCCGCCCGTCGCCGCCTGAGGATCCGCGGCCAGCTCACGACCACGCCCGGCCGTCTGCGGCTCGCCGTCACGCTGCTGACCTTCGGCTCGATCGCGTTCGGGCTCGTCACGGCGACCGCGGCGGGGACGCGCAGCCGCGCAGTCGACGACGTCAAGACCACCGAGTCGCTGCTCGTCCGCGCGGTCGACGTCTCCGCCTCCCTCTCCGACGCCCACGCGCTCGCCGCGTTCAGCTTCCTCGTCGGCGGTACCGAGCCCGCCAGAACCCGGCAGCTCTACAGGCGCGAGTTGCGCAAGGCTGCCGTCGGCCTGTCGGAGCTCGCCGGCGAGGTCGGGGGCGCGCCAGGCAGCGCGCCCGCGCTCCGCGGCATCACCGAGCGCCTGACCGTCTACGCGGGCCTGATCGACAGCGCCCGGGCCAACCAGCGACAGGGCTTTCCCGTCGGAAGCGCGTACCTGCGGCGAGCGTCCCGAGAGATGCGCCGCGAGATGCTGCCACGCGCCGGGGCCCTGTATGAGATCCAAGCCGACAACCTGATCGCGGCCTACCGGGCGGGGGTCTCGGGATCGACGTGGCTCGCGGTGATCGTGGCGGGGTGCGCGATGCTCGCCCTCCTGGCCACCACGCAGATCTACCTCGCCCGCGCGACACGGCGCATCGTCAACCCCCCGCTGGCGCTCGCCACCGTCATCCTCGTCGGGCTCATGACCTGGGTCGTCGTGGCCTTCGCAATGGAGCAGCACCGGGTGTCGATGGCGCAGAGCAACGGCTCGGACCCGGTCGAGCTGCTCACCGCGACGAGCATCCTCGCCTCCCGTGCCCAGGCGAACGAGAGCGTCGCGCTCTCCTCGCGCGGTGGCGGGGAGGAAGAGATCCGAATCTCCGACGTCTATCGCGGCTTCCGCGCGGCGGTCGCGCCGATCGGCGACGCGACCGTCCCGTCGGCTCGCGGCAGCGGCGGCCTCCTCGACGTCGCGGTCTCGCAGACCGGCCACTCGACGGCCGCCATCGACGCGATCTACGCCGCCTACCGGCGCTACCGCGCGGCCCACGAGAAGGTCGTCGCGCTTCAGCGCAACGAGGGATCGACGGAGGCCGTGCAGTTCGCGACCGCGAGGACCGGGTCGTCGAAGTCCGCCGCCGACGCGCTCGACGCCGCGCTCGCGCGGGAGGTCGACGTCGCGCAGGCCCGCTTCGAAGCCGAGATCGACGACGCCGCTTCCAAGCTCGATGCCCTGTCCGTCGGCATCCCGCTGCTCACCAGCTTCCTCGGCGTGCTCGCGCTGCTCGGCGTGCGCATGCGACTGGAGGAGTACCGATGAGCTCCGCAGCGCGCAGGCGCGCCGCACTCGCGCTGGCGTGTGCCGCTGCCGCGGCACTCGGCGGTTGCGCGTCGGTGTCCGACCACGCCCAGAACCGCTCGCTCGCCGCCCTGAAGACGCCGGAGCCGGGGCCCCTGCCCGACCTGCCGCCGCTGAAGCCCACCAAGGCCTGTGAGCGCGACCAGTTCAGCAGCCTCGCGCCGAGCGTCCTGCCGAAGCCCGGCAAGATGCCCGCCGGTTCGTTCATGCGAGAGATCCAGCAGCGCGGGCGCCTCTTCGTCGGCGTCGATCAGAACTCGCTCGGGCTCGGGTACTTCGATCCGGCGTCCGGACGGATGGAGGGCTTTGACATCGACGTCGTCCGCGAGGTCGCGAAGGCCATCTTCGGACCGGGCGACCCGGACGACCACATCCGCTACACCGCGATCTCGACGCAGCAACGCGTCGCGGCGATCAGCGACGGCGAGGTCGACATCGTCGCGAGCGCCTTCTCGAACACCTGCGAGCGCCAGCGGCGCATGCGTTTCAGCGTCACCTACCACCGCGCGCGGCAGCGACTGCTCGTGCTCGAGGACTCCGACGTCGACAGCCTGGCGGACCTGCGCGGCAAGCGTGTCTGCGCGACGTCGTCCTCGACCACCGTGAAGAGCCTTGACGGCACGGGCGTCGTGCCGTTTCGGGTCGAGCTGCGCTCGGACTGCCTCGTCGCGCTGCAGGAGCGCGACGTCGCCGCGGTCACGTCCGACGACGCGATCCTGCTCGGCCTCTGCCGGCAGGATCCGCAGACGAAGATCGTGGGCCCCGCGATCAAGGACGTCCAGCACTACGGGCTCGCGATGGGCCGTCGCCAGAAGGGATTCGTGCGGTTCGTCAACGCGGTCCTGCAACGCACGGACCTCGTCAAGATGCGCAGGCACTGGCTCGGGGCGCTCGAGAACACGTCTGGTGAGGAGATCCGGGGATGTGAGGTCCCGGAGACATGAGCGCGCCCGCGGACACCTGCTCCCGCCCGGGCTGCGACGGCGCGATCGCCGACGGCTACTGCACCCGCTGCGGGATGGCGCCAGCCCGTCGGGTTGCCGAGCCCGAGCCGGAGCGCTCCGAGACCCGCCCCAGCCGCGGGGGCAAGCCCACTTCCGGGGCGATCGTGGCCGGGCCGACGACGCGACGCTGGGGCGGCTCGGCACGCACGCGCACGACGTCGCGCGCGCACCTCGGCGCCGGGCTCGTGGAGGTGCCGCCGGTCCCGTTCCGCGACCCGGCGCAGGCCGTCATGGCCGATCCCCGGGTCGCGGAGGCCCGGCGCCTCTGCGCGCGTTGCGGCAGCCCCGTCGGACGCAGCGGAGGTGGCGGGTCGGCCCCCGGCCGCACAGAGGGCTTCTGCCGCCAGTGCGGGGCGCCGTTCTCCTTCACGCCGAAGCTGCGGCCGGGCGACGTCGTCGCCGAGCAGTACGAGGTCGTCGGTTGCCTCGCCCACGGCGGGCTCGGCTGGATCTACCTCGCGAAGGACCGCAACGTCGCCGACCGCTGGGTCGTGCTGAAGGGCCTGCTGAACGCCGGCGACGAGGAGGCGATGGCCGCGGCGCTCGCCGAGCGGCTGTTCCTCGCCGAGGTCGAGCACCCGAACATCGTGAAGATCATCAACTTCGTCGAGCGCGACGGATCGGGCTACATCGTCATGGAGTACGTCGGCGGCCTGAGCCTGAAGGCGCTGCTGGCCGCGCGCCGCGAGGCCAACGGCGGCGCGGCGAGCCCGCTCCCGGTCGCGCAGGCGATCGCGTACGTGCTCGAGATCCTCCCCGCGCTCGGCTACCTGCATCGGTCCGGCCTGCTGTTCTGCGACCTCAAGCTCGACAACGTCATCCAGACGCAGGACTCGCTGAAGCTCATCGACCTCGGCGCGGTCTACCGCATCGGGGACCTGGAGAGCCCGGTCTACGGCACGACGGGCTACCAGGCGCCCGAGATCGAGCACGCCGGCCCGTCCGTGGCGTCGGACCTCTTCACGGTCGCGCGGACGCTCGCCGTCCTGTGCCTGGACTTCGACGGCTTCCAGACGACGCTGCGCTTCGCGCTGCCGCCGCGCCGCGACACGCCGCTGTTCGCGCGCTACGACTCGCTGTATGAGCTGCTGTCGAAGGCGACCGCGCCGAACCCCGACGACCGCTTCCTGTCGGCCGAGGAGATGGCGGGCCAGCTCTACGGCGTGCTGCGCGAGGTCGTCGCCGACGAGACGGGCGCACCGGTCCCGGCGCGCAGCGCGCTCTTCACCGCCGACTACCGCCCTCGCGGCGACGGGCCGGACAGGCGGCTCTTGCCCGCGCTGCGCGTCGACACCGACGACCCCGCCGCCGGCTACCTCGCGACGCTCGCCGCCGCCAATCCGGACGAGCTCGTCGCCACCCTGCGCCGCGCGCCCGAGCGAACCGTCGAGGTGCAGCTGCGGCTCGCGAAGGCGCTGATCGACGCCGAGCATTGGGACGAGACCGCGGCCCTGCTCGCCGAGATCGAGCAGCACGACCCGTGGGAGTGGCGTGCGCACTGGTACCGCGGCGTCGCCGCGCTCGCGCAGCGCAGGCCGGAGGTCGCCGCCGCGAGCTTCGAGCTCGTCTACCACGCGATGCCGGGCGAGCTCGCGCCGAAGCTCGCGCTCGGCGTGAGCGCCGAGCTGGCGGGCAACCCGGCGGTCGCGGCCGGCTGGTATGAGGTCGTCTCGCGCACCGACGCGACGTATGCGACGGCGGCCTTCGGACTCGCCCGCTGCCGCCTGGCGTGCGGCGACCGCGCCGGCGCGCTGGCCGCGTACGAGCGCGTGCCGGAATCGGCCAGCGCGCACGACCAAGCGCAGACCGCGCGCGTGCGCTGCCTGCTCGACGGGCTGCCCGGCCTCGCCGAGCTGCGCGCCGCCGGCGTCGCCATCGACGGGCTGTCGATCGGCGCCGAGCGGCGGGCGAGGCTGACCGCCGAGCTTCTGCGCGCGGCGATCGCGCTCGTCGAGCGCGACCCGGCGGTCGAGGATCCGGCGGTGGCGCTCGGCGGCCGTGCGCTCGTCGAGACGCAGCTGCGACTCGGCCTCGAGCGGACCTACCGGTCGCTGGCGGCGGTCGCGCCGACCGCGAGCGAGCGCACGCGGCTCGTCGACGAGGCCAACCGCGTGCGCCCGAGGACGTGGACGTGAGCCCGTTCGCCGTCGCCGCGTTTCACGACCCGACCTTGCCCTTCGGGGCCCGCGCCGTCGAAGCGGTCGTCTGGATCCAGGCGGCGGGCCTGGGTGCTGCGGGCGCCGACGTGGCGCTGACGCTGTGGACGCCCACGGGCGCCGAGATCGCGGCCCTGCGCGAGGTCACGCCGGCGACGGCCGACCGGCTGGCGAGCTGCGTGCGGGTCGACGAGCAGACGGTGCGGCTGGACAGCGGCTGCTGGCCCGACGGGGTCCACGAGTTCGAGCTCGCCGTCACGCTGCCCGCGCGCGAGCCGGGCGACGAGATGCTCGCCGCCCGCGTCGGCGTGCTCGCGGGCGGCGAGCATGTGGCGGGTGCGCTCATCGCGGTGACGTGGACCCCGGCCGCGCCGGGCGAGCCTGGCGGCGCCGCGTCCTTCCGAGCCGCGGAGGACCAGGAGCCAGGCACGGTCGCCGTCGCGTCCGCGGACCTGCCGACCGGTGCGTCGCCGGAGCCGCGTCATACGGACACCGGCGAAGGTCGGGGCGCTCCGGGGCCGTGCGCGAACTGCGGGGAGCTGCCCGCCGACGGCGATCGCTTCTGCGAGGCGTGCGGGCGCGAGCTCGCCGCGGGCTGACCGCTTCACAGGGCGAACTCCGGCGCGCGAGCTCGCCGCGGGCTGACGGCCGCGAGAGGGCGAACGCCGCGCGCGGGCCGCGGCGCGCTGCGCCCGCGCCGGTCAGAAGTCGCGCGGCGTGACGGAGCCCGAGGCGAACGCGACCTGGGCGAGCCGCGCGCGCTTCTCGTTCTGCGCCAGCTCGGCGAGCCCGAAGCGGTCGAAGAGCTGGCGCAGCTGCGCCTTGACCGCGTCGACCGAGAGGAAGACCTCGTCGGCGATCTGCTTGTTCGTCGCGGGCAGTGCGGACGTCGCGTCGTGGAGGGGACGGCAGAGCGCGACGAGCACCTTGCGCTGGGTCGGCGTGAGCGCCATCGCCGTCGAACGGGCGTCGCGGCGGGTGGCCTCGGACTCCGGCAGGGTGGGCGGACCGGGTTCCCGGAACAACAGCTGCGTCGAGCCGAAGCACAGCCGGTCGCCCTGGCGCAGGCGCTGCCGGCCCACGACGCGCTGCCCGTTGACGTATGACCCGTTGCTCGACAGGCCATCGTCGACGATCGTCCACTGGTCGCCGACCTGTTCGAGCAGCGCGTGCGCACGCGATACCTCGACGTCCCACCCAAGCGCGATGTCCGACTCCGGCTTGCGCCCGACGGTCAGCCGCCAGCGATCGCGCGGCAGCACGAAGATGAGCTGCCTGCCGTCCTCACCGCGCCCTGTCAGAAACGGCTGCCCGCCGCGCTCCGCGGCGATCAGCGCCTGGACGTCGGCGGTGCTCCGGGTCACCGGCTGCGGATGCACCCCGCCGTCAGTCATCGCCCACGCTCATCCGAGGGGACGCTACCGGCTCGCCCACAGCACGATCTGGCAATGTGCGCGCACGCTCGCTGTGGCCTTCCTTGCGCGGTCGCGGCCCGGGCCGCAGTCGGTCACGTCCGCCTTGGCGCCGACCGACCGGATCGTGTGGACGCCCGGCTCGCCGGCGAGGCGGTCGCGACCGAATCCGCGGTGAAGCTGAGGGTGCGCGCGAACAGCACGCCGCGCTGCAGCCAACCGGCAAGCTCGTCCTCGGTAGCGACCCCCTCGGCCCCCACCAGCACCCAGTCGTACATCGGTCGGCGCGACATGTCGCACTCCCGCGTGCGCGGGTGCGACAGCGCCTCATGGCGGGCCTCCACGCCGACGCGCACCATCAGCTCGTGCCCCGCGACCCCGACGGCGAGGTTGCCGGCGACCATGAACATCCGCCGGCCGAACATCGCCTTCTCCGCCACCTGCCGCTCACCCGTCAGCGCCGATCGGACTCGCGCGGCGAGCTGCTCGTCGTATGCCACCGTGTCAGACCCGCTGCACCGAAAGGCGCGGGTGCGATCGGGCCATGGCCGCGAAGTCGTCGTCCTGAGTCACGACGGGGGAGCCCGTGCTCGATCGCCGCTCGAGCTCGCCGATCGTGACGACACACCGCCAGCTCGTCGGGCAGCGGCCCGAGCGGCCGCTGCTGCTCGCGCGCGATGAAGACCGACGTGTCCAGCAGCGCGAGGCTCACAGCTCGTCGATCGTCTGCGCCACGAGCTGCTGGAGATCCGCGGAGCGCATGCGCTTACGATGTTATCATCGCCGGACGATGGCCAAGCTCCTCCAGGTCCGCGAGGTCCCCGACGACGTCCATCGCACGCTCAAGGTGCGGGCCGCCCAGGCGGGAACGTCGCTGTCGGAGTACGTCCGCGCCGAGCTTGAGCTGATCGCATCACGCCCCACCCCTGAGGAGCTGCGGGCGCGGCTCCAGACGCGCACGCGCGTCGAGGTGAGCGAGCCCGCGGCCGAGCTGATCCGCGCGCGGCGCGACGCTTGATCGTCCTCGACGCATCGGCCGCGTGGGAGCTGCTGCGCCAAGGTCCTGCGGCTCAGCGGCTCGCGGCGCTCGTGCTGGGTCCGGGGGCAAGCGTTCACGCCCCCGATCTCATCAACGTCGAGGTGCTCCATGTGCTCCGGCGGCACGCCCGGCGCGGCGAGGTGCCGGTTCAGCGCTCTGACGAGATGCGTGGCGACTTCGCCGACCTGCCGATCCACGTCTACCCCACATGGCCGCTGCTGGGGCGAGCATGGGAGATGAGGGCCAACTTCACGGCGTACGACGCGATGTACGTCGCGCTCGCCGAGGTTCTCGACGCGACGCTCGTCACGGCCGACCTGGCACTCGCCCGCGCGGCCGGCGACCACACATCCCTCGCCGTCGAGGCGGTCGTGTGAGCTGCGCCGTCAGCGATGAACGCTGTCCGTCATCGCCTGGCCGCAGTCATCGCACACGCCGCAAGAGATCGCGAAGCAGCGGCGAGCCGGACATCGTCGGCTAGCGCTCGCCGGGCTTCTTCAGCGGGTACGCGGAGACCGGTACCGAGAGGTCGAGCGCGGTGCGGATGATGCGCGACTGCTCGGCGACGTGGGCGGCGGGATAGCCCTCGCCGGTCGACGCGCGCTCGGGACGGCCGATGTAGCCGAATCGCAACCGCTCGGGCAGGATCTGCATGAGGCGCGGGAACATGTGCGCGCGGGCGCCCATGTTGCGCGGCTCCTCCTGGACCCAGACGACCTCCTCGAGGTTCGGATAGCTCTCGAGGAGCTCGAGCACCTGGCCCTCGGGGAAGGGGTACAGCAGCTCGACGCGGCCGATCGCGACACGGTCGTTGCCCTGGCGGTTCGGATGCCCGACGAGGTCGTAGTAGATCTTGCCGGTGCACAGGGCCAGGCGCCTGACCTTCGCGACGGGCACCCGCGGCTCGGGCAAGACCGGGTAGAAGCGCGACTCGGACAGATGCTCGATGCGGTTCGTCGCCTGCGGCAGGCGCAGCAGCGACTTCGGCGTCATGAGGATGAGCGGGCGCTGCTTGGCGACCCGCGCCTGGCGGCGGATGAGGTGGAAGTACTGCGCCGGCGTCGTGACGTTCGCCACGCGCATGTTGCCCTCCGACGCCATCTGCAGGAAGCGCTCCAGCCGGCCGGACGAATGCTCGGGCCCCGAGCCCTCGTAGCCGTGCGGCAGCAGCAGCACGAGCCGCGACGTCTGGCCCCACTTCGCCAGGCCGCTTGAGATGAACTGGTCGATGATGACCTGCGCGGCGTTGACGAAGTCGCCGAACTGCGCCTCCCACAGGACGAGCGTCTCGGGTGCCTCGGCGCTGTAGCCGTACTCGAACCCGAGGCAGGCCACCTCTGACAGCGGCGAGTTGTGCAGCTCGAACGGCGCGAGCGCGCCCGGCAGCGACTGGATCGGGCAGATGGTCTGGCCGGTGCGCGCGTCGTGCAAGACGGCATGGCGCTGGGAGAACGTGCCGCGCTCGACGTCCTGGCCGGTGAGCCGGATCGGCGTGCCCTCGGTCAGCAGCGTCGCGAACGCGAGCGACTCGGCGTGCGCCCAGTCGATCCCGCCGGCCTCGCCGAGCGCGTCGCGGCGGCGATCGAGCTGCTTGACGAGCTTGGGGTGCACGGTGAAGGCGTCGGGCACGCGCAGCAGCTCGTCGTTGATGATCCGCAAGCGCTCGGCGCTGACCGCGGTCCTGACCTCCGGCGACGGCGTGCGATCGAGCTGGTACTCGCCCGTCGACTGCTCGACGGTCCCGGCGTCCGCCGCGGCCTTGATCTGCTCGCGCAGGCGCTGGTGCAGCGTCGTGAGCTCGTCCCAGACCGCGCTCTTCTCCGCGTCGACGTCGCGTTGCGTCACGACGCCGTGGGCCACGAGCTGGTCGGCCCAGATGTCCGCGACGCGCTTGTGGTGCTTGATGCGCTCGTACATCGCCGGCTGCGTGTACGCGGGCTCGTCGGCCTCGTTGTGGCCGAAGCGGCGGTAGCCGATGAGGTCGATCATGACGTCGTGGCCGAACTCCGTGCGGAACGCCCAGGCGAGGCGGACCGCGGCGATGCACGCGCTGACGTCGTCGGCGTTGACGTGGATGATCGGAACGTCGAAGCCCTTCGCGATGTCCGACGCCCAGCGCGTCGAGCGGGCATCGTCCGGATCCGTCGTGAAGCCGACCTGGTTGTTCTGCACGAGGTGCAGCGTGCCGCCGACGTTGTAGCCATCCAGCGCCTGGAGGTTGAGCGTCTCGGGCACGACGCCCTGCGCCGGCAGCGCGGCGTCGCCGTGCAGGACGATCGGGACCGCCGAGCTCATGTCGCGATGCGCGTGCGGGCCCTGGCGCGTCGTCTGGGCGGCGCGCGAGGCGCCGACGACGACGGGGCCGACAAACTCGAGGTGCGACGGGTTGGACTCGAGGTTCACGAGGATCGACGAGCCGTCGGGGAGCTGGTAGGAGCCCTGGGCGCCGTGGTGGTACTTGACGTCGCCCGTGCCGCCCTGCGGGATCGTCGTGACGGCCTCGAGCGTCGAGGCGCCCTCGAACTCGGCGAAGATCGTGTCGTACGGGCGGCCGAGGTTGTGGGCGAGGACGTTGAGCCGGCCGCGGTGCGCCATGCCGAGCACGACCTCGCGCCCACCGTGCATCGCCGCGAGCTGGATCGCCTCGTCGAGCATCGGGACCGTCATGTCGAGCCCCTCGATCGAGAACTGCTTCTGGCCGAGGTAGGCCTTGTGCATGAAGCGCTCGAGCGCGTCGACCTCGATGAGGCGCTTGAGGAGGGCCTTCTGCTCGTCGTGCGACAGCGCGACGCGGAACGTGCCCGACTCGATCTTCTCGCGCAGCCAGGTGCGCTGGCGGTGCGATGCGATGTGCTCGATCTCGTAGGCGATCGTGCCGCAGTACGTTTCGCGCAACCGCGGCAGCGCGTCGGCGAGCGTCTCGCCGGGGACGTGCACTCGCAGGATCTTCGCGGGGATCTTCGCCATGATCCGCGGCGTGAGCGCCAGCGGCTCCGGGTCGAGCGCGGGGTCGCCCTCGGGCTCGAACCCCAGGGGGTCGAGCCGCGCGGCGAGATGGCCGAACGTGCGGTGCGCCTTGACGAGCGACGACGCCGCCTGGATGGCCTGCATGAGCTCCTCGAGCGGGACGCCGTCGGTGGCGGTCTGCGCGGCGGCGGGCGGCGGCGCCGCGGCCGCTTCGCGGGGCGCGAGCGCGGGCGCCGGCGGCGCGGGTGGCGGGCCGAGCGGCACGCCGAGCTCGCCGAAGATCTGCTCGTAGAAGTTGTGCTCGCCCCGCAGGTGCTCCTCGACGAGCTTGAGGAAGCGCCCGGACTCGGCGCCCTGGATGACGCGATGGTCGTAGGTCGAGGTCATCGACATGACCTTCTCGGCGCCGATCTGGGCGCCGATGGCTCCGAGGCCGACGGGGTAGGCGATCGAGCCCGTCGCGACGATCGTGCCCTGGCCGGCCATGAGCCGCGGCACGGAGGCGACCGTGCCGATCCCGCCGGGGTTCGTCAGCGTGATGTTGGCGCCCGTGAGCTGGTCGGCGGTCAGCGCGTTGCCGCGCGCGCTCTGGATGAGCTGCGCGAAGGCGTCGACGAACCGGGCGAACGTCAGCCGGCCGGCGTCGCGGATGACCGGCACCATGAGCGTGCGGCTCCCGTCGCGCTTCTCGACGTCGACGGCGATCCCGAGGTTGACGGCACCGTCGTCGACGACGTGCGGCCTGCCGTCGATCTCGGCGAAGTGGTACGCCATGCCCGGCATCTCGTCGGTTGCCGCGCGGGCGATCGCGTACGCGATGAGGTGGGTGAACGAGAGCTTGTGGCCGGCGGCCTTCAGCTCGCGACGGCGCGCGTCCATCGCCGTGACGGTCATGGTGCGCAAGGACGTCGCGGTCGGGACCTGGCGCGACTCCTCCATGTAGCGGGCCAGCACGGCGGCACCGCCGCGCAGGGGGGTGGCGGCGGGGCGCGGCGGCTCGGGCGCGGCCGGGCGCGCTGCGGGCTGCGCCGCCGCGGAGGCGGGCGGGGCGGCCTTCGCCGACAGGACGTCGGCCTTCGTGATGCGCCCGGCAGGGCCGGTTCCGTGCACTGCGCCGAGGTCGATGCCCTCGACCTCGGCCACCCGCCGCGCCACGGGCGAGATGAGGGCCGCGTGCGAGCCGTTGCCGGATGTTGCGTCGTGCGGTGCGGCGGGACGAGCGCCGGCGTCCGGGCGCGGCGTAGCGGCGCCGCCGCCCGAGGACTCGGTCTGCAGCATCCGCGCGATGACCTGGCCGACGTGCACCGTGTCGCCGGCCGCCGCGAGGATCTCCGTGATGACGCCCGCGCCCGGCGCTGGCAGCTCCATGTCGACCTTGTCGGTCGACAGCTCGACGATCGTCTGGCCGTCGGCGACCTCGTCGCCGACCGCGACCGCCCACTCGAGGATCGTGCCCTCGGTCACCGACTCGCCGCCGGCCGGCGTGACGATGTCGACGATCTCCGGTGCCGTGTGCGCCGGCAGCTCTCCGCCCGGCTCGGCCGGTGCCGTCGCGCGCGCGCCGCCTTCGCCGTGCTCGGGATCGGGGCCGTCGGAGGGAGCCGGCGTCTGCGTGCGAGCGCCGTCGGCGACGTGCTCGACGTTGGCGGAGGTCGCGGACGGGGCGGTCGTCGCCGCGCCGCCGCGGGCCTGCGTCTCGCCCGGGGGCGGCGTGCCGTTGGCGATCTCGGCGAGGACGCCCCCGACCGCGATCGTGTCGCCCTCCGCGGCGCAGATGCGCGTGAGCGTCCCCGAGGCGGGCGCGGGGACCTCGGCGTCGACCTTGTCCGTCGATACCTCGACGATCGTCTCGCCCTCGGCTACCGCGTCGCCCTCCTGCTTGTGCCACTCGAGCACGGTTCCCTCACGGACCGATTCGCCCATCGCGGGAAGCGTCACCAGCGTCGTCGTGTTCACAGCCATCCAGCGATCCACTCTAGACACCTCCCACGACGCGGTGGCGGGTTGCAAGATCTCGTGGACCGTCCCGGTGGATCGGCGTGCGACTGGGCGCCGGCCGGTGATCGGCGTCGATCCAAGCGCGCGAGGGCTCGCCGGACGGGCGGCTAGGATCGTTTGCGTGCCGGCGGCATCGATCGACATCGTGCTCGACCAGCACGCGGCCACGCTGCACGCGGCGGCCGCGGACGGCGTGACTCGCGTCGCGCGGGTCGAGCTGCTGGCGGCGACCGAGACGCTGCTGCGCGAGGCGTCGCGGCAGCACATCCCGCTGCGCGTCGTCGTCGCGGAGCCCCTCGACGACGCGGCGATCCTCGAGCTCGAGCGGCTCATACCGCTCGCCGAGATCGTGCACGGGATGGACCGCCTCGAGCCGCTGGGCGAGCCGGGCATCCTCGTCGCCGCCGATCGCGTCGTGCGAGCGCGGGCGGCCGAGCGCGGCTGGATCGCGGTCCCGCATCCCGCCCTGGCGCTGCCCGTCACGCTTGACCGCACGCTCGCCTTCGCCCGCCTGTGCGGCCCGCTGGACGCGATCCGCGCGATCGCGGGGATCGTCCCCTATTGGGTCGAGCAGGCCGGCGACGAATGCGGCGTGCTCGCCGCGCTCCCGAGCAACGCGCTCGGCGCCGCGATCGACGCGGGGATCGGCGTGGCGCAGCTGGCGCTGGACGTCGAGCTCGAGGACCCCCTGTTCGTCGCGCTCGACGAGGGCGCGCGGATCGGCGACGCGCTCGCCGACTACGAGATCCTGTGGTCCGACGCGACGCGGGTGCTCGTCGCGCTCGACGCCGAGACCTCCAACGACGAGATCCCCGCGCACGGCGCCCACGGGCACTTCCGCTTCCTCACGCCGAGCCCGGAGCTCTTCGAGACGGCGCCTGTCGTGGCGCTCACGAGCGTCGCGGCCGGCGCGAACCTGCAGGTCGCCGTCGCGCCCGCGCCCGTGACGGCCGCGTCCTACCTCGCCGACATCAGGCGCTACTCGGGCCTCGCGCCGCTCGACGACCGGGGCGCGCTGCGATCGCGCCACAGCTCGCACCCCGACAACGCCCGCGCGGTCGCCGCGCTCCTCGCCGACCTGACGGAGCTCGGCTACGCGCCGTTCACCCACGAGTTCAGCTTCGGCGGGCGGGTCCTGCGCAACGTCCTCGCCGACATGCCCGGCAGCGGCGAGCTCGGCGTCGACGCCGGCATCGTCGTCGTCGGCTGCCACATGGATTCGACCGCTGCTCGCGACCCGGGCTTCCTGCCATCGTCGAGCCCGGCGCGCGGCGCCGACGACGACGGCTCGGGCATGGCGGCGCTGCTTGCGATCGCCCGCCACCTCCGCGCGCTCGACGAGCCGCCGCACAACACCGTGCGCTTCGGCTTCTTCAACGCCGAGGAGTCCGGCCTGGTTGGAAGCCGGGCCTACGCGGCGTCGCTGAAGGCCGCCCGCGCGCCGATCGTCGCCGCCGTCTGCGCCGACATGATCGGCTACAACAGCGACGCGGCGCGCACCTGGGAGCTGCACGCCGGCTTCACGAACGCGCGCGTGCGCGACCTCAGCGTGCCGGTCGCGCAGGTCGTCGCCGACGCGGCCGCGCAGCTCGGCGAGCTGCCGCCGGCCCAGCTCTACACGGGCACGACCGCGACGGGCGGGACCGACCCGACGCGCTTCGACGGGGCGATCAACCGGTCCGACCACGCCGCGTTTCAGGAGCAGGGCTATCCCGGAGTGCTCATCAGCGAGGACTTCTTCCCCAACCGCCCGACCGAGCCGGCCGAGGACCCCAACCCCAACTACCACTCCAACGCGGACATCGAGATCGACGGCGAGTACGCGGCTGCGATCACGCGCGCCATGAGCGTCGCCGTGCTCGAGCTGGCGGCCCGCCCCGGCACGCTGCTCTGACCGATGACTTCGCGGGGACGCCGCGGTCTACAGGACACGACATCGACCGGAGGTGGAATCCATGGGAACCATTCATGTGCACGAGTTCATGAGCCTCGACGGCGTGATCGACACGCCGATGTGGACGTTCGAGTACGGCTTCGACCCGGGGATGGCCGAGGTCCTCGGCGCGGTCTGCGACCGGTGCACCGGCATCCTGCTCGGGCGCACGACCTACGAGGGCTTCGAGCCGGCATGGTCGACGCGGACGGTCGAGGACGACCCCGGAGCACCGTTCTTCAACGACACGACGAAGTACGTCGTCTCCGGGACGCTCACGGATCCGACGTGGCGCAACTCCCGGGTCATCGGCCCCTACGACCCCGACACGATCCGCAACCTCAAGGACGAGGTCGACGGCGACCTCTACGTCAGCGGCAGCGTCACGCTCGTCCGGGCGATGCTCGCCGACGGGCTCGTGGACGAGCTGCACCTGTTCGCGTACCCGCTCACCCTCGGCGCCGGCCCGCGCCTGTTCCCCGAAGACGCGGCGCCGGCGAAGCTCGAGCTCGCGACCGCTGACTCCTACGACAACGGCGTCGTCTACCTGAACTACCGCCCGCAGGCGTGACGCGCGTCAGGCTTCGCGGCGCACGACGAGCCAGTTGACGATCCACAGCACCGCGCCGACCGCGACGAGCAGGCCGGCGCGGGCGTAGATCTCGGCCTCGATCTGCGTCAGCAGCGCCAGCGAGACCGCGACGCCGACGACGGGCGCGAACGTCGGCACGACGAAGTGGTCATGGTCGACCGGGTCGCGGCGCAGCACGAGCACGCAGACGTTGACGATCCCGAAGACGACCACGAGCAGCGCGACCGTCGTGTCGGCGAGGTCGTTGAGGTCGCCCGTCGCGACGAGCACCGCGGCGATCGCCGACGTGAACGCGATCGCGAACCACGGCGTGCGGCGCTCGGAGAGCACCAGGCCGAACGGGCGCGGGACGACACCCTCCTCCGCCATCCCGTAGAGCAGCCGCGAGGCCATGATCATGTTGATCAGCGCGCCGTTTGACAGCGCGAGCAGGCCGATCGCCGAGAACAGCTTCTCCGGAATGCCGAGCGGCCCCTGCTTGATCACCTCGAGCAGCGCGCCGTCAGATGCGGCGAGGTCGGCCGTCGGGACGACCATCGACGCGCCGATCGTCACGAGCAGGTACAGCGCGCCCGCGATGGCGAGGGCGCCGAAAAGCGCCTTCGGGTACGTGTGCGACGGGTCCCGCGTCTCCTCTGCGACGTTCACGGAGTCCTCGAAGCCGATGAGCGCGTAGAACGCGATCGCGGCGCCGGCGATCGCGGCGCCCAGCATCGAGCCGCCCTCCTTGAACTCGAAGGCGCGCGACGGCTCGGCGTCGCCGCCGGCGATCGCCACGAGCGCGACGACGACGATGAGCGCGAGGCCGCCCATCTCGACGAGCGTGAAGCCGACGTTGAGCTTCACCGACTCCGCGATTCCGCGCAGGTTGACCGCGGCGATGAGCGCCACGAGCGCGAGCGCCGTGACGATCACCGGCACGTCGACGAACTCGCTGAAGTAGTCGCCGCCGAATGCCCGCGCGAGCGCGCTCGCCGACGCGATGCCCGACGCGACGACCGCGAACGTCACGACGAAGGTCACGAACGAGTTCCCGAACGCGCGATGGACGTACAGGCCGGCACCACCCGCGCGCGGGTACTTGCCGACGAGCTCGGCGTACGAGCCGGCGGTGAACGCGGCCGCGACGAGCGCGACGAGGAACGCCACCCAGATCGCGCCGCCCGTCTCGCCCGCGACCTGCCCCACGCGAGCGTAGATGCCCCCGCCGAGGATGTCGCCGACGATGAAGAACAGCAGCAGCCCGGGCGTGATCGCGCGGCGCAGCCCGCCGCTCTCCGGGCCCTCGGGGACGGCGGCGGCGCCGACCGGGATGTTCGCCCTGCGCGATCCGCCGCGTGCCATCGCCTGCTCATACCCCGCGCCCACGGGGAGCAAGCCGAGCGTCAGGCGGGCGCGGCCGCCGGATCGGCCATGCCGCGACGGCGGCTCTGGCGGGCGAACTCGTAGGACCCGATAAACGGGCCGATCCCGCCGAGGACCGCCACGGCCACGCCCAGGCGCAGGTCGATGACGCGCATGCGCACGGCGGCGATGCACGCGAGCGACATCGCGATCCAGCCGAGGCCGTGCGCCATCCCGAAGATCGCCTCGAGCGGGTGCAGTCCCGGCACGAGCCAGACGACGAGCAGCACCGTGTAGATCGCCGAGTGCGTGAACGACGCGAGCTTGAGGCGATCGAAGGTCAGCGCGCGCGTCATGTGCCGGCCGCGAGCATCGTGGCCATGCGCCGCAGCGGCTCGTCCGCCTCGTCGGGCCAGTCGGCGACGTCAGACGGCCACCAGGCGTGGGCGTCGTGCTCGTCGTCCATCTCGATCTCGGCGCCGTCGGGCAGCCAGGCCATGCCGACGACCATGACGAGCTGGTGCGGCAGCCGCACGAGCGCCTCCACGCTCAGGCTCGCGGGCGCCACCGACCACTCCTCCTGCAGCTCGCGGCTCAGCGTGTGCGCGGGGCTCTCGCCGACGTCCACCGCCCCGCCGGCCCCGAGCGCCCAGCGGCCCGGCCAGGATGACAGCCAGGCCGCGCGGCGCCCGGCGAGCCAGCGGCCGTCCGCGGCGCGCGTGACGGTCAGCGCTGCCATCGAGTGCGACGCGTCGCCGTGCACGAGGCGCAGCGCCCAGCGCACGGGCTGCAGCTCGAGCACGAGCTCGTCGCCGCGCTCGGCGTGGGCGACGAGGCGCGCCGACAAGCCGTCGTGGCTCGGCGAGCCGCGCTCGCGCAGCGCCGTGATCGCCGCGTCGGCGGCCGCGGCGTACTGCTCGGACGGCTCGTAGTGCTCGTCGAGCCAGTGCGCGCGCACGCGCTCGGCCGGCCAGTGGCCGCGGGCGAGGATCGCGGGCGAGTCCATGCGCCCAACGATAGTTCGCCCAATCCAGCGCGTCGCCACAGACGAGCGGACCGCCGCGCAATCACACAAGCACCGACGGCTTTCTGCCGGCCGGTCCGCCGCGGACGCGCTCGCTCGCTCGCCGCCGCACAGAACCCGGCGCTGCTTCTGTGCGCCTCGCGCTCCCATCGCGGGCAGCGCGCTGCCGGCCGCGTCAGCCGGTCTGAGCCTGAGCCGGCTGGCGCTCGGCAGCCAGGGCGACCACGAGGTCGGCGGCCTGCGGGAGGTCGGGGACCGCACCGTCTGACGGGGGCGCGTTGAGCGCGGCGACGAGCGCGTGCGCGAGCTGCGTGCGGTTGCGCGCGACCGCCACCAGGCCGATCTCCTCGTAGGCGCGGTTGTTGACGCGGACGTGCCCGCGCGACCAGCCGTAGGAGATGACCTTGCAGTCGCACATGAGGGCCTCGAGCACGGTCAGCCCGGCGGTCGAGTGGACGAGGATGTCGGCTGCCGCCAGCAGCGTGACCATCTTGTCCGTGTAGCCCCAGACCTGCACGCGCTCCTCGTCGGCGAACGCCGTCGTCAGCCGCTCCCGCGCCTTCGCGTTCTCGCCCGTGAGCACGACGATCGTGTCGGCGGTGTAATGGATCGCGGTCTCGATCGCGCCGTCGAGGTCCCCGACGCCCCGGCCGCCGCCGGACACGACGACGAGCGAGCCGCGCGCGGGCAGCTCGAGCTCGGCGCGCGCCGCGGCACGCTCCGGCGGATCGGCGAAGCCCGGGTCGGCGAGGCCCGCAACGGCCTCGATCCGCGAGGCCGGGCCAGCGATCTCGCGCACCTCGGCCTTGGACTCGGGGTGCGCGATGAGGTGCAGATCGACGCCCGGGTGCGCCCGGTGAGCGCAGCGCCGCGAGGTCCGTGATCGCGCTGACGACCGGCGTCGCGAGCCGACCCGACGCGCGCATCCGGCCGAGCAGCTCCGTCGTGAGCGGGTAGGTCGAGACGATGACGTCGGCGGGGTGCTCGCGCAGGTAGGCCGCGAAGCGCCGTCCCATGAGCTGCTCGACGACGCGCGAGCCGGCGCGCCGCAGCGGCGCTACCCGGGTCCAGAGGGCGTAGCTCACCTCGAACGCGACGTTGGCGGCCTTGGTCTCACGCGACGAGCCCCCTGCGATGATCCTTTGCGCGATCGGCCCGCCGACCTGCAGCCCGTCGACGACCTCGGCGGTCGCTCCGCGCTCGCGCAGCGCCGTGGCGAGCACCTCGGCGGGCAGGTCGTGGCCGGCCCCGATCGAGGCGGTGAAGATGAGCGCGCGAGTTGGCATGTGCGGGCTATGGTCGCGCATATGCGTCGTCGCAAGCACTGGGGCTGGGGCTACGAGGACGACGCGTGGTCCGTCGCGCAGCTCAACGCGGCCGCGCCCGGGCTCGAGGAGCACCTGCGGATCGCCGGCGACGGCGACGTTCGCGAGCCCGTCGCGCTCGACGACGTCGCGCTGCCGGCTCCGCGCGTCGCACCGCCGGCGCAGCTCGCGGCGATCTGCGCGACGGACGCCCACGCACGCGCGTCGCACGCCTGGGGCAAGTCCTACGCGGACGTCGTGCGCGGCTTTCACGGGCGCTTTGACTTCCCGCCGGACGTCGTCGCCCGGCCGCGCGGCGAGCGCGACGTCGAGGCCGTGCTCGAGTGGGCGGCGGGCGCGAACGTCGCGGTCGTGCCCTACGGCGGCGGGACGAGCGTCTCGGGCGGCGTGCAGTGCGAGGTCCCGGCACGCTTCGACGGCACCGTCTCACTCGATCTCGGCGCGATGGACCGCGTCCTGCGCATCGACGACGTCTCGCACGCCGCATGCATCCAGGCCGGCGCGACCGGACCCGCCCTCGAGCGCCAGCTGCGCGCGCTGGACCTGACGCTGCGCTTCTATCCGCAGTCCTTCGAGCTGTCGACGCTCGGCGGCTGGATCGCGACGCGCGCCGGCGGGCACTTCGCGACGGTCGAGACGCACATCGACGACCTCGTCGAGTCCGTGCGCGCGATCACGCCGGCCGGCGCCTGGGAGTCGCGCCGCGTGCCGAGCTCGGGTGCCGGCCCGTCGCCGGACCGGATGCTGCTCGGCTCGGAGGGCATCCTCGGCGTCATCACCGAGGCGTGGGTGCGCGTGCGCCCGCGCCCGAAGGCGCACTCGCTCGCGGCGGTGCGCTTCGCCGACTTCGGCGCCGGGATCGCCGCGCTGCGCGCGATCGCGCAGTCGGGCCTGCGCCCGTCCAACTGCCGCCTCATCGACGCCGAGGAGGCCCGCATGACGGGCGCGAGCGACGGCTCCTGCGCCCTGCTCGTCCTCGGCTTCGAAGCCGCCGAGGACGTGCTGCTGCCGGTCGGCGAGCTGCTGGACCGCGCGCTCGTGCAGTGCGCGGACGAAGGCGGCTCGTGGGACGAGCGTGCCGTGCGCCGGCCCACCGCCGGGGCGCGCGACCCGAGCGGGGCCGACGCGGTGGGCGCCTGGCGCACCGCCTTCCTGCGCGCGCCGTACCTGCGCGACGCCTTCGTCGCGATGGGGATCCTCTCGGAGACCTTCGAGACGGCGATCACATGGGACCGCTTCGAGGCGCTGCACGGTGCGGTCGTCGCGGCGGCGGGCGAAGCGATCGGCCCGGCCGGGCGGGTGACCTGCCGGATCTCGCACGTCTATCCCGACGGGCCGGCGCCGTACTTCACCGTCATCGCCCCGGCGCGCCGCGGCGAGGAGCTCGAGCAATGGGCCGCGGTCAAGCAAGCGGCGTCGCGCGCGCTGCTCGCCGCCGGTGCGACGATCACCCATCACCATGCCGTCGGGCGCGACCACCGTCCGTGGTATGACCGCCAGCGCCCGGAGCCCTTCGCCGCGGCGCTGCGAGCGGCGAAGGCGGCCGTCGACCCGGCCGGGCTGCTGAACCCGGGCGTCTTGATCGATCCGTGAGAGCCCGGGTACCCTTCTGGAAAGCGATGGCCGCCGACCCCAAGAAGATCGCCGACAACCTGCGCCGCTTCGCGATCGCGATCAACTCCCACGATCGCGAGAACCCGACGCACACGGCCTACGGCATCGGCCTGAACCCCTTCGACATGGACCGGCTCGGGTTCGAAGCGGGCGAAGAGGTCGTCCCGGGGATCACGATCCAGGCCGACAGCGGTGAGACCGGCAACTTCCGCGTCCTGTGCGACGGGGACCATCTCGCCGAGCTCGAGGCCGCCGAGGAAGAGGTCGTCGAGGTCGTTTCGACGCAGCGGGTGGGCGTTCCGGTCGGGGTCCCGCGCGACGACGAGCAGCGCTGAGCGACGTCGCCCATAGCAGGCCGGCGGTGCGGGCACCAACGAGGAACGTGCCGAACATGGCCGAGCGCGATAGATTGCGCGCCGAGCGGATGCATCGGCCCGCTTCAACGACTCAAGGGGAGCTCGGCAACATATGGTCAAGCCTGCGTATTTGTTCTTCGCGTTTCTGACGTTCCTGATCTTCGTCGCCATCCTGGTGGCCTTCACGGCCCTCCCGGACAACGGCGGCCCATGGGACCGCGGCGACACGCCGTCGCAGATCGTCTCGGGTGCCCCGGGCGTCGAGAAGCCCAACGAGGTCCCGGACTGATCCTCCGCGCAGCACTCGGCGCCGTGATCGCTCCGCTCCGCTAACGGCCTCGCCGCGCTGCCGGCGAGTGCCGTCGGGCGTAGTAGGGTCGCTCGCCGATGAGCGAGTACGGCAAGCTGGGCATCGACTACGACGTCCTCGACGCGTCCAAACGCGACGCGATCGCGTTCGCGCAGTCGACCTCGCATCTGCTCGAGGCCCACGGCGGGAGGGCCGTGGAGGCGTCGCGCGGGGCGTCGGCGTTCGTGCTCGAGCTTGCCGGCCAGCACCTCGCGTTCGTCGTCGAGGGGCTGGGAACGAAGTCGATCATCTCGCGCCACTGGATGGAGGTGTCCGGTGAGGATCGCTTCGCCGACGTCGGCATCGACGCCGTCGGCGCGATCGTCAACGACGTCTGCAGCGTCGGCGCGCTGCCGATCGTCATCAACGCGTACTTCGCGACGGGGCGCTCGGACTGGCATGCCGGCTCGACGGCGCTGCAGTCGCTGCTCGCCGGCTGGCATCGCGCGTGCGAGCTGTCGGAGGCGGCGTGGGGCGGCGGCGAGTCGCCGGCCCTGCCGGACCTCGTCGCGCGCGACGACATCGAGCTCGCGGGCTCGGCGATCGGGCTCATCCCGGCCGAGTGGGGGCCGATCCTCGGCGCGGAGCTGCGCGCGGGCGACGCCATCGTGCTCGTCGAGAGCTCCGGTCTGCACGCCAACGGCGCCTCGCTTGCGCGCTCGGTCGCGGCCGGGCTGCCCGACGGCCTGTCGACCGCGATGGCGAGCGGGCGTCGCTTCGGCGACGCGCTCCTGGACCCCAGCGTCATCTACGTCCCGCTCGTCGCCGAGCTGCGCACGCGGGGCATCCGGCCGAGCTACCTCTCCCACATCACGGGGCACGGCATGCGCAAGCTCATGCGCGCGCCGGGGGACTGGACGTACGTCGTCGACCAGGTGCCGGCGGTGCCCGAGGCGCTGTCGTTTCTCGTCGAGCACGCCTCGATCGACGAGCGCGAGGCCTACGGCACGTTCAACATGGGCGCCGGCTTCGCGGTGTACGTCCCCGCCGAGCACGCGCCGGCAGTCGTCGAGGCCGCCGCCGCGCGCGGGATGCGCGCCGCGATCTCCGGTCACGTCGAGGCGGGCGAGCGGCGCGTCGAGCTGCCGGGCCTCGGGTTCGCCTACCGCGGCGACGAGCTCGACCTGGGCTGACGGCTCGGCGGCCCCGGGCGCGGTTACCCGAGGTCGACGGTGATGGCGTCGGCGGCGAAGCAGACGTGGCCGGCGATCTTCATCGCGGCGGCGATCGGCAGCTCGTAGCTCCACGCGGCGTCGGGGAACTTCTGGCCGCCGGCGAGGACGTGCCAGTACGTCGCGTCGCCCTTGTACGGGCAGGTCGACCGCGTCGGGCTCGGCGCGAGGTGGCCGGCGACGAGGTCGCGTCGCGGGATGTAGGCGCGCACGGGCAGGCTCGTCTCGAACGCCAGCACCGGGTGCACCGTCTCGGCGACGAGGTCGTCGCCGACGCTGACGCGGACCGCGCGCGAGCTCTGGTGGACGTCGACGCGGTGATACGGATCGCGCAGATGGCCATGCAGCGGCTCGTCCTCGACGAGCCAGCGGTCGACGCGGTCGGGGTACAGCGCGGCGAACCCGCGCAGCCAGGGCGCGCGCTCGAGCGGCTCCTCGTACGCCCAGACCGCGTCCTCGCGCACGTCGTCGCCGACGCGCAGCGACCAGTAGGAGGCGTCGCCCTTGAACGGGCAATGCGTCGTCGTCGCGGTGCGCTCGAGGAGGTCCGCGTCGATGTCGGCGAGCGGGATGTACGCCACCGGCCCGATGCCCGTCTCGTGCAGCAGGTGCGCGCCGGTCGTGTCGAGCACGACCGTGTCGCCGACGATCGCGCGCAGCCGGCGTCCGTCGGGTTGGAAGAGGATCTTGTGCGCGGGTGACTGAAACGTGTAGTTCGCGTCGCCGGAGTGGCCGCCGAGCGGTCCGCTGCCGAGGGTCAGGCTCATGCCGATTCCACCTTCAGTTGCTTGTCGAACGCGCGGTCGAAGAGCTCGACCTCGCGCTGGGCCGCCCAGCGCTCGACGGCCGCGGCGCCGTCGGCGTCGAGCGCCAGGCGAACCGTGCCGTTGTCGGGACGCACGTGCGCCGCGCGCACGCTCTGATCGCGGCTTCGCTCGAGGTCCTCGGCGAGACGCAGAAGGATCGCCATGCGATCCAGCCGCGCGTCGTCGCCATCCTCCGTCAGGACTTTCAGCTCTTGGAAGTCCGGCATGCCCTTGCGGTGATAGCGCGCCGCCTGGGCGATGAGCGCCACCTCGCGCGGCGCGAAGCCCGGCAGGCCGGCGTTGAGGATGAGGTAGCGCGAGTGCTTGTGGTGGTCGTCGTAGTCGACCGACATGCCGATGTCGTGCAGGACGCACGCGCACCACAACAGCTCGCGCTCGTGGCGGGCGCCGGGGTGCAGGCCGGCGTCGGCGAGCTCGTCGAAGAGGCCGAGCGCGAGCTTGCAGACGTGCTCGGTGTGCGCCGGGTCGACGCGGTAGCGCGCGGCGAGGTTCAGCACGGTCGAGCGGCGCACGTCGTCGAACAGCGGCGGTTCGCCGTGGAGGTGCTCGGCGAAGAAGACGCCTTCGCGCAGGCCGGCCTCGGTGACCTCGATCGCGTCGAAGCCGCCGGCCTCGAGCACGGAGTGCACGACGATCGCGCCGGCGAGGATGAGGTCGGCGCGCCCGTACTTGATGCCCTTGATCGACGCACGCTCGGAGGCGGGCAGGGCGGCGAGCTCGTCGATGAGCGCGGCGAGCCGCTCGCGCCGGATCTGAAAGCCCTGCACGCCGAGCGACGGCAGGCCCTCCTCGGCCTGGACCGCCGCCGCGAGGTTGCGCATCGTCCCGCCGATGCCGACGAGCCGCTTGGGCGTGCGCGACAGCCAGGGCGCGTCTTGGTCCAGCGTCTCGAGGACGTGCTTCTGCAGCGCCTTGCGCTGCTTCTTCGTGGCCTCCTCCGGATCGGGCAGGAAGTGCTCGGTCATGCGCACCGCGCCGAGCGGCCACGAGCCGACCCTGCCGGGGTGGCGGCTGGCGACCTCGACGAGCTGCAGCGAGCCGCCGCCGAGGTCGAGCACGACGCCGTCGGCGAGCGTCGTCGAGTTCACGGCCGCGACGTAGCCGTAGTAGGCCTCCTCCTCCTTGGCGAGCACGCGGACCTCAAGGCCGGTCTCGCGCTTGACCCGCCGGAGGAACTCGGCCTGGTTGGAGGCGTCGCGGATGGCGCTCGTCGCGACCGGCTGGATGTCCTCGGCGCCGATCTTCATGGCGGTGCAGAAGTGCGCGAAGACGTCGGCGGCTTCGAGCGCGCGTCGCATCGGCTGCTCGCCGAGCTCGCCGGTGGCCTCGATCCCCTCGCCGACGCGGACGGCGAGGTAGATCTCGTCGGTCCGCTTCCACCAGCCGTCGGCCGCCGTGAAGACCACGAGCCGAAACGAGTTCGACCCGAGGTCGATGACCGCTGTGCGGTGCTCAGCCACGGCAGCGGAGCTTACGCCGCGCGGATGATCGCTCCTTCACGCCCGCGGGCTATGGTGTTCTGAGATGGGCGCGCTTCGCAACATGACTGCGGACGAGCTGTTCCATTACAGCCACGAGCCGTTCAGGACGGAGTTGCTCCGTGGCAGGCTGATCGAGATGGAGCCTGCTGGAGCACTACACGGAGCAGTCGCAGCCCGGATCTGCGCGCTGCTTGCTACGCACGTCCGTGCGCGAAGCCTCGGGACAGTCTTCGGTGCGGAGACCGGCTACGTGCTCGAGAAGGACCCGGACACCGTCCGGGCGCCGGACGCGAGCTTCGTCACGCGCGAGCGCATCGCGGCGATCGGCGGCATCCCCAGCGAGTACTTCCCCGGCCCGCCGGACCTCGCCTTCGAGGTCAGCTCGCCGCGCGACCGCCGCGGCGAGGTGCAGAGCAAGACCCGCTCCTGGCTCGACGCCGGCACCCTCGCCGTTGTCGTCGTCGATCCGCGCCGCCGCATCGCGACGATCCACCGGCCGCCGGGCGCGTCGCAGAGCTACGCGGCCGCCGACGTGCTCGACCTCGACGACGTCCTGCCGGGGTTCGCGCCGACGGTCGACGAGCTGCTCGCGTAACCCACGCCGGTCGGGTCAGCCAACCGGCGACCGCACCGACGACGGCGATTCGAACTCGTCGAGCTCAGTCGCCGTCGCCGCCCGACTTCCCCGCTCGATATGCACGTCGGCGACCGTTCGGCCCGCGCGCGCGGCTCGAGCTCGTCGAGGACCCCAGGCGGACTCTTCCGGCACATCGAGCCGGGTTGCGATCTCCCCGGGGCCGACGCCCTCGGCGACCAACCGGATCGCGTCCTGCTCGGGCTCGCTCATCGCCGGAAGCCCAACCGACGGTAGCTACGCATGTCGAACATCGTGTTGCTGCAGCTACAGGCGGTCCAGTCAGCCGCGCTCGATGATCTCGATGCGGTAGCCGTCGGGGTCGCGGACGAAGCACAACAGCGAACCGCCCTCGCGCACGGAGTACGGCGGCTTCTCGGGCTCGATGCCGTGCTCCTTGAGACCCGCGAGCGTCTCGTCCATATCGGACACCGTGATCGCGATGTGGTTGTAGCCCGACCCGTGCGTGTACTCGTCGACGCCGAAGTTGTAGGTCAGCTCGAGCCGGTCGCCGTCACCGGGAAGGCCCATGAAGACGTTGATGGCCTCGTCGCGGATCGGCTTGCGCTTGCGCTCCTCGAAGCCGAGGGCCTCGTAGAAGGCGACCGAGCGGTCGATGTCGCCGATGCGGTAGCAGGTGTGGATGAGCTCAGGCATGTGGGTCAGCGTACCCCGAGGGCCGACGGGCACGCCATCGGTGCGCGGACGCCCCCAGTACGCTGAAAGCATGCTCATCGAACGATCCATGTCGAGTGGATTCCTGACGAACACCTACCTCGCGGCCTCGACGACCGGGGGGCCGGGGTTCCTCGTCGACGCGGGTGGCCCGATGGCGCCGCTCTTCGACGCCGCCGTCCGGGAGTCGATCGACGTGACGCACCTGCTGCTCACGCACCACCACCACGACCACGTCTGCGACATCGAAGCGGTCAAGGCGCGCTACCCGAAGATCGTGGTGCTCGCTCACCCGGCCGAGGAGATCGAGGGTGCCAAGGCGTTCGCGCCCCTGCGCATCGGCGACGTGCTCGTCGACGCGATCCACACGCCCGGCCACACCGCGGGGATGCTGAACTTCACGGTCGACGGCCACGTCTTCACGGGCGACACGCTCTTCAAGCACTCGATCGGCGGCGTGCGCGCGCCGGGCTCGACCTCCTATGAGGACATCAAGCACTCGATCATGGAAGAGCTCATGACGCTCGACCACGACACCGAGGTCTGGCCCGGGCACACGGACCCCACGACGATCGGCCACGAGTGGGAGCACAACGCGTTCATCCGCGTCTGGCGCGGCCTGGACCCCGAAGGCGACGAGCAGGTCACGGTCCTCGGCGACCCTGCGACGCTCATCGTCTGGGGCGACGACTACGACGGAGGGCACAAGGCCTGGGTCCGCTGGGCCGACGGGCGCGACGACATCGTCCCCGGCTCGAAGGTCGAGCGCTCGTCATAGCCGATGGCTGAGAAGGGCGGGATCCCCACCTCGCGTCTCAGCCGCTCGACGAAGGTCGGGCGGCTGGCTGCCACGACGGCGGCGAAGCAGATGGGGACCCGCGCCACGAACGTCGCCCGCGGCGACGAGGGCAAGCAGCGCGCGCTCGCCAAGCGCCAGCTCGAGACGGCGGAGGAGATCGTGGCCGCGCTCGGCACGATGAAGGGCGCCGCGATGAAGCTCGGGCAGGTGATGTCGTTCCTCGACGTCGGCCTCGTGCCCGAGGAGTACCGCGAGGAGTTCCAGGCGAAGCTCGCCGAGCTGCGCGACGCGGCGCCGAAGGTCTCCTTCAAGGACATGCGCAAGGTCATCGAGGCCGAGTACGGCGAGCGCGTCGAGGACGTCTTTCAGACGTTCGACCCCGTGCCGATCGCCGCCGCCTCGATCGGGCAGGTCTACAAGGCGCGGCTGCACGACGGCCGCGACGTCGCGGTCAAGGTCCAGTACCCGGGCGTCGCCCAGGCCGTCCGGTCGGACATGAAGAACCTCGGGATCATCCTGCGGCTCATGAAGCGCGTCGCGCCGGGCCTGGACCCCAAGGCCATGGGCGACGAGATCCGCTCGCGCATCGACGAGGAGCTCGACTACGAGCTCGAGGCCCAGAACCAGCGCACCGTCGCGCGGCTGTACCGCGGCCACCCGTTCATCGTCGTGCCGGGCGTCGTCACGTCGCTCTCGCACGAGCGGGTGATCGTCAGCGAGTTCGTGTCCGGGCGGGGCTTCGAGGAGATCAAGCAGCTGCCCCAAGCCGAGCGCGACCGGCTGGGCGAGATCGTGTTCAGGTTCTACTTCGGCTGCATGTACCGCCACCACCAGTTCTCCGGCGACCCGCATCCCGGCAACTCGCTGCTGCTCGACGACGGGCGCATGTGCTTTTTGGACTTCGGCCTGTTCAAGCGCATCCCGCCGTCCGTCGCGGAGTTCGAGCTCCAGATCGCCCGTCTGGGGATCGCGGGCGACGGCGCGGCGCTCATCGGGCACCTGCACGAGGGGGGCTTCATCAAGGAGCCCGAGCTCTACACGCCTGAGGGGATCCTCGAGCAGGTCCACGACATGACGTGGTGGTACGGCCTCGACGACGAGGTCGCGCTCACGCCCGAGATCGCGACGGAGATCATGATCGAGATGTCCGACCCGCGGTCGTCGCACTTCTCGAAGATGCGCCACGAGACGCTGCCGCCAGACCACCTCTTCGGCCGCCGCCTGGAGATGCTCACGCTCGCGGTGATGAGCCAGCTGCGAGCCCGCGGCAACTGGCATCGGATCGCGCGCGAGTGGATCTACGACGACCCCCCCGTGACCGAGCTGGGCCGCCAGGAAGCCGAGTTCTACGCCGCGCACCCGCCCGCCGCGGTGCTGCGCGGCGCCGCCTGAAGGGCTGCGGGGTCGCGGGTGGCGCCTGAGCGCCGCGGTGGCGAGGGCGCGCCGCCCGCGGACGGCCGTCGCGCGCGGGCGCCGCGCGAAGCGCTGTGCGCCCGCGCGCCGCGCGAAGCGCTCGCCCGCGTCGTTGGCTTCGCGATCGGGCTGACGGCGGTGTTCGTCGCCGTGCTGGTGCTCGTCGCGCGCTCGCCGCAGGAGATCCAGCGCGCGGCCGACGGCGCGGGAGCGTGGGCACCGATCGCGTTCCTCGCGTTGTGCGTCGCGCTGACGCTCGCGTTCTTCCCGTTCCCGCTCGTTGCGGCCGCCGCTGGTGTCCTGTTCGGGACGCTCGAGGGCACGCTGCTGTCGATCCTCGGCGGCACCATCGGTGCGCTGTTGGCGTTCCTCATCGCGCGCTACGCGGCGCACGACGCCGTCGAGGCGCTCGCCGGCGAGCGGCTGCGGCGCTTCCAGGAGGCCGTCGCCCGGCGGGGCTTCGTCGCGGTCCTCTACGCGCGCATCGTCCCCGGCGTGCCGCGCGACGTCGCGAACTACGCATTCGGGCTGACCGACGTGGGCTTCGCCGCGTTCGCGGCGGCGACGCTCATCGGGATCGCGCCGCGGGCGTTCGCCTACACGGCGCTCGGCGGCTCGCTCGGCAACTTCGACTCGACCGAGTCGATCGTCGCGATCGCGACGCTCGTCGGGATGGGCGTGCTGGGGCTCGCGCTCGTCCGGCGCGACCTCGGCGCGCGCCGCCGACGGGGGGGTGGTGCCGGAACGTAAGCCCTATCGATGCCTATCGGCACCACCCCCGTGACCGCCGCACGCGGTCGAAGCCTCGAACGTCGGCCGGTCGAGCGCGACGGTCCATCGCGCGGCGGCGACCTGCGCCGCTCCGTGCGGTGTTCCCTGGGTCGGCGGCGAGCACGTCGGCCTCCGCCAGCAGCGCCGGGTAGTACGCCGGGACGAGCTGGGTGCCGTACTGGACGACGGAGGTCGCGAGTCCGCCGATGGCGTTGTACGACGATGTCCACGCCTGGTCCACCGGGTTGGCGAGGTCAAACCCGCCGACGCCGTCCGCTCTGAAGCCAGGGCTCGTAGGTGGTCGGTCCTGCGGTGGGACCTGATGGGGCAAGTGAAGCTGCGGTCGCGACGCTCAGGGGTGATCGTCTCCAGCTGGAAGGGAACCGCATCCTTCGCTCGCCCGGTGACACCGCGGCTACAGCTCCGGGGGGTAAACCGCCCCTCGGCCGTTCGAACGCGCCCGGCTGTGTCTTCGAGTACGCGTTCGCGCTGTCGCGCACGACGCGGTCGCGTCACACCTGCTGGATCTGCAACAGCGAGGTGCTGCCGGGGCGCCCGCTGGGCAGTCCCGCGGTGATGCCAACCCGCTGTCCGGGCGTAAGCCAGCCAAGCTCGACGACGCGCCGCGCGCAGTCGTTGATGAGCGCCTCCGTGACTTCGTGGCGGCGGATCGACGCCGCGCGCACGCCCCACATGAGCCCGCACCGGCGGACGGTCTCCTTGCCCGGCGAGAGCGCGAAGATCGGCACGGTCGGGCGGTGCGCGGAGACCAGCCGGGCCGAGCGGCCCGACAGCGTCGGGATGACGAGCGCGTCGAGCTCGAGCTCGCGCGCGGCGAGGCACGCCGCGTAGGCCATCGTGTAGGACGGATCGCGCGCGTCGCGGTGCACGCGGTGCTCGTTCCAGCGGCGAAAGGGCGCCGCGGGCTCGGTCGTCTGGGCGATGGACGCCATCATCGCGACCGACTCGACCGGGTACATGCCGACCGCCGTCTCCTGGGAGAGCATGATCGCGTCGGTGCCGTCGAGGATCGCGTTGGCGACGTCCGCGACCTCGGCGCGGGTGGGTCGCGTCGAGGCGACCATCGAATCGAGCATCTGCGTCGCGGTGATCGACGGGCGCGCGAGCTCGCCCGCCTTCGCGAGCAGGTTCTTCTGGACGAGCGGCACGAGCTCGATCGGCAGCTCGATGCCGAGGTCGCCGCGAGCGACCATGACGCAGTCGGCGGCGCGGATGATCTCGTCCATGCGATCGACGGCCTGCGGCTTCTCGATCTTCGCGATGAGCGGCAGCCGCGTGTGCTCGCGCACGAGCTCGATGTCCTGCGCGCTGCGCACGAACGACAGCGCCACGACGTCGACGCCGATCTTCTCGCCCGCGGCGAGGTGCTTGAGATCCTCGTCCGGGACGGACGCGATCTGGTCCAGCGGACCCGGGACGTTGAGCCCCTGCCGCGACGCGACCGCGCCTCCCACCACGACCTCGGCATCGATCTCGAGCTCGCTCGCCCGCATCGCCCTGACGCGCAGGCGGACGGCACCGTCGGCGAGGTACATGACGTCGCCGACGGACATCGCGGCACACAGCTCGGGCCGTGCGACGAACAGCCGCGCCGCCGTGCCGAGGCCCTCGTCGCCGCAGACGAACGTCACGTGGTCGCCGGGCTTGAACTCCGCGATGTCTCCGTCGAGCGGGCCGATGCGCATCTTCGGCCCGGGCAGGTCCTGCAGGATCGCGACGGCGCGGCCGGCGCGACCGGCGGCCTCGCGCACGCGGGTCGCGGTCTCCGCGTGCTGCTCCGCCGTGCCGTGCGAGAAGTTCAGCCGGGCGACGTCCATCCCCGCATCCACCATCCGCACGAGGGTCTCGGGATCCCGAGAGGCAGGGCCGATGGTGGCCACGATCTTCGTACGGCGGGTCAAGACGCACCACGGTACCGGCCGGGCAGGGGCGCCCCTGGTTTCGACTGCGTGAAATCTCACGCGCGGGCGGCCGGCTACCGTCCCGCGGAGCATGGCGATCGGCGACGAGGCGATCTTCGAGCGGGTTCGCTCGATCCCGGCGGGTCGCGTGGCGACCTACGGCGACGTCTGCCCCGGCGCGCCGCGCCGGGCGGGCGCCGCGCTGTCGGCGTGTGACGACCCGTCGGTGCCGTGGCAGCGCGTCGTGCGCGCCGACGGCTCGCTCGCCAAGGGCGAACGCCAGCGGCTGCTGCTCGAAGCCGAGCAGGTCCCGTTTCGCGGCGAGCGCGTCGACATGCGGGCGGCATGGATGCCGCCGGCCCGCTGACGGCTCGCCGACCGCCTGCGAGATCAGACGGCGCGCCCGCAGGGGACCGTCGTCGCTGGGACGGCGGCCTCGCGCTCGACGTCGTCGAGGTCGTCGGCAGCTTGGCAGGCGAGGTCGTCGTGGTCGCCGCCGCGCAGGTGCTGGAGTGTCAGGCGCCGCCGCGAGACCTCGAAGCGCGCGGCGCGCAGCAGCAGCTCGTGCAGCCGTGCGACCGCGGCGTCGCGCGCGGGGCCGGTGCCCGACAGCGCGTAAAGCCAGCGTCGCGAGTCGGCGTCCAGCGCGTCCGGCGGCGCCGAGGCCGGCGCTCCGAGCGGACGGACCGGGCCCGACGAGGCCACGAGCGCGACCGTATCAGCGGCCGGTCGCCTCACCATCGGCGTGCGCGCTCCGGCGGCGCCGCGATCCGCGCGGCCAGCTCGGGCGGACCGCCGCGGTCGCGCAGGACGAGCAGCTCATGCGGGTCGACTCCGTCGTCGCGGGCGAGGCGGGTCGCGAGCGACGCGTCGAACCCGCCGCGATCAGGCGCCGCCGGCGCCAGTCGCCGACCGCGGGAGCGCTCGCTCGCCTGTGGCCCTGTCGCGCTCATCCTCTCCGTGAGCGTCTGTGGGGCCAGCGTCTTACGTCTAATGCTGGTGCTCGGCGCCGAACGCCGCGAGGATGCTCCAGATGAACAGCGGCCCGGCCAGCGACGCGGCAAGCCGCACGTGCAGCTGCGAGACGGCGATCCGCGCGCCGCGTGACGCCGCGATCACGACGAGGATGAGCACGACGGCCATGAGCTCGTCGAGGGTCGCGAAGACGTCCGCGAACCCGACCGGTTCGGGGCGCCACGGCTCCGGGCCGACGGGGGTGCCCACGGTTCGCGAGATCGCCCACACGACGACGAGCGCGAAGTTGCCGATCGCGCCCGCGACGAGGACGCGCCGGTTGAGCGGGTCGCGGTAGATGAGCGCCGCCCAGACCGCCTGCGCGATCGTCGCGACCGCGAAGCAGATGCCGAACGGGAGCCAGTACTCGATGTGGTCGGCGATGACCGCCGAGTGCAGGAAGCTCGATGCGAAGACGAGCACCGCAGCAACGAGTGCGAGCGCCTCGGTCGCCGTCCGCTCGCCGCGACGCAGCGCGACCGCGCTGCCGAGACGCAGGGCCTCGGGTCGTGGACGCACCACAGGCTCGGCTGCGCCTGTGGCGGGCGCGGCCGCGCGAAACCGCGGGACGACGGCGGCGAGGTACGCGACGGCCGCGAACTGGCCGAGTCCGTGGAAGCCCGTGACGAGCGTGACCGTGACCCAGAACCGCCGCTCGCGGCCCGCCGCCTTCCACGCGGAGACCGGACGGCGCATCTGCTCGACCGCCAACCCGACGCCCACGAAGTACGACGCGGCGATCCAGTACTGGGCGAACGCGATCATCAGACCGTGACGAGCGAGAGGAACTCCTGGCGCGTGCGAGGATCGCGCGCGAACAGCTCGACGACACGCGCGCGCTTCGACAGCCCGACGATTCGCTCGCCGGGCAGGTAGGCGACGTGAGCAACGCCGTGGAAGGGGAGCAGGTGGTGCATGCAGAGTGAGTGAAACCGGATGTCGCGGACGACCACGAGCTCGTCGTACGCGTCGTCGTTCGGGAAGGTCGTCAGCGCAAACGGCTCCTGCGCCAGCAGCTCCGCGAAGGCAGCGGCGACGCGCCGCGGAGTATCGCGCAATCCGGGGTCGGCGACATCGCGGCCGAGCGCGGCGAGCAGGTCGCGGACGGCGTCCCGCGCGGCGCGCAGGTCGAGGTGCTCCGGCGTGCGCGCCGCTTCGGGGCGCAGCGCGGTGACGGCGTCGGCGATGCCCATGGCGACGTCTGTGTCGCCCCGGCCATCCGTCTTACGTGAAGTGGCCGTCGCGCTGGATGACCTCGCCGTCGGCGGTCAGGCGGCCGCCCTTGCGCAGGTCGCAGATGAGGTCCCAGTGCAGGGCGGACTCGTTCTTGCCGCCGGTCTCGGGGTACGAGCGGCCGAGCGCGAGGTGGACGGTGCCGCCGATCTTCTCGTCGAACAGCGTCGCGCCGATCGCGCGGTCGATGCCGAAGTTCGTCGCGATGCCGATCTCGCCGAGGCGCCGCGCGCCCGAGTCGGTATGCAGCGCGCGCTGCAGATATTCCTCGCCGCGCTCGGCGCTCGCGCCCACGACGAGCCCCTCCTCGAACTGCAGCGTGACGCCCGCGACGTCCGTCCCGGCCGGCGACGACGGCACGTCGAACGCGATGACACCGGAAGCGCTCTCCTCGTGCGGGCCGGTGAAGACCTCGCCCGACGGCATGTTGCGCTTGCCGTCGGAGTTCACCCAGGTCCGTCCCTTGACGGTCAGCGTCACGTCCGTGCCGGCGGATTCGATCCGCAGCTCGCGCGCGCCCTTCAGCCGCTCGATGAGCGCCGCCTGAAACGCGCGCAGCTCGCCCCACGAGCGCTCGGGGTCGGGCTTGTCGAGGAACAGCGCGCGCTCGACGAAGGCCTCGAAGTCCGCGATGCTCATGCCCGCCTGCTGGGCGCCGGCCTGCGTGGGCCAGAGCGTCGAGCACCAGCGCCGCTTCATCGTCAGCTCGCGCAGCGGCGAGCGCGCGCGGGTCGCGCGGGCGAGGCGCTCCGGGTCGATGCCCGAGAGGGCGCGGGTGTTCTCGGGCGCCTGGATGCCGAGCTGCGCGTGGGCCTTCTTCGACTCGGCATACGCGACCTCCGAGAACGAGTCGAGGTGGCGCTCGAGCGCGTGGCGGTAGTGGGCCGCCGTCGACCCCGGAAGCTCGACGCGCAGGAGCGGCCACGCATCGCGCTCGAGGATCGCGCGCTGGCACTCGAGCAACAGCGGCGCGGCGAGCGTCGTCGAGCGGACGAGGACCTCCTGGCCCGGCTGGACGTCGAGGCAGTAGCCGGCGAGGAGATCCGCGAAGCTTGCGGGGTCGAGGCTCACCGCGCACGCGCCCGGCGGCGGGCGCCACGGCGAGCGTCCGCTTGACGTCCGCGTGGCGGCGCGGGCGCGCGGCTCACGCTACGCGCGCCAGCCCTCGTCCAGCGCGGCGAGCGGCTCGGCGGGATCGGCTCCGAGCAGCTCTGAGAGCGCCGAGACGAGCTGCTCCTGCGGCTCGCGGCGCGCGCCCAGGCCCATGACCCCGATCCGCCAGAGCTTGCCGGCGAGCGGGCCGAGGCCGCCGGAGATCTCGATGCCGTGATCGAGCAGCAGCGCGCTGCGCACGGCGGCCTCGTCGATGCCCTGCGGCGGCGAGACCGCGAGCAGCGGGTGCAGCTGCTCGCCGTCGGGCGCGAGGCGCTCGCAGCCGAGCACGGAGAGCGCGTCCTTCAGCGCGTGGTGCGCCTTGCGATGGCGCTCCCACGACGTCGGCAGCCACTCGTCGACGACGGCGATCCGCAGCGCCTCGCGCAGCGCGTAGATCATGTTGATCGGCGCGGTGTGGTGGTAGGCGCGCGCCGTGGCGCCGGCCTGCTCGGGGTTCCAGTAGCCGAGCACGAGCGACAGATCGAAGTACCACGAGCGGCCGGGGTTCGCGCGTGCCTGGAGCTTGGCGATCGCGCGCTCGCCGGCGGTGAACGGCGCCAGGCCGGGCGGGCAGTTCAGGCACTTCTGCGTGCCGGAGAAGGCGGCATCGACGCCGGCCTCGTCGAGGCGCAGAGGATGCCCGCCGAGCGACGTCACGCAGTCGATGAGCAGCAGGGCGTCCTTGTCGCGGCACGCATCGGCGAGGCCGTCCAGCGGCTGCGCGACGCCCGTCGACGTCTCGCCGTGGACGACGACCATCGCATCCAGGCCGTCGGCGGCCGCCGCGATGAGCTGCTCGTTGTCGATCGCCCGGCCCCACTCGGCTTCGACCTTGATCACCTCGGCTCCGGCGCGCTGCAGCTCGTCCGCCATCCGCGCGCCAAACAGGCCATGGACGCCGCAGACGACGCGGTCGCCGGGGTTCACGAAGTTCGCGACGAGCGCCTCCATGCCCGCGCTGCCGGTCCCGGAGATCGGCAGCGTCGCCGTGTTCTCGGTCTGGAAGGCCTCGCGCAAGAGCTCGATCGTCTCGCCCATGATCGCCGCGAACGCGGGATCCATATGGCCGATCGTCGGCTGGGCGAGGGCTTCGAGCACGCGCGCGGGGACGGGGCTCGGGCCTGAGCCGAGCAGCAGGCGGGTGGGGATGTCGGTGATCGTGCTCACGGGGCCTCGATGTCGGGGAAGTTGGCGGCAAGGTGCTGGCGGAGGACGTCGCGGATCCAGCGCTTCTCCTCCGGCGTGGCGATGCGGTAGCGCATGAGCAGCTCCTTCTGGCCCTCGGTCGGGACGTCGTAGATCGTCCAGCGCTCGACGAGGCGCTCGAAGAGGAACTCGACCGCGCGGTGCCAGGAGTCGTCGGTGCTGACGCCCTGGTCGTGCAGCGTGGACTTGTACTTGTGGCGCGTGAGCGGCGACATCGACCCGCGCAGCGTCAGGACGTTGCCGTCCGCGTCGCGGTAGTCCGTCGTCGGGGCCGCGATCCGGCCCACGCCTCGATTGCGCTTGCCCATCGACGTCTCAGCCTATCGGCCGCGCGCGGCCGATAGGCGGCGCCGCGCACCGCCGTCAGAACGTGGGCAGCGCGGCGACCGTCGTCGGTTCGACGCCCTCGACCCCGGCCTCGCGCGCGTCGCCGCCGCGCATCGCGACGACGGATCCGTATCGTGGCGAGCCGTGCCCGAGTCGACCCGGCGTCGCGAGCTTGGCCGCGGCGAGCGGGTGCTCTCCGGCGTCTGGCGGCTGCGCTTGGCGCTGCCGTGGCCCGGCGTGCCGCACTGCAACGCGTGGGCCGTGCGGGCCGGCGACGGCGTCGTCCTGTTCGACTGCGGGCTGCACGAGGAGGGCTCGCTCGAGCAGCTCGTCCGCGCGATGGCGCAGGTCGGGCTCAAGCTCGAGGACGTGCGGCTGCTCGTCTGCACGCACGCGCACTCCGACCACTACGGCCAGGCGGCCGACGTCATCGACGCGAGCGGCTGCGAGCTGTGGATGCACCCCAACCACGCCCACACGACGGCCGCCGCGGAGGATCCCCGCGAGGCGCTCGCGCGGCGCCTGGAGGTCGCGCGGTGCAGCGGCGTGCCCGTGGAGCCGCTGGCGGAGTGGGCGGAGGTCGCTCGCAAGCGCAGCTACGGGATCACGCGGGTCGTCGAGCCGGATCGCGACCTCGTGCCGGGCACCGTCGTCGAGACCGACCTCGGTCCCTGGACCGTCCACGAGACGCCCGGCCATGCGCCCTCGCATGTCTGCCTGCATCAAGCCGAGCACCGCATCCTCGTCTCGGGCGACCACCTCCTCGGCCGCGTCTCGCTGTACTTCGACTACGGCTGGACGCCCGACCCGATCGGCGAGTTCCTCGACTCGCTGGATACGGTGCAGCGCCTCGACGCGCGGCTGTGCCTCGCCGGCCACGCGCGCACGTTCACCGACGTCGTCGCGCACATCGAGGCCAACCGCGCGCTCGTCCACGACCGCCTGGCCCGGGTGCGGGCGATCGTGCAGGAGCGGGGTCCGATCACGGCCTACGACGTCGTACCGCTGCTCTACGGCGAGCCCATCACGGCGCTCAACGCGGGCTGGTGGCTGCCCGAGACGCTCTGCTACCTGCGCCACCTCGAGGTGACCGGCATCCTCGCGCGCGACGGCGGCGAGCCCGAGCGGTGGTCGGCGAGCGTCTGACGAGTCCTCAGCCGGGCAGCAGGAGGCCGACGATCCCGAGGGCGCCGCCGGCGCGGATCGCGAGCCGCAGGCCGGTCGCGGCGAAGCCGCCGAGCTCGCCTTCGCCCTCGGCGCGGTCGATGCCCTTCAACAGCGCCGCGGAGAGCTGTTCGTCGGAGACACCCTTCGGCCGGTCGCCGTTGAGCAGCGCGAGCAGGAGCTCCTCGCGGCCGCGTCCGAGCGCGCAGGCGGCGCCGTCGATCGTCGCGAGCGCCGCGCGCTGGTTCTTGTCGTCGACCGGGCGCTCCCGCGGCGCGCAGGCGTCGGCGACGGGCGTCGGCCCGTAGCTCGGCCCGCCGAGCGCGACGTACGCCGCGACGAGCGCGGCGGCGATGGCGATCGCGGCCGGCAGCGCGACGTTCAGCGACGCGGCCGGGCCGAGCTCGCCGCCGTCCGCGCTCAGCGTCGCACCCGCCGCGAGGCGGTTGCCGTTCGAGCTCGCGGGCGAACCGCGGGGGCGGGCGCGCAGGACCGCAACCGCGACGGCGCCCGCCGCGAGCAGCGCCAGCAACGCCGCGGCGAGGAACGCGCGGCTGAACGCGGCGGTCGCGGCGCGGTCGATCTCGTCGTCGAGGTCGTCGTGCAGCGCCGCGACGGCCGCGCGGTCGCCCGCCGGCACGTCGACGGCCGCAAAGCCCGCGTCGAGATCGGGCAGCTCCTGACCGCTCGCGTCGGAGACCGTCGCGCTCAGCGATCGCGCCAGCGCGATCTTCGGCGTCAGCGCGATCGGCGCGTCGAGCAGGTGCGCGACGCCCGCGCGCTCGGCGGGCTCGCGCGCGCTCTCGAGGTCCGCGGTGAAGATCGGCGTGAGGATCAACAGGCCGGCGACGATGCCCGCGTGGCGCGCCGCGATCGTCCACGCGGCGGGGCGCCCGATCGCGCCGTCGCCCTCGGCATCCGCCATGACGCCGACGAGCGCGCCCAGCGACAGCCCGAGCCCAGCGCCGATCGCGAGCTGCGGCGCGATCGTCCAGAGCGCGCCCGTCCCCGGCAGCACGCCGAGCGCCGCGAGGCCGCCGGCCAGGAGCACGCTGCCGGGCAGCGCCGGAGCGAGCCGGTGGGCCGCTCGCGCCCAGCGCCCCGCGACGAGCGCCGCGAGCGGCATCGCGGTCACGACGAGCGCGGCCTCGCCGGGCGACAGCCGCCAGCCCTCGATGAGCATGATGACGAGCAGAAACAGCGCCGCCGCCAGCGCCGCGGACGTCAGCGCCAGGGCCACCAGCGGCGCGAAGGCAGGCCGATTGCCGGCGGTCGCGGCCGGCTCGCCCGAGGTGATGCCGCGCATCCCGAGCAGCGCGACGAGCACGACCGGCGCTTGCAGCGCGAACATCGCCTCCCACGAGAACGCCTCCGTGAGAAAGCCGCCGAGGGCCGGGCCGACGGCGCCGCCCAGCACGCCCGCCGCCGCCCACAGGCCGATCGCACGCCGCCGCTGCGTCCCGAGCGTCAGGAGCTCGAGCGCGGCCGCGACGAGGATCGCCCCGATGACGCCCTGGGCGGCGCGCGCGGCGACGAGCACGCCGAGCGACGGCGCCGCCGCGCACGCCAGCGACGCCACCGCGAAGCCGACGCTCGACAGCGCGAACGCCGCGCGCGGGCTCCGCCGCGCCACCATGAAGCCGGGCACGGCGGCGACCATCAGCGCGAGGTTGAACGCGATGAGCACCCACGCGACCGCCGAGACGCTCGCGTCGAACTCGCGCAGGATCGCCGGCAGCGCAAGCGTGACGACCGACGAGTCCGACAGCACGAGCCCGACGGACAGCGCAAGCGCCAGCGGCACGCCACGCGAGGCCCCGTTCGACACAGCCATGGCGGCGGGCGGACCCTCCGAGCGCGCGCGACTCACGAGCCGACCACGGCCTGACTCAGCAACCGTCGCCGGGCTGGATGTCGAGCCCCTCGACGAGCGCCGGGTGCCCGTTGCGCTCGAAGCTCACGTCCACCGAGTCGTTCTGGCGGTACGTCCCGACGCCCCACGCGCCGAGAAACCAGCGCCAGAAGCCCAGCTTGCCCTCCTTTTTGAGCGCGCGCTCGAAGTGCAGCGAGCGGTCGAGGACGTCGTAGTCCGTGCCTTCCTGCTGGCGCACGCCGTTGACGTACACGTCGAAGGGGGCGCGAACGTCTGGCGGGAGTGGAACGATCGAAGGCACGGGTCCGGGCGCCATTATCGTCGCACCGCCGATCGCACCCGTCCCAGCTCGCCAGAACGCCATGCCAGACGACCTCCCCTACCGCGTCCGCCGCTCCGACCGCGCTCGCCGCGTGCGCGTCCTCGTCGACCCGCATACGGGCGTCGAGGTCGTGCTCCCGCGCCGGAGCCCGGCCTCCGCCGCGCCCGCCGCGGTCGCCGAGCTGCGGCCCTGGATCGAGCAGCGCCTCGCGGCGGGACAGGCCGTGCGCGACGCCGTCGCCGCCCGCGGCGCGAGCGTCCCGTACCTCGGCCAGCACCTCGCGCTCGCGCCCCGGCCCGGCCGCACGCGCGTGCACCGTCGCGGCGACGAGCTGCTCGTCCCGGCCGATCCGCAGCTCGCGCGCGACGCGATCGAGCGCTGGTACCGGCGCGCCGCCCGCGCCGAGATCGCCCCGCGCCTGGACGCAGCCGTCGCGGCGCTGGGCTGCGGCTACACGACGCTGACGATCCGCAACCAGCGCACGCGCTGGGGCTCCTGCTCCTCGACCGGGGCGCTGAGCTTCAACTGGCGCCTGCTGCTGGCGCCCGAGGCGGTGCTCGACTACGTCGTCTGGCACGAGGCCTGCCACCTGCGCATCATGGACCACTCGCCGCGCTTCTGGAAGCTCGTCGGCACGCATTGTCCGGACTATCCGGAGCACCGGCGCTGGCTACGCCGTGAGGGGAATACATTGGTGTTCTAGTGCCGATCCAGGCAAGAGGGCGGATCTTGGGAGGGGTCGTCGTCGCGGTCCTCGTGATCGTGCTCGTCGTCGCGCTGTCGGGCGCCGGTGGCTACACCGTTCACGCCCGCTTCGTCTCCGCCAGCCAGCTCGTCAAGGGCAACGAGGTCAAGGTCTCGGGCGTCACGGTCGGCTCGGTCGGCGATGTCGCGCTCACCGACGACGGCCAAGCCGACGTCACGCTGACGATCTCCGAGGACGGCTTTTACCCGCTGCGCCGCGGCACGCGCGCGATCATCCGCCAGGCATCGCTGTCGGGCGTCGCCAACCGCTACGTCGACCTGCAGCTCGGCGGCGCCGACGAGCCGGACATCGCCGACGGCGACACGCTTCCCACCGACACCACGGAGGCCGCGGTCGACCTCGACGAGATCTTCAACACCTTCGACCCGAAGACCCGCGCCGGCGTGTCGAAGTCCGTCGAGTTCCTGCGCGACTTCCAGGCGGGCTCCGAGGACGAGTTCAACGAAGCGCTGCGCTACCTCAACCCCGCGCTGACGTCGTCGAGCCGCCTCCTGCGGGAGGTCAACCGCGACACGCCCGACCTCCAGCGCTTCATCGACGAGACCGCGAAGCTCGTCACCGACGTGAGCGCCCGCGACGATGCGTTGTCGGGCCTCGTGCGCAACCTCGCCACGACCGCCTCGGCGCTGACGTCCAACGGCGAGGCGCTCGGCGAGTCGATCGGCCTGCTGCCCGACGTCCTGCGCAAGGCCAACTCGACGTTCGTCGACCTGCGCGGCTCGCTCGACGACCTCACGCCGCTCGTCGACGACGCCAAGCCGATCGTCCGAGACAAGGTGCGCCCGCTGCTCGCGCAGCTGCGCCCGCTCGCGCGCGACGCCGAGCCGGCGATCCAGGATCTCTCGAGCGTCGTGCGCAAGCGCGGCGCCGACAACGACCTCGTCGAGCTCCTGCGCCGCCAGCCGGCGATCGACGCGATCGCGAACAAGACCGCAGAGCGCAACGGCTCCGATCGGCCGGGTGCGCTGCCGGTGACGACGAAGGCGCTCGCGGGCGCGACGCCGCAGGTCGGCTTCCTGCGGCCCTACGCGCCCGAGCTCGTCGGCTGGTTCGACGACTTCTCGACGACCGGCGCCTACGACGCGCTCGGCAACTTCTCGCGCGCCGGGCTCGCGCTCAGCGGCTTCACCGTCGGCACGCTCGGCAACCTCATCCCCGTCCCGGCCGAACTGCGCGCGGAGCTGCTCGCGGCCGGCACGAAGACGCATCGCAACAACCGCTGCCCGGGCTCGCTCGAGCGCACCGCGCCGGACGGCTCGAACCCCTACATCCCGTCGCAGGACTTCAACTGCGACCGTAGCCAGGTGCCGATCGGGCCATGACGCGCCGCTGGCTGATCGCCGCGCTCGTCCTCGCCGTCGTCGCCGCCAGCGGAGGCGCGATGGTCGCGACCCGGAGCGCGGGCGCGGGCGACACGCAGCGCTACACGGTCGTGCTCGACAACGCCTTCGGCCTCACCGAGGGATCGGACCTGCGCTCCTCGGGCGTGCCCGTGGGCACCGTCGCCAAGCTCGGCGTCCAGCGCTCGACCGCCCGCGCCCTCGCGACGATCGAGGTCACGCGGCCGGACTTCGCCGGCTTTCGCTCAGACGTCTTCTGCGAGATCAAGCCGCAGTCGCTGATCGGCGAGTACTACCTCGACTGCGACCCCGGCAAGGCGACGCAGCCGGCGCCCAAGACGATCGGAGTGAAGCAGACGGCCGCGACGATCCCGCCCGACCTCGTGCTCGACATCCTGCGCCGCCCGGCGCGCGAGCGCTTCGGCCTCATCCTGTCGGAGCTCGGCATGGGCGTCGCGGCGCGCGGCACGGACCTGCAGACGACGATCCGCCGCGGCGTGCCCGCGCTGCGCGAGACCGAGCGCGTGCTCGAGATCCTCGCCGCCAACCGCCAGACGCTCCGGCGGCTCACCGCGGACGCCGACCGCGTGCTCGCCGGCCTGGCCGCAAACCGCGAGGACGTCGCGCGATTCGTCGCCGAGGCGGGCGACACCACGGCCGCCTCCGCCACGCGCCGGACCGAGCTCGCCGCGAGCGTGCGCAAGCTGCCGGCCTTCCTGCGCGAGCTGCGCCCGACCCTGCGCGACCTCGGCACGGCCGCAACCAAGCAGACCCCGGCGCTCGCCGACCTCCGCGCGGCCGCGCCGCAGCTCACGACGCTCCTGCGCCGCCTCGGCCCGTTCGCCGACGCCGCCCGGCCGGCCGTGCGCGGGCTCGGCGAGGCCTCGACGACCGGCAGCGCCGCGGTCCGCGATGCGGCCTCCACCGTGAAGAAGCTGCGCGGCCTGGGCTCCGTCTCGACCGAGCCGATGCGCAACCTGCGCTTCGTGCTGGAAGACGTCGACGACCGCGACCGCGCCGTCGAGCCCAACCGCCTCAGCCCCGGCAACGGCGCGGGCTTCACCGGCCTCGAGGCGCTCCTGCAGTACGTCTTCACGCAGTCGCAGTCGATGAACATCTACGACTCGAAGAGCTACATCCTGAAGATCGGGGTCCTGCTCAACGAGTGCTCGCAGTACACGAACGCGCAGACCGCCCGCGAGCACCCGGAGCGCACGGCGAACTGCAAGCAGTGGCTCGGGCCGAACCAGCTCGGCGTCACCGGCGGTGCCGTCGCGCGCACCGAAGACGGCTCGTCGAGCGCCGGCCCGTCCAGCGGCCCCGACAGCGAGGCCGTGCCGCTCGCGCCGCCCGGCAGCGACCCGGCCGGCCCCGGGACCGCGACCGCGCCGCCGCCCCCGCCACCCGCCGCGCCGCCGCCGGGCCCCGGCGGCGTGCTCGAAGACCTCCTTCCCGGCCTGACCGACAACCTGCCCGGCCTCGGTCCCGGCAAGCGCTCGAGCCGCGCCGCCGAGGCCTCCGAGCGCAGCCTCCTCGACTACCTCCTCGGGCCATGAACCGCCGCCGCACACGCTCGATCGCCTCCGACCCGATCTTCATCGGCGCCGTGACGGTGCTCGTGCTCGTCGCCGCCGTGGTGCTCGCCTACCAGGCCAACCGCGGGCTGCCGTTCATCCCGGTCAAGCAGGTGCGCGTGGACGTGCCGAACGCGGCGCGCCTCGTCGTCGGCAACGAGGTCCGCGAGGGCGGCTTTCGCATCGGGCAGGTCACGCGCATCGCGCCCGTGCCCGGCGCCACGTCGGGCGCGCAGCTCACGCTGGCGCTCGACACGTCCGCCACGCCGGTCCCCGCGGACTCGACGATCAAGATCCGGCCGCGCTCGGCGCTCGGGCTCAAGTACGTCGAGCTCGTGCGCGGCCGCTCGACGCGCGAGCTGGCGGACGGAGCCACGATCAGTGCGAGCGCGGACGCCGTCGGCCCCGAGCTCGACGACTTCTTCTCGATCTTCGACGAGCCGACCCGCGACAACGTCGTCCGCAACCTCGACTACCTCGGCACCGCGCTGGCGGGCCGCGGCACCGCGATCAACCGCTCGCTCGCCGCGCTCCCCGAGCTGTTTGACGACCTGCCGCCGGTCGCGCGAACGCTGTGGCATCCCGACACGCGGCTCGCGCGGCTCGTCCAGGAGGCCGGCGACGCGGCGCGGATCGTCGCGCCGCAAGCCGACGTCCTGGCCGAGAGCTTCACCGCGATGGCCGACACGTTCGAGGCCGTCTCGCGCGATCCCGACGCGCTCAAGGACACGATCGCGCGGACCCCCGCGACGCTCGACGAGGGCGTCGCCTCGCTGCCGGACGCGCGCCCGTTCCTCAGCCGGCTCGCCGGGCTGTCCGACGAGGTCCAGGGGACCGCGCGCGAGCTGCGCGCGAGCCTGCCATCCGTCAACAGCGCGCTCGCGGCCGGGACGCGCGTGCTCGAGCGCACGCCGCAGTTCACCGACGACCTGCGCGGCACGCTGCGCGCCGTCCGCTCGCTCGCGCGCTCGCCGTCGACCGACACGTCGCTCGCCGGCCTGACCGACACGATGAAGACGCTGAACCCGACGCTGCGCTACCTCGGGCCGCACGTCACGGTCTGCAACTACTTCACGTACGGCTGGACCTTCCTCGCCGACCACCTCTCCGAGGAGGACGCGACCGGCAACACCGAGCGCGTGCAGATCAAGCTCGCGCCGCTCGCGCAGACGAACTCGATGCTGAACTACGGCGCCGTGCGGCCGGCGGCGGGCGGCCCGATCGACCCGCTGCAGCACACGGCCTTCGGCGACGCGGCCGAGCTGCACCAGTCCGACTACGGCCGCGCCGTCGACGAGCGCGGCAACGCCGACTGCGAGCCCGGCCAGCGCGGCTACCCCGAGGGGATCTACACGAACCGCCGCACGCCGGGCAACCAGGGCCCGACGTACAAGGGCCGCGCACGGGTCCCCGAGGGCCAGTCCTTCTCCGCCGAGCCGACCGGGATCGCTCCCTCGGTGCTGCCATGAGACCGCAGCGCGGCCCAAGCGCCTTCGCCGTCGGCGTCACGCTGCTCGCGCTCGCCCTGCTCGTGACGTACCTCTCGTTCGCCAAGGACATCCCGTTCGTCAACGAGCCCTACGAGATCAAGGCGGCGTTCCGCGACTCGGCCGGCATCAAGCCGCACTCGCCCGTGCGAATCGCCGGCGTCGAGGTCGGCGAGGTGACGCGCGTCCAGCACACGAGCCCCGGCGCGCAGGCGGCGACGGTCACGCTGGCGATCCGCGACAGGGGTCGCCCGGTCCGCGCGAACGCGTCGGCGAAGATCCGGCCGCGGATCTTCCTCGAGGGCAACTTCTTCGTCGACCTGGTTGCAGGCTCGCCGGGCGCGCGCGAGCTCGACGACGGCGCCACGATCCCCGCCTCGCGCACGACGACCCCGGTCCAGTTCGACCAGGTCCTGGGCGCGCTGAAGTCCGACACGCGCAACAACCTCGCGACGGTCTTCGACGAGGTCGGCCAAGCGCAGGACGCGGGCGGCGCCAAGGCGTTCAACGAGTCGCTGAAGTATCAGCCGGCCGCCTACAAGTTCTCGGCGATCGTCTCCGAAGCGCTGCTGGGCAAGCAGCCCGGCGACCTCGGCGACTGGGTGCGCGACCAGGGCGTCGTGTCCGGTGCGATCGACGCCGATCCGGTCAAGCTGCGCTCGCTCGTCGTCGACTTCAACACGACGGCGGGGGCGCTCGCCGATCGCGAGAGCGCGCTGACCGCCGCCGTCGGCGAGCTGCCGCGGACGCTGCGCGCCGCGACGCCGGCGTTCGACGAACTGCGCGCCGCGTTCCCGGACGTGCGCCGTTTCGCGCGGGGCGCGCGGCCGGGCGTGCGTTCGCTCGGCCCGACGGTCGACGCGACGCTGCCGCTCGTCAAGCAGCTTCGGGGCCTCGTGCGGCCCGCCGAGCTCAAGGGTCTCGCGCGCCAGCTGCACGCGGCAACTCCACCGCTCGCGAAGCTCGCGAAGACCGCGCCCGGCCTGTTCGCCGAAGTGCGCTCCCTCTCGAGCTGCGCGGCCGAGGTCATCGTCCCGTTCGCCGACGACACGCTCGTCGACGAGGCATTCCCGACGCACGGGCCGGTCTACGAGGAGTTCGGGAAGTTCCTGCCCAACCTCGCGGGCGAGAGCCGCTCGTTCGACGCCAACAGCCCGTGGTTCAAGGTCCTCGGCAGCAGCGGCGCCGAGACGCTGAACCTCGGCAACGGGGTCTTCGGCTCGGCCATCGAGTCGATCGCCGGCATCAACCCGCCGCCCGTTCGCACCCGCCCCGCGTTGCGCCCCGACGTGCCGTGCGAGACACAACAGCAGCCGGACCTGCGCTCCAAGGCGCGCGGCGCGCCGGCGGCGATCCCGAACGCGAGCGGCAGCGGCGCGCGCGAGGCCAAGGCGCGGGCGTCGGCCGTCGCCGTCGTGAGCGAGCAGCTCGGCGACAGCGGCCGCAAGGTCGTCGACCGGGTCGCGACGCTCGCCGACATCCGCGCCGTCGCCCGCCGCAACGGCCTCTCCGAGCAGCTCGAGCGGACCCTTCGCGGGGGCTCGAAGCCATGACCCGCGTCATCCGCAAGAACCTCGGCCCGTTCGCGGCGATCCTCGTGCTCATCGCGCTCGCGGCGCTCGTCGGCACCTACATCCTCGACGAGCAGCGGCTGCGCTTCCCGCTCGTGGAGCCCAAGCCGTTTCGCGTCAACGTCGAGTTCGACAACGCCCAGGCCGTGACGCCCGGCCAGGGCCAGACCGCGCAAGTCGCGGGCGTGCGGATCGGCGACATCGCGGAGGTGACCCTTCGCGACGGGCGCGCCATCGTCGGCTTGGACATCGAGCCGCGCTACCGCGATCTCATCCGCGCGGACGCCCGCGCCCAGCTGCGCCCGCGCACCGGGCTGAAGGACATGTACGTCCAGATCTTCCCCGGCAAGGACCGCGCGCCGGTGAAGGAGGGCTTCACGATCGGCCTCGCGAACTCGCTGACCGACGTCGACCTCGACGAGATCCTCTCCGAGCTCGACGCGCGCACCCGCGACTACGTGACGCTGCTCGCCAACGGCGGCGGCGAGGGGCTGCGCCGTCGCGGCAACGACCTCGCGCGGGTCCTCGAGCGCTACGGGCCGACCGTGCGCGACCTCGGGCGCGTCAACCACGCGGTCTCCGAGGAGCGCGTCGCCCTGCGGCGGCTCGTGACGTCGCTCGCGCAGATCAACCGCCGGCTCGCGCGCAAGCCCGCCGATCTCACGCGGCTCGTCCGCACCTCCTCGACGACCCTCGGCGCGATCGCCTCCGAGGACGCAAACCTGCGCGCCGCCGTCGGCGAGCTCGCGCCGACGCTCAGCCAGGCGACGACGACGCTGCGCGCCGTGGAGCCGTTCGCCGCGCAGCTCGGCCCGACCACCCGCGCGCTGCTGCCGGCGGTGCAGGAGCTCGAAGGCGTCAATGCCGCCGTCAGCCCGTTCGCGCGCGAGGCGACGCCGATCGTGCGCTCGAAGATCCGGCCGTTCACGCGCCGCGCGCAGCCCGTCGTGCGCGACCTCGCACCCGCCGCGCGCGGGCTCGCCCGGACCGCGCCCGAGCTCGTGCGCAGCGGCGCGGTCCTCAACGACTTCGTGAACATGCTCGGCCACAACGAGCGTGGCCGGGAGGGTCCCGACACGGCAGGCCGCGAGGAGGGCTACCTGTTCTGGCTCGCCTGGGTCACGCACCAGACGGCGAACCTGCAGTCCATCGACGACGCCAACGGCCCGATGCGCCCGATCTTCTTGACGGGCACATGCAAGACGCTCGTGAGCCTCGTCAACGACCAGCCGCAGCTCGAGTTCGCGCTCGGCCTGTCGGGCCTGCTGAACACCGTCTGCGAGAACCCCGACACGACGTCGCTTTCCGTGACGAAGACGCTGTCGAAGCTCGGGCTTTCCAAGAAGGGGAGCGAGCGGTGAACACCTCGGCGCCCACCCGCGGCCGGATCTTCGTCATCGCGGCGTTCTCGCTGTCCTGCTTCGGCCTGCTGCTGTTCTTCTGGCTGGCGTTCGGCGGCCCGATCCCGCTCAAGCCGCAGGGCTACCGGGTGCAGGTCGCGTTCACCGACGCCGCGACGCTCGCCGACCAGGCCGACGTCCGAACGGCCGGCGTCTCGATCGGCAAGGTCGTCTCCAAGGAGCTCGTGCCGGGCGGCGACACCGGCTCCGCGGGCACGGGCAAGACGCTGGCGACGATCGAGCTGAAGAGCCGGTTCGCGCCGCTGCGCTCGGACGCGCGGGCGATCCTGCGCCAGAAGACGCTGCTCGGCGAGACGTACGTCGAGCTTGAGACGGGCAGCGCGGGCGCCCCGGCGCTTGCCGAGGGCTCGCGGCTCGGCGACGCCCGCGTCGCACAGGCGGTCGAGTTCGACGAGCTGCTGCGGGTCTTCGACGAGCCGACGCGCAAGGCTTTTCGCGAGTGGCAGGCGAGCCTTGCGAAGGCGGGTGCGGGGCGCGGTCGCGACCTCAACGACGCGCTCGGCAGCCTGCAGCCGTTCACCGAGAACGCCCGGGACGTCGTCGACGTGCTCGACGACCGCCGGACGGCGCTGCGCAACCTCGTGCTCAACGCCGGCAAGACGTTCGAGGAGATCACGCGCTCCGAGGAGGCCCTGTCGACGCTCGTTCAGCGCAACGGCGAGCTGTTCGGCGAACTGGCCGAGCGGCGCGAGGCGCTCGCGGAGTCGATCCGGATCCTGCCGACGTTCCTCGACGAGACGAAGGCGACGCTCGCGCGCGTCGGGGCGTTCTCGCTGAACGCCGAGCCGCTGCTGCGCGACCTCGACCCGGTGCTCGACGACCTGCAGCCGACGCTCGCGTCGCTGCACGAGGTCGCGCCCGACCTCGAGAACCTCTTCGACAACCTCGATCCGTTGATCGACGCGGGCGACGACGGGCTGCCGGCGCTGTCGCGGACACTGCGCGGGCTGGACCCGACGCTCGCCGCGGCCGGGCCGTTCCTGCGTCAGGTCAACCCGTTCCTGCGCTTCCTCGAACTCAACCAGGTCCGGCTGGGGGACTTCATGTCGGTGCCGCCGTCGACGCTCGGCGGCATCCGCTCGACCGTGCCCAACAGCAAGAGCAACGGGCACGTGCTGCCGCAGATGATCGTCACCGGCCCCGAGACGCTGCCCTCGCTGACGCGCGGCGCGGGCGAGCGCGGCAACGCCTACCCGGCACCGAACATCCGGCCCGACCCCGGCGCGCAGATCCTGCCGAGCTTCGACTGCGCCCGCTCGGGCGAGAAGGCGCCGACGAACACGCCCGGCTGCAAGGTCCAGGGCCCGCTGCCGTCGGGCGGCGGCGTGAGCCAGTCCTACCCGCAGGTGCGCGAGGGCGGGACAGGCGGCACGCTGCCGTGAAGGCCGCGGACCGGGCCGGCGGCGAGCGGCAGCCCTCCGACCCGCCGCGCGTCGGCGTCGGTGGCCAGCGGCAGCCCTCCGACCCGCCGCGCGTCGGCGTCGGTGGCCAGCGGCAGCCCTCCGACCCGCCGCGCGTCGGGGTCGTCGGCCATGTGGAGTGGGTGCAGTTCGCGCGCGTGCCCCGCGTCCCGCGGGCGGGCGAGATCGTCCATGCGAGCGATGTCTTCTTCGCGCCGGCGGGCGGCGGCGCGGTGGCCGCGGTGCAGCTGCGGCGGCTGGCCGGCGCAGCCGATTTCTACACGGCGCTGGGAACGGGGACCGATGCCGAGCTAGCGGCCGCCGAGCTGCACGCGCTCGGCGTGACAGTCCACGCCGGGGTGCGCTCGCACCCACAGCGCCGCACGTTCACGTTCCTCGACGACGACGCCGAGCGCACGATCACCGTGCTCGGCGAGCGGATCGTGCCGCACCGCTCGGATCCGCTGCCCTGGGACGCGCTCGGCGAGCTCGACGGGATCTACCTCACGGGCGGCGACCCCGGCGCGGTGCGCGCGGCGCGTGCGGCACGGGTGCTCGTCGCGACGCCGCGCGCGCTGGCGGGGCTGGCCGAGTCAGGCGTCACGCTCGATGTCCTCGTGGGCAGCGCGCACGATCCGGGCGAGGCGTACGAGCCGGGCATGCTCTCCCCCGAGCCACGCGTCATCGTGCGCACGAGCGGCGGCGACGGCGGATCGTGGGAGGCGCGCGCCGCAGCGCCCGGCGAGCCGTCCGTACCCTGGCTTCCCGCCGCGCCGCCGGCCCCGGACGGCCCGCCTGTCGGCGCCCGATCCGCCCGCTCTGCCGCCGCGCCGATCGCGGCCCGCTCTACCGCCGCACAGATCGCTCGCGACGAGGCGGCGCCTCCACGCGACGACGCCACCCCTTCCCGCAGCGAGCCCTTGCCGCTGCGCGGCTCGTGGGACGCCACGCCGCTGCCGGGACCCAAGGCCGACGCCTACGGCTGCGGCGACGCGTTCGCCGCCGCGCTGACCTACGGTCTCGCCACCGGCATGACGCTCGACGACGCGATCGCCCTCGCCGCGCGCTGCGGCGCCGCGGTCCTCTGCGGCCGCGGCCCGTACGGAGCCATGCTCGAGCTCGCACGCTGAACTCGCCCACGCGCGCACTGGCGACGGAGCTTGGCTGCGTCGACCATGGTGCCCGCGCGACTGCCGGCGAGCCGCCGACGGTGCTGCCAGGGCGCTACGGCGCAGCACGGTCGAGCGGCGCAGCACGGTCGAGCGGCGCAGCACGGTCGAGCGGCGCAGCACGGTCGAGCGGCGCAGCACGGTCGAGCGGCGCAGCACGGTCGAGCGGCGCAGCACGGTCGAGCGGCGCAGCACGGTCGAGCGGCGCGACGTGCTCTCGCTGCCCGCGCAAAACGAACGGAGGTACCCCGCGCCGCGCATGAGCAGCCCCTGCTAGCAGACGCGGTAGCACCGGCTGCTCATGCCGGCGGCGAGAGGTGCTGGCGATCATGGGCCGGCGGGGAGGCTGCTCATGCCGGCGGCGAGAGGTCGTGCTGGTCTTCCGGGCCAGCGGGGAGGCTGCTCATGCCCGCGGCGAGAGCTGCCGCTCGTCAGGGCCGGCGGGCGAGGCTCCTCACGCCGGCGGCGAGAAGTCGTGCATCGGGGCCGGCGGGAGCAAGCCGAGCCGGCGGCGTCACGGCAGCGGCTTGAGGGCTCCGCGCTGGCTCTCGGGCCGGTAGTCGACCTTCTCGCAGTTGCGGATCTTGTACTTCGCCTTGCGCGTTCGGGCCACATGGTAGATGTCGCGGCCCGGACCGCAATCGAGCGTGCCGCGTCCGTAGTGGATCGAGATCACGTCGTTGCCGGGACCCGCGTCAATCTTGTTCGTGCCGTGTGAGCCGTAGATGAAGTCGGTGCCGTCGCCGCCGTTGATCCTGTCCGTCTGCGTCGTCGGCTGGCCCTTCGGGTCCCAGTCGCCCCACAGGACGTCCGAGCCGCCGTTGCCGTGCAGCGTGTCGGAGCCGTGGTGGCCGAGCAGCTCGTCCGAGCGACTCGTGCCGGTGTACGTCACCGCCGCGTTGCCGCTCTGCTTCTTGAACAGGCCGTTGATCTTGGGCCAATACTTGTGATCCGAGCAGTTCGAGCAGGCCGCGGTCGCGTAGCCGGTCGCAAGGACGGCGACGCCCACCACGGCGGTCGCGACCGCTGCCGCGAGCACACGTTTGATCGTCATGTCAGCGAAGGTACCGCGCAGCGCGGATGTTCGCGCCGCACCGCGTCCGAGCCAGCGCCGAGCGCGCGGATCGCGGCCGCGCACAGCGCATCTTCGCGCCGCACCGCGTGCGCGGCAGCGCCGAGCGCGCGGGTCGCGTTGCGCGAACTCAGCGCGTCGCTCGGGTGGCGCGCGCGAGGGTCAACGCGGAGCCGACGGGCGGCGGCGGCTCGGAAGCTAGATGCCGTGGTAGGGATTGTGCAGCGGCGCCGGGTTGGCGCGGGGCGGCTCTTCGGCGCCGCGCTCCTCGGTCTTGCTCGGCTCGACGCGCTCCGGCATGCCGGGGAGCTTGAGCTTCATCTTGCGACCGTCCTTCAGCTTCAGCTCGTTGCGCGTGCGCTTCAGTGGCTCACTCGGGATCCCGCTCATGCGTCGAGGCTACAGGCGCTCGCACGGGCCATCAAGTCGCGGCGGCCGTCGCCAAGCGCTGGCGGGCGTCGCAAATCGCGAGTCGGAGCGCGGCGACGGGCTACCGGCCGCGGAGCGTGACGACCGCGGCTTCGCCGGGCGCGAGTGCGACCCGCAGCTGACGCCCGGGCGCGGGGATCCTGCCGGCGCTCGGACGAAAGCCCGGCCACGTCCCGTCGGCGGCGACGGTGCGGCCGTCGATTCGCACCTGCGGGGCGTCGAGCGTGCGGCCGGCGCCGGTCGGATCGAAGGGCGTCATCCGGTCGATCTCATAGCGCTCGCCCGGCGCGGCGACGGCGGCGGTGAGCGGGCGCGCCGCGAGGTTGAGGAGCAGCAGGCGCCGGCCGCCGGAGCCTGCGTCGACCTCCCATGCGCGAACCCGCGCGGCCGGGTCCGCCCCGGGTGCGAGCGGGAGCGCCCGCAAGCCGCGGGAGTCCTGCGCGAAGCGCGCGAACAGCAGCAGGGCGTAGTACGGCGGCGCTGCCGACGGCGCGCCCGCCGCCGGCGACGGGTCGTAGGCGATCGCGTTGTAGAACGCGTTGCCCTCCTCCGGGACGAAGAACTTGTTGACCTCGGAGTTGTGGAGGTTGATGCCCACGGCGCCTGTCGAGCAGTCCGCGTTGGCGCCCGGCGCGTTCGGCGGCTGCGGGCACGCCGACGCGAGCATCGCCGCGATCGCCCAGGTCGCGGCCGCCGCGACGTTCGAGACGCCGTCGACGCCGCGGCCCGCCGCGGTGCCGGTCTCCTGAAGGCGATAGTCGAGGCCGCGCTCGCGCGCCATGACCGCATGGTTGTAGACCTCGTACGCGAGGTTCGCCAGGCGCTCGTCGGACAGGAGCCGCTCGATCGTCGCGCAGCGGTACTCGTCGGTGGTGCAGCCGCGCGCCAGCGGATAGAAGTGATCGGTCGCGAGCGTGCCGTGGACCGTGCGCACGGCCTTCATCGCGGGCGCGATCGTGTCGAGGATCGCGGGCCAGTCCCAGAAGAAGCGGGTCTGTCCGGCGCGTGCCTCGATCGCCTGCCACGGCGCGATCGTCTCGCTCGTGCTCGGCGCGACGATCGCGTACGGGCGCGTCACCGCGGCGTCGCGGTAGGCGACGAGGTCGGCGAGGTAGCGCGGGAGGTCGTAGCCGTAGGAGATGTCGGGCTCGTTGCCGAGGCCGATCCCCGCGACGTAGCGCTCGGCCCCGCCCGCGAACGCCGGCACGACGCCCTGCTGCGTGAACGCGCGAGCGTGCTCCGGTGAGACCCACGGGCGCTGCGGCTCGACGGGCGCGAGTGCGGTGCCGAGGATCGTGCCCCAGCTCGGCGCCTCGCGCCGGCGGTCGCGCGCGTTGACGACGTCCAGCGTGTCGCGGACGGCGCGGATGTCCTCGGGCGTGATGTTGCGGAGCGTGTTCGGCGCGGCCGGCTCGAACGGCATCAGGTCCTGCGAGCTGCCGCCGATCCGCAGCTCGCCGCCGCCGAGGTTGCGCAGGAGGTTGGCGAACGCCGGGCGCGCGGCGGGGCCCATGTAGCGCTCGATGAGCGACCACTCGACGCTGAAGCCGACGAACCGCGGCGGGATCGTTCCGCCGCGCGGCGGCGTGGCGCCCATGCTCAGCGAGACGTCCGCGGGCGGCCCAAGGGGGGCGGGCGCAGGCGTGGCGCCCGCGCTCGCAGGCGCAGGCGCTCGCACCGGCGGCGCGCCCGCGCTCGCAGGCACAGGCACAGGCACCGGCACCGGCGGCGCGCCCGCGCTCGCAGGCACAGGCACCGGCGGCGCGCCCGCGCTCGCAGGCTGCGACCCGGGGAGCGAACCTCCGGGGGCCGACACCGCCGCCAGCGCGCCTGCGGGCGCCAGGAGCGCGGCCGCGAGGAATCCCGCGACGCGTGTCAGCGCGCGCCTCACGGCCGGCGGCGCCTGGGCGCGCCCTGCGACGCGCGCGAGCGCGGCGGGTGGGACTGGGGCGGCGCGGGGTCCTCGGCGGGCACCTCCGGCGCCTCGGCGGGCGGCGCGCCGGCGCGGCGGTCGCGATCCTCGCCGCGGCCGATCACGTAGAACACGGCGCAGACCGCGAGCACGCAGACGATCCCGCCGACGCCCATGGCGATGGCGTTGCCCGCGCTTGCGGCGAGGGTCATCTCGGGACGGTTCGACGCATGCCCTCCGTCATGCCCCGAAGCGGCCGTCGCCACCCATTCGTCAGAAGCGGCGCGTGCGGCCCTTCCGCAGAGATGGAAGCCGCGGTTGTCGCGGTTGCGGCACGCCGGGCCGCTCGTGCGCATCCCGCCGGACGGCGGCACGCCGCCCGCTCATCGCCCTCCCCGTTTGCGCGGCAGGGGGATGAAGCGCAGCGTCTCGACGTTCTTGACCCGGAAGCGACCCCCGCGCGCCGGCACGAGCGTCACCCCACCGCTCTTGCGTACGCCCTTGGGCCGCGCGAACGCGAAGATCGCGACGTCGCGGCCCGAGCCGCCGTTGACCTGCTCGGTGCCGCCACCCACGTCGCGCTGCTTGAGGACGAAGACGTCGTCGCCCTTGCCGCCGTAGAGCTCGTCGCGGCCGGGGCCGCCGAAGATCATGTCGTCGCCGGCGCCGCACATGACGCGATCCTTGCCGCCGAGCGCGAGCACGAGCGTCGGCGCGGCGGTGCAGTTCAGGCGGTTGGCCTTCGACGTCCCGCGCAGCGTCACGCCCTCGACGGCGAGCCCGATCGTGTAGAGGCCCGCTCCGGCTGCCGGGCTCGACACCGTGAGCTCGAGCGTCGACGTCTCACGCGGGCGCAGGACGAGCACGACGCCGCCGCTGGCCGGCGTGCGCGACCCGACGACGCTCGCCCCCGTCGGCAGGTCGAGCGCGCTCGCGGTCAGCGTCTGGCCTTCCAGCGGCGTGACGGTGACGACCAGGCGCCGGCCGCGCTCGCCGAGGAACGTGAAGCGGTCGATGTCCTGCGGACCCGCGATCCGCGCGGTTCGGGCCAGGCCCGCGGCGAGCGCGCCGTCGTCGTCAGAGCCGAACGGGTCGTCGAGGTTCGTCGCGCCGTTGGCGTTGACGAGCGAGACGAACGCGCGCTGGGCCTCGGCGGAGTTGATCGTCGAGTAGACGCCGCCGGTCGCGTCGATCGCGCGCACGATGTCGATGGGCGGCCCGGCGCCGGCCTGGCGCAACCGGTGCGCGTCACCCGTCGCCGCTGCCCGCACCGCCGGCGCCACCGGGTTGGGCGGCGGGGCGAGGAACCCGAACGACACGCGGATCCCGAGCGACGCGGCGGTCGCGAGCGCCGACCCGAGCGCGCCCGGCGAGTTGTCCATGCCGTCGGTCAGCACGACGATGCCGGCGCGGTTGCGCACCTCGTTGGCGTCGGCGGTCAGCACGCCGAGCGCTGCTTGAACCCCGCTGCCGATGTTCGTCCCGCCGGAGGCGTCGATGCCGCCGAACGACGCGGCGCTCGGGTCCGCGAGCGGCGAGAGGACCGTGGCCGAGGAGTCGAAGTCGATGACCGCGCTGCGATCCGGGCGCGCGTCGACCCCCGCCGCCGCGGCGGTCGTGAGGCTCGCGTTGAACTGCTGGCCGGCGATGACGCGCAGGAAGCCGGGATCGGTGTCGGTGTTGGAGCCCGAGGAGTCGATGACGATCGCGAGGTCGCGGCCCTGGCAGTCCTTCACCGGATCGTCGTGCGTCACGGCGCAGACCATGAGCCCGCCGCGCCGCGGGCCGTAGGCGGTGAGGATCTGGCTGCGCAGGTCGGCCCACTGGCGGCGCGTGTCGGCGATCGCGCCGGCGACGGCCTTCGCGAAGTTCGACCCGACCAGCCCGCGGCTCGTCGTAGGCGCGCTCGTCGCCCCCGTCACGGGATTGATCTGGCCCTTGTCCTTGTTGATGACGAGGTGGCGCACGCGCCGGCGGCACGAGAACACGCTGCCGCCCGTGAGCTCCTCGACGTGAAAGCAGCCGGTGCTGAGGTCCCTGGGCACGCTCAGCACGGCGATGATGTGGCGCAGGTCCAGGAACGTCGGCAGCGACGAGCGGTCCAGGCCCGGCGGGTTGTCGCGGTTCGTGGCGCCGGGCGCGGCCTGGTCAGACCAGTTGGAGTGCGCGTAGAAGTCCTGCACGCCGTGCAGCGCGCGGCCGAGGTAGTAGAGGACGTCGCATTTCGCGCGCTGGCCGCCGTTGCCGGCGAAGACGCAGTCGGGCGAGAGCGAGACCTCCGGCGGGTCGATGACGTCGCGGCCGTCGAAGAGGATCCGTCGGGCACGGCGCCAGCTCTCGGTGAACTGCGCCTGCAGGTGCGTGATGCAGCCGTCGAGCGTCGCCGTCGCGGCGGCGCGCGAGATCGGGTAGGTGGCGGTGTCGAGGTAGTCGGCGTCGTCGCAGTGCGACTCGGCACCCTCGGGCGGCGGGACGTCGGGCTGGCCGACGGCGCCGAACGTGCCGGTACGCCCGGCGAGCTGCGAGATCGTCGCCGGCTCGAAACACGTGTCGTCGGATTTCATCCCGGCGGGACACGCCAGCGCGGCGCGCGTCATCCGCTCGTGCTCGGCCGACTGGCCGGCACCGTTGATCGTGCCGAACGCGCCCGCCGATGCCGGCAGGACGAGCGTCAGCGCACTCGCTACAAGCGCTCCCCGGCGCAAGATCCCCATGGAGCCGACCCTAAGCGCACGACGTCGCGGGCGAAGTGAGCCACGTCACACTTCGCCGAAGTCAGCTCCCGAGCACACGACGCAGCGCGTCGAACGGCGACTCGCCCCGCTTGACCTTGACGACCTCGCGGCTGACCTTGCCGCGGTAGGCCTCGATCGAGCCGTCGCCGCGGACGTCGGCGCCCGCGCGCACCTTCGGCCGCAGCCGGCCGGGGCCGCTCAGCTCACCGCGGGCCGACACCTGCGCGACCGGTGCGATCTCGCGGGCGAACGCCTTTGCGGGCTTGCGCAGCGCCTTCGGCCCCAGCGCGCGCAGCTCGAGCTCGAGCAGGTCGATCGCGTCGTCGAGCGTCGGCACCCGCTTGCGCGTGACGGCGGCCCCGATGCGCACGGTGACGGTGTACGGCATAACGGCGATCGTAGTCCCCGGCCCGCCGCGGGGCCGGGCAGCGAGCTCCTAGCCTCAAGCTAGGAGTGTGGCGGGAAACGACGATATGGCGGACGTTTCCCGCCAGACTCCCCGCCGTGATCGTCGGCGTCGGCCCGCGGACCGCGGGCGTCCTCTCTAGCGCTGGTCGATCGGGATGTAGTCGCGCTGGCGGTCGCCGGTGTAGATCTGGCGCGGGCGCGAGATCTTCTGCTCGGCGTCCTCGACCATCTCGCGCCACTGCGCGATCCAGCCGCTCGTGCGCCCGATCGCGAACATCACCGGGAACATCGCGGACGGCAGGCGCATCGCCTGGTAGATGAGGCCCGAGTAGAAGTCGACGTTCGGATAGAGCTTGCGCGAGATGAAGTAGTCGTCCTCGAGCGCGATCTGCTCGAGCTCGAGCGCGATGTCGAGCAGCGGGTTGCGACCGACGACATCGAAGACGTCCTCGGCGGCGGACTTGATGATCCGCGCCCGCGGGTCGTAGTTCTTGTAGACGCGGTGACCGAAGCCCATGAGGCGCTCCTTGCCATCCTTCACGCCCTTCACGAAGTCCGGGATGTTGTCGCGCGTCTTGATCTTCTCGAGCATCCGCAGCACGGCCTCGTTGGCGCCGCCGTGCAGCGGGCCGTAGAGCGCGCCGATCCCGCCGGCGATCGCCGAGTATGGATCGGGCTTCGCCGAGCCGATCGAGCGCACCGCGCTCGTCGAGCAGTTCTGCTCGTGGTCGGCGTGCAGGATGAAGAGGATGTCGAGCGCCCGCTCCAAGCGCGGATCGGGCTCGTACTTCAGCTCGGTCATCTTGTACATCATGTTCAGGAAGTTGCCGGAATACGCGAGGTCGTTGTCCGGATAGACGTACGGCTGGCCCTGCGCGTGGCGATAGGCGAACGCGGCGAGCGTGGGCATCTTCGAGATCAGGCGGATCGTCTGGATGTCGCGGTTCTCGGCGTCGTCGATGTCGTTGGCGTCCGGGTAGAACGTCGACAGCGCCGCAGTCGCGCCGAGCAGCATGCCCATCGGGTGCGCGTCGTGGCGGAAGCCCCCGAGGAACTCCTTGATGTTCTCGTGGACGAACGTGTGCGTCGTGATCTCGTGCTGCCAGTGCTCGAGCTGCGCCGCCGTGGGCAGCTCGCCGTAGATCAGCAGGTAGGCGACCTCGAGGTACGACGAGTGCTCGGCGAGCTGCTCGATCGGATAGCCGCGGTACTCGAGGACCCCGTTCGTGCCGTCGAGATAGGTGATCGACGACCGGCACGACGCCGTGTTCATGAAGGCGGGGTCGTAGGTCATGAGCCCGAAGTCGTCCTCCGCGACGCGGATCGCGCGGAAGTCCAGCGCGCGCACCGTGCCGTCGGTGATCGGGACCTCGTAGGTGCGTCCCGTGCGGTTGTCGGTGACGCTCAGCGTGTCGGGTCCGCTTGGCCCGACGGCGCCGTTGGTGTCTTGCGCGGACTCGCCGCTGGGCTGCTCGATGTCTTTCGGCGTACTCACGTGCACCGATTATGCCCCGGCGAGGCCCGATTCAGGGCTTCGGGGGTGTGAAATTTTGTCGTGGGCACCGCTAGTCGCGCTTCCAGCCGCCTCCGAAGAGTCGGCTGAGCCGCCCGCCGCGGGCGTTCGCGCGGAACGTCGGGGCGCCCTTGGGGTCCTGCTCGGGGAGGCCCGCGGCGCCCTCGGCGTCGAGCGTCAGCGTCACCCGGCGCTCGGCGATGCGGGCGATCTCCGGTGCGTCGACGAAGCGCTGGCCGCCATCCGTGTCGATGACGAGGCCGTCGAAGATGTGCTCGGCGACGTTCTCGAGCACCTCGCGCACGCTTCCGATCTCCGCGCCGTCGGACGCGACGACCGGGGTGCCCCGTTCGAGCACCTTGTAGGAGATGGCGTGGCCGTCGTCGTCAGAGAGCGACATAGATGGCGGTACCGACCGCCGCCATCATGAGCACTGCGCCGGCGGACATGACGCCGCGTGCCTGGCCCGGGGTCTCGGGGAAGTCCGGCCTCTTGAAGCCGTAGACGCTGATGAGGATCGCGAACAGGGCGAAGACGGCACCCGCGATGAAGAACGGCATCTCCGACCTGTGCTCCTCGTGCTCGGCCGCGGCGGATGCGGCGTGCTCGGCTGCGGCGATGATGAGGGCGAGGTCCATGGCGGGCGCGACCTTATCGCACCGGGCCGCGAATCATCCACGCCCCTCGGCGGGCTCCGGCTCCGGCGCCGGCGCCCCGGCCCGCCTTCGTAGCGCGACTCGGTCGCCTCGACCTGGCCGTGGTAGTGGCTGCCGAGCTCGGGGTGGCCGTAGGGACGCAGCGCGGGCGCGTCGAGCGTCATGAACGACAGCTGCGCGATCGGCTTGCCGGCCCAGAGCTTGATCGGGACCCGCGTGAGGTTCGTGATCTCGAGCGTGAGCGTGCCCTTCCAGCCCGGATCGACGAACCCCGCCGTCGCGTGGACGATGAGCCCAAGCCTTCCCAAGCTCGATTTCCCCTCGATGCGCGCCACGATGTCGTCGGGCAGCTCGACCCATTCGAGCGTGCGGCCGAGGACGAACTCACCCGGGTGGATGATGAACGGCTCGACGTCGGTGATCGCGATCTGCTCGGTGAGGTTCGTCGGTGGCTTGGCGAGGTCGATCGCCGCGGTGCGGTGGTTGTGGAAGACCCGGAACGTGTTGCCGAGGCGCAGGTCCACGCTCGCCGGCTGGACCATGGCCGGATCCCACGGGTCGACCTTGATGGCACCCTCCCGCACGAGGCGCAGGATCGTGCCGTCAGACAGGACGGAGGCAGGGGCGGACATGCGCCCGGCAGTCTAGATCCCTGCGCGGCGACGGCTGCGGCAAGCGCGCCGTCGGCGGTGCGCGAGCCGCGCGCCGTCCGCGGTGGGCGCTGGGCGAGCCGCGTGCCGTCGGCGGTGCGCGAGCCGCGCGCCGGCCGTCAGTGCTCGACGCGGCGCCCGCGGGCGGCGATGACCGTGCGCACCCGCGGCGGCGCGGGCAGGGCCGGGGCGCCGTGCGGCCCGCGGCGCGGGTTGCGCGGCAGCGCGGGGCGCGGATGCGGGTGGCGCGGACGCGGCGCGAGCGGCTTCTTCGTGCCGCCGTCCTCGTCGCCGACGGGCTCCGGCTCGGGCGTCGCGCGGATCGCCCACCAGACGATGTACAGCAGCGCGAAGATCGGCAGCTTCAGGACGACCATCAGGAAGATGAACGTCGCGCTCACCCCCGCAACCCTACCCGGCGAGCGGCCTTGGCGCACGCCTTTCTGCGCTCTCGGCGCGAGAGCGCGTCGCCCTGCGCCGTTGAAGAACGCCGTCGCGCCAACGACGTCGCGTTGCCTGGCGGCCGGGGCGCCAGGAGGTGATCCGCGCAGCGCACGCCGCCGCAAGGGCAGCCATTGCATCCGCGGATCACCGTCCGCTGAACCTCGCAGACCCATCCAGGAGGGTCCCTTGTCCGATCTGCTCAACCTTGACCTCATCGACGCCGACGGCGCCATCCGCGATTCAGCCGAGGCCATCGGCTTCGATCGCAGCGCGTTCCTCAAGCGCAGCGCGATCGCCGGCGGCGGGCTCATCGCCGGCGGCGCGTTCTTCTCGTCGCTCGGCATCGCCGAGGCCGCGATCTCCAAGAAGAAGTCCAAGCGCAACGACGTCAACATCCTGAACTTCGCGCTGACGCTCGAGTTCCTCGAGGCGGCGTTCTACAAGGAGGCCGTCGCCAACGCCGCGTACGGCTCGGACGCGAACCTGAAGAAGTTCGCCGTGGTCGTCGCCAGGCACGAGGCCGCGCATGTGAGGTTCCTCAAGGGCGCGCTCGGCTCGGCCGCGATCAAGTCGCCGAAGTTCGACTTCGGCATGGCGGTCACGGACACGGCGACGTTCGCCGCCACCGCCCAGGTGCTCGAGGACACCGGCGTCACCGCCTACCTCGGCCAGGTCACGAACGTCTTCCAGCCCGCCGTGCTCGGCGCCGCTGGGACCATCGCCACCGTCGAGGCGCGCCACGCCGCGTGGATCCGCTTCATCAACGGCGAGTCGCCGGCCCCTTCGGCCTACGACGCGCGCAAGTCCGAGAAGACCATCCTCAAGGCCGTCGGAGCCACGGGCTTCATCAAGTAGGCCCCGCCGAACACGCCGGGCTTGTACGACGGGGCCCTCCGGGGCCCCGTCGTCGTTGGTGGATCGGGCAGGCTCAGCCGGACCGGCCGCGGCCGACGGCGATCGGCGTGAGCGTCGCGGAGCCCTCGTTGACGACCCAGACGCCGCCCTCCCCCAGGGCGATCGCCGATGGGCGGTCGCCGGTTACAAGCGGGGCGCCGGCGACCGCTCCCGTCGCGGGGTCCACACGCGTCACGCCTCCGCGATCGCCTTTCGCCGGCTCGATCGCCCCACCGCTGTCCGTCGCCCAGACGCCACCGCCGGCGACGAGGTCCAGCGGGACCGCGCCCGGCACCGCGATCGGCTTGCCGACGACCTTGCCGGCCTCGGGATCGATCTGCACGAGCTCCGGGCGATCGGCGTTGGCCCCGCCGGCGCGAACGACCCACACGCGTCCCTCGCCGACCGTCACGGCGAGCACCTGGCGGGCACCGACGGCGATCGCCGTGGCCGTCTTGCCGCCGCGCGGATCGATGCGGCTGACGGATCCCCCGTCGGCGTTCGCAACCCAGACCGAGCCGAGGCCGACGGCGATGTCGGCCGGCCCGCGGCCGACGCGGATCGGCACGCCGGCACGGTAGGTGCGGGGGTCGACGCGGGTGACGGTGCCGGCACGCCGGCTGGAGACCCACACGCCGCCCTCGCCGATCGCCAGCCCGTTGGCGCCGGGGACCGTGGCCACCGCGCCGGTAGGCCGGACGCGGCCCGGCTCGAAGGCGCGCACGGATCCGTCTCCGGAGGCGACCCACACCGCGCCCTCGCCGACGGCCACGGCGAACGGGCCACCGGGGACCCGTCGGGGCGCGCCCACCACCGAGCGCGTGCTCGGGTCGACCTTGATCAGCAGCTGCCGCGACGCGTCGACGACCCAGATCGCGCCGGCTCCGACCGCTACGGCGACGGGATCGCCGCCGACGGCGATGGGGGCGCCGACCCGGGCGGGCTCGAGCCGGAGGGCGAGGCGACTCGTCGCCGGATCCCCCGCCGCAACCGGCGACGGCGGCCGACAGCCCGACGGCGACCAGCACGCTCAAGAGGACGGTTCGAGGAGACATCTGCACGACCTTTGCATGTTCGCGCGCCGAGCATCGCTCGCCGCTGATCCGGTTCGATCCGCGCGCCGAAGGCCAAGCATGACCCACGCCACCCCTTGCGCGGCCACACCGCTTGGCCGCGCCGCCGCGTCACCGAAGGACACCCGATGAGGAAGCTGCCCGTCGTCGGCGCGCTGTCGACCACGTTGATCGCCGCCCTGACGGCCGTGTCGCTGAGCCCCGGCTCGAGCCATCGCGAGGCTCCGAACATCATGCTCGACCCGTCGGCGGACAACACCGACACGTACGCCTTCACGGCCAACGACGCCCCTGGCTCGCTGACCGTGGTCGCCAACTGGGTGCCCGGCGGCAACCCGGCGAACGGGCCGAACTTCTTTCGCTTCGACGACCGCGCCCGCTACTACATCAACATCGACAACACCGGCGACGGCAAGGCCGACATCCGCTACCGCTTCGTGTTCAAGACGACGGTCCCCGACGACTCCTACCGCCAGTCGAAGGTCGGCGTCCGGTCCTTCGGCGATGCCCGCCTGCTGCAGTTCCAGCGCTACTCGATCGTGCGCGAGAACTACACGAACGGCAAGCCGACGGGGGAGCAGACGATCGCCTCCGGCCTGCCGGTGGCGCCGGGCAACAGCGGACCGAAGTCCTTCCCCAACTACGCGAAGGTCGCCAACGAGGCGATCCGGTCCATCGGCAACGCGAAGTACTTCGCCGGCCAGCGCGACGACGCGTTCTTCATCGATCTCGGGGCCGCCTTCGACAACATCAACATCCGCCTTGCCACCGGCAGCACGGGCGGCGGCACCGACACGCAGGCCGACACGTCGATCCAGACGATCACGATGCAGGTGCCCGAGTCCGACGTCACCCGCGATCAGAAGCCCGTGTCCGGACCCGATGCCGACAACGCCACGGTCGGCGTGTGGGCCTCGACGGACCGCCGCAAGCTGCAGGTCACGAACGCCCGCTTCGACAACAACAAGGGCGCGCGCGGCGGCTGGGTGCAGGTCTCGCGCTTGGGCACCCCGCTCATCAACGAGCTGTTCGTGCCGACGGCACAGAAGGACGCCTTCAACAAGTCCCAGCCGACCACGGACGACGCGCGCATCAAGAAGTACCTCCTGACGCCCGAGTTCGCGAAGCAGATCAACGCGCTGACCGACGAGATCCTGCCGGTCAAGCTGCCGCTGAAGCTCGGCGCGCCGGAGACCGACCGCACGGATCTCGTCGAGGTCTTCCTCACGGGCGTCAAGGGCCTCAACCAGATCGACAAGGCCAACCCGCTGCCGACCGACACGCTGAAGATCAACATGGGCGTCCCGCCCGCGCGGACGCCCAACCGCTTCGGACTGCTCGGGGGCGATCGGGCCGGCTTCCCGAACGGCAGGCGCCTGGAGGACGACGCGACCGACATCTTCGTCCAGTTGCTTGGCGGCTTCTTGAAGAACAACAAGCTGTCCGCGGGTGACGGCGTCGACCAGAACGACAAGCCGTTCCTCGACACGTTCCCCTACCAGGCGGCCCCGACCTCGGGCTTCGAGCAGGTCGTCGGCCGGCGCGTCGAGCCGCCGCACCTCCCGACGCCTCCCGGCAACGACCCGCAGGTCCCGATCGGACCCCAGCTGCCGCCGCTGCGGCTGCCGGTCGGACCACAGGTGCCCTGACCGCGCCGTGACCCTGAGCCCGCCCGGTCTCCGGGTGCTCGTGGTGGCGGGGGTCGCCTTCGTCGTGGCGCTGGGTGCCTTCCAGGCGCTCAACGGCACGGCGAAGCCGGCCCCTGCGCGGGCCGAGAGCGCCGACGCCCTGATCCGTCGCGCCAACGCCGAGCTGCAGCGCGCTCGCGAGACGGCCGACCCCGCCCGCTACGCGACGGCCGAAGCGGCGTTCCGTCGAGCGCTTCGCATCGACCCGCGCTCGGTCGACGCCACGATCGGCATGGCGACGCTGGCGCTCGCGCGCCACGACTTCCGCGACGGGTTGCGCCTCGCCCGGCGGGCACGGCGTCTGGGACCCGAGCTGGCGCGGCCGTTCTCGGTGCTCGTCGACGCCGAGGTGGAGCTCGGGCGCTACGAGCGCGCCGGGCGCTCGCTGCAGCAGATGATCGACCTGCAGCCGACGCTTGCCTCCTACGCGCGCGTCTCGTACTTCCGCGAGCTGCACGGCGACCTCGCCGGCGCGGCGAGCGCGATGAGCCTCGCCGTCTCCGCCGGCGCCGGGGTCCCCGAGAACGTCGCCTACGTGCAGACGCAGCTCGGCGACCTCGAGGCCCTCCGCGGACGGCCGCGCGCCGCGCGCCGCGCGTACGCGGCCGCCCTGGCGGGCGTGAACGGATACGTGCCCGCGATCGCGAGCCTGGCCCAGCTCGACGCGGCGACCGGGCGCCTGGCGGCCGCCATCCGCGGCTACGAGGCGATCGTGCGCCGGCGGCCGCTGCCGCAGTACGTCATCGCGCTCGGCGAGATCCAGCAGGTCGCGGGACGCCGCGCCGAAGCCCGCGAGACCTTCGCGCTCGTCGATGCCGAGCGGCGGCTGCTCGCCGCCGGCGGCGTGAACACCGATGTCGAGATCGCGCTGTTCGAAGCCGATCACGGCGACCGCGGACGCGCCGTCGATCTCGCGCGGCGCGCATGGCGCGACGCACCGAGCGTGCGCTCCGCCGACGCCGTCGCCTGGGCGCTGACGCGAGCCGGGCGCGCGACCGACGGCCTGGCCTGGGCTCGTCGAGCGCTGCGGCTGGGTTCGCGCGATCCCCTCATGCTCACGCGAGCGGGCCTGACCGCCCGCGCGGCGGGGCGCGATGTCGAGGCCCGCCGCTACCTGCGCAGGGCGCTGCGAAGCACCCCGCGCTTCTCGGCGGTCTGGGCGCCCCGAGCACGCAAGGCGCTGCGGGAGCTCGCATGAAGCGGTTCGCCCTCTTCACCGTCGCCCTCGCGGTGTGCGTCGCGTCCGCGAGCAGCGCCGCCGCGCATCCGCTGGGCAACTTCACCATCAATCACCTCACGCAGGTCGCCGTCACCGAAGACGCCATCGAGCTTCGATTCATTCTCGACATCGCCGAGATCCCGACCTTTCAAGCCCGCCGCCAGCCACGCGCGCAGACGCTGCGCGGCGCGCGCGACGAGGTCGCCCGCGGCCTTGCGGTGACCGTCGACGGCCGGCGCGTCGCCCTGCGAGACGCAGGGCCCGCGCTGCTGTCGTTGCACCCCGGGGAGGGCGGCCTGAACACGACGCGCATCGAGATCGCCCTCCAGGCGCCCGCGACCGGGGCCCGCGTCGTGGAGGTGCGCGACGGCACGTATCCGGATCGTCTGGGCTACACCGCGCTCGTCGCCCGCCCGGGCAAGGGCACCGCCGTGCGTTCGAGCGTGTCCTCCGAGGACCCGACGCGCGGGCTGCGCAGCTATCCGCCGGCGGCGCTCCAGCGCCCGCTCGATCAGCGCACGGCGACGCTTGAGGTGCGCGAGGGCGACGCGACGCTCGTCGCGCCGCGCCTGCGCGGCGGGGACACGGTGACGACGCGCAGCGCCTCCGGCAACGGCTTCGCCGGCGTCTTCGAGGACGCCGCCGCGGGCAAGGCCACGCTGCTCTTGCTGCTGCTCGCCGCGCTGGGATGGGGTGCGCTGCACGCGCTCTCGCCCGGGCACGGCAAGACGATGGTCGCGGCCTATCTCGTGGGCACCAGGGGCACGAGCCGGCACGCCGTCGTCCTGGGCGCGGTCGTCACGATCACCCACACGATCGGCGTCTTCGCGCTCGGACTGGTCACCCTGCTGCTCGCGCAGTACATCCTGCCGGAGGACCTGTATCCATGGCTGACGCTTGTTTCGGGGCTCCTGGTCGTGGCGATCGGAGCCGGGGTCCTGCGCGCGCGCGTGCGCGACCACCGATCGCGGCGAACGCACCGCCTTGCCCACGAGCATGGGCACGAGCACAGCCATGGGCACGGCCACCACCACCACGACCACGGCGGTCACGGCCATAGCCACGACGTCGACGACACGATCACCTGGAAGGGGCTCGTCGCGATGGGCGCTTCGGCAGGCCTGATTCCCTGCCCGTCCGCGCTGGTCGTGCTGCTCGGGGCCGTCGCCCAGCACCAGGTCGCGCTCGGGCTCGTGCTCATCGTCGCCTTCAGCGTCGGCCTGGCCGCGACCCTGACGGCGCTCGGACTGCTCGTCGTCCATGCGCGCCGGCTGACGACGAGGCTGCACATCCCTCAGCGCCTCGCCACCGCGCTGCCCGCGGCGTCGGCGGTGCTGATCGTCGGCCTCGGCTGCCTGCTGACGCTCCAGGCCGCGCCGAAGCTGCTGTGATCTGAGCCCGGCCGCCGGCCGGCTCAGGCGAGCGCCCGCGCGGCGGCGCGCACGACCGGCGCCGCGAACGGCTCGCCGTGGCGCACGAGCTCGGCGATCACCAGCCCGACGACCACGTCGAGGACGTAGTGCTCGCCGAGGTAGACGATCGCGAACGACGCCGCGGCGACGTACGACCAGCCGAGCGCCCCGTAGACGGGCCCGAGCTCGCCGAGCCCCATGGCGGTGACGGCCGCGGACGAGATGTGATCGGACGGCATCGAGCCCCACGGGTTGCCCGGCACGGCGCCCTCCTCGGGCGTCGGGCGGTGAAAGAGCTTGCACACGACCTGCCGCGCGACGCGCTCGAGCTCGCCGTCCATCCGCCCCTCCTTCTCGGAGGCGTACCACGGCGGCGCCTCCGGCGCCAGCCAGTAGAACGGCGTCGTGAGGTGGTAGGCGGCCGACAGCCGGCCGCCGGCGCGCGGGACGTAGTCGTGGTTCGTGACGAGCAGGTAGCCGAGCAGCGCGTGCGGGAGAAACCAGGATCCGTAGACGGCCGTCACCGCGATGTCCAGCAGCGACACCTCACCGGGCGTGCGCAGCGCCCGCTGCAGGCGCAGGCCGGGCGGAACCCCCCGGCCGATCCATGTGTCGAAGCGGATCGGCTCGTCGATGAGCAAGCGCCGGCGCAGCTTGTCGGGGTCGTCGTAGGGCAGCTCCCAGCTGACCTTGAAGGCGTACATGTAGCCCGCCGCGATCGCCGCGTAGCGCATCCGTCCGTGCGGCAGGGCGACGGCGGCCGCCAGCGGGGTGGCGGTCGCGACGAGCAGGGTGCCCGCCGGATGCAGCCCGATCCGCTTGCGCGCGGTCGTGACGACGACGATCGCGACGGCCGCGGCAGCCGCCGCGATCCGCACGCCGGTGCTGTAGGAGTCCAGCCTGCGCTCGACGGCGCCCTTGAGGTCGTCCTTGCCGCGCCTCAGCGGCGAGCGGTGATCGGGTCCGCGCTTGCGGTAGTAGGAGGAGCGGCGTCGCATCCGGCTCAGCCTTCCCCGATGCGCCGGTCTTTACCGCAACGCGACGGCGTTCGCCTCGAACGTCGTGATGCGCTGGAGCTCCTCGACGCGGGCGACGATCTCGTCGCCGGTCAGCCGGGCGACGCGCTCGGTGCCGAACTCCTCGACGTTGTAGGACGCGATCGCCGTGCCGTACGCCATCGCGAGCCGCAGCACCTCGCTCGTGGCCTCGCCGCCGTGCGCGGCGACGCAGCCGACGAACCCGCCCGCGAACGAGTCGCCGGCGCCGGTCGGATCGGTGACGAAGTCGACGGGGAAGGCCGGGATCCAGAACGACTCGTCGGGCGTGACGAGGGCCGCGCCGTACTTGCCGAGCTTGACGACCATCGCGCTCGGGCCGTGCTCCATGATCTTGCGCGCGCCGGCGACGACCTCGCGCTCGCCCGTGAAGAGCTCGACCTCGGAGTCGTTGAGGATGACGCAGTCGACCGCGGAGATCGCCGCGACGAGCGCGTCGCGGGCGATGTTGATCCACAGGTCCATCGAGTCGAGCGCGACGAACTTCGCGGCCTCGCACTGTTGGCGGACGTTGAGCTGCAGCGCCGGGAGGATGTTCGCGAGGAACAGGACGTCGGAGCGCTTGGAGGCCTCCGACAGCTTCGGGTCGAAGGTCTCGAAGACGTTGAGGTCGGTCTCGAGCGTCTCGCGCGAGTTCATGTTGTCGCCGTAGACGCCGCTCCAGAAGAACGTCTTGCCGCCCTCGACGTGCTCGATGTCGTCGGTGTTGACGTCGCGTCCGTGCAGGACCGCGTACTCGTCGGGGCCGAAGTCGTCGCCGACCGGGCCGACGACGCGCACCTCGTCGAAGAAGGAGGCGGCCAGCGCGAAATGGACGGCGGCGCCGCCCAGCATGCGGTCGCGCGCGCCGTGCGGCGTGCGCACGGCGTCATAGGCGATGGATCCGACGACAGTGACACTCATAGGCGCGGACCCTAATCCGTGGCCGCGTCCGGCGCGTGGCGGCTACGGCTCGTCGAGCCCCGGGTCGGGCTCGGGCGACGGCGGCGGCGGCGGGGCGACCGGGGGTGGCGGCGGCGGGGCCACGGGAGGCGGAACGGCCGCCGGCGGCTGCGCGGCCGGCGGCGGGGGCGCGACCTCGTCCGGCGCGACCCCCTCGTCGAGCAGCGGGTCCGCGTCCGCGCCGGCCTCGCTCGTGCCGGTGAAGCAGTCGGGATCGGCGTCGTCGGGGAACCCGTCGGAGTCGTTGTCCAGGCCGTCCGCGCAGTCGGCCGTCGGCGTCGGCGGCGGCGGCGCGGCCGTGGAGGTGAACAGCGCGGTCACGCTGCGCGAGCGGTCCATGTAGATCGTGCAGATGCGCCCGCCGCCGCACTCCCCGGTCCAGCTCACGAACTTCGCACCGGCCGAGGCGCGCGCGATGATCGTCACCGACGTCTCCCGGTCCATCTCGAACTTGCACTCCGCGCTGCACACGCGCGGCTCGCCCGCGACCCGGACCGTCCCCTTGCCGCCGCCCGCGGTGTCGAGCGTCAGCGTCACGCGCGGGGTGGCCTCCTCGAAGATCGGGACCGTGTCCGTCGTGGCAACGGCCGCCGGCGACTCTGCGCCGTCGCTGAGCCCGACCGCGACGACCCCGCCCAGGAAGGCGAGCGCCAGCACGAAGGCCGCCAGCAGCGGCAGCGTGCTGTCGTTCGGAAAGCCGGGGCCGGAGGCGCTCATCAGGCCGAGGAGCTTTCGGGTCGGTCCAGCGTCAGGCCCCGCATCCGCGAGACACTAGGCGACCGCGTCGTCCGATGCACCATCCCGAGGCCACGCGGCTATCCTCGCGACCCGCATGCGCGCGATCCAGATGTCCGAGTTCGGCGGCCCTGAGGTGCTGCAGCTCGTCGATCTGCCCGTGCCGGAGCCGGCCGGCGGCGAGGTGCTCGTCAAGGTCTCGCGGGCCGGGGTGAACTTCGCCGACACGCACCAGCGCACGAACTCCTACCTCGCCAAGGCCACGCTGCCGCTCGTCCCGGGATCGGAGGTCGCGGGCGTGCGCGAGGACACCGGCCAGCGGGTCCTCGCGCTGTGCGGCGACGGCGGCTATGCCGAGTACGCGACCGCGCCGGCAACGCTGACCTTCCCGATCCCCGACACCGTCGACGACGCGACCGCGCTCGCCCTCCTCGTGCAAGGGCTCTGACCGCCTGGCACCTGTACCACCGGACGTGTGCGCCAACGTCGCTGCCGGCGAGAGCGTCGTCGTCCACTCGGCGGCCGGCGGGGTCGGCTCGCTCGCCGTCCAGCTCGGCCGGCCGCTGGGCGCCGGCCGCGTCATCGCGACCGCATCCACCGCGGCCAAGCGCGCGCTCGCGCTCGAGCTCGGCGCGGACGTCGCCATCGACGGCGCGGCCGACTCGCTCACCGAGCGGCTCGTCGAGGCGAACCTCGGCAAGCCGGTCGACGTCGTCTTCGAGCTGGCCGGCGGCGCGATCTTCGACGCGTCGCTCGCCGCGCTCGCGCCGTTCGGCCGGCTCGTGACCTACGGCATGGCGTCCAGGACACCCAACACGGTGCGCAGCAGCGATCTGTTGCGCGGCTCGCGGTCGGTCGTCGGGTTCTGGCTCATGCATTGCGTGGGTCGCCCGGCGATGGTCGACGAGGCGCTCGCCGATCTCTTCGCGCGCGTGGCGCGGGGGGAGCTGCGCGTCGTGGCCGGCCCCGCCTACCCGCTCGCCGACGCCGCGCAAGCGCAGGTCGACCTCGTAGAGCGCCGCACGACGGGCAAGGTCACGCTCGATCCCCGTCTCTGAGCGCGGCGGGGTCAAACCTGGTCATCCGCGGGCGAAACCTGCTCACCGGGTCCCGAGAAGGATGAAATTCCCGCCGAACGACTTGGGGTCTTGACCCTATAGACGCGATACATGAGCCTATGGCCTCCTTCTTCAGCCGACCGCGAGCCAGCCGCCCGGCAGCGCAGTCGCCACGGCGCTGGATCGAGGCCGATGACGCGATGGCGCTCTGGCGTCAGCTACGACCGCAGCGGCGACGAGCGCCTGCGCGATCGCCTCGTCCTGACCTACGCGCCGCTGGTCAAGTTCATCGTCTACCGCAAGATCGGCGAGCTGCCCGCGAGCTGCGACGTCGACGATCTCGTCTCGGCGGGCCTCGAGGCGCTCATCAAGGCGATCGACCGCTACGACCCGGCGAAGGGCGCGACGCTCGAGCAGTTCGCCTGGACGCGCATCCACGGCGCCGTCATCGACGAGTTGCGCCGCAGCGACTGGGCGCCGCGCTCGCTGCGCCGCTGGGAGCGCGACGCACGCCGCGTGCAGAGCGAGTTCCACGCGATCCACGGCCGCGCGCCCAGCGAGGTCGAGCTCGCGGACTCGCTGCACATGACGACGATCGAGCTGCGCGACCGCCAGCGCGACCTCGTCGCCTCCGACGTGACGTCACTGAACTCACTCGTGCTCGCCCACGACGGAGCGAAGGTCGAGCGCCTCGACGTCATCGCGTCCGACGACGACGAGTCAAACCCCTTTCGCGCGTCCGCCAAGCAGGAGGCCAAGCAGCACTTCCGCCGCGCGTTCGCCGCCCTCGAGCGGCGCGAGCGCGAGGTCGCGGTGCTGCTCTACGTCAAGAACCTCAAGCTGCGCGAGATCGGCGATGTCCTGGGCGTGTCGGAGAGCCGCGTCTGCCAGATCCACGGCGAGCTCAAGCGCACGCTGCGCGCGGCGCTGGCGAACGACGCCGAGCTCATCGATCACGTCGCCTGACGTTCGGCCCGGGGGCCGATGCGCCCGCTCAGCCCGTGCGCTTGGCGGCGATGCGCGCCTTCGCGTAGCGCACGAGGTGCACCGCTCCGCCCTTGCGCCGGCCCTCGGGGACCGGGAGGGCGTCCAGCGCGGGACGCAGGAGGGCGTCCCGCGCGACGAGCTCATCGCGCAGCGGGCTGCGCGGGTTCGACAGCACGGAGCCGACGGCATCGAGCCACGCTGACTCGAGCGTGAGCGCGCGCCGCAAGACCGCGGCGTCGGCGCCGCCGACGTTCGAGAGCTCGATCGTCAGCGAGCGGGCGGTCAGCGCGCCATCGCGAGTTCGGGCGACCGCGGCCGAGGTCTGCTGCGGCTTCAGGCGCACGAGCTGCCTGCGCACGCGCTGGTCGGCGGTCATGAGCTGCGCGCTCATGTAGCTCGCGTCGGCCCGCGACAGCGACGTGGACGGCCCGTCGGTCACGACGAGCGCGTAGGCCGACGTGGGGATCATCGCGACCGCGACGAGCGCGAACAGGCGGCGGGCGACCTTCGCCGTGCGCGTGCCGCCGGTGCGGGCCGGCTGCTCCTCGGCGGCGGCTGCCGCTGCGGCGATCTCGGCGGAGGTCGCGACGAGCTGCGCCCGCCGGTCCGCGGGAGTCGCGCGCCGGGCAGCCTCGGCTCGCCGCGCCGCCCGCCCGCGCGGCGCGGCATCCTCCGCCCGCTCCGCCGCACGCTCACGGCGGGCCTCTTGAGCGCCAGCGCGCGCGCGCCTTCGAGCCCTGCGGCCGTCGTCGGCGGACGACTCGCCGGCCGCCGGCCGGTCGTCTGCGACCTCGGCGCCGTCGAGCGCTTTTGCCGCCGGCGCCGCGACCGTCGCAACGTCCTCGGGCTCGTCGGCGACGAGCACCTCGGCCGGCGCTGCGCTCTTCGCGACTCGTCGGCGACGAGCAGCTCGGCCGGCGCTGCGTCTTCGCGCTCGTCGGCGACGGGCAGCTCGACCGGCGCTGCGTCCTCGGGCTCGTCGGCGACGAGCACCTCGGCCGGCGGCTCGTCCTCGACGACCGCACCGCTGGACTCGCCGGAGCTGCGCCGCGCGACCTTCGAGACGTGGCCGTTCGCGGCAGCCGCGGCCAGCGCCTTCTCGCGCTTTCGCTTCTTCGCGGCGTGCCCGTTTGACCCCGCACCCTGATCGCCATCGACGACCTCGCCGTTGCCGGCCCCGGGTGCTTCCGTTGTCACGTCGCTCGCGCCCATCGCCCCATCCCTGGCCTCTCCGACTGCATCCGGACGGCATTCTCGTCTACTTGCATGCCGTTGGTCCACTCGTGTGCCCACTGTCACATGCCCGTCAATCATCGCGGCTTCGCCCCCGCGGCCGCTCCGACAAGCGTCGGTGCGCCGGAGCCGGCAGCCTCCAGGGCGCGGCGTACCCGCTTTGCGGAGATCTGACCGCGCACGCCCACGCCCTGCGCGAAGTTCGAGACGCGCAGCTCCTGCAGCATCCATCCGACCTCGCGCAGCTCCGGCGACGGCACGCCGCCCGCCGCTTCCCGGCGACCGCGCAGCTGGGCTTCGAGCTCGTGCACGACGGCCATCCGGTCGCGATCGGTGCCCGGCGCGTCCGGCAGGCGCTCGAGCCGCCGGATCGCCGCCCGCAGGTAGCGCGTGACGTCGGGCAGCCGGTCGGCGCCCGTCGCCGCGATGAAGCCGGGGTAGACGAGCCCGCCGAGCTGCGCGGCGACGTCGAGCCGGGCGGGACGCAGGGCGTCGTCGCGCGGCGCCAGCGCGTCGAGCGCGAGGCGCACGTCGCGGGCCGCGTCGAGGATCTCGACGGCCTGCGCGACGATCCGCGCCGTCGCCGGCGCCAGCGACCCCGCGACGTGCGAGCGCAGCGCCGACCAGCCCGCCGCGTCGAACGCCGGCCCGCCGCCCGTCGCGATCAGCGCGTCCAGCGCCGCGAGCACCGCGTCATCCAGCAGCGCGCCCGCACCACCGTGCGGCGCACCCGCCAGCGTCAGCGCCGCCGACCGGTCGAGGTCGCGCTGCACCGAGCGCACCGGCGACGCCACGGTCAGCGCCAGCAGCCGGCGCGTCCCGGCGCGCATCGCCGCGCGCTGGGCATGCGCCGTCTCGAAGACCCGAACCCCCACGGACTCGCCCTCGTCGACGAGCGCGGGATAGGCGACCGCGCCCGGCAGCTCGATCGTGCGCGGCAGCTCGTCGATCGTCCAGTCGCGCAGGCCCGAGCGCTCGACGTGGACGGTCGCCGCGGTCAGCTCGGCGCGCAGCCGCGGCGCGACGGCGGCGCGCAGCGCGTCGAGGTCGACGTCGGAGGCAAGGATCGCGCCGCGCTCGTCGACGACCGAGAACGTCATCCGCAGATGCGCCGGCAGGCGCGCGAGATCGAAGTCCGCGGCGGTCACGCGCACGGAGCGCAGGCGTTCGAGCTCGCGCGCGACCGCGTCGACGATCCGTCCGCGCCGCGGCCGCAGCCCGGCGACGACCTGCGCCGCCAGCTCGGGGATCGGCACGAGCGGCCGGCGCAGATCCTTCGGCAGCGAACGGATGAGCGCGACGACGAGCTCGCGGCGCAGACCCGGCACGAGCCAGTCAAAGCCGCCGGCGCGTAGCTGACCGAGCGCGTGCAGCGGGACCTGCGCGGTCACGCCGTCGTGCTCGTCGCCGGGCTCGAAGCGATAGCTCAGCGCGAGCTCGAGGTCGCCCTGGCGCCAGGAGTCCGGTCGCGCGCGCGGGTCGAGCAGGTCGGCCGCGTCGTCGGCGTCGACGAGCAGGTCGCGCGGGATGCTCAGCAGCGACGGGTCGCCGCGGCGCGCACCCTTCCACCAGCGATCGAAGTGCGCGACCGAGACGACGTCCGCCGGGACCCGCGCGTCGTAGAAGTCGAAGATCGCCCCGTCGCCGGCGAGGATGTCGCGGCGCCGGGCGCGGTGCTCGAGCTCTTCGAGCTCCTCGAGGACGCGCGCGTTCTCGGCGACGAACTCGTGGCGCGTCTGCCAGTCGCCCTCGACGAGCGCGCAGCGGATGAAGAGCTCGCGCGACAGCTCCGGGTCGATCGCGCCGTAGGCGACCTTGCGGCCCGGCACGACCGGCAGCCCGAACAGCGTCGCGCGCTCCGTGGCGACGACCGACCCGCGCTTGCGCTCCCAGTGCGGCGCCTCGTAGGCGTACTTCAAGAGGTGCGGCGCGAGCGGCTCGATCCACGACGGCTGGATCTGCGCGGCGGTGCGACCCCACAGGCGCGACGTCTCCATGAGCTCGGCGACCATGACCCACGACGGCTGCTTGCGCGCGAGCACCGAGCCGGGCGAGATCGCAAAGCGCGCGCCGCGGGCGCCCTCGTACTCGCGCCGGCTGACGTTGCGCAGGCCGACATGCGACAGCAGGCCGGCGAGCAGCGCGACATGGACGTGCCCCACGTCGGCGGGCTCCTCGTTGATCGTCACCCCGACGGTGCGCGCCGCGGCGCGTAGCTGGCCGGCGAGGTCCTGCCACTCGCGGACGCGCAGGTAGTGCAGGTACTCCGCCTTGCAGCGCTTGCGGAACTGGTTGCCCGACAGCTCGCGCTGCTGCTCGCGCAGGTAGCGCCAGAGATTCAGGAAGCCGACGAAGTCCGACTGCTCGTCCTTGAAGCGGGCGTGCTGCTGGTCGGCCTGCGCGCGCTCCTCGAGCGGGCGCACGCGCGGGTCCTGGATCGAGAGTGCGGCCGCGATGACGACGACCTCGTCGGCGCAGCCGAGGCGGTCGGCCTCGAGGACCATCCGCCCGAGGCGCGGGTCGACGGGGAGCTGCGCGAGCCGCCGGCCGAGCGGCGTGAGGCGCTTGCCGGGCGCCGCCGCCGGCTCGAACGCGCCGAGCTCGTGCAGGAGCGCGATCCCGTCGCGGATCTGGCGGCGGTCGGGCGGGTCGAGGAACGGGAAGTCCTCGACCTCGCCGAGGCCGAGCGCCTCCATCTGCAAGATCACCGAGGCGAGGCTCGTGCGCAGGATCTCGGGATCCGTGAAGGCGGGCCGCTCGGCGAAGTCCTCCTCGGCGTAGAGGCGGATGCAGATGCCGTCGGACTGGCGGCCGCAGCGGCCCTTGCGCTGGTCGGCCGACGCGCGCGAGACGGGCTCGATCGGCAGCCGCTGGACCTTCAGCCGCGAGCTGTAGCGGCTGATGCGCGCGGTGCCGGGGTCGACGACGGAGCCGATGCCCGGCACGGTCAGCGACGTCTCGGCGACGTTCGTCGCGAGGACGACGCGGCGGGCGTCGTGCGGCTTGAAGACGCGCTGCTGCTCCTGCGGGGCGAGGCGCGCGTAGAGCGGCAGGACCTCGATGCGCGAGGGCAGCCGCCCGGTGAGGGCCTCCGCCGTGTCGCGGATCTCGCGCTCGCCGGACAGGAAGACGAGCACGTCGCCGGGGCCGTCGCGCAGGAGCTCCTCGACGGCGTCGCCGATGGCGTCGACCGGGTCGCGGTCGATGGGCGCCGCGTCCTCGTCGTCCTCGTCCGGGTTGTCCGCCACCGCGTGCAGCGGCCGGTAGCGCACCTCGACCGGGTACGTTCGGCCCGATACCTCCACGACGGGCGCGTCGCCGAAGTGGCTGCTGAAGCGGCCGGGGTCGATCGTCGCGCTCGTGATGACGAGCTTGAGGTCCGGGCGCCGGGGCAGCAGGCGGTGCAGATAGCCGAGCAGGAAGTCGATGTTCAGGCTGCGCTCGTGCGCCTCGTCGACGATGATCGTGTCGTAGCGGCGCAGCATGCGGTCGTGCTGGACCTCGGCGAGCAGCAGGCCGTCGGTGACGAGCCGCACGAGGGTGTCTCGCTGCGAGACGTTGGAGAAGCGCACCGCGTAGCCGACGGCCTCGCCGAGCGAGACTCCGAGCTCGTCGGCGATCCGCTCGGCGACGGTGCGCGCGGCGAGGCGGCGCGGCTGGGTGTGGGCGATCGCGCCGCGCACCCCGCGCCCGAGCTCGAGGCAGATCTTCGGAAGCTGGGTCGTCTTGCCCGAGCCGGTCTCGCCCGCGACGATGACGACCTGGTTGCCCGCGATCGCAGCGAGCAGGTCGTCGCGCCGGGCGCTCACCGGGAGCTGCGGCGGATAGGAGATCTCGGGCACCGCGGCTCGGCGCCGCGCGACCGTCGCCTCGGCGCGGACGATCTCGGCGAGCAGCTTCTCGCGCTCTTCATGCCCGCGCCGGACGCGATCCGCGCGACGACGCAGCCGATGCTCGTCGCGCAGCGTCAGCGCCGCGAGGCGCTCGAGGAGGTCATCGGCCGGCGCGGCCTGCTCGGAGGAGGAGGTCGCACCCATGCGTTCGAGGATAGGCGGCGTCCGCAGGGACGCGACGGCGCACCGACTACGTCGGAGGCGGACGGCCGCCGACGGGTCCGTCGGCGTTTCGCGCTCGACTTGAGCCATCGCGTCGTGGAGCGGGAAGCGCGCTGCCGGCGGCCGACGCCGCCAGGGCGACGCTGCCGTGCAGGTGTGCGACGCCTACGCGCCGTATAGCCCCCCGCCACAGCGCAGCGACATAGGCGACGTCGAGCGCTGCTCAGACGCCCGCGTCATCGAGCGCCTGCCGGGTCGCGGCGAGGTTGTTCGCCGACGTCAGCGTGTCGGGGTGCTCGTCACCGAGGACACGCCGCCGCGTCGCGTAGACCTCCTCGTACAGCGCGCGGGCGCCCGCGTGGTCACCCTGCGCGTACCGGGTCGCGGCGAGGTTGTTCGCCGAGGTCAGCGTGCTGGGGTGCTCGTTACCGAGGACGCGCCGCCGCGTCGCGTAGACCTCCTCGTGCAGCGCGCGGGCGCCCGCGTGGTCACCCTGCGCGTACCGGGTCTCGGCGAGGTTGTTCGCCGACGTCAACGTGTCGGGGTGCTCGTCACCGAGGACACGCCGCCGCGTCGCGTAGACCTCCTCGTGCAGCGCGCGGGCGCCCGCGTGGTCACCCTGCGCGTACCGGGTCTCGGCGAGGTTGTTCGCCGACGTCAACGTGTCGGGGTGCTCGTCACCGAGGACACGCCGCCGCGTCGCGTAGACCTCCTCGTGCAGCGCGCGGGCGCCCGCGTGGTCACCCTGCGCGTACCGGGTCTCGGCGAGGTTGTTCGCCGACGTCAACGTGTCGGGGTGCTCGTCGCCGAGGACACGCCGCCGCGTCGCGTAGACCTCCTCGTGCAGCGCGCGGGCGCCCGCGTGGTCACCCTGCGCCCGCCGGGTCTCGGCGAGGTTGTTCGCCGACGTCAGCGTGTCGGGGTGCTCGTCGCCGAGGACACGCCGCCACGTCGCGTAGACCTCCTCGAACAGCGCGCGGGCAGCGCGACTGTCGCCGCGGTAATGGTGCTGCACTGCGACCTCGTTCAGCAGGCGGGCGTCACGATCGCTCGCCGGCAATGTCGCGAGATGCTGGGCATGGGCAAGGGTCGTGGGGTCAAGCGGGACGCGGCGGGCATTGGCCTCCTGCGTGCGCGCATGCAGCACAGCGGCGGTCGCGGCCGCCAGCGCGGCGGTCCGTTGGGTGTCCTCGTCGACGAGGCGCATCGTGCGCGAGATCAGGGTGTGGATCTGGCATGCGTCGCGGTCGGCGCGCTCGGCAAGCGATCGTCGCGTCGCGTCGCTGATCGCGCGGACGGCCCGCCGCCGCGCGGTATCGGTGTCGAGGCCGTCGACGCGCGCGAGCACGTCGACGAGGAGCTGCGGTGCGATCGGCTCGACAGCGAGCAGCGACCCCAAGCGCAGAACGTCGCGGGCGTGCTCGTCGACCTCGCGGATGCTGCGAGCAAGGGTCGTGGCGATGCTCGCCTCGTGGCCGCCCGGAAGCTCACCAGCCAACTGCGCGGCGACTTCCAGCTCATCCGCACCGCTATCGGCCAGCGCATCCAGGTACGCCGCGAACGTGCGCAACCCGCGTTCGGCGGCCAGCGCGCCCGCGGCGACGTCGATCGCGAGCGCGTGCCGGCCGAGCGCATCGACGATCGCGCGGGCCGCGCGCTGCTCCTCGACATCGACGGGCGAGCGCCGACCGGTCAACAGCTCATAGCCCTCCCGCGCATCGAGCACGGCGAGATCCAGGTGCGCGCCGATGCGCTCATAGTCGCGGCTGCGCGTCGTCATCAGCGTGCGCGCGCACGCGGCGGGCGCACACCACGCCTCCAGCGCGTCGCTGTCAAGGCCGCCCGGCAGATCGTCGACGATCCACAACACCTCAAGGCCGCGCGCATCCAACACCCCGCCGAGCGCCGCGGCGATCTCCTCGACCGACCGATCAGCGGTCGGGACGGCGTACGCGTCGGCGAACAGGCGCAGCTGCGCACCACGATCGGCTTCACGCCCGACCGCATCCATGCCGTCCCCACGATCGTCATAGCCATGCGCGCGCAACCAGAACACCCCGCCCGGATACGCCGATCCGAAGCGCAGCGCATACTCGTGGGCCAGCAGCGATTTACCGATCCCGCCCATCCCGCTGACCTTCAGCGCCGGGTCACCCCGCGCACCCGTGATCAACCCCACATCCCCGGCGCGCAACGCCGAATGCACCGCCCACAACTCCCGCGCGCGCCCGACGAACTGCGCGGCAGCGACCGGCTTTCGCCCCAGCCACGACACACCCACGCCGACCCCGAGCTCACCCAGCAGCCCGTCGACACGCCCGACGCGCACCGCGACCTCGCTCGCCAGCGCATCCAGCGCCACGTCGTCCCCGTCCGCCGGCACCGCGGCGAACAGCGCGTCGCGCAGCTCAACAGGATCGATGTGCGCCGCATCGGACTCGGGATTGACGACCAGCACCCGCTCGCGCGGATCGCGACCCGAGCGCTGCGCAGCGACAAACGCCGCCGTCAGCTCCCACTGACACGCCCGCCGCCGCGGATACGCCAGCGAGTAGACAGCCACCAGCACCCGGCAGTGCGCGAGCCCCGACACGATCGCCGCCGTAATCGACTCGAACGTCTCGATCTCCCCGTCATCCATCCACACCCGCAACCCCTGCCGCTGCAGCGCGTCACGCAACCCCACCGCGCGCTCACGATCGGCATGCGCGTAGCTCAAAAACACATCCCACGACCCCGCGACCACCGTCACCCACCCAACGTACCGACGACACTCCACCCGCACAGCACAAGATCACGCCCAGCGCTCGCCACCACCGACCGGCCCGCAAACAAGCCACTGTCCCGAGCCCTGCAGCGCTTCCTCGTGGCCGGACTCTGCGGGTCGTGCTCGAGGTCGCTGGCTTCGCGGCCCGCCATGGCCGTACATTGAGGCTCGATGCCGCAAGACGCGCCCAAGCCGGTTGCGAACCCCACGCCGGCACCTCGGCCGCCGAAGATCGAGCCGTACCCCAACATCTTCTTCGTCGAGGGCAAGGCGCTCGGCTCCTCAGGCGAGCACAGGTCGAACTGACTAACAGTCGGTGATGAAGATCGAGCGCTGCGATGCGGCGATCAGCGGGGCGATGTCAGCGCGGTCGCTGGTCACGATGCGATCTCCTGTGCGACTGATGGCCACGACGCTCGCGTCGACTGCGTCGCGGGTGCCGGCGCGACCGAGGAGCACCCCGGCTTCTCGTCCGAGTCGCTCGTCGACCGCTATCACGTCGACCGACGCGAGCAGCCGGGCGAGGTTCGCCTGGCGCCCTGCGGGATCTCGCCATACCTGGCTGATCACCACGCCGGTGCTGCGCAGCTCGAGCCCGCCGCGCTCGGCCATGCGCAATCGAGCGAGCATGGCACGATCGCCCCGATCCACCGCCACGAGCGCCCCGGCGTCGAGCACCAGGGCACTCATGCCGCCGGTTTGACGACGCCGGCCTGTGCCAGCCCCAGCTCATCGGCGGCTCTGGCGAGCTCCTCGGTGGTGAGCTGCCCATGCTCGGCCTCCCACGTGTCGAGGAACTCCAACAGCGCCTCAGCGCGCAGCCGAGCGGCTGCCGCATCGGCCAGCCATCGCGAGAGGCCGCCGCCGCTTCGCTTCGCCGCCGCACGGACAGCGTCGCCGAGGTCTGCGTCGAACGACACGCTCAGCTTGTCCACCTTCATCGCCCAACCATACCGCCGCACGACATACCGCGGTAGGAACTCCGTTACCGCCCGCCCCCGCGGCGTGCTGCGCGCGTCGCGTCCAGCCGGCGGCGGTCGCGCTTGGTCGGGCGGCCGCCGAGGTCAAAGCTCGGCGGCGCGGACAGCCGGCGCTCGGCCGCGGCGGCCTCGCGCGCGGCCACGCTCTCAGGCGTCTCCTCGTAGAGCAGCTGCGCCTCCTTCGCCGGCCCGCGGCGCTCGGTCACGCCGAGGATCACGACCGCGCGCCGCGTCTGCCCCATCGTGATCTCCAGCCGATCGCCCGGGCAGACCTCCTTGCTCGGCTTGACGCGCTGGTCGTTGACCTGCACCCGCCCGCCTTTCACAGCCTCGGACGCCAGCGAGCGCGTCTTCGCGAGCCGCGCCGCCCACAGCCACTTGTCGACACGCAGGCCTCCGTCCATCGCCCCATGATGGCGCGTGCAGCGGGCTACAGGCCGCGGATCGCGTCGCGGCGCGGCGACGGGCACGCCCACCGGCCCGCGGCGCGGCTCACGATCGGGCGCGGATGAGCGTCGTGAGCAGCAGGCCGAGCCCGAAGACGATCGCGAGCAGCGCGACGAGGGCGCCGAGGAACGGCACGAGCGTCAGCAGGCAGAGGATCAGCATGCCAAGCAGGAACGCCGGGATCCCCGAGCCCTTGAGGATCAGGCGCCCGACCGCGAACGCCGACGACACGTACGCCATCGCGAACAGCGGGATCAGGGTCGCCAGCAGGATGATCCCGAGCGGCGTGCCGACGACGGTCACGGTGATGAGGCCGGCGACGATCGGCAGCAGGATCAAGGCGGCGAACCCGACGCCGATCGCCGCGCCCCAGCTCTTCTTGGCGGTCCGCGCGATCGCCTCGGCGGCCCGCGGGGCCAGCAGCAGCGCGATCAGCCCGAACAGCAAGAGCGAGACCGAGAACGCGACCCAGACGCCGAACGCCAGCGCCTTCAGGACGTCGCCGATCTCGCCGCTGTCGATCTTCTCGACGTCGCCGGAGACCTTCGCGCCTGGCGCGACGACGGGCTTCTTGTCGAAGTAGACGAGGTCGCCCGAGACCCGCGCCGCGCGGCCGAGCGTGGCGAGCCCCTCGAGGGTCACGACGCTGCCGCCGACCGTCCCGCGGATCGTGACGTCGCCGCCCAGGGCGACGACGTCGCCGCGCACCGTCCCGCGGACGAGCACGTCGCCGTCGACGACGACGACGTCGCCCGGCACCGTCTCGTCGCGATCGACGAGCACCGGCCCGCTGATGACGATGCGGTCGTCGGGGGCATCGTCAGCCGCGAGCGCGGGGCCGACGGGGAGCAGCGTGCACAGTGCGACGAGCGCGACGAGGAGGCGGTTCATTGCCGGCGACACTACTCCCGCCGACCTGGCGCAATTCGATTTTTTCGTGACGCCGGGGGTCGGCTCCCCTCAGCCGGCGGCCGCGAGCTGGCGCTGTTCGAGCGCGGCGAACAGGCGCCGCACGGCGACGATCTCCTCGCGCGGGCATGACCTCCGCGCGAGCGCTCGCGTCACCGTCTCGCAGAAGCGCTCGAGCGCGAGATGGCGCTCGAGCAGCGACGCCCCGCCGCGCTCGGCCGTGCGCATGAGCGCGCTCGTGGCCTGGTGGAGCATCTCGTAGTTCGCGGTCGCGGCAGCCGAGGAGAGCGCGCCGATCCAGCGCTCGGCGGCGGCGACGCCTTCCGGATCGACGAAGAACCCCGAGCGCAGGTCGCCGTACAGGCCGCGCCAGCCGAGATCCGCGAGCGCGGAGCCGTGGCTCTCGACGAGCAGCGCGAGCCCCGGCAGCGCGCGCCGCGGCGCCTCGGCCGGGGCGACCTGCGGCCGTCCGCGCTCGGCGAGCAGGCGACGCACCTCCGAAGCGGCGAAGCGGCGATGCCCGCCGGGGGTGCGCGTCGCGCCGAGGCTCCCGTCGTCGGCCCAGCGGCGTGCCGTGGTCGTCGAGATGCCTAGCGCCTGCGCGGCCTGGCCAAGGCTCAGCGACGCCTCCGGCGCCGCGGTGGCGCCCGTCCGCGCAGAGTCGCCATCGGGTGGCGAGACGGCGGCGGGCTTCGTCGCCTCGAGCACGCTCGACCAGACGCGACCGGAGCGCACGAGCTCGAGCGCGGCTTCGGCCGACAGCGCCGGCGCGAACAGCTCACCCTGCGCGCGGTCGAGTCCCAGCGATCGCAGCAGGCGCAACTGCTGCTCGGTCTCGACCTTCGCCGCGGTCATCGGCAGGCCGAGCGAGTGCCCCATCCCGATCATCGCCTCGATGAGGCGCGCGTCGCGCGAGCCGTCGCCGAGCTCGGTGAGAAACGACGAGTCGACCTTCAGCGCGTCGAACGGGAGCTGGCGGATCGCGGCGAGCGACGAGTAGCCCGTGCCGAAGCGGTCGAGCGCAATCCGCACGCCGACGGAGCGCAGGTCGTCGAGCTGGGCCATCGCGATCTGGCCCTCGCCCGTGAACATCGTCTCGGCGATCTCGAGCACGAGCCGGTCAGGCCGCAGGCCGCTGCCGCGCAGGGCGCGCGAGACCGTTCCCGCGAGCCCCGGGGCGGCGAAGTGGCGCGCCGACACGTTGACGTGGACGGCGGGCGGTTGGACGTCGGGGTCGTCGGCGAGGACGTCGCCCCAGTGTGCGAGCTCGCGGCAGGCGAGCATGAGGATCTCCGCACCGAGCGGGACGGCGAGCCCGGTCGCCTCGGCGGCGGCGAGGAACTGCGCGGGCGCGAGCAGGCCGTGATCCGGATGCTGCCAGCGCACGAACGCCTCAACCGCCGCGATCGTCCCGGTCGACAGGTCGAGGATCGGCTGGTAGTGCAGGCGCAGCTCGCCGTCGCTCAGCGCGCGGCGCAGGCCCTGCTCGATCTCGGCGGCGTGCAGCAGGCGCCGGCGCATGCCCTGCGTCGCGAGCTCGGCCCGCGCGCCGCCGCGCTCGCGCGCTCGGGTCGCGGCGACGGTCGCCGTGCGCAGGACCTCCGACACCGACGCCGTCCCGCGCTCGGTCAGCACGACCCCGATGCTCGCCGTCATCGTCAGCTCGCGCCCCGCGGCGAGCATCGGCTCCGACAGCGCGGCGCCGATGCGCTCGGCGATATCGAGCGCTTCGCCGTCCGTGGCGACGCCGGGGACGAGCACCGCGAAGTCGTCGCCCGCGAGGCGCCCGGCGGTCGCGTCGGCGGGCAGCACGCTGACGAGGCGCGCGCCGACGCCGACGAGCACCTCGTCGCCCGTGCGGTAGCCGAAGCCGTCGTTGAGCTTGCCGAAGCCGTCGAGGTCGACGAACAGCACCGCCGCGTCGCCCTGCTCGCGCCGCGCGCGATCGAGCGCCTGCTCGAGGCGGTTCTCGAACAGCGGCCGGTTCGCGAGGCCCGTCAGCGGATCTTGGAGGCCGAGCCGCGCGATCTCCTCGTCCGCGCGCCAGCGCGCGATCGCCGTGCCGATGACGTTCGCGATGGCCTGCGCGAAGCCCTCGTCGCCGGGCTTGATGGCGTCGGGCTCGCCGGTGGCGACGGCGAGGATGCCGATCGTCGCACCGCGGTCGCCCTGCATCGCGACGGAGAGCATGCAGGTCATGCCCTGCGTCGTCGCCATCCCCCGCGTCCCGTCCGCGAGCGCGGCTCCGGACAGCAGCAGGCAGCCGCCGGCGTCGAGCGTGCGCCGCAGGAGGGCCGCCTGTGCCTCGCCGGCGGGCTCGCCGTGCCCGGCGAGCGGGCCGAGGCCGATCGCCGACTCGCGGTGCAGCCCGCCGTCGGCCTCGACGGTCAGCACGACGCCGCGGTCGGCGTTGAGTCCTTCGACGAGGGTCGCGAGGCCGGACGCGCAGAGGTCCGCGGGCTCCTGGCCGGCCAGCGCGCTCTGGCCGAGCGCGACGACGAGCGCTTGGCGCACGATCCGATCGGCGCGCTCCTGCTCGACGAGCTTGTGGTCGGTGATGTCGCGGATGAAGCCCGTGTAGGTGGCGTTGGAGCCGGACATCCGCGTGATCGCGATCTCGACCGGAAACGTCTCGCCGTCCGCGCGCTGCGCCTCGAGCTCGACGCGCTTGTCGAGCATGCGCGCGGTGCCGCCGCCGAGCAGCCGCCGCAGCCCGCGCCGGTGCGCCTCGCGCCTGTCCGGCGGGATGATGAGCTCGGCCATGTCCTCACCGATCGCCTCGGCCCGCGAGTAGCCGAACATCCGCTCCGCCGCCGGGTTGAACTCGAGCACGATCCCGTCGGCGTCGATCGAGACGATCCCGTCCAGCGAGGCGCGCAGAACCGTGGCGTCCACCTGCGCCGAGGGAATGATCGCGACATCCATTGCCACTGATAGCCATCGACCGTACGGCGCTTCGGCTTGAGCGCCGCGGACGGTGAGTGGACCCGGCGCGGGGTGTAGCGCGCAGGCGTGCCACGATCGGTCTGTGTCCGGGACGCTGCCAACCCTCGCCGACGCCGCCGATCCGCTCGGCAAGCTGCAGCGCGGCCTCGGCTCGGGCTACCTCTGGGCGCTGGATGCCGACCGCGCGGTGTCCCACGCGCTGCTCGTCCACTGCGTCTTCAACGATCCCCGCTGGGACCGCCAGCTCGACGATCGCGACGACTACTACGCCACGCTGGCGCTCGACGTCGGCCTTGACCTCGCGCCGCTGGAGGGGTGGCTGCGCGACAGCGCGCAGGAGGACTCAGAGACCGCGCACGACATCATCGCCCTGCTCGGGCGGATGGCGATTCGGGGCCACGACGAGGCGCGGCGCGTGCTGCGCGAGTACGTCGCCTACGGGGTCGCGTGGGCGCGCGCGCTCGAGGGGCTCGTCGGCGGCGATGGCGGCCCGCCGTCCAGCGGCCCGCCGTGGCCGGAGGTCGTCGCGGGGCTCGACGCGGTCCTGCTCGAGCGCTTCGCCTCCCGGGAGGCGCTCGACGAGGCGCTTGCCGGGATCGACCCGCGCGAGCGCCCCTGGTCGCTGTGGACGGTCGAGAGCCCGGAGATCGCGCGCGCGCTGGCGTTCGATCACGGCGATGGCGCGGCGCCGCCGCCCAAGCGCGCGTGGCGCCCGCGCGAGCGCCAGGTCAAGCCGGGCGAGATGTACACGGTCGAGCTGCTCGCGATCACCGAGTCCTCGCGCTGGGCGCAGATCGCCGAGGAGCTCGCCTCGCGGACCGCGCCGTATGACGTCGAGCTGCTCGTGGCGGCGGCGAACGCGCCCAACCTGCCGATGCGCCGGGCCGCGATCCTCGCGCTGGGTCGCCAGGGCCGGCGCGAGGTGCTCGAGATCGCCGAGCAGAACACCTCGCAGGCGCAGCGGGGGAAGCTGCAGGGCGCGATCGCCTTGGCGCTCGAGGCGATGCCGCTCTCGCAGACGCGCGCGCTCGCGTACGACTGGCTCGGCTCCGACGACTGGGCGCGGCGGCGCAAGGCGGCGGGGATGCTGGCGGCGTGGGCCGAGGACGAGGACGTCCCCCCGGCCCGGTCGGCGCTGGCCCGCGAGCTCGACCGCGGCCTGGACGGCGACGTCTACGTCATCTGCTCCCTGGCCGAAGCGCTCGGCCGCTGCGCCGTCCACGGCCCGTTCGAAGAGCTCTCGCGCGCGTATGAGGAGATCCCGTACTCCTACGGCCGCCGCTACGTCGTGGCGGCGCTGGCCGCCGCCGACCCGACGTTCGGCGGCGATGTCGCGGTCGAGTGCCTCTATGACTGCGAGCGCGAAGTCCGCGAACTGGCCGCTCGCCGCGTCGACCGCCGCGTGCGCCTGGCAGCCCAGCGGTTGGCCGAGCTCGCCGCCGACCCGGCGCAAGCAGCGTCGGTCCGCCGAGCGGCGGGACCGTAACCCCCGTGCCCGCGCCCGTCGGGCGTGAGGGTTTCAGTCGAGCGCGAGAGCCAGCCGAAGCGCATCGTCGAAGAAGCGCGACTCGGCCGGGCCGTGCGATCCGCGACGCGTGGCGACCCTCGCAGGTCGCCTGCCGGGGGCTCGGCCGGTCGACCTCATAGACATCGCACGGGTTCACGAGTGTAGGACGGGCCGCGTCCTCGGCGGCCAAGAGCGCGGCGCCGAGTTGCAGGCCCGCCTCCCCGACCGAAGGGTCGTCGAGTCCAGTGGCGTAGGCGCGACGATACGCGGCGGCGATCCGCACTTCGCGTTCCCCGCGGAGCACCGCTTCAAGCCCGGCGCGCACCGCCTCCGCACGGCTGGAGAAGGCGCCGCGCGCGATCGCGGCGTCGAGGCGCTCAAGCTCGTCGTAGGCCAACCGGACCGCGATCTGCACGCTCATACCGGCAAGGCTACGGTCGGATGTGCGCGCATTCAACGGTTGGGGAGGCGCGGATGTCGAGGTTGTGATCGCGGCGCTCTGCGAGCACGCGACACATCACCTGTCGGCGCTCAACGTCGTGCTCGGATCCCAGCGCTTCTCGAATGAGGCCGAGGTGCCCGCCAAGAACACACGGACGACAACGGAGCGCGAGGGCGCTGCTCGCCCGACTAAGCTGCTAGGGACATGACAGCTTTCGCCGACCTCGGCCTCTCAGACAGCACCCTGCAGGCCCTGCGGGATGTTGGATACGAATCACCCAGCCCGATCCAAGAACAAGCGATCCCCCCGATGCTCCAGGGACGCGACGTCATCGGTCAGGCGCAGACGGGATCCGGCAAGACGGCCGCCTTCGGATTGCCGATCATCGAGTACGTCGACCCGACCGAGCCCGAGGTGCAGGCGCTCGTCCTCACGCCCACGCGCGAGCTCTGCATCCAGGTCACGCAGGCGATTCGCGCGTACGCCGTGCGCAAGGGCGCCGACGTCGTCGCGGTGTTCGGCGGCGCGCCGATCCGCACGCAGCAGGCGCAGCTGAAGGCCGGCGGGCACATCGTCGTCGGCACGGTCGGCCGCGTGCTCGACCTCATCAGCCGCAACTCGCTCGTCCTGGACTCGTGCCGCTTCGTCGTGCTCGACGAGGCCGACGAGATGCTCGACCTCGGCTTCCTCGAGGACGTCGAGAAGATCCTGCGCCTGACGCCCAACAGCCGCCAGACCGCGCTCTTCTCCGCGACGATGCCGCCGCCGATCCGCAAGCTCGCCGACAACTACCTCTATGACCCCGAGCACGTCAAGGTGCAGTCCGCGACGCTCACCGTCGACTCCGTCGAGCAGTTCCAGGTCTCCGTGAAGACCGCCGACAAGGCCGACAAGCTCGTCGAGGTGCTGGAGGCCGAGCGGCCCGACCAGGCGATCGTCTTCGCGCGCACGAAGATCCGCACCGACCAGCTCTACAAGAAGATGAAGGACCGCGGGTTCAACGTGAAGGCGCTCCATGGCGACATGACGCAGGGCTCGCGCGACGGCGTCATGCTCGGCTTCAAGGGCGGCCGCGTCCCGATCCTCGTCGCGACCGACGTCGCCGCCCGCGGCCTGGACATCTCGACGGTGACGCACGTCGTGAACTTCGACGTCCCGCGCTCGCCCGACGTCTACGTCCACCGCATCGGGCGCACCGGCCGCGTCGGGCGCTCCGGCCGCGCCATCACGTTCGTCGAGCCCAAGCAGGAGAAGGAGCTCGAAGCGATCGAGAAGCACGTCGGGATCGCGATCACGACCTGGGAGCCCGGCGCGCACGTCGCGCCGAAGAAGATGGTCGACAAGCCGCCGCGCCACACGAAGCCGCAGATCAAGCACAACGGCGACGAGCCCTACGCGAAGCTCATCGTCAGCGGCGGGCGCTCGGCCGGCATCGAGGTCGCCGACCTCGTCCACGCCGTGACGAAGGCCGCCGCCGTCGACGGCGAGGCCGTGCGCAACGTCAAGGTGCTCGAGCACTTCGCGTTCTTGTCGGTCCCGGCCGACGACGCCGAGCGGATCGCCGAGGCGATCGACGGCGAGCGCGTGCGCGGCCGGCGCATCCGCGCCGAGCCCGCGAAGGTCTGAGGCATCGCCGCTAGGCGGGGCCTCCCACGACCTCGTTGAGCCTGCGCTCCAACGTCGCTTCGTCCACGGCGGGAAATCGGAACAGGCGCGCCCGCATCGCGGAGAACCCCTCGTGGAGCTCGCCGGCAGTCACGAGGTTGCGCGCGAGCATCGCGCGGACGTCGTCCAGGTCGGTGTCGAGGCCCCGTTCGAGCTTCGCGAGCGCCTGGAGACGAAAATCGAGATGGCGAACGTCCAGCGGACCCCACGAGCCGACGTAGGGACTGCGGTCCTGCCATCCGTCGAGCGCGGGCAGGAAGTCCAACGGAGATGCCAGCTCGATGTTCATGTCGAGCTCCCGCTTGAGCTCCTGCAGCATCCGCAGCAGCTCGTCGGAATCGGGCTCCGGCCGGACATCGATATCGTGCGTCGAGGCCCGCCACCCGACGACGACCGCGCTCGACCCCCCGACGAGGTACAGCGTGTGAGGCTTGCGCAGCCGCCGGCCGAGCTCGGCCAGCAGCTGTACGACACGAGAACCGTCGATTTCAGCGCGCATGCTGCTCGGCCGCGTGCATGAACGACACGAGCCGACGCGTGAGTGCGTTGTAGGCCGAGTGCGCGCCGCTGCCGTCGCGCAGGTCAAGCAACCGATAGAGCTCGCGGTCGGCGTCGGGCAGCGGCTCGGCCACGGCGACCCCGCAGGCCCTCAGGCGAGCGGTTGCCCGGGACACGAGGAACGCTTCGAGGCTGCGGCGGCCCGCGTCGAGGTCGCGTACGCCGTGGTCGACCAAGTCGGCGCCGGGAAGGTCTGCGAACGGTCCCTGCACGATGCTTCGAGCATAGGCCGCGCGGCACGCTCCGGCGTGCCGCCTCGCGACGGCAGCCGCGCCGTCGGCTCGCCGGCAGCCCGGCGACACCGTCCGGGTCGGGGACGACGTGCGGTAGCCCTACCGCCGCGAACGCCCTGTCGCGGAGACGATCGCCACGGCATGCGCCCGGCTTGCCGTTGCCGCGAGCACCGCGTCGAACGCTCCGAGACGATCGCCGCGCGCGTGCGGACAGAGCCCCTCCCGAGGCCGCGCTCCTCGGCGACCGCGACCAGCCGAGCATGGCGGTCGGAGTCCAGGAGGATCTGAAGGCGACGATCCAGTGCCATGTCCATACATCGGCATGTGTTGGCCTGGTCGAAGCGGGCTGAGCGTCCAGGGCCGCAACTCGCTCGCGCGGGCCGCGTTACCCTGTGGACTGTGGCGCTGCTGCTGAGAGACCGTGACGCGACCTCCGAGGTCGCCCCCGATCCACCGGGCGGCGCCCCTTCGCCGGTCGCCCCCGACTTCGCCTGCGAGACGTGCGGCGCGGCGATGAAGGCCAACCAGGACTGGTGCCTGGAGTGCGGCACAGCCGCGCCCGGCCGGATCGGCACGCGCCCCGGCTGGCGCGGTGCGTTCACCGTCGTCGCGCTGACGCTGCTGCTCGTCGTGGGCGCGACGCTCGCGGGCTATGCCGCGCTGACAAGCGACGCCGAGCGCCAGGCCGCCGCGCCGTCCGCGGGCGACGGCGCGCCGATCGTGGCGGGCGCGCCCGACGTCGCTGCGCCACCCGCCGTCCCGACGCCCGGCGCCACCGGGCCGGGCACGGTGCCGCCCGCGGTCATCCCGCCGCCCGCCGGCACGAACCCGCTGATCCCGAACGGCGCGGCGCCTGCCCCGGTCACGCCGCCCGTGGTCACCCCGCCGCCCGTCGCGCCGCCTGCCGTGACGCCGCCCGCGGTCACGCCGCCCGCCGTCACGCCCCCGCCGGCCGCCAAGAACACGCCGCCGCCACCGCCCGCGGCTCCCAAGTCCGAGAAGGTCGTGTTCGCAAAGGACGCGGCCACGACCTACGACCCGATCGAGCGCGCGGGCGCCGAGTTCGGTCCGGCCGTCAACGCCATCGACGCGAAGCCGAACACGGTCTGGGACGTCAGCGTCCCCGCCGACGGCAAGCCGATCGGCGTCGGCCTGGTGCTCGACCTCGGCAAGCCGTACGCGCTGCGCGCGCTGCAGATCGACACACCGACGAAGGGCTTCAGGGCCGAGCTCTACGGGGCGGTCGACGCCAAGGAGCTGCCCGAGGACATCCTCGACAAGCGCTGGGAGCACCTGACCGACATCAAGAGCGTCGTCGACGGCAAGGTCGTCTCGCTGCTGAAGAAGTCCGACAACAAGCAGCGGCTGCTGCTCATCTGGATCACCGCGGCCGCCGAGCCGACCGATCCGCGCGTGGCGATCAAGAACGTCACCGTGGCCGGCACCCCGTAAGCTTCCGCGCCATGTCCCATGCCGCCATGCGCACCAGCGAGGGCGTGATCATCTTCGAGCTGTTCGACGAGGATGCGCCCAAGACCGTCGCCAACTTCAAGAAGCTCGCCAGCGCGGGCTTCTATGACGGGCTGACGTTCCACCGGATCATCAAGGACTTCATGGCCCAGGGCGGTTGTCCGCAGGGCACCGGCACCGGCGGGCCCGGCTACCAGTTCGAAGACGAGTTCAACGACCACAAGGTCGCTCGGGGCGCCCTCGCGATGGCGAACGCCGGCCCGAATACGAACGGGTCGCAGTTCTTCATCGTCACGGCCGACGAGGCGCCGTGGCTCGATGGCAAGCACACCGTGTTCGGCAAGGTCGTCGAAGGCGAGGACGTCGTCGACAACCTCAACAACGTCCCGACCGGCGCGGCCGACAAGCCGGAGACGCCCGTCTACATCTCCTCGATCGAACTCGGCGACTAGCACGTCCGCGCGGGCGTAGGTCCGCGCTGCTCAGTGGATCTCCTGCAAGCCATCGTCCTGGGCATCGTCCAGGGGCTGACCGAGTTCCTGCCGATCTCAAGCTCGGGCCACCTGCGCATCGTCCCCGCCTTCCTCGGCTGGGAGGATCCCGGCGCGGCGTTCACCGCCGTCATCCAGCTCGGCACGATGGCCGCCGTCGTCCTGTACTTCCGCGCCGACCTCTGGCGGATCGTGCGCGCCTGGCTCGCCTCGCTGCGCGACCCGGCGCGGCGCGGTGAGCTCGACGCCCGCCTCGGCTGGTACCTCGTCATCGGCACGGTCCCGATCGTCATCTTCGGCTTCGGGTTTCGCCATGAGATCGAGAACGGCGCGCGCGACCTCTACATCATCGGCACGACGCTCGTCGTGCTCGGGCTCCTGCTGCTCGTAGCCGAGAAGGTCTCGCGCCGCGATCGCGCGATCGAGACGATCACGCGCCGCGACGCGATCATCGTCGGCTTCGCCCAGGCGCTCGCGCTCATCCCCGGCGTCTCACGCTCCGGCGCGACGATCACCGCCGGCCTGTTCCTCGGCTTCGACCGTGTCGCGGCGGCGCGCTTCTCGTTTCTGCTGTCGGTCCCGGCGGTGGTGCTGAGCGGCCTCTTCGAGCTGCGCGGCGTCGTCGACGGCAGCGCGGAGGGCGGCGTGGGCATCGCCCCGACCGCGGTGGCGACGCTGCTCGCGTTCATCTCGGGCTACGCCTCGATCGCGTTTCTCCTGAAGTTCCTGACGACGCATACGACGGCCGTCTTCGTCGCCTACCGCGTCGTCCTCGGCGCCGTGGTGCTCGTGCTCGCCGGCACGCACGCCATCGCGTGACGAACCTCCCCCGGGCGCCGCGCACCCCGGACTCGTGGCCCGGCTAAGGTGTTCGGGGACGTCGATTTGAGGAGAACTGACATGGCCAGCGTCGATACGACGGCCGCGCAGAGCACGAACGGCCACGGCAGCGGGGCCGAGATCCCCGTCGAGAACCCGGCCACCGGCGAGGTCATCGCGCACGTCGCGGACACGCGGCCGGACAAGGTCGCCGAGCTCGCGCGACTGGGCCGCGCCGCGCAGCCGGGCTGGCAGGCGCTCGGCTTCGACGGGCGCGCGCGCGTGCTGCGCAACCTGCGCAAGTGGCTCATGACCAACGGCGACGTCGTCGTCGACACGCTCGTCTCGGAGACCGGCAAGACCTACGAGGACGCCAACCTCATCGAGCTCCTCTACGCCGGCGGCGCGCTGACGTACTGGACCAAGCACGCCGAGCGGTTCCTCGCCGACGAGCGCATCGGCGTCCGCACGCTCGCCGTCGCCGGCAAGAAGCTGGTCATGCGCTACGAGCCGGTCGGGCTCGTCGGCATCATCGGCCCCTGGAACTACCCGCTCATCAACTCCTTCGGCGACGCCATCCCGGCGCTGCTCGCCGGCAACAGCGTGATCCTCAAGCCGTCTGAGGTCACGCCGCTGACGTCCCTGCTCATGGCCGACGCGCTGGCCGACTGCGGGATCCCCGCAAACGTCTTTCAGGTCGCGACGGGCCGGGGCGCCACGGGCGCGGCGCTCGTCGACGAGGTCGACTTCATCATGTTCACGGGCTCGACGGCGACGGGCAAGAAGGTCCTCGCGCGCGCCGCCCAGACGCTGACGCCGGTCTCCCTGGAGCTCGGCGGCAAGGACCCGATGATCGTGCTCTCCGACGCCGACCTCGAGCGCGCGGCGAACGCGGCCGTCTACTACTCGATGCTCAACGGCGGCCAGACGTGCGTCTCGGTCGAGCGCGTGTACGTCGAGGAGCCGGTCTACGACGACTTCGTCGAGCGCGTCGTGACGAAGGTCCAGGCGATCCGCCAGGGCGCCTCGACCGGTCCCGCGACGAGCGAGGTCGGCGCGATGACGACCCCCGCACAGCTCGACATCGTCGAGCGCCACGTCGCCGACGCGGTGGCGAAGGGGGCGCGGGCGGTGACGGGCGGCCATCGCGTCGAGGGCGAAGGGTCGTTCTACGAGCCGACGGTCCTCGTCGACGTCAACCACACGATGCAGGCGATGACCGAGGAGACGTTCGGGCCGACGCTGCCGATCATGCGCGTCGCCGACGCCGAGGAGGCGCTGCGCCTCGCCAACGACTCCCCGTACGGGCTCGCGGCGTCGGTCTACGGTGGCCGCGAGCGCGCCGAGGCGCTCGCGCGCCGGATCGAGGCGGGCGCGGTCTGCGTCAACGATGCGCTGCTGAACTACCTCGCCGTCGAGCTGCCGATGGGCGGCTGGAAGGCCTCGGGGATGGGCTCGCGCCACGGCGCGGGCGGCATCCGCAAGTACACCAAGCAGCAGTCGCTGTTCATCAGCCGCGTGCACCTACGGCGCGAGGTGTTCATGTTCCCGTACAAGGCGAGGTCCTCGAAGCTCCTGTTTCGGGGCGTGCGCGCGCTCTACGGCCGCGGCAAGCGCGGCTGACGCCGGCCTCGCGGCCGGCCCGGACACGCACGAGCGCTCGCGCCGCCAGGACCTGACAGACGATGCTGGCGATCGCCCTCGGGCTGGGCTCCTCGGCGCTGTGGGGGCTTGCGGACTTCCTCGGCGGGCTGAAGAGCCGCAGCTTCCCGGTCCCGGTCGTGCTGGCGGTGATGTACGGCTCCGGGCTGCTCGCGATGACGATCGTCATCCTCGCGCTGGGGAGCGGTCCGCCCGACACCGAGGCCGTGGTCGCCGGGCTCGGGTCCGGCCTGTTCGGGATCGCGGCGCTCATGGCCTTCTACCGGGCGCTGGCGATCGGCACGATGAGCATCGTCGCGCCTGTGGCGTCCACCGGGGTGGCCTTGCCGGTGCTCGTCGGCTTGGCGACGGGCGACCAGCCTGGCGCCATGCGCTCGATCGGCCTCGTCGCGGCGATCGCCGGCGTCATCCTCGCATCGCGCCAGGAGGGCGGCGGAGCGAGCGGCGAGGCTCGCACCCAGCGCTTGAGCATCGCGCTCGCGGTGGTCGCGGGTCTCGGGTTCGGCATGTACTTCGTGCTCGCGGAGATCTCATCGCGCGACGACATCGGTTGGGCGCTGCTCTTGTCGCGCGTCGCCGGGACCCCGATCCTCGTGGCCATCGCGGTGCTGGCCGTGCGCCGCGGCGGGCGGATGCTGCGGGGGCGCGACCTCGCGATCGTCGCCGGCATCGGCCTGCTCGACCTCGGCGCGAACGTCCTCTACAACACGTCGACGACGATCGGCGAGCTGTCGACGGTCGCCGTCGCGAGCTCCCTGTATCCGGTGACGACCGTGCTGCTGGCCGCTGCCGTGCTCGGCGAGCGGGTGCGCGGCGTGCAGCGCACGGGCGTCGTCGTCGCGCTCTGCGGGGTCGTGCTCATCGCGGCCGGCACCTGATCGGTCGCTGTCAAGACGCACGCTGGCGAACCCGAGCACCGTGGCGAGCGTGTCGTAGTGGGCGTCGAGATGCAGCACGCCGAAGCCTCGCTCGGCCGCGGCGGCGGCGATGAGGTAGTCGGCCGCCGGAAGCCGCCGGCTGCCACGGAGCTCGCGCGCAGCGCCGAGTGCGGCCGCGCAGACCGAAGCGGTGACGGGAGCTTGCGGCAGTGCCGCGAACGCGCGGTCGAGCTTGCGCAACACACGCTCCTCACCCGCGCTGGAGAAGATCTCCAGCGCCGCGACCGGACAGATCACGAGGAGTCCGGCATCGAGCGTTGCGTCCCGGCGCGCGGCAACGCGTCGTCGCGCTGGCGCACCCACGCCGAGGTGTCGGCCACCAGCGAGACGCCCGGCCCATAGGGCGTCACGTGAGGTGTTCGCCGCGACGATCGATGACCTCATGGAGACCCTCGAAGTCGTAGTCCAGCGTCCCATTGGCGATGTCGCGCAAGACCTGCAGCGCCTCTTCGCCGTCCGGAAGAGCGCTCCTCATGTTCGCCGCCGCCGCGCGCGCGGCGTTCCAGGTCGGCGGTTGCGACTTGGTGGCATGGCGTCCGGTGAGACGAAGTAGAGGTCGCGGCACATGATCGCGTCGGCGTCGCGCAGCACCGCGGTGGCGTCGTCGATCGTCGCCGCGGGATGGGTGGCGAGCAGTGCCGGCAGCACGTCGCGCAACAGCCGGCCGAGGATCTCGATGACCGGGGGCGCGTCGGGCGCGGAGTGGCCCGCGTCGCGGAAGCGCATCATCTCGTCGACCATGACGGTCAGCGTGGCGGTGTTCTGGAGCATCTGGGCGACGAGGCCCGCGATCGCGGCGTCGCCCGATGCACATGGGGGCGTGGTGTCCATGCCTTGTATAGGTGCCAGCGCGGGGAATTCGCCCCCCTGAGCGCCCGATCGCGACCTGTCAGCCTTCGCGGCGCATGCTCCCGCTCGCCGCCGCCGCGCAGATCGACCCGCTGCAGATCGCGCCCGCCGTCGCGTTCGGGGTCATGTACCTCGTGCGGGCGCGCAAGCTCGCGGCCGCCGGGCGCCCCGTCCCGGTGTGGCGCCAGTGGTGCTGGTACGGCGGGCTCTCGCTCATCGTGGTGGCGCTGTGCTCGCCGCTCGGCGTGCTGTCGGACGAGCTCTTCTGGGCGCACATGGCCGAGCACCTGCTCATCGCGGATCTCGGCGCGCTGCTGCTCGTCCTCGGGCTCACGGGGCCGCTGCTCGCCCCGCTGCTGCGCGCGCCCGGCCTCGGCTGGATGCGCGCGCTCTCACACCCGGTGCCCGCCTACTCGCTGTGGGCGATCGACCTGCTCGTCTGGCACCTCGTCGGACCGCACGAGGCAGCGGTCCGCAACGACGTCGTGCACGCGCTGCAGCACATGCTCTTCGTCGGCCTCGGCATCAACATGTGGATGGCGCTGCTGGGCCCGCTACCCAAGCCGGCGTGGTTCGCCAACGCCGCGAAGCTCGGCTACATCGTGGGCGTGCGACTCACGACGACGGTGCTCGCGAACGTCTTCGTCTGGTCGCAGGCGGCGTACTACTCCGTCTACGCGGCGGGCGAGCGCAAGCACGACATCTCGGCGCAGTCCGACCAGGTCGTCGCCGGCTCGATCATGATGGTCGAGGGGTCGATCCTCACGCTCGGGCTGTTCTGCTGGCTGTTTCTGCGCAGCGCGCGCGAGGGCGAGGAGGCACGCGAGCTCGTCGAGCTCGCGGCAGCCGGGGGGGTCGCGCTCGACGAGCGACGAGCGACGCGCGCGGTGGCGGCGGGCCGCGGCGCCGAGTTACGGGCGCGGATCGAGCAAACGCCGCCCGGTGGGTAAGGTCAATGGCATGCCCAACTTCCAGCAAAAGCTGACCGAGCTCGTCAACTCGCCCCAAGCGAAGAAGCTCACCGACAAGGTCCAGGCGTTCGCCGACGACCCGAAGACCAAGGAGCAGATCGACAAGGCGAAGCGCAAGCTCGCCGAGATGCGCGAAGGTGGCAGCACCGGGGGAACCGGCGCCCCGCCGGACGGCCCGAAGGCCGCCTGACAGCGGTCGTCAGCGCGTCGCGGTGCGGGCGCGCTCGGCCAGCGCGACGACGCCTTCGCCGAAGCCCTGCAGCCAGGGATCGTCCGTCGTGCCCGCGAGGGCGCGGCGGTAGTTGCCCTCCATGAAGATCGTCGCCTTCCACAGCGCCAGCACGCGGTACCAGCGCATGTCGCTCACCGCTCGCCCGCTTGCGGCCTCGTAGCGCGCGACGAGCTCGTCGCGCGTGAGGAAGCCGACCTGCCGGGTCACGCGCGACAGCTCGAAGGCGCCGAGATCGTCGTCGTCGCGCTCGCTCCACAGCGCGCAGAGGTAGCCGACGTCCGCGAGCGGGTCGCCGAGCGTCGCGAGCTCCCAGTCGAAGATCGCGAGCAGCCGGGCCGGCGCGGTCGCCGACAGCGCGACGTTGCCCAGCCGGTAGTCGCCGTGCACGATCGTCGCATCGCCCGATCGCGGTGCGTGCTGCGACAGCCACGCGGCGACCTCGTCGACGGCGGCCACCTCGCGCGTGCGGTGGCGCTCCCAGAGCCCGGCGAAGCGCCGCAGCTGACGCTCGAGGTAGCCGCCGGGGTCGCTCGAGAAGCCCTCCAGGCCGCACGCGCGCCAATCGACGGCGTGGACCTCGGCCAGCGCGTCGACGAGCTCCTCGCAGCAGCGGCGCCGCTCGCCCGGCGTGTCGAGCGCGGGCGGCAGCGCGCTCGTGAGCACCTCCCCTTCGACGCGCTCCATGAGGTAGAACGGCGCACCGATGACGGCCGGGTCCTCGCAGACGGCAAGCACGCGCGGCACGCGCGCCGCCGTGCCCTCGAGCGCGCGCAGCAGCCGCGCCTCGCGCAGGACGTCGTGCGTGCTCGGCGCAAGCGGCCCGCGCGGCGGCCGGCGCAACACGACCTCGCATCCTTCGCGCCGCACGAGGTACGTGACGTTCGAGTGCCCCTCGCCGATCGGCGCCACCTCGAGATCGCGGGCGCCTAATCCCCGCGCGTCGAGGTAGTCGCGCAGCGCGTCGAGGACGACGAGCGGCTCCCGCGCGCCGGCGGCCGGCCGCGTCGCCACGATGTCGTCCGGCGCGCCCCCGTGCATGAGAGCCAGGTTAGGCCGCCGCAACCTTGCGCCGCTAGGTTGGTTTCGATCTCCGTGCTCCGACTCGTCCCCCTGATGCTCCTCCTGTCCCTGCTGCTGAGCGCTCCCGCGAGCGCGTCGCGTTCGCAGGCGCTGACCTTCGAGGCCCCCCGCGACCTCATGAACCCCGTGACCCGGCCGGCCGCGCTGGCCGAGCTGCAGTCGCTCGGCGTGCGCTCGCTGCGCGTCATCCTGACGTGGCGAGACGTGGCGCCCGACCCCCGCCAGCGCACGATGCCCGCGAACTTCGAGCCGACCGACCCGAAGGGCTACAACTGGGGCGAGTACGAGCCCCTGCTCGCCGCCGCCAAGGACCGCAACTGGCCGGTGCTGCTCACGATCTCCGGCCCCGTGCCGATCTGGGCGACCGCCTCGAAGCTCGACGCCGTGACCCGCCCGAACCCGAACGCCTTCGCCGCGTTCACGACCGCCGTCGGCCGCAAGTTCGGCGCGCAGGTCAACGCCTGGGCGATCTGGAACGAGCCCAACCAGCCGCAGTTCCTGCGTCCGCAGTTCGCGGGCGGCGGCAAGGCCGCATCGCCGCGGATCTACCGTGAGCTCTACCGCGCCGGCGTGCGCGGGCTGCAGAAGGCCGGCCAGGGCAACGACACGATCCTCATCGGGGAGACGTCGCCGCGCGGGACCGGGCGCGTCGTCGCGCCGCTGCGCTTCCTGCGGGCGATGCTCTGCCTCAACTCGAAGTACAAGAAGATCGGCAAGTGCGGCGCGCTGAGCGCCGACGGCTACGCCCACCACGCCTACACGACCCGGCAGGGCCCGTTCTTCAAGCCGCGGCAGCGCGACGACGTCACGATCGGCGTGCTCGGGCGCCTCACGAAGGCGCTCGACCGCGCCCGCGCCGCGGGAGCGCTGACGTCCCGGCTGCCCGTCCACCTCACGGAGTTCGGCATCCAGTCGACGCCGGACACGACGAGCGGGGTGTCGCTCTCCAAGCAGGTCGAGTACCGCGCGATCTCCGAGCGCATCGCGTTCGACAACCCGCGCGTCGTCTCGTTCTCGCAGTACCTGTTGCGCGACTCCGACCCCGGTCCCCCCGGGCCGGGGCAGTACGGTGGCTTCGAGTCCGGGCTGCGCTTCGCCGACGGCAAGCCGAAGCCCTCGCTACCGGCCTTCCGGCTGCCGCTGGCCGTTCGACACATCGGGTCGCGGGCGTCGATCTGGGGGCTCGTGCGGCCCGCCACCGGCGTGACCACCGTGACGATCACCTACGCCAACCGGGGCTCGTCGCGCTTCCTGCCGCTGCGCAACGTGACGACGAACGCGCGCGGCTACTTCTCGCTGCGGTCGTCGTGGCGCGCCGGCCGGCGCTGGAACGTGTCGTGGCAGGGCCAGACCGGCTCGCCCGTCGGCGCCTACACCCGCTAGACGCGACGCGCGATGAGCATGAACGTGTGCCCCGCCCAGCGCATGCCGGGCGCCGAGCCGAAGCGATCGAGCGCTCCGACCGCGCGCTGCACGCGCCGCGGCAGCCGTCGCCACGAATAGCTGACGGCGTGCAGCTGCGGGCGCAGGCCGGCCGCGCGCGCAGCGCCGGCGAGGCGCCGCGGCGACAGCGGGATGTCGTCGGGCGTGCCGTGGACCCTGACGCCGAGCCCGGCGCGGTTGGCGAGCGCCAGCCCGGCGCCCACCGGGTGAAAGAGGTTGGGCTCGATCGCGACGAGCGCGCCGCCGGGTCGCAGCAGGCGGTGCGCCTCGCGCAGGCACGGCTCGAGCGGGCCCGCGTAGGCGACATGGTGCAAGACGAGCCGGTGCAGCACGACATCGAAGGATCCGTCCGCGAGCGCCTCGAGTGCGCCGGCGGCGCCGACGACGCCCTCGTCGGCGCCCCCCTGCTCGACGGCCACGCGCGTGCGGTCGCCGTCGATGTCCGACGCCGTCAGGCGCCACTGCGGAGCCGGCAGCAGGTGCCGGCCGGGGTGCCAGCCGCAGCCGATCGAGATCGCGTCGCCGCCGGCGAGCCCGAGATGGCGATCGAGCAGCTCGCGCTCACGGCGCTTGCCGCGCTCGTACTGCGCCTCGAGCGTCGCCGGGTCGCTCAGGCGGTCGAGCAGGTTGTCTTCGGTGTAGGCCTCGCTCATGTGGCGGCGCCGAGCGTAACGAACGGCGCGCGCGCTGGACCGGCCTGCGCCGGGTGCGATCGCCTCGGGCCAGATCGGCCGTACCCTGCGAGTCAGTGCGTGCCTACGATCCTCAGCGCAACGAGCGGCCGCGAGCGACGCCGTCGGACACGGTCGCGCCGACGTTGCTGGCCGGCGCCCTTCCCGTCGCAGGCGTGTCGATCGTGCTCGCCTCCATGGATCTGACGGGCTGAGCCGTGTCGCGCTGGGCTCCCGAGAACGTCTACGCCACCGCGAAGCCGGGATTGCGCGCGCGTGCGGCGTCGGTCGCCTCCGGCCGCGCGCGCGAGCGCCGGCACGCGCAGCTCTTCGCCCTGACGGCCGCCGGGCCGCACAGCCGCATCGTCGACATCGGCTGCGGGCGCCTCGGCCTGCGCCGCCACGAGCCCGCGCTCGACATCACCGGCGTCGACGTCACGGCGCGGCCCGACTACCCGGGGCCGTTCGTGCTCGCCGACGTCCTCGACGGCCTGCCGTTCGACGACGGCGAGTTCGACCTCGCGTACTGCTCGAGCGTCATCGAGCACGTCGAACGCGAGGCGCGCGCCGCGTTCGCCCGCGAGCTGCGGCGCGTCGCTCGCGGCTGGTACGTGCAGACCCCCGCGTTCTCGTTTCCCGTCGAGCCGCACGCCCTGCTGCCGTTCGCGCACTGGCTGCCGCCGAGGGTGCGCCGGCCGTACTGGCGGCTGGGCGTGGCGGGAGACTGGGAGGACGTCGCGCTGCTGCGCCGTCGCGAGATGACCGAGCTCTTCGGCGAGCCGCTAGCCGAGCGCGCCGGCCCGCTTGTGAAGAGCTGGGTCAGCGTGCGGCCCGTGCCGGGTATCCGGCAGGCGACGCGCTAGGTTCCGGTCCATGGCCGTCCAGCTCTGGTTCCTGCGACATGGCGAAGCCGAGCCCCATGACGCGCGACCGGATCCCGAGCGCCGGCTGACGCCGCGCGGCGAGGAGCAGTCGCGGGCGGCGGGGCGCGCGATGGCCGCGCTCGAGGTCACGTTCCAGCTCGCCGTCACGAGCCCGCGGGTTCGATCGCTGGACACGCTGCGGCTGGCCTGCGAATCGCTGGACTGCGAGCCGGTCGTGCACAAGCCGCTGAGCAGGGGCTTTGATGCCGACGACGCGCTCGAGCTCGCCCACGCGGCGGGCGACGACAAGCGCGTGCTCGCCGTCGGCCACAACCCGGACTTCGAGCAGGTCCTCTACGACCTCACCGGCGCGCGCGTGCAGCTGAAGAAGGGCGGGATCGCGGCCGTGCGCCTCGACGGCCGGCGCGGCACGCTGCTCGTGGCGCTGCGCCCGCGCGAGATCGCGCGGATCACCGGCCAGCCACCGCCGGGGCCAGGCTGATCGACCGCGTGCGCGCCGGCGCGCCGGTCGCGCCGGGATCGGCACGACGACCCGGCCAAGGTCACCCCTACCCTTCAGGGAAGGAGTGAAATCCTTCACTAGATCGCAACGAATGTGAGTTATGCTCGCCCTCTATCTGTTAGGGGGAAGATCGATGTCCACTTCGCACGGAGTCGATGACACTCTGGGGACCGCGACCGTGGGGTCCGCGACCGTGCGGGCCGGCCGCCGCCGCCTGTGGCCCGGAAGCGCGACGACGCCGGCGGGCAGCCCGACCCGGCCCGAGCACTACGCGCTCATCAACGGCGTCTACATGACGGGGATGGCGGCAATCGCGACGCTCGCGGCCAAGTCCCGTGGCCGTGATGCGATCCCGCTGTACGAGCTGCCGGTGATCGGCGTCGCGGCGTTCGCGGCGGCCGATGTGCTCGCCAAGCAGAAGGTCACCACATGGCTGCGCGAGCCGTTCGTCGAGGAGGCCTCCGACCACCGGCCTGTCGGACCCGAGGGCAGCGGGCTGGGCTACGCGTTCGGCGAGCTGCTCACCTGCACGCGCTGCGTCGGAGCATGGTGTGCGCTGGGTCTCGTCGGCCTGCGGATCGCCGCCCCGGGACCGGGACGCGCCGTCAACTCCGTGCTGGCCTCCACCGGTGCCAACCACTTCCTGCAAACCGGGTTCGGACTGCTCTGCGAGACGGCGAACAAGACCAAGGCGGAGGCGACGCGCGCGGCGGCGGTGCCACCGCCCGTGAGCTGACCCGGCGAGATCGGCCGGCAACGACCACCGGCCTGAACGCCGGCGCTTGTCAGATGCGCTTGGCGGTCTCGCGCGCGGCGATGAGCAGCGGGTCGTACACGCCGCTGAACGGCGGCGCGTAGGCGAGGTCCAGCAGCGCGAGCTCGTCGACGGCGAGCCCCGCCCAGATCGCCGTGGCGAGGACGTCGATGCGCTTGGCGGCCCCCTCGACGCCGACGATCTGCCCGCCGAGCAGGCGCCCCGTGCCCGGCTCGGCGACGAGCTTGACCTTGATCGGCCCGGCCCCCGGGTAGTAGCCGGCGCGCGTGCGGTCCTCGATCGTCGCGCTGACGACGTCGATGGACGCGTCGGCGGCCTCGCGCTCGGAGATGCCCGTGCGTGCGACCTCGAAGCGGCAGATCTTCGAGACCGCCGTGCCGATGACGCCGGGGAAGCGCGCATCGGCGCCGGTCGCGTTCATGCCGGCGATCCGGCCCTGCTTGTTGGCGTGCGTGCCGAGCTGGATGTTGACCCGGGTCGCGAGCACCCTGTGCCAGCTCTCGGCGCAGTCGCCGGCCGCGAACACGCCGTCGTGGCCGGGGCAGCGCTGGTGATCGTCGACGCGTAGCGCGCCGCTGCCGCCAACCTCGAGGCCCGCTTCCTGCGCGATCTTCACAGCCGGGCGCGCGCCCGTCCCGATGACGACGTGGTCGGCGGGGTACGTCGCGTCCGCCGTGCGCACCTCGACGGGCGCGCCGTCGTCGTCGGTGACGATCTCCTCGATCGAGGCATCGAGGACGACGCGGATGCCCATGCCCTCCGCCGCCTCCTGCACCCGGTCGGCCATGTCCGCGTCGAGCGTGAGCATGACCTGCGGCGCGCGGTCGATCATCGTCACGTTCATCCCGCGCTCGACGAACGCCTCGGCCATCTCGAGGCCGATGTAGCCGGCGCCGATGACGACCGCGCATGTGCCGCCGCGCTCGAGCGCCGCGCGCAGGCGCTCGCCCGCGTCGACCGTTCGCGCCGGCTCGATCGCCTCCGCGCCGGGGATCGGCGGGGCCTTGGCCTCGGCGCCGGTCGCGACGACGAGCTGGTCAAACGGCTCGACCGACTCGCCGTCGGACTCCGAGCGGACGGTCAGCTCGCGCGCCGCCAGGTCGATCGCCATGACCTCGCAGCCCATCCGGACGTCGATCCCGCGCTTGCGGTGCTCCTCCGGGGTGCGGCTGATGAGCCGCTGCGCGTCCTCGACGACCCCGCCGACGTAGTACGGAATGCCGCACGCCGAGTACGACGTGTACGGCCCGCGCTCGAACGCGACGATCTCAAGGCCGGCGTCGCGGCGGCGGGCGATGCTCGCGGCGCTCATGCCCGCAGCGTCGCCGCCGATGATCGCAAGCCGCTGGGCCATGTCGCGCAGCGTAGCCGCGGAACAGTGCTCCCCGCTCACCGGGCGAGCGTTTGGAACCACAGTCCTCGCCCCGTAGCCTTGATTGGACCGATGCCCGAGCTACCGGAGGTCGAGATCACGGCGCGGCGGCTGGACGCCGCACTGGCCGGCGCCGAGATCGAGTCGGCCATGGCGCCCGGCATCAACGCGCTGAAGACGTTCGATCCGCCGCTCGAGGCGCTCGCCGGGCGCGCGATCAGCGGCGTGCACCGGATCGGCAAGCACCTCGCGGTGGACGTCAGCGGCGACCTCGTGCTGCTCATCCACCTCATGAGCGCCGGCCGCCTGCAGCTCTACGACAAGCGCGCCGGGCCGCGCGATCGCACCTCGCGGCTGCTCATCCGGATCGCGGGCGGGCGCGAGCTGCGACTGCGCGAGTTCGGCACGAAGCAGGCAGCGTGGGTGAAGCTGCTGGCGGCGGACGCCGTCGCCGAGGAGGACGTCGTCGCGAAGCTCGGCCCGGAGGCATGGCCCGACCCGCCGGCCGACCTGCGCCCGTTGCTCAAGGCGCCGCGGCCGCTGCACACGCTCCTGCGCGACCAGCGGGTCATCGCGGGGATCGGGCGCTCGTGGGTCGACGAGATCCTCTGGACCGCGCGGCTGTCGCCGTTCAAACGCGGCAACGACCTCGACGAAGCGGAGGCGGCCATCTTGCGCGAGGCGATCGTGACGACGCTCGACGCCACGCTCGAGCACTACGAGCGCGTCGTCAAGCTGCCGATCCCCGACAAGCTGCCGCTGCCGCTGCAGGTCCATCGCAAGGCCGGCGAGCCGTGCCCGCGCTGCGGGGCGACGCTCGAGGCCGTCCACTACGAGGACTACGTCATGTGCTACTGCCCCGACGAGCAGACGGGCGGCAAGGTGCTCAAGGACCGCCGCCTGTCACGCCTGCTCAAGTGACCGTCCGCGAAGCGCGGCAGCATGGCCGCCCGCCGCGCCTACGCGGCGGCCGGAGCCATACTCCGCGCGACCTCGATCGAGCCAACGAACGGAGCACGAGATGATCGGCGCAGGCGCCCCAGCCCCAGACTTCGAGCTGCCCGACCAGGACGGAGAGCTGGTCCGACTCTCCGAACTGCGCGGCAGAACCGTCGTCGTCTACTTCTACCCGAAGGCCGACACACCCGGCTGCACGACGCAGGCCTGCTCGATCCGCGACCGCTCCGACGAGTACGCGGCGGCGGCCTCCGGCGTCAGGGTCCTGGGCATCTCGCCGGACCCGGTGAAGAAGGTCAAGAAGTTCCACGACAAGCGCGACCTGAACTTCACGCTGCTCGCCGACGAAGATCACGCGGTCTGCGACGCCTACGGCGTGTGGGCCGAGAAGTCGATGTACGGCAAGACCTACTGGGGCGCCCTGCGCTCGACGTTCATCGTCGACGCGAGCGGGACGGTCGTGCACGTCATCCCGAAGGCCTCGCCAAAGACGCACGACGACGAGGTCCTCGCGGCGCTCGCCAACCTCGCGTCCTGATCACGAAGGCGGCTCGAACCGTACCCGGCGATCGGCTTCGGGGCGACGGGGTGGAGTGGTCTGCGCTCCGCTGCGGACCGTAGACGACTCCACCCCCGTGCCGATCGCGAGCGGCGATCGGCCGGGCGGGTCGCTCGCGTCGCGGCCCGCGCTGTCAGCTCGCGGCGCCGGCCACGGCCGGCCGCTCGGCCGGCGCCCGCAACCTGCGACGCAGCGCGATCGTGCTGCCGAGATCGCTGCCCTCGACCTCGACGCCGTCCATGAGCTCGCGCATGAGCTCAAGACCGCGGCCGCGGTCCGGGGAGGTCGTCGACTTCCAGCTGCCGTGGTCGCGGACCGTGATCTGCACGTCGGCGCCCGTCCGCTCCAAGACGACGTCGAAGAGATCGGCGCCGAGCGCGTAGGCGTGCTCGATCGCGTTCTGACACGCCTCGTTGCAGGCCATCGTGATGTCGTGCGTCTCGACCGCGTCGGCGCCGGCTTCCCTCAGCCAGCGGCGCACGGTGTCGCGGGTCGACGCGAGGGCGCCCGGATCGCCGGCGACCTTCAGCACGACCCGTTCGTCGAGCATCGCGAGGGCGTGCATGGCGATCATCGTCACGTCGTCGTCCTGCGCGGCGCTCGGATCGGCGAGGGCGCCGGCGACGCGCTCGCAGAGCCCGTCGATGTCGGCGCCCGGCACCGCCGCCGAGCGCAGCCGCTCCAAGCCCACGTCGAGCACCTCGGACGACCGCTCGACCAGCCCGTCGGTGTAGAGCAGCAGCGTCGAGCCCGGCTCGACGACGAGCGTGTGCTGCACGTAGCGCGGCGTCTCCATGACGCCCATCGGCGGCGCGGGCACGTCTTCGAGGAACCGCGCCACGCCGTCGGGCGCCACGAGCAGGGGCGGCGGATGGCCGGCGTTCGTGTAGCGCAGGCGGCCGGTCGCCGGCTCGAAGACGGCAAGCACGACCGTCGTCAGGACGCAGTCGCCCAAGCCCAGGGCGAAGCGATTGAGACGCTCGGCCATCGCGCCGCTGTCGTCGGCCTGCATGAGGATCGCGCGCAGCGCACTGCGCATCTGACCCATCGTGGCGGCCGCCGCGACGCCGCGCCCGACGACGTCGCCGATCGCCACCGCGACGCGCCCGCCCGGCAGCTCGATCGCGTCGTACCAGTCGCCCCCGACGTTGATGCCGTTGTCGCCCGGCTCGTAGCGCGCCGCCAGCGCGACGCCCGGAATGGCCGGCAGCGTGCTCGGCAGCAGCGAGCGCTGGAGCTCGGCCGCGATCCGGCGCTCGCGCTCGTACAGCCGCGTGCGCGCGATCGCGAGGCTCGCGCGGTCCGCCGCGAGCCTCAGCAGGTCGACGGTCTCGGCGTCGAACTCGCGCCGTGTCAGCGTGCCGATGTGCAGCGAGCCGACGATCTCGGCGCCGGCGACCAGCGGCACGGCGAGCAGCGAGCTCACCGCGGGGCCCAGCGAGCTCGCATCGAGGCCCGCCGCCTGGACGTCTTCGATCGCGACAGCCCCGCGCTCGGCGGCGACGCGCTCGACGACGTCGTCGCCGCGGGCGCCGTTCTCGCGCTCGACGACCGTCTCCACGCCGCCGGCCGCCCGCGCGACGACGCGCCCGCCGTCGTCGAAAAGCACGACGGCCGCCCGGTCGGCGTCCAGCGCCTCGAGCAGCCGGTCGAGCAGCTCGCGCAAGAGGCTCTCGAGATCCTCGGCGCCGAGCGCCGCGACCGCGATCGACTGCATGAGCCGCAGCCGCTCGGAAGCGGCCTCGGCCTGCGCGCGCGCCGACTGCGCGCGGATGAGCTGCTCGCGGTCGCGCTCGGCCCGGCGGCGCTCGCGCAGATCCTCGACGTGGATGATGAGGTCCGCTGGCGCGCCCTCGTGCGAGGTCGTCTGCGAGACGCTCACGAGCACCGGGATCGACGTCCCGGCAGGGCCCGTCAGCCGGCGCTCGACCTGATAGCGCGCGATGACGCCCTCCGCGAGATCCCGGCGCTGGATCTCGTCGATGCCAGCGTCGGCGCGCGGGCCGAGCTCGTCGAGCGTGCGGCCGACGAGATCCTCCGGCGCGCGGCCCACGGTCTCGCACAGCACGCGGTTGACGTGGCGCAGGCGGCCCGCGTCGTCGGCGCGCGCCATGCCGATCGGCGCGTCTTCGAACGTCGCGCGCAAGAGCTCCTCGCGCTCGGCGAGCGCCCGCCCGCGCTCGTAGCTCTCGAGGAAGACCTCGACCTTCGAACGCAACACGACCGGGTCCAGCGGCTTGAAGAGGTAGTCGACGGCGCCCGTCTCGTAGCCGCGAAAGACGTGGTGCTGCTCCTTGCTGATCGCGGTGACGAAGATGATCGGCACCGCCCGCGAGCGCTCGCGGGCGCGAATGAGCTCGGCCGTCTCGAAGCCGTCGAGGCCGGGCATCTGGACGTCGAGGAGGATCACGGCGAAGTCGTCCTTCAGCAGCGCGCGCAGCGCGCCGTCGCCCGAGCGCACGCTCACGAGGCGACAGCCCGTCGGCTCGAGCACGGCTTCGAGCGCGAGGAGGTTCTCCTCGCGGTCGTCGACGAGCAGGACGGCGGCGTCCCTCACGGCTGCGCCTCCTCGCGCACGCCGGCCAGCTCGCAGAGCAGCGGGGCGATCTCGTCGAGCGCGAGGACGCGCGCGTCCGGCGTCGCCGCCAGCGCGGCGTCGGGCATCTCGCGGCGCAGCGCCGTCTCGGGATCCTGGACGATCACGATGCCGCCGCGGCGGGCGATCCGCGCGAGGCCGTCGGCGCCATCCGCGTTCGCCCCCGTCAGCACGACGCCGGCGGCGCGCTCGCCGTAGGCGTCTGCAGCCGTCGCGAGCAGCACGTCGATGGACGGCCGGCTGTAGTGCTCGGGTGCGTCGACCGACAGCGCGACCGATCCGCGCTCGACGAGAAGGTGGTAGTCGGCGGGCGCGACGAGCACCGTGCCGGGATCCAGCGACTGCTTGTCCTCGGCGTCGCAGACGGTCAGCGGGCAGCGAGCGGCGAGCAGCTGCGCAAGCCGGTCGCCGTCGCCGTCCGCGCGGCGGTGCTGGGCGATGACGACGGCTGCGCCGAAGTCGCGCGGTAGCGCGCCGAGCACGCGCTCGACGGCATCCAGCCCGCCCCACGACGCTCCGATCGCGACGAGCTCGACGGCCATCAGACCCGCCGCCGGAAGATCTTCTCGGCCTCGTCGAGCGACTCGTAGTCCGCCGCGTGGCGCGAACGCCGGATCGACTCCTTGCGCCCGAGGGCCAGGATGCCGTGCCGCGTCATGCTGTCGCCGAAGAGCTGCAGAACCTCCTCCTGCAATGCGGAGCCGAAGTAGATCATCACGTTACGGCAGACGATGAGGTGGAACTCGTTGAACGAGCCGTCGGTGACGAGGTTGTGCTGGGCGACGACGATGCCCGCGCCGAGCGACGGGTCGAACCGCGCGCTGTCGCCGTCGGCTGCGTAGTAGGTCGAGAAGGCCTCCGTGCCACCCGCGCGCAGGTAGTTCTCGGTGTAGCGCTGCATGCGCTCGAGCGGGAAGCTGCCCGCGCTCGCGCGCTCCAGGGCGCAGTCGTCGATGTCGGTCGCGTAGATGCGCGTGCGGTCGAGCAGCCCCTCCTCGCGCAGCGCGATCGCGAGCGAGTAGATCTCCTCGCCCGTCGAGCAGCCCGCGTTCCAGACGCGGATGAACGGGTGGGTGCGCAGCAGCGGAAACACCCGCTCGCGCAGCGCGCGGTAGAAGCTCGGGTCGCGGAACATCTCCGTGACGTTGATCGTCAGGTCGCGCAGCAGCCGGTCCATGCAGCCGGGCTCGTGGAGGATGCGCTCCTGCAAGCCCGAGAGCGTCTGCAGGTGCTCGCCGTAGACCCGATGCCACAGCCGGCGGCGCAGCGAGGCGACCGCGTAGCCGCGGAAGTCGTAGCCGTAGCGGCGCTGGATGGCCTCCAGCAGCAGGTCGATCTCGATCTGCTCGCGCGCGTCCTCGTCGGCGGCGGGGTTCATGTGCCTATCAATACCCGCATGGCTTTGCTGAAGGTCCACCCAGCGGCGATCTTAGAGCGCATCGGGCGGCTGTCCTCCGCGATCTTCGGCTTGAGCCTGCGGAAGCGGATCGCTGGCGTGTTCGGGGACTGTTCGTGACCGATCACGCGCTCTCCGTCGCTTCGTCCGAAAGACGGCGATGCCTCACTTATCACCGATCCGACTGCCTGTGCACACACGCGCGTTCGTCGAAGCTGATCACGCGGACGACTGCCTGTCCGGGACTCATCGTTCCGTGCGGATCTGTGCTTGACCCCGGCACGGCAGGGCTCAACGAGCTCTTGGAGCGGCGGCGACATGCTGGGATGGATCGGTTCGACGAGGTCTGGGAGGGGGTCCTGCACATGGTGCTCGCGCCGCGAGGCGAGCACGCCGACATCTCGCAGCAGCTCGCCGAGATCCTTGCTGGCCCGGCGCGCGACGCGGAGCTCGTCCCAACCATGGCCGAGTTCAACCTTGGCGAGTCCGAGCACGACTACAGGGTCCCCGACGGTGGGGTCCATCGTGAGCGTCCTCGCGGTGTGTGGTTCGCCACGGCGGCGATCGTGGTCGAGATCGTCTCGCCCGACGACGAGACCTGGGAGAAACTGCCGTTCTACGCCCGCCAGCTCGTCGACGAGATCCTGATCGTCGATCCGCTGGAGCGTGCGGTGCACTGGCTGGCACTCGGGGACGCCGGGTATGCTCCGATCGATCGGAGCCGGCTGATCGACCTCGGCGCGGCGGACGTCACCGAACGGATCGACTGGCCACCGCCGGAGTAGGCGCGCCCCAGCCGGCGGCCGGGTTCACCGATACAGCCAGACCCGCATCAGCGAGATCAGCTGCTCGATGTCGACCGGCTTGGTGATGTAGTCCGACGCACCCGCGGCGATCGACTTCTCGCGATCGCCCTTCATCGCCTTCGCCGTGAGCGCGATGATCGGCAGGTCGGCGAAGCGCGCGTCGGCTCGCAGCGCGCGCGTCGTCTCGTGGCCGTCCATCTCGGGCATCATCACGTCCATGAGGACGAGGTCGACGTCGGCGTCGGCGTCGAGCGAGTCGATGGCCTCGCGGCCGTTCTCGGCGAAGCGGACGCCCATCCCGCGGGCCTCCAGCGCGCTCGTCAGCGCGAAGACGTTGCGCACGTCGTCGTCGACGACCATGACGCGCTTGCCCTGCAGCACCGCGTCGGCGGAGTGCAGCCGTTCGAGTAGCCGGCGGCTGTCGACGGGCAGCGCGCTCTGCGGACGGTGCAGGAACAGCGACGTCTCGGCGAGCAGCCGCTCCGGCGACGCGGCGTCCTTGACGATGATCGAGTCCGTGTAGCGGCGCAGCTTCGTCTCGTCGCGGCGGGTGAGCTGCTTGCCCGTGTGGATGATGACCGGCACGTCGCGGTAGCGCTCGTCCTCCTTGAGGTGGTCGAGCAGCGCGAACCCGGTCATCTTCGGGAGCTTGAGGTCGAGCACGATGCAGTCGAAGCTGCGCTGCGCCATCGCGGCGAGCGCCTCCTCGCTCGAGGCCACGGCCGTGACCTCGACGTCCTCGCCGACGCCGACGAGCGCGGAGATGCTCATCCGCTCGGCGTCGTCGTCGTCGACCACGAGCAACCGGCGGACGGGGCGGTCGAGGAAGGCCGCCGCCGCGGCGAACGCCCCCGCGAGCTCCTCGGCGTAGGCGGGGCGCGCGAGGAAGCCGGCGGCGCCTGCGCTCAGCGCGGCGTGGCGCTCGCCCGGCTCGGCGATGACGTACACGGGGACGTGGCGCGTGCGGGGGTGGTGCTTGAGCTGGTCGAGGACCCCGGCGCCGCCGCGGATCGGGATCGACAGGACGATGACGTCGGGCGACAGGTCGTGCGCGAGCGACAGGCCGACGTTCCCGCGCGGGGCGATGACGCCGCGAAAGCCGTGCTCGCGCGCCTGGACGAGCACGCGCGTCGCCGAGCCCGGGTCGTCGTCGACGATGAGCGCCACGCGGTCGGCGTCGGTGAGCTGGCCGCGATCGTCGGCCATGGCGTGGGCGTCCTCGGCGTCGTCGGACGGCGCGGGCCCCGGCGGGTCTGCGGAAGCGTCGTCGGGCTCGGCCGCAGCAGGCCGCGGTGCCGGCGACGCCGGCAGCGCCGGCAGCTCGACGCCGGCCTCTGGCGCAAGCTCCACGGGCACCTCGACGTACGTCGGCAGCAGCAGCTCGAACGCGCTGCCCTCGCCGGGCGTGCTGCGGACGCGGATCTCGCCGCCGAGCATGCGCATCATCTCCCGGCTGATCGTCAGCCCGAGGCCGGTGCCGCCGTAGCGCCGGCTCGTCGTGCCGTCCGCCTGCTGGAAGGCCTCGAAGATGAGCCGCAGCTTGTCCTCGGCGATGCCGATGCCGGTGTCGCGCACGGTGATCGAGAGGACATACGGCGTGCCGTCGTCTGCGCGCTCGTCGGTGCCGGCGAACTCGAGCGTCACCTCGCCGGACTCCGAGAACTTGAACGCGTTGGAGAGCAGGTTGCGCAGGACCTGCTGCACGCGCTGCTCGTCGGTGACGATCGTCGCCGGCGCCTCGGGCACGGTCGCGATCCGCAGCGCGAGCCCCTTCTGCTCGGCCACCGAGCCGAATGCGCGCTCGACGTACTCGCCGAGCACGGCGAGGTCGACGGCGCCCGGGTTGATGTCCATCTTGCCGGCCTCGACCTTCGTGAGGTCGAGGATGTCCGAGATCAGCATCAGCAGGTCGGTGCCGGCCGTGTGGATCGTCGACGCGAACTCGATCTGCTTGTCGGTGAGGTTCTCCTGCGGGTTGTCGGCGAGCAGCTTGGACAGGATGAGCAGCGAGTTCAGCGGCGTGCGCAGCTCGTGGCTCATGTTCGCGAGGAACTCCGACTTGTACTTCGAGCTCACCGCGAGCTGCGCGGCCTTCTCCTCGAGGTCGGCCCGCGCCCGCTCGATCTCCTCGTTCTGGGTCTCGATGTCGCGGTTCTGCTGGCTGAGCAGCTCGGCCTTCTCCTGGAGCTCCTCGTTGGTCTGCTGCAGCTCCTCCTGCTGGGTCTGCAGCAGCTCCTCCGACGCGCGCAGCGACGACGTCTGCTGCTCGAGCTCGGAGTTCGAGCGCTTGAGCTCCTCCTGCTGGGACTGCAGCTCCTCGGACTGGGACTGCAGCTCCTCGGCGAGCGTCTGCGATTGCTCCAGCAGCTCCTCCGTGCGGCGGTTGGCGATGATCGCGTTCAGCACGACGCCGAGCGTCTCGGCGAGCTGCTCGAGGAACGCCTGGTCGACCTCGGAGAACTCGCGCAGCGACGCGAGCTCGACGACCGCCAGCACCTGATCCTCGAAGAGGATCGGCATGACGATGATGTTCACGGGCAGCGCTTCGCCGAGGCCGGACGTGACCTTGATGTAGTCGGGCGGCGCGTTCGTGATGAGGATGCTCTTGCCCTCGAGCGCGGCCTGCCCGACGAGCGCCTCGCCGATCTTGAAGGCGTTGGAAACCGACTTGCGCCGCCTGTAGCCGTAGCTCGCGATGAGCCTCAGCTCGGGCTCGTCCGCATGCTGGGACTCCGTCAAGAAGAACGCGCCGTGCTGCGCGGACACGAGCGGCGAGATCTCGGACATGATCAACCGCGAGACCGTCGCGAGGTCGCGCTGGCCCTGCATGAGGCCGGAGATCCGCGCGAGGTTCGCGTTCAGCCAGTCCTGCTCGGCGTTCTTGCGCGTCGTCTCGCGCAGGTTGGCGATCATCTGGTTGATCGTGTCCGAGAGCTCGGCGACCTCGCCCTCGGCGTCGACGGAGATCTGCCGGGTGAGGTCGCCCTGAGTCACCGCCGTGGAGACCTCGGCGATCGCGCGCACCTGGGTCGTGAGGTTGCCGGCGAGCTGGTTGACGTTCTCGGTGAGGTCGCGCCAGGTCCCCGACACCCCTTCGACCTCGGCCTGACCGCCGAGCTGGCCCTGCGTGCCGACCTCGCGCGCGACGCGGGTGACCTCGGCCGCGAAGGACTGCAGCTGGTCGACCATCGTGTTGAGCGTCTTCTTCAGCTCGAAGATCTCGCCCTTGGCGTCGACCGTGATCTTCTGGCTGAGGTCGCCGTTGGCGACCGCGGTCGCGACCTGGGCGATGTTGCGCACCTGGTCGGTGAGGTTGCCCGCCATGAGGTTCACGTTCTCGGTGAGGTCGCGCCACGTCCCGGACACGCCCTTGACCTCCGCCTGGCCGCCGAGCTGGCCCTCCGTGCCGACCTCGCGCGCGACCCGCGTCACCTCGTCGGCGAACGACGAGAGCTGGTCGACCATCGTGTTGATCGTCTCCGACAGCGCGAGGATCTCGCCCTTCGCCTCGATGTCGATCTTCTTGCTCAGGTCGCCGTTGGCGACGGCGGTCGTGACGCGGGCGATGGCGCGCACCTGCGACGTGAGGTTGCCGGCCATGAGGTTGACGTTGTCGGTCAGCCCGCGCCACGTGCCGCTCACGCCCTCGACCGTCGCCTGGCCGCCGAGCTTTCCCTCCGTGCCGACCTCGCGGGCGACCCGCGTCACCTCGGCGGCGAACGAGTTGAGCTGGTCGACCATCGTGTTGATCGTGTCCTTCAGCTCGGCGATCTCGCCCTGCGCGTCGACGGTGATCTTCTTCGAGAGGTCGCCGGTCGCCACAGCCGTCGTGACCTGGGCGATGTTGCGCACCTGGTCGGTGAGGTTGTCGGCGAGCTGGTTGACGGACTCGGTGAGGTCGCGCCACGTGCCCGACACGCCGGCCACCTCGGCCTGCCCGCCGAGCGCGCCCTCCGTGCCCACCTCGCGCGCGACGCGGGTGACCTCCGCCGCGAACGACGAGAGCTGGTCGACCATCGTGTTGATCGTGTCCTTCAGCTCCGCGATCTCGCCCTGCGCCTCGACGTCGATCTTCTGCGTCAGGTCGCCGGTCGCGACCGCGGTCGTCACCTGCGCGATGTTGCGCACCTGGTCGGTGAGGTTCGAGGCGAGGAAGTTCACGGACTCCGTCAGGTCGCGCCATGTGCCCGACACGCCCTTGACCTCGGCCTGACCGCCGAGGCGACCCTCTGTGCCGACCTCGCGCGCGACCCGCGTGACCTCGTCGGCGAACGACGAGAGCTGGTCGACCATCGTGTTGATCGTCCCCTTGAGCTCGTCGATCTCGCCGCGCGCATCGACCGTGATCTTCTGGCTGAGGTCGCCGTTGGCGACCGCGGTCGTGACCTGCGCGATGTTGCGCACCTGGCCGGTGAGGTTGTTGGCCATGAGGTTGACGTTGTCGGTGAGGTCGCGCCATGTTCCGGACACGCCCTCGACCTCGGCCTGACCGCCGAGCATGCCCTCGGTGCCGACCTTGCGCGCGACGCCGGTGACCTGCTCGGCGAACACGCGCAGCCGGTCGGTCATCGAGTTGATCGTCTCGGCGAGCGTCGCGACCTCGCCCTTCGCCTCGACCGTGACCTTCTGGCTCAGGTCGCCGTTCGCGACGGCGGTCGTGACGACCGCGATCTGGCGCACCTGGTCGGTGAGGTTCGACGCCATCGTGTTGACGGAATCCGTCAGGTCCTTCCAGGTTCCGGCGACGCCGGAGACCTCGGCCTGACCGCCGAGCACGCCGTCCGTGCCGACCTCGCGCGCGACGCCGGTCACCTGCTCGGCGAAGACGCGCAGCGTGTCGGTCATCGAGTTGATCGTCTCGGCGAGCGTGGCGACCTCGCCCTTCGCCTCGACCGTGACGTTCTGGGTGAGGTCGCCCCGGGCGACCGCGGTCGTCACGGCGGCGATCTGGCGCACCTGGTCGGTGAGGTTGGACGCCATGAGGTTCACGTTCTCGGTGAGGTCGCGCCACGTCCCGGACGCGCCCTTGACCTCCGCCTGGCCGCCGAGCTGGCCCTCGGTGCCGACCTCGCGCGCGACGCGCGTCACCTCGTCGGCGAACGAGGAGAGCTGGTCGACCATCGTGTTGATCGTGTCCTTGAGCTCGAGGATCTCGCCGCGCGCGTCGACGGTGATCTTCTGGCTGAGGTCGCCCGTCGCCACGGCCGTCGTGACGGCCGCGATCTGGCGCACCTGGTTCGTGAGGTTCGAAGCCATCGAGTTCACGTTCTCGGTGAGGTCGCGCCACGTGCCGCTGACGCCCTTGACCTGCGCCTGGCCGCCGAGCTTGCCGTCGGTGCCCACCTCGCGCGCGACCCGCGTGACCTCGTCGGCGAACGAGCCGAGCTGGTCGACCATCTCGTTGACGGTCGTGCCGATCGCCGAGAACTCGCCCTTCACCGGCTGGCCCTCGATCGTCAGCGCCATCTTCTGGCTGAGGTCGCCGCGCGCGACGGACTGGATGACGCGCGAGATCTCGATCGTCGGGCGGACGAGGTCGTCGATCATGCCGTTGACCGACTCGACGGTGTCGCTCCATGTGCCGTCCACGGTGCCGAGCGACACGCGCTCGGTCATCCGGCCCTCGCGGCCGATGACCCTCGACACCCGGGCGAGCTCCTTCGCCTGGCGCGCGTTGAGCGCGATCAGCTCGTTGCAGCGCTGCTGGACGTCGCCGATGACGTCGCGCCGGCGCGCGCGCAGGCGCACGCTGAAGTCGCCGTCGCGCGCTGCGGTCAGGACGCGCAAGATCTCCTCGAGCGCGTGCTCGTCGCGCGTGCCGAGGCTCCCGCCGTCGCTCGGCGGGGGATCGTCCGTGGCACCCGGCGCGCGTCTGCGCCCCGAAGGCTTCGTACCGCCAGTCGCCATCTTTCCTCCTCAGTCCCGCGGAACGACCGGTCACGCTACAGCGAGGTCCCCACGCCGACTGCAACGCGGGCGTCAGGGTGCGACGAAGCGCAGCTCGTCCTCGACGCCGCAGATCTGGAATACGCGCTGCACGCAGGGCGGGCCGGGCACGATCTCGAGGATCCCGCCGTCCCGCCGAGCGGCGGCGTGTGCCGACAGGATGAGCCGCAGTCCCGACGAGTCCATGAACGTCAGGTCGCGCAGGTCGAGCACCCGCTGGCGCACGCCTTTGGCGCGCAGGACCGGCTCGACCTCCGGCGTGGTCGCCACGTCGAGCTCACCCGCGAGCGTGATGCGGACGACCTCGCCGTCGCGCGCGACCTCGCAGCGAAACGGCTGCGGCTCGAACTCCATGCGGTTGCCGGCCATCGCCGGGTCTCAGCCTCCTGAGTCAGATGCGAACGAACGACAGGCGCGCTACCACGCCTCACAGAAAAGCGGTGTAACCGACCAGCGTCCGGCCAACATCGGAGCAGGCTCTCCGACCGCCCCGGCGCGCCGCCCAGCGTACACCCGCGGGGGTGCGTCAACAACCGCACGCGACCGTCGACGCCGAGCGGTGTTCAGTCCAGGCGCGCGGGCAAGCCGCAGCGCTCGTAGTCCGCGACCCGCCAGCCGTCGAGCGGGTGATCCGGGTAGTCCTCGAACCCCGGCCGTGCGACTCGGCGGCGCGGAAGATGAACGACGTGATCTGCTCGATCCGGCCGTCGCGGACGCTGAGCACGTCGAGCGCGAACGGGCGGTAGTAGCGGTCCTCCTCGCGCCACGTGTAGGCGCCGATCGCGGGCTGCCCGTTGGCGACGGTGCGCACGTGCCGCCAGGCGAAGCGGCCCGAGAGCGGGCCCATTTCGAGGAACGTCCGCAGCGCTGCGTGGCCGCGGTACCACGTTCCGAGCGGGGGCATGGACCACGCCGCGTCCTCGGCGAGCATCGACACGACGGCGTCGACGTCGCCGCTCGCCATCGCGTCCATGTAGCGCTCGACGAGCTCGCGCAGGCCGTCGTCGCCGAGCGCGCGCAGCGTCCGCTGCTGGCTTGCGTCGGGCAGGCGCTCGTCGATCGCCTTGCGCGCGCGCTGCAGGGCGCTGTTCACGGCCGGGACGCTCGTCTCGAGCAGCTCGGCGACCTCCTTGGCCGAGAAGCCCAGCACCTCGCGCAGGATGAGCACGGCGCGCTGGTTGGCCGGCAGGTGCTGCAGCGGCGATGAACGCGAGCTCGACGCTCTCGCGCTGCTCGTCGCGCGCGTCGGGCGCGGTGGCGGGCTCGAGCATGACGTCGGGGAACGGCTCGAGCCAGACGGACTCGGCGAGTGGGCGGCCCGGCGCCTCGCCGAGGTCGGCCGGCGCCTGGAGGTCCATCGGCAGCCCGCGCCGCTTGCGGTGCGCGATCCCGTCGAGGCACGTGTTCGTCGCGATCTTGTAGAGCCACGCGCGCAACGTGCTGCCCATGCCTGCGGAGCCGGTGCGCTCGTCGAAGCGCGGCGGCCCGCGCCATGCGCGCAGCAGCGCGTCCTGCAGCGCGTCTTCGGCGTCGTGGACCGAGCCGAGCATGCGGTAGGCGTGCGCCTGAAGCTCGCGGCGGTGGGGCTCGACGAGACGCGCGAACGCGTCGTCGTCGCCGCCCCGAGCCGCCGCGAGCAAGCCCGCCGGCGCCGTCTGCCCTTGGGGCACGGGCTACCGCGCTTCCCCGTAGGCGGGCTCTCGGGGGTGGCGAGCGCGCGGTCGCGCGCCCCGGGCCGGTCGGAGGCGAGCACGGCCGCGACGACGATCGCGACGGCCATGAGCAGCGCGGCGATCGCGAACGCGAGGTGGTAGCCGCCGAGGAGCGCCGCGTCGAGCGACCCGCCCGCAGCGGTCAGGTCGCCCGTGCGCGTGGAGGCGAGCGTCGCCAGGACGGCTAGGCCGAGGGCCGGGAGGAGCGTCCCGTAGCGCATGACGAGCTTGTGCGAGTACCCCAGCGAGAGGGTGCCCCATGATGACCGTGCCCGGCAGGAACGCGACGCCGGTCTGTAGCGCGTCGTAGCCGAGCACGTGCTGCAGGTACAGCGCGCCCATGAAGAACATCCCGAACATGCCGGCGACCGACACGACCTGGATGACGTTCGCGCCGCTGATGTTGCGCGAGCGGAAGATCCGCAGCGGGATGAGCGGGGTGCTCGCCGTGGCCTCGCGCACGACGAACGCGGCGAGCAGGGCGAGCGGGATGACCGCGGAGGTCATCGCGCCACCGATGCCCTGGACGAAGCGCGCCGCGACGAGCATCTCCTGGCTCTGGGCGAGGCCGCACGCGAGCGAGGCGAGCGTGAAGACGCCGAGGCCGGCGAGGAAGACGCCGCGCCGGGAGATGAGGTCGCCGAGCCGTCCTGCGAGCAGCAGCAGGCCGCCGAAGGCGATGAGGTACGGAAGCGCGTAGCGGCGGCGGCGGTCGCGGTGGCGGTCTCGGTCGTCATGGTCCTCAGCTCCTCCGTCGTGGGGTTGCTGTTATGACCGCGGCAACCGCGAGAACTCATCGCGGCGCGGCTGGCAAGCGCCCGGAGGATTCGAAACTTATGTATCTGACCCCGCCCGCCCGCTCCCCTCCGTGTATGAGCTCCTTCGCCCACGGGCGGTTGGCGCGGCCGGAGCCGGTCGGCGAGTCCGCGCCCGGCTTCACGCGCGACGACGTCAGCTTCACCTCGCGCGGCACGACCTGCGCGGCATGGCGCTACCGGCCGAGCGGCTGCTCGCACGGGCCGCTGGTCGTCATCGGGCACGGCTTCAACGGCGTGCGCGAGCAGCGTCTCGACGCCTATGCCGAGCGCTTCGCCAGGGCTGGGCTGGCGTCGCTCGTCTTCGACTACCGGTACTTCGGCTCGAGCGGCGGCAGCCCGCGCCAGCTCTTTAGCAACGGCGCCCAGCTCGAGGACTGGCGCGCGGCGATCGACTACGCGATGGGCCTGGATGGCGTCGACCCGGAGCGCATCGCGCTGTGGGGAACCTCGACCTCCGCCGGGCACGTCCTCGCGCTCGCCGCCAAGGACGCGCGGATCGCCGCCGTCGTCGCCCAGTTGCCGTTCGTCGACGGGGTCGCGCAGCTGTTCATGCTCCCGTTCCGGCTGAGCGCGAAGCTGCTGCTCGCCGGCCTGTGGGACCGCATCGGCTCGTTCTTCGGCGCGGAGCCGCTTCTCATCGCGGACTCCGGACCCCCCGGCTCGTTCGCCGCGGTCACGAGCAGCGACGCGCTCACCGGCATCCGGCAGATCACCCCCGCGAACAGCACGTTCCGCAACCGCGTCGTGGCGCGCTTCACGCTCTCGACCCCGTTCTACCGGCCCGTGCGCAAGGCGAAGCGCCTGCGCTGCCCGCTGCTCGTGTGCGTCGCCGACGGCGACCAGCTGATCGCGCGCAAGCCGGCGCTGAGGATCGCCACGCAGGCCAAGCAGGGAGAGCTGCGCCGGTACCCGTTCGGCCATTTCGCGATGTACACCGGGAGCGCGTTCGATCGCGTGGCCGGCGACCAGGCCGCGTTCCTGCATCGGACGCTGACCGCGGTGGCCCGGGTAGGCGAGGCCCCGCCGCGATGAGGAGGTCCGCATGAGCGAGCTCGTCCGTGGGGAACGCCCCGGGTTGACCCGGGCAGAACAAGCGCTGCGCGTCGCCGCCGGGCTCCTCGCCTTCATCTCGATCGTCTTCGCGGTGATCTACCTCTGGCGCGGGACGGACGGCGTGTCGCGGGCGGAGTTCCCGTTCACGACGAACTCCATCGCCAAGGACGCCCTGCTCGCAGGCCTGAGCCTGCTCATCGTCGCCGACGTCCGGCGCTGGGGATCCATGGCCGTCGGGCTCATCGTCGTCGCGCACGCGCTGATGCCGATGGTCATGGGCGTGACCGCCGTCTTCGGATACGCGCGCGGCATCGGCCACACCTGGATCGGACCGCCCGCGGACGGCGACCTCTTTCGCGTGCTCTGGTCGGGCGGCGACATCGTCGCCGTCGTGGCGTTCGTCGTGCTGCACCACCTGGCCGTCCGATCGCGCTACGACCTGCGCTACCTCACGGTGTCGGGCTTTCGCGCGCTCATGGCGTTCGCGGAGATCCTCGTGCTGCGCGACGATCGCGAGATCGAGCCGGCGGAGGTCGCCAAGCGGGTGGACGTCTACCTGGCCGGCTTCCGCGCCTCCGGGAAGTGGAAGATCCGCCTGGCGTTCGCCGCGCTGGCGTATTGGCCGCTGCTGGCGCTGCATCCCCCGTTTCACGTCATGTCGCTGGAGGCTCGCCAGCGCTTCGTGCAGCGTCGCTTCATCGACGACGTGTCCCGGCGGCTCATCCCCGAATGGCTGCGCGCGGTGCGCCAGACGCTGCTGCGCATCGCCCAGCAGTTCTGCTTCTTCGGCTACTACGGCGACGAGCGCGCGGCGCGCAAGGTCGACTACGTGCCGTTCTCGCAGCTGCCCGGCTCCGCTGAGCGGATCAAGCACGTGCAGCCGCCGCGCCTGCGCGTGACGTGCATGGACCACGCCGACATCGCCGGCGAATTGCTCACCGCGGACGTCGTCATCGTCGGCAGCGGCGCGGGCGGCGCGATGCTCGCCTACGAGCTCGCCAAGCGCGGACGGCACGTGCTCGTGCTCGAGCGCGGCGCACACGTCGATCCCTCCGAGTTCACCGAGAACGAGGCGACGCAGCTCTCGAACCTCTACGCGGACGGCGCGCTGACGCTGTCGAGGGACTTCCGCTTTCGCGTCGGCCAGGGCATGTGCGTCGGCGGCAGCACCGTCGTCAACAACGCGGTCTGCTTCGACCTCCCCGACCGCGTGCTCGATCGCTGGCTCGACCCGCAGGGGCTGAACGCGGGCCTGGACCCCGCGCGCCTGGCGGACGCGTTCCGGTACGTGCGCACCTTCCTGCGCGTCGACGAGGTCGGCCCGGCGGACGTGCTCAACCCCGGTGCGGCGCGGATCCTCGCGGGCCTCGACGGCTGCGCTCCGTGGAGCTTCACCCGCGTCCAGGCGAACATCGACGGCTGCCTGGGCTGCGGCTACTGCAACCTGGGCTGCACGTACGGCAAGAAGCTCTCGGCGCTGGACTGGACGCTGCCCCGCGCGCAGTGCGACTTCCCGGGAGCCGTGCGGATCCTGCCCGATTGCCGCGTCGACAAGGTGCGCATGAGCGGGTCGCGCGCGTCGGGCGTCGAAGCCAAGCTCGCCGACGGCCGCAAGCTGACCGTCAACGCCAATACGGTCGTGCTCAGCGCGGGAGCGATCGCGTCGAGCGTCATCCTGCAGCGCAGCGGGCTGGGCGAGGGGCGCGCAGGCCGCCGGCTCTCGTTCAACCTCGGCTCACCGGTCACGCTGGACTTCGCCGAGCAGGTGCACTCCGAGCGCGGCCTGCAGATGACGCACTACCTGCTCCCCGACGGCGCGCCGGCCGACGAGGACGGCGTCGCGCTGGAGACGTGGTTCAACCCGGTCGTCGCGCAGTCGCTGTTCATGCCCGGCTGGTTTCAGGAGCACTGGGACAACATGCGCCGCTACTCGCACATGACCTGCCTCGGGGTCGTCCTCGGAACCGACAGCAACGCGACGGTCAAAGCCTCGCGGCTCGGCGGCGCGGACCTGAAGTACGTCCCATCCGATCGCGACCTCGTGCGCATCAAGGACGGCGTCCGCCTCGCGTCGCAGATCGGCTTGGCGGCCGGGGCGCAGCGCGTGCTGCCGGCGACGTACCGCACCCTCGACATCCGCAACGAGCACGACCTCGCACGGATCTACGAGGAGATCGGCGACGCCAGCGACCTGAGCGTGAACTCGTCGCATCCGCAGGGGGGCAACGTCATGTCGCTCGATGCGCTGCAAGGGGTGGTCGACCCGTCCTTCCGCGTCTACGGAACGCTGAACGTCCACGTCTGCGACGCCTCGGTCTTCCCGTCGGCGATCACGGTCAACCCGCAGCTGACGGTCATGGCGCTCGCCGCCTACGCGGCCGACGAGATCGCCGGCACGCCGGCGGAGTGCGACGCGGCCGTGCCGCTACGGCCGGTCGGCACGATCTAGCAGCACGTCCGAGGCGCGGGCCCGCGCTCGCGCGGCGCCGAGCTCGCGCGCTCGGGCCGCCAGCCACTCGAGCCCGAGCGCGTCGGCGCGAGCGATGGCCTCGGCGACGAGGTCGGCGCCGCGCCCGTCGCCGTGCAGCGGCAGCCAGGCCGCCTCGTCGAACGCAAGCCGGGCGAGCGTGGGCTGCGCGCCCATCCGCTCGGCGAGCTCGCGCGCCGACGCGAACCAGACAGCCGCCTGCACCTCGTCGCCCTCGGTGGCCGCGAGCAGCGCGAGATAGCGATCGACGGGCCCGAGGAAGGCGACGTCCGGAGTGACGGCGTTGCGCCCGGCGTACGGCTCGAGCAACGACCGCAGCACGGGCGCGCCGGCGCGGTCGCCGAGATGGGCGCATGCCTCGGACAGCAGGGCGAGGGCCGGCAGCCAGAGGTTGTCGCGCGGGAGCGCATCGAGCGCGCCGACGAGCCGGCCGTACTCGCGCCGCAGCTCGGTCTCGCGACCGCCCTGCAGGTACACGCAGAGCAGGCCGCAGCGCCACACCGGCATCGCCGGCTGGGTGTCGGCGAAGTGCCGGACGCCGGCCTCGAGCTCGACGAGCCGGCCCTGCGCCTCGCGCATGACGAACGCGAGCGCTCCCATGCGCATCGACAAGAACGGGTCTTGCTGGAGCAGCGTCGCGTAGACCGACACCTCGCCAAGGTGCCCTTCGGCCTCGGTGAAGCGGCCATCCATGATGGCCCGAGCGCAGCTGTGCAGCAGCGCCTGGGCCTGGCCGCGCTGCTGGTGCAGGCGCGACGCCGCGCGCTTGAAGGTCGCGATCTCGCGGTCGACGATCGCGAGCTCGCCAAGCTCGAGCAGCAGCGAGATGCGCCACGAGTGAGCGATCATCGCGAGCTCGGTGTTCCCGTAGCGCTCGGCGACGGCGTAGATCTCGCTTGCCCAGGGCAGCGAGCGGTCGGGCGAGTCCGGGTCCCACGTGGCGCGGTGCGCGTCGGAGAGCACGAGCGCGAGGGTCTCCGGATCGCCGACGCGGCGGGCCATCGCGATCGCCTCGCCGACGAGCGCGTCCCGCTGCGCGGCGCTCGACGACCAGTACGTCGCCGCCGCAAGCCGGGCGAGGAGCTGCGCGCGCAGCGCGCAGTCGTCGGGCGGCATGCGCTCGAGCGCGTCCTCGATGAGCGGGATGAGGTTCTCCTCGTCGGCGAGCGCGGTCGCCAGGCCCCACGGCGACGACGCCAAGGCCGCGCGCGCCAGCAGCTCCGCGTCGCCGGCGATCCGCGCGTCGCCGGCCGCCCGGCGCAGGTTGGCGCGGCTGACGTCAAGCCGGCCCGCGCGCATCTCGGCCTTGCCGAGCCCGAGCAGGATCGGCCCGCGGCGCGCGGGCTGGCGCGGCGCGAGCTCCAGCGCACGCAGCGCGTCCTCGAAGTGCTCGATCGCCTGCTCGTAGGCCATGAGCTCGAGCGCGCGCTCGCCGGCGCGGGCGGCGTAGCTGACGGCCCGGTCGGCGTCGCCGGCGGGCGCCGCCCCGAGGAAGTGGTGCGCCAGCACCGACAGCGGCGCGTCGGGACCGTCGCCGTGGAGCTCGAGGATCGTCTCGCCCACGCGTTCGTGCGTGCTCGCCCGGACCCCCGCGCCGAGGCTGTCGTAGAGCGTCTCGCGCACCAGGCCGTGCGTGAAGCGATAGCGCCCCAGCGTGCCGGCCAGCGCTTGGACGAGGCCGGCGCCGGCGGCCGCGTCGAGCAGTGCGAGCACGGCCGCACGCTTCTCGCCGAGGACCGGCGCCAGGGTGTCGAGGCCGAACTCCGAGCCGATGACCGCGGCGACCGTCAGCGCGCGAGCGGCGCCGGGCGCGAGCGCGTCAAGCCGGCGCGCGACGGTCTCGCGCACCGCGTCGGGCACGGACAGGCGCGCCGCCGCCAGCGCCTCCGGCGACGCGAGCGCGCCCTGCGCGTCGAGCAGCCGCAGGACCTCGTCGACGAACAGCGGGTTGCCACCGGTCAGCGCGTGCAGGCGATCGACGAGCTCCGCCGGCATCGGCAGCGGCGACCGTGTGGCCGCGAGCGCGAGGACGTCCTCGCGCGTCAGGCCGGTGAGCGCTATCTGCTGCGCGGGCCGTGCGAGATCGGTGAGGGCGCGCGTGATCTCCGTGTCCCGCCGTACGCCGTCGGTGCGACACGTCGCGATGACGAGCAGGTGGGCTCCATGCAGCCCCCGCGCGAGGAACTCGACGAGCCGGACGGATGGAGCATCGGCCGCATGAAGGTCGTCGAGCACGACGACGATCGGGCGCCGGGCGGAGGACGCGCGCAAGAACGAGACGATCGCGTCGAAGGCGCTGAAGCGCGCGGCCTCGCTCTCGAGCGTCGGAAGCCGATCGCGGTAGGTCCCGAGCCTGGGGCCGACCTCGGGCGCGATCTGCGCGACGTACGGCGCGCCCTCGCCGAGATCCGCGATCGCCTCCTCGGGCGTCCGCGCGTCGAGCAGCTGGCGGATGAGCTGCGTCCAGGGCCAGAACGCCGACGCGCCGCCGGCCTCCCACGCGCTCCCCCAGAGCACGTCGTGCCCGCGCTGGGCCGCCTCGTCTGCCAGCGCCTCGGCGAGCCGGGTCTTGCCGATGCCGGCGTCGCCGAGCAGCACGAACACCGAGCCGCGCGCCTCGCTCGCGTCGTCGAGGGCGTGGCGCAGCTCGCCGAGCTCCGCGGCGCGGCCGATCATCGGCCCGCGGGCCGCGGGGGTACGCCGCGGCGCAGCGGCGCGCGTCTGGATCGCAGGCGCGACTGCGGGGGGCGCCTCGGCCCGATCGAGCGTCGGCGACTGCTCGAGGATCCGAGCCTGAAGGGCCTTGATCGTCGCGCTCGGCTCGAGGCCGAACTCGTGGGCCGCGCTGGTGCGCAGGCGCGTGTACGCGTCGAGCGCCTCGGCGTGTCGCCCACACCGGTACAGCGCGAGCATGAGGTGGCTGCTCAGGCGCTCACGGGTCGGGTTCGCGGACACGAGCTGGTACAGCTCACCGATGAGCTCTCCGTCGTGGCCGCTGGCGAGATCTGCCTCGATCCGGGTTTCGAGCGCGGCGAGTCGCTCCTCGTTCAGGCGCGCGATGTCGATCTGCGCGAACGGCTCGAACGCGAGGTCCGCGAGCGCCGGGCCACGCCAGAGCGCGAGGGCCTCGCGCAGGACGCTGCCGGCCAGCCGGGGGTCGTCGCCGGCGAGCGCTGTGCGCCCGGCTTCGACGAGACGCGAGAAGCGCGTGGCGTCGAGCTCGTCGGGACCCACGCGCAGGCTGTAGCCGGCGCGGGTCGTGGCGACGATGCCCGGCTCGCCGAGGGCCTTGCGCAGCCGCGAGATGTGGACCTGCACGGTCTTGACGACCGTGCGTCCGGCCGCGTCGTCGCCCCACAGTGCGATCGCGAGGCGCTCCCCGCTGACGGGCTGGTTGGCGTTCAGCAGCAGGATGGCGAGCAAGGCGCGCGGTTTCATGCCGCCCAGTGACACGATGCCGTCGTCGCCGATCGCCTCCAGCGAACCGAGAATCCGAAACTCCATCCGTGCGGTTGGACGTTACTCCCCGCGCAAGTGTGCAGGCAACGGTCTGCAGAAAACTCGTGCGTCGCCGAAATACGGCTCGGGACATCGTGGAGTGTGAGTCTCAGGAACGCGCCGCGAAGGCGTTGCGGCTCGGGCACATCCGCGCCAGGGCGCAGTCGTCACAGGCCGGGCGTCGGGCGGTGCAGGTCCGGCGGCCGTGGCGCAGGAGGTTGATGTGCAGCTCGAGCTCGGCGCCCGGCGGGGTGAGCTTCAGCATCGCGTCGTGCAGCTCGTCGAAGGGGGCCTTCGGACGCAACAGGCCCAGGCGGGTGCCGACTCGCGCGACATGCGTATCGACCGGGACGTCGCGCAGTCCGAACGTGAAGAGCAGCACGCAGGCCGCGGTCTTGCGTCCGACGCCCGGCAGCGCGCAGAGGTAGGCGCGCGACTCGGCGACCGGGGCGTGCTCGATCCAGTCGAGGTCCAGCGGGTCGCCGATCGCGCGCAGGATCGCCTGGATGCGCGCGGACTTCACCTTCGAGATGCCGCCGGGGCGGATCGCCTCCTCGATCTCCTCGAGCGGCGCGTCGCGGACCGCGTGCCAGTCTTCGAAGCGCTCGCGCAGCCGCAGGTAGGCGACGTCGCGGTTGCGGTCGTTCGTCGACTGCGAGAGGACCGTCAGCACGAGCTCGGCGATCGGGTGGCCGTGCGGTGGCGCGACAGGCACGCCGTAGACCTCGGCGAGCCGCGCGCGGATGCGCGCCACCCGCGCCCGCGACGGCGCCTTCCAGGCGGCGCGCGCCGCCCGGCTCGACGCGAGGCTCACTGCGCCTGTGCCCCGCGCTCGACGAACGACCGCCCCGGCGCGCGGCTCGCCGCCGCTGCCTCCGCGGCTCGCGGGCGCGCCCGCGGCAGACGGGCCCTCCTCACTGCCCCGGGTTCGCAGGCGCAGGCAGGGCGCCCCAGCGCTCGCACGCGCGGGCGGCCTCCTCGACGGCGTCGGGCATAGCGGCCGCGACCGCGGGCGCGTAGAAGTCCGTCTTGCAAAGAGCTGCCAGCACGACGCCCGTGAAGACGTCGCCCGCGCCGAGCGTGCTGAGCACCCGCGCCGGACGGCCGGCGACGTCGCGACTCAAGCCCGACGCGCGAAGGATCGCCCCACGGGCGCCGAGGGTGACGATGACGTGCTGCGCACCCCCGGCGAGGAGCGACGCGGCGGCCTTCTCGGGATGGCTCTCGCCGGTCATCATGCGCGCCTCGGCCAGGTTGCACTTCACGAGGAACGCACCCGGCACGCATGCGCCGCACGCCGCCCCGGCGCGGCCGCTTGAGTCCTCCCAGCGCCCGAGCCGGATGTTCGCGTCGAAGACGATCGGCCGGCCGAGCTCGAGCGCGCGCTCGCGGGCGGCGGTGGCGAGCTTCGCCTCGGCCTTGCCGGCGAGGACGTTCGAGCCGAAGAACAGCGCGTCGGTCTTCTCGACGGCGTCGAGCAGCCGTCGCTTCAGCCCGGCGATCGTCGCGGCGATGCCATCGCCGTGCAGCTCGTACGTCGGCTCGCCCTGCTCGTCGACCGTGACGAAGGCCAGGGCCGTGCGCTGGCCGCCGGCAAGGCGGAACCACTCGAGGCCCACCTGCTCGGCTTCGAGGCGGTCGTGCAGCCAACCGCCCCACGCGTCGTCACCCGCGCCGCCGGCGAGCGCGACGGACGCTCCCGCGCGAGCGGCGGTGACGGCGACGTTGGCACTAACGCCTCCCTGATGCGCGACAAACGCGTCCGCCTCGGCAAGCGAGGCGACGGGACGCTGGCATATGAGATCGACGATGGCCTCGCCGAAGCAGAGGGTCCGCACGCGCTGAGACTATCTTCCGCGGCCGTGCCACCGGTTACCGAGGAGACGATCGAGCTCGACGAGCAACCCGTGTTCCTGCGGCGTGCCGGCGACTCCGCGGTGCCGATCCTCTACCTGCACGGCCTGCCGACCTCGTCGTTTGACTGGATCGGGCCGCTGGCGCTCGGCGGCGGGATCGCCGTGGACCTGCCCGGCTTCGGGCGCAGCGGCAAGCGCGGGGACCTCGACTACTCGCTCGCTGGCCATGTCGCGTTCGTGGACCGGCTGCTCGATGCGCTCGACATCGATCGCGTGCGGCTGTGCATGCACGACTGGGGGGCGGCGGTCGGGCTCGCCTGGGCGGCGGCCCAGCCCGAGCGCGTCGAGCGGCTCGTCGTCATCGACGGCGTCCCGCTGCTTGATGGCTTTCGCTGGCGCGGCTGGGCGCGGGCGGTGAGCATGCCGGTCGTCGGCCCGATCGCGGTCGGCTTCGCGACGCCCCGGATGGTGCGCCGGCTCTCGCGCCGCGCGTCGGCGGGGAAGGGCGCGATGGCAAAGCCGTTCGTCGCGAGCGTCGCGGAGCACATCGACCTCGGCACCGAGCGCGCGCTGCTGAAGCTCCTGCGCAGCGCGACGCCGCAGTCGCTGGCGGCCGCGGGCGCCGGGCTCGGCAACATCATGGCGCCGGGCCTCGTGCTGTGGGGCGCGCAGGACCCCTGGATCGCGCCGCGCTTCGGCGCGGGCTACGCCGCGACGCTCGGCGACGCGACGCTCGAGACGATCGAGGACGCGGGCCACTGGCCGTGGCTCGACCGGCCCGAGGTCTGCGAGCGCATCATCCGCCACCTCAGCGGCGAGCCTCCGCCGCCGTGATCGCCGCGCGGTGGGCGTGCGTCGTCGCGGCGCTCGGTGCCGCCGCGTACCTGCTGCTCGATCCGGCCACCGCCGACCACGCCGCGCAGGAGTACCGCGCCTGGCTCTTCCGCGACGCGGGATTCGCGCTGTGGGACAACGGCTGGTTCGCCGGTCACCACACGCCGGCCTACAGCCTGCTGTCCCCGCCGCTCGGCGCGCTCCTCGGGGTGCGGGTGGCGGGCGCGCTCGCTGCGGTCGTCGCGGCAGCGCTGTTCGGCCTCATCGCCGAGCGCCGCTGGGGCCCGCGCGCCGGGAGCGTCGCGGCGGCGTGGTTCGCGCTCGGTCTCGTGGCGACGCTCGTCAGCGGCCGACTGACGTTCGCGCTCGGCGTCGCGCTCGCCCTCGCCGCGATGCTCGCGCTGCAGCGCGACCGCTGGCCGCTCGCCTGCGCGCTCGCCGCGCTCACGACGCTCGCCAGCCCGGTCGCGGGCCTCTTCGTGGCCATCGCCGCGATCGCGTACGCCCTCGCGCCTTCCGCGCGCGGAGCCGCCGGAGGGGGCGATCGGCCCGGGGCGCCCTCCACGCGCGGAGCGACCACAGAACGCGGTCGGCCCGGCACTGCCTCCCCGCGCGACGCTGCAGGGGCCAAGCGGCCGGGTGAACCGTCGACGCCCGGCACCGGCGCACGCCGGCGCGGCGGCGCGGCGATCGCCGCCGCCGCGCTCGCGCCCGCGCTCATCCTCGCCGCGCTGTTTCCCGAAGGTGGGACCGAGCCGTTCGTCGCGTCGGCGTTCTGGCCCGCGCTCGTCGCCGTCGCGCTCGTCGCGTTCGCGCTTCCCGCCCGCGAGCGGACGCTGCGGACCGGCGCCGCGATCTACGCGCTCGCCTGCGTCGCGGCGTTCGTCATCCCGACAGCGCTCGGCGGCAACGCGACCCGACTGGGCGCGCTGCTCGCGGGACCGGTCCTCGCCGGAGCGATCCTCGCCGCGCCCGGCCGGCGGGCGATCCTCGTCGCGCTCATCGTCCCGCTGGCGTACTGGCAGGCCTATCCCGCCGTGCGCGACGTCGTCCGAGCGCACGGGGATCCCTCCACCGCCGCGGCGTACCACGCCCCGCTCGTGCGCTTCCTCGAGCGCAGGCCGGGCAGCTTCCGCGTCGAGATCCCGTTCACCGAGAACCACTGGGAGGCCGCGCACGTCGCGCCGCACGTCGCGCTCGCCCGCGGCTGGGAGCGCCAGCTCGACCGCCGCTACGGCGCGCTGTTCTACGACGGCACGTTCACGCCCGCGACCTACCGCGCCTGGCTCGACGAGCACGCGGTCGCGTACGTCGCCGTGCCCGACGTCCCGCTCGACTACTCCGCGCGCGCCGAGGCTCGCCTCGTCGCGCGCGGCCTGCCCTACCTGCGCCCGGTCTGGCGGAACACCCACTGGCGCGTCTTCGCCGTCTCACGGCCGGCGCCGCTCGTCACGGGCGCCGCGCGCGCGGTCACGCTTGAGCCCGATGGCTTCGAGCTCCGCGCGACGCGCCGCGGCGACGCGCTCGTGCGCGTACGCCATACGCGCTGGTGGGCGGTCGTTCGCGGGCACGCCTGCGTCGAGCGGGACCCGAGCGGCCTGACGCGCGTGCGCGTGCTGCGCGCCGGCCCGGTGCGCGTGCGGGCGCGCCTCGGCGGACCCGCCTGCCGGCGCTGAGCGACCGACGCGTCGTCGGAGGGTGCGCTCGATGCGCACCGAATCGATCGTCGTCGAGGCGGCCTTCGAGCCGCGCCGGATCCTCGATCGCGGGGCGCGTTGCGCACCGCTGTGAACTTTCGTCTCATCGGAGCCGTGAGTAGGATGGCTTGCGTTCCATGCCCACACGCCTCAGCACGCTCCAGGCGCGGCTCCTGCCACACGGCCCGCTCGACGTGGTGCGCCAGGTGCTGCTGTTCATGGCCGCCTACCAGCTCTACCGGCTCACGCGCGGGCTCGTCAACCATCCCGAAGCCGCGACGGCCGCCTTCCAGAACGCACGCGACCTCATCGGCATCGAGCGCTCGCTCAACCTCTTCGTCGAGCCCTCCGTGCAGGCCTTCATGTCCGGTCAGCAGTGGCTCCTGGACGCCGCCTCGTGGATGTACATCAACGCCCAGACCTCGATCACGGTCGGCGCGCTCGCCTGGCTGTACCTCTTCCGCAACGCGAGCTTCTACTTCGTGCGCAACATGTTCCTCATCGCGTTCGGGATCGCGCTGGTCGGCTATGCCACGTTCCCGACCGCACCGCCGCGGTTCTTCCCCGAGTACGGCTTCTTCGACACGGTCGCGGACTTCACCGGCATCGGGCAGGACAGCGTCACGGTCAACAACCTCTTCAACCCGTACGCGGCCGTGCCGTCGATGCACGTCGCGTTCGCGCTCATGATCGGGATCCCGCTGTCGAAGCTCGTCATGTGGCGCCCGCTGAAGATCTTCTGGGCGATGTACCCGCTGCTGGTCGTCGTCGTCATCGTCGCGACGGCGAACCACTTCATCGCCGACGCCGTCCTCGGTGCCGCGGCCGCCGGCATCGGCGCGCTCGCCGCCCGCGCACTCGCCCGCACGCGACCGCGCGTGTGGACGTTCCGCCCGTCGTCGGTCGTGGCGTCCAACGCCACCGCAACGCCCTGATGGCTACGTCGCGCCAGCCGGCCACCGACCCCGGATCCCGTCCTCGTGGCGCAGGGCGCGCGGGGGCCGGTTCGGAGCGCCGGGGTGTCTACCGCAACAAGCTCATCGAGTCGCGCCTGACGCCGAACGCGATCTCGCTGACCGGCTTCGCGCTGAACGTCGTCGCCGCGCTGCTCATCTGGCAGACGGAGTTCTTCTGGGGCGGCGTCGCGTTCATCGTCGGGTCGATCATGGACACGCTCGACGGCGCCTACTCGCGGATGTCCGGCAAGGGCACGGCGTTCGGCGCGTTCCTCGACTCGACGCTCGACCGCATCGAGGAGGGCATCGTCCTGACGGGCGTCGCCGTCTGGTTCGCCACGGAGCAGAACGAGGCGGCCGTCGCGGCCGTCGTCATCGCTGTGCTCGCGTCGCTCGTGGTCTCCTACACCCGCGCGCGGGCGGAGGCGCTCGGCGTCGAGTGCAAGGTCGGCATCGCGACCCGCGCGATCCGCGTCATCATCCTCTCGGCGGGGCTCGTATTCGCGTCCCTCGGAGCGCTCGAACCCGCCGTCTACCTGCTTGCAGCCCTGTCGAGCTTCACCGTCCTGCAGCGCATCTTCCACGTCCGCCGCCAGCTCAACGGCCCGGCGGCCGTGTAACGAGCACCACGGCACGGGGTGTAAACCCGGAACGTTCACCCGAAGGGAAACCAGCACAACATGAGCCCCACCAACGGCAACGGCGCCGCCCACACCAACGGCGCGGCGCGCTACCAGTCCGACAAGGTGCGTGTCGCGATCGTCGGCGTCGGCAACTGCGCGAACGCCTTCGTCCAGGGCTGCCACTACTACCGCGATGCCGACCCCTCGGTCGACGTCCCCGGGCTCATGCACGTCGACCTCGGCGGCTACCACATCCGCGACATCGAGTTCACGGCCGCGTTCGACATCGACGCCGACAAGGTCGGCAAGGATCTCGGAACCGCGATCTGGGCGGGCCAGAACGACACGATCAAGTTCGCGAAGGTCCCGAAGAAGCTCGGCGTCCAGGTCCACCGCGGGATGACGCACGACGGCCTCGGCAAGTACCTCAAGCAGAAGATCACGAAGGCTCCCGGCCCGACGGCCGACATCGTGCAGATCCTCAAGGACACGCACACCGACGTCGTCGTCTCCTACCTGCCGGTCGGTTCCGAGGACGCGACGAAGTGGTACGTCGAGCAGATCCTCGACGCCGGCTGCGGCTTCGTGAACTGCATCCCCGTCTTCATCGCCCGTGAGGAGTACTGGTCGGGGCGCTTCAAGAAGGCCGGGCTGCCGGTGGTCGGCGACGACATCAAGTCGCAGGTCGGCGCGACGATCGTGCACCGCAACCTTGCCCGCCTCTTCCACGACCGCGGCGTGAAGCTCATGCGCACGTCGCAGCTCAATGTCGGCGGCAACATGGACTTCTTCAACATGCTCGAGCGCGAGCGCCTGGAGTCCAAGAAGATCTCCAAGACGAACGCCGTGACGTCGATCATGGGCCACACGCTGCCGGCCGGCGACGTCCACGTCGGCCCGTCGGACTACGTGCCGTGGCTGACGGACCGCAAGTGGGCCCACATCCGCCTCGAGGGCCAGGCGTTCGGCGACGTCCCGCTGACCGCCGAGGTCAAGCTCGAGGTGTGGGACTCGCCCAACAGCGCCGGCATCGTCATCGACGCCGTGCGCTGCTGCAAGCTCGCGCTCAACCACGGCCTCTCGGGCCAGCTCGACGGCCCGTCGTCGTACCTCATGAAGTCGCCGATGAACCAGCGCCCCGACGAGGAGGCGCACAAGGCCACGACGGACTTCATCGCGAAGTACGCTCGCGCGCCCCGCACCGAGCCGGTGGCCGAGAAGCCGGCTTCGAAGAAGCGCGCCGCCAAGTCGTAGGCGGCCGCTACGCTGGCCCGTGATGGGCCTGCGAGTCAAGGTCGCGGCGGCTGCCGTCGTCGCGATCCTCACGGTGGCCGCTGCTGGCGGCCTGCGCGACCTGCTACCGGCGGAGGGCACCGCCGATACCGCATCGGCCGCCATCGATCTGCGGATCCGCATCGCCGCGAGCGCGCGCAAGGGCGCGCCGACGCGCACCTGGCGCCTGCGCTGCAAGCCGGCCGGCGGCGACTGGCCGAGCGTCGGTCCCGCGTGCCGGCGCCTGAAGCCGCAGCTGCTGGCCGCGATCGAGATCGAGACGAGGGACTACACGCCGATCACGACCCAGCCCGTGCGGATCACCGGCCGCGCATTCGGCAAAGCGGTGTCGCTGCAGCTCCCCGCGATGGGCTCGGGAACGCGCCGCGCGCGCCTGAAGCTGCTGCGCACGGCCCTCGGCCCCAACGCGTTCCGCGAGGCAGAGCGCCGCTCGCGCTGACCGACCTGGAGGCATGACCCGGCGAAGCGGCTCGCTCGCGCCCGTATCCTGGAATGAGCCCCGACGTCGTCCACGAGGACTCCCACCGTGACCCCGAGCAAGACCACGCCCGACGCCGACTCGGCGTCCCCGAGCATCGCGACCGCCAGGACCACGTCCACCCTGGTGCTCGACGCCGCCGCGAAGTACAGCGGCACGGCGCTGAAGTACCCCCTCGGCGAGGGCTGGGGCGAGATCTCCTACCCCAAGCTCGGCACGGGCGTGCGAGAGATCGCCAAGGGCCTCATCGCGCTCGGCGTCAAGCCCGGCGAGCGGGTCGCGATCCTCTCGAACACCCGCGCGGAGTGGACGCTCGCGGACTTCGGCGCGATCTGCGCGGGCGCCGTCGTCGTCCCCGTCTACCAGACGAACTCACCCGAGGAGTGCCTCTACGTCCTTGAGCACTCGGGCGCGAGCGCGATCTTCTGCGAGGACGACGAGCAGGTCGCCAAGCTCGACGTCATCCGCGCGAAGCTGCCCGAGCTGAGCCATGTCATCCGCTTCGAGGGCGAGAGCGAGGGCACGCTGAAGCTGTCCGAGCTGAAGGAGCGCGGCGCGGACGTGACCGACGAGCAGTTCGACGAGCGCGCCCGCAGCGCGACCGAGGACGACGTCGCGACGATCGTCTACACGTCCGGCACGACCGGCCCGCCCAAGGGCTGCATGCTGACGCACGCCAACCTGCTCGCCGACGTCGACGGGTGCGTCCAGCGGGTGCTGTTCGAGCCCC